>NZ_JAIQDE010000022.1 GCF_020037015.1 Corallococcus sp. AS-1-6 | reverse complement strand
TCTTCTTGCGATGTCACCCCACCTCTATGCGGCTCGTAGGACTGCTTATTCCGCGCAGACCTCCAGTCGGACAGGTTCTCAAAGGCCGCGGCGGACCCGGGCGGGGTGCCGTCCGTGTCAGCTCGCGAAGGCCTGACGGATGCGCGCCAGGGCGTCGTCGATGTCCGCGGCGGACACGTCCAGGTGGCACACGAGGCGGATGGAGTGCGGGCCGGTGGGGTTGGCGAGCACGCCCTGCTTCAGGAGCAGCGCGGAGGCCTCCGCCGCAGGACGCAGCAGGTCCGCGAACACCATGTTCGTCTCCACCCGGGACAGGTCCACCTTCACGCCCGGCACCTGGGCCAGGCCCTCCGCCAGCCGGCGCGCGTTGGCGTGGTCCTCGGCCAGGCGCTCCACGTGGTGCTCCAGCGCGTACAGCGCCGCCGCCGCGAGGATGCCCGCCTGCCGCATGCCGCCGCCCAGCCGCTTGCGCAGCCGCCGCGCCTCGCGGATGACGTCCTTCCTGCCCGCGAGCGCCGAGCCCACCGGCGCGCCCAGCCCCTTCGAGAAGCACACTGACGTCGAGTCCGTCAGCGACGCCCACGCGGACGCGGGCCTGCCCGCCGCCACCTCCGCGTTGAACAGCCGCGCGCCGTCCAGGTGCACCGCGAGCCCGGCCTTGCGCCCCGCCTCCACCACCGCCTTGAAGCGCTCCACCGGCCACACCGTGCCGCCGCCGCGGTTGTGCGTGTTCTCCAGCGACAGCAGGCGCGTGCGCGGGTTGTGGATGTTGTCCTCGCGCACCGCCGCCGCCACGGTCTCCGGCTTCAGCAGGCCGCGCTCGCCCGGCAGCGGCCCCGGCTGCGCGCCCCACAGCGCCGGCACCGCGCCACCTTCGTACTGGAGGATGTGGCTGCCCTCCTCCGTGAGCACCTCGTCGCCGGGACGGCAGTACGCGCCGATGGCGATCTGGTTCGCCTGCGTGCCGGAGGGGACGAAGACGGCGGCCTCCAGGCCGAGCCGCTCGGCCACGCGCTCCTCCAGCCGGCGCACCGTGGGGTCCTCGCCGTAGACGTCGTCACCCACCTCCGCGTCGGCCATGAGCCTGCGCATGGCGGGCGTGGGCTTCGTCACGGTGTCGGAGCGGAAGTCGATGGGCTTCATGGTTCTCCTCGGTACGTGAAAAGGGGCGCCCCGCCATGGTGCTTGGGCGGGGCCGCCCCGTGACATACAACGCCCGCGTGGCCCGGCGAGAGACAGTGGGTGAGAAGCGGCAGCGTGCGGTGTCGGTCCTGGACGGTCTGGAAGCAGCCATGCCGGACGCCCGCATCGAGCTGGACTACCGCACGCCGCTGGAGCTGCTGGTCGCCGTCATCTTGTCCGCGCAGTGCACCGACAAGCGCGTCAACCTGGTGACCCCCGCCCTGTTCGCCCGCTTCCCGGATGCCCAGGCCTACGCGCGCGTCGAACCCTCGGACGTGGAGCCCTTCATCCGCACCTGCGGGCTGTACCGCGCGAAGGCGAAGAACATCGTCGCCACGGCGCGCGCGCTCGTCTCGGAGCATGGCGGACAGGTGCCGCTGGTGCGCGACACGCTGGCGGAGCTGCCAGGCGTGGGGCTGAAGACGGCGGGCGTGGTGTGCATCCACCTGGGCGGCGACGCGGCCTTCCCCGTGGACACGCACGTGAAGCGGCTGGCGTACCGGCTGGGCTTCACCTCGCAGGAAGACCCGGACAAGGTGGAGAAGGACCTGCAGGCGCTGCTGCCTCGCGAGCGGTGGACGCTGGGGCATCAGTTGCTGGTGTGGCACGGGCGGCGCACGTGCTTCGCGCGCTCGCCCGTTTGCGGCTCCTGCGTGGTGGCGGACCGGTGCCCGAAGAAGGGCGTGCGCGCCACCGCGAAGGATTAGGCGGACGCCGGGGCGCCCTGCTCGCGCGAGGCCTTGAGCTTCTTCATGCGCTTGCGGATGAACTCGCGCTTGAGCGTGGAGACGTGGTCCACGAAGACGGTGCCATCCAGGTGGTCCGTCTCGTGCTGCACGGCGATGGCCAGCAGGCCGTCACAGCGCAGCGTCTGCTCCTGGCCTTCCTCGTCCAGGTAGCGCACGGTGGCGACGGCGGCGCGGTCCACGTCCTCGGCTTCACCGGGGATGGACAGGCAGCCCTCCGTGTAGGTCGTCTCCCCTTCGAGCGAGACGAACTCCGGGTTGATCATCGCCAGGGGCTTGGACTCCGGCTGCTGCGGCCGGGTGTCCAGGACGATGATGCGCTGGAGGACGCCCACCTGCGGGGCGGCGAGCCCGACGCCCTCGGCGGCGTACATGGTCTCGAACATGTCCTTGATGAGCGCGCGGACCTTGTCGTCCACCTTCGCCACCGGCTTGGCCTTCTGCTTCAGGATGGGGTCGGGCCAGATGAGAATCTCGCGAACCATGGAGGGGACTCTTAACCCCTCCGGACCGCGACGGGCAACCGTTCCACCGGGCATCAGTCGAGCAGATTACGGGCGTACTCGCCCCGCAGTCGGTCGTCTCCCAACGCCCGGGCGGCCTCCGTCAACACCGCGCGGATCTGCTGGGCGCGGTGCTGGAGCGCGGGGTCCGGATGGCCGGCGAAGCGCAGCGGGTGGAACTCGGCGGCGAGCAGGGCGTATGCCCGCTTGACCTCTTCACTGCCGGCCGAGCGTGCGAGCCCCAACACAGTGAAGTAGTCCGCGTCCTGGATCTCCTCGAACTTGGCCTCCAGGCGGTGCACGTCCAGCTCCGGCGGCAGGCCGCCCTGGGCGTCCTCCGACGGCGGATGCAGCGCGATGAGGCCCAGCGTCCGCGCCACCGCGAGCGTCTTGAGCGCGCCGTCCTGCGGCAGGCCCGCGCCCAGGAGCAGCGACTCCAGGGTGCGCTCGCCGTCCACGGCTTGCAGGAGCTGGAGCTCGCGGGCGGAGAGGCCGAAGTCCGCGGGGGGCATGTGCGCGTCGCCTCGGGAGACCTGGGCGCGCAGGGAGCCCGCGGCGTCCAGGAGCGATTCGGCGGTGAGCGTGTTGCGCAGCCCTTCCGCGAGCAGGTGCAGCGGCGGGCGCGTGGCGGCGGCGAGCGCCACTTCGTGGGGCGCGGGCTCCGGCACCAGGCGGTAGAGCGTGGAGGGCTCCGAGAGCGCGTCCAGGAAGACCTGTTCGGTGTAGCGCTGGACCAGCGGGACGGACTCGGCTTCGCGCACGTAGCCGCGCCCGCGCAGGGCTTCCAGCAGCGTGCCGGTGGTGGCGCTGCGCACGAGGCGCAGCTCGGCCTCCTGGCGCGCGTCGATGAGGCCGTCCGCGCGGGCGCGGTCGACGAGGGACTCGCCCTGCGCGGAGGACGCGGCGCCGACCAGGGCCCCGTCGCGCAGCCAGAGGACGCGCAAGGCGTTCATCACCTTGAGCTCCAGGCGCACCTCCATGCGCGCGTCGCAGAGCCGCAGGATGAGGCGCGCGAGGCCCTCCTGCGTGAGGCTGCCGCTGCGGGACACCGCCATCTCCGGACGGCCGGGGGATTCGAGCGGGATGATGGTGGCGCGGGCCTGGGCCGCGGCCTCCTCCGCGTCCCGCTGCGCTCGGGCTTCGAGTTCTTCGCGCTCGCGTTCGGCCTGGAGGCGCTGTTCGACGGCTTCGGCTTCGAGCCTCGCGCGGGTTTCGCGCTCGCGGGTGAGCTCCTCGCGGAGCTGGTCGAGCTGCGCTTGCAGGGTGTCCCGGGCCTGCGCGAGGTCCGTGGATTCGGAGCGGGCGCGGGCTTCGGCTTCGGTGCGGGCCTGGGTCTCGGCGGCGAGGCGGGACTCCGCGGCGGTGCGGGCCTGGGACTCGGTTTCGAGGCGGGCTTCGAGGTCCTGGCGGGCGCGGGCTTCGGAATCGAGGCGGACCTCCAGCACGGTGCGCAGCCGGCCTTCGGACGTGGCCTTGGCGGTGGCTTCGGCGGCCTTCTGCTCGGCCTGGAGGGCGCGGGCCTCCGCGGCGGTGCGGGCCTGGAGCTGCTGTTCGGCGGCGGCTTCCGCTTCGGCGCGAGCCTGTTCGGCCTGGGCCAGGCGCGTCCGGGCGAGTTCGTCCGCGTCGTGCGTGGACTGTTCGGCGCGGGACTCCGCCTGGGCGAGGGACTGCGCGAGTTGATCCGCCCGGGCCTGGGCCTGGGTCAGCGCCTGCGTGAGCTGCTCGATGCGCGCCTGGGCCTCGGTGCTCGCGTGGGCGGACTGCTCCGCGCGGGCCTCGGCTTCGGTGCGTGCCCGTGTGAGCTGCTCGATGAGAGCCTGGGCCTCGGTGCTCGCGTGGGTGGTCTGCTCCTCGCGGGCCTCGGCCTCCGTGCGTGCCCGCGTGAGCTGCTCGATTCGCGATTCGGCCTCGGTGCGCTCCTGCGCAAGCTGATCCGCACGGGCTTCGGCTTCGGTGCGTGCCTGCTTGAGCTGCTCGATGCGTGACTCGGCTTCGGCTCGTGCCTGCGTGAGCTGCTCGACGCGGACATCCGCTTCGATGCGTTCCTGCGTGAGCAGTTCGATGCGCGACTCGGCTTCAGTGCGCTCCTGCTCAAGCTGGTCCGCGCGGGCTTCGGCTTCGGTGCGTGCCTGCGTGAGCTGCTCGATGCGCGACTCGGCTTCGGCTCGTGCCTGCGTGAGCTGCTCGATGCGTGACTCGGCTTCGGTGCGCTCCTGCGCAAGCTGGTCCGCGCGGGCTTCGGCTTCGGTGCGCGCCTGAAGGAGCTGTTCCTCGCGGGCCTCTGCTTCGGCCCGTGCCTGCGTGAGCTGCTCGATGCGCGCCTGGGCTTCGGTGCGTGCTTGCTCAAGCTGCTCCGCTCGGGCCTCTGTTTCGGTGAGCGCCTGGGTGAGCTGTTCGATGCGGGCCTGGGCTTCGGCCTGGACCTGCGTGAACTGGCCCTCTCGGGTCCCCGAGTTGGCCTGGAGCTGCTGGAGCTGCTCCGCGCGGGCCTTGGCTTCGGCCAGGGCCTGCTTGAGCTGTTCGGCGGTCTTCTTCGCTTCGGCGCTGAGCTGCTCTTCGCGGGCCTGGGCCTGCTTCAGGGCCTGCGTCAGTTGCTCCACCCGTGCTTCCGCCTGGACCAGGGCTTCGGCGGGCTGCGCGGCCTTGGCTTCGGCTCGCTGACGGGCCTGCTTGAGCTGCTCCATCCGCGCGTTGACCTGGCTCAGGGTCTCCGCGAAGCGCGTCTCGTTCTGCTGCCTCGCCGCTTCGGCGTCGTCCGCTCGGGCCTGGGCCTCAGCCAGGGCTTCCTCGGCCTTCGTGGCCCGGGCTTCCGCCTGCGCCAGGGCTTCGGCGTTTCGTTCCGCGGCGGCTTCCGCGGCGGCCCGGACCTCCTCGGCCTGGCTCGCGGCCTGGGCGGACTGTTTTGCCTTGGCTTCGCCCTGGAGCAGCACCTGCGCCAGTTGCTGCGCCCTGGCTTCCACCTGCGCCAGGGCCTGCGCCGACTGCTTCGCCTTCGCCTCGGCTTGCGCCAGCGCCTGCGTGGCCTGCTGCACCCGCGTCTCCGCCTGGGCCAGCGCCTGCGCGGTCTGCTTCGACTTGGCTTCGGACTCGGCCAGCGACTGGGCCAACTGGTGCGCTCGCACCTCCACCAGGGACAGCGCCTGCGCGGAGTGCTTCACCTTCGCTTCAGCGGCGGTGCGGGCCTTCGCCTCGGCCTCGGCCCGGGCTTCCGCCTCGGCGCGCCGTGCCTCCAGCTCCGCACGGAGCCCGGCGTCCTCGCTGTCGCGGCCCTCCGCCTGCTCGGATTCGGCTTGCGCTCGCTGACGCGCGTCCGCGCGGGCTTCGGCCGCGATCCTTGCTTCGATCTCGGCTTCGAGCCGCGCTTCCACGTCCGTGCGCGCGGCCTGCTCCAGCTCGGCGCGGGCTTCGGCTTCCTCGCGCGTCTGCGCTTCCTGACGGGCCCGGAGCTCGGCCTCCTCGCGCGCCTGGACCTCCGTGGCGAGGCGCTTCTCGAGCTCGACCATCTCGAGCCGGGCCATCTCCGCGAGGGCCTCGGCTTCGCGGCGGTCGCGCGCCTCCGCCTCCGCGCGGGCTTCCGCCTCCACACGGCTTCCGGCCTCGGAGGCGAGCTTCGCCTCGACCTCCGCGAGGGCCTCCGTCGCCGACACGGCCTGGACTTCCGAGGCCTCCTTGGCCTCCGAGGCCTGCTTCAACAGGGACTCGGCGCGGGCGCGGGCGTGGACCTCCGCTTCGGCCCGCACCTCCACGGCGCTCCGGGCCTCTACCTCCGCGTCCGCTTCGAGCCGCGCGTCTTCGCGGGCTCGCGCTTCGCTCTCGATGCGCTCTTCCAGCTCGACGCGGAGCGACTGCTCCGACTCGGCCAGGGCCTCCGCGTCGGCGGCACGGGCCTCCGCCTCCTCGATGGCGGCGTGGGCCAGCGCGAGTTCCTCGCGCAGCGATTCCAGCTCCGCGACGAGATCCGACGACGGCTCGGCCCCATCCGTGCGCGCTGGAGCGGTGGCCTCCTGCTCCTGGGTGCGCGTCGCGTTCGCCCGCCGCGGACCTCCGGGCACCTGTACTGGCGCCGACAGTGCCGGGTCATCCCGCCGGGCGTTCGCGCGCTCCACCAGCGCGTCGCGCGAATTCGCGGAGGGACCCGCGGGCGTCGCATCCCCTGCTCCGCCCTTGCCGCCTGGATGCTCGAAGAAGTCACCGGCCCTGACCGGTTCACCCGTTCCAGGCTTGTCGCTCAGCCCCGCGGCGGTGCGACCGCCCCGCTCCGCCCCAGCTCCAGACGGGTCGCCCAGGCCCGCCGCGCGGCCACCGGCCCCCACTCCGGATTCGTTGCCCGGACGCGTCGAGGTGCCGCCGGTCGCCGCACTCGCGGCGCTGCCTCCCGCGCCGGTCGCATCGCCCGGGTTCGCGGACGAGACACCCACGCTCGCCACGACGCCCGCGGTGCTCTTGCCCGACGCGCGCAGCGGGACACGGGCCGCGACACGCAGCGGCCTCTCGGTGTTCACGCGAGGCGCGGCGCTGTCCGCCGTTCCGCCTTCGCGCGAGCCCGTGGCCTCCTCCGGACGCGACGCCGCCTTGGTTGGATTCGCGGGGGCCGCGTTCGTCGGGCTCGCGGGCTCCGTCCACTGGAGGGGCTTGGAACCCTCCTCCTTGGCCTCCTCGACGGTCTCGGAGTCGAACCAGTCCGAACCCACCGGCTTCGCGTCGGCCGAGGAGGACTCCTCCTCCCGCTCGCGCGCCTCGGCGGAGGCCTTCAGCTCCGCCTCCAGCACGTCCCAGTTCGACAGGCCCGCCGCCGCCAGCTCCTCCTCGGTCGGCTCCGAGGGCGCGTCCTCCGCCTCCGACGCACCCGCCGCCGCGGCCCGCTCCTCCGCCGCCACGTCCTCCGCGACCGAACCGAAGTCCGTCTCGTCGGAGTCGTCCACGCCGCCCGGCGCCGCACGCGCCTCCAGCTCCGGATCCGGCTCCAGCTCCTTCCACGCCAGCGGCGCGGCGCCCTCCGGCTCCGGCGCCTTCGCCGCCCCGCCGTCCTCGTCCGAGTCGACGTCGAAGAAGCCCTCGTCCCCCAGCTTCGGCGCGGGCTTCACCGGCTTCAGCCCCGGCGGGGTGAGCGGCTCTTCACGGAACGCGAGCCGCCCCTCGGCGGGCGCCTCCTCCGTGCCCCCCTCGTTCGGGAACGGGAAGCGCAACGTGGTGCGCGCCTCCGGTGGGCGGCCCTCGAACGCGCCTTCCGCGTTCGGCGGCTCCGCGTCCCACTCGTTGCCGACGCTCGCGTCGGGATCCTCCTCGCCCCACGCCTCGCCGGAGTCACCCTCCGCCGCCCCGGCCCACTGCGACTTCGTGCCCACCGACAGCGCGGAGTCGATGGAGGCGATGGCCTCCGACTCCACCTCCAGGTGCGCCTGCTCCAGCGCGGCGTTCATGCTGCGCTCGCGCTGCTGGTGCACGGCGTGCGCGCTGCGCTCCTCGCGCGTCATCGCCGCCACTTCCCAGTCCGTCTGGTTCAGCGGCGCCAGGTCCCCGAACAGCGCGTTCGCCAGCGCGGGGTCTCCGCCCACCGAGCGCGGCGCCGTCGCGTGCCAGGCCTCGTCCGGCTCCGGAGCGCTGCCCTTCACCGGCTCGCCCAGCGTCCGGTTCTCCACCACGCGCCAGCCATCCGCCTCCGCCGGCGCGCGGATCAACGTGTCCACCAGCGTCACGAAGCTCGGCCCGTCCAGGGGCAGCGGCGCCACCGGCGCGCTGAAGCCCTCGATGGCCTCGCTCAACAGCAGCACCCGCGCCTTGTGGCCATCCGGGTGCAGCACCAGCTCCTCCAACACCACGCGCCCGCGGCCGCTCTCCACGCCCGGCGCGAGCACGATGAGCTCCGGCAGGTGATGGCCAAAGGCGATGAGCGCGTCCGCGGCGGAGGTCGCGAGGATGACCTCGTGCCCTTCGCGGGACAGCAGTCGCCGGACGGCGGCGATGGTGGCGATGTCGTCGTGTACGAGGAGGACCGAGGCGCCCATGGGGGAGCCCGGGAGTCTACAGCATGGCCCCGGGATCCACGTCGATGACGACCTTCACCCCATTCGGCACATCCGCCAACGCCGCCTCCAACCGGGCGAGCAATGGGGCGAGCGCCGCATGCGTCGGCGCCTTCAGGAGCAACTGCCAGCGCGTCTTGCCCCGGATTCGGGCAATGGGCGCCAGGGCCGGCCCCAAAAGGCGCACCCCCGCCGACGCCGGCGGCATGTGGCGTCCCACCAGGTTCCCCAGGAAGCGCGCCACCCCCGCGGTCTGCTCGGGGTGCTCGCCCTCCAGCCGGACGGCCGCCATGCGCGCGAAGGGCGGATAGGCCAGCGCCTTGCGCCACTCCAGCTCCTGCTTGGAGAACCCGTCGAAGTCGTGCGCCAGCACCCGCTTCACCGGCTCCGCGTCCGGGTTGTAGGTCTGCACCAGCACCCGCCCCGGGTCCTTCCCGCGCCCCGCTCTCCCCGCCACCTGGGTCAGCAGGTGGAAGGTCCGCTCAGCGGCTCGGAAATCAGGAATCGCCAGGGAGGTGTCCGCCATCACCACGCACACCAGCGTCACGCCCGGGAAGTCGTGCCCCTTGGCCACCATCTGGGTGCCCACCAGCACGTCGATTTCACGCCGCGCGAAGGACGCCAGCAGCTCCGTGAGCTTCTCCGCGCTCGTCGCGGAGTCGCGGTCCAGCCGCGCCACGCGTGCGTGCGGCATCCGCTCCAGGACCTCCGCCTCCACGCGCTCCGTGCCGATGCCGAGCTTGAGCAGCGGGCCGGTGCACTCGCGGCAGGCGTTCGGAACGGGGAACGCCACGCCGCAGTAGTGGCACACCACCCGGTTCTGCGAGCGGTGGTGCGTCATGCACACGTCACAGTCGTGGCACTTGAGGGACAGGCCGCACACCTCGCACAGGAGGATGGTGCTGTGGCCGCGGCGGTTGAGGAACAGGATGACCTGCTGCCCCTTGGCCACGGTCTCCTCCATGGCCTGGAGCATCTGCGGGCTCAGGATGGGCGCCTCTTCCGTCACCTGGCCCTCGCGCGGACGCTCCACGCGCAGGTCCACCAGGTTGATGGTGGGCATGGGCCGGTCGTCCACGCGGTTCTTCAGCTCCATCAGCTTGTAGCGGCCGGAGCGCGTGTTCTGGAGCGTCTCCAGCGAAGGCGTCGCGGAGCCCAGCACCACCACCGCGCCGGCCTGCTTGCCGCGCACCACCGCCAGGTCGCGCGCCTGGTAGCGCAGCTTCTCGTCCTGCTTGAAGGACGGGTCGTGCTCCTCGTCCACGACGATGAGCCCCAGGTGCTCCACCGGCGCGAACACCGCCGAGCGCACGCCGACGGCGATCTTCACCGTGCCCTTACGCAGCGCCTGCCAGTGGAACAGCCGCTCGCGGTCCTTCAGCCCCGAGTGCAGCACCGCCACGTCGCCGCCGAAGCGGCTGCGGAAGCGCCCCACCAGTTGGGGCGTGAGCGCGATTTCGGGCACCAGCACCAGGCTGCCCAGGCCGCGCGCGAGCGTGTGCTCCACCGCGCGCAGGTACACCTCCGTCTTGCCGCTGCCGGTGACGCCGTGCAGGAGGTACGGCTGGAAGCCGCCCGCGTCCACGGCGCCCTGGAGCTCCTTCACCGCCAGGGCCTGCTCCGGGGTGAGGCGGTCCGGGCGGTTCTGCACCAGGCCCTCGCGCACGCCGGGCTGGAGCGTCACCTCCACCCACTTCACGAACTTGCGCGTGGCCAGCTTCTTCAGCGTCTCGCGGGCGCCGGGGATGGCGTGCGTCACCTCGTCCAGCGGCGCGCGTCCGCCCACCGCCAGGAGGTACTGGAGCACCGCGGCCTGCGCCGGGGCGCGGGCCAGCGCCGGCGGCAGCTCCGTGACGAGCGCCTCCACGAAGAACTGGATGTCCGGCTTCGCTTCCTTCTCATCCACCGCGGTGGAGAGGCCCGGCGGCAGCGCGCCGCGGATGACCTCGCCCAGCGGATAGCGGTAGTGCTCGGCGGTGAAGCGCAGGAGCGCGATGAGGTCCTTGGGCAGGGACGGCGAGTCCTCCAGCACGCGCTGGATGGGCTTGAGCCGCACGCCCCCTTCCACGGGCGCGTTCGCGGGCCCCAGGTAGAAGCCCAGCGCCATGCCCCGGCCGAAGGGCACGAGCACGCGCTGCCCCGGGGCGAGGTTGCCCGCGAGCGCCTCCGGCACCAGGTAGGTGAACTCCCCGCGCACGGGACGGCCCACGGCGACAGAGGCGAGTTGGGCGGGGGTGGCGCTCACGGCGGGGCGCACTGTAGCGGCGTGCTCCCGCTGCGACACTTCCCTTCCCACTTCCGTACGCCGCGTCCGCAACGGAATGGAACCGCGAGAGGGGGCCTCTCCCTGTGTCCGGGGAAAACCACCCAGCGCGAAGTGCTCCTGCTCCATGACCGACCTCTTGCCGCCAGTTCCCCCGGCCCGCCCGTCCTGCACCCGGGATCCACTGTGCCCCGGGCGTCTGACATGCCTCCTGCCCCGGGAAACACGAAGGGCCCCTTCCGGCCCTGGAGGACAGGGTGCGGAAGAGGCCCGGGTGGCCTGCGCGGAAGAGGGCCGTGCGGGCGGCCTAGCGGCCGTGGGCCTTCTTCACGGACGGGCGGTTGGACACGCGGTCCCACCACGCCATCACGTTCTTGTACGGGGCCACGGTGTCCTTCTCGCCCATGGCGAAGAGGTACTCCATGTACGGCGCGAAGCAGACCTCCGCGAGCGTGAAGTCATTGCCCGCCAGGAACGGCCGGTTCGCCAGCGCCGCGTCCAGGACCTCCAGCGGACGCTTCATGCCCTCACGGCCCTTGGCGATGTTCTCCTCGTTGTTGGTGCCCCGGAAGCGCTCCATGACGATCTTCATGGCCTGGTTGGAGAAGTAGGACTGCTCCACGCCGATGAACTGCTCCATCAGCGCGTAGGCCTTGGGGTCCGCGGGCGTCAGCGACGGGCCCGGCAGGGTGCGGTCCAGGAAGCGGGCGATGGCGCGCGACTCGTACATGATGAAGCCGTCGTCCAGCTCCAGCGCCGGCACCACGCCAAAGGGATGACGGGCGATGTGCTCGGGCGTCTTCTGCTCGTGCTTCATCAGGTCGATGTTGACGAACTCGGCCTGGTGGCCCTTCTCCGCCAGGACGGTGAGGACCTTGCGGGTACACGTGCTCATCGGGTTGCCATAGAGCTTCATGCGAATCGCCTCCGGGCCAGGAACCGGGGAAATCCCGGTCCTGGAACGGGCAGGACTTTCACCGTGAGCCCCGCCCATCGCAAGCGAATCGAAGCGAAGCCGCTACTTGAAGAGCGAGTCCGGCACCGCCGAGCGGTTGTCCGCCTTGAGGGCGGTGAAGCGCACCACGCGCTGGCCCGCCTTCCACACCTCCACCGTGCGGGGCATCCAGTCGCCGGTGGCGGGCGAGGCGTAGTCCAGGAAGCGCACATCCCAGGCCGCCCCGGACGCGTCCGCGTAGCGCAGGCGCGCGGGCCGGAAGGCGTCCTTGTAGACCCAGAACTGGGGCTTGCCCTCCGCGGGGTCTCCCAGGACGTAGGCCACCTCACCGCCGAAGCGCGCGAGCGACGTCACCTTCGTGTTGACGCCCAGCCCCTGGAGGTAGGCCTCCTGGGCCAGCTTGGTGTCCTGCACGCTGCCCGCGTCCTGCGCGAGGCTGGCGCACACCTGGGCCACCAGCACGGAGATGGCGGGCAGCTCCTTGCCCTCCACGCGCTTCCTGCCGGAGGCCTGCACGGTGGAGGACTTGAGGCTGCTGTCCGGCGAGCTCGCGTCGAAGCGGCAGCGGCCCGGAATCTTCACGGACAGCACGCCGTCCCCCTGGAGCTCCGGGCGGTCGGTGGGGACGTTGAGGGCGGCCCCGGCCTCCGCCACGCCCGTGGCGGAGAAGATGACAGAGCCTTCCACGCGGAAGGCCGACAGGTGCTTCTCCTCCCGCGCGTTGGCCATGCGCCGCAGGATGGAGCCGCCGGGCAGCACGTAGGCGCCGGCGGCGAGGGACACGAGGACTGCGGATGCGGCGATGAGACGCTTCACGGCTTCTCCGTCTTGACGACCTCGCGCAGGTACTCCAGGAGTCCTCCGCGCAGGTCGGGGCGCTTGAGCGCATAGGCGATGTTCGCCTTGAGGTAACCCACCTTGTCACCGGCGTCGTAGCGCTGGCCCTGGAACTTGTAGCCCAGCAGACCTTCGCTCTTCTGGAGCGTGGCCAGGCCGTCCGTGAGCTGGATTTCGCCGCCCACGCCCGTGGTCTGCTTCTCCAGGATGGGGAAGATGGACGGGGGCAGCACGTAGCGGCCAATCACCGCCAGGTTCGACGGGGCGGTGCCCTTCTTGGGCTTCTCCACCACGTGGTCGATCTGGATGACGCCGTTGCCCAGGTCCCTGCCGGCGGCGATGCCGTACAGGTGCGTCTCGCTGTCGGGGACCTCCATCAGCGCGATGACGGCCTTCTGGTGCTGCTGGTAGATGCGCGCCAACTGGCCGATGCCCGGATCCTCCGAGTCGATCATGTCGTCGCCCAGGAGGACGCCGAAGGGCTCGTCGCCGATGACGCTCTTGGCGCACAGCACCGCGTGACCCAGGCCGAGCGGCTCCTTCTGGCGCACGCTGATGATGCGCACCAGGTTCGCGATGGCGCGCATGCGGTCCGCTTCCGCCGTCTTGCCGCGCGCGCGCATCGTGGTCTCCAGCTCGAACGCGATGTCGAAGTGGTCCTCGATGGCGCCCTTGCCGCGGCCGTTGATGACGACGACGTCCTCCATGCCGGCCTTCACCGCCTCCTCCACGATGTACTGGAGGGTGGGCGTGTCGACGATGGGAAGCATCTCCTTCGGCACGGCCTTGGTGGCCGGGAGGAAACGGGTGCCCAGGCCGGCGGCGGGGATGACGCACTTGCGGATGAGCTTCGCTGCCTTCGTGTCGGTGGAGGACATGGGGCGGGGAATCTATTGGTGGCCCAGAACCCCAGCAAGCCGGATAGATTCCCTGGCCCCATGCCGCTCCGTGCCATCCTCGCCGCCCTCTCCTTGACGCTGTCCGCGGTCCCCTTCATCGCCCGGGCCGCCACCACCGAGCGGGCCGACGAGCTGCGCAACGTCGCGAGCGCACGGTCCCTGGGCATGGGCAGCGCCTTCCGGGCCACGGGCATGGGTGCGGACGCACTCCTGGGCAATCCGGCGGCGATGGCGCTGTTCCCGGCCTACCGCATCGAGGGCACGGGGGCGTACGACCCGCGCAACAAGGAGGGCTTCCTGGGCGTCACCCTGGCGGACTCCAGCAGCGGCCGGCTGGCGCTGGGCGTGGACTACCACTGGCTGTCGCTGGGGCGCGGCGGGGGGCGCACGTCCGCGAACCTGAGCACGCTGGGCGCGGCGCTGCCGCTGGGCGAGTCGCTGCTCATCGGCCTGTCGGGGCACTACCTGCGGCTGAACGGCCAGTCGCGCTTCGCCAACTCCATCACGATGGACGCGGGCATCCTGTTGCGGCTGAGCGAGCAGCTTTCGCTGGGCGTGTCGGGGCACAACCTCATCGACACGGAGAACGTGGAGCTGACGCGCTACTTCTCCGCGCACGCGGCCTACGTGGGGCAGGCGGTGGTGGTGGCGTTCGACATGCGCGGGGACTTCGAGACGCGCGACTCGGCGGTGCTCACGTACAACACCGGCGCGGAGTACATCCTCGACCAGACGATTCCGCTGCGCGCGGGCTACACGTACGACGGCTTCCAGAAGATTTCGCGCGTGACGGTGGGCGCGGGCTTCCTGTCGCCCGGGGGCGGCGGCGTGGACCTGGCGTACCAGCACGACCTGGGCGGGCTGAACGGGCGCGTGCTGTCGCTCACGCTGCGGCTGCTGGTGAACTGAAGCGTCAGCGGCCCCGGCCGGCTTCGGAGGCGTCTCGCAGGGCGAGGTAGCGCTCGGAGGCGGCGAAGCGGACCAGCTCCTCCAGCTCTGAGTCGTGGGGGCGGCGCGCGCGCAGCACGGTGAGCGCGGGCCCGGGGCCTCCGCAGGCGACGAGCCCCGCGCGGTTGGCGGAGTCGCGCGCGGCGGCGACGAGGAGGCTCGCGTCGAAGTCCCGGGTGCCGGGCTCCATCAGGAGGGCGGCGCGCTCCAGGGCCCTGGGGGACAGGGACTCGCGCACCACGCGGGCGTCGTCACCGGCGTCCTTGGGGTTCTTGAGGACGGAGGACAGGAGCGCGAGCGCGCGCAGCAGGTGGTCCTTGCGCAGGGCGCGCAGGGCGAGCAGGTCCGGTGACAGCGAGAACAGGGCGCGGCCGGCGTGGAAGCGCAGCTCGGCGTTGGTCGGGGGCTGCTGCACGAGGAGCCGGCCCACGACGAGGCGCGGGGCGGTGGTGTGCAGCGGGGTGATGTTGGCGCTGTCGTCGTCGCCCGCGACGAGCTCCGGCAGGGGCACGCCCAAAAGGCGCGCGGCGCCGTTGAGCGCGTCGAGCACGGCGCCAGCGCCTGGGCCGGAGGAGGCGCGCAGGGGCTCCGTGGTGTTGGCGATGCGCGCGGGCGACGGGAACAGCCGGCACAGCGCGATGCCCACGCACGCGAGCAGCTCGCCGGACGGGGTGCGCAGGCCCGGGTGGCGCAGGCCGGCGCGCTCCTGGTGGGTGAGGGGCGCGCGCTGCACGCGGGGCGCGGGGACGTCGCGGCCCTCCAGGGCGTCCGCGAGCTCGCGCATGAGCGCGGCGCGGGTGACGTCACCGCGCTGGTCGAAGTGGTCCACGAGGCCGCGGTAGGGCTTCGGGTCGAGCGGGCGCTCGCGCACGAGCTTGAAGACGAGCGGCTCCGCGGAGGTCGCGTCCGCGGGGGGCGCGGGGTCCGGGACGGCGGCGGGCGTCTCGCGGGTCTCGGTGGAGCCGACGGTGGGGCGGCCCTGGGCCTGGGGGCGCGTGGTGGGGGCCGGGCCGGAGACGGTGCCTTCGGGGCGGCCGGCGCGGTGGATGCGGCGCACGGGGTCCATGCGGCCGGGAGGCGCTTCCCACGCGATGACGCTCGTGGCCTCCACGGGCCCGGCGCCGAGCTCCTGGGCGTCCTCGTCTTCGTCCTCGGACGGAATCTGGCTGAGGAGCGGGATGTCGGGCGGGGCTTCGGGAGCGCCGCGGCCCTTCGCGGGAGGGGCGACGGGGCGCGAGGCTCCGGCCATGGCGCGCGGCGCGGGGGCCGGAGGTTCCACGCCACTGGCGGACAGCGGGGCACGGGGGGCGGCGGGAGGTTCCACGCCGCTGGCGGACAGCGGGAGTCGAGGCGCGTGGCCGGCGCGAGGGGCACGCTCCACGCGGGACGGGGCTTCACGGACCTGCGTGCCCGGGTGCTTGGAGGAGCGGGAGGCGTTGTCCTCGGGGGTGGGCGCGGCCTTGCGCGACGCTGGGGCTTCGGGCTCCGCGTCTGGGGGGAGCGCGGCGCCGAAGGCCGTGGTCCTTTCGCGAGGAGGCGTGGCGGCTGCGCGCGGCTTGCGGTCGGGCGCGGAAGTGGCGTCGTCCGGCGTGGGGCCGGGTTCCTGCGCCGAGCCGCCGCGAGACGGCTTCGCGGCCCGTGCCATGCCGCTGGGAGCGGGGGCGGACTCCGCGACGGGGACAGGGCTCTCCGCTGGCGCCTTCGCGGCGCGACGCGGGGGCTCTGCTTCCGGCGGCGTGCTCGCGATTGAGCCGTGACGGCCGGATGGGGCCTTCGGCTGGCGGGTGGGGTCCGTGCTTGCGGCCGACACGCCAACGGGAGCGTGACGACCGGACGGGGTCTTCGGCTGGCGTGCGGCGTCTGGGCCCGGCGCGGCGGTACCGACAGGCGCATGGCTTCCGGAGGGTGCCTTGGGCTGGCGCGTGGCTTCCGCAGGTGACGGTGCGGCACCACCTACCGGCGCATGACGTCCCGAGGGCGCCTTGGGTTGCCGAGGGGCTTCCGTGGAGGACTTTGCGGTGTCCTCCGGTGCGTGACGCCCCGGAGCGGCCTTGCCAGGAAGCTCGACCTCCGCTCCCGGCACTGTATCCGCGAGGGACACCGGGCTTCCCACTGGAGCCTTCCCGGATGCGGGGCGGCGCTGCGCTTCCGTTCCCTGGGCGGTGTCTCCCACCGACGCGTGCCGTCCCGAGGGGGCCTTGCCAGGAGACGCTCCCGAGCCTCGCTCGGGTTCCTTCCGCGACACGCGCTCAGCCGTGTCACTCCGCGCTCCCGCGCGCCCTCGCTTCTTGTTGCCAGGAGACGCGTCGGGTTCATCTCCTGCCGCGTTGCCGCGCCCCTTGCGCGAAGTCGTGCTGGCTCCTGGAGCCCCGGCCTTCGGGTCCGCTCCGGGCGAGCGCTTCTCCGGTGCATTGGCGGCCGAGGCCTCCTCCGCCTGGAGCAACGAGGGGACATCCGTGTTGGACGTCACCTCGTCGGACAGGTCCTTGCGCTTCGCCGCGGGCACCCGTCCCGTGGCGACCGGCGGCGCGACGAGCACTGACGGAGGCGGCACCCCGACGGCCTGCGATGGCGCCGGACGCGCGGGCTCCGGCGATGGCGGACGGGCGCGCTGCTCGCGGGACTTGCGCAGACTCTCGGCGCGGCGCGCGTAGAGACGGGCCTTCTCCGTGTTGTGCAGCACCTCGCGGCAGAAGAGCGCGAGCCGCTCCCACGTGTGCTGGCGCTCCTCGTCGTCCTCCGTCGCGGTGGCCGCGTTCTCCAGCGCCCAGGCGGCCTCGCCGAACTGCTCACGCTCGGTGCAGCGGTCCGCGAGCAGCAGCCAGGCTTCCTTGTGCCCCGGCTCGAAGCGCACGGCCTGGCGCAGCTCCGCCAGGGCCGCTCCCGCGTCGCCCATCGCCTCCAGCGTGGCGACCCGCTCCAGGTGCGCCTTGCGCGCGGCCGGCCCCCGAGGCTCGCGGGCGAGCTGCGCGTGCAGCAACGCACTCAGCGCGGGCAGGTCCCCCAGACGGCGCGCGAGCGCCAGCAGGTGCTCCCGGGGTTGTTCCTGCTCCGGGCTCTCCGCGAGCACCTCCGCCCAGGCCCACTGCGCGATGCGCAGGTCGCCCAGGGACTCCTCCGCGGTCTGCGCGAGCACCCGCAGCGCCTCCAGGCGATCTGGCGCGCGGCGAGGCGCGGCGGCGCAGGCGGCGCGCAGGCGCTCGACCTGGGCGAAGCGCTCGTCGTCGGAGACGCTGCGCACCAGCCCCGCGAGCACCGGCAGCATCCCGGGCACGAGCGCATCCGCCGCCTCGAAGTCCTCGCGCGCCCTCGCGGGGTTGCCCATGTTCAACTGCCGCTCGCCTCGCGTCAGCAGGGCCACGGCGCGGGCCCGCGAGGTCCTCGCCCGGGAGATCGCGTCATCGAGCGCACGGCGCACGAGCGACGCGTCCTCCCGCTGCGACAACAGCCGGACCTGCTCACGCAGCGCGGTGCGCTCACCGGTCAGCTCGACGATCTCCCGGTACATGCGTGCGGCGCCCGCGGAGTCCTGGAGCTCGTTCTCCATCACCTCCGCGAGCCGCGTCAGCGCTTCGGCGCGCTCGGGGGCGTCCTTCGCCCGGTCCGCGCGCTTGAGGTAGAGTTGGGCCAGCTCGCGCCAGGCACTGCGCGCGATGAGCTGCGCCTCCTGGCGCTGGGACTGAGCCCGCTCCGAGCCCTCGTCCGCGGTGCGTGCCGGGGGCACGGCGGTGGCGGCCCCCTCCTGCGGGAAGACGACCTCTGAAGTTGATTCCTCTTCGTCGAACCCGGGCTTCGAAGTGGAGGGGACGAGCACGGAGGCCCGTCGCGGAGCGGAGGGCTTCCCGTCCCGGGACTGCGTTGACGCGGAAGCGCCCTTCTCCGCTTCGACCCGCTCGGGCGGGATGATCTCCGAGGTCGCCTCTTCGTCGTCGAACGCCATCGCTGGCGCACCCGGCACCAGCACCGCATCCGGCTGGCGGGGGGATGATTTCTTCGCGGTCGATGCGTCCTCGCTCGGCGCCTTGGCTTCCGCTTCAGCGGCCGGTTCGGACGGAGGTGGAGGGAGGACCTCCGACGTCGACTCGTCCGCGTCGAAGGCCTGGGAAGGCGCTCCCGGCACCAGCACCGCATCCGGCGGACGTGGCTCCATCCGCTCCGAAGCCGACGCGTCAGGACCGGCGGTCTTCGCGGACGCCGCCATCGTCGAGGCCGGTGCCTCCTCGGTTGGATTCAGCGATACGGGCTGTGCGGCATCGGCTGGCGGCGCGTCCTCGAGCTTCCTGCCGAACACCTGCGTCGACTCGAACAACGGCGCGGCAACAGGCGTCGATGCATCGACCTTCTCGTCGGATGCCTGCACCGCATCCGACACCGCTGACTCGGTCGCAACGGCCTTCACTTCGGACGCGGCTGCCGTGTCCGGAAGCAGTGGCGTCTGCGTTGCGCTCGCTGGCGACGTTCCAGCGCCGTGCTGCTCCGTTGACGACGCTGCCGCATCGACGCGCTCCGGCGCCTTTGCCGGGCCCGACAGCATCAGTGCGCTCAACGCCGTGATGACGTGTTCAGGCACCGTCGCGGACGGCGAGGTGTTCGACGGCGTAACGACGGGCGCAGGCGCATCCGCGGTGTTCCCGGATGACGAAGCGTTCGCCTCGCCAACAGCGCTCTCAACCCGAGGCGCTTCGTCCACGGACGACGATGCACCCGAGCCCTCGGGGGCCGGATCGCCCGGTGCTTGCGCCGCGACTTCAGGGCGCACCGCATCCGGTCCCTTCTCGCCAGCCTCCTGCTGATCAGCGAGCTGGGGTGACTCGACGGGCCCGATGCCGGAGTCCGTCTCACTCCGTGCGACGGTCTTCGCGACCTGCGGCGGCGTCACCACCCGGGCCTTGCCCGGCCCCTCGTCATCCCAGGGGAACTCCGGCCCTCGCGACGCCGCCCGTGCCGGCTCCGCCCACTCGCCCAGCGGGACCTGCACCGTGGCGGCCCGGGGCGTCCACGCCTGCGGGGCCGGCACCGCCACCACCGGCATCTCCACCACCGTGTTGCCCAGCTCCGGATCCGACAGCGCCAGCGCGGACACCTCCACGGTCTTCGTCCGGGACTCGTCGTCCTCCGCCGGGGGCCGCGGCACCGGCTTCGCCTTCGCCACCCGCTCGCGCAGCACGTCGAGCACGAAGCGGGCCCGGGCGTCGTCCGGCGCGTCCATCAACAACCCGTTGAGCACCGCCGCGGCGCGCGCTTCCTGCCCCGTGCGCCGCAACACCCGCGACAACTGGCGGCGGACCTCGCGGCGCACCTCGCCCCGCTCCGTCACCATCGCCGCGTCCAGCAGGGTGATGACCGCGCGCTCCGTGCCCGCCTTCAGCGCGCACCGGACCAGCACCGCCGCCAGCCGGGGCGTCATCGGCAGGGAGCGGCTGGCGGACACCAGACCGGAATACGCCCGCGCCGCCTGCCCCTCCTGGAGCAACCGGGCCGCGTCCCGGCAGATCCGGGCCACCGCGCCTCGCACGTCCTCTCCTCGCGAGCCCAGCTCCGGTCCGCGCAGGGAGGGCTCCGGCGTCCGTGGGCCCTTGCCGTGTCTCCCGCCACCCATGAAGCCCCCAGTCTACACACGATGCGCGGGACACGGGCACCCTGTCCGCCAGCACAGGGCCCGGGTTTTCCAGATTCTCAGGACGCGTCCATGGCCACGATGGGCCCCTCCGGAACGCGCACGCCCGCCGACTCGAAGAACGCCCGCAGGTCCTCCGGCACCGGCGCCTCCAGCCGCAGCGGCCGGCCCGTGCGCGGATGCCCCAGCTCCAGCGCGTGCGCGTGCAGCAGGCACCGCGGCGCCATCAGCCCGCCCGCGCTCGCCGCGCCGCCATAGCGCGAGTCCCCCAGGATGGGCCTCCCCAGCGCCGTCAGGTGCGCCCGGAGCTGGTGCGTGCGGCCCGTCCGGGGCAGCAGCTCCACCAGGCTGAACGCCTCACCCGCGAACAGCGTCCGGTAGTCCGTCCACGCGGGCACGCCATTGGCCGCGCGGGTCGCCCGCCAGCGCCCCGGCCGCGACGGGTCCTTCGACAGGGGCAGGTCCACCGTGCCGCCCGCAGGCAGCCCCGGCCCCGTCGCCGCGAGGTAGCGCTTGCGCGCGGTGCCCTCCCGGAACGCCTCGGCCAGCGCGGAGGTGGCGGCGGGCGTCTTGCCGAACACCGTCACCCCGGACGTCTCCCGGTCCAGCCGGTGCACCAGCCCCGCCTGCCGGCCCAGGTGTTCTCCCACCAGATCCACCAGGCTTCCGCCCACGCGGCCCTCCGTGGGCTGCGCGTTCAGCCCCGGGGGCTTGTCCACCGCGATGACGTCCGCGTCCTCGAACAGCACGCGCAAGGAGCCCGCGGGCCTCACGGCCTCCAGCGGGCTCTGCCCCGCCTCCTCCAGCACCACCGTCACCACCTGCGCGGCCTGGAGCTTCACGGCCCCGTCCCGCGCGCGCCGCCCCGCCACGTACACGGCGCCCACGTCCACCAGCCGCCGCACGTCCGCCACCGGCAGCCCCAGCTCCTCCGCCACCGCCTCCGCCAGGGCGCGCCCCACGTGCGCCCCCTCCGCCCGGAACGTCCGGCGCTTCATCGCGCGCCCTTCCCGTCCAGGCGGGACTCCAGGGGGGCATGCGGACAGGCGGCGGGGGCGGAGGACATGGCGCGACACTCTATGCGCGTGCTCCCTGCCCTGACGCGGGCTTCCTGTTACCTTCCGCGCCGCCATGGACCGCCCCCTGCTCTCCGTCCGGTCGCGGCTGGATGACTTCCTCGCCGAGCTGGCCACCCTCCAGTACCGCTACGGCGCCGGACTCTCCCCGGACCTCCCCGTCGCGCGCCTCTACGCCTCCTTCCCGGAGCTGTCCTCGCCAGAGACCTTCGCCGCCGCCAACGAGGCGCTCGCCCGCGCGAAGGGCAAGGGCGACCCCGACCCCGTCGCCATCCGCCGCATCACTCTGGTGCGCGAGCTCATCGCCACCCAGGTGGAGGAGTCGCTCGCCCTGCCCGCGGCGGACGCCGTCGTCGCGCTGGAGGCCCGCTCCCACATCCCCGCGGACGACACGACGCTGTCCCTGGCCCAGGCCCTGTCGCAGCTTCCGCGCGAGTCCAGCCGCTCCCGCCGCGCCCTGCTGGAGCGCGGCGCCGGCAACTTCCTCTGGGACCACCGCGGCCCCTACGGAGACCGGCGCGACGCCGCCCTCCAGGCCGCGGAGGTGCTGGGCTTCCCGGACTACCCCTCGCTGCGCCAGGACGTCACCGGCATCGACGCGGGCAAGCTGGCGGAAGGAGCCGAGGAGACCCTCAAGCGCACCGAGGACGCCTACCGCGACGTGCTGGCCTACGTGCTGCGCAAGCTGGAGCCCACCCTGCGCCCGCTGCCCGGCGGCGAGGCGCGGCGCCACGACGTGCAGCACGCCCTTCGCGCCCCGTGGATGGACGCGCACTTCCGCCGCGAGGACACCGTCCCCGCCGTGATGCGCTGGCTGTCCGACTGGGGCCTGCACCCGGAGGCCGGCGGCCGCATCCGCCTGGACGACGAGGCCCGCCCCGGCAAGGCGTCACGCCCCTTCGTCGCCGCCGTGCGCGTGCCCCACGAGGTCCACCTGGTCCTCCAGCCCCGGAGCGGCATGGACGCGCTGGGCGACCTGCTCCACGAGCTGGGCCACGCGTGGCACCTGGCCCACGTGGACGCGGACGCCCCCATGGAGCTGCGCCGCCTGGGCGACGCCTCCGTCACGGAGGCCTTCGCCGCCACCTTCGAGCGGCTGCTCCTGTCCCCGCCCTGGCTCAAGCGCTACCTGGGCCTGCCGTCCGGCACGACGAAGGACGTCGTGCGCCTGGCCGCCTTCCAGGCCCTGGCCGTGCTGCGGCGCCACTGCGCGAAGCTGTCCTACGAGCTGTCCCTCACCACGAAGGGCGCCTCCGCGGACCGCGCGGACGAGTACGCCGACGGCCAGCGCCGCGCCCTCTTCGCGCAGCCGCACCCGGGCTTCTTCCTGCATGACGTGGATTCGCAGCTCTACGTCACCCGCTACCTGCGGGCCTGGGCCCTGGAGACCCGGCTCACCGCTTCTCTCCTGGAGCGGTTCAACGAGGACTTCTGGCGCAACCCCGCCGCCTTCACCTGGCTCAAGGGGCTCTTCGCGCGGGGCGGCGCCGCCGACGCGGAGGGACTGGCCACGGAGGTCTCGGGCACGCCGCTGGCGCTGCCCGAGGCGGGAGCGCGCCTCGTGGCCATCCTCAACCAGTAGGGAGTCCGGCCCCCTACTTCTTCTTGGCGCGCAGCGCGCGGACGATCTTGTCCTTCGCCGCGTTGGCCGGGGCGACCTCGCGGGCCGGCGCCTTGGAGGCGTTGGCCGCGGTGCGCGTCTGGCCGGTGCGCGCGCGCATGGCCTTCATCAACTGCATCTCGATGACGAGCAGCTCGTCCGCCAGCTCCGCGTTCGCACCGGCGGCGCGGGGCAGCGGCGCGCTCTTGCTGGGAGCGCCCGCGCCATGGCGCATGCGCAGGGCCTTCTCCTCCGTGGCCGTCAGCGTGGTGGACTTCTCCAGCGCCGCCTTGACCTCTTTCGCGGTCAACGTGCTACTTCCGACCTTGCGCTCCATCTCCGCTCCCTTCGTTGTGCACGCCTGAACACCCGAGCATGTCAGATGCGTCTGGGCCGCAACCGACGAGGATTGTAGAGGACGCAAGAGGGCCGTCAAAATTTCTTCCAACAGGGCGCTGCCAGTCTGTAGCGACCCGCCCCACCCGCTACAGCTACAGGTGCATCCCCAGCCCCAGGTACGTGGAGCGCAGGGCCTGCCGCTCCCCGGAGAAGGGGGAGCCCCTGGCGGAGAAGTTCTGGTAGCGCGCCTCGGCGGAGAGGAAGAGGTGGTCCCCCAGCTCCACCCCCACGCCGCCGCACAGCTCGAGGCCCACCTGGAGCACGCGGCTGCCCAGCGCGTCCGGGGCCACCGGCTGGGGCCGTGAGTGGGGTACCAGCATGCTGGCCCCCACGCCCAGGAAGGGCCGCACCCGGGTGTCTCCCAGGGGCACCACGCGCACGGAGATGGGCGTCACCTCCGTCAGGTGCCGGCTGGACGCCAGGTGGCCGCCCACCTCCAGCACCGCCCCCGGCTTGCGGTACGCCCAGCCCAGGCCCGCGCTGTAGCCCATGGTGGACTCCGCCTCCGCGTCGCCCTGGAGCACGTAGGCCCCCAGCGGGGCGACGGTGATGCCCAGGTTGCGGGCGGGTTCGGCGTGGGCCGGGGTCGCCAGGAGTGCGAGCCCGGCACACGCCAGGGGGAGGGCGGTGCGGAACATGGCCTCCCGTGAGAGCAAGGCCAGGGCCAGGGGGGTTCCCCAGCCGCGTCAGGCACTTACAGGAAGGGGCGCGCGGAGGTGGAGGCCCGTGCAGGACACGGCCGTCACAGCCTCCGGGGGCCTGGAGGTCCGGCGAGGCGCGGCGGGGTGCGTCAGTTGCCCTCGCCCTCGTCTTCCGGGTCGGGGGCGCCGGGCGTGGCGCCCGGGGTGGCGGTCGAGTCGCCGGCCTTGTTGCGCGGGATGCCGAAGTGGTCCAGCGCGTCCGCGATGCCCTGGGGCTTGTCCGCGTCCGGCAGGAAGTCCTGCGGCGGCTGCAACTGGGGGTCCTTGCCAATCTCCGTCAGGGCGGACTCCAGCGTCATGCGCAGCTCCGCGGCCTCCGGGGTCTTCTCCTGGGGCACGCCGATGCGCCCGTCCAGCCGGGCCTTGAGGACGACGGACGTGGCCGCGTCCACCAGCACCTCGCCCTCCAGCGAGCGCGGCAGCCGGTGCGCGAAGAAGTTGGCGCGGCGCTTCGTCGTCTCGTCCGCGTTCTTGGGCGTGAAGGCCGCGGGCAGCTTCTGGGGCGTGCCGCCCTCCTGGGGGGCGCCCAGGGACACGTTGTACTTCCACGCGGTGCGCCCCTCGTGGGTGACGGTGCCCGCGGGGGTGAGCTTGATGCGGCCCTGGAAGAGGCTGTCGAAGTCGCGGATGGCGCCCGTCAGCTCCGTGCGGGTGCGCTCGGCCATGCCCCGGTCGCGCAGGCGCTGGCGGTACGGGCCGTAGCGGTTGCGGGCGAAGACCTGCCCCTTCACGCGCATCACCTCCAGGCCCTGGTCCCGGGAGTTCTCCAGGATGCCGTGGAAGTCGCCGTTGACGCCCCCGGGGCCCGCGCGGAAGGAGCGCGTCTCCGTGAGCTTCACGGGGGTGTTCCCGTTCGGGCCGGCCCACTCGTAGCCGAGGGTGGACTGGAAGGAGTGCGGGCCCAGCCGCTCGGTCACCTCCGCGGCGTCCATGCCCAGGATGCGGCGGGACACCTGGGGGTTGTCCGCGACGTCCTCCGGCGGCAGCTTCTCCTTCGCCGAGGCCACCACCTTCGGCGGGTCCTCCGGAGAGAAGATGCGGGCCTTGGCCGCCTTGTCGACGGGGTCGGAGCAGCCGGTGGCTGCCAGGACCAGGGCGAGGGCGGCGGACTTCGTCAGACTTCTCACGGAACCTCCACGACCAGGACGGCGGGGGCGGCAAGTTACGTGGGGGGGACAGGAGCGGCAAGCGGTGGCTTGCGTGCGGCCGTGCAAGGGATAGAACGCCCAACCCATGCAGAACCTGCGAGACAAGTTGTTGAAAGCGGGCCTCGTCTCCGAGGAGCAGGCCAAGAAGTCCGACTCCACGCCCTCGGCGCCACGGCGCCAGGAGGACAGCCGGGGGAGCGCTCCACGCGCCCCGGCCCCTCGCGGTCGTGATGAGAATCGGACAGCCGGAGGCCCGCCGCGCCGCGAGGACCGCGGAGGTCCGCCGCGCCGCGAGGGCGGTGGCGGTCCGCCGCGCGGCGCCGGAGGTCCCCCGCGCCAGGGTGCGGGCGGTCCGCCGCGCCAGGGCGGAGGCTTCCGGGGCGGCCCCCAGGGCGGGTTCGGCGCCAGCGCGCGTCCGGGCGCGTCCGCGGAGAAGCCCATCCCCAAGCTGCCGCCCATGCCGGGCTCCAAGGCCTACCAGCGCGCCGAGTCCAAGAAGCAGGTGGAGCTGGACCGCGCCCTGCGCGAGCTGGTGCTCGGCGCCCAGGTGCCCCAGGAGCCGGGCGAGACGGCGTTCTACTTCATGACGCGCAAGGGGAAGCTGCGCCGCATGGAGCTGAGCCCCGCGCAGGCCAAGCAGTTGGAGGACGGCGAGCTGGGCGTGGTGGAGCGTCCGGAGCCCGCGCAGATTGAACACTCGCTGGTGCCCGCCGCCGCGGCCGAGCAGATGTACGCGCTGTCCGCCAAGGCCGTGCGCTTCCTCAACCGCAAGGAGAACCCCGTCGGCTTCATGAACGACGAGGAGCTCAAGGCGCAGCAGGCCGCCGAGGCCTCCGGCACCGCGCCGGAGGTCGCCGACGAGCCCGAGGCCGCCGCGGAGGGTTCCGAGGAGGGCGACGCGTCCGCCGAGGCCCCCGCCGCCGAGCCTTCGTCCGAGCCGAGCGGCGAAGGCGGCACCCAGTCCTGACGTTCCTTCCCGTGCCCTCCCCTCCTCCCCTTCCGGGGGCGAGGGGAGGCGCGGCTTCCACCGGCCGTTGCGCGCTCGCCCTCAGCCGAACGCGTCGATGCCGGTGATGGCCTTGCCCAGCACCAGCGTGTGCACCTCGTGGGTGCCCTCGTAGGTGAAGACGCTCTCCAGATTCAGCATGTGGCGCACGGGCGGGTAGTCGTCCGTGATGCCGTTGGCGCCGTAGATGCTCCGGGCCACGCGGGCGATGTCGAGCGCGCTCTTCACGTTGTTGCGCTTGGCCAGGCTCACCATCACGGGGTTGCTCCTGCCCTCGTCCTTGAGGCGCGCGAGCCGCAGGCTCAAGAGCTGCGCCTTGACGATCTCCTGGAGCATGTCCGCCAGCTTCTCCTGCGTGAGCTGGTAGCCGGCGATGGACTTGCCGTCGAACTGCGTGCGGGCCAGCGCGTACTCGCGCGCGCCCTCGAAGCACGCGATGGCCGCGCCCGTCACCGCGAACGCGATGCCCGCGCGGGCGTTGTTGAGGCACGACAGCGGGCCGCGCAGGCCCACCACGCCGGGCAGCACGTTGTGGTCCGGCACGCGCACGTCCTGGAAGGACAGCTCGCTGGTGTGGGACGCGCGCAGGGAGAACTTGCCGGGGATCTCCCGCGCGCTGAAGCCGGGCATCCCCTTCTCCACCAGGAAGCCGCGCACGGACTCCGGGCCCCCGTCATCCGTCTTCGCCCACACCACCGCGACGTCCGCGATGCCGCCGTTGGTAATCCACGCCTTGGTGCCGTTGAGCACCCAGGTGTCGCCGTCCTTCCGGGCGCGGGCGCGCATGCCGCCGGGGTTGGAGCCGAAGTCGGGCTCGGTGAGGCCGAAGCAGCCGATGAGCTGCCCCTTCGCCATGCCCGGCAGGAAGCGCGCCTTCTGCTCCTCGCTGCCGTAGGCGTGGATGGGGAACATGCACAGCGAGCCCTGCACGGACGCGAAGCTGCGCAGGCCGGAGTCGCCGCGCTCCAGCTCCTGCAACACCAGGCCGTAGCTGACGGAGTTCATCCCCGCGCAGCCGTAGCCCTGGAGGTTCGCGCCCAGCACGCCCAGCTCCGCCAGGCCCGGGATGAGGTGCGCGGGGAAGGTGCCGTCGCGGAAGTGCTTGCCGATGATGGGCAGCACCTCCGCGTCCACGAAGCGGGCCACCGCGTCGCGAGCGGCCTTCTCCTCGGCGGACAGCAGGTCGTCGATTCGGAACAGGTCGGTGATGTCGGCGCGGGGCATGGCGGCGACTTTGACGTCGCCCCGCGGGAGCCGTCAAACGCCGGGGACCTGGCGTGGACGCGAACGTCCGGCGGGAAGCGGCCAGCAGGCCTTGCCCCGGCGACCGCGGCGCAAGCGTCTCCGGCAGCGCGGATGATGCATTTCGCCCTGCACCGTGCGCCCGGCTCCGCGCGCGTTGGCCCTATGCTGTCCGGCCATGGCAAACGAGACGACGAAGTCCGTGGTGGTGACGGGCGCCAGCCGGGGCATTGGCCGCGCGGTGTCCCTGGCGTTCGCGCGCGAGGGCTATGACGTCTGGGCGCTGGCGCGCTCGGCGGAGTCGCTGGAGGCGCTGCGCAAGGAAGGCGGCGAGCGCATCCGCGCGCTCACGGTGGACGTGGCGGACGAGCCCGCGCTGCTCGCGGCGTGCAAGACCGTGCTGGCGGCGGGGACGCCCCGGGTGCTGGTGAACAACGCGGGCATCACCGTGTCCGCGCCGCTGACGAAGACGTCCACGGCGGACCTGGCGAAGGTGATGGCCGTGAACGTGACGGCGCCCTTCCTGCTGTGCCGCGAGCTGATGCCCGCCATGGCGTCCGCGGGCGGCGGCCGGGTCATCAACATCGGCTCCATCACCGCGACGCGCGGGGCGAAGTACACGTCCGCCTACTGCGCGTCCAAGCACGCGCTGCTGGGCCTGACGCGCGCGCTGTCCGTGGAGTACGCGCGCAAGAACGTCACCGTGAACATCGTGAACCCGGGCTGGGTGGAGACGGACATGTTCGCGGGCGCGACGGCCGCCATCACGAAGACGACGGGCCGCAGCGAGGAGCAGGCCCGCGAGGCCCTGGCCGCGATGAGCGCCATGGGCCGCATCATCCAGCCGGAGGAGGTGGCCGCGATGTGCCTCTTCCTCGCGTCGGAGGCGGCGGCGCCCATCACCGGCGCGGCCTACGCCATCGACGGCGGCGAGGCGGCGTAGCGCTCCTCACCGCGTCACAGGCGGTACTGGCCCACGATGTTGCTGACCTCGTGGGACGCGGTGGTGAGGCGCGCGGCGGCCACGGCGCTGGTGGCCACGCGCTCCACCGTCTCGTCCGCCAGCCGCGTCAGGTCGCTCAGCGCGGCGAACAGCTCCGCGATGCCCGCGTCCTGCTGGCTCACCATGTCCGCGATGCTCTTCACGGACACGCTGTTGTTCTGGATGACCTCGGCCAGCGCGCGCAGGCTCTCTCCCGCCGCGCGCGCCTGCTCCAGGCCGCCCTCCACCTCGCGCGTGCCGCCCTCGCTCGTCTGCACCGCCTCGGAGATGGCGCGGCCGATGTCCGCCAGGATGGACTGCACGCGCGCCGTGGCCGTCGCGGACTGGTCCGCCAGCGACCGCATCTGCCGGGCCACCACCGCGAACGCCCGCCCCGCCTCGCCGCTGCGCGCCGCCTCGATGGCCGCGTTCAGCGCCAGCACGTTGGACTGGTCCGCCAGGTCCTTCACCGTGCCGGTGATGTCGCCCACCTGCCGCGTGCTCTGCCGCAGCTCCGACACCGTGTTGGAGATGCGCTCCACCTGCGAACGGATGTGCGTGAGCCCGCCCACGCTGCCCGCCACCGCGGACTCGCCCGCCTGCCCCACCGCGCCCGCCTTCTCCGCCTCGCGCAGCACGCCCGTGGCCCGCTGCGCCGCCGCCCGCGAGCTCTCCTGGAGCTGCCGCGCGGCGATCTGCGTCTGGTGCAGCGCCGCCGCCTGCCGCGTCACCGCCAGGTTCTGGTCCGACGCGGAGTTCGCCAGCTCCAGCGCCGTCGCCTCCAGCTCCTGCGCGGAGTTCTTCAGCGCCATCAGCACCGCGCGCAGCCGCGCCATCATGTCCCCGAAGGACGACGCCAGTTGGCCAATCTCATCCTGGGAGTGGATGTCCAACGTGCCGCTGAAGTCCCCTTCCGCCACCACCCGCGCCGCCGCCGCCGTCAGCGCGCCCAGCGGCGCCATCATCCGCCGCACCAGCAGGAACACGCCCCCGCCCGCCACCAGCGCCACGAGCAGCCCCAGCCCCAGCACCGCCATCAGCGTGGAGCGCATCCGCGCCCACTCCGCCTGCGCGCCGCGCGCCAGCACCAGCTCCAGGCCCTCGCCCACGTCCACCCGCGACACGTGCAGCGACACGCCGCCCACGTCCACCTCGGCGCCGTTCGCCCCGCCCGCGCCCGCCGCGGCCAGCAGCGCCTTCGCCTGGACCGCGTGCACCGACCTGGCCACCAGCCGGGGCCCCGCGTGCAGCAGCGCCTCCAGGTCCTCGCTCCCGTCCTCCAGCCGCCGCAGGTCCTCCGCGCCCAGCTCCGCGCCCACCACCAGGAAGCCCACCGGCACGCCGTTGGACCGCAGCGGCTGCGACACCGCGAACAGGGGCACGCCCGTGGCCGGCAGCAGCACCTGCCCCTGCTGGCGCACCACCTTGTCGATGCCCGGCAGCGTCCGCTCACCGGACGAGGCGAGCACCGTCCCGTCCACGCCCACCAGCGCCATCAGGTCCACGCCCAGCACCATGCGGTGCTCGGTCATCAGGGCGTTCGCCTCCGAGGGGTCCTCCGCGAAGGCCGCCGTGAACACGGGGTTGGCCGCCGCCACGCGCCCCAGCTCCGCCAGCACCCGCAGCTCCTGGTCCTTCAACGCCTGCCAGCGGGTCGCGTCCCGCGCCAGGGCGGAGGCCATCTCCGACTCCACGCGCGAGCGCAGCGAGAGCCCCAGCAGCGTCACGGTCAGCAGCGTGAGGGTGATGACAACGGCGGTGAGGGCCGCGGTCAGGCGCGCGGCAAGGCTGAGCGTCATACGCAACGGGTGCTCGGAGGGGGGAGGGAGACGCGAGGGGGAGCCCCCAGATTAACCTGGAAGATGCGAAGGAATGAAGTCCCTGTGCAGGGTGACTCCCCCTCCGTCCAGGCGGACCCATCGCGTCGGGTCGGCGGTCGGGACCGACCTGTGGGGTCCAGGGCCCACGCACTCCCAGCATGTGACGCGGCGGGTAGACGCTCAGGCCGCCACGCGCAGCACGACGGCGGTGATGTTGTCGCGGCCACCAGCCTCGTAGGCGGCGGTGACGAGCGCGTCGCACGCGGCCTGGGCGGAGGGCGCGCGCAGTTGCTCCTTCATCAGCTCCGGGCCCAGGGGCTCATACAGCCCGTCCGAGCACAGGAGGAAGACATCCCCGGGCTGCGCCTCCAGCCGGCGCACGGTGGGCTCCGCGTTCTCCGTGCCCAGGGCGCGGGTGATGAGGTGGCGCAGGTTGGCCGGGTTGCCGGGCGGCTCGCGCCCCGCGGCGCGCAGCTCCTCGATGAGCGAGTGGTCGCGAGTGAGCGACTCCAGGTGGCCCTCGCGCAGGCGGTACAGGCGGCTGTCGCCCACGTGGGCCACCGCCGCGCTGCGCTCTCCCACCGCGAGCGCCACCACCGTGGAGGCCATCTCCTTCAGCTTGCCCACGCGGCGCACGCGCAACGTGCGCTGGGCGAGCGCGGTGCAGGCGGCCAGGTAGTTCTCCTCGCGGCTTCGCGCGGGGTCCACCGCGTCCGGCCAGGTGCCGTCGCGGTCGCGATCCAACCGGTCGCTGAACCCCGCGAAGGTGTCCACCACGCACTGGCTGGCGACCTCGCCGCCCTCCTGCCCCCCCAGCCCGTCCGCCACCACGAACAACCCGCGTTCGGGCAGCACGCAGTACGCATCTTCATTGTGCGGACGCCGGCCGATGTGGGTCTGCCCCGCGCACTCGAATCTCATCACCACCGCCTCCTGGCTGGGCTCCCGGACAGCAAACGGGAGGCCAACGGCCCGGTCGCTTCCTGGCCGGGGTTCCCCCATGGGGTTCTCGCCTCTGGAGCACGTCCGGGTGCGCGTTCCCTCCGCGCCCCCGCACGCCCCTGTCCGAGGACCGACGTTGCGGTCGCCTGCACCCCGTCCCGCCGCGACTTTTCAACGGGCGGGACACCCTGGAGGCCAGGGCGGACTTCGTGGGAGGACGCGGGATGGGCGTCCACGTGTGCGGCCAGGGTGGGACTCATGGGCGCCGGTAGGATACCGGGCCTCGGGGCCAATGGGGATGGCTCGCGTCCCCCTAGCAACTCCCGCCGCCCCCGGCGGACAATGCAGGAGCTGTCCGACCTGCGGGCCACCCCCCGAGGAGAACCATGACATCCATCCGCCGCGTGGGTTCTGGCATCTCGACGTCCCGGGCCTGGTCCATCTCCAACGAGCTGGAGGTCACCGCCCCGGTGAAGCAGGAGCCCATGACGCCGGTGGAGCCGGTGCGGCGGGGCTTCTCCGACGAGAGCGACTTCAAGGCGGACGCCGAGGGCGACCTGGCCGGCGCGCTGCTCGCGGACCTGGGGCTGACGTCGGACGGAGCCTCCTCGGAGGAAGCCCCGGAGACCCGCGCCGCGCTGCTGGAGAACCCCCACCTGCGCACCTTCGCGGGGGAGAGCACCTTCGAGGCCGCCGCCCCCGCGTACGCGCAGCGGCTGGGCCTGCCCCAGGCGTCCACGCCGCTCCTGCAGGCGCGCCACTTCCAGCAGGCGGAGCGCCGCGCGGAGGCCCCCGCGGCGGATCCGTCCCTGGACCCCTCCGACATCCTGTCGCCCGACGCGGCCGCGTGGGAGCTGCAGAACCTGGACACCATGCCGAGCACCGTCTCCGCGCAGGAGGCGGAGGACCTGCTCTTCCTGCTGGAGTCCGGTGACCTGTCCAGCCTGAGCGACGAGGAGCTGGCCGCGCTGGGCGACGACCTGGGCGTGGACGCGCCGGCGCCGGACGCGGCGGGCGACGCGGAGGGCCTGGAGGCGTCCGGCGCGATGGAGGACGCGGACGGGTTCCTGGCCACGCTGGAGGACGGCGGGCCGGAGGCGCTGCCGCCGGATGCGCCGCCGAGCCCCCCGTCGTCTAATGACTTCCTCGCGGACGCGGACGACTTCACGATGGAGGCCGTCCAGGCCGAGGCCGCCTACGCCGCGGCCTACGCGGAGGCCCTCTCGACGGGCACGGCGCTCCCGCCCGCGCGGCGCGAGGCGCCCGTCTCCGAAGTGGAGCCCGGCGTCGAGGACGTGCAGGACGCGGACCTCGTGGAGGTCGACGCGGCCCACACGCCCCCGCCGCCTCCGCTCGAATCCTGAGCCCCTCGCGGCCGGGCCCTGACGCTCAGGGCTCGGGCGTGTCCTTGAGCGCGGCGTCGAGCTGCTTCTGCGCCTCCATGACGTCCTTCTCCAGCTCGCGGGTGTAGAGGTCCCGCTCCGGGCTCCTCCACTCCGCGTCCGAGAACTGCTCGAGCGAGTACACGCGCGTGGTGTGCACGGGCCCTCGCAGCGTGACCATCAGCTCGCGGTCCGGGTCTCCCATCTCCTTGAGCAGGAAGCCCTCCACGTCGCGCAGGGTCAGCGGGAACGTGGGCTTGTCGTCCCGGACGACCTTGCCGAAGACGTTGAGCTTCACCTCCTGCGCCCCCTCCTGCAGCTCCTCGTTGAACGACACCACGGCGAACGGCACGCCGCCCTCGTCGTCCAGCCGGCCGGACACCACGTACCGCCCCGCCTTGCGGACCTGGACGGGCAGGTAGAGATCCAACGACCCGCCCTCCAGCACCTCGCGCACCCTGCCGGTGAACGTGGCCGGCGGCGCGGGCGTGTAGAGCACGTCGAAGAACGCCGAGTCCTCCAGCGACCCCGAGCGCACGCGGAGGACCACGCGCAGCGTGCCGGAGAACATCGCGAAGCCCTGCTTCGACGGCTGCAGGCGCCCGGTGAGCACCCCGTCACCCGCCACCGCGTCGCCGCCCTGGCCCGAGTCCACGAACGTCACCGGCACGCCCGGCACGCCGCCCGCGTCCGCCAGGTGGTCCGCCTCGTGCGCCAGCGCGGACACCACCTCGCACGGGCGCGGCGCCCGGCGCGAGTCCTCGCACGCCACGGAGAAGAGCACCGCTTCGTCACCGACGACGAACACCTTGTCCTGCTTGAGCCGTAGCTGCACGTCGGAGGTGCCGTCCTCCGCCGCCTTGGGGCTCAGCGGCCGGGTGCGCTCCGGCTCCGCCAGCTCCAGTTGATCCGGATGCTCGCGGCTGGGCCGCGACTCGGGCGGGTAGCGCGTGGCCGCCACATAGGATTCCAACGAGCGCTTCGCGCGCTCCAGCCGCTTCTGCCACAGCTCGCGGCGGGCCTCGCGTTCGCGGGCCTCCGGGCTGAGCAGTGACGGCGCGGCGGGCTCGGCCGCCGCCATGGCCGCGCTGGAGCGCCCCGCCGGTGCCCGCGCCTCCTCACGGAGGTCGGGTACCGGAGCGGAGGTGGGCTCCGGTGCGCCCTCCGGCGCTTCGGCCCCTTCGCTTCCCTGCCACCAGAAGAACGCGCCTCCCACGAGCACCAGGGGCACGAGGGCAAGCAACCACCGGCCGTGGCGCAGCCGGGAGGCGGAGGGGACGGGGCCGTCTTCGCGTGTCATGAGCGGGCTTCGCCGGAGGGGGCGGGGGAAGCCGTCAGTCTAGTACGCGTACTGGACCATGTACTCGCGCACCTTGGAGACGATGCCGCCCCAGTTGCCGTTGGCGTAGTGGTTGAACGACTCGCCGTCGTCGCGGAAGTACACGGAGTGGAAGCTCCACTTCGCCCGGCCGTCGCTGCACGCGTTCTTCAGCAGGTTGAGCGTGCCGCCGCAGAACCAGTCACCCGGGTTGCAGTAGGACCCGCCGCTGCTGCCGGAGACGCCGCCCGTGGAGTGGTAGGACACCGCCTCGTCGTCCTGGCCCGGGAGGATGCCGGAGTACAGCGTCCCCTTGGAGCCGGCGAACATGAGGAACTCCACGTTGGCCGTGGCGTTGTGGTTGTACATGGAGCGCGCCGTGGTGGTGACCAGGTCGCTCACCAGGGGCTCGCTCACCGCCCAGTCGCCGTGGTCCGCCAGCTCGCTACCGCCGCCCGCGCCGGACGCCACGGCCACCCACTTGATGTTCCAGCCCGCCCGCGTGCCGTTGCTCACCTTGCCGCATTCACCGTTGGCGTTGGGCGTGGCGTCCGTCACCGGCCGCGTGCTGGTGCCGTACAGCGACAGCGCGTAGCCGATCTGCAGGTCACCGGCGCTGTGCACGGCGATGTAGCAGGAGTTGTTGCCCGTGCAGAAGCAGTCCAGCGCGTTGCGGATGCGGTAGTTCTCCGCGCCGATGCGCTGCGTGCCGTTCCAGTTGACGGCCTTCTTGTTCACGCCCGCCGCGGTGGTGGACGGCCCCCAGTAGCTGAAGTCGTTGTAGTTGCCCGGCTTCGTCGTGCCGCCGTTGCGGCCGTGGATCCACAGCGTGTAGTTCGTCGCGGCGGCTTCGGTACCCACCAACAGCGTCGCGGCGGTCACGGCCGCGCCAATCAGCATCTTCATCGGGGTGTGTCTCCTGGCCTCTCGGGGGGATGAGAGGGCTTTGCGCACGGCCGCAGGCCGGGCGAGGGGACAACCACTCTAGGGGTTGTTTCAGGGGAAGGCGATAACCCGAAAGTCCAGTCGTCAGTGGAAAACCTGACGCACCGCGCCGGCGGGGGACGTCACGCCAGCGCGTCCAGTCCGCCCTCCCGCACGAAGCGTTCCAGCCGCTCCAGTGCTTCCAGCAGGTTGGCGCGCCCCAACCCCAACCGGAAGTGATTGCCCGGAAAGCCATACACGTGGCCGGGCAACAGCAACACACCCTCGCGGGTAACCAGTGACTCAGTGAAACGCGCGACCGGAATGTTTTGTCGCAGACGGGGGAAGGCCACGCTGCCGGCGCGCGGGCGCACCCAGTGGAAGGTGTCCGCGTGGCGGGCGAAGAAGTCATCCAGCCGCGCGAGGTTCGCGGTGAGCAGGCCGCGGCTGCGCTCCAGCACCCGGTCGCGGGCGCGCAGCGCGATGAGGGACAGCAGCTCGCTGGGGGCGCTGTTGCAGAGCGAGGTGTAGTCCTTGAAGGCGCGGCAGCGCGCGAGCAGCGCCTGGTCCCGCGTGGCCAGCCAGCCCACGCGCAGGCCCGCGAGTCCGAACGCCTTGGACATCACGCCCAGGCTCACGCCCTTCGCGAAGCACGACGCGGCGGGGGGCAGGGTGTCGTTCGCGTCGTACTCCAGCAGGCGGTACACCTCGTCGGAGAAGAGGTGGATGCCGCGCGCCTCGCACAGCGCGCACAGCTTCTGGAACGTCGCGCGGTCCGGCAGCGAGCCGGTGGGGTTGTGCGGGAAGTTCACCACCACCATGCGCGTGTCCGGGCGCAGCGCCGCGGTGAGCGCGTCCAGGTCCAGCGCCCAGCCGTCCTCCTCGCGCAGGGGCAGCAGCGTCACGTCCGCGCCGGAGGCGCGCGCCACCTCGTACAGCGACTGGTAGCCCGGCCAGGTGACGACGGCGTGCGTGCCGGGCCCCATCAGGACGTTCATCGCGACGAAGAGGCCCTCCTGCGCGCCCGCGAAGGTGAGGACGTCCTCCGGCGTCAGGCCCGGGTACATCCCCGCGATGGCGTCCCGCAGCGCGGGCAGGCCGGGCGTCTCCGTGTAGCCGAGCGTCAGCCCGTCCCAGCGGGCGCGGTCCTCCGGCGACGCGAGCGCCAGCAGGTCCGCCATGCGCCAGCCCTCCACGTCGGAGGCGCACAGGAGGTAGGGCGCGGCGAACTCCCAGCGCGCGAAGTACCGCTCCAGGTCGAAGTCGGGGATGCGCATCACGGTCTCCATGCCCGCCTGCCCACCGGTGGGCGGAGCGGGCCAACAGCCCTTGCCGGACAGGCGAGCGGACGGGCGCGCAGCCGGGAGCAACCGGTGGCGCATGCATAGCTTGAGTCACGTCCCGTTGAAGCGCTTTCCACTTCCCATAGGGAGCCCGTATGGCCTCGACGAAAATCCCCCTCACGCTCCTGGACCCGGATGGCGGGTGGGTGAACGCCCCCGTCCACGTCTCGGAGCTCGATGGACTGCCCGTCCTGCTCCACTTCTGGACCATGGACTGCGAGGACTGCGCGAAGCAGTTCGAGGCCGTGAACCAGTGGGTGGTGGACTACGGGCCCAAGGGCCTGAAGGTCATTGGCGTGGACGTCACCCACGACGAGACGGAGCTGCGGGACACCAACAAGGTGGAGGGCTTCGCGCGCGAGCACGGCCTGCGCTACCCCATCGCCATGGACGACGGCTCCATGGCCCGCGCCTACGGCGTGGACAAGCACCCCGCCTTCCTCCTCTTCGGCACGGATGGGCGGCTGAAGAACCGCATCGGCGGCAAGGACGCCCTGCGCCGCGTGCGCGCGCTGCTCAAGGACCTGCCCGGTGAGGAGCCGCCCGCGCTCCACGGCGAGGTGTCCCGCGAGCAGGAGGACCAGGCCGCGGCCTCCAACCCCTGAGCGTCCTGTCCGCCCACCCTTCCCCCTCCAGGAGAGTCGCACCATGGCCGACCGACGACACACCGAGCGAAAGGGCTTCTCCCTGGGCGCGCTGGCCGCCGGGGTGGGGGCCGTCGTGGGGCTGCAGCGCGCGCTGCGGCCCCGCTACAGCTTCAAGGGCAGGACGGTGCTCATCACCGGCGGCTCCCGGGGGCTGGGGCTGGTGATGGCGCGCATGCTGCTGAAGGAGGGCGCGCGCGTGGCCATCTGCGGACGTGACGTGGACTCGCTCCAGCGCGCCCACGCGGACCTGGAGCGGCTGGGCGGCGCGGTGCTCACCCTGCGCTGCGACGTGCGCGACCAGGTGCAGGTGGACGCCATGGTGGGCGCCGTCCACGAGCACTGGGGCGCGGTGGACGTGCTCATCAACAACGCGGGCGTCATCATGGTGGGCCCGCTGGAGTCCATGACGCTGGAGGACTTCGAGCAGGCGGTGGACACACACCTGTGGGGGCCGCTGTACACGACGCTCGCGGTGGTGCCGGACATGAAGGCGAAAGGCGAGGGCCGCATCGTCAACGTGTCCTCCATGGGCGGAAGGCTGAGCATCCCGCACCTGGTGCCGTACTCCACGAGCAAGTTCGCGCTGGTGGGCCTGTCGGACGGGCTGCGCACGGAGCTGGCCCAGGACGGCATCCGCGTGACGACGGCGTGCCCGTCCCTCATCCGCACCGGCAGCCCGCGCAACGCGGACTTCAAGGGGGACCACGAGAAGGAGTACGCGTGGTTCCACGTGAGCAACTCGATGATGGGCGTGTCCATGAGCGCCGAGCGCGTGGCGCGCAAAATCATCGAGGCGTGCCGCCGGGGTGACTCGGAGGCGCTGGTGGGCATGCCCGCGAAGCTGGGCGCGGTGGGCCGGGCCCTGGCGCCCAACCTCACCGCGCGCGTGCTGGACGCCGTCAACCGGCTGCTGCCCCAGGACAGCACCCCGGAGCGCCACAAGGGCCACCAGAGCGAGACACCCCTCACCCGCTCCTGGCTCACGGAGATGAGCCGCCGCGCGGCGGAGCGCAACAACGAGAACGAGGTGTCCCTGCACTGACGAGGAGGCGGCGGCTACGCCTTGCCGTCCATCTCCGCCAGCTCCATGCGCCAGTGGCCGCGGTGCTCGTAGGCCTGCGCCAACTGGTCGTTCAGAGCGGTGAGCATCTTCACGTTCCCGTCCTGCTCGTAGCCCTTGAGGGCCTCCGCGCAGGCGGGCACGCGGGCGAGGAACGTCCGCAGCGCGTCCAGGCTCAAGTCCTTCACATACATCCCGTACCCCAGCTTCTCCAGATAGAGGGCATTGAGCACCTGCTCGAACTGGCCTCCCACGGGGATGCTGAGCACGGGCTTGTGCAGGTAGACGGCCTCGCTCATCAGCGTGTAGCCGCCGCCCGCCACCACCGCGCGCGCGGTGCGCAAATCGTCGATGAAGCCCGCCTCGCTGAAGGGCCGGTAGGTGAGGTTGCCCTCCACCACGTCCTCCTTGAGGTCGCGGCGCAGGCCATACACGCGGCACGGCACGCCGGACTGCTTGAGGATTTCGGGCAGGTGCGTGTTCGTCGTCGCCGTCTGGTACACGAGCAGGTGCTCACCGGCCTCCGGCTTCGCCGCCAGGATTTCGGGGCGGAGGATGGACGGCGCCAGCGTGGTGCGGCGCTTGCGCACGGGCGGGTAGAAGAACGACGTGATGAGGTAGTGGAAGGCCCCGGGCAGCTTCGCCTTCACGATGGCGCGCGTGGCCTCGAAGCTCTCTTCATGGCCCGCGAGCAGCGCCGGGTCGTGCTGACAGCGGTTGATGACCTGCATGTTGTCCACGCTGATGACGGGCAGCCGGTGGTTCTTCGCGAACAGGTAGCTGAACGTCTCGAAGTCGCTCACCACCACGTCCGGCTTGAAGCCCTCCACCAGGTCGAAGTACTGGCGCACGTTCTGCGGCCAGCCCTTCACGGCGCCCTGCAGGTTCTGCAGCACCGTCTGCCACTTCTTCACCGAGTTGCCTTCGTAGGCGATGGTGAGCCCCCAGATGCCGTGCACGTTCTGGAAGCGCTGGGCCAGGTAGTGCTGCGCCCGCCCGGACACCACGATGTGGACCTCGTGCTCCTTCGTCAGCGCCTCCAGCAGCACGCGCGAGCGCGTGGCGTGGCCCATCCCTTCGCCGACGACCCCATACAGGATTCGCATGGTCCGGAAGCATACGCCCGGGACACCCTCCCCTGTCCCCTCCGGCCCGGGACGGTGCTACGCCTCCCGGTCCATGACCTCCCTGCCCTCGCACCGGGGTGCCTCCGTCCTGCGCGCCGCGGCGCTCGGGGGCATCGCCGGCCTCATGCTGGGCGGCGTGGGGCTGCTCGGGCTGGGCGCGAGGGCCCTCTTCGCCCCCGCGGACTGCGCCCACCTGTCCCCGCAGGAGTGCCAGCTCCTCCATGAGACGGACCGCGACCTGGGCCGCGTGCAGACGCTCTCTGGCGGAGCACTCGTCGCCCTGGGCGCCGCGCTCTTCGCCCTCACCCGCCCGCGTCCACCCGAGGACGGCCATGACTCCAGCGGTTGAGAGCCCAAGGATTCCGCCGCGGCGCGCAAGCAGCCGGGCACTTTTCCCTGTAGGCCATTTTCGCATGCGGGGTAGGTCAACTAATTACTACTGGCCCGGCCATTAGGTTTGAGGGTAGGAGACGCCCCATGCAGCTCGAATCGTTGAAGATGTTCTGTGACGTGGTCGAGACGGGCTCGTTTTCGCGCGCGGCGCAGCTCAATCACGTGACCCAGTCGGCGGTGAGCCAGCAGATTCGCGCGCTGGAGAACCGCTACGAGCAGAAGCTGCTCTCGCGCAGCGCGCGGCAGGTGACGCCCACGCCGGCGGGCGAGCGCCTGTTCCGGGGCTGCAAGGAGATATTGGCGCGCTTCGCGGAGGTGGAGCAGGAGATCCGCGAGCAGGCCACGGAGGTCCAGGGCGCGACCACCGTGTCCACCATCTACTCGGTGGGTCTGCACGAGCTGAACGTGGTGCAGAAGCAGCTCCTGAAGACGCACCCCAAGGTCAACATGCGCCTGAACTACCGGCGCAATGATCAGGTCTACGACGATGTGATTCTGGGCGCGGCGGAGATTGGCATCGTGGCCTATCCGCAGCCGCGCGCGGGCGTGGACATCCTGCCCTTCCGCGACGACAAGCTGGCGGTGGTCTGCGCGACCAACCACGCGTTCGCCAGCAAGGCGAAGGTGAGCCTCACCGCGCTGTCGGGCGTGCCCTTCATCGCCTTCGACCGGGAAGCTCCCACGCGCAAGGCGTTGGACCGCCTGTTCCGCGAGAAGAACATCGACATCACGCCGGTGATGGAGATGGACAACGTGGAGACCATCAAGCGCGCGGTGGAGATGGGCCTGGGCGTGGCCATCCTCCCCATCGCCACGGCCCACGCGGAGATCAAGGGCGGCTCGCTGGTGGCGAAGCCCTTCGCGGAGGGGCCGGTGTCGCGCCCCATCGGCCTGCTCATCCGCAAGGGCAAGTACCTGGACCGCGCGTCCGCCGCGGTGCTGGAGGCCTTCAAGCAGGCCGCCCAGATTCCGCAGGACGACTGAAGCCCCGGCGGCGCTTCAGTAGAGCTTTCGCAGCCGGGCCGCGAAGAAGCCGTCGTAGCCCTCCGGCCCGGGCAGCGTGCGCAGCCAGGCCTGCGCGAGCGGCAGCTTGAGGCCGGGCAGCACGGGCGGCTCGGCCGTCCACTCCGGGTGGCTGCGCAGGAACATGTCCACCTGGTCCTGCCCCTCCTGCGGCTCCGGCGTGCAGACGGCGTAGACGAGCAGGCCGCCGGGCGGCACCGCCTCCTGGCAGTTCTCCAGGATGCGCCGCTGGAGCGTGGCCAGCCGGGCCACGTCCTCCTCCTTGCGGCGGTATCTCAGCTCCGGGTGCCGGCGCAGCGTGCCCAGCCCGGAGCACGGCGCGTCCACCACCACCGCGTGGAACTCGCCCCAGCTCTCCGGGAACGGCTCGGAGGCGTCGTGCGCGTAGGCCTTCAGGCGGCCGGACAGCCCCAGGCGCCGGGCCTCGGCCTCAATCTTCCGCAGCTTGTTGGCGTGCAGGTCCACCGCGACGACGTCGTGGCCTTCCGCCTGGTGACAGGCCTTGCCGCCCGGCGCCGCGCACGCGTCCAGCACGCGCGCCGTCTCCGGGATGGCGCCGTAGACGCCCACCAACTGCGCGGCCTCGTCCTGCACCTGCCACAGCCCCTCGGAGTAGCCGTACACGTCCTCCACGCGGCCCACGGAGGGCAGGATGATGCCCACGGGCGAGGCCTCCGTGGCGCGCGCGTCCACGCCCACGTCCTTCAACTGCGCGAGCAGCGCGTCGCGCGTCACCCTGGCGCTGTTGGCGCGGATGACGACGGCGGGCGGCGTGTTGTTGGCGACGAGCATCGCTTCCGCGCGCTCGCGGCCGAACTGGCGGATCCACCGCTCCACCAGCCAGCGCGGGTGGCTCTCGCGCACGGACAGGTACTCCACCGGGTCCTTCTGGGAGGGCAAGGGCGGCGAGGGCAGCTCGGACAGCTTGCGCAGGATGGCGTTGACGAAGCCCGCCGCGCGCGCGAGCCCCACGTCCTTGAGGGCCTGGACCGTCTCCGCCACGGCGGCGCGCGCGGGCACGCGGGTGTGGAAGAGCTGGTAGGCGCCCACGCGCAGGGCGGCCAGGACCTTGTCCTCCAGCGCGTCCAGCTTGCGGTCCGCGAAGCGGGTGATGGCGTAGTCCAGCGCGAGCTGCCGGCGGGTGGCGCCGTAGGTCAGCTCGGTGACGAGCGCCGCGTCGCGGGGGTCCTTGGGCGGCGTCTCCGACAGGACCGTGTCCAGCACCACGTTGAGGTAGGCATCCGTGGCGCGCACGCGCGCGAGGATGTTGATGGCGAGGATACGGGCGTTCATCCTTCTTCCAGCCGGGTCATCAGGTCCACCAGTTGCTCGTCCGACATCCGCGTCGCGGGCAGATGGGACAGGGTCAGGCTCTGGAGGCTGTCCTCCAGGAGCTCGCGGTGGCCGCTCTCCGCCGGTTCACCACGCTGGACCTGCTGATACTTCGCGCGGGCCCAGGTGGCCAGCTCCGCTTCACTGAGCCGTCCGGCCAGCCGGTCCGCGATCTTCTGGCGCACGAGCGCCCGGGTGAGCAGGTCCGACGCGGGCGTGGCGCCGCCCTTCGCCGCGCGCCCCAGCGTCTTGCCCGGCTTGCCGTCCGCCTTCACCACCGTGGGCACGGACTTGCGGCCCAGCGTCTTCAGCGGGCCCCCGGCCTCCGCCGTGCGCCGCAGCGAGCGCGCGGGCGCGGCCAGCGGCGTGGGCTCCGGCGCGTCGTCCTTCTTGAGCGGGTGCACGCGGCCCACCAGCTTGGGCTTCGGGCGGGAGTCGTCGTCCGCGTCGGCGCCCTTCTTGCGGCGGCCCAGCGTCTTCACCGGCCCGGGGATGGCGGGGTGGAAGATGCCGCTCGCGAAGGTCTCCAGGGCCTGGATGTACGGGTCGAAGCCGTGCAGCCCCAGCACCTGCATGGCGCACGCCTCCGCCACCACGGACTCGCGGGCGGGCGGCTTGAGCAGGACCTCAATGGCGGGCAGCCCCACCGCCTCCAGCGCCTCCTTCAGCGCGTAGGACGTGAAGTACCCCGCCGGGTTGATGAGGATGCCCTCCACGTTCTTGCGCTCGGCGTGGATCGTGTCGATGAGGACGCCCTCGTGGTTGGACTGGACGATGGTCAGCGTCAGTCCCAGCGCCTTCGCCTTCGCGCGCAGGGCCGCGTCCAGGTCCGTCAGGCGCCCCCCCGCGACGTCCTCGCGCTCGCCCAGGAGGTTGAGGTTCGGCCCGTGCAACACCAGCAGCTTCATGCCCATCCGTACGACTCCATGACGCGAGGATTCCACATGGCGCCCGGCGGCGCGCTCAAGACGTGAACGGCTGACTGCCCGGCTGCAATCTGTGGCCGGAGAGGAAGTCCGCCGCGCGCATCACCCGCTTGCCCTCCGGCTGGACGTCCAGGAAGACGACCGAGCCCTCGCCACAGGCGACCTCGATGCCCTCCGGCCCCGCGGACAGCACCGTGCCGGGCGCGCCCTTCCCTTCCGCGGCCCGCATCCGGTGCACCTTGAAGACCTTGCCCCCCAGGAGCGTGTACGCGCCGGGCCACGGCGTGAAGGCGCGCAGGCGGCGGTCCAGCTCCACCGCGCGCTTCGTGAAGTCCAGCTTGCCGTTCTCCTTGTCGATGATGGGCGCCAGCACCATGCCCTCGGAGGGCTGCGGCCGGGGCGTCAGCTCGCCGTTCAGGTAGCGCGGCAGGGACTCGCGCAGGATGTCGCCGCCCAGCGCGGACAGCTTCGCGTGCAGCGTGGCGCTCGTCTCATCCGGCGCGATGGGCAGCCGCTTCATCGCCAGCACGGGGCCGGTGTCCAGGCCTTCATCCATCACCATCAGCGACACGCCCGTCTCGCTGTCGCCGTGTTCAATCGCCCACTGGATGGGCGCGGCGCCCCGGAAGCGCGGCAGCAGCGACGCGTGCACGTTCACGCAGCCCTTCGCGGGCAGCGCCAGCAGGTCCTTGGGGAGGATCTTTCCGTACGCCGTCACCACGCAGACGTCGGGGGCGTACTGGCGCAGCTCCTCGGAGAACGGCGGCGTGCGCAGCTTCTGCGGCTGGAGCACGGGGATGCCCTTCTCCAGGGCGCGCTCCTTCACGGGCGGCGCGGTGACGGCGTTGCCCCGGCCCTTGGGCTTGTCCGGCTGGGTGACGACGGCCACGACGTCGCCCACGTCGAAGCAGGCCTCCAGCGAGGCCACGGCGAACTCGGGCGTGCCCATGAAGACGATGCGGGGTCGGCTGCTCATGTGAGGGAAATCCCGTGTGGAAGAAGGAATGGCGTCAGGCCACGGACTTGAAGGTGGCGGGCGGCGCGGAGGTGTCCACCGCCTGGCGCTTGCGCGCGCGCAGCGCCTCCAGCGTGGACAGGGCCTCGCGCGCCTCGGGGGTGGTGGCCACGTCCTTGAGCACGTCCAGCGCCTTCTCCAGCGCCAGCGCCTCGTCCGCCTCGCGCTGGCGGATGCGGTCCACCGCCTCGCTGAAGCGCGCGAAGAAGGCGCGCAGCTCGTCCTTGCGCCGCAGCGGACGCAGGCGCGGATAGCGGCCCGCCGCGAGCGCCGCGACGTAGAGGCTCATCACGTGGACGGGGCCCGCCACACGGTGCGTGAAGAGCAGCCCGAACAGCCCGAGCGCGATGCCCAGGCCCACGGTGGCCACGCCGGTGAGCCACCAGAGCGTCTCCTCGCCGGACAGGCCCCCTTCGGCGGACATCCGGTGCACCTGCTGCGACAGCACGCCGAACAGCAGCATGCTGCCGGCGCCCATGCCGGTGAGCAGCAGGATGTATTTGAGCTGGAATTCTCGGTCGAGCAGGTACGTCCGGCGCACGATGGTCGGACGCGACGCGTTACGACTGTCTTCGGCAGGGGCCATGTCGTTGACCAGCGTACCCCAGGAGGTGGGGGAGGTTTGCGTCCTTCGTGTGGACAGGTCTACACCCGACGGAAGCCCAGACGTTCGGACGTAAAGGAGCCCCATGTCCCGCTCATTCGTCGCCCTGTCCCTGGCCGTGTCCTGCCTTGCCCTGGGGGGTTGCAAGAAGGAGGACCCCAAGACGCCGGAGTACTGGCAGTCCAGTCTGGAGGGAGCGAAGCGCCCCGACGACAAGGTGCGAGTGATTGAGTCGCTGCGCACGTCCGGCAACGCCAATGAACAGTTCCTGCCCTTCCTGCACGCGAGGCTGTCCTCGGAGCGCCGGCCGGAGGTGAAGGCGGCGGTGGCGCGGGTGCTGGGGGACCTGCACCACCCGACGTCGCTGGAGCCGCTGACGGCGGCGCTGGACCCTGGCGCGGCGGACGTGCCGGCGCAGCAGGTGAACAAGGCGGTGGTGGGGGCGCTGGGCCGGATTGGGGATGAGCGCGCGGTGCCGTCGCTGGTGCCCTTGCTGCGCAGCAAGGACAACTACACGCGCATCGAGGCCATCCAGGTGCTGGGCGCGCTGAGGGCGAAGCCGGCGGTGGAGCCGCTCATCCAGTTGGCGACGGACGAGGCCGCGGAGCCGTTCCTCAACAAGAAGGCCATCGAGGCGCTGGGGCAGATTGGAGACCCCCGCGCGGTGCCGGCGCTGATGCGCACGCTGACGAAGGAGCGCCGGGGCGTGTCCTTCTACGTGGAGAGCAGCTTCGCACTGTTCCAGTTGGGCGCGCCCGCGGCGGACGCGCTCCTGCCGGTGCTGGAGGGCAAGGACGCGGAGCTGCTGACGTGGGCGAAGGCGCAGGGGGTGAACCCGGCCAGCTACCCGATGAAGGCCGCGCAGGTGCTGGGCGACCTGCGGGAGAAGCGCGCGGTGCCCACGCTGTTGAAGCAGTTGTCGTTCACGCACTCGGATCCGCAAATCCAGGCGCTGGTGCGGATGCAGGCGGCGGACGCGCTCGGGAGGATGCGCGCGCAGGAGGCGGTGAAGCCGCTGGCGGGGCTGGTGGGCGAGCCGGATCCGACGGTGCGCGACGCGTACGTGCGGGCGCTGACGCTGCTGGGCAGCCGGGACGCGCTCCCCTCGCTGGAGAAGGCCGCGGGCACCGGGGACTGGTACGCGCGGGAGATCGCCGTGAAGGGCATCGCGCTGCTGGGGGATGCGCGGGAGCAGCCGGTGCTCGCGAAGCTGGCGGCGGCGGAGCCCGCGCGCACGGCGGCGGACTGCCAGGAGACGGGCGAGGACGGGTGCCAGGATGCCGCGGCGCTGGGCAAGAAGCGCGCGGAGCAGTTGCAGGGGTATGGGGCGGTGCTGGAGGCGGCGCAGGCGTGCAGTGGCGACGCGGGCTGCTGGTCGCAGCGGCTGCCCAAGGCGGACGCGGCGCTGTTGCAGCGCGCGGCGCTGGAGCTGGGGCGCTCCGGGGCGGTGGACCAGGGCCCCACGCTGGCGGCCCGGCTCAACGAGCGCGACACCGAGGCGCGCGCCACGCTCATCCAGGCGGTGGACTGGCTGGCGGACGCGCCCGGCGCGGCGAAGAAGCTGCGCGAGGCGTCCCTGCCCGCGCTCAGGAAGCAACTGGAGGACGAGAAGGGCAACTCCCACTTCGTGCGCGTGAACGAGGACCTGCGCCGGCTGATGGTCAAGCTGGAGCGGGCGTAGCCCCCTCCTCCGAGGCGCGCAGCGCGGGCGGCATCCGCTCCACCGCATGGTGGAGCACCCCCAACTGGCGCACCAGCCGCGACAACTGCGTGCGCGCCAGCGCGTCCGTGCCCTCCAGGCCCGGCGCCTCGCGCTCGAGCGCTGACGGCACGCGGCGCGCGACCAGCGCCGCGGACAGCTCCTCGAGCGCGTCCGACGCGTAGCGCACCACCGGCCCCAGGTCCGACTCCTGATGCCATGCGCGGCTCGCCGCCAGCGCCGTCACGGCCGCGGTGAAGCGGCGCGCGTAGGTAATCAACGCCATCCCCGGCTCCAGCTCCTTCGCCGGTCCCTTCCACTCACTCAGCAGGCGCTGGAACGACGCCTCCGCGGACAGCAGCGCCACCCCCACCTTGCGCCGGGCCTCCCGCAGCGCCGCCTCCGTGGGCACCGGCGTCCGCGACACCTCGCGCAGGTAGTGCTGGTCCGCCTTCAGCACGCAGGCCACCTCCTCGGTGAAGCGCGAGTGCTCGGGGCTCGGCCAGAGCAGCCGGATGCCCACCAGCGCCAGCGCGCCCCCCATCAGCGTGTTGAGGATGCGCACCCCCGCGAGCCGCCAGTCCCCCGTCTGAAGCTCCGCGAGCAGCACCAGCGCCGGCGCCAGCAGCACCTGGTACACCGTGAAGTTCAGCGGCCGCACGCTCACCGACACGCAGACCAGCAGCACGATGGCCACGAGCATCATCCCCTTCGCCGGCAGCACGTGCACCAGCCCCATGGCCAGCACGCTGCCCACGAACGTGCCCGCCACGCGCTGCAGCCCCTTCTCCGTCGTGAGCCCCGAGTACGGCTGCAACACGACAATCACCGTGATGGTCACCCAGTACCCGTGATTGAGCCCCAGCCCCTCCGCCAGCGCCGTGGCCACCGTCGCGGTGAGCCCCAGCCGCAGCGCGTGCCGGAAGACCACCGACTCCGGCGTCAGGTGGTCGCGCAGCACCTTCCACCCCGAGCGCCCGCGCCCCGGCGCCAGCCCCAGCGGCTTCATGTCCCGCTCCGGCAGCGGCCCGCCGGTCTCCAGCCGCGACGCCACATCCAGCGCCACCGCGCTGTACTCCCGCAGCCGCCCCAGGAGCCCCGCCACGTGCGCGTACTGCGAGCGCGCCGGCTCCGGCGGCCCCCCGTCCGCCTGGAGCACCCGCGTCACCCGCTCCGCGTCCCACGATGACGGCACCGGCACCGTGCCCCGCACCAGCGAACCCTCCACGCCCCGCAGGTCCACCGCCAACGCGCCCAGCGCGTGCTGCGCCTCGATGCGGGCGGTGCGGCACGCGCCCTGGCGCGGCGCCTCGTCCAGCGCCTCCGACATCGCCGTGAGCAGGAGCGACAGCGCGTCCGCGTCCTCCAGCAGCACCAGCAGGTGCTCGCCCCGGCCGCTCTCCTCCTGCCGGCCCTGGCGCGTGGCCCCCAGCGTCGTGCGCGCCGTCTCCAGCGACCGCCGCATGCGCGCGGCCCGCTGCACCGCCTCCCACGTCCCCACCCGCGAGGGCCCCGCCATGGGCCAGCCCGCGACCGCGTCCGCGGCGTCCGCCAGTTGCTCGTAACAGGCCGCGATGGCCAGCCGCGCCGGGCGGTACGGCCTGAGCGGCCACAGCACCAGCGCCAGGAACATGGACCACAGCCCGCCCGCGACGAAGTACGCCGCCTGCATCAGCGCCGCCTCCAGCCCCCGCTGCGGCAGCGCCAGCGACACCACGAACAGGTTCGCCAGCAGCATGCCCACGATGCCCGGCGTGTCCCCGAAGCTGCGCGCGAAGCCGCACGCCGTCACCCAGAAGAGCGTCAGCGCCACGTCCACCCAGAAGGGGCTGGGCAGCACGATGACCAGCCCCACCACCGCGCCCAGCACCGTCATCGCCCCCATGGCCCGCGCGCGCGTGCGGTACGGCCCGCCCTTGTCCACCAGCGCGACGAAGAGCCCGGCCATGCCCGCCCACGCCGCCTCCGGCAGCGACAGCAGCGCGGAGACCAGCAGCGGAACCCCCAGCGCCAACCCCGTGCGCAGCCCCGAGGCCAGCGCGGGCCGTCCCGGCTGGAAGCGGAAGAGGCCCGCGACGTGGCGGGGCAGGTGTCCCCGGGCCGCACGCCCCCGGGGCGCCACCCAGCCCTCCGCCACCGTCTCGCCTCCGTCCCCGCGCATCCCCGCTCCCTCCCCCCTGGGTGAACGTCCCTGGAGGAAGAAGATGGGGTGCGCGAGCACCGGATTCCTCCCTCGCCCGCCCGCATGCACGGCGTCCAGACACGGCGTGTGGGTGGACGGCCGTGCGCGGCCCGGTCGAAAATGAACCGAAATACACCCTGGCGCACACGCCTACCTACCGGTCGGAATGTGATTCTGGAGCGTATGTAGGACGAAAACTTCACCTGTGAATTCATGAGCTTGAGCCCACTCATGACCGTGTAAGCAAGCACCCACACGCAACATCGGGACGGCTGACACGAGAATCAATTTGTCCGCTGCACCTGCCCCCGAAAGCACGCCCCCCATGGCCCTGCGCACCGACCTTTCGAAGCCCGTTGTCGCCACCCAGAACCGCACCGACACGAAGCCCGTGAACACCGTGAAGCCCCAGGGCCCGGTGGGGATGAGCTCGCAGTCCAGCTTCAGCGCGGGCGCGCCCTCCAAGGCGAAGGCCACGGTGGCGCTGAACGGCGTGGGCCAGAAGCTGACGCCGGGCCCGGTGGACCTCACCAGCCCCCAGGCGCAGCAGGCCATCCAGCAGACGGTGGCGTACGTGAACCAGAAGAACCCCCAGTTGTCCGGCGTCACGGGCGGCACGTCGTTCGCGCCGCGCACCGTGGAGCGCGACCAGTTGGGCATGACGCACGTGCGCATGGACCGCATGCACGAGGGCGTGAAGGTCGCCGGTGAGCAGATCATCGGCCACCTGGACGCGAAGGGTCAGTTCGACAGCCTGACGGGCAACGTGTCCGACATCCCCGCGGGCATCGGCAAGGCGCCCACGAAGCTGACGGCGAAGGACGCGCTCGCCGTGGCGCAGAAGGACTTCAACGGCGACACGACGCGCGCCCCCACGTCGGAGAAGGTCATCGTCAAGGGCAGGGACGGGCAGTACCACGCCGCCTACCACGTGACGCTCACCGACACGTCCGCGGCCAACGGCAAGGAGCCGCGCTCGATGAACTACTTCATCGACGCGAACACCGGCGCGTCCATCAAGCAGTACAACACCATCAGCCACTGGAGCCGCGAGGGCGCCAAGGCCACCCCCACGAAGCCGGGCACGTCCACCCAGGCCCCCTCCACCCCGGCGACGCCGGCCCCGACGACGGGCGGCGGCGCGGCCCGCGTGGCGGACGACCAGACGATGTACAGCGGCAAGGTGGACCTGCAGACGACGAAGAACAAGGACGGCACGTACTCGCTGGAGGACAAGACGCGCGGCAAGGGCATCGTGACCTACGACGCGAAGAACCGCCCGAACGCGTCCGGCACCACGGCCATCACCGACAAGAACGACGTCTGGGGTGAGAAGGGCGACCCGACGCGCGCCCAGGCGGGCGTGGACGCGCACTACGGCGCGGCCATGACGTACGACTTCATGAAGGACGTCCTGGGCCGAGACTCCATCGACGGCAAGGGCGAGAAGCTCATCAACTACGTGCACACCGACAACAACCTGGTGAACGCGTTCTGGGACGGCGAGAAGATGCAGTACGGCGACGGCGACGGCGTGGACTCCGGCCCGCTCACCACGCTGGACATCGCCGGCCACGAAATCGCGCACGGCCTCACGGAGCGCACCGCCGGCCTGGAGTACGAGGGCGAGTCCGGTGGCCTCAACGAGTCCTTCAGCGACATCATCGGTACGGGCGTGGAGTGGTACGCCAGCCAGAAGAACGGCGCGGTGAAGTTCGACTGGGCCGTGGGCGAGGACGCGTGGACGCCCAAGAACGGCGACAACACGGACGCCCTCCGCTACATGAACGACCCGACGGCGGACGGCTACTCCATCGACAACTACAAGAACTACCCGAAGATGACGGAGGTCCACGGCTCCAGCGGCATCGCGAACAACGCCTTCTTCCTCCTCACCGAGGGCGGCAAGAACAAGACGTCCGGCATCGAGGTGAAGGACGGCATCGGCATGGACAAGAGCCTCAAGGTCTTCGGCCGCGCGCTCACCACGTACATGACGCCGCAGACGAACTTCTCCGAGGCCCGCGCCGCCACCATCAAGGCCGCCACGGACCTGTACGGCAAGGACTCCGTCGAGGCGAAGAAGGTCGCCGAGGCCTGGACCGCCGTCGGCGTGACCAAGTAATCCCCTGAAGCTCCAGGCCCGGACGGGAGCCCTCGCGCTCCCGTCCGGGCCTTCTTCGTTTCACTGCTTCGCCAGGGCCGCCTTCTGTTCGGCCTGCGTGTCCCGCACGTGCCTGCCGGCGACGTCCACCGTCACCTCGTGGAGCGTGCCGGTGAACTCGAAGGGCGCCTGGTAGCGCTGGCTGACGGCGGAGCTCTCGTCCCGACCGCAGGTGAGCCCCTCCCCCAGGCTGATGGCCACCGGCATGGTCGCGTCGATGGTGCTCTGCGCCACCAGGTCCCCGTTGATGTAGAGCCGTCCGCGTCCGGGAGTGCCCCGCCCCACCTTGAGGTCCGGCTCGCCGGTGGGCTCGAACTCGAACCTCAGCTCCGAGCGCCCCTCCGGCACGTCCACCGCCGACTCGATGTGGAACTCCTGCTCGCCCAGGTAGTTGTAGGCGTAGTGCAGCTTGTGGTCCTGGATGAAGAACGTGTAGCCGCCGGTGAGGCCGCCGTGGCTGAGCAGCACGCCCTGCGTGTCCCGCGTCACCTCCGCGTCCGCGGTGATGGTGTGGGGCCGGTTGAGCACGTGCACCGCCGCGTTCTCCGGCGCGGGGGACGTGTGCGGCCGGTACACGTAGCGCGTGCGGTCCTTCGTGAGCTGCGGGCGCTCCAGCGCGAACACGGCGCGGGTGGGCGACGCGAGCGGCAGCACCTGGTAGCGCCCGGCCTCCGCGTACCAGAGGGCGATCATCTCGATGAGCTTGCCCCGGTGCTCCTGCGCCACGTTCCGCGTCTCGGAGCAGTCCTCCGCCACGTGGTACAGCTCCCAGCCGCGCTCATCCAGCTCGCGCAGCCGGCCCTCGTCGAGCATGGACTCGCCGAAGCCCTCCTGGGCCTCCGTGAAGGACGGGCCGGGGAACGGGCACACCGCGCGCCAGCCGTCGTGGTAGATGGCGCGCGAGCTGAACATCTCGAAGTACTGCGTGCGGTGGCGGCTGGGCGCGTTCCCGTCGTTGAACGTGTGCCGGAAGCTGACGCCCTCGATGGGTGACTGGGTGACGCCGCGGATCTCCGCCAGCGGCTCCAGGCCCAGGCAGTCCAGCACCGTGGGCACCATGTCGATGGCGTGCGCGTACTGCGTGCGCACCTCGCCCTTCGCCTCGATGCCCCGGGGCCAGTGGACGAGGAACGGGTCGGTGGTGCCGCCTCGGTACGTCTCCCGCTTCCAGCGGCGGAACGGCGTGTCCCCCGCCCAGGCCCAGCCCCACGGGTAGTGGTTGAAGTGCTTCGGGCCGCCCAGGTCCTCCATGGCCGCCAGGTTCTGCTCCAGCGACTCCGGCGCGTTGTTGAAGAACTTCAGCTCGTTCACGGAGCCGTGCGGCCCGCCCTCCGCGCTGGCCCCGTTGTCCGACAGCACCATGATGAGCGTGTTGTCCAGTTCGCCGGTGTCCTCCAGGAACCGCAAGAGCCGCCCGATGTGGTGGTCCGTGTGCTCCAGGAAGCCCGCGAACACCTCCATCATCCGCGCGTAGAGCCGCTTCTCCTCCGGCGGCAGCGAGTCCCACTCCTGCACGTCCGGATCATGCCGCGACAACTGCGTGCCCGGCGGCACCACGCCCAGCTCCAACTGCCGCTGGAACACCCGCTGGCGGTAGGCGTCCCAGCCGTCGTCGAACTGGCCCGCGTACGCGTCCGCCCACTCGCGCGGGACGTGGTGGGGCGCGTGCATGGCGCCCGTGGCGAAGTAGAGGAAGAAGGGCTTGTCGGGCGCGACCTGCTTGGTGTCCGCGATGCAGTCGATGGCGCGGTCCACCAGGTCCGGGGTGAGGTGGTAGCCCTGCTCGGGCGTGCCGGGCGGGCGGATGGCGTGGTTGTCGTGGACGAGGTCCGGGTAGTACTGGTGCGTGTCCCCGCCCAGGAAGCCGTAGAAGCGCTCGAAGCCGCGGCCCAGCGGCCAGCGCGAGTACGGCCCGGCGGCGCTCGTCTGCTCCGCGGGCGTCAGGTGCCACTTGCCAATGGCATACGTGTTGTAGCCGGCCTCCATCAGCATCTCGGAGAGGAAGCCGTTCTCGAAGGGGATGGTGCCGTTGTAGCCGGGGTAGCCCAGCGACGTCTCGGTGATGGTGCCCATCCCGTTGGAGTGGTGGTTGCGGCCGGTGAGGACGCACGAGCGCGTGGGCGAGCACAGCGCGGTGGTGTGCATGTTGTTGTAGAGCAGCCCGCCCCTGGCCAGCCGGTCCAGGTTCGGCGTGCGGATGGGCGAGCCGTAGCAGCCCAGGTGCCCGAAGCCCGTGTCATCCAGGATGATGAACAGGACGTTGGGCGCGCCGGGCTTCGAGCGCAGGGGCGAGGGCCACGCGGGGGACGACTGCTCCCAGGTGCGGCCGATGACACCGGGGAAGGGACTGCCGGGCTTGTATTCCTTGAGGGACATGGGCGAGCGCGCCTCCACGCGAAGCGAAGTGTTCTCTTGCGTGAGGTGCATCGCCCCGGGAGGCAGCGAATCTGCCCCCAGGACGGAGGCGGCCGGACCCAGGCCCTGGCCGCCTCCTGCTTCACACCGCGCTCACGTCACCGGGAACGGGTTGCGCTCGTGGAACTGGCGCTGGTGGAAGTACGGGTACGGCCAGGGGGTGGCGCTGGCGGCGTCCAGCGTGGCCACCTGCGCGGGCGTGAGGTTCCAGCCGACGGCGCCCAGGTTCTGGCGGAGCTGCTCCTCCGTGCGCGCGCCGATGATGACGTTGGACACGGTGGGCCGCTGGAGCACCCAGTTGAGCGCCACCTGCGGCACCGTCTTGCCCGTCTCCTGCGCCACGGCGTCGAGCGCGTCCACGACCTTGAAGAGGTACTCCTCCGGCACCTGCGGGCCGCCGGCCGCGGTGGCGGGGTTGTTGAGGCGGCTCAGCTCCGGCTTCGGCGCGCCCCGGCGCAGCTTGCCGGTGAGCCGGCCCCAGCCCAGCGGGCTCCACACCACCGCGCCCACCTTCTGGTCCTGCGCGAGCGGCATCAGCTCCCACTCGTAGTCGCGGCCCACGAGCGAGTAGTAGGCCTGGTGGGCCACGTAGCGCGCCAAGTTGTAGCGCTCCGACACGGCCAGCGACTTCATCAGGTGCCAGCCGGAGAAGTTGGAGCAGCCGAGGTAGCGGATCTTCCCCGCGCGCACGAAGCCGTCCAGCGTGTTGAGGACCTCCTCCACGGGCGTCACCGCGTCGAAGGCGTGGAGCTGGAACAGGTCGATGTAGTCCGTCTTCAGCCGGCGCAGCGATGCCTCCACGGCGCGCGTGAGGTGGAAGCGCGAGGAGCCCACGTCGTTGGGGCCCGGGCCCGCGCGGAAGGTGGCCTTGGTGGAGATGATGGCCTTGTCGCGCCGGCCCTCCAGCGCCTTGCCGAGAATCTCCTCCGCGAGCCCGGCGGAGTAGCCGTCCGCGGAGTCGAACATGTTCACGCCCGCCTCCAGCGCGATGTCCACCAGCCGCGTGGCCTCCTTCACGTCGCTGGAGCCGAAGCCCTTGAAGAACTCACCCGAGCCGCCGAACGTGCCCGTGCCCAGGCTGAGGACGGGGACCTTGAAACCAGAACCGCCAAGCTGCCGGTATTCCATGACACACACCTCGTGACGAACCGGGGAAGGAAAGGCGGCCCACGTAACGGGCCGTGGCGCGGCGCGCAACCGTCTTTACCCGGGTTGCGCGAAGTGCTTGATGCGGCGCGGGGGGCCGCCCATCATGCGCGCGCCTTCCCGGGCGGGGAGGCAGGGGTCCAGGTTCCACGTGAGCACATCCGCGACACCCGCATCCGGCCGCCCCCCCATCCTGCGGGCGCTGGGCTATCTGCGCCGCTACCGCCTGGAGGCGGTGGGGGCGCTCGTGTCGCTGCTGCTCGTCTCCGTGGCGAACCTGGGCGCGCCGCAGATGATCCGCATCGCCATCGACCAGGGGCTCGCGCGCGGAGAGGCGCGGCCCGTGTGGCTGGCGGTGGGGGGCCTGGTCGCCATCGCGCTGGGGCGCGGCCTGTTCAACTTCCTGCAGGGCTACCTGGCGGAGCGCGCGTCACAGGGCGTGGCGTTCGACCTGCGGGACGCGCTCTTCGCGCGCATCCAGCGGCTGTCCTTCAGCTACTACGACCAGGCGCAGACGGGGCAGTTGCTCACGCGGCTGACGAGCGACGTGGAGGCGGTGCGCACCTTCGTGGGCGGCGGCATCGTGCAGTTCGCGGCGGCGGCGGCGATGCTGGTGGGCTGCGCGGGGCTGCTGGTGTACCTGGATCCGCTGCTGGCGCTGGCGGCGCTCGCGACGGTGGCGCCCATCCTGCTGGTGATGCGCGCGTTCATCCGGCGGATGCGGCCCATGTACGGCCAGCTCCAGGCGCTGCTGGGCTCGCTCAACACCACGCTCCAGGAGGACCTGCGCGGGCTGCGCGTGGTGCGCGCCTTCTCCGCCGAGTCGCGGGAGCTGGAGCGCTACGGGAAGACGAACGCGGAGCTGAAGGAGAAGAACCTGCGGGTGGTGGACGCGCTGGCCAGCAACTTCCCCTTCATCAGCTTCTTCGCCAACCTGGGCACGCTGGTGGTGGTGGGCGTGGGCGGCTGGCGCATCTTCCACGAGCGGCTGACGCTGGGGGAGCTCATCGCCTTCAACAGCTACCTGGCCTTCCTGCTGATGCCCCTGATGACGCTGGGCTTCATCGCGGCCAGCATGTCCCGGGCGAGCGCGTCCGCGCAGCGCGTCTTCGAGCTGCTGGACACGGCGGTGGAGGTGTCCGACCGCCCGGGCGCGGTGCCGCTGCCGCCCCTGCAAGGGCGCATCGAGCTGCGCGACGTGCGCTTCCGCTACGCGGGCGGCGAGCGTGAAATCCTGCGGGGCGTGAGCGTGACGCTGGAGCCCGGGCAGCTCGTGGCGGTGCTGGGCACCACCGGCTCCGGCAAGAGCACGCTCATCAACCTGCTGCCGCGCTTCTACGACGTCACCGGGGGCGCGGTGCTGCTGGACGGGCAGGACGTGCGGGACGTGACGCTCGCGAGCCTGCGCTCGCAGATTGGCGTGGTGCTCCAGGACGCGCTGCTGTTCTCCGGCACGGTGCGGGAGAACATCGCCTACGGGCGCCCGGAGGCGACGCAGGCCCAGGTGGAGGCCGCGGCGGAGGCGGCCCAGGCGGCGGAGTTCATCCGCGAGCTGCCCCAGGGCTACGACACGGTGGTGGGCGAGCGCGGCGTGGGGCTCTCCGGCGGGCAGCGGCAGCGGCTGGCCATCGCGCGGGCGCTGCTCACGGATCCGCGCCTGCTCATCCTGGACGACAGCACGTCCGCGGTGGACGCGCGCACGGAGACCGCCATCCAGGGCGCGCTGGACATGCTGATGCGGGACAAGCGCAGGACGGCCATCGTCATCGCCCAGCGCATCAGCACCGTGCGGGACGCGGACCTCATCCTGGTGCTGGACGAGGGGCGCATCGCCGCGAAGGGGCGCCACGAGGAGCTCAAGGCCACCAGCGAGCTGTACAACGACATCCTCGGGTCGCAGCTCCTGCCCCCGCGCCAGGAGGGAGCGGCATGAGGCGGCCGGGAAGCCTTGAGTCCATGGTGGAGCTGGAGGCGGACCGCGCGAACCAGCGCGGCAAGGTGCTGCGCAGGCTGCTGGGCGAGCTGCGTCCGCACACGCGCGCGCTCGGCTCCGCGCTGGTCTTCATCCTGGTGGGCGCGGCGTGCCAGGCCCTGGGGCCGTACCTGGTGAGCCGGGCCATCGACCGGGACATCGGCGCGGGGGACGGCTGGGGGCTGACGCGGACGCTGGCGGTGCTGTTCGTCATCTACGGGGTGGGCGCGCTGTCGCAGCAGGCGCAGACGCGGCGGGTGGGCCACACCGGGCAGCGCGTGCTGGCGGACCTGCGCCAGCGCCTCTTCGAGCGGCTCCAGCGGCTGCCGCTGTCGTGGTTCGACCGCCGCCCCCTGGGCGACCTGATGAGCCGCCTGCTGAGCGACGTGGACACGCTCAACCAGCTCTTCACGCAGGGGCTGACGCAGTTGCTGGGCTCCGTGCTGGGGCTGGTGGGGGTCATCATCGCGATGTTCGCGATGAACGTGCGCCTGGCGCTGGCGTGCTTCTCCCTCATCCCCGCCATCGTGCTCACCACGTGGTTCTTCGCGTCGCGGGCGCGCAACGCCTACCGCAAGACGCGGCAGACGGTGGGCGACGTGACGGCGAACCTCCAGGAGGAGATTGGGGGCGTGCGGCAGGCGCAGGCCTTCAACCGCACGGAGAAGAACATCGAGCGCTTCCGCGACCGCAACGCGGCCAACCGGGACGCGAACGTGGCGGCGGTGGGCATCACGTCCGCGTTCTCGCCGGCCATCGACCTGCTCTCCACGCTGTCCATGGCGCTGGTGATTGGCTACGGCGGCGTGCTGACGCTGAGCGGGCAGCTCACGGTGGGCGGCGTGGCGGCGTTCCTCATCTACGTGCAGCAGTTCTTCCGGCCGGTGCAGTTGGCCGCGACGGTGGCCGCGCTGATGCAGTCCGCGCTGGCGGGAGCGGAGCGCATCTTCGCCATCCTCGACGAGACGCCGGAGCCGCCGGACGCGCCCGGGGTGGTGGAGCTGGGGCCGCTGCAGGGGCAGGTCGTCTTCGAGGGCGTGTCCTTCGGGTACGACGCGGCCCGGCCGGTGCTGCGCGACGTGTCCTTCCGCCTGGAGCCCGGCCAGACGCTGGCGCTGGTGGGGCGCACGGGCGCGGGCAAGACGACGGTGGCCAGCCTGGTGCCGCGCTTCTACGACGTCACGGGGGGCACGGTGCGCGTGGACGGGCATGACGTGCGCCAGGTGACGCGCACCAGCCTGCGCCGGGGGATGGCCATGGTGCTGCAGGAGCCCTTCCTCTTCAGCGGGAAGGTGGCGGACAACATCGCCTACGGGAAGCCGGACGCCACCCGCGAGGACGTGGAGGCGGCGGCGAAGGCGGTGCACGCGCACGACTTCATCACCCGGCTGCCGCAGGGCTACGACACCGTGCTGGGCGAGGGCGGCGCGACGCTCAGCCAGGGGCAGCGGCAGTTGCTCGCGTTCGCTCGCGCGGTCATCGCCAATCCGCGGGTGCTCATCCTGGACGAGGCGACGGCGAACATCGACACGCGCACGGAGGCGCTCATCCAACTGGCGCTGGGGCAGTTGCTGTCCGGCCGCACGAGCATCGTCATCGCGCACCGGCTCAACACCATCCGCCACGCGAACCTCATCCTGGTGCTGGAGCGCGGCACCGTGGTGGAGCAGGGCACCCACGAGGAGCTGCTCGCGAAGGGCGGGCTCTACGCGGAGCTGTATCACCAGCAGTTCCGCGACACGCCGGAGCCGACGGTCAAGGCGCTGGGCTGAGCGCGCGTAGGGCTGGCCCCGGGGCCTTGATTCCCGGTGGAGGCGCATCGCGCTTGCACGGCCGCCCGCCCCTCGTTACCCAGCGGCCGAGGGTGCGGCGCCCGCGGCGTGCGCTTCGCGGCGGCGGTCCCCATCTCCAGCATTCACTGCATGGGAGACGGGCGCGCACCCCTTCCACCTCTTCCGGGAGCAGGCATGGCAGGCAGTCGAGGGACAGCGTTGGTGACGGGCACGTCCGCGGGAATCGGCGCGGTGTACGCGCGGAGGCTGGCGGCGCTCGGGTATGACCTGGTCCTCGTCGCCCGGCGGGAGGAGCGGCTGAAGGCGCTGGCGGCGGAGCTGACGGCGGCGCATGGCATCCGGGCGGAGGTGCTGCGGGCGGACCTCTCGGTGCACGCGGACCTCCAGCGGGTGGCGGCCCGCGCGGCGGGCGAGGACCTCACGCTGCTCATCAACAACGCGGGCGTGGGCGGCTACGGCCCCTTCGCGCAGGTGGAGCCCGCGGCGCTGGAGGGGCTGGCGAACCTGCACATGATGGCGCCGATGCTGGCCACGCGCGCGGCGCTGCCCGGCATGCTGGCGCGGGGCCGGGGCGCGGTCATCAACGTCGCCTCCCTGCTCGCCTTCTCCGGCGCGATGCCGCCGGGCCCCCTGCCCCACCGGGCCACCTACGCGGGCGCGAAGGCGTTCCTCGTCCACTTCACCCGCACGCTCGCGGGCGAGCTGCGCGGCACGCCCGTGGTGGCGCAGGTCGTCTGTCCGGGCATGACCTTCACGGAGTTCAACGGCGGCTACCCCGGCACCATGTCGCCGGAGGACGTCGTCACGGCGTCGCTCGTCGCGCTGGAGCGCGGTGAGACGGTCTGCGTCCCGGGGTTGGAGGCCGCGGAGGCCCTCACGGCCCTGGAGAAGGCGGAGGCCGCGCTGCTGCGGGGGGCGACCCACGCGCTGGCCGGGCGGTACCGGACGGCCTGAAACACATTGGCTGCACCTGCATCCATTTGGGCGTTCATCTGCACGGAGGAAGCACCCATGAGCGGAACCTCGACGCGACCCGCGGAGAAGAGCGGCACCTTCAAGCTGGGCGGGGACCTGCCGGTCCACCGGCTGGGCTACGGCGCGATGCAGTTGACGGGCCCTGGCATCTGGGGCCCGCCCAAGGACCGGGCGGAGGCGGTGCGCGTGTTGCGCCGCGCGCTGGAGCTGGGCGTGGACTTCATCGACACGGCGGACTCGTACGGCCCCTACGTCAGCGAGGAGATCATCGCGGAGGCCCTGCACCCCTACGCCAAGGGCGTGGTGGTGGCGACGAAGGCGGGCCTGGTGCGCACGGGCCCCAACGAGTGGCATCCGGTGGGCGCGCCGAAGTACCTGCGCCAGGAGCTGGAGATGTCGCTGCGCCGGCTGAAGCTGGAGCGCATCGACCTGTACCAGTTGCACCGCATCGACCCGAAGGTCCCGGTGGAGGAGTCGCTGGGCGAGCTGAAGGCGCTGCAGAAGGAAGGGAAGATCCGCCACATCGGCCTGTCGGAGGTGTCGGTGGAGGAGATTCAGCGGGCGCGCAAGGTGGTGGACATCGTGTCGGTGCAGAACCGGTACAACCTGACCGACCGCGTGCACGAGAAGGTGCTGGACTACTGCGAGAAGGAGAACCTGGGCTTCATCCCGTGGTTCCCGCTGGCGACGGGCGGTCTGGCGAAGCCGGGGAGCACGCTCGACTCCGTGGCGAAGAAGCACGACGCGACGCCCGCGCAGATCGCCCTCTCCTGGCTGCTGGCGCGCTCGCCGGTGATGCTGCCCATCCCGGGAACGTCCTCCGTGAAGCACCTGGAGGAGAACCTCGCGGGCGCGGAGGTGAAGCTCAGCAAGGAGGAGCTGGCCGCCGTGGACGCGCAGGCGTCGGGGCGCTGACCGCACTTCAGGTGGCGAGCGTCCGCCGGCCACGAATCTTCGTGAAGGCGTGAGAGCTCAGGTAGGCGTAGCTCTGGGGTGCACGCAGCTCCGGCGAGATATCCCCCAGGGGGAAGGGCTTCGCGAAGACGTGGACCCTTCCCACCTGGATGGCGACGCCGCCCTCGCATCGCGAGAAGTAGCGGTCGTAATCCTCCTTCAGGATGCCCCCCACCCTCGAGTAGCGGCGCCAGAGCTGCTCGGGAGGGGCCTCGTCGATCCCCAGGATGTCGAAGAAGCCGACGACCTGCTTCACCGGGCTGGAGGAGTAGACGACGACGTGTGAGACCTCCCGGCGGAAGGCGCGTTTGCGGAACTCGACCCGCTTGAGGCCTTCCAGGATGGGCGTCGCATACCGGGGCTGGATGGGCAGCAGGACTACAGACCGAGGCGTTGGCGAAGCCACTCACGACCTCCCTGCTGGACCGTGGTGATGGACTGCGGAGGGCCGTTGAGCACTCCATGACGACAGAGGTCTCCGAGAGGAATGGGCTCCTTCAGGATGGCCGCTTGTCGGAACAGGATGGCGAGCACTTCGCCATTCGAGCACAGCGTCTGCATGTCGCGAAGTGAGAACACCGTGCGTTTTCCCACCGTGGCGGCGATCTCCTCGGCATTCGCGGATACCAGCGTCTGCTCCGCGATGCCCACGACCGTCACGGCCTTCTGGGAGTGGCTCAGGTAGAACAGCAGGGACGCACCGGGTTCTATCTGCCGGATCAACGCCCGGCACAGGTACGCCTTCCGCAAGCCATTCCCGAAGGGATGGATGCCGGGCTCCAGCGACAACTGCGAATCCGCGTCTGGAAAGAGCAGGTGATGGAACCGGGGCTCGATGGGGACAATGAAGGATGGCACGTCGAACTTCATCGCGGGCGGCCCGTGGCGCACATGGAAGTCGAGCGGTGAAAGCACTTCGGGCGCATCCCCTGCACGCATTCGTTTCACGAGGACGAGCTCGCCTGATTCCGTACGCCCCTCCACCTGGAAGCCGAAGTCCTCGAACACAGCAATGAGCGCGCCCTGGCGCTCGTAGGCTGTCACGTAGACGAAGTCGTGCCCGTTCTTCGAGACGTGCTCGAAGACGCTCTTGAGCAGAAGTTCCCCCAAGCGGCGTCCCTGATGCGCGGGCGCGACCTTGAACGTGCAGAGCTTCAGCGTGCGGCCCTTGAGGTCCAGCACACCCTCCTCATCCTTGATGAGGCACAGCGCGGCCAGATGACGCCCCTGGCCCCGCACCACCCAGCATCGGCGGTGCTCCATCTGGCATCTGCGGAACCAACCGTCGAACGGCGGGTAGTCCCCTCGGAGGCTGTCGAAGAATGGGTCCTCCACGTCAACATCATGCGCGAACGTGAACTCCACCGCGGGCGGAGGCCGAGCGAATCTGGCTCGCAAGCCCTGCACCATGGCGAGGGCTTCGCTGACCGTGACAACGCGTTCCTTCAATCCGACGCGCTTCGCCTTCCGGTGAATGCGCAGATCCTCCGTCACCAGGACGCCCACGGCGTTGGACCGCACGGCGGCCAGCAACTGGTGATCTACCCAATCATTCGAGTGGAGCTCGGGGCTCCCCAGGACCTCGTCCCAGCTCGCGGGAACGGGAGGCGGCGCGGGGAGTGGGAGGTACTTGCCGAGCAGCAATTCGCGAAGGCGGCGGCGTGCTTCATCGCGGTCCCGCTCGACATCCACCTTGATGGCTGGATGGATGAAGAGCTGATAGCCAGCCTCTTCAATGGCTCTCACCAGCCGGGTCGCGGGTTCCATCATTGCCTCAACCTGTTCGGGAGAGGTGGGCTCCAATGGAATCAAGACGTTCGTATCGATCAAGAGCTTCGTGACATCCCCCTCACTGCTGTCATGAGGCGTGAAGCCTACTCACGAGTCTGACACGCGTCACGTTCCGGCGGCGTCGGGGCGCTGACCGCGTACGGGGTCACACCACCGGGCTTCGCATTTCCACGAGGCCCGTTGGAGACTCCTGCCATGTCCATCCGCTCCTTCCGTGGAAGCGCCGCCGCGCTCGGTCTGCTCACGCTGTCCGCCTGCGGCTCCGGCGACGACCCGTCCTCCCGGCGCTTCCGCGTGCGCATCGAGAACGTGGCGCCCTTCCAGAACCTCAAGTCCGGCCGCTTCGACACGAAGGTGAGCGGCAACTCACCGGGCCCGCTGGCCCCGGGCGATACCTACGAGTTCAGCTTCACCGCGGGCCGCACCCACCGCCTGTCCTTCGCCGCCATGCTCGGCGCGTCCAACGACTGGTTCTTCGGCACCGAGCCCGCGGGCATCCCGCTCTACGCCTCCGACGGGAAGCCACTGGTCGGCAACATCTCCGCCCAGGTGGTCCTCTGGGACGCGGGCACGGAGGTGAACGAGGAGCCCGGCGTGGGCGCGCACACCGGTCCGAAGCAGGCCACCTCCCCGGACGGCCCGGGCCTCCAGGACCCCGACCCCACCGTGCGGCGCGTGGGCGTCAGGACCGTGCTCAGCAACGGCCAGCAGTTCTCCATGCCGGGCGTCCTGACGATGATCCGCGTGCAGGTGGCCCACGACGAAGCCACGCACCGCTTCACCGTGCGCATCGAGAACGTCTCCGACGACCGCACCACCCTGAGCACCTCCGAGGGCTTCAAGCCCGTGCGCATCTCCCCCGGGGTCTGGGTGGTGGGCGCCGGCAATGAGCCCCTCTTCACCGAAGGGCAGCCGGACCGGGGCCAGGGCCTGGAGGCGCTCGCGGAGGGCGGCGACGCCACCGCCCTGGACACCTGGCTCCAGCCGCTGAACGGCGTGGCCACGCCCCTGTCACCGGGCGTCTTCGCCGTGCACAACGCCGCCTCGCCGCTGTTCACGGAAGGCGCGCTGGACCGGGGCCAGGGGCTGGAGGCGCTCGCGGAAGGCGGCGATGCCTCGCGGCTGGCCAGCGCCCTCGCGTCCACGCCGCCCACGGGCGTGAGCAGGTCCGGCACCTTCGACACGCCCGTGGACGCGGCCTCCCCCGGGCCCCTCCCGCCGGGCCACGCCTACGCGTTCACCGTCAACGCCCGCCCCGGCGACCGGTTGTCCTTCGCGACCATGTTCGGCCAGTCCAACGACTGGTTCTTCGGCCCCGACGAGCAGGGCGTCCCGCTCTTCGACAAGGCCAACGCCCCCGTGACGGGAGACATCACGTCCAAGGTGTACCTGTGGGACGTGGGCACGGAGCTGGACGAGGAGCCCGCCGTGGGCCCGCACCAGGGCGCCCCCGAGTGGACCGTGGACACCGACAAGGCCGTGCGCCGGGTGCCCCCGTCACGCTACGGCACGCCCCTGTCCCAGCACCTGCGCGTCACCCTCGCGACGGAGTAGCCGCGGGCCACGCCTCAGACGGCCTCGCGCTCCAGGGTGTCCTCGTCGTCGGGCTCCGCCGCGGGGCCGTCCTGGAAGGCGCTGGGCAGCAGGCTGAAGGGCAGCACCTTCGCCAGCGCCGCCAGGAGCAGGATGCCGCCCGGCGCGGCGAAGATGGCCAGCGCGGGGATGGCCTTCGCCACGTCGATGAGCTGCGCGCGCATGCGCTGACGCTCGTCGGCGGTGAGCTTCTGTCGCCGCGCCGCCTTGGTGAGCAGCACGGCCAGGTCGCCCGTCTCGCGCGCCTCCTGCATGAGCCGGTGGAAGTTCTTCTCCAGCGTCTCCTGCATGCCGCCCATGAGCTCCTCGCCCATGGCGCCCGCCGCGTCCGACACGGTGAAGACATCCACCAGCGAGCGGTGCCGCGCGTAGAACTCCGCCATCTCCAACTCCAGCCGGCGCAGCTCCGCGTGGGGCACGTGCAGCGCGCCCGCCAGCGTGTCGATGAAGGCCCGCTCCCGCCGCGTGCGCCGGCCGTCCACCAGCGCCGCCAGCAGCGCCTGCTCCAACAGCAGGTGCCGCATGTCCACGCTGCGCACGCGGCGCACCACGTCCCGCACGTCTCGCTTGCGCTCGAAGGACTGGCGCACCGCGGCCTTCACCTCGCCCTCCAGCGCGTGCGGCAGCCGCAGCCCCTCCACCTGCCGGAGGATGGCGCGGCGCGCGGGGGCGCTGGGCTCGCGGTCCACGCACGCGAGCGCCGTGAGCACGTCCACGAGCAGCGCCTTCTGCCTCGCCGCGAAGTCCCGCCGCCGCTCCGCCACCGCGCGGGACAGCCGCCCGCTCGCGAACACATCAATGGCCTGCCGGCAGAACAACTGCGCGTCCGCGTACTGCGCGCCATTGTGCAGCACCAGCCCGTACACCGGGTCCCCGGCCAGCGACGGCGCCCGCTTGTCGAGCGCGTCCTCCACCCGGCCCACCATCCGCCGGGGCACCGGCAGCCCCGCCGCGAGCCTCGCGTCCAGCGCCATGGCCAGGTCCAGCTCGCCCGCCAGCACCGCGAAGAGCACCAGCAACTGCTCCACCCGGGGACCCTCCGGCGCGTCCATCACCCGCGCCAGGTCCAGCGCCATGCGCGCCAGCGTGCGCACCACGGCCTGGAACAGCTCGTCCTCCACGGCGCGGGGCGGGACGTCGAAGGGCTCACCGCCGTCCACCGGCGAGGGCAGCGGCACGGGCGTGCCATAGACGAGCCCCGTGGCGCGCAGCGTGCGGCGCAGGAAGGCGCGGCCCCGGGCCCGGCCGGAGGCGGCTTCCGGAAGCGGCGGGGCCGGGACGGGCGCGGGGGAGCGCGCATGCGCGGCGACCACGTCCGTCAGGAGCGCGGCCAGCCAGGTCCCCCTTCCAAAAACCAGCACCGCCACCGGTACACCCCTCGAAAGCGCGCGGCCGGAGCTTCCCCCTCGGGCGCGCTGAGGCGGGGAATAACCCAGCCGCCTCCGGGATGCCACTCGACCCCGGGCGCACGCGGGCGTCCGGCAACGGATGCTGATGGCTGGCGGAAAAAACAGCGCGCCCGTCCACCCAGGGCGGACGGGCGCGGCGCGAGAGGCCCTCGCGGCGGGAAGACCTACAGCGCGGTGGCCTTGCCCGGCTCCAGGGCGAGCACCTTGGTGGCGGCCCGGGTCTTCTTCAGCTCGGTGGTGAGCGCGTCCGGGGTGCCGGCCAGGGCGGGGAAGGTGCCGTAGTGCATGGGCACCACGGTCTTCACCTTCAGCAGCTTCGCGGCGACGGCGGCCTGCGCGGGGTCCATGGTGAAGTGGCCGCCAATGGGGAGCAGGGCCACGCCGGGCTTGAACTGCTCCGCGATGAGGGCCATGGACTGGAAGGCCCCGGTGTCACCCGCGTGGTACAGCGTGGGGCCGTTGGCGATTTCGATGACGAAGCCCAGGGGCGCGCCCGCGTACTGCGACGCGGCCTTGGGGTCCGCCTGGTAGCTGCTGGAGTGGACCGCCTCCACCAGGTGGATGGTGGCGTCCTTCACGGTGAACGTCCCGCCCGCGTTGGCGCCCACGGCCTGCGCCTCCGGCAGGCCCAGCAGGTTCACCAGCTCGAAGGAGCCGTACACCTTGGCGCCCGTCTTCTGGGCCAGGGCCTTCGTCTCACCCACATGGTCGAAGTGGCCGTGGGTCACGAGGATGGCGTCCACCGCCTCCGGCCAGGTGGCGCCCTGCGGCGCCTTGGGGTTGGTGAGCCACGGGTCGATGGCGAAGGTCGCGCCGCCCGGCGTCTTCACCACGAAGGCGGCGTGGCCCCACCACGTCACCTCCGTCTTGCCCGCCGTGGCCGGCGCCTTGCCCGCCGCCGCCTTGCCCGGCGCCTTCGCGTCGGCCTTGGGAGCCGCCGGCGTGCCCTGCGCGAAGGCCGCGCCCGCGACGCCCAGCACCGCGCCCACCACCACTGCCTTCAGCTTGTTGCCCATCGTTGTCCACTCCAGGAGGAAGGAAAGAGACGACATGTCGCCGCGCCGCCCGGGGGCGCCGCACGGCCGGGGCGCGACATACCACCCCGCCAGGGAGGCGGAAGGGGGCTGGCGCGTCCGGTTGCCTTGGGAAGGACACATGCCTTCATCCACCCACGGCGGGGGTTTGTGGCCCCGGGGAGGATGCAGCGCGCTACGCTCGCCGGCCGCGTGGACCATCGATTCCAAGTCAGCCTCCGTGGGGTCATCGACCTCCTGTCCCACCACCTGTACAGCTCGCCCGGGGTCTACGTGCGGGAGCTGCTCCAGAACGCCACGGACGCCATCCGCGCCCGCCAGCGGATGGAGCCCGGGGTCACGGGCACGGTGGGGCTGGAGCTGCGGGAGAAGCAGGACGGCGGGCCGCCCACCCTGCTCTTCACGGATGACGGCGTGGGGCTGACGGAGGAGGAGATCCACCGCTTCCTGGCCACCATCGGCGAGTCCTCCAAGCGCGAGCAGTTGGAGGCCCGGCGCAACGACTTCATCGGGCAGTTCGGCATCGGCCTCCTGTCGTGCTTCATGGTGTGCGACGAGCTGCTGGTGGTGACGCGCTCGGCGAAGGGGGACGGGCGGACGCTGGAGTGGCGGGGCCGGCACGACGGCACGTACGACGTGCGCGTCTCCGAGCACCCGCTGGACGCCCCCGGCACGCACGTCTACCTGGTGGCCCGCGCGGACATGACGGAGTGGTTCACGCCGGAGCGGGTGCGCCAGTTGGCGAGCCACTACGGCGGCCTCTTGCCCTTCCCCGTGCGGCTCACGGTGGACGGGCGGACGGAGCCGCTGAACCCGGATGGCCCGCCCTGGCGCCGCTTCCACGAGACGGCGGCGGACAAGCGGCGGGCGCTGCTCGCGTACGGGCGCGAGGTGTTCGGCACGGACTTCCTGGATGTGATTCCACTGCGCTCGGAGGCGGGGGACGTGGACGGCGTGGCGTACGTGCTGCCGGCGTCGCCGCACTTCAACGCGAAGCAGAAGCACCGCGTGTACCTGAAGCAGATGCTGCTATCGGAGAGCGCGGAGAACCTGCTGCCGGAGTGGGCGTTCTTCGTGAAGTGCGTGGTGAACGCGAACGGCCTGAGGCCCACCGCGAGCCGCGAGTCCTTCTACGAGGACACGGTGCTGGCGAAGGCGCGCGAGGCCCTGGGGCAGTCCCTGCGCCAGTACCTGATGGACCTGGCGCACGAGGACCCCCGGGCGCTGCAGCGGTTGATCGCGCTGCATGGATTGTCGGTGAAGGGGCTGGCGCTGGACGACGATGACTTCTACCGGCTGGTCATCGACTGGTTGCCGTTCGAGACGTCGCTCGGGGTGATGACGTTGGCGGACTACCGGCGGTCCTGGCCGGTGGTGCGCTACACGCCGACGCTGGACGGGTTCCGTCAGGTGGCGCGGGTGGCGGCGGCGCAGGGGCTGTGCGTGTTGAACGCGGCGTACACGCACGACACGGCGCTGCTGGAGAAGCTGCCGCACGTGGTGCCGGAGGCGCAGGTGGCGGCGTTCTCGTCGGCGGACCTGCCGCAGAGCTTCGAGGAGCTGACGCTGGACGAGCGCGAGGCCGTCTATCCGCTGCTGCGTCTGGCCGAGCGGGTGCTGGCGCCGTTCCGCTGCGGGGTGGAGGTGAAGAAGTTCTTCCCGGCGGAGGTGCCCACGCTCTACAGCTCGGACGCGGAAGGGGCGTTCAAGCGGGACGCGGCGCGGGCGCGCGAGGAGTCGGACGACCTGTACGCGGGCGTGCTGGACGGGGTGATGGCGGGCACGGGCGGGCAGGACCGCGCGCTGCTCTGCCTCAACCTGCACAACCCGGTGGTGCGCCGGCTGGCGGCGGTGGAGGGGCGGGAGCTGCTGAAGCTGTCGGTGGAGATGCTCTACGTGCAGGCGCTGCTGTTGGGACAGCACCCGCTGAACGCGCAGGAGATGGCGCTCTTGAACCATGGATTGCTGGGGCTCATCTCCGCGAGGCTGGATGACAGTGGCGGAGGGGGCGGCTCGTCGGGCCCGGGCTCGCGGGGGATGCACTGATGGCGGACTGGCGCCAGCAGGTGGAGGCCCTGCGAGGGCAGGCGGACGCGCTGCCGGAGGGCGACGCGAAGGTGCGCGCGCTGGAGGAGGCGGTGCGGCTGACGGACGTGCACGGCGACGTGCCGCTCGGGTACGAGCTGCGGGACGCGCTCATCGACGCGGCGACGTTCGGGGGGTATCCGGACAAGGCGCTGGTGGCGTTCGCGTGGTGCCGGGGGCAGCAGAAGAAGGACCCGCAGCGGTTCGACCCGGAGGACATGCTCTGGAAGCAGAAGTGGGTGGTGGGCCGGCTGGACGAGTTCCCGCACATCAGCCGCAAGCAGATTTCAGACGCGCTGGATGACGTGGAGCAGAGCTTCGCGAAGCTGGACGCGGGCAAGCGGGCGGCGCTGAAGCTGCGCTACCAGATGGCGCGGGACATGGGCGACACGGAGGACGCGGAGCGCCTGTGGGAGGCGTGGCTCGTCACGCCCCGGGACCACCTGACGGACTGCCGCGTCTGCGAACTGGACGACGAGCTGGACCACCACGTGGACAAGGGCGAGTGGGAGCAGGCCATCCAGAAGGCGAAGCCCATCCTGGACGGGCGCCAGTCCTGCGCGGAGATTCCGCACCTGACGCTGGGCACGCTGCTGTATCCGTTCTTCAAGCTGGAGCGGCTGAAGGAAGCGCGGGACTGCCACGTGCGCGGCTACGCGATGGTGGCGAAGAACCGCGAGTTCCTCTCCACGGTGGGAGAGCACCTGGAGTTCCTGGCGCTGACGGGCAACCTGTCGCGAGGGCTCACGCTGCTGGAGAAGCACCTGGGCTGGGCGCTGGAACACTCCAGCTACCGGGACCGGTTCAGCTTCTACGCGGCGGCGTCGTTCCTGGTGGGCCAGGTGGTGGCGGACGGTCGCGACGAAGTGAGTCTGCGCTTGCCGCGAGCGTTCCCGCTGCACGCGGTGGACGGAGGCTACGGGACGCGAGCGCTGAAGGACTGGCTGGAGTCGCAGGCGCGCGACATCGCGGCGCGGTTCGACGCGCGCAACGGGACGAAGCGGTTCGCGGGGCTGCTGGCGCGCAATGAGGTGCTGGCGAAGGAAGCGCGGCTGTTCCCGTTGGATTGAAGGGAGCGCCGCAACATGACGGGCTCAAGCTGGGCGACTGCACCAAGGACGTCTGGCGCGACTTGAGCAAAGCGGTTGGCTCGGCGTGCAAGACCCAGAGCATGAGCTGTAACGCCACGATGTCCTGCGTGGACTTGACGGTTCAATGGAACCGTTTTGAGAACTGCATCCAAGCGCGTAGGACCTTGATGAACCGGTGCTTTCGCGGCGGCGATGCGGAGCATGGGAGACACCCGAACTCGTTCGGGACTTCGGGGGGCGCCACTGGAAGGACGTCCCACGGGAGAAGGTGCGCGACCATGCGGCGCACCTCTCGCTGTTCAGCCCGGAGGCAATGACCTACTACCTTCCGGCCTATCTCAACGCGGCGCTCGTGGATCTGGATGTACGCGACTTCCTCCTGTCCTCACTGACCATTTCGGATGAAGCACAGCCAGACCTGCGCTCCTTCTTCCTTCGCAGGTTTGACCGATTGAGCCCTCTTCAAAGGAGCGCCATCCGGATGTTCCTCATCCACATGAGGGACGCGTCCACTTCACCTATCTCCAAGCAGTCCTGGTCCCAAGCATTGGAGACGTATTGGGACCTGCCGGCGGAATGACGTCCGCGCTCAGCGCTTCAACTTCGAGAACGGATTGTTGAACGGCTCCGGCTTCTTCTGCGGCGGAGCCTGCGTCGCGGGCTTCTGCGCGGGCCGCTGCTGCTGCGCCGGTGCGCTCGCGGGCTTCGCCTGCGGCGCCCCACCCTCCAGCACCGCCCGCACGGACAAAGCCAACCGCTTGCGCGCCAGGTCCACGGACAGGACCTTCACCGTCAGCCGGTCGCCCACCTTGGCCACCTCCGAGGGGTCCTTGATGAAGCGCGCCGCCAACTGCGACACGTGCACCAGGCCGTCCTGATGCACGCCCACGTCCACGAACGCTCCGAACGCCGTCACGTTCGTCACCACGCCCTGCAACACCATCCCCTCCTTCACGTCCTCCAGCGCGCGCAAATCGTCCCGCGTCGCGTGCGCCGTGAAGTCTCCTCGCGGGTCCCGGCTCGGCTTCTCCAGCTCCGCCAGGATGTCCTTCAGCGTCAGCTCGCCCAGCTCCGGCCCCAGGTAGCGCTTCGCTTCAATCTGGCGCACCAGCGCCGCGTTCCCCACCAGCGACGCCACGTCCACGCCCAGGTCCTTCGCCATCCGCTCCACGACCGTGTAGCGCTCCGGGTGCACCGCGCTCGAATCCAGCGGCTCCGGCCCTCGCACCCGCAGGAAGCCCGCCGCCTGCTCGAACGTCTTCGGCCCCAGGCCGCTCACCTTGAGCAGCTCCCGCCGCGTCGTGAAGCGCCCCTTCGCCGCCCGGTGCGCCACCAGCTTCTTCGCCAGGGACGGCCCCACGCCCGACACGTGCTCCAACAACTGCGGTGACGCCGTGTTCACGTCCACGCCCACCGCGTTCACGCACGAGTCCACCACCTCGCCCAGCTTCTTCTTCAAGAGCCCCTGGTCCACGTCGTGCTGGTACTGCCCCACCCCGATGCTCTTCGGGTCGATCTTCACCAGCTCCGCCAGCGGATCCTGCAAGCGCCGGCCAATCGACACCGCCCCGCGCAGCGACACGTCCAGCTCCGGGAACTCCTCCCGCGCCACCTCCGACGCGGAGTAGATGGACGCCCCCTGCTCGCTCACCGACACCACCGGGACCTGCACGCCCATCGCCTTCAGCGTGTCCCGCGTGAAGACCTCCGCCTCGCGGCTGCCCGTGCCGTTGCCCACGGCGATGAGCTCCGGCTTGTGCTTGCGCACCACCGCCTCCAGCAGCTTCGCCGCGCGCGCCCGCTCGTCCGCGCTCCGCTCCGAGTAGAGCGTCGTCGTCTCCACCACCGTCCCCGTCGCGTCCAGCATCACCAGCTTGATGCCCGTGCGCAGCCCCGGGTCCAACGCCAGCACCGCCCGGGCCCCCGCGGGCGCCGCCAGCAACAGGTGCCGCAGGTTCTCCCCGAACACCCCGATGGCGCCCTTGTCCGCGCGCTCCTTCAGCTCCGCCCGCAGCTCCGACTCCAGCGACGGCCCCATCAGCCGGTCCCACCCGTCCTCCACCGCCGCGCGCAGCTCGCCCGCGAACAGCGACTGCGGCCGCGTCACCACGCGCCCGGTGAAGAGCCCCTTCACCTCGTCGTCCGGCAGGCCCAGCTTCACCTTCAGCACGCCCTCCTCCTCCCCGCGCAACAGCGCCAGCACGCGGTGGGACGGGGCCTGGGACAGCGGCTCCTCGTGGCCGTAGTAGTTCTCGAACTTGGTCGTCTCGCCCTTCTTCGCGGGCACCACGTCCGAGCGCAGCGTGCCCCGCCGCGTGCACAGGTCGCGGGCCTCGCGGCGCAGCTTCGCGTCCTCCGCCACCCGCTCCGCGCAGATGTCCCGCGCGCCCGCCAGCGCCTGCGCCACGTCCGCCACGCCCTTGTCCGCGTTCACGTAGGGCTTCACGCGCGCATCCAGGTTCTCCCCGCGCTGGCCCTCCTGCTTCCACACCAGGTCCGCCAGCGGCTCCAGCCCCTTCTCCCGGGCGATGGCCGCGCGCGTGCGGCGCTTGGGCTTGTACGGCAGGTACAGGTCTTCCAGCTCCGCGCGCGTGCGCGCCGCCAGGAGCGCCTTCTTCAGCTCCGGCGTCAGCTTCCCCTGCTCCTCGATGCCGCGCAGGATGGTGTCGCGCCGCCCATCCAGCTCCGCGCGCTCCGTGGCCTTGTCCAGGATGGACTGGATTTGAACCTCGTCCAGGCCCCCCGTGGCCTCCTTGCGGTAGCGCGCGATGAAGGGGACCGTGCCTCCCTCTTCGTGCAGTGCGAGGGTCCGGTCCACCTGCTCCGGCTTGATGCCCAGCTCCTGGGCCAACGCGGCGGCATAGACGTGCATGGCGCCCGTCTATACCCCGGCCCGCGCGCGCCTCCCAGAGACGCGCCGCTCTCACGTCCCCCAATGAAAAGGGCCGCGCGGGGAGTGTCCCCACGCGGCCCGCTCCTTCACATCACGTCCCTCCGGCTCAGGCCGGCTGGATGTCGCTGTTCTTCACGCGGAAGGTCTTCGCGGTGAACTTCGCCTCCAGGTCGCTGTCCGCGCGCTTGGAGTAGTCCTTGGCCACCTCTCCGGCGGGGATGAGGTGGAAGGTGGCGAGCGTCTCGTCCCCATTCACCTCCACCAGCACGAAGCCGTGCGAGTCCGCGTCCGCGAAGCGCAGGCCCGGGTTGGACGCCATCAGCGTCTTCTCCATCTCCACGACGGCGTGCTGGTACACCGGCGCCCCCGTGGCGTAGCCCGCGCCAATCAGCGCCAGGCTGGCCAGGCTCTTGATGGAGCCGGAGGTGATGGCCGGCGCCGTCAGCGTGGGCACGCCCTCCTCCACCGACGCGAACGACGCGTGGATGTCCCCGGAGATGAACAGCGTGTTCGTCACGCCCGCGGCCTTCAGCGTGTTGAGCATCACCTTCTTCTTCGTGGGGAAGCCGTCCCACTGGTCCACGCTGAAGTAGAAGCGCTGGCGCAGCGTCGGGTCCGTGATGTCCGCCTGCTGCCGGAAGTCCCAGATGAGCGCCGACAGCGACGTGGAGCTCACCACCATCTTCCAGGTGTTCGTCGCCGCGGTGAGCGTCTCCTGGAACCACTTCTCCTGGTCCGGGCCGAACACGTCCTCGCTCTTGCCCTGGGAGAGCTGGTACTTCACCGCCGCGAACAGGTCGAACGTGTCCTTCACCACCACGTAGCGCGAGCCCTGGATGTTGAAGAGCGCCGCCTTGCCCATGTGCGCGTACGCCAGGCCCCGGGGCTTGTCCGCGGGCGGAATCACCAGCGACTTGTTCACCGCCGCCAGCACCTGGTTCACGTAGTAGAGCGCCACCGGCCCCGCCACCCACTTGCCGGCCTTCTGCGCGGCCTCCGCGTCCGTCAGGCCCGCCGCCTTCGCCTGGCTCAGGTACACGCCCAGCAGCACCTGCTTCTGGTTCGCGTACGCCGCGTCGTCGATGTTCACGTACGCGAACGTGTCCGTCTGGAACGTGGCCTTCACCGCGTCCGGCTGGCCCTGGAGCGCCGCGCCCAGCAGCGTCTGGTCCAGCACCACGCCGCCCGGATAGGCGTCCTCCGGGATGAGGTGGTCCGGCCGGTAGCTGCGGTAGTCCGTCACCAGCAGCTTCAGGTGCTTGCCGTACTCGAAGTCACGGTAGATGCGCGAGTTGGGGAAGCGCGGCTCGCTGCCCACGTCGATGGCGCCCGCGGCCGACTGCGCCGTGTCCAGCGGGATGTACTCCAGGAAGGCCTGCTCCGCGTTGAGCTTGCGGTCCCGCTGCGTCTCGTCCCGCTTGCCGTCCTCGTACGTGGCCACGTCCTGCCAGCAGTCGTCGGAGAACTCGTGGTCGTCCCAGACGATGATGAACGGGTAGCGCTCGTGCACGCCCTGCAACTGCCGGTCCGAGCGGGTCGTCTTGTACAGGTCGCGGTAGTTGGACAGCGAGTTCGCCGCCAGGAACGCGGTGAGGCCCGAGCCCTGCGGCAGCGCCTCGTCCGGCGCGCTGAAGCGCACGGCCCGGCCGCCGTCGCCGGACTGGAAGGACGTGTCGCCCGTCGTCTCGTAGACGTAGTCCCCCAGGAACACCACGAAGTCCAGGTCCGCGTCCAACTGCAACAGCCGCTGCCAGGCGTTGTAGTAGCGGCCAATGAAGTCCTGGCAGCTCGCGAAGACGAACTTCACCGGCACGTCATCCCCCGCCGCGGGCGCGGTGCGCGTGCGCCCGGTGCGCGTGGTGTGCTTCTGGCCGTCCTTCTCGTAGGAGAAGCGGTAGTAGTACGTCGTGCGCGCGGACAGCCCGGTGACCTTCACCTTCAGCGCGTGGTCATGCTCCGCCCGCGCCGTCAGGTCCGTCTTGTCCAGCACCAGCGTCTTGAAGTCCTCCGTCGGGGAGACCTCCAGCCGCAACGGCAGGTCCGACCCGGCGCGGTCCTTGTCCTCCACGCGCACCCACAACACCACGCTGTCCGGACGCGGATCCCCCGACGCCAGCGACTGCGGGAAGTAGGGCGAACCCTCCGACGGCTGCGTCGAGTCGTCGTCGGAGCATCCAAAGGTCGTCGTCGCCGCGACGGCGACCACGGCTTGCAGGAACGTGCGGCGTTTGAAGGGGTTGAACAAGGCGATGGACTCCCGCGGGAAGCAGGGGTGAAGGGGCTCCCGGCCCGCGAAGTCTAGAGGCCCTCCTCCCTCCACACGAAACATCCCGGCGACAGCCCGGTGATGACCGTGCGCGTCACGCCCCCCAATCCCTCTCACGGTGAAGAAAAAGGGGCCGGCCCCATCGCTGGAGACCGGCCCCCTTCTGCTTCACCCGCCGCGCCGCTCCCCCCGGAGGTGCGCGGCGGGCTGCGCTCGCGAAACGCTTCGCGGACTACTTCACGGCCTTCACGCGCGGGCGCTTCTCGCCCTCCGCCGGCTCGCTTGCTTCCGCCGCGGGGGCCGCCGCACCGGCCGCCTTGCCGATGCCGTACTTCTCCAGCACCAGGCCCTCGATCTCCTTGTAGGTCTCCGGGTGCTCGCGCAGGTACTCCTTCGCGTTCTCCCGGCCCTGGCCGATGCGCTCTCCCTTGAAGGAGAACCAGCTCCCGCTCTTCTCGATGATGTTCTCGTTGGAGGCCAGGTCGATGAGGTCGCCCTCCTTCGAGATGCCCGCGCCGTACATGATGTCGAATTCGACTTCCTTGAACGGCGGCGCCACCTTGTTCTTCACGACCTTCACGCGGGTGCGGCTGCCCACCACGTTCTCGCCGTTCTTGATGGCGCCCACGCGGCGGATGTCCATGCGCTGCGACGCGTAGAACTTCAGCGCGTTGCCGCCCGTGGTCGTCTCCGGGTTGCCGAACATCACGCCAATCTTCATGCGGATCTGGTTGATGAAGATGACGCACGTCTGGCTCTTGGAGATGGTGCCCGTGAGCTTGCGCAGCGCCTGGCTCATGAGGCGGGCCTGCACGCCCATGTGCGCGTCGCCCATCTCGCCTTCCAGTTCCGCCTTCGGCACGAGCGCGGCCACCGAGTCCACCACCAGCACGTCGATGGCGCCGGAGCGCACGAGCATCTCCGCGATTTCGAGGCCCTGCTCACCGGTGTCCGGCTGGGACAGGAGCAGGTCGTCCGTGCGCACGCCCAGCTTGCGCGCGTAGCCCACGTCCATCGCGTGCTCCGCGTCGATGTAGCCGCACACGCCGCCCTTCTTCTGCGCCTCCGCGACGATGTGGAGACACAGCGTCGTCTTGCCGGAGGACTCCGGCCCGAAGATTTCGATGATGCGCCCGCGCGGGACACCGCCCACGCCCAGGGCGATGTCGAGCGAAGTGGACCCCGTCGAAATGGCCTGGACGTCCTTCATCATGGGCTCGTCGTTGCCGAGCCGCATGATGGAACCCTTGCCGAACTGACGCTCCACCGCCGCCAGCGCCAGCTCGATCGCCTTTTCCTTCTCCTGATTCACGGCCATTTCTCGTCGCTCCTTGGAAGAGTGGACCACCCCGGTCCACCTGAACGCGCTTTTAGTACGCGATGGGTAGACCCTAGTCCACCCCCCTGACATCCGTTTCGGGTCCTGGCGGTCAGCTCTTGCGCAGGGCAGCCAGGAAGGCGGCCACCAGCCCGCCCAGTCCGGCCACCCAACCCGCCGGAACCTCTGGCACCAGCACCATCCCCAACCCGAGCCCGGACACCACCGTCAGCAGCGCCAGGGCTCCGCGATACAGGGGAGAGCCCACGGAGGCAACCGTCAGCACGGCCAGGGACAGCAGGGTCAGGAGCCCCTGCAGGATGAGCAGCCCGCCGGGCACGACGATGCCCGTGAGCCCCAGCACCACCTGCAACGCCAGCGCCCCCAGCCCCACCGCCAGGGCCGGGAAGGGCCCGCCTTTGGGGGGCGTCAGCCGCGCGCCGGGGACGGGGGCGTTCTTGAGGTGCTCCAGGTCCTCCGGGCGCACCTCCAGCGCGTAGGGGAAGCCCAGGGCCAGCAGGGACTCCACCGCCGTGGCCCGGCAGGAGCGCCCGTCCGAGTCCACCAGCCCGTCCAGGTTGCCCCCCTCCAGCAGCCGGTGGAAGGCGTCCGCCTCCGGCCGGCCCCCGCCCCGCGCCCCCAGCTCCTCCAGGAGCTGGTTGAGGTTCCAGGCCAGGCGCTTCTGTTCGTCCCCCTGCGCCCGCCGGGCCTGCTGCGCCAGCAGGTACATGGGCAGCGGCGAGTCCGTGGGCGGGGTGGGCGTGCCGCCCTGCGCCAGGGGCTCCGACGCGGGCTCCCAGGCCGCCAGGTCCGACGGGGACTCCGCCTCTCCCGCCGGGTGGGGAGCCGGTGTGCGCGAACGTGGGCGGAAAGCATCGGACACGGTGGCGAAACTGTAACCGGGGCGCGGCGTGGGGTTCAAAGTGGGGCCCGCCCGCAACTTCCAGCGGGCAACGGGGTTTCTGGCCTCACGGATGGATTGGGACCCGGACACGCAGGCGATGCTGAAGGTGGCGGCGGGCAACAAGCAGGCGTTCGCCTGGCTCTTCGACCGGCACCACGCGAGCGTGGCGCGCTTCGCGTTCCGCTTCGTGGGGGACGCGGCGCGGGCGGAGGAGCTCACGCAGGACATCTTCGTGAAGCTCTACCGCCACGCGCGCTCCTACAAGCCCACGGCGAAGTTCAAGACGTTCCTCTTCCGGGTGGCGACGAACCACTGCCTCAATGAGATGCGGCGCGGGGAGTACCGCGTGGCGCGCCTCACGGCGGAGGCCCCGGCGGAGGACGACGCGGGAGCGATGCGGATGCCAGGGCCCGACGGAGACCGGCCCGACCAGGCGTTGAGCGGCCGGGAGCTGGAGGCGGCGGTGGGCCAGGCCCTGAAGGACCTGAGCGACCGCGAGCGGGCCGCGTTCACCATGTGCCGCTTCGAGGGCATGGCGTACCGGGACATCGCCGAGGCGCTGGAGGCGAGCGAGGCCGCCGTGAAGAGCCTCATCCACCGGGCCACCCTGGCGGTGGCGCGCAGGATTGAAGCGTTGCAGGCGGGCACCGTGCCCGCGAGGAGTCGGGCATGAGCTGTGCGTTCGAGGAAGACCTGACGGCCTGGGTGGACGGGGAGCTGCCGCCCCCGCACCGCGCGCGCGTGGAGGCCCACCTGGCCACCTGCGCCGAGTGCCAGGGCACGGAGCGGCTCCTGCGCCTCACGGTGGCGCGGATGGCGGAGCTGCCCGCCTTCACGCCCTCCCCCTCCGCCCGGCGCGAGTTGCTGGCGCGCGTGGACGCGCTGCCGCCCACCTGGCGCGAGCGGTTCGCGCACCTGTTGAGGCCCGGCGTGCTCGTGCCCTCCGCGGGCCTGGGCGCCGCGGTGGTGCTGACGCTGCTCGTCGCCGGGCGCACGCGCGTGGAGGCGCCCGCGCTGGAGGAGTGGGACCCGGGCGCGCTGGAGGTGGCGGCGAACCTGGAGCTGGTCGAGGACTACGAAGTGCTGGGGCTGGACAGCTCCGAAGACCTGGAGGTCGTCGAGAGCCTCCACGAACTGGGGGTGCCGTGATGCTGGGAAGGATGACCGCTGGCGTGCTGGCGGTGGCGCTGCTCATCGGCACGTCCGCCCGGGCGGCCAACGCCCCCGCGCCCACCGCCGCGGAGCGCTTCGAGAAGCTCCCGCCGGAGCAGAAGGAGGCCCTGCGCGCGAAGCTGCGCGAGTTCAAGGCCATGTCCCCGGACGAGCAGGCCCGCGTGCGCGCGAACCTCCAGCGCTGGCGGCAACTGCCCCCGGAGGAGCGCGCGCGGCTGAGGAGCAACCTGCGCGACTTCCAGAAGCTGTCGCCCCAGGAGCGGCAGGCGGTGCGTGAGCAGGTGCGCGAGCTGCGCGGCCTCACCCCGGAGCGCCGCGCGGAGCTGCGCGAGCGGATGCGCGCCTACCTCAAGGAGCACCCGGAGCGCCGCGAGCAGATGCTGGAGAACATGCGCCGCTGGCGGCGGATGTCCCAGGAGCAGCGACAGGAGGCACGCGAGCGGCTGCGCGAAAGGCGGCGCAACCCGTGAGCCCCGCGCCCTGCTGGCTGCTGCTGTTCGCGCTCGCGGCCGCCGCGCCCGCGTCCGCCCAGCAGCCCCCGCCGCCCCCGCGGACGGAAGAGGTCCCCGCGCCCGCGAAGGCCGCGCACCCGGAGGCCACTCCCGTGCCGACCGAAGCCCGCCGCCCCCAGCCTCCGCTCACCGACGAGGACCGCGAGGTGGTGGAGAACCTGGAGCTGTTGGAGTCGCTGGACGCCGCCGCGGACCTGGAGGTGCTCCTGGAGCTGGCGGACGAGCAGTAGCGCCGGCAAACGAAGAAGCCCGGGCCCCCGTGAAGGGAGTCCGGGCTCTTTCGCGTCCAGGCCTGGAGCCTGGAGGCCGTGCAGCGCTACTCGACGGTCACGCTCTTGGCCAGGTTGCGCGGCTGGTCCACGTCGTTCCCGCGCATCTCCGCCACGTGGTACGCGAGGAGCTGCAGCGGGATGGTGGCCACCACCGGCGCGAGCAGCGCGCAGGCGGCGGGGATGCGGATGACGTGGTCGGCCAGGGTGTCCGCCTGGTTGTCGTCCTCGTCGAGGATGGCGATGACCTTGCCGCCGCGCGCGCGGACCTCCTCGATGTTGCCGATGATCTTCTCGTAGGCGATGTGCGGCTGCTTCGGCGCGATGACCACGACGGGCATCTTCTCGTCGATGAGCGCGATGGGGCCGTGCTTCATCTCACCGCCCGCGTAGCCCTCCGCGTGGATGTAGGAAATCTCCTTCAGCTTGAGCGCGCCCTCCAGCGCCACCGGGTGCATGGGGCCGCGGCCGAGGAAGAGGAAGTCCTGCGCGTTCATGAACTCGCGCGCCACGCGCTTCACCTGCGGCTCGCACTTGAGGACGTCCTCAATCATCTTCGGCACCTGGGTCAGGTGCGTCAGGTGCTCCTGCGCGCCCGCCACGGACAGCGTGCCGCGCATGCGGCCCAGCTTCACCGCCAGCAGGTACAGCGTGACGAGCTGCGTGGTGAACGCCTTGGTGGACGCGACGCCAATCTCCGGGCCCGCGTTGGTGAGGACGTGCAGGTTCGCCTCGCGCGTCATCGCGCTGCCGATGACGTTGCAGATGGCCATGGTGTGCGCGCCCAGCCGCTTGGCCTCCTTGAAGGCCGCGAGCGTGTCCGCCGTCTCGCCGGACTGGCTGATGGCGATGACCAGGTGGCTCTTCTCCACGATGGGGTCGCGGTAGCGGAACTCGCTGGCCAGCTCCACCTCCACCGGCAGCCGCGCCAGGGACTCGATCATGTGCTTGCCGGCCACGCCCGAGTGCCAGGACGTGCCGCAGGCCAGGATGGTGACCTTGGTGAAGGACTGGACCTGCTCCGGCGTGAGGTTCCAGGTCTCGAAGTGGACGTCGCCTTCCGTCAGGAGCATCCGGCCGCGCAGCGTGTCCGCGATGGCGCGGGGCTGCTCGTGGATCTCCTTGTGCATGAAGTGCTTGTAGCCGCCCTTCTCCGCCATCATCGGCGTCCAGTCGATGCGGCGCGTGGGGCGGTTCACCAGCTTCCCGTCGCGGTTGAAGATGTCGACCTTCGCCGCGGTGACGACCGCCAGGTCGCCCTCCTCCATGTAGACGAAGTCACGGGTGTGCTCGAGCAGCGCGGGCACGTCGCTGGCCACGAAGTTCTGGCCCTCGCCCAGGCCCAGCACCATGGGCGACGCGTCCTTCGTGCACACGATGCGGCCCGGGTCGTTGGCGCACACCACCACCAGGCCGTAGGTGCCCTTCACCTGCTTGATGGCCGCGCGGACGGCGTCCGGCAGGTCCACGCCGCGCTCCACCTCCGCGGAGATGAGGTGCGCGAAGACTTCGGAGTCCGTCTCCGAGGAGAAGACGTGGCCGCGCGCGCGCAGCTCCGCCTTGAGCGCCAGGTGGTTCTCGATGATGCCGTTGTGCACCACCGCGACGTTCTTGTACGTGTGCGGGTGGGCGTTCTCGTCGGAGGGACGGCCGTGCGTGGCCCAGCGCGTGTGGCCGATGCCGGTGGTGCCCCTGGGCAGGTCCTGCACCACGCGGTTCTCCAGGTTGCGCAGCTTGCCCGTGGCGCGCACCACGTTGAGCTGGTTGCCGCCGACCACCGCGACGCCCGCGGAGTCATAGCCCCGGTACTCGAGCTTCTTCAGGCCCGACACCAGGATGGGAGCAGATTCCTTGTCACCGACGTAGCCAACAATCCCGCACATGTTCTTCCTGCCTCTTTCTCGTCCCGCGGCCGCCGGAGCAAACCACGGGCAACCCGTTCACGCCCAACACGCCCAACCCCGCCCCGCCGACCGAGCAGCAGGCGAGCACTCTTGCTAACCAGCCTTCACCTTCACCTGCCGTGCCTTCTTGGCCGCCACCCACCCCTCCTTCACCACCTGCGGCGCACGGGACACAGCGAGGCTCCCAGGAGGCACATTTTTCGTCACCGTGGTGCCCGCGCCGACATACCCGCCGTCCCCCACCTTCACCGGCGCCACCAACTGGCTGTCCGAGCCGATGAAGACGCCATCGCCCAGCTCGGTCAGGTGCTTGTTCACCCCGTCATAGTTACAGGTGATGGTCCCCGCGCCGATGTTGCAGCCCGCGCCGATGTTCGCGTCGCCCAGGTAGGTCAGGTGGTTGGCCTTGCTGCCCTTGCCGATGCGGGCCTTCTTCGTCTCCACGAAGTTCCCCAGATGCACTTCCTCTGCCAACTCCGTGGCGGGGCGCAGCCGGGAGAACGGCCCGATGATGCAACGCTCGCCCACACGCGCCTCCTCCAGCACGGAGTAGGGCTTGATGTGGGTGCCATCCGCGACGTGGGAGGCCGTGAGCACGCTGCCCTGGCCAATGATGACGCCCTTGCCGATGACGGTGCCGGCCATCAGCGACACGCTGGGGCCGATTTCCGTGTCGGTGCCGATGGTGATGCCCTCTTCGATGTACGCGGTGGCCGGGTCCTGGATGGACACCCCCGCGCGCATGTGGGCTTCGTTGATGCGCTGCTGGAGGACGCGGGCGCGCGCCGCCAGCTCCACCTTGTCGTTCACGCCCGCGGTCTCCGTGGCGTCCGCGTCCACCGCGCCCACGGGGCCCAGCTTCGCGGCCATCTCCACCAGGTCGGTGAGGTAGTACTCGCCCTGCGCGTTGACGGGCTTGATTTCCGCCAGCGCCTTCCAGAGGAAGGCCGCGTCCACGGAGTAGATGCCCGCGTTGCACTCCTTCACCGCGCGCTGCTCCGGGGTGCAGTCCTTGTGCTCCACGATGCGCGCCACCTTGCCGGCCTCGCGGATGACGCGGCCGTAGCCGGTGGGGTCTTCCAGCGTGGTGGACACCAGCGCCAGCGCCCCGCCCGCGGCGTCGTGCGCGGCGAGCAGCGCCTGGAGCGTCTCCTTGCGCAGGAGCGGCACGTCTCCGTAGAGGATGAGCACGCGGCCGTCATGGCCCTTCAGCGCGTCTTGCGCCGCCTTCACCGCGTCCGCGGTGCCCCGCTGCTCCTTCTGGAGCGCGAAGCGCAGGGGCGCGTCCGGGAAGTGGGCGCGGATGGACTTCTCCACCTCCGAAGCCTGGTGGCCCACCACCGGCACCACGTGCGTGGCGCCCAGTTCCAGGGCCCGCTTCAAGGGATAGGCGCAGAGGGGACGGCCGAGGATGGGGTGAAGGACCTTGGCCTTCTCCGACTTCATCCGCGTGCCCTTGCCCGCGCACAGCACAACCGCCGCCAGAGCTGTCATATGCGGCGGAGAATTAGGGACCGCCGATCAACTCGTCAACCGCGCCCGGGCGTCAAAGATGATCGCGGGGTGTCCGGCGAGGGCCGTGCGCTGACTGCCACACACAACGTGTTGCATTGGACCGTGATGCCGAAGCGCGGCTTCAGGAACGTCGTCAGCCGCACCGGGGCGCAGGCCGGAGTCGGGGCCGACGCCGGGTTTTCCACGGGGTTCGGAGGACTCATGAGCACCGCCCGTCGCTGCACATGAGTGAAGCCTGCCCCGCTTCCGCTCACAATCCAAGGAAAAAAATGTTGTCTGGCTGAAACCCTGGTCCGGGCGCGGCGCATGGTGCATTAGGGAACGGCCGGAAATCACAAGGAAAGGCATCCAGGTGGGGAAAGCACACATGGGAGCTGTGGGACGGGAGTCGTTCCGCGCGCTGGGACTCGCGGTGTTGCTGGTGGCGGCGCAGGCGGGTGCGGCACGTCCCTACCGGGGAGGTGCGGTGGCCACGGCGTATCCGCCCGCGAGCGAGGCCGCGCTCCAGATGCTGGACAAGGGCGGCAACGCGGTGGACGCGGCGGTGGCGGCGGCGTTCGTGGCGGCGGTGGTGGGCCCCTACCACTCCGGCGTGGGCGGCGGCGGGTTCGCGCTGGTGCATGACGCGAAGTCGGGCGGCACGCAGGCGCTGGACTTCCGGGAGGTGGCTCCGAAGGGCGCCTCGCGCGACATGTACCTGAAGGACGGCGCGCTGGTGCCGGGCCTGTCCACGGACGGCGCCCTGAGCGTGGCGGTGCCGGGCGCGGTGGCGGGCTACCTGGAGCTGCTGTCCAGGCACGGCAAGCTCAAGCCCGCGGTGGTGCTGGCCCCGGCCATCCGGCTGGCGAAGCAGGGCTTCTGGGTGACGCCCAAGTACCAGCAGATGGCCACCGGCCGCGCGGAGTGCCTGCGCCGGGACCCGGAGGCGGCCCGCATCTTCCTTGTGCCCAACGCGCAGGGCACGCCGGACGTGCCGCCGCTGGGGCACCTCATCAAGCAGCCGGACCTGGCGCGCACGCTGGAGCGGGTGGCGAAGGGCGGCGCGAAGGCCTTCTACGCGGGCCCGGTGGCCCAGGCGCTGGTGAAGACGGTGCGGGACGCGGGCGGGCTGCTCACGCAGGAGGACCTGACGGACTACCGCACGCGCGCGGCCACCCCGCTGGAGACCATCTACCGCGGGCACCGCATCCTCACCATGCCGCCGCCCAGCGCGGGCGGGCTGGCGGTGGTGCAGGTGCTGGGCATGCTCCAGCAGCTCCGGCCGCAGGGCGTGCCGTACCGCGACCCGGAGTCGCTGCACCTCTACGTGGAGGCCGTGCGGCGCGCGTACGTGGACCGCGCGAAGTACCTGGGGGACCCGGCCTTCGTGCAGGTGCCGCTGGAGCGGCTGACGTCGCCCGGGCACATCGCGGACCTGGCGGGCGGCATCGACCCGAAGAAGGCCACGCCCAGCGCGTCGCTGCTGGCGCCGGTGACGGGCGGGCCCGCCTCCACGCTGCGCAAGGACGCGGGGCCGCTCACGCCGGAGCCGGAGAAGAAGAACACCACGCACATCTCCGTCATCGACAAGGACGGCAACGCGGTGGCGATGACGACCACGGTGAACTACAGCTTCGGCTCGTGCCTGGTGGCGAAGGGCACCGGCGTGCTCCTCAACGACGAGATGGACGACTTCGCCGCGCAGCCGGGCGTGCCCAACGCGTACGGGCTCGTCACGGGCGAGCCCAACGCCATCCAGCCCGGCAAGGTGCCCCTGTCCTCCATGTCCCCCACGCTGGTGTTCACGAAGGAGGACCCCCGGCGGGTGATGCTGGCGGTGGGCAGCCCCGGCGGCTCCACCATCCCCACCACCGTCATCCAGGCCATCAGCAACGTGGTGGACCACGGCATGGACGTGACGCGCGCGGTGGGCGCGGGCCGCCTGCACCACCAGTACCTCCCGGACGAGCTGTGGGTGGACCGGTGGGGCCTGGAGCCCGCGACGCTGTCCACGCTGGAGGCGAAGGGCCACAAGATTCGCCGGGTGGACGCCTGGGGCGACGCGGAGGCCGTCTACAGCGACCCGCGCACCCACCTGCGCTATTCCTCCAGTGACCCGCGCAACGAGGGCGCCGCGACGGGCCAGGACTGAAAGACGAAGGAGAACGACTGCCCGTGGCCGAGCCGATCCCGCTCTTCGATGCGCACCTCCACCCGGAGGCCCTGACGGACCAGGACCTGGAGTCCATGCGCTTCTTCGGCGTGGAGCGGGCCCTGGTGGTGGCGCACCACTTCCCGGAGCCCACGGCCAAGGCGCTGCGCCAGCACTTCGACCAACTGGTGGAGAAGCAGCTCCCGCGCCTGGAGCGGCTGGGCATCCGCGCCTGGGCCGCCCTGGGCGTGCACCCGCGCTGCATCCCGCGCCGGGGGCTGTCGGAGGTCCTGAGCCACCTGCCGGACTACTTCGAGGGCGGCCGGGTGGTGGCCCTGGGCGAGACGGGGCTGCACGTGGGCGGCGAGGAGGAGGAGGAGGCCTTCCTGGAGCAGCTCGCCCTGGCCCGCCAGCTCAAGCTGCGCGTGGTGGTGCACACGCCGCTCAAGGACAAGGAGCGCCACACGCGGCGCATCCTCACGCTGCTGCGCCAGTCGGGCCTCGCGCCCTCGCGCGCGCTGGTGGACCACGCCAACGCGCGCACCGTGCGGACCATCCTGGAGGTGGGCCACTGGGCCGGCCTCACCCTGCACCCGGAGGCCCTCCAGGCGGACCGGGCGGTGGCCCTGGTGCGGCGGCTGGGCAGCGAGCGCCTGGTGCTGGACTCGGACGCGGGCGACGGCGCGGGGGACATCCTGGGGCTCGCGCGCACGGCGAACCTGCTGGGCAAGGCGAAGCTGTCCGAGCGCATCGTCCGGCGGGTCACCCGGGACAACGTCGCCCGCTTCTTCCAGATCCACGACTGAGCGCGCCATTCGCCCGCCGTGCGGGTGGCGCGCGGCGCGTTGAAAAGTGGACGGCCGCCCGCCCCTGTCAGCGCTGTAAATGCGACGGGCCTCGCGCGGTGAAGCGCGAAGCCCGTGACGCAGCGGCCTGGAATCCCGGAAGGGGGGACTAGTTCACGGAGACGGAGGCCTGGGCCTCCGGGTGCAGGGTGAGCCCCTGCGCGTCCGGCGCCAGCCGCACCTGCACGGGCACGCCCTGGGAGCGGTACTCCGCGAGGGAATCCGCCGCCTCGTCGAGCAACTGCTGGTAGCGCTCCTCCAGCTCCACCGCGATCAGGAGCATGGTCTCGCCGGCGTCCGTCACGCCCGGCCGGTACACCTGGCAACGCTGGAACCGCGCCCAGCGACCGTTCTGCATCTTCACAAGCTCGCCGTCGTAAGCCATGCGCAGCACCCTCTTGAGTGAAATCCGACGGTCGCAATGTAGAGATGAATCCCCGCGCTGTCATCCCCCCGTTTGAAAATTCGTAAACCCCTCGTGGTTCCAATGGGTTGCCGCCGCTCAAGGGCGTGACCAGGGGGGCCCCGGCGGCCGGACCGGCGCAAAATGTAAAGTGGAGCACTGTCAACGCGGTTAACAGCGGTGAAGGGTCCATGCCGCGTCGCGCTGTCAACACTCCGTGAACCGGGCCTCCCGGGAGGGGCGGCCGGGGGACGGGGCGGGAGTGACGCGTGGCACCCGGCGGGGGCATCCCTTAGATTCCAGCGGATGAAGTTGCCCCTGCCGTTCCGTCGCGACCGTCCCATCATTCCCTCCGCCAACGCGCAGGATCACGCGGAGCGGTTGATCGCCGAGTCCCTGCGCATGCTCGGCCAGGTGTGCTCGAAGGTCGCGGACGCCATCGAGGCGCAGCGGCTGGAGCGCCAGGGTTACGCGCACAACAGCTACCTGCGGCGCCTGGACCTGGACGAGGACGAAGCGAAGAAGCCATCCGGACCGGGCACGGGAGGGTGACGGCCCCCCGGGAGCCCGAGGACGCCGACGCGCCGGTGCCGTGCCTGGCGTCCTCGCCGGCCGCCACCTGGCGGGAGCAGGGCATCCAGATGCCCATGCCCGCGCTGGCGGACGAGGAAGGGCCCCGCGTGGACCCCGGCCTGCCGCCCGTCGTGGACGCGCACGTGCACCTGTTCCCCGACCGCGTCTTCGAGGCGGTGTGGCGCTGGTTCGACCGCTACGGCTGGCCCATCCGTTACAAGCTGCACACGCCCCAGGTGCTGTCCTTCCTGCTGTCCCGGGGCGTCGAGCGCGTGGTCGCCCTGCACTACGCCCACAAGCCGGGCATGGCGCGCGCGCTCAACGCCTTCATGGCGGAGGTGGCCAGGGCCGAGCCCCGCGTCATCGGCCTCGGCACCGTGTACCCGGGCGAGCCCGGCGCGGTCGGCATCCTGGAGGAGGCGTTCGCCCTGGGACTGAAGGGCGTGAAGCTGCACTGCCACGTGCAGGCCTTCGCCCCGGACGCGCCCCCACTGCACGAGCTCTACGAAGCGTGCGCCCGGGCGGGCAGGCCGCTGGTGATGCACTCGGGGCGGGAGCCCTCCAGCGCCCAGTACCCGGTGGATCCGTACCAGCTCTGCGCCGCGGAGCGGGTGGAGCGGGTGCTGAAGGATCATCCCACGCTCAAGCTGTGCGTGCCGCACCTGGGAGCGGACGAGTTCGACGCGTACGCGCGCCTGCTGGAGCGCCACGACACGCTCTGGCTGGACACCACCATGGCGGTGGGCGGCTACTTCCCCGTGCCCCTCCCCCGCAAGGCGCTGGAGGTCCGGCCCGAGCGCATCCTCTACGGGACGGACTTCCCCAACATCCCCTATGCGTGGGACCGGGAGCTGAGGGCGCTGGCGGGGCTGGGGCTGGACGAGGCCGCGCTCGCGGGGGTGCTGGGCGGAAACACGCTGTCGCTCTACGGGGAGTGTTGAAAAGAAACGAAGGCCCTTCCGCAATGAGGGGGGCATTCCCATCTTCGTCCCCATAGAATCGCGGTCCCCAAGCAGACGCCGCCACTCCAGAGGCTCAAGCCCATGTCGAACTTCATCCTGGTCGTCGACGACGACGCGAGTCACCGCACGCTCATCTGCGATGCCCTCCAGGAGATGGGCTATGCCACCATCGAGGCCAAGAACGGCCGCGAGGCGCTGGACCTGCTGGAGGACGACATCCCGGGCGCCGTGCTGCTGGACCTGCGCATGCCCGTCATGAGCGGCTGGGGCCTGCTGGACGCGCTCAAGAAGATGCCCCGGGCGCGCAACCTGCCCATCATCATCATCTCCGGCTACGGCTTCGAGTGGGAGGCGGAGCTGGTGGGCGCCGCCGGCTACATCTCCAAGCCGGTGGACCTGGACAAGGTGCGCACCACCGTGCAGCAGATCGTCGGGCCGCCGGAGGTGGCCATGGTGCACTGAGTCGGGGAGCGCCCGGCGGGCCGCACCATCCGTCAACCCGAGGATTGTGGGCAGCCCCACGGGGCATGGTGTGATGGCGTCCTTCATGACGCCCCCTCCTGTTGAACCCGCCGGCCAAGAGCTGGCCATCGACGCCCGCGGCCTCGTCAAGCGCTTCGGCGGCTTCACCGCGCTGGACGGCCTGGAGCTTCGGATTCCACGGGGCGCCTTCTACGCGTTCCTCGGCCCCAACGGCGCCGGCAAGTCCACCTCCATCGCGTTGCTCACCGGCGTGTACGGGCCGGACCAGGGCACCATCCGCATGCTCGGCGTGGACGCCGTGGCCAGGCCCCTGGAGGTGAAGCAGCGCGTGGGCGTGGTGCCGGAGGAGCTGAGCCTCTTCGAGCGCCTCACCGGCCGCCAATACCTCACCTTCTGCGCGCGCATGTACGGGCTGGACGGCGCGGAGGCCGCGGCGCGCGCGGTGGAGCTGCTGGAGCTGACGGAGCTCACGTACAAGGCGGGCGCGCTGGTGGCGGAGTACTCCAAGGGCATGCGGCGCAGGCTCGCCATCGCCGCGGCGCTCATCCACGCGCCGGAGCTGGTGCTGCTGGACGAGCCCTTCGAGGGCATCGACGTGCTCGCCGCGGGCGTCATCCGCGAGCTCTTGCGCGAGCTGTCGCGCCGGGGCGTCACGCTGCTGCTCACCACGCACGTGCTGGAGATCGCCGAGCGGCTGGCCACGCACGCGGGCGTCATCCGGGGCGGGCGCATGTTGGACCAGGGCCCGGTGGAGGCGCTCCGCCAGCGCCACGGCGTGCCCACGCTGGAGGCGGTGTTCGAGAAGCTGATCGCCGTGCCCGCCGCGCGCAACGCGAAGCTGTCCTTCTACGGCGAGCCCGCGGCGGACGTGGTGCCGCTGCGCCGGGAGTCCGCGTGAGCCGCCCGCGCCCGAAGGTCCCCGGCTTCCTCCAGCACCTCTTGCTGCTCTGGGGCCTGCGCCTGCACCTGGGCCTCAACCAGGGGCCGGGCCGAAGCCGCCTGCTCGCGGTGGCCGCGTTCGTGGGCTCCAGCGCGCCGGGCGTGCTGCTGGGGCTGAGCTTCTTCAAGCTGATGCGGCTGCCGCTCATCGTGCACAGCAACGTGTGGCCGTACTTCATCCTCAACCTGCTGTGCTTCGTCACCGCCGCCACCTGGGTGACGTGGCCGCTCCTGTCCGCGGGCGTGGATGACCACTCGGAGCTGTCGCGCTACGCGGCGTTCCCCATCTCGCCGTTCCGCCTGCTGATGGGCTCCACGGTGGCCAGCCTCTTCGAGCCGCGCGCGCTGGTGTTCTACGCGCCCCTCACCGGCGCGGCGGTGGGCTATGCGTCGCGGCACCGGCTGGCCTCGCCGTGGCTGGCGGCGGTGCTCTACGTGCTGTTCGCGCTCTTCTGCGCGGCGTGGAGCCGGGTGGGCCTGTACACGGTCATCAACGTGCTGCGGGAGAAGCACAGCGCGCGCATCATGGGCGGCGGCATGGTGGCGTTCCTCGTCGCCGCGTCGTTCATCCCGCCCATCGACACGTCGTGGCTCACCAGCGTGGGCGAGGCGGGCGTGGGCGCGCTGGACATGAGCCTCATCATCAACGCGGCGGTGGCGCTCAGCCAGGTGCCCCCGGGCTTCTTCGGCGACGGGCTGGGACAACTGGCGCACGGGCGCGTGGGGATCGCCATGCTGGAGGCCTTCGGGCTCCTGTTCTTCACCGCCATGGGCATGGGCGTGGCGTACGCGCTCCTGATGCGCTTCCACCGTCAGGCGGGGGGCCGCTCCGGCGGTGACCGGGGGGACGGGAAGGACAGCGACCCGTTCGCCACCACGGGCTCGCGCTTCGACACGCTGCTGCGCCGCGAGGTGCTGGACCTGTGGCGCAACCCGCGCGCGCGGCTGCTGGCGGCGGTGCCCTTCATCCTGGCCATCCTGCTGAAGCTGCTCTCCGGCCGGGACCTCTTCGTGTACCTGCTGGGCGGCAGCGCGGACGCGTGGGTGATGGGCGGCCTGAGCATCTACGGCGCGGTGGTCATCGCGTCCACGTTCTCCCAGAACACCTTCGCGTACGACGGGCACGGCTTCGCGGTGTTCCTGGCGGCGCCCCTGGACCTGGCGGACGTGCTGCGCGCGAAGAACCGGGTGCAGGGCGTGGCGGCGCTGGGGATGGCGGTGCTGGTGGGCGCCTTCTACCGGGTGTACTTCGGCGCGGGCTCGCTCGTGGACTTCCTGTGCGCCATGGCCGCGGTGGCGGCGGTGGTGCCCATGCTGCTGGCCGCGGGCAACTTCCTGTCGCTGTACTTCCCGGTGAAGTTCCACGCGAGCCTCAAGCGCCGCGACCGCATCCCCCTCACCGCGTCCATGCTGGGAATCCTCGCGGCCAGCGTGGGCTGCATGCCGTTTGGCCATGCGCTGCGGGCCGCGGGGAAGGACGGACCGGGCTGGCAGTCCGTGGCCTTCATCCTCGGGTTCGCGGTGCTCCACTTCGGCGTGTACCGCGTGACGCGGCCCTGGGCCATGCGGCTGCTGGACCAGCGCCGGGAGGTCGTCCTGCGGGCGGTAACGCGCGAGTAGCCGCGCTCAGTACGTGACGCCGAAGCTCGCGGCCTGCTTCTTCACGCTCTTCATCACGTTGGCGTCGAAGGCGTCCTCCTTGGCGGGGGCGTTCTTCGCGAGCCACTGGTCGCGCTCGGCGGCGAGCTTCGCGACCTTCTCCTCCAGCACCTTGCGCTCGGCGGCCAACTGCTTCACCTTCGCGGTCCGCGCCTCCTTCTTGAGGCCCTTGAGCTCCTGGGGCAGCTCGTCGTCCTTGAGGGTTTCGAGCGCGGCCGGCTGCTCCAGCAGGTCCACGCCGCCCGCGATGGCCGCGGGCGCGCTGCTCACCGCCCCGGCGCTGGCGGCGCTCTTGCCCGCGCCCCGGCTCTCCTTCATGTAGCTGATGCGGTCCGCGACGGCCTCCGCGGCCATGCCCTTGGTCGCCTCCGCGCGGGCGACGTTCATGGCCCGGGCCTCCGCGCGGCCGCCGTAGAGCGTCTTGGACGCCAGCTCCGCGTTCACCCGCGACAGCTCCGCGTCATAGGGCGTGGCCACCGCCACCATGCCGCCCGACGCGTCGATGGAGTCGAAGGTGCCGTCCGTCAGCTTCGCCACGTAGCGCCAGGACTCCTCGGTGCTCGCGTCCGCGCCGCAGCGCACCGTGTTCACCACGATGTGGCGCTCCTTCGCGCGCTTGGACCACATCTTGAAGTCCCAGGCGGCCTCGCGCTGGGCGGGGGGCGCGTCGCCCACCAGGAAGATGACCTTCATCACCTCGCGGTCCTGGCTCCACTTGAGCAGCGACACGGCCTCGCCCAGGCCGCGGCCCACGTGCTCCGGGGTGTCCCCGCCCCCGTTCGCGTCCAGCTTGCGCAGCTCCGCGAACATGGAGTCCATGTCGTCGCTCAGGTCGAAGCGCTTCGTCACGTACGCGTCCCCCTGGTCGCGGTAGGCCACCAGCGCGACCTTCAGGTGCGGCGTGGGCTTGCCCTTCGCGATGCGCGACGCGATGGAGAAGATCTTCTGCTTGGCGCCCTCCAGCAGGCCGCCCATCGACCCCGTCGTGTCCAGCACGAACGCCACCTCGATTTCAGGCCGGGCGCCCTGCGCCTGGACCTGCGGGTCCTGGGGGTTCGTGGGCTTGACGGGCGCCTCCTTCGCGGGCGGCTTCTGCTCCGCGGGCTTCGCGGTGGAGGACGGCGCGCTGACGGGCGTGACGGCCCAGGCGGAGGTGGCGGACAGACCGGTGGCGAGCGCGGCCGTCAGGACGGCCCGCGAGAGGGGCTTCAGGTTCATGGGTGGGCTCCGGAAGACGGCTTGCGAGGCGGGCACATCCGCGCCGCCTGCTCCTGTAACGGACAGGCCCGCCGGAAGTTCTACGCCCCCGGTTGCACCCCTCCGGAACGGGCGTTACGCCCCGCCTCCGTGCGCGTCTTCCACATCGACCGGTATCTCGTCCCCCTGCCCGACGGGCACCGCTTCCCCATGGAGAAGTACCGGGTGCTGCGCGAGCTGCTGCTCGAGCGCGGCATCCTCCCTTCCACCGCCTTCCACGAGGCTCCCCGCGCGGAGCGCCACGAGCTGGAGCGCGTCCACACCCCGCGCTACCTGGACGCCTTCTTCGGCGGCGCCCTCACCGACGCGGAGCTGCGCCGGCTGGGCTTCCCCTGGTCCTCGCGGCTCGTGGACAACGCGCGCGCGTCCGTGGGCGGCACCGTGGCCGCCGCCCGCGCCGCGCTGGAGGACGGCTTCGCCGCGAACCTGGCCGGCGGCACGCACCACGCCTTCCCGGACCACGGGGAGGGCTTCTGTGTCTTCAACGACATCGCCGTGGCCATCCGCGTGCTCCAGGCCGAAGGGGCCCTCCGCCGCGCGGTGGTGGTGGACCTGGACGTGCACCAGGGCAACGGCACCGCGGCCGTCTTCGCGGGCGACCCGTCCGTCTTCACCTTCTCCATGCACGGCGAGCACAACTTCCCCTTCCGCAAGCACCCCTCGCACCTGGACCTGGGGCTGGAGGACGGCGTGGGGGACGCGGAGTACCTGGCCGTGCTCGACGCCCACCTGCCCCACGTCCTGGAGTCCGCCCACGCCGACCTGCTCTTCTTCCAGGCCGGCGTGGATCCGCTGGAGGAGGACACCCTGGGCCGGCTGTCGCTCACCCACGCGGGGCTGCGCGAGCGCGACCTGCGCGTGATGCGCGCGGCGAAGGAGCGCGGGCTCCCCGTGGTGCTCACGCTGGGCGGCGGCTACGCGCGGCCGCTGGCGCCGTCGCTGGAGGCCCACGTCGGGACTTATCTGGCCGCCTGTTCGTTGTTCCGCTGACGCCCGTCTTCCCCGGGGCCGCTTGCGGGCCCGCGCGCCCCGGCCTCATGCTCACCCCTGCTTCGCCACCCCTGGAGCCCTCCCATGCCGCGTTCCCTCCCCCGTCTCGCCGTCCTCGCCTGCGCGCTGGCCCTGGGCTGTGGCGGCGACACGCCCTACTACCGCCTGGACTGGGGAGGCGAGGACACCATCACCGCCGCGCCCGGCGACACCGTGCCGTATGACATCGCCATCCAGCGCATCGCGGACAACCTGGGCGAGGTGCGCGTGCGCGCGGTCATCGTGCCCGAGGGCGTCACCTTCGGCCCGGAGTTCTCCCTGCCGCAGGGCGAGACCACCTTCAGCACCACCACCAACGTCACGGTGTCCCGCGGCGTCACGACCTACGGCGTGAACCCGCTGCAGCTCGTCGCGGAGGACCCGGCCAACAACGTCACCGCCCGGGGCAACATCTCCCTGATGATCCTGGAGCCGCCCGAGCCCAACGAGGCCTTCTCCGTCGCCGTGGAGCCCCGCCAGGTGAACCTGACGCCCGGCCAGTCCGGCCAGACGACGGTGACGGTGACGCGCGCGGAGGGCTTCACCGGCGCGCTCACCATCACGCTGGAGTCCCCCAGCACGCGGCTCACCGCCGACCCCATCACCCTGGCCCCGGGCGAGACGAGCGCGCAGGTGCGCGTGGCCACGGACCGCTCGCTCACCGTCCTGCCGTACGCGGTGAAGTTCGTGGCCACCGACGAGACGGGGCGCACCGCCAAGACGGGCTTCACGTTCAACCTGAACCTCATCTGAGGCAGGCCGTGAGGGCCCCCCGCGCCGCCCGGTGTCAGGCGCGGGGTACCGGCGGCGTCTCGGCGGCGCTAACTTGAGGACCGCCATGACGCCGACCGCCCCCATCGCTCCCCCAGCACGACGCCAGGCCGCCCGGGAGGCGCTCGCCCTGGACGACGAGGCCCTGCTGAAGGTCTGCGACGTGGAGTTCTTCATCGCCTCCGGACCGGGCGGCCAGCACCGCAACACCACCGCCAGCGGCGTGCGCCTCACCCACCCGCCCACGGAGCTGTCCGTCACCGCCACCGAGCGCCGCAGCCAGTCCCAGAACAAGGACGCCGCCGTGCGCCGCCTGCGCGCCGGCCTGCAGGCCCTCACCTTCGTCCCCAAGGTCCGCAAGGCCACCCGCCCCACCCTGGGCTCCAAGCGCCGCCGCCTGGAGGAAAAGAAGCGCACCTCCGAGAAGAAGGCCGGCCGGGGCGGCAGGCTCGCGGATTAGGCGGCCGGGCCTCCGCCGCTATGCACGTCCTGCGGACCTCGCAAGCTTTGCGTAGCAACTGACGTCGCCCACCCACAGCCACACGGTTTCTTTCCAAGGCGCCTCCCGCACGGAAGCGCCCCACGCCAGGGCACACGGTGTGCACAAGCCGGGGTGACCCCTGACCCCGAGGGGGGTCGGTCGGTCCCCAACCCCCGGTGAACCCTTGGCCCCCATCTCCCCCAGAGTCTCCGCGGCGCGGCGAATCCTGCTGGGCCTGGCGCTCGTGACGGCGCTGCCGGCGTCCGCGACGGACATCGTCACCTTCAGCCAGGGCGCGCTCATCATCCCGGAGCAGGCCACCTTCCAGCAGGGCTGTGGAAGCCTGTCGGCCTACGGCCTGGTGTGGCGCCTGTTGCAGTCCAACGAGGCGGGCGGCTTCAACGCCAACCACCCGGTGACGGTGTACCTGGCCATCGACGACACGAAGCGGTCCCCCAACCGCTGCGTGCCCACCAACAAGCACCTGCCGCCCCTGCCGCACAACGGCCAGTGGAACGACCCGAGCTGGAATGACGGCTGCGACTTCCACATCTCCCGCGCGGACGCGGCGCCCGTCGTGCCGGTGCCGCCGCTGCAGGCGCTGCCCCCGAGCGGCCTGTTCCCTCAAGGGAACATCGACAACTTCACCACCAGCACCACCCAGGCGCGGCCGAACTTCACGGCCAGGACGCTCAACAGCGCCAGCGGCTTCCGGGACGTCCAGTACATGGGCGGCGCGTTCATCATCGACGCGAAGGACGCGAAGAACGCGCTCGACTTCCTGAACTCCTCCACCGGGCCGGACGCGCCGAACAAGTTCCGCACCACGTGCAACTGCGACACGTTCAAGAACAACAGCGGCTGCTTCTACGTGCGCATGCACCAGGCCACCATCGAGTTCAACGCGCCCATCGGCCGGCGCCTCAACCGGGTGCCTCCGAAGATCGCCCTGCTGGACCTGGACGACGACAACGCCGTGGACACGTCGTTCGTGAAGGGCGGCATGCTGGACGACTACCTGCGCAACGCGGGCCTGGACTTCCCGGGCGCGGGGGGCTGCCCCCAGGGCACCGTCAGCGGCTGCGCGCTCAACGGCGGCAAGCCCGGCCTCATCTACGACTCGCTCCACGCCAACGCGGACCTCATCTCCACCACGGCGTTCCCCCACGGCCTGCTCAACGCCGTGGACCCCGCCACGGATCGCCCGCGCTACCGCGTGTTCTGGGCCCCGCACTGGCAGATTGGCGACAGCACCCGCCCCGAGTACCGCTCCAACGGCGACGGCGCCGGCAACCAGGCGGAGAACGTCCTCAACAACATCGCCTACTTCACCAACCAGCGCGGCAACGGCCTGTTCGCCGAGTGCACCAGCATCTGGTCCTACGAGCACACCGACAAGGTGGGCGGAGGGCTGGTGCCGTCCACGCGCTTCCAGGGCGACGTCTCCTTCGAGAAGAACAAGCTGGGCGGCGGCGACAAGTGGGACGGCCGCAACTGCACGGACCCCGACTACGTCAACGAGTCCTCGCCCCGGCCCGCCTGCATCATCTACCCCAACCCGGGCGACCCCTTCTCCCAGTTGGGGGACTTCCGCTTCAACAACGTGGCGGGCGAGACGGAGAACTACCGCACGACGTTCAAGAACGGCGTGCGGCGGCTGGCGGTGAGCTGGGTGAACTACGCCGCGGGCAACCAGTACGACAACCCCACGGACGTGGCGGTGGACAACCACCGCGGCCACGACTTCTTCTCCTTCAACCAGAAGGACAATGATCCGCAGAAGGCGACCATCGTCTATCTGGCGGGCCATGACTTCAAGGGCAGCGTCGCGGGCACGCGCATCGTGCTCAACACGCTGCTCAACCTGGGAAGCGAACCGCTGCAGAGCGAGCGCACCGTGTCCGCGCCCGTCGCGCTGGACGACACCAACGGCAGCGACACCAACGGCTCGCGCGCCCTCCTGTTCAAGACGTCCTACAACGCCGTGACGGGCTACCCGCCCGGCGCGGACACGTACACGCCCGCGCAGGGCTCGCACTGGGTGTTCCCCTACTACCCGGGCACGCTGCGCGCGCACTCGCTCATTGGCGGGGACGCGCTGTCCACGGGGGAGAACTCCCTGTCGGACGGCACCCTGTGGAACGCGGACGCGCGCATGCCCCTGCCCGGCGACCGCAACCTCTTCACCTACTTCGGCGGCGAGGTGACGGTGAACCCGTCGCTGGGCGCCGGCCGCTCCGCGCCGCACGGGGTGATGCAGGTGGGCTGGAAGCCGGAGGAGGTCTCCGGCACGCGCATCAACCGCAACTACGGCTCCACCCCCAACCCCGGCTGCGTGGACGAGCTGAAGCTCGGGCGCGCCACGACGCGTGACGGCGGCTTCCGCTACGACTTCGTGAAGGGGCCGGACGGCGTCTGCGACCTGCAGCAGGCGACGCAGTACTCGCCGCAGGTGGCCGGGGCGGACTTCGGCGTCACCAACGAGTTCATCAACAAGACGCAGTTGTCCGTGGACTTCAACGCGGTGGCGATGATGCTCCAGCGGGTGCGCGGCTACTGCTACGCCACGGTGTCCGGCCGCGACGGCGCCGGTGAGACGCCCATCCTCGAACCCGCCAACACCCAGTGCAACAACGAGGACGCGGACAACAAGGCGCACCTGGGCGGCTTCATCCACTCATCGCCCGTGGTGGTGACGGCCAGCCCCCACATCCCGGACCGCAACGCCGCCCGGCCCACGGTGGCCTACGCGGCGGGCCTGGATGGCCAGGTGCACGCCTTCTACGTGTCCGGCGGCGCGCGCTATGACGGCCCCGCGCAGAACCTGAGCTTCCCCAACCCGGACGCCAGCGCGCGCTTCAAGACGGACTTCGCCCAGCGCTTCCGCAGCGGCACCCCGCCCCCGCCGGGCACGGAGCTCTGGAGCTTCCTGCCGGCCACGCAGCTCGCGGGCCTGCGCAACAACACCGCGCGGGTGAACAGCGCGCCCGCCGTCTTCGACGTGTTCGCGGACTTCGTGGGCAGCGGCCGCCGCGAGTGGCACACCGTGCTCGTCGCCAACGTGGGCCAGACGGGGCGCGACCTGTTCGCGATGGACGTCACCCACCCGCTCAAGCCCGTGCTGCTGTGGCACCTGGTGGGCAGCCACTACGCCACCTCCAGCGCGCCCAACTCCGCGGTGGCGCTGGCGGACAGGGGCCAGGGCGGCCTGGACTGGACGTACACCTGGGACGAGGACTCCAGCCTCTTCCTCCTGCCGCCGCGCTCGGACCCCGGCCGGCTGCCCAGCGGCCTGTATGACTACAGCGGCCTGGGCGGCTCGCGAGGGCTGTCCGTGGGCGTGGGCCGGCTGGGCATGGAGCCCGTGTACGCCGTCTTCGTCGCCTCCAGCAGCTCCGGCGCGCTGCCGGTGCCGGGCTCCCCCGGCACTCCCGCCAAGGGCGTGCAGGTGTTCGCCATCGACGTGGCCACCGGCCAGAAGCTGTGGCAGTGGCAGCAGGCCTACACCAGCAGCGTGGACAACAGCGCGCCCGCCGCGCCCACCGTGTCGCAGGACTCGAGCGGCGCCGCGCGCCTCTACGTGGGCGACATGGAGGGCCGGCTCTGGGAGCTGGACGCGTCCACCGGCATGAACCTCAACGTGGCGCGCATGGGCCCCGCGTGCTCGGAGGCCTCGCCCTGCAAGTACGCGGCGATGAACATCGGCGGGCTGCCCCCCGCCAGCCAGCCCATCAGCACCAACGTGGGCCTGGCGCGCATCCCGCTCGACGCGGCGAACACCTCCGCCTTCGGCGCGTACAAGGGCAAGGTGGTGGCCCTGGTGGGCACCGCCGGCATGGACTGGGTGCCGGACACGGTGGGGGGGCGCTTCCACGCGCTGCTGCTGGACGCGGGCCTGCGGCTGCCGCTGGGCATGGACGGCAAGCGGCTGGACGGGTCGCCCATCGACGCGAACCTGGCCCACACGGAGGCGAACACCTACGGCGTGCTCCAGGAGCCCCCGCCCTTCCCGCTCATCTTCCCCGCGCCCGAGCACGTCTACGGCAACATCACCATCGCCGGGCGCACCGCGTACTTCAGCACCGCGGAGGAGTCCGTGAACGACCCCATGCTGCTGAGCGCGTCCGTCGGCGGCCACACCTACAGCATCGATTTGGGCAACACGGCGGCCACGCAGGCGGGCATCCAGCCCATGAGCGGCGCCACGCTGGCCAACTACGGCGGCGTGGCCGTCTACCACCGCGACAACGGCGGCGCGTCCACGGACTACGTGGTGGGCGCGGAGGTGAGCGCCCTGCGCGTCACCCGCATCGACAACGCGAACAACACGGGCGCCTCCAGTCCCAACGCGAAGGACTCCGTGGACGGCAACAACGGCGTGCTCTACCAGCTCCTCAACTGGAGCCAGAGGTTCCTCGAATGAGAGCCCTTCCCTCCTCCGCCCCCCGGCGCGGCAGCGGCCTGCTGGAGGTGCTCATCGCCATGTGCGTGCTGGCGCTGGCCGCCGTGGGCGCCGTGATGGGCATGGTGGCCGCCACCCGCGACGTGAAGGACGGCCAGGTGCTCCAGGGCCGGCGCATGCTGCTGGAGGCGCGCGTGCAGCGGCTGTGGCTCGCGTCCAAGATGGACCTGGCCCACCAGGCCGTCCCCCGGCCCGCGCTCTTCCCGCCGGACGTGGCCCTGGCCACGGCGCCCTGGGTGCTGGACCCCAGCGCGCCGCAGGCGGGTGACATCGGCACCGGCGCGTACTTCCGCGTGCGCCCCACGGGCCAGGTGGAGCCCGCGCTGGACGTGCCCGCCGGCACGCCCTGCACCGCCGCCACCCCGGACTCGGTGCTGCCCCGCGACGTCTACTGCCGCGAGGTCCTGGTGACGCAGGGGCTGCCCCAGGACCTGCCGCCCGCGGCCCAGGCGATGGTGCCCGCCGGGGCCCTGCCCTTCACGTTCTGGACGCGCGCGTACCGCAAGGGCGACAGCCTGGAGCGCGCCATCGTGCACAGCGAGGTCTTCGTCCTATGAGGACCCGGCTCCGGACGAACGCGCGCGGCATGACGCTGCTGGAGACGATGGTGGCCGCGGTGCTCGCCACCATCATCCTGGCGGCGGCCACCGCGCTGCTGCTGGCGGGCGGGCGCGTGGTGCACAACACGGAGCACGTGGCGGACAGCCATGACAACGCGCGGCTCGCGGGAGAGACGCTGCTGTCCGCGGTGCGCCAGGCCGGCGCGGGCATGTCCGAGGGCCTCTGGGTGGTGTCCAGCGGAACGCCCCAGCGCATCAACCCCGTCTTCGGCGGTGACGGCGCGGGCATGGGCGTGCTCGCCGCCACCACGACGGGCAACGCGCCGGGCACGGACGGCAGCGACGACCTGTGGCTGGTGGTGCCGGACCGCAACTACCTGGGCCGCGACTGCGCGCCGGGCGCGGCGATGACGGTGGTGAAGCCGGGCACCGGCGCCCTGGAGGTCAACTGCCAGGGCACGTTCGCCGGCGCCGCGCCCGCCAACCCCATGCTGGTGGCCAGCAACATGAAGAGCGCCGCGCTGCTCACCCAGACGTCGGTGACGAGCACCCCGCCCACGGCCACGGTGAACTACCTGGAGACCGGCGTGCCGGGCTTCTCCAACGCGCCCCACAAGGGCGGCTTCCAGAAGGGCGACCTGGTGTACCCCGTGCGGCTGCTGCACTTCTTCATCGGGACGAACGCGAGCACCGGCCGCAAGGCGCTGATGCGCGCGGAGGGCAGGCCCGGCAGCGACGTGTCGGGGCGCCCCTTCGTGGACATGGCCGACCCGGTGGTGGTGCAGGACCACGTGGAGGACTTCCAGGTGACGTTCGGCATCGACGCCAGCAACACCGGCGACCCCACCCGCTACGACTTCCAGAACGGCCTCCAGCCCGAGTACACGCCGGGCCTGCGCTCCGTGCGCATCAGCGTGGTGGCCACCGGCCGCACGCCCCGGCGCGACACGCAGAGCCAGTCCGTGCTCTCCGAGGACCTGCCCATCCCGGTGGAGAACCACACCCCGGCCGCGGCCCCCGCGGACGGCTACTTCCGCAGCCTCTTCTCGCGCCGGGCGGAGCTGCCCAACCTGGCCGCCGCCAGCCTGTGAGTCCGTCCTCCGTGAGGCCCTCCGCCATGTCCCCACGCGCTTCGTCCCGCTCCCCCCGAGGCTCCACGCTGCTGCTCGTCGTGCTGCTCGTCACCGTGCTCCTGGGCCTGGTGGCGGGCGTGATGGCCTACGCCAGCAGCGAGCGCTCGCGCGCCGTGACGTCCAGCCGCACGGGCCAGCGGCAGGGCTGCGCGGAGAGCGGCCTGCAACTGGCGCGCGGCTACTTCGGCCGCAACTACGCCCAGTGGGACACCTTCCTGAGCAACCCGGGCGCCTACGACCCCATCGCCTCGTCCACCAACACCGCCCCCGCCGACCCGCGCACCGACGCCGGCCGCGCGGCCATCAAGACGGTCAACCCCGCGCTGTTCGCGGACCTGGACGGCGACGGCAAGGACGACGTGTACCTCTACATCCGGGACAACGAGGACGAGTTCAAGCCGCTCGCTCCGGAGTGGAACCGCGACAATGATCAACAGGTGGTGGTGGGCGCCATCTGCATCAGCGAGACGATGATTCCGCGCCGGGGCAACAGCAACCAACTGGACCCCAACGCGCTCGCCGTGGAGGGCATCCTCCAGTACAACGGCGGCGGCCACGCCTACACGGCGCAGACGGCGGGCGGCACGGGCTCCGGCAACCTCAACCGTTGAGCCGTCCGCCGGGCGTGCGAAGCTCGGGCCCATGCCCACGCTCGAAGACGCCATCGCCCTGGCGGTGGCCGCGCACCAGGGTCAGCGCGACAAGGCAGGACAGCCCTACATCCTCCACCCCATGCGGGTGATGCTGCGTCTGTCGTCCGACGCGGAGCGCACCGTGGCCATCCTCCACGACGTGGTGGAGGACACGCCGTACACGCTGGAGCGCCTGCGCGGCCTGGGCTACCCGGAGGACGTGCTGTCCGCGCTGGACTGCCTGACGAAGCGCGAGGGCGAAAGCTACGAGGCCTTCATCGAGCGGCTGCGCCCCCACCCCCTGGCCCGCCGCGTGAAGCTGGCGGACCTGGAGGACAACATGGACGTGCGCCGGCTGAAGGCCGTCACGCCCAGGGACGCCGAGCGCCTGTCGCGCTACGTGGCCGCCTGGACGCGCCTGCGCGCGGAGTAGCCCCCCGGAAAAGACGACGGCCCGGCAGCCCCTCAGCGAGGGCGGCCGGGCCGCGAAACCAGCGTGACGCGCCGCTTACGCCTTGGCGAGCTGGCGGAGCACGTACTGGAGGATGCCGCCGTTGCGGTAGTAGTCGAGCTCGTTCGGCGTGTCGATGCGGCACAGCGCCGTGAACTCGATGGGGCCCTTCTCACCGGTGGCCTTCACGGTGAGCTTCTTCTGCGGCGCCAGCCCCTCCGCGATGCCGGTGATCTCGAACGTCTCGTGGCCGGTGAGGCCCAGCGACTGCGCGTCCTGGCCCGCCTCGAACTGCAGGGGCAGCACGCCCATGCCCACGAGGTTGGAGCGGTGGATGCGCTCGAAGCTCTTGGCGATGACGGCCTTCACGCCCAGGAGCTGCGTGCCCTTGGCCGCCCAGTCGCGGCTGGAGCCCGTGCCGTACTCGGCGCCCGCCAGCACCACCAGGGGCGTGCCGTCCGCCTGGTACTTCATGGACGCGTCGTAGATGCTCATCCGCTCCCGCGTGGGGATGTGCACCGTGACGCCGCCCTCCACGCCCGGGACCAGCAGGTTCTTCAGGCGGATGTTGGCGAAGGTGCCGCGCACCATCACCTCGTGGTTGCCGCGGCGCGCGCCGTAGGAGTTGAAGTCCTTGGGCTCCACGCCCTCCGCCATGAGGTACTTCGCCGCGGGGCTCGTCTTGGCGATGTTGCCCGCCGGGGAGATGTGGTCCGTCGTGACGGAGTCACCCAGGAGCGCCAGCACGCGCGCGCCCTTGATGTCCTGGACGGCCTTGGGCTCCTTCGGGAGGTTCTCGAAGAAGGGCGGCTTGCGCACGTAGGTGGACTTCTCATCCCACTTGAACGTGGAGCCCTTGCTCACCTGGAGCTGTTGCCAGAGCGTGTCGCCCTCCATGGCGTTCGCGTACTGGCTGCGGAACTGCTCCGGCTTCACGGCCGTGCGGATGGTCTCCTTGATCTCCTCGTTGGACGGCCAGATGTCCTTGAGGAACACCGGGCGGCCGTTGGGGTCCGTGCCCAGCGGCTCGGTGTCCAGGTCGCGGCCCACCTCACCGGCCAGCGCGTACGCCACCACGAGCGGGGGGCTCGCCAGGTAGTTCATGCGCACGTGCGGGTTGATGCGGCCCTCGAAGTTGCGGTTGCCGGACAGCACCGCCGCCACCACCAGGTCGCCCTCCACCACCGCGTTGGACACGGGCTCCGGCAGCGGGCCGGAGTTGCCGATGCAGGTGGTGCAGCCGTAGCCCACGACGTGGAAGCCCACGGCCTCCAGGTAGGGCAGGAGGCCCGCGTCGCGCAGGTACTCCGTCACCACGCGGCTGCCCGGGGCCAGGGACGTCTTCACCCAGGGCTGCGGCTTGAGGCCCTTCTCCACGGCCTTCTTCGCCAGGATGCCCGCGGCCACCAGCACCGCCGGGTTGGACGTGTTGGTGCAGGACGTGATGGACGCGATGACCACCGCGCCGTGGCCCACCTGGTAGCTCTGGCGGCCCGCCTTCACGGTGACGGCCTGGGCCAGACGCTCCGGGGGCACCGGGGCCGCGGGGGCCTTGGCGCCGCCCTTGGGGCCCTCGTCGTCCTCGCCCTTGCTCTTGCCCGCGGCGAGCATCTCCACCAGGGACTTCTCGTACCCGGCCTTCATGTCCTTCAGGGGCACGCGGTCCTGCGGGCGCTTGGGGCCCGCCAGGCTGGGCACCACGGCGGCCAGGTCCAGCTCCAGCGTGTCGCTGAAGAGGGGGTCCTGCGCGCCGGCCTCCAGCCACAGGCCCTGCGTCTTGGCGTACGCCTCCGTCAGCGCCACGACGTCATCCGGGCGGCCGGTGAAGCGCAGGTAGTTGCAGCTCTCCTCGTCCACCGGGAAGAAGCCGATGGTGGCGCCGTACTCCGGGGCCATGTTGGCGATGGTGGCGCGGTCCGGCAGCGACAGCCCCTTCAGGCCCTCGCCGTAGAACTCCACGAACTTGCCCACCACGCCCTTCTTGCGGAGCATCTGCGTGACGGTGAGCACCAGGTCCGTGGCCGTGGCGCCCGCGGGCAGCTTGCCGGTGAGCTTGAAGCCCACCACCTGCGGAATCAGCATCGTGATGGGCTGGCCCAGCAGCGCGGCCTCCGCCTCGATGCCGCCCACGCCCCAGCCCACCACGCCCAGGCCGTTGATCATCGTGGTGTGGCTGTCCGTGCCCACCAGCGTGTCCGGGTACACGGTGCTGCCCTGGCGGAACGTCACCTGCGCCAGGAACTCCAGGTTCACCTGGTGGCAGATGCCGATGTCCGGCGGCACCACGCCAAAGCCCTTGAACGCGCTCTGGCCCCAGCGCAGGAAGGCGTAGCGCTCGCGGTTGCGCTCGAACTCCAGCTCCGCGTTCTCCTTGAAGGCCGCGGTGGTGGCGAACGAATCAATCTGCACCGAGTGGTCGATGACCAGGTCCGCCGGGTTGCGCGGGTTGATCTTCGCCGGGTCACCGCCCATGGCGGCGAGCGCCTCGCGCATGGCGGCCATGTCCACGACGGCGGGCACGCCGGTGAAGTCCTGGAGCAGCACGCGCGCGGGGTGGAAGGAGATCTCGGTCTCCGGGGTGGCCTTGGGGTCCCAGGCGAGCATCTTCTCGATGTGCTCGCGCTTGACGACGCGGCCGTCCTCGTTGCGCAGCAGGTTCTCCAGCAGGACCTTCAGCGAGAACGGGAGGCGGTTGACCGCCGGGTGCGCCTTCGCCAGCGTGGCCAGGCTGAAATAGTCGTAGGTCGCCGAGCCCACCTTGAGCTGGGCCTTGGTGCCGAAACTGTCCGTCATGTGCGTTGCCGTCCTTCCGTGCCGGAATGACGCAACTTCTAGGCGTGTCCCCCCCGGCATGCAAAGGGTTCCTGCACCGCGTTGAAGGCGGTGGACGGTTGTCTTGGCCCCCGGGCTTACGGGCCCGCTCAGAGCACCTTGCGGAAGAGGTACAGCACCCGCTCCACGGCCTTCTGCCAGAGGGGGCGGCGGCGGAAGGCGGCCAGGTCCACTTCACGGCAGTTGCCGCAATCCAGGCGGAACGAGTCCTCCAGGTCGCGCCCCAGCCGGGGGTCCGCGAAGACGGCGTTCACCTCGTGGTTGAAGGCCAGGGACAGCCGCTCCAGGTTGAACGACCCGATGGTGCCCCACACCCCGTCCACCACGGCCGTCTTCGCGTGCAGCACGCCCCGGCGCCACTCGAAGATGCGGATGCCGGCGTCCATCAGCGGCTCGTAGAAGGCGCGCGTCGCGTGCTCGAGGAACGGGTGGTCGCTCTTGCCCCCGTTGAGCAGCAGGCTCACCTCCACGCCCCGCTTCGCCGCGTCCTTGAGCGCGGCCACCATGCGCCGGTCCGGCACGAAGTAGCCCGCGGCGATGAGCACGCTGCGCCGCGCGCGCTGGATGGCGTGCAGGTACGCGCGGTGGATGCTGCGGCGGCTGGACAACACCGCCAGCCCCACGTCGCCCCGCCGGGGCAGGGCCTTCAGCGTCTGCGCCCCGCCGCGCATGCGCCGGCGCAGCCGGCTCAGGCGGTCGCGGAACATCATCCGCCACGTGGCGAGGAAGCGCCGCTCCAGCTCGTGCACCGCGGGGCCCTCAATCCGCAGCACGTCGTCGCGCCAGGCCACGCCCTGCCCCTCCGGGGCCCAGTGCGCCGCGATGTTCACCCCGCCCGTGAAGGCCACCGTGCCGTCCACCACGAGGATCTTCCGGTGGTCCCGGCGCAGCAGGTGGCGCAGCCCGCGCTGGAGGCTGAAGGGCTTGAAGGCCCGCACGTCCACGCCCCGCGCGCGCAGGCCTTCGAAGAAGCTCCTGCGGCTGGTCCAGGACCCCACCGCGTCGTAGAGCACCTTCACGTGCACGCCGCGCTCGGCGGCCTCCGCCAGCGCCTGGCCGAACAGCTCGCCCACCGCGTCGGTGACGAACATGTACGTCTCCAGGCGGATGGAGCGGTGGGCGCGGCGGATGGCCTCCAGCATCTCCGGGTAGGCCTCCACGCCGTCACGCAGCAGGCGGCACGCGTTGCCCTGGAGGGTGGTGTGGCGCTGCGGCAGGTAGTAGCGGGCGAGCAGGCGCCGTGACACCCCGGCGCTCCACACCGGGCCGTGCTCCGGCACCAACCCTTCCGTCCGCCCGTCCTCCCCCGCCAGCTCACGCATCACCCCACTCAGGGTGGGAACGGGGGGAGGGACCGGCAACCCGGACGGGCCCCGCCCGCCTCCCTGGCGGGGTTGCACCGTCCACTGGACGACGGAGCCCGGCTACAGGCCGAACTCGATGCGCTTGTTCTCCGCGCGCGTGGCGCACGGCTGGTCGTACTCGGGGAAGTACTCGCGCATGTGGTCCAGCGTGGAGGCGGCCTGCTTGTAGTGGCCCTGGTTGTAGTAGCCCTCCACCTCCAGCAGCAGCTTGGAGCAGGTGCGGTCCAGCTCCATCTGGGCGCGCCGCATGGCCTCCTGGGCCTCGAAGTAGAGGTCCGGCTTCGGGTCCGGGTGGGCCTCCAGCATCAGCCACGCCTCGCGGAAGGACTTCCAGGCCTCGTAGCGGTTGCGCGCCCCGATGTCCGGCGTGTCGAAGTTCTTGCGGCCCTTCTTGAAGAGGTCGTTGGCGTTCTGCAGGAGCTGCTGCGTGGTGAGGTCCTCGGGGAGCAGCGCGCGCTCCACCCAGACGTTCCACACGCGCCAGGTGTCCTCGCCCGGCGGGTTGCGGGTGTTGTCGAAGATGATGCGGTTGGGCTCGCCCTTGCGGAGCTGCTGGGGCGGGATCATCAGCTCCAGCGAGCGCTCCTGGCTGGCCATCGTGTCCGGGGGCACCTTGCCCACGTCCACGCCGTTGACGCTCACCACCACCTCGTCCTTGGAGATGCCCTGGGCCTGGTAGTGGAGGATGACCACCGCGCGCGTCGCGGCGACGAACTCCCACTCGAAGACCTTCATGTCCGGCCGGTTCCAGGTGACGCCGTCGCCCAGGCCGAACGAGTCCGTGATGGGCTGGTTGGTCAGGCGCACGGGCTCCTCGCCCTTCTGCACCGTGTCCTCGCCGCCCAGCACCAGCCAGTACATGAGGGCGAAGAGGCCCAGCACCACCACGCCGCCGCCGGCCATCACGCCCGCGCGGACCTTGGAGTTCGCCTCCGCCCAGAACAGGCGCAGGTTGGCCATCAGGCCCGGCGTCTCACGGCGGATGCGGGCGCGCTCGGCCGCGGACAGGCCACCGCCGCCGCTGGCGCCACCGGCGCGGGGCGTGCGGGCCACCGCGCGGGAGGACTGCGAGCCGGTGCGGCGCGCGGGCGGCGGCGCGGACGCGGGCTTTTCGATGGCCGCCGGAGCGTCCTCCTCCGGGGGCGGAGCCTGGGGCACCGCGCGCTGGGCGGAAGAGGTGGGCCGGCGGATGGCGCGCATGTTCATGCGCGTGGACTCCGCGCGGATGCCCTGCAGGTCCTCCTCGTCCGCGCCTTCCGGCACGAGCGCGGCGCCCTTCTTGTTGCGCGACTTGCGCACGGAGTCGATGGAGACGATGCGCGTGCTGTTGGCGCCGTCCTCCGCGGGCTTCTCGTCCTCGCCGGTGGGCGCGTCCTCCGCGGCGATCGCGAAGAGGAACGTCACCGGGCCCAGCGTGAGCGTGTCGCCGTCCGTCAGCGCCTGCTTCTGCACCGCCGCGCCGTTGACGAGCGTGCCGTTGGCGCTCTTCTGGTCCTCCACCGCGTAGCCATCCCCGTCCTGGAAGATGCGGCAGTGGCGGCGGGAGATGCCGGGGTCGTACAGCACCACGTCGCACTCGGAGGTGCGCCCGATGAGCACGGAGTCCTGGTCGAAGACGAACTCCTTGCCGGCGTCTTTTCCCTCGGAGATCGTCAGTTGGAAGGCCATGTCGTCCTAGGAGCCTATCGAGGCATGTACGGCTCGGGCAACGGCGGCGCGCGCGCTCGCCGGCTCCAGCACCTCCGCCTCTCCCCCGAAGGATAGCACCCACTGCGTGAGCCAGCGCTCACTGTCTCCGGCCACCCGCACCTCCACCCCTCCGTCGGCGAGCGGGCGGGCGTCCTGGCCGAAGCGCTCCTTCACGTAGGGTGCCGCCGTGGGGGTGAAGCGCACCCGGACGGAGGCCTCGCTGGCGCCGCGGGCCGGGTTGGGCACGTCCGCGCGGGCGTCCGGCGGGGGCTGGAAGGCGGTGGTGGTGACGGCCAGGTCCTCCATGCGGTCCAGCCGGAACAGGCGCGCGTCCTGGCGGGTGTGGCAGAAGCCCTGGAGGTACCACTGGCCGCGGTGGCTGAGCAGCTCGTAGGGGCGCACCCGGCGCGGCTCCGTGGGGCGGCCGGGGCTGGCATAGCCGAACGTCACCTCCAGGCGCTCCAGGATGGCCCGGGTGAGGGGCCCCAGCGCCGGGGGCGCGTCCGCGGAGGCGTCGATCTTCCGGTACATGTCCCGGAAGCGCTCGCGGGCGGCGGGCGGGATGATGCCCTCCAGCTTGGTGAGGGCGCTCTGGAGCGCGTCGCCGGTGGCCGGGCGCAACAGCTCCGCCGCGGCGGCCAGGGCCGCGGCCTCGCCCGCGGTCAGCCGGGGCGGCGCGAACAGGCGCTGATCCAGGTCCACGTAGACGCGGTCGTTGTCCACGTAGATGTCGATGTAGTCGTCCGGGTTGAAGGGCGGCCGGCCCACGCAGGTGAGCAGGTCCAGCTCCTCCAGCAGGTCCTCGCGGCTGATGTTGAGGGCCTTCGCCAGGGCCTCCACGGTGACGCCGGGGTGCTTGGAGACGTAGGGAACGAGGAACAGCAGGCGGCGCAGCCGCTCGTGGACGTTGCTCATGCGCTCACCCGCTGACCTTCCACCGGCGCGTGCTTCGCCAGGATGTTCGCGGCCATCCGCTCCAGGCGCTCGCGCGCCTCCGGAGGCCCCTCCACGCGGCAGTCCTGCCCCAGGGACAGGACGAAGCGCGTCAGCCCGTCCAGGAACGTCACCGGGAAGCGGGCCCGCACCACGCCTTCGGACACCGGCTCCAGCGCCGCGCCCGGGAACAGCGACCCCGCGCGCGAGGCCTGCGGCCCGGTGAGCTGGAGCGTCACCTCCAGCGGCTCATGGAAGCGGTACTGCCAGGGGAAGTAGGCCACGTGGGCGTCCAGCGAGAAGTCCGCCGGCACCTCGAAGTCCGGCGTGCGCGGCCGGGCGGTGTTCACCTTCAGCTCCCGGATGCGGTGGACGTGGAAGGTGCGCAGGCCCTGGCGCAGGTGGCAGTAGCCCACCAGCGTCCACACGCCGCGCCGGAGCGCCAGGCCGTACGGGTCCACGCGCCGCTCGGTGACGCCGTCCTTGCGGGGGCTGCCATAGGTCAACTGCACCCACTTGTGGGCGGAGCACGCATCCCAGAGCTGCTCCAGGCGGGCGGAGACCTCCTTCTCCTGGCCCTGCTGGCCGGTGCCCAGCTCCATGCGCACGCGCGGGGTGGGCAGGGATTCGCCGGCGAAGAAGCCAATCTTCCGCAGCGCGTGCGCCAGGTCGTCGCGGCCGGGGAACGCGCCGGACGCCAGCGCGGCGGACCCGGCGGCGTAGAGCACGGCCAGCTCCTCCTTCGTGAGGTCCGCCTCCGGCAGGTAGTAGACGTTGCGGTCGACGATGTAGCCGTCGCGCCGCTCGTCGTCGCCCTGCACGTAGCTCAGCGGGAAGCCCAGCTCGACGAGCTCCGCCTTGTCGCGCTCGAACTTGCGCTCGGCGGCGTCGTCCGAGCCGCCGTAGTCCGCGGGGAAGTGCTCACGCAGCTCGGCCCAGGAGATGGGTTCCCGCGCGTCGAGCAGCAGTGCCACGAGATCAAGGATGCGTTCCGTGCGGTCCATTCAGGTGATCGGTGACCATGGCGGACAGGACCCGGGAGATCAAGAGACCGGGGACTTCCGGGGTGGGAGAAGGGGGCAGGGATGGAAACGAACAGAAAAGGAACAGTGGAGGGGGCTGGCTCCGTCCAAGGGGGGATAGCCGCCCCAAACTGAACAGGCAAGCAGGTATCTCCATGTACCCCTCGTTTCGTCCGCAAGCCAGCAGACAACCCCGGGCGTGGGGCTCGCGCTCGGGGCGCGTCTGGGTTATTCCTTGGACATTGTCGAATTGGGTGAGAAGCGACAGCAGGCCTCCTGGAGGCCCTGCTGGCTGCCGTGGGGCCGACGCGGCGGACCGAAGCTTTGACGAGGGCTCGACCATGGACCGCACCTCCCTGCTGAAGAAGTGGCTTCCCGGGCTGGCGCTGGTGCTGCTGGCCTTCGTCTCCACCCCGGCGCACGCCCGCAACGAACCGCTCTACTTCGCGCTGGAGGTCCGGCGCGACGGCCGGCTGATCGCCCAGCCCAAGCTGCTGGGCGAGGCGGGCCGCACCCTGCGCGCCGAGCGCCGCCGTCCGGGCGCGACGGTGGCGGACTACCGGCTGGTGCTCACGCCCAAGGGCGAGGGCGACTCCTTCCAGCTCCAGGTGGACCTGTCCCTGCCGGAGGGGGAAGGCCACTCGCAGCTCGCCCTGCTGCACGGCCAGGAGCGCAAGCTCCAGTTGGGCCGGGTGCCGGGGGAGCTGGAGGTGTCGCTGCTCCTGATGAAGGTGGACTCCCCGGAGTTCCGCGCGCTGATGCGGCTGACGGAGCCGGAGACCGGCACGGTGAAGTCCGTCTCCTCCTCCATCTAGGCGCACGTTGCGCGAACCGCGGCTACAGCACCGCCAGGTCGTCGCGGTGCACCGCTTCATCCAGGTAGCGGTAGCCCAGCACCGCCTCGATGTCCGCGCTCCGCCGCCCGGCGATGCGCCTCAGCTCGTTGGCGTCGTAGGTGGAGAGGCCCCGGGCGAACACCGTCCCGGCCGCGTCCGTCAGGTCCACCGGGTCTCCCCGGCCGAAGTCCCCGTCCACGCCCGTCACGCCGCTGGGCAGCAGGCTGCGCTTGCCGGTGACGATGGCCTCCTTCGCGCCCGCGTCCACCACCAGCCGGCCCCGGGGCCGCAGGGCGTGGGCGATCCACGCGGTGCGCGCGCTGCGGCGTCCGGCGGGCTCGAAGAGCGTGCCCACGGCCTCCCCTTGAAGCACGCCGCGCAGGCGGCCGGGGACCGCGCCGGAGGTGATGACGCAGGGGATGCCCAGCTCCGCGGCGCGGGCGGCGGCGCGCACCTTGGACGCCATGCCGCCCGTGCCCACCGCGCTGGTGGCGTCGCCGGCCAGGGCCAGCACGTCCGCGGTGACGCGCGGCACGGCGGGCATCAGCCGGGCGTCGGCGTCCTTGCGCGGGTCGGCGGTGTAGAGCCCCTCCACGTCCGACAGCAGGACCAGCGCGTCCGCCTCCACCACGCCGGCCACCAGGCTCGCCAGCGTGTCGTTGTCGCCGAACTTCAGCTCGTCCACGGAGACGGTGTCGTTCTCGTTGATGACCGGCACCACGCCCGCCGCCAGCAGGCGCTCCAGCGTGTGCTTCACGTTGAGGTAGCGGCGGCGCTCCTGCACGTCCTCGTGGGTGAGCAGCACCTGGGCCACCGTCCGGGCCGCGTGGCCGAAGGCCTCTTCGTACGCCTGCATCAGGCGGCTCTGGCCCACCGCCGCGCACGCCTGCTTGCCGGGGATGTCCCGAGGGCGCGCGGGGAGGCCCAGCCGCTCCATGCCCAGGGCGATGGCGCCGCTGGACACCACCACCAGCTCCCGGCCCCCGGCGGCCCACAGCAGGTCCTGCCCCAGCGCGTCGAAGTGGGCACGGTTGAAGCGGCCCGTGGCGCTGGTCAGCGCGTTGGTCCCAATCTTCACCACCACGCGGCGGGCCCCGCGCAAGGCGTTGCGTGCGGAATCAGTCACGGAAGGCAGCGTAGGCTGGAACGGGAAAGGACGCGCGCGGCCGGTTGTTCACCAGGCTTCGCGGCGGGCGGAAAACAGGGGCGCTTGTCATGAAACGCGGACTGCCCCGGTCCATCCAATGCCTTGAATGCGGCGCGGGCCCTTCGATGTCCGCGCCAGGAGAAACGGTTTGAAGGAAATCTACGGCAACACCCTGGGCCTGAAGACGAGCGAGCAGCAGCGGCTGCGCAACACCTTCCGCCGCCGCGTGGATCCGCGCGAAATCGTGTCCGCGGAGCTTGCCCGCCACCTCACCGAGCTGTCGCACGAGCTCAACCGTCAGGTGGGCGTCCTCATCAATCGCAAGGGCGACATCGAGCACGTCGTGGTGGGCAACGCGCACAAGCTGGAGCTGCCGGACATCGGCCGTGCGCGCGCGGGGCAGAGCCGTCTGCGTGGCCTGCGGCTGGTGCACACGCACCTGAAGAGCGAACCCCTGACGAAGGACGACCTCACGGACCTGGCGCTCCTGCGCCTGGACTGCGTGGCGGCCGTGGGCGTGGGCCACGAAGGCCTGCCCGGGGTGCTGCACTGGGCCTACCTGGTGCCGGAGAACGGCTCGGGTGACTTCTGGCACGTGTCCACCCTGCCCTCCGTGCACGGCGAACAGCCGGACCTGCTGTCCACGCTGGACGCGCTGGAGGAGGAGTTCAACCGCACCGCGGCCGCGCGCACGGTGTCCGGGAAGGAGCGCGCCATCCTGGTGGCGGTGTGCCTGGACGGCAACCGCGCCCGGGCCGAGTCCTCGCTGGCGGAGCTGAAGGAGCTGGCGCGCACCGCGGGCGTGGAGGTGGTGGACAGCGTGCTCCAGATGAAGCGCGAGGCGGATCCGCGCTACCTCATCGGCCGGGGCAAGCTGGAGGACCTGAACCTGCGCTCCATGCAGTCCATGGTGGACCTGCTCGTCTTCGACAAGGACCTCACCCCGTCGCAGGGCCGCCACATCGGGGACGCGACGAGCCTGAAGATCCTGGACCGCACGCAGCTCATCCTGGACATCTTCGCGCAGCGCGCGCAGACGGCCGAGGGCAAGCTGCAGGTGGAGCTGGCGCAGTTGAAGTACCGGCTGCCCCGGCTGGTGCAGGGGGATGACTCGCTCAGCCGCCTCATGGGCGGTGGCGTGGGCGGCCGCGGTCCGGGTGAGACGAAGCTCGAAATCGACCGCCGCCGCGTGCGCGAGCGCATCACCCACCTGGAGCGCCGCATCGACGTCATCAGCCGCGAGCGCAGCGTCCGCCGGGCGCAGCGCAACCGGCGCGAGGTGCCGGTCATCTCCATCGTGGGCTACACCAACGCGGGCAAGTCCACGCTGCTCAACGCCATCACCAACGCGGAGGTGCTGGCGGAGGACAAGCTGTTCGCCACGCTGGACCCCACGAGCCGCCGCCTGCGCTTCCCGCAGGAGCGCGAGGTCATCATCACCGACACGGTGGGCTTCATCCGGGACCTGCCCAAGGACCTGGTGGCGGCCTTCCGCGCCACGCTGGAGGAGCTGTACGACGCAAGCCTCCTGTTGCACGTGGTGGACGCGAGCGACCCGGCGCGCGACGAGCAGGTGGAGGCGGTGGAGAAGATCCTCGCCTCGCTGGGGCTGATGGAGAAGCCGCGCCTGATGGTGTGGAACAAGGCGGACCAGCTCTCCGCGGACGAGGTGGAGACGCTCCTGCGCTCCAAGGGCGGCGTGGCCATCAGCGCGGTGAAGCGCGAGGGCCTGGCGACGCTCCTGGCCAAGGCGGACACCACCCTGTTCGCCGAGGGTGCGTCCGAGTCCATCGGCGTCGTCTGACGGCGGGCGGGTTGTCGGCGCGGGGGCCCTCCCCGTAGAGTCGGGGGGCCTTGGCTCCCGCGCTGAAACTGCTCATCCCGCTGTTGACGGCCCAAATCGAAGGTCTGCCCGGACAGGACTCCGGGCCGGACTACGACCGGCCCGTCTCGTCCATCACCACCGGCTACATCGAGCTGCTCGAGAAGAACAGCCACATCGTCTACCCGGTCATCGCCGTGGTGACGCTGCTGCTCATCGGCTGGGGCATCCTGTCCGCGTGGAGAACGCAGGACATGGACGGCCTGCAGAAGAACGAGTTCAAGCGCGCCATCATCAACGAGCTGCGCAGCAACATCAGCGGCATGCCCGGCGACATGCTGGGCCGCACCATCGGGCTGGACCGGCTCAAGACGCACCGCCTGCTGGAGGAGATGCAGACGGAGGGGCTCGTCCTGAGCCACACCAACTCCGAGCGGCTCACCGTGTGGCGCGTGCGCGGCGCGGGCCCGGAAGCCAAGCCGCGCCGCTACTAGGCCTGCGCGGCGTCCTCAGACGCCGGACAGCTCCGACTTCGGCTGGCGCGTCATCAGGTCCACCACCGCCATCTTGGCGTTCTTGCCCTCGTAGGCGATGAGGTAGACCTGCTCGCAGATGGGCAGCTCCACGCCCGTCTTGAGGGACAGGTCGCGCGCGCTCTTGGCCGTCTTGACGCCCTCGGCGACCTCCTTCATCTCCGCGAGGATGTCCGGCAGCTTGCGGCCCTTGCCCAGCTCCATGCCCACGTGGCGGTTGCGGCTGAGCTCGCCCGTGCAGGTGAGCACCAGGTCGCCCATGCCGGACAGGCCGGAGAGCGTCAGCGGGTTGGCGCCCTTCCTCACCGCCAGGCGCGTGATCTCCGCCAGGCCGCGCGTGATGATGGCCGCGCGCGCGTTGTGGCCCATGCCCAGGCCGTCCGCCATGCCCGCGGCGATGGCGATGACGTTCTTCAGCGCGCCGCCGTACTGCACGCCCACCACGTCCGTGGACGTGTACGAGCGGAAGGTGTCCGTCTGGAGCGCCTTCTGACAGCGCTGGGCCACCTTGTCCCAGTGCGACGCGATGGTCACCACCGTGGGCATGCGCCGGGCCAGCTCCTTGGCGAAGCTGGGGCCGGAGAGCACCGCGACGTACGGGTGGAACTCCTCCGGCAGGCAGTCCTCCAGCAGCTCCGTCATGGTGAGCAGCGTGCCGTTCTCGATGCCCTTGGACACCGTGACGAGGGGCACGCTCTTCGGGAGGAAGGCCTTGGCGCGCGCGAGCACCTCGCGCGTGGCGTGGCTGGGCGTGGCGAGCACCACCATCTCCGAGCCGGCCAGCGCCTCCTCCAGGTCCGTGGTGGCGCGCACGCGCTCGGAGAGGGGGATGCCCTTCAGGTAGGTGTCGTTCTCGTGGCGGGTGTTGATGGCCTCCACGGTGGAGGGTTCACGGCCCCACAGGCGGACTTCGTCGCAATTCACCGCGAGCACGTTGGCGAGCGCCGTTCCGAACGAACCTGCACCAATGACACTGCCGCGCATGAGATGACCTCGGGTCGAGAGGGGGGATTTCAGAACAGCGTGGACACCACGCCCACGGACAGCGTGGGCATGAACTCCGCGTCCGTGGAGCGGCTGCGGAAGTCGCCACCGAGCGAGACAGCGTAGGACGTCTTCTCTCCGACGGGAAACTCCGCGCCCAGCCGGACGAGGACGGCCGCATCCAGCTTCCAGGCGGGCGGCATGCCGGACAGCGGATCCCTCTGGATGGGGTCCATGTCGAAGGCCATCAGGGCGCGGACGTCCAGGAACGGCCGCCACGCGCGCGGGCTGTCGCCCTGGAAGGACGTCACCAGCCCCGGGGCCACGTTCCAGTCGCGCCGGCCGCTCAGGTAGCGCGCGCCCTTGTCCTCGGTGTCGGGAGGCCGCGCGAAGAACGCGCGGCCGCCGTCCACCACGACGGCGAGGCTGACGTTGTCGCTGTCCAGGACGGTGAGGCGGGCGCTGGCGCGCACTTCGGTCATCAGGCCGTAGACGGTGTCCACGCCCAGCCCCAGGTCCAGGTGCTCCAGCACGCCGTACACGCCGCGCGCGGACACGAAGGGGAAGCCCAGCGACATGCCCACGCCCGCGTGTCCGGAGCCCAATGACCGGCCGCCGTAGAGCCCGTAGCGGTTGGGGGCCAGGGGCGGACGGGGAGGCTTCACGGGGCTCGCGGGAGGCGGCTCGGCGGGCAGCGGCGGCGGGGCCCGGGGCGGCGGAGGCGGCGCGGGCGTGGGGGCGGAGGCGCCGGGGAAGGACTCCCACCCTTCCGCTTCGGGTGGCGGCTGGACGCGCGAGGGCTCTTCCCCGGCGGGGGCCGCCTGGGGGCGCGGCGCTTCGGGAGCGGGCTGGCCGGGTTCGCTCCAGGACTCGTCAGGGGTCGCGCTCCGGGGAGGCGGACTGGGCGTCTGGGCGCGGGCGGAGGGGGCGGGCGCCAGGGCCAGGAGCGACAGGCTGAGGAGACCGGGGAGGCGCATGGTGGAAGAAGGCAGGCAGCCTAGCCCACGCTCCGGCCGTGAACGAGGCCGGCCTGCCCGACCTCTCCCCCGCCATCCGGTCGCGTCAGGAAAGCGGCAGCCGCGCCACAATGCTGATGACGGGGGCCGGGCACGGTCTACCATCCGCGCCCGCGCGCATGGCGTCGGTGAGGAGAGCCAACGGGATGAGGGTCGGACGGGGTGCACTGCTGATGGCGCTCGCCCTGGGCGCGTGCAGCAGGCCCGGTGCGGGCACGGGCGCGTCGGACGCGGGAGCCATCGGACCGCCGGGGCGGCCCTCCACGCTGACCCTGCCCTCGTGCGAGGAGCTGCTGCCGGCGGACCTGCGCGACCTGACGTTGAACGGCTTCACGATGAAGGAGGAGCGCGCGTGTCCCACGTGCGGGCCCGTGTGCTCGCTGCGTTCGGCGGCGCTGGCGGATGTGTCCGTGTCGGTGGCGTATGACTGCCAGCCGCAGTACGCGACCGCGGATGTTCGCGCGCTGCTCGCGCCCACGTTGAACGCGGGCGGTGAGGAGATTCCGGCGCTGGGCCGGGCCGCCGCGCGCCGCAACCCCGTGCAGGGCATGACGCAGGTGGTGACGTGGGATGACGACACGCCGTGCGTCGTGGTCGTGACCTGGCTGGGGGATGATCCCGACCGGGCGATGGACGTGGCCCGGCTCGCGGTGACGTCGAATCACGGCGTGGGGGAGGCCACGGCGGACGCGGGCACGGAGCTTCCTGCGGACGCGGGGGACAGCCTCCTCCCGGCTGAGCCGTTGGAGCCGATGGGCAGCCTCACCGCGCCGCGCGCGGGGTCACCGGCGCTGCTCTCCGCGCCATCGGACACCCGGACACCGCCGCCCGTCCCCGCCCCGCGCCCTGCCGGACCGAAGCCCGTGGTGCCCGCACCGGCTGCGCAGAAGCCTGCGGCGCCCTCGACAGCCGCCCCCCAGCAGTAGCTGAGCGGCCCTGCTCAGTAGGGCCACTTCGCGATGGCATAGGCATGGGTGACCTTGTGGTTGAGCCACACAAGCAGGAGCGCCACCGTCCAGCGCAACGCCTTGGGACGCGTGGCCAGCCAATCGCCCGCGACGAACATGACGGGGAAGAGCACCGCGCCAAAGCGGAAGGCATTTCCCAGGTCGCCTTGAGGCAGCATCACCAGCAGCGACAGCAGCACATAAAGCCCCAGGGCCCGGTCTCGGCGCCACAACATCACCCCGAATATCAGCCACGCCGCCCCGAAGACATTCCGCAGCACCAGCCAGCCGCTGAATCCTTTGTGCCAGGGATTGCCGAACCACAGCCCCCGGATGACGCCCCAGAGAGAATCCACGTGGTTCCACTCCCGCTGGGCCTTCAAGAACATGAAGGGGTCACCGGAGCGGCTCCACTCGAAGGCGAGCAACCCCCCGAACGCCACCAGCGCTAGACACCCCATGAGGCAAAACCGCACGAAGCGCTCGCGCCACGTTGGCTCGCGCAGGGCAGCCAGGAGCGCGGCGGCGATCGCCACGAAGCAGCCCTGGTTCCGGGTGAAGATGCAGAGTGAAACCAGTACGACGGAGGGCAGGAACTGCCTACGCGAAGCACACGCAAGGGCCCCGAACGACAGGAGCAGAAAGAGGCCCTCCGTGTGGTGCGAGTGAAGCGTGAAGCTGGCGGGACCGTAGAGGAAGACGAACCACCCCCAAGGCGTCCGGGCCGTCATCCCTTCGCGCACTGGCCCCTGCCGCGCCTGGTGGGTGTTCCACGCGACGAAGCCCAGCAGGCAGACCGTGGACAGGGCCGCGCCGACGACCTGGGGCGGCAGCGTGCCCTCCAGTCCCTGCCACACCAGCCAGACCAGCCCCGGGTACAGCGGAAGGAACGCCCAGAGGGGCCATGAGTACCCCTCCAACACTAGCGTGCTGTAGTGGTGCGAGTCCCAGCGATCCAACACCAGGAGCGGAGGAATGTCCCGGCGCCACGCCGTCCACGCCCAGAGTCCGAAGTGGTGGACCAGGGTCAGCACCACGAGCCCCCAGGACGCGTACGCAATCCTGGAATGGGACGACCCCGCGACCTGTGAGGGGGAACTCATAAGCGGCGGCCACGATGTACCGACGGCATTGCTCATGCAAGCACCCTGTTCCTTGAACACCGCCGTCTCGCGTCTCCAGCAATAGTCGTCAGCAAGCAACCATCACGGGCGCCTGCGTTCTCCCGGCCCCTTCACGACGGGATGGCTTCTCCTCTGAGCCCTCCTCGCCCCTGTCTTCCACGCATCCACATGCGCTTTCGCGACGACACCATGACAAGACTCAAGCCTTTTCTGCTCCTTGCCATCCTCATTCATCTCACACCGCTTCCGGCCACAGCGGAGACCTTCGACAGAACCTTCACCTACGAAGCGGAGACAGATCTCAACCACGGTATTGGCTACGCTGACGCATCCGGATGGGCCGCCAACGTGGCAAGCCAGAGCACGGGCCATCTCACCTACGGACCCTATGCAACGAATTGGGGCTCGGGCGCAGGAAAGGCTGTCTTCCGGCTCATGGTCGACGACACCACATACAACAACCTAACCGTCGCCACCATTGACATCTACTGCTACGACACGGACAAGGTCCTGGCGACCCATGACATCCTGAGAGGAGATTTCGCCCACCCATTCCAGTATCAGGATTTCGCGCTCTGGTTCGATCTCACGACCTGCTCAAACCAGCGGGTGGAGACCCGGGTTCGCTGGCTCGATAGGGCTTTTATGAATATCGACAAGGTCACGGTATACATTGATGACTTCACGGCGGGTCAGGCTCCCATCGAAAACCTCACCGACAGCACAAACGCGCATGTTCAGACGCTGGTCACACGTGCGCTCGGAGGCCTGGGATTCGGAACCTACGATCCTGTTCTATCCCAGATCCGGCGGGACGGACCGAACGCCAACGACATTATCTTCGTCGGCAAACATTACATGGCATGGATTGACCAGACCGGATTCTACGGCAAGATGAATGGCCTCTGGCTTCTGAATGGCGCCACTGGCAATGCCCTAGGCTTTTTCCATGAGACCCCCTTGACTCACCGGCCCATCAACTTCCTGGGTGTCGCGGAAGATGGAAATGGGACCTGGATGACTGGCTACAGCGGCGCTGAGCACTACGAACTGCCTCATGAAATCCCAGAACTTGGCGAAGACCCCAACGGCAACGGACAATGCGATGAAGATGAGAGTTGCACAGGAAGTGCTTGCGCCCGCCGGATCTGCAATTGGTACAGCATCAATGAGGCAGCCCCCATCACGGATCCGGACGTTCCGCACTGGACCGCCTGCAATCGAAATCGTACGGCCTGGGCCCGGAAGCTGCCTCCGCTCGTGCGCGAACAGACCGGGCGTTCCCTTCGAATTGTCTACCAAGCCCCCATCACCAAGGAGTCGGACGCTGCGCGCGATGGAATTCAAGAAGGAGACCATTGTCACCAGGATCTCCTCTTCGCGGACGGCGAGCGTCGTCCCGTCTATCTGAGGCTCGGCTACGTTCTTCATGGCGACCAGCCCTATTTCGACCGGACCTACCAATTCGATAATCCTGCGGGGAACCCCGACTTTGGTGAGGAGATCTGGTCCGTCGTCGGCGGCATTGTTCTATCGAAATTTCCCGCGACACAACCGACCAAAGCCAACCTGTTCCATGCCGTTCGCCCTGACAATACTTTGATCATGACCACCGCCGTCGCGCCATACATCTTCCCTGCTGACATCTGGACCGCGCGGAGGCCTCCTGCCTCGCCCAGCCAAGACGAAGTTTGGGGCTGGGTGGGAACGGCGCTCTCGTGGAGTGCTCGAGGCCGGGACTCGTTGGGAGACTCGCTCAAGATGCAACACCTGGGACCCTCCGATAATGCCGACACGGGCTTCTGTGCCTGTGCCGTTCATGGTGGCATGGAGATTGGCGGCGGAGTCCTCCACCGGGGTATTTCAGTCCCCATCTCAGGAGGCACCCGCTCCATCGAAGCGGTCCGTCGAATCAGTTTCCCCTCCGGCCCCACCCCACCTTTCATTTACGAGGCAGAGGGTAGCGGCCTATCAAAGGGCATGGGCCGACTGGACGGCGATGGCTGGTCCGCCAACACCGCCTTCGACAGCGCGGGCTATCTGATCTACGGCCCCTATGCCAATTATTGGGGTGACGGAAACAAACTCGCGGTGTTTCGAATGATGATCGACGTCACGACAACCGGCGGAAACATCGCCAACATTGAAGTGTACGACAGGACGACAGATACCATCATCGCATCCAAGCTCATCGCCCGCTCGGCCTTCACCCAGCCATTCGCCTATCAAGACTTCTCACTGGAATTCTCGCTGGACGGCCGACTGCGCCATGAAATCGAGACGCGGATCAAGTGGTATGACACGTCATACGTGAAGGTCGACCGGATCTCCGTGCTCGACCAGTAGCAGACCCTTCGCACGGCGCGACCATCTCCAGGTGAGATGATCGCGCCGATGCGGTTCGCGCTTTCCCTGCTACAGCGTCTCCAGGTACGCCACCAGGTCGTCCATGTCCGCGTCGGACAACTGCGCGGTCATGCCGTGCTGGTTCGTCTCCCGGCCGTTCATCAGGCGGGCCTTGAGCGTGGGCGCGCTGCCATCATGCAGGTACGGCGCGGTGCGGCCCACGCCCAGCAACGACGGCGTGTTGAGCCCCGTCTTGATGACCGCCGCCGCGTCCTGAAGCACGCCCGAGAGCACGAACGTGCCCACGTCCACGTTGCGGTTGTCCGTGAGCGCCGCGCCCGTGTGGCACGTGTCGCACTTCGCCTGAGTGAAGAGGGCGGCCCCGCGCGCCTGGGACGCCGTCAGCGGCTCGCCCCGGAACGCGTTGTCCGGCGCGGGGATGGCGTCGATGAACGCCCCCAGCTTCGCCACCGTGTCCTCGTCCAGCTCCTGGCCGCCCATGCGGTCCTTCACCGTGGCGCTCATGAAGTCCCCCAGCGCGGAGAACTCGCCGCTCCAGTGGAAGGGCGCCGTCGCCGTGGTCATGCGCCCCGCCAGGCTGGGCGTCTGGCGCGGCCCGTCCGGGAAGCCCCACACGTGGCCGTCCTCGCGGCCCTCCAGGTGGCACGACGCGCAGGACACCGCCACGGCCGGGCTGGTCATCCGCGCATCCACCGCGCTGAAGAACAACCGCCGGCCCGCCGCCGCCATCGGCGACAGCGTGTCGCCCGCGATGACCAGGCGCTCGCCCTCCTCGCGGATGTCCCCCAACGCGTCCCCGCTGGCCCCCAGCGTGCTGACCGTGTGGTCGAACGCGTTGTAGACGTAGGCCTTGCGCCCGTCCCGCGTGAGCGCGATGCCGTTGGGGCCCGCGCCCACGGACACCAACTGCCGCACCGGGCTCCCCTCACTCACCAGGTCCGAACCGGAGCGGCGCCACGAGGGCAGGACGGCCACGTTGTTCGAGTCCTGGTTCACCAGGAACAGCCACGCGCCCGTGGGGTCCACCACCGCCGCCGCCGGCCCCTGCAGGGGCTCCTTGAACGACGGGCTCGCGATGAGCGACGTGGGGTAGTCCGGCTTCTCCTCCGGCGGCGGCTTGCACTCGTCCAGGTCGTCCACCACCGGCCGGGGCGCGTCGTCCTCCGCGTCGAAGGTGATGAGGCCCGCGGCCACCACGCCGCCACCGGCCGCCGCGCCGCAGGGCGTCCCGCCGCCGTACATGGAGTCCCCGGGATTGGGTCCGCGGCCGTCCACGGGTCCGCCCAGGGGGTCCTCGCGCGACCACAGCACCGGCGCGAAGAGGCGCCGGCCGTCCGGAGCGCTCAACAGGTCCACCATGCCGCGCGACCGGAAGGAGCGCGGGCCCGTCTCCACGGGCAGCGGCGCATCACCCGCCGAGGAGGACCCGCCCGTCCTGGAGGGCAGCATCCGGTTGGCCTTCGCGAGCAGGTCCGTGCCGCCGCGCATCACCTGGGGCCGGTTCGCGTCCGACAGGTCCACCGTCATCACGTCGCCCTGGCGGAACAGCGACACCGCCGCCTTTCTGCCGTCCTCCAGCAGCGCGATGCCGCGCGGCTCCTCGCCCAGCGGCAGCTCCCAGCGCGCCGTGAGCGTGCCCGTGTCGATGGCGGTGAGGCTGCCCCTCGCGGCGGACTCACGCATGGCGCTGTTCACCACGTACAGCGTGCTGCCATCCGGCGACAGCGCCATCCCCGTGGGCTCCACGCCCACCGGGACGCGCGCGGCCTCCACCGCGTCACCCTTGCGGATGACGGACACGCTGCGGCCGCCCCGGTTCGTCACGTACACGGTGTCGTCCGGGCCCACTGTCACGCGCTCCGGGCGCGGGCCCACCCGCACCTCGGACACCTTCTCCCGGCGGGCCGTGTCCACCACGGCGAGGATGCCGTTGTCCGCGTCCACCACGTAGAGCAGCGAGTCATCCCGGCTGAGCGCCACGGACCCGGAGGCGTTGCTCCAGGTGCCCGCCACCTCGCGCTCCTTGCAACCCGACAGCACCAGCGTCGTCACCGCGCACAGCGCGGCCCATCCCTGCCGTCGCATCGGAAATGCCATCCCCTCCCGCGAAGGCCTCCGCGCGCTCCTCCGGCCCCACCCTGCGCGCGAGCCCCACGGCCTGTCCGGAAGCGTGCCGGCCCTGCTCACACGCCGTCCCGAAGCCCGCATGCTCGCCCAGCCGCCCTCCGAAGTCGACGCCTTCCCCACCCGCCGTGTGCCTCCCGACAATGTCGGGAAGACTCCCCCCTCCCCCAAAAGCCGCGAGCGCCAGACCTCCGTCGCGTGTAGACACGGGGGGTCGTGTCTCGTCCCGCGCCCGTCATCCTCAGCTTCCGGCGCACGTTCGCGCTGCTCATCCTGCTGGTCGTGCTGCCGTCAGCCGGCCTGTCCGGCTTCGGCGTCGTGGCCATCATCAACGAGCGCGCCGCGGTGGAGAAACGCCTGGAGGCCGCGTGGCGGGGGACGCTGGCGGACCTGTCCGCGGAGGTGCCCCGCGCGCTCAGCAGCGGACGCCTGGAGCGCGTGGACAACGAGCGGCTGGCGTTCCTGCTGCCGGATGACCAGGAGCTGTCCGACCCGGACGGCTCCTTCCTCGTGGAGAACGGGCTCGTCCGCACGAAGGACCCGCAGTTGGCGGAGTCCCTGGCGGCGCTGGTGCCGGAGGCCGCCTCGCTGCCCACCGTGCCCACCGTCTTCTCGCTCGCCACGGGAGGCCGCGCGGTGATGGTGGCCGCCGAGCGCCAGGGCGCCACCGTGCGGGGCGTGCGGCTGTCAGGCGTGGCGCTGGACGCGCTCCTGTCGGAAAAGGCGCAGGGGCGGGCCACGTCGGAGCCCGTGCGCTTCACGCTCCTGCCCGTGCCGCGCGACACGTCCAGCGAGGGCGGGCTCGTCAACCGGCTGATGTCGGAGGTGGCCCAGGCGCGGCAGAACGCGCTGGGGCCGCCGGTGCTCGCGGAGCGGGTGCTGTCCGCGCCGTTGCAGGACTTCCGCCTGGTGGTGCTGCCCATGGGCGAGGACCCGGTGGCGAGCGCGTCCACGCGCAACCGCGCCGTGTACGGCGTGCTGCTGGGCCTGTTCTACCTGACGCTCACCTTCGGCGTGGGCTACACCGCCCGCGTGCTCTACCGCGAGGCGCGCCTGTCCCGGATGAAGACGGACTTCGTGTCGCTGGTGAGCCATGAGCTGCGCACGCCGCTCACGTCCATCCGGATGTTCATCGAGACGCTGGCCCTGGGCCGGCTGAAGGACCCGGCGCAGCAGCAGGAGGTGCTGGACCTGCTCACGAAGGAGACCGAGCGCCTGTCGGACCTCATCGAGCGGGTGCTGGACTGGGCGCGCATCGAGAGCGGCCGCAAGGTGTACCAGCGCGAGTCGCTGCCGGTGGCGAACGTGGTGGACGCGGCGGTGGCGGCCTTCCGCACGCAGCGGCACGGCGACGGCATGGAGTTCACCGTGAAGGTGGAGGAAGGGCTGCCCCACGTGGAGGTGGACCGGGTCGCGGTGGCGGGCGCGCTGCTCAACCTGTTGCAGAATGCCTACAAGTACAGTGGGCCCACCCACCGCAAAATCGCCCTCCGGGCACAGAGAGACGGCGGACACGTGAACCTGTCGGTGGAGGACAACGGGGTGGGAATCGCCAGGAAGGACCGCAAGCGCATCTTCGAGCGCTTCTACCGGGTGGACAACCTGCTCACGCGCAAGACGGAGGGCAGCGGCCTGGGGCTCGCCATCAGCAAGCGCATCGTGGACGCGCACGGCGGCCGCATCACCGTGGAGAGCGAGCCCGGCCAGGGCAGTTGCTTCACCATCCAGCTCCCGGTGGGCCGCGCATGAGCACCTCCGTCCCTCACGACGACAAGCCCCAGCGCATCCTGGTGGTGGAGGACGACCTGTCCATCCTCACCGGCGTGTCCATGAACCTGCGCTTCGAGGGCTACGAGGTGCTCCAGGCCCAGGACGGCCGCACGGGCCTGGCCAAGGCGCTGGACGAGGCGCCGGACCTGCTGGTGCTGGACCTGATGCTGCCGGAGATGAACGGCTACGAGGTGATTCGCGAGCTGCGCCAGCGCGGCCGGGACACGCCCGTGGTGGTGCTGTCCGCGCGGGGCCAGGAGTCGGACAAGATATTGGGCCTCAACCTGGGCGCGGACGACTACGTGGTGAAGCCCTTCGGGCTCCAGGAGCTGCTCGCGCGCATCAAGGCGGTGCTGCGCCGCCGGTTCGGGGCCACGGGCACCACGCCGCCGCCGGTGACGTTCGGGGACGTGAAGGTGGACCTGTCGCAGCGCACGGTGGCGCGCGACGGGCAGCCGGTGGAGCTGACGGCGCAGGAGTTCAAGCTGCTGGCGCACTTCCTCGCCCACCCGGGCCGCACCTTCACGCGCGAGGAGCTCCTGTCCGGCGCGTGGGGCTACCACTACGAGGGCAGCGCGCGCACGGTGGACAACTTCATGCGCCAGCTCCGGCTGAAGTTCGAGGCCGACCCGGAGGCGCCCCGGCACTTCCTCACCGTGCGCGGCCTGGGCTACCGCTTCGAGCGCTGAAGCGCGCCGCTCACGCCCCGGCGACGCCAATCTGGCGCAGGTCCTCCAGGTCGAAGGGCTTGCCGTCGAAGCGGCCGTAGCGCTCGCGCAGGGTGAGGCCGCTGGCGGTGAGCGCGTTCTCCAGCTCCTCCGGCAGGAAGTGCTTCAGCTTGAGGCGGCGGATGGGGCTCTGGCCGCCGGCGGGACGCCGCTCGCGCAGGTGCAGGGCGAAGAGGGGGCGGCGGGGCTCCACGGCGGCGCCGGGCTCGTCGTCATCGCGCGGCAGCACGGGTTCGCGCGGGGCGTTGAGCACGTCGTAGATGAAGGTGCCGCCGGGGGACAGGTGGTGGCGCACGGTGGCGAGGAAGGCCTCCAGGTCGTCGCGGCCGGACATCAGGCCCAGCGCGTGCTGCGGGGCGAGCACCAGGGGGAACTGCTCCGGCAGCCGCAGCGCGCGGGGGTCCGCTGCGATGAGGCGCGTGCGCGCGGAGACGTCCGGGGACTCGGAGGCGCGGCGCTCCTCGGCGGAGCGGATCATCGCCTCGGAGGGGTCCACGCCGACGGTGGAGAAGCCATGGCCCGCGAGCGACCAGGGCACCCGGCCGTTGGCGGCGCCCAGCACGAGCACGGGCCCGCCGTGCTCGGTAGCCTGCCGTGTGTAGAAGACGAGGTCCGGCTCCTGTCCCACGAGGGACAGCGGGGTGCGGCCGCGTGCGTCGTTCCCAGCCATTGCCCAGGCCCTAGCACGGTTGCGGGGCGCTCCGGGACTCCGGCGTTCACACAATGGGTAAAGGGTTGCCCACCCGGTGTCGCTCAACCGACGCCCACCGACGACGGCCCGACGGTGAGCGGCCCCCGAGGGCTGGCACCCTCCTTGCCTTGATGGCGGCGAACAATGGCTTCGTGCCGGGGGACCCTCTCCCGGCCTGGTGTGAGGTGGGCGGCATATGAGGCACGGGTGGCGGTGGACGGGAGCGCTCCTCCTGGCGGGAGCGCTGGGGTGGACGGGCTGCGGCGGGGACGACAACGACACGCGCAAGGTGGATGACCCGGTGGTCCCGGTGACGCCCGTGGACGAGGACCCGCGGCTGCCGGACGCGGGCACGGGCGAGGTGGACGCGGGCACCGGGACGGACGCGGGGACCCAGGTCCCCGACGCGGGCACCGGGACGGATGCGGGCACGGACGCGGGCACGGGGACGGACGCAGGAACCGGCACCGACGCGGGCACCGGCACGGATGCGGGGACGGGCACCGACGCGGGGGTTCCAGAGAAGGTCCAGACCTATCCCCGCCCGTCGGCCCCGGGCTGGACGTTCTACAACCAGGAGCAGGGAGCGCCGCGCTACGTGTACGGCATCACCGCCGACCAGGGTGGCAACGTCTGGGTCGCGGGCGGCGAGGAAGGCCTGTTCCTCATCAAGAAGGGCTCCAACACGATTCAGCGCTTCACGATGTCCGACGGCCTGCGCCCCTACGGGCGCATGCGCGACGGCGTGGGCGGCCCTCCGGCGGGGATGCCGTACCTCAAGGTCATCTCCGTGGCAGGCGGCCCGGATGGCACGGTGTTCGTCGGCTACGCCGGCAAGCCGCCCCAGCCGGGCATGCCCACCTGCGAGGACGAGTGGGACCAGGCGGAGAATGCCCACCGCGAGCCTGACGCCAGCGTCTACAAGAGCGGCGACGCGGACAAGGTGACCCTCAAGGCCGACGGCTCCATCGACGTCGTGCACTACGACATCCACACCGGCCCCAAGAAGGTGAAGGCCGAGCTGCGCGGGCGCGAGAAGGTCTGCACCATCTACCGCATTGCCTACGACCCGGCGAAGGAGGTCGTCTGGTTCGGCGGCAACCACGGCTTCGCCATGGGCGACGCGAAGTTCAACGGCATCGTCCCGGCATACTGCTGGGACCCGCGTCCCTGGAACACGGAGGGCTTCAAGTGGGAGTTCGAGTGCGCGGGCCTCTACGAGCACGTGCACCCCGCCATCTCCGGCTCCGCGGGCGAGCTGCTCTCAGACCGCTACTACGGCATCTCCATCACGGAGAACCACGACGTCTTCTTCGGCGGGCAGATCCGCTCCACGCGCTTCCGCTACGGCACCAATGGGGATGATTACTGGACGGCCCAGAGTGAGACGGAGGACTCGGGCTACGACTGGAACCGCTTCGACATCTGGCCTGACGCCGTGCCGAACTACCCCACCGCCGCGCAGCGCGTGGACGACAACGTCTCCGGCATGGCTCCGGCGTCCAACGGCGGCGTATGGGTCGGCTCCTTCTACTACGGCCTCGCGCGGCTGAGCGCCAACGGGACCGTGGAGACCAAGGTGATGCAGGACCTGGTCAACTACACGCCCGCGAAGGGCGGCACGCCCGCGATGGCGCCCACGTCCGCCGTGGCGACGGACCCCTGGGACGGCAGCCTCTGGGTGGGCGCCAACTGGTGGGGCGGCATCACCCGCCTCAAGGGCGGCGGCACGGTGAAGTACAGCGGTGACGTCTTCGGCAACGTGGTCACCTCCGTCAGCAGCGTGTCCGACATCCAGTTCGACCGCTCCGCCGGCAAGCGCCGCGTCCTCGTCTCCTTCGAGGGCACCAAGAACGCGAAGACGGGCGTCGTCACCCCGGGCCTCATCGGCATCTACGAAGGCGACTGACGCACCCGCCACGCCGAAGTCCCGACACGGCCGTCCTCCCCTTCATGGGGAGGGCGGCCGTTGTCCTTGGGCCTGCAACTCCACACGCCGGTGATGAAGACGGCCCCATCTCTCGCACCGCGAGAAAACAAACTGGCGCACACGCTTTTGACGCGCCGTGCCCGGCTACCCACCTGCCGGGCACGGCTTGCGCCGACAGACAGCCCGCGCGGGCCCGAAGCCGTCTAGACTCCCCGGCCGCTCATGCCTCCCGTTCCTCCCGTCCCCATCCCCACGCACACCGTCGTCGCCGCGCGGGCGCAGGGGGAACGGCTGTCCGCGCAGCGCTTCCACCTGGTGCTGCTGGACACCGAACGCGCGGGCACCGTGTACCCGCTCGCCACGGAGGACCTGCGCGTCGGCAAGTCCACCGACAACGACGTCGTCATCGACCACCCCACCGTCAGCCGCAACCACCTGGTGGTGCGCCGCCAGGGCGACCGCTTCCTCGTGCAGGACCTGGGCTCCACCAACGGTACCTTCCTCGACGGCGCCCAGGTGCGCGAGGCCTACCTGCGCCCCGGCGCCCTCCTGGAAGTGGGCGACGTGCGCCTGCGCTTCAGCCCGCAGATGACGCCCGTGCAGGTGGAGCCCACCGCCGAGGACCGGCTGGGCGACCTCGTGGGCCGCAGCGTGCCCATGCGGCAGATCTTCGCGCTGCTCCAGCGCATCGCCCCCACGGACTCCACCGTGCTGCTCGTGGGCGAGACGGGCTCCGGCAAGGGCGCGGGCGCCAAGGCCATCCACAAGTTGAGCCCCCGCGCGGCCGGGCCGCTGGTCGTCTTCGACTGCGCCAGCGTGTCGGACTCCCTCATCGAGTCCGAGCTGTTCGGCCACGAGAAGGGCGCCTTCACCGGCGCGGTGGGCCAGCGCATCGGGTGCCTGGAGCGCGCCCACGGCGGCACCCTCTTCCTGGACGAAATCGACGACCTCGCCCTGGACCTGCAGCCCAAGCTGCTGCGCGCCATCGAGGACCGCGAGTTCCGCCGCCTGGGCTCCTCCACGCCCATCTCCTTCGACTCGCGCATCGTCGTGGCCAGCAAGAAGGACCTGTGGGCGGAGACCCAGGCGGGCCGCTTCCGCGAGGACCTCTACTTCCGCCTGTCTGTCTTCACCGTCAGCCTGCCGCCCCTGCGCGACCGCAAGGAGGACATCCCGCTGCTCGTGGAGGCCTTCGCGGGCGAGGGCCTCTGGCCCCGGCTGCCGGAGAAGATCCAGGAGCAGTTCCTGGGGCACACCTGGCCGGGCAACGTGCGCGAACTGCGCAACGCCCTGGAGCGCGCCCGGCACATGGTGGACATCCCGGGCCTCGCCGGGGACAACCTCCTGCGCGAGTTCACCCGCGACGTGCCCGCCCCCGCCGGGGACTTCCTGCCGGTGGAGTTCACCGGGCCGTTCAAGGTGTGCAAGGACGAACTCGTCCGTGCCTTCGAGCGCGAGTACCTCACGCGCCTGCTGGGCCGCGCCCGGGGCAACATCGCCCGCGCCGCCCGCGAGGCGGAGCTGGACCGCAAGCACCTCTATTCGCTGCTGCACAAGTACGGGCTGGTTCAGAGCGAGTCGGACTGACCCTTCGTGGCATGGTGGCGGCCGCTTCCGCGGTCCCCATCCCCCAGGAGGGCTTCATGAAGATGCGTCCGTCCCGCTGGCTCGGCGTGCTGTGCGCGGGTGTCCTGATGATGAACGCGACGGGCTGCTTCGGCTCGTTCAAGCTCACCCAGAAAATCTGGCAGTTCAACAAGGGCATCTCCGGCAACAAGTTCGTCCAGTGGCTGGTGTTCCTCGTGTTCATCGTGGTGCCCGTCTATGAGATTGGCACGCTGGTGGACGCGCTCGTCGTCAACAGCATCGAGTTCTGGACCGGCGGCAACCCGGTGAGCAGCGTGGAGGGCGAAGACTCCAACACGCGCATCGTGAAGCTCAGCCCCACCGACACGCTGAAGATGTCCCGCGACGTGGAGTCCGGCGTCATGCGCCTGGAGCTCCAGCGTGAAGGCCAGGAGCCGCTGGTGCGCTACTTCGAGCCGCTGGAGGACGGCATGGTCGCGCGCGACGAGGCGGGCGCCCTGCTCATCCGCGCGCAGGGCCAGGCGGACGGCGCGGTGAAGGTGACGGACGCGGGCGGCTCCACCGTGACGGTGCACGCGCGGGACGCGGTGGACGCCGCGCGCCAGCTCTTCATGGACGGTGGCGCTCCGGCGCTCGCGCGGTTCGCCACGCACCAGGGGCAGTTGTCCCAGGGCATGGCCACGCTCGACACCTGCACGCCGTAGCAGACAGCTTGGGGCTTCCGGCGCGAACCACCGGAAGCCCCGGGGTGACTCAGGGCGCGGGCTCGTCGACCACCACGTCGCCCAGGTCCGGGCCGAAGCCCGCGTCGAGCGCCAGGGAGTTGAACGTCCCCTCCATGCTGCGCCCCGCGCCGTAGCCGTCGCCCTTCTTGAACGACAGGGAGAAGTCCCCGCGCGTGGGCTCGCCCACGTTGCCGCCTTCATCCAGCACCAGGTCGCCGCGCTCCACCTGGGTGAAGACGCGCGCCGGTTCACCGGCGGCCACGTGCACCACCGACGCGCGGTCGCGGCCGGAGGGCGTGGTACCGCCGAGCTGCACCTTCGTGCCCGGCTTCAGGTCCACGCCTTCCGTGTCCACGGTGAGCCGCGCGACCAGGTCCACGTCCAGGCCGTTGTTGCGGAAGTAGCTCACCTGGAGCGCCTCCGGGTTGCGGCGGATCTCCACCCGCGACACGTCGGTGACGGGGAACAATTCCGACACGCTGCCGGACAGCTCGTTGTCTCCCCGGCACGCGACGGCGCCCGCGCCGCTGAGCACGGCCGCGAGCCCCAGCGCCGCCACGGCGCGTCCCGCGAGGCTCACCGCTCCACCGCCAGCGTCAGGGCCTGCGTGCCGCCCGCGCGGTAGAGCACCACCCTCTGACCGGAGGACAGGAACGCCAGCTTGGGCGACCAGCCGCCCGCCGTGTCCACCGTCACCTCGCGCCACTGGTCCTCCACGCGCGTGGCGATGACGAGCGCGTCGTCGGACGGCGAGCAACTGCCCTCGTTGCGCCCGGACTCCAGCGAGCAGATGTGGAACGCGATGGACGGGTCGTGCGTCTTCGGGTCGAACGCCAGCGACGGGTACCAGCCGCCGGAACCCGTCTGGTACACGGGGTCCGGCGTCGTCCAGTCCCCCGCCGCCGTGCACTTCGTGCCCGTGGTGCCCGCGCAGGTGATGAGCGTGAGCCGGCTGTTGGAGCGGTCCACCGCCGCGATGCCGAAGCCCACCGCCGGGTCGTACGCCATCGACGCGCCCAGCATCGTGTTACCCACCGCCTGCACCTGCACCGGCGGCGTCCACGTGGTGCCGTCCGGGTTGCGGCGCTGGAAGAACACGTTCTGCCCCGGCGCGTCCGCAGCCCCGAAGGCCTGGTCGAACACCAGCGCGGGCTGCTCACCCGCCATCAGCATCTGCAGGTGCCCGCCGTACGCGTTCTTCTGGTCGCCGCCCGACGCAACCACCCGGTGCTGCCACGCCGTGGGCCCGCCGCTGGCCAGCTCCACGTCGCTGCCCGCCCAGTCCTGCTGCGGGAACTGCCCGTTGTGTCCGTCGCGGTACACGACCAGGGCCTGGCTGCCGCTGAAGACGATGGAGGGGTTGAGCCCCACCAGGTAGCCCGTGTCGCTCACCGGGTTGCCCGCCACGGCCTCGTCACCCTGGGTGACGGCGATGTGCTCGGTCCAGGTGCCGTTCGCGTTGCGGTAGGACACCGCCAGGTCGCTCTGGAACCAGAAGATGGAGTCATCGCTTCCGCCGCCCAGGTAGCTCACCGCGGGCTGGCCGGACGGGCTGAACGCCAGCGACACGCCGTACACGCGCTGCACGGTGGCGATGGTCTCCGCCTGCGCCTGCACCTGGCCGTCCCGCACCTCGCGGTAGCGCAGCTCGAAGTCCTTGTCGTTCACCTTCACGTAGTACGCGATGCCGATGCGGTCCTCCGGGCCCACCGCCATCGCGATGTTGGAGATGGCCGTCTGCTCGCTCGCGCCGGTGTCCACCGTCAGCCGCACGAAGGGCGTGTCCGTCTTTCCGCCGTCGTCCTGCGGCTTCGACCCCGCGTCCGGGTTGGCGGGCTTGCCGCCGCCACATCCCAGCGCGAGCGCCGCTCCCAGTAGCCACGCGTGCCGTTTCATACGGTTCTTCTCCTTGGTCCAGTCGGCCTGGTTGAGCGCGCCATCCTAGGGCACCTGGGCTAGGCTCGCATGTCATGGCTCGCGCGCGTTCGCTCCCCCCGAAGCTGTCCCGGCGCACCTTCATCCAGCGGCTCACCTTCTTCGGCGGCGGCGTGGTGCTGCTGGGCGGCGCTGCGTGTAAACGTTCGAAGGAGGCGGAAGCGAAGAAGGCCCCGGAGCCCACCGGCACCACCTCCGCCGGCCAGACGCTGCGCACCTTCTCCGCCTTCGAGTACGCCGTCGTCGCCGCGGCCACGGAGCGGCTGCTCCCCCGCGATGAAGACCCGGGCGCCCAGGACGCGGACGTGGCGCTCTACATCGACCGCATCCTGGAGACGCAGGGGCTGGAGTCCATGCACCGCGACTTCCTCCAGGGCCTGTCCGCGCTGGAGCGCCGCGCGCAGCGCATGTTCCAGAAGGGCTTCGCCCAGGCCACGCCCGAGCAGCAGGACGAGCTGCTCGCCCTCTTCAAGGACAGCCCCGCCGGCAGCGGCGAGGCCCACTTCTTCGAGCTGTTGATGACGCTCAGCCTGGAGGGCTTCCTGGGCGACCCGTCCTACGGCGGCAACAAGGGCCGCGTGGGCTGGCGCCTGATGGGCTTCGACACCGTGGGCACGCTCGCCATGGCCCCCCCGGAGGGCTACGACGGCCCGAAGTGCCTGCGCGAGTGCGGAGGTCACCACCCGTGAGCCTGCCTTCCGTGGACGTGTGCATCGTGGGCAGCGGCGCGGGCGGAGCGCCGCTCGCGCTGGAGCTGGGCAGGGCGGGCTTCAAGGTCGTGGTGCTGGAGAAGGGCCGCCACTACCAGCCCAGGGACTTCGTCCACGACGAGATCCTCAACAGCCGCCGCAACTTCTTCATGCCGCTGCCGTGGGAGGAGCCGCACCTGGTGCGCCAGGGGGCCAGGGCCCGCTACGAGCGCAGCAACGCCGCGTGGACCGCCAACTGCGTGGGCGGCGGCACCGTGCACATGAGCGGCTTCTTCTACCGCCTCAAGCCGGTGGACTTCCGCCTGCGCTCCACGCTGGGCGCCGTGCCCGGCACCACCGTGGCGGACTGGCCCATCTCCTACGAGGAGCTGGCCCCCTTCTACGACAAGGCGGAAGCGGAGCTGGGCGTGTCCGGCCAGGCCGTCCCCCACCCCTTCGCCGAGCCCCGCAGCGGCCCCTACCCGCTGCCGCCCCTGGACGTGCACCCGGTGGCGTCCGAAATCGACAAGGTGTGCGCGGCCATGGGCTGGCACGCCCTGCCCACCGCGCGCGGCATCATCAGCAAGGCCTACAAGGGCCGCTCTCCGTGCGCGTACTGCGCGCTGTGCGGCAGCTACGGCTGCGAGACGGGCGCCAAGAGCAGCACGCTCGCGAGCCTCATCCCCAACGCCATCGCCACCGGCAACGTGGAGGTGCGCCCGGGCAGCATGGCGCGCTCCATCGAAGTGGACCGGCAGGGCCGCGCGAAGAGCGTGGTGTACCTGGACAAGGACGGCGTCGCGCGGGAGCAGCCCGCGAAGGTCATCATCGCCTCCGCCACCGCCGTGGAGAGCGCGCGCCTCCTGCTCAACTCCACCTCCAGCCGCTTCCCCAACGGGCTCGCCAACGGCAGCGGGCTGGTGGGGAAGAACCTCCTCTTCAGCTCCTTCGGCGGCGCGCGGGCGCACTTCCGCGTGTCCAGGCAGAAGGCCGCGCGGCCCTGGCTCACGGACCCGGCGCCCTTCGTCAACCGCAGCCTCCAGGACTTCTACCTGATGCCGGACGGGCGCCACGGCTTCCGCAAGGGCGGCACGCTGGGCTTCATGTGGGCGCACCCCAACCCCATCTACGCGGCGGTGGGCCTGGCGGGCACCGGCAAGGCGGGCGTGTTCGGCAAGGAGCTGAAGGACCGCATGCGCGCGTACCGCGACTCGCGCATCCTCGAGTTCGAGGTCTACGCGGAGTTCCTCCCCACGCCCGGCACCTCCGTCACGGTGGAGCCCGAGGTGAAGGACAAGTACGGCATCCCCGTGGCCGCCATCACCCTGGACCGGCACCCCGCGGACTTCGCCGCCACGCGCTTCCTGGTGGAGCGCGGCGAAGAGGTGCTGATGCGCCTGGACCCGGACAGCGTGGAGCGCGTGGGCACGCAGGGCGAGACGACCATCCTCCAGCACGGCACCTGCCGCTTCGGTGACGACCCGGCGGCCTCCGTGCTGGACAAGCACTGCCGCGCGCACGAGGTGCCCAACCTCTACGTCGTGGACGGCAGCTTCATGCCCACCGGCGGCAGCGTGCCCTCCACGCTCACCATCGCCGCCAACAGCTTCCGCGTGGCGGACCACCTGGTGCGCACGCTCAAGGGCTGACGGCCGCGCGCTACTGGAGGCGCAGCGGCGTCACGTCCACCTTCACCACGTAGCGCGCCTGCATGTCGGAGTCGAACTCCACCAGGTGGTCCCCCACCCCGGTGACGTCCGCCTGCTGGGTGAAGACGCCGAACTTCTCCATCTGGTCCAACGCCGCGCGGCCCGTGGACGCCTTGCGCTGCCGTGCGCGGCAGCCCTCCTCGTGCACGGTGATGGCCGTCTCCTCCCCGGCCGCCGTCACCTCCTCCAGGTAGAAGCTCACCTTGATGGTGGAGGCCTCCGGCACGCGCACCAGCACCTGCCCGCGCCCGGGGAAGCGGCCCTCGGAGTAGCTCTCCGGCCCGAGGATGCAGCCCGCGTACTCGCTGCACACGGGCCAGGACGCCTTGCACACGTCCAGCACGCGCGCGCCGATGAAGTCCTCCCGCGAGCCGCCGCATGCGACGAGCATCAATCCCATCACCGCGCCCGCCAGTCGCGAGACATTCCGTGTTACAACACCAGACATTCTTTCAAACCTCACCGAGGAGTGGATGTCCATGCGCCTGCGCAACCTGTGGCTGCCCCTCACCATCATCGCCCTGGCGGGCTGCGGAGACGAGGCCGAGGAGCTGCCGAACACGCCGCAGTTGCTCATCGACCGGACGGAGCTGAGCTTCGACACGGAGTTCTCCGCTGGGACCTACGTGGGAGCCACGACCTTCAACACGCTCTACATCGAGAACCGCGGCCTCCAGACGCTGGAGCTCAACGAGGCCTCCATCTCCGGCCCCAGCGTCTTCACCATGAAGAAGCCGGAGACCTGGCCGGAGAACGGGCCCCTGAAGCTGGAGACCTACGAGCGCGCCTTCATCGAGGTGGCCTTCAAGCCCAACGCCGCGAAGGAGTTCACCGGCACGCTCACCCTCAAGTCCAACGCCGCCAACGGCGAGACGCGCGAGCTGGCGCTCAAGGGCAAGGGCATCGCGCCGTAGTCCCGGCGGTGCCCCCGGAGGCGGCGGAGGCGTGAAGCCCCGCCGCCCGCCCGGGCCCGCTAGCGGGTGAACTGGCAACCACCCACCCACGTGCCGCCGTCCTGCGTGGGCGCCGGGCACGACGTGGGCGCGCCACCATCCGCCGCCGTGTAGCCGCGCGGGTAGTCGCCGTAGCCGGTCCGCAGCGTGTAGCCCACGGGCGTGTAGTCCGTGCGCTCGGTGGCGCTCACCGCCACCTTGAGCGTGCCGCCCCGGATGAAGCGCCGCTCCAGGCAGGCGCACGCGTAGGGCGCCACCGTGACGCGCGTCGTGGTGGCCGTCTTCTCCAACTGGTACAGCGCCTGGTAGCTGCTGAGCGGCGCGCTCGCGGAGGTGTGCCACGCGCGCATCACCGTGGGGCTGTAGGCCAGCGTCAGCGCGCCGCCCATGCTGGTGGTCGTCACCGGCGTGCACGTGGCGGCGCCGCCGTCCGTGGCGGTGCCGTCGCAGAAGGTCACATCCAGCGCCAGCCCGTGCGGCGTGCCGCCATCCGGCAGGTTGTCCACGTCCCACTGCACCAGCCACGCCGCGTCCTCGGGCGCGCTCAGCGCGGGGAGCTGGTACTGGAAGGTGTCCGTGTCGGAGGGCACCGCGTCGTAGTCCGTGGGGCCGCGCACGCCCAGGCCCGTGGCGCGGTCGTTGCCCCGCAGCCGGCCGTGGCCATGCGTCAACTGGCCCTTCGCCTCGAAGGTGGCGTTGCCCACGGGCAGGCTGCCCGCGCCCACGCCGCCGAGCGTCTTGGAGCGCGCCTGCTCCACGCCCCCGCTGTAGGCGTTCTCCTCCTCCGCGTCCTCCGCCTCCCAGGACACCTCCAGCCGGTAGTCGCGGTCATCCGCCCAGTTGTTGCCGTCGTCCTGCACCACGAAGTGGTACGTCAACGACGCGGCGTGCGCGGGCACCGGCAGCGCGCCCTGGAAGTTGCTCAGGCCGGGGAAGCGCGCCGGGTCGCTCTCCTCGCGCAGCGACTGGATGCACAGCACGGCCTCCGCGTTGTTGCAGTAGGCCTGCACCAGCGAGGGCGCGTCGGGGTGCTCGCGCGCGTCGCGAGGGCACACGGTGGCGTCGCTGGTGCAGGTGGCGCGCTGCTCCGCGGTGACCGCCGTGCTCACCGTGGTGAACACCAGCACCTGCCGGTCCGCCAGTTGGCCCAGCGGCAGGGGCAGCGGGTCGAAGCGCGTGGGGGTGGGCACCTCCACCAGCCGGTAGCGCAGCACGCTGGGCTTCGCGTACGCGGGCAGGCTCAGCGCGAACCAGTCGCGGTCGCCCACGTAGCCCAGCCGGCCCTCGAAGGTCGTGGACGTCCCGGGCGAACCCACCAGGCTGCGGGTGAAGGCGCGGGCGTAGGCGTCGTTGTCCCCGGACTGGTCGCGCGGGTCCACCTCATCCACCACGCGCACCTCCACCTCGTAGGGCTGGCGCAGGTCGCCCGAGGGCACGGGCTCGTTGTTGCCCCGGTAGCCCTTCACCACCAGCCCCCAGGTGCCCGCCAGCTTCACCTTGCGCGCGGTGGCCAGCACGCCCGGGTGCACCTTGGGCAGCACGTTGCCCTCCGACTCCTTGTCGGTGCCGTTGGGGCGCACGAGTTCGTAGGACAGGCGGTAGTTGGGCGGGAAGCCCTGGTCCGGCGCGGTGATGCGCACGTAGGCGATCTTCCCCGCCGTCAGCGGGAAGCTGAAGCGGTCCACGTCGTTGTCCGTGGCCAGGTAGCCCTGCGCGGTGCCCACCTGCACGGCCCCCTGCGCCGCGAGCGCGATGGGCGTGGGCGTGACGTCGTTGGGCTCGTTCGCGTCCGGGTTCTCCAGCAGCTCCACCGTGAGCCGGTAGGGGTTGCGCGCATCGAAGTTGGGGCGCGCGGGGTTCGTCGGCGCGTCGCGCACCACGATGAGGAGCTGCGTGTCCGGCGTGGCGTACGGCAGGATGATGTCCACCGGCTTCGGGGCGCCCGAGCCGTGCTGGTCCGACTTCGCCACCAGCGCGGTGCTCTTGTCCTTCTCCTGCACCGTCACGGACAGGTTCACCGGCGTGCTGGACGCCAGGTACGTGCCGGTGACGTGCACCAGCGTGCGCGCGTTGGCGGTGGCGGGGATGCGGACGCTGTACCAGTCCTCGTCACCGGCCTTCACGTCGCCCGTGAGCGCCAGGAAGCGCTCCAGCGGCACGCCGGGCTTCAGCTCGCAGTCCGCGTTCGTCAGCGCCTCGTCGCGGCTGTTGCAGAGGTCCTCCACCACGCCCGTGCCGGCGTCCGGCGTGTCATCCCCGCCGGAGGAACAGGCGGCCAGGAACAGGAGCGCGAGCGGGAGCAGTCGGGTGCGAAGGCGCATGGGGGGCTCGGGAGAATCAGGGGACGGGCGAGAGGGTCGGGACGACGCCGGGGCAGCCGTCCACGAAGTCCTCGGGGTTCACGCGGATGACGCCATCCGGAGGCGACTTGATGCCGCCCACCGGGTAGCGCACGGAGTCCACGCGGAAGGTGCGCACCAGCGTGCGCGCGGTGGGGTCGTCCGCGGGCAGCATGGACACGGAGAGGTAGATGTCGTTGTAGCCCGCGCCGCGCTGCACGGTGCCGGCGTCCACGCCCCCGTCCACGCCGCCGTCGGCGACCATGGCGATGGTGGGCGCCAGCAGCACGTTGTCCACGCGGAAGCGGTAGCACTGGCGGCCCTGGTCATCCACCGGGCCGTCCGCCTCCAGGCTGTAGCGGTACGCGTCCGAGGCCAGGTTCGCGGTGTCCACCTGCAGGGGGCGCATGTGCATGCGCGCCTCGCTGCGGTTGGTGAGCCCGTCCGTGTCCGGGTCCTCGTCCATGTCGTTGCTGGAGCCCTGCGTGCCGCCCCGCCACTCCATGCCGTCCGGCACGCCGTCGCCGTCGCTGTCCTGGAGGGTGGCGTTGGTGCCGATGAACTGCTCGTCGCAGTCCAGGAGGCCGTCGCAGTCCGTGTCCACGCCGCGCAGCGCGGGCGGGCAGCCCTTGTCCAGGCCGCCGCCGTCCGGCTGCACTTCCTGGGTGGGGTCGAACTGCACGCCGCGGTCGCGGAAGTACACCTCCACGCCGTCGCTGAAGCCGTCGCCGTCCGTGTCGCGCAGGTTGGGGTTCGTGCCCAGCTCGTACTCGCGCGCGTCGGTGAGGCCGTCTCCGTCCGTGTCCGCCTCATCCAGCGGGCTGCCCGGGGGCGCGGAGAAGTTGGAGGCCACGAAGTCCTTCACGATGAAGGCGCGGCGCACCTGGCCGAACTGGAAGTTGAGGAAGTTGATGGGCTCGTTGTTGCGGAAGTCGCGGAAGTTGCCGCCGCCCAGCGTGGCCATCTTCTCCAGGCGGTCCGCGTTCTGGTTGATGATGAGCAGCGGGCAGCCGCCGTCCCCGAAGCCGCCGTCCTCCGCCACCAGGTCGCACACGGACGGCACCGGCTGCGTGGGGTTGAAGACGTGCACGGTGTTGAAGCGCACGTCCTCCACCAGGTCGCGCAACTGGCGGATGCGCACCACCGCGTCGCCGCGGATGAGCTCGTCATCCTGGTTGTTGGTGGGCTTGCCGTCCGACAGGAAGATGACCGAGTAGCGCGCCTGCGCCAGCGCGTCGCTCCCGCTGGGCTGCTGCCGCGCCCGCGCGATGTCCGTGTTGATGAGCGAGTAGATGTCCGACAGCGGCTTGACGAAGTCCGTCGAGTCCCGGTTCGGCGACGTGTCCGTGTTGCGGAAGGTGAGCAGCTTCTCCGTGAGGATGGCCTTCGCGGTGGCGTCCAACTGGGACACCTGCACGAAGCCGTCCTCCGCCGGAGGCCCGGGGTCCTGCGTGAGGAACGCCGTGGTGCTGCCCGCGAAGAGCATCACCGCGATGGAGACCTCGTCGTCCTGCGGCAGGTTTTCAATCAGGTCCACCAGCGCCGTGGCGCGCGTGCCGTCCGGGTCGCTCACGCGCATGGACTGGCTGGCGTCCATGGCGACGATGATCTTGATGGGCCGGATGACCTCGTTGGCGCCCAGCGTGCAGAAGCGCCCGTCCAGCGCCACGGCCCGGTCCGCGGGCACCTCCGTGTCGCGGCGCGGGTCGTAGAGGTACGAATCCGTACAGGCCACCACCACGGCGAACCCCACCAGGGTGAGGGCCAACCAACGTCCCGCGCGGCTCACGGCGACGCGCCTCCCTGCGAAGGCGACACGCCGACGCAATTGCCCTGGGCTCTCCAGGGGTCCACCAGTTGATCCGGCCGGCGGAAGTCACCGTCATCCATGGCCAGGTCCGGCCCCAGCGGCACGCGCACGCTGGGCGGCGCGTACTGCGCCCACGCGCACGCGGTGCGCCAGACGCCGTAGTCCGTGGCCACGCCGCTCTCCGGCGCCTCCGCGAACCACACCTTGAACAGGTTGTAGCCCTGCTTCACGCCGGAGCGGTCCGGCGGCGTCACCAACTGGAGGTTGGACACGGTGAAGTCGTAGCAGACGCCGTCCGTGTCGGTGCCGCCCGGGACCTTCGTCACCTCGTACTGGATGCCGTACTTGTCGTGGAAGGGCCGGTCGCGCCGGGTGGGGTCGCTGCCGGCCTTCAGCTCCTCGTCGTCCGGCACGCCGTCGCCGTCCGTGTCCAGGCCGGCCACGCTCGACTGGAGCGGGTTGAGGCCGTACTTCGCCTCCAGCCCGTCCGGCGCGCCGTCGCCGTCGCTGTCCACGATGCCCTGGCGCGTCTTGAGGTAGGCCTCGGCGAACTGCGACAGCCCGTCACCGTCCGTGTCCCGGCAGATGCAGCCGGGCGTCAGCGGGGACTGCGGGTTGCAGCCGCGCGCGTCCAGGTCGTTGCCCGGCTTGAAGCCCTGGTCCTGGCGCCGGTACTCGAAGCCGTCGCTCAGGCAGTCCCCGTCACTGTCGATGGTGAAGGGGTTCGTCTTGAGCGTGAAGCTGTTGTCCAGCGAGTCCGGGACGCCGTCGCCGTCGCTGTCCAGCACGCGGCCGTCATCCCCCGGCGCGGAGCTCAGGGGCTCCACCAGCAGCGTCTTCATCACGTTGGGCGACGCGAAGGAGGAGTAGTCCAGCGCGCCCAGGCCCAGCTCGCCGATTTCGGCCGTGTCGCTGAACTCCTGGTACACGCCGTTGCCCATCTCCGCGAAGCGCTTGAGCAGGTACGAGGCGATCTTCTTCGCCGCCGCCGGGTACTGCGCCTCCGGGACGCCCGGGTAGGTGCCGTAGATGTCCTGGCAGATGGGGCCGCAGGCGCGCACGGCCTCCTCGTTGAAGAGCAGCACCGTGTGCATGCGCACGTCGCCCACGTTGTACTGCGTCTTGAGCTCCATCAGCCGGCGCACGTAGCTGAAGAGCTGGTAGTTCTGGTTGCGGTCCGTGCCCACCTCGAAGCCGGTGATGGCGTCCGTGGTGCTGGTGGCGTTGCAGAAGCTGGAGATGGAGTCGCGCCAGGTGAGGTCCGGCGTGTCCGGCCCCGCGTAGACGGACAGGTCGTCGTTGGCGGAGCAGCGCGGGTACGGCGTGCCGTCCGTGAGGAACACCACGACGTAGCGCGTGCGCGGAAGGAGCTCCGGCGTGGCCTGGGACACCGCTTCGATGTCGCTGGCGATGAGGCTGTACGCGTAGCTGAGCGCGCCCTGGTAGTCCGTGCCCTTGCCCAACTGCGACTGCAGGCCCTCGATGTAGCCGTTGATGTTGCCCGGCGGCGCGAAGCGGTCCCCCGTGGAGGCCGGCGGCCAGGTGTTCTTCACGTTCGTTTCGAACGGGGCGATGGCGATGCTGATGTTGCCCTGGCGCGCGTCGTTGATGCGCCGGAAGCCGTTCACCAGGTTCTTCAGCGCGCGCACGCGCGCGGGCTCCGTCACGCCCGGCGGGATGATGGCCTGCACCTCCGCGCGCTCGCAGAAGCCGCTGCCCTCCTGAGAGCCCGGCGGATCCGACACGCACATGCTGCCGGACTCGTCCACGACGAGCACCACCTTCACCGGGAAGCCGGTGGGGTTCGCCGGGCGCGTGCACACCCGGCCGGTGAGCGTCAGCCGGTCATCCAACTGGGACTGCTCCTGGGCGCGCGGCTCCAGGAGCGTGTCTGAACAGGACAGCACACCCAGGGCCAGGAGGCCGGTCGCAAGAAGCGGAACGACGAGCTGACGGCGCATGCGATGCGGACCTCCTGGCATGGGGGACATCTCTCTTTACGCCTTCTTGCGGCGGCGCAGCAGCAGGCCGAGCACGCCAGCGCCCAGGGCCGCGACGCTCCCGCCCGCGGGCAGCGAGGTGCAGCCGCCACCGGAGTTGTCGTCCTTGCCCACCTTCACGAAGAGGCTGGACACGGAGGCGCGCTGGTCGGGGAACACGCGGTCCGCGAAGGCCAGGCGCGTGGACACCTGCAGTTCGTACTCGCCTTCCTTGTCCGGCTGGAAGTTGGGCACGCTGCCGTCCACGTACTGGTATTCCCAGTGGCGGCTGTAGGTGACGGCGCCCTTGGGGTTCTCCACCACCGCGGTGGAGCCGGAGGGACGCTTCACCACCGTCCACGTGTACTCGATGGCCGCGCCGTTGCGGTTGGCGAACAGGGGCGGGCGCACGGCCATGCCCGTCTTCTCCACGCTGATGACGCCGCCGGTGCCCACGCTGAAGGGCGACTTCGGGTCGAGGCAGTCGTTGGGGTTGTCCTTGTTGAGCACCACGCAGTAGCGCGTGTCGCACGCGTCGCCCAGGCCGTCGCCGTCGTCATCCGCCTGGTCGCGGTTGGCCACCGCCGGGCAGTTGTCCGCGGTGTTGAGCACCGAGTCACCGTCGATGTCCGGGTCGCACGCGTCGCCGATGCCGTTGGCGTTGGTGTCCTTCTGGTCCGGGTTGGACAGGCCGGGGCAGTTGTCCAGGTTGTCGGAGACGTTGTCGCCGTCCGCGTCCACGCGGCACGCGCTCACGTCCGCCGGGAGCTGCTGGTTCTCATTGGCGATGAGCGGGCAGTTGTCCTCGCCGTCCTTGCGCCCGTCGTTGTCGTCGTCGTCGTCACAGACGTCGCCAATGCCGTCCCCGTCGTTGTCCGCCTGGGTGGCGTTCGGGATGGAGGGGCAGTTGTCCTCGCCGTCCGGCTTGCCGTCGTTGTCGTCGTCCGGGTCGCACGCGTCACCGATGCCGTCACCGTCGGTGTCCAACTGCGTGGCGTTGGAGACGGCCGCGCAGTTGTCGCAGGCGTCGCCAGCGAGGTCGCCGTCACCGTCCGTCTGGTCGCGGTTCGACGTGAAGGGGCAGTTGTCCTTGTCGTCCGCCTTGCCGTCGCCGTCCGCGTCGTCCGTGTACGACAGCGTCTTGCCGTCGTCCGTGTACGCCACCCAGACGGAACAGCCGCAGCCACAACCGCAGCCGCCGCCCTCCTCCTTGGGGCGACCGCACTCATCTCCGAGGCACTCCGGGTTGTCCGGGTTCTGCTCCTGGGCCTGCACGGTGCGGGGGCTCAGCACCAGGAAGGCTCCGAGCGCCAACATGGGGGCAATGCGACCAATCGTCATGGTGACTCCTTTCACAACCCCCGCCCTAGCAAGAGGCGATCCCGCGTCTGTAGGAGTTTCAGGGTCAGGAACTTCAAGGGGTTATGCGTGCGGAAGCGACTGCTACAGGATGGGTGTGGGGGGGACACCCCATTGAGACTGTGGGGAACACCCCACGTCAGCGGGCCGTCTCAGGTGCCCACAATGAAGTCGTCGGAGACGAGCGGGACCATGCCGGCGGGGGTGCGGCCCGTGTCGGGGTCGTATTGGATTTCCTGGATGAAGAGCGAACCCACGCCGGCGCCGCGCGGATCATTGTCCCGGCCCACCTGGAGGTAGAGGTAGACCTCGTTGGTGCCGGCGGGGATGACCTCGCCGGGAATCAGCGGGTGGGGGCGCTCCACGGTGGGCACCAGCGAGACGTTCTCCACGCGGGTGCGGTAGCAGGCGCGGTCGCTGGTGGCGGTGGGGGGCAGCGGGACGATGGAGTAGCCGTAGCCGCGCTCGCGGTGGAAGTCGAGGTCGGCGCTGAGCGGGTCGCCGTGGGCCTCCACCTCCGCCACGTTGGAGATGCCGTCGCGGTCGGTGTCGAGCAGGTCCTCGGCGATGAGCGGGTTCGTCTGGGACAGGGCCTCCACCAGGTCCGGCAGGCCGTCGCCGTCGGTGTCGCCCACGCAGGGGTCGCTGCCGAGCACGCGCTCCTCGCAGTCGTTGAGCCGGTCGCCGTCCGTGTCCTGCACCACGCTGCAGCCGTTGATGATGTCCACGGCGAGCGGGTCCAGGCCCATGCGCAGCTCCACGCCGTCCATGAGACCGTCCTGGTCGGTGTCGGGGACGGCGGGGTCCAGGCCCAGGGCGCGCTCGTCGTCGTCCGCCACGCCGTCACCGTCGCTGTCGGTGAGCATCTGGCCGTTTCTCACCTGCACGTTGCGGTTGAAGGCGAGGAAGCGCTTCAGCTTGAGCGCGTTGTCGAGCGCGCTGTAGTCCAGCAGCCGGAGCGCGTTGGGCAGGCCCACGAAGTCCGTCTCCACGGGCGCGCTGCCGCCCGCGTTGGCGATGGCGGCCACCTGCAACCGGGTGACGGGGTCCGGCGTGGCGTCGCGGACGTAGATGGGCTGGACGCTGACGGCGCCCGCGCCCAGTTGCTCCACCAGGCCCTTGAGCTCGCCCACCACGGCGGTCAGCTCGCACTGGCTGCAGGAGGCGTTGCACTGGGCCTGGGCCTCCGGGGACGCGTTGCAGCCGGCGGCCTGGGACAGCGCGGTGCAGCGGCTGTCGATGCCGATGTTGAAGGCCGGGTTGTCACAGCTCACGTCGGAGCTGCGGATGACGGGCGCGACCACGTAGCGCGAGCGCGCGACCTCGCCCCTGCAGGTGGCCTGCATCTCGCCGGACATCAGGCTCTTGGACAGCCGCAGCGCGGAGCGGATGCTGATGGGGCCGTCCTGCTGGTAGCTGGCGTAGCGGGGCAGCACGGCCTGGAAGCTGGCGGCGTCCGTGAAGCTGCCCTGCAGGCCGGTGGCCACCGAGTGGAAGGCCACGAGCCCGAAGCGCATCTGGGGGCCGGTATAGCGCGAGGTGAGCGTGGTGAGCCCGTCCACCGCGGAGCCCACCACCTCCGGCTCCACGCCGGTGCCGCCCTGCAGCGCGAAGATGACCTTCACGGGGAACGCGTCGCCGGTGGCCTCGGGGACGCAGAGGTCTCCCTCGAAGTTGGCGCGGTCCCGCGTGCCGCCCGCGCGGTCGTCAATCGAATAGAGCCCTGCGTCGGTGCACGACAGCCACAACATGGGAAGCAGGAGCCAGGCGACCCGGGGGGAGGAACGCATCCGTTGGATTGTAGACCTCAGCCCCCCCTTCCAACGCAAGCGACCCGAGGGCGGCGCCGCGTGAGGCCCCCGACACCGCGCCCATCCCTTCGTCCCCGCCAAGAAATGCTCGCCGCCAATCCGGCTGGAATGTCCACATCCCGCCTGGAATCAGCTCCCAACAGAATCCTGGTCTTACCGGGATGGTTCCGATTTCGGGGAGGGGAAAGACATTGCCCATGCAGTTCAATCCCCAAGGAGCAAGACCATGAAGAAGACGCACGTGAAGCTGGGCGGGACCGTGGCGATGTTCGTGCTGGCGCTGGGTGCGACGGGCGCGATGGCCAACAACCCGCGGCCGGCGGTTCCGCTGGAGGAGGCGGTCCTGGTGTCGAAGAGCACGTCCATCGCGGGGCGGAGCAGGCCGAACTGCGGCAACACCTCGGGCTCCACCTCGGGCTCCACCTCGGGCACCTCCGGTGGCAACACGACGGGCAACACCTCGGGCAACACGACGGGCAACACGGTGGGCAACACGACGGGCAACGTCACCGGCAACCTCGCCGGCGCCACGACCGGCTCCACGACCGGCGCCGTGCTCGGCGACATCCTCGGCACCGTGCTCGGCGACCTCCTGGGCTCCACGACCGGCACGCTGCTGTAACGCGTCCTCGCTGACCGGCCCATCGCGCCCCAACGCGTAGCGCTCAGCGCCCAAGCCACCCTGTGACGCCGGAGGACTCCCGCCTCCGGCGTCCCTCTTTTCCGGAGCCCCCATGCGACCTGCCTCACCCTCCCTGACACCCTGGCACGGGCTCGTCACCGGCCTTGCCGTGCTGCATCTGATGCTGGTGACCTGCGGTGCACTGCACATCCGGCTCTTCCAGGCCCCGACCGGCACGAATGCCTGGGTCCGGGGATACGCGCATTGGACGGGCGCGGCCAGCCGCTTCAGCTTCTTCGCGCCGGGGGTGAGCCCGGCGGTGCGTGTGTCGTTCGACGTGGAGCATCCAGACGGCGAGCACGAGCAGGACGACTTCCAGTTCGACAACGACGCGTTGAACGTGCGCGTCTACGCGATGCTGCTGCGCTTCGACCTGAACAATGGCCAGGACGCGATGGCCCGCGCCTGGGCCGCGACGATGTTCGGACAGCACCCGGAGGCTCGCGCGGTCACCGTGCGCATGGAGCTGCTCGAGGTCCCCACCATGGAGGCGCACCGGGACGGCGCGCCGCTCGTGTGGACGGAGACCTACAAGGCGGTCTTCGAGCACCGGCTCGCCTCCGCCCCTTCCCTCGCCGCGCAGGCGGTGGCGCCATGAGTGCCTCCCTGCGCCAGCGTCCCACCGCGGGCCAGCGCCTGGCCGCGTTCATCGCCGAGCCCTCATCCCCCGGGCCGCTGGGCATCCTGCGCATCGGCGTCGCGCTGCTGCTGCTCGTGCAGGCGTGGAGCATGTCGGACAGCCTGCAACTCCTGGTGGATGACCGGGGGCTGGTCCCCTGGAGCATCTCCGAGTCCCTGGCGACCGAATTCGTGCCCCGGTTCGCCGCGCTGGTGGCCGCGATGGCACCGCTGGGGCTCTCCTCCGAGGCCGTGGTCCGAGGCGTCCTGCTCATCTACTGCGTCTCGCTGGTCGGGCTGCTGCTGGGCCTGCGCACGCGGCTGTCCGCGGTGGTGGCGTGGACGTCCCATACGGTGATCCTCAACAGCAGCCCATTCCTGGTCTACGGCGTGGAGACCTTCGCGCACATCAGCCTGTTCTACTGCGCGGTGATGCCGGTGGGCGAAGCCTTCTCGTGGGACGTGCGCGTGGGGCGGGCCTCCGGCGCCCCTTCCGCCATGGCGACGCTCGCGCTGCGCGTGTTGCAGGTGCACCTGTGCATCATCTACTTCGCCACGGGCATCGAGAAGCTGCTGGGGCCGCTCTGGAGAGAAGGCACGGCGATATGGAAGGTGCTGATGCAGCCCCAGTATGGCCAGTTCGACTTCGCGTGGCTCGCGTCGGTGCCGTGGGCGGTGAAGCTCACCTCGTGGGGCACGCTGGTGGTGGAGGTGGGCTATGCCCTGTTCGTCTGGCCCCGGCGGACGCGGGGGCTCTGGGTGGCGATGACGGTGGGCATGCACCTGGGCATCGCGGTGATGATGGGGCTGTGGATGTTCAGCGGCATGATGGCCATGCTCACGTTCGCGGCGTTCGGCTGGCCGCTGCTCTCCCAGGCGCTGGCCACCCGGGTCCGCGCCGAGGTGCTGCTCCCCTTCCACTCGAATCCCGCGCGTTAGGGTGACGGCTCCCGGGGAGCGCCGTCCGCGGGAGGAGCCTCTGACTCGGGAGCCGGGGCGCGCGTCACGCGCAGCCTCGGCTTCGCGAGGTTGGCGGCATCCAGCGCATGGACGGACAGCTCCACGTCGACACAGGCAGGTCCGGGTTGCCCGGTCGCGGACTGTGGGAAGAGCGGGACGGACACATCCCGCCCGTACCACTGGCCTGGCTTGAGGAGGAGGAGGTCCTCTTCCCTGCGCGGTGGCGTCCGGACATCGACGTCGAGGAGCGGCAGGGGCTGCCCGCTGGCACAGTCCAGGACCCGCTCCACGGTCAGCGTGTGGCTCTCGATGAGCCGCCGGTCCAGGCACAGGCTTCCACTCGAGGTCCCCAGCAGCAGGCGTCCCGACAAGGTCTGTCCGTCGAAGCCCGCGTGCTGGAACTCCACCCGAGGGGTCGCCGCTTCATGCTTGGGGCATGTGGCGGGTGGAGTGTCGGCACCGGGCCGCGCACTGGAAAAGAGTCCCCCCTGACACGCGGTCAGGAGCATGAGGCCGAGGGACAGGAACATCGAGCGGGTCATTCGCACCGGAGATCTCCATCATCGCCAGGAACCCCAAGGCCCTGCCGATGCTTCCAGCCGCAGGCATGGGCCAGTTCATGCACCATCGCCTGGGCACGGCACTCGCGCGAGGAGGGCTCCTCGCACCAGTTCACTTCGTGGACCGGGTTCTGGCAGCCCGCATCCGGCGGCCTCCACACATACCCCAGCGGGGTGACGCCGGTGCCCTTCCGGAGCGCGCACTCCTTCTTCACATCCGCGCCACAGTTGATCTTCGCGCCACCGCACTGGAGGCTGACGCACTCCCGCAGGCATTCGTCCGTGATGCGCCTTGCGGCGGCTCGGCACTCCTCGATGGTCGGGAGCTCACGACAGGGCGAGTGCATCGGCGTGCCAGGAGCTTGAGCCGCGGCACACGCCCAATGCAGCGCTGCCGCGCTGATGAAGACCGCCAGGGACAGCCATCGCGTCATGCACCGACTGTACTCACAGCGTGAGCAGGTACGCGAGCAGGTCGTCCCGCTCTTCGGCGCTGAGTTCCTGCGCGGCGCCGTGGTTCAGGCCTGGGGTCTCCAGCAGCGTGCGCAGCGGGAAGCGGGAGCCCACCACGAGCCGGTCCTCCTGCACCGCGTAGCCCGCCGTGGCACTCGTCAGCAGGGGCCACACGTCCCAGGTGCCCACCAGCGAGGGCGGCGCCGCGCCTGTCACCAGTTGCTGCTGCTCCAGGCGCAGCGGCAACGCGATGGGCGTGCCCACGTCCTGGTACTGGCCCCGCGTCGCGGGGTCCTGGTCCAGCGTGAAGAGGGGCGCGGGGTGGCAGGCCAGACACCGGGCCTTCCCTTCGAAGAGCGCCAGCCCCTTCACCGGGTGGCCGGTCCTTCCGTCCGGCAACGTGACGGTCTCCAGCGGCGCGCCGCCCTCTCCCCGGTAGGGGTTGGGCGGTGTGGGCAGGAGCGAGGTGTAGAGCGCCAGGGCCTCCACCTCCGACGGCAGCGGATCCGGGTTGTGGTAGCGGTTGCGTCCCCCCACCGTCTCCGCCGTCTCCGCGATGCTGCGCGTGCTCGCGGGCGTGAAGTAGGGCGGCGTGTCCCGGCTACCCAGGGCCGTCGTGGACCGGTAGATGCGCATGGGGCGCGTCTTTTCAAAGAAGACGCCGCCCGTGTGCCCTTCGATGTGGCACGCGTCGCAGCTCATGCCCGTGCGCCCCACGTCGGTGAAGTAGAGCACCTGGCCCAGCCGGCGCTGCTCTCGCGAGCGCACGTCCACCACCGGCCACTGCCGCGCCACGCGCGCCCTGCCCGCGCGCGCCTCGCTCACGTCCACCACCGCCACCGTGCCCGTGAAGCGGTTGAGCACGTAGAGCGTGCGCCCGTCCGGGGACAGCGCCAGCGAGCGCGGCCCGGAGTGCAGCTCCAGCCCCGCCCTGCCCTTCGTCCCCAGGTCCTCCGCCGGGCGGATCCACGGCGTGCCCTCCGGCGCGGGCACCGGCAGCGTCTGGAGCACCGCCTCGCGCGCCGCCGCGTCGCTCTTCACCAGCGCCTTCGCGTCCAGCACCCGCACCTGGCCCAGGCCCACGTCCGCCGCGTAGAGCAGCCCGGCGCGGTCATCCAGCGCCAGCCCCTCCGTCACGCCCGCGCCGAAGCCCCGGTGCCGCACCACCTGCTGCCGGTCCAGGTCCAGCACCGCGACGCCGCTGTTCGCGCTCACCTCCATGCGCTGGGCGTTGGGGCCCACGTTCGGCCCCAGGCTCGACATGAAGAGGCGCTTCAGGCGGTCGCTCGCGACCAGGGCGCGCGGCGCCTTGCCGCCCATCACCTGCGCGGAGAAGTCCTCCGTGGCGCCCCCGATGATGGGGACGCCGGGCTTCGGAACCACCGGCGCCAGCTCCCGGCCGTCATCCTGGCGCAGCAGCACCACCTGCCCCGTCTGGAGGCTGCCCACCGCGAGCAGCCCGTTCCACCGCGCCATCGCGCGCGGGTTCGGATCCACGGCCGCGCGCCACTGCTCGCGGCCATCCTCCAGCGCGAGCGCGTGCACCGTGTCGCGCAGGTGCTCGGCGACGAAGGCCACGCCCTTCGCTCCGTCCACCTCCAGGCCCCACACGCCCCGGGGCGCGGGGACGACGCGGGCCTTCCGCTCCGGCGCGTCCAGCGCGTACAGCCAGAGCTCCGCGCCATACCGATGGGCCACGCCCAGCCAGGGACGGCCGCTGGCGTCCTTCCAGGTCGCGAGCGCCGACGGCCCGTCTCCCACCGCCATCGCCTCCACGCGCCCGGACGCCACGTCCAGCGCGAACACCGTGTCCGTGGGCGGCGACGCGACGAAGAGCGTGCGCCCGTCCGGGGACAGCGCCGTCGCCGTCAAGTCCGGGAAGGCCGCGTCGTTGACCAGGGTGAGCCGCGCGGTGCCCGTGGGCCTTGGGCCGGTCGCGGCGAGCGACAACTGCACGTCCGTCTGGAAGGTGCCCTCGGGGAGCTTGAGGTCGGGGGGGAGCCTCGCGTAGCCATGGCGCGCGTCCACCACCGTGAGCGGCACCTCCCGTGACAGGGGCGCCCCGAGCACCAGCCGCAGGCCCGGCACCAGGTTCTCTCCGTAGACGGAGAGCGGCTGCGAGGTCTGGTTGCTGGTCAGCTTCGGCCCCACCGCCTGGAGGATGGGGCGCGGCCCGGCGGGCGCGGTGGGCGGTGTGGGCGCTGGAGCGCGCTGGGGCTTCAACGCGAAGAGCCCCAGGCCCAGGAGCACCAGGGCTCCGAGCGCCGCCGCGATCCATCCCCGATGGCGAGTGACAGGTATCACGCGTGTGCAGTCCTCCCGCGCGCGAGCATCCTCCATCCGCCCACCGTGTCACGATGACTTCTCACCACGTCTGCTCGCATGGTCGGGAGGCGCCGCGCGGAGGGAGTCCCACGGGACGTTTCCAGCATCCCGGCACGAAGCAGGACGCGTCGTGGAGCGTCCGCCCCAGGTGAGGTGGACTGCCCCCCACACATGATCCCCACGGCCCGCGCCATGGGGCTGGAGTGTGCGTTGACAGGTCGGGGCTCGCATCGCTTAACCTGTTGATGATGCGACGTTTCCTTCTCTTCTGTGCCGTCGCCAGCGTGCTCGGCTTCGGTCCCCTCTCCCCCGCGAACGATGCCTGGGCCCAGGGGCGTGCACGCGCCTCCAAGACGAAGGCCGCGAAGGCACCCAAGGCCAAGAAGGGCTCGAGCAAGGCGCCGCCTCGCATTGAGACGAAGTCGAGCACGGCCGTCACGGATCCGGTGACGGGGGATGCCTCGGCCGCCGCGACGTCGGCGCCGCCGCAGCGCGGCCCGTCGCGCATCGACTTCGACGACCGCCTCATCCAGGGCCAGACGAACAAGTCCGGCGCCGTGTATCTGTATGACCGCAAGGAATTGAAGACGCGGTCGATGCTTCGCGAGCGCGACAGCTTCCGCTCGGAGACGCTCGCCACCGTCTACGATCAGTAGGGCCGTACCGCCCATCACCCCTCGAAGGGAGCGTCACCGTTGAGCGGCCAGCCCAGCGTCCTGCAAGTCGTCATCCTCCGCGACGGCCTCCTGGTGGGGACGGAGGTCTTCGTCCCCGGCACGTACGCGCTCGGCTCCGATGCGTCGTCGGATCTGCGCTTGGACGACGCGGCCGTGTCGCCGCGCCATGCGCTGCTGTACTTCCAGAATGGCCGCACCGCGATCCAGGACGCGGGCGGAGGCACCAGCGGCGTCTTCGTCAACGGGCACCAGGTCACCGCCTGTGAGATCCGCTCCGTGGACGAGGTGCTGTGCGGGCCGTTCGTCCTGAAGACGCGGATCCTCAACCAGCGTCCCGTCGAGACCAAGCCGCAGCCGCCGCCAGAGGTCGCCGCGCTCCTGGGAGGTGCGGGGGCTCCGCCCGCCGCGCCCGTGAATGGTGGCAACGGAGCGACGCACGCGTTCGGGCCCGCGAATGGCTTCGCGCCCCAGCACGGCGCGCAGGCCGCGCACGCGCAGCAAGCCGCGCTCGCGCAACAGGCCGCGCTGGCACAACAGCAGGCCCAGCAGGCCGCCTACGCGCAGCAGCAGGCTCAGCAGGCCGCGCTGGCACAACAGCAGGCGCAGCAGGCCGCCTACGCCCAGCAGCAGGCACAGCGAACCGCGCAGGCCCAGCAGGCCGCACACGCGCAGCAACAAGCCGCGCTCGCGCAGCAGCACGCTCAACAGGCCGCACTCGCACAGCAGCAGGCCCAGCAAGCCGCGCTCGCACAGCAACAGGCTCAGCAAGCCGCGCTCGCACAGCAACAGGCTCAGCAAGCCGCGCTCGCACAGCAACAGGCTCAGCAGGCCGCATACGCGCAGCAGCAGGCCCAGCAGAACGCATATGCGCAGCAGCAGGCCCAGCAGGCCGCCTATGCCCAGCAGCAGGCCGCACACGCGCAGCAGCAGGCCCAGCAGGGCGCGCTCGCGCAGCAGCAGGCGCAGGCCGCATACGCACAGCAACAGGCTCAGCAAAACGCATACGCGCAGCCGCAGGCCCAGCAGGCCGCACTGGCGCAGCAGGCCGCCCATGCCCAGCAGCAGGCCGCGAAGGCGGCTCACGGGCAACAGGCCTCGCATGCGCAGCCCTCGGCCTCGAAGCCGGCTCCTGCTCCCGCCGTTCCCGCGGGCACCGTCCCCTCCACCCGGCGCCGTCCTCCTTCGGAGGCCATGCCCAGCCTCCTCGTCGCGGACGACCTGCTCGCGGACGTGGACACGGACGTCACCGCGCCCACCTCCGGCCCCCTCGTCCTCGACGCGGCCCCGGCCAGCCGCCCCACGCACGCGCCGAGGATCGGCCCGGGCAAGGGCGCGGCCCAGCTCTACCTGGAGCTGTACTGGGGCGCCGTGCGCCGCGACGCGCGCCGCTTCACCCCGGACGCGAAGAAGCCCGTGAAGGCCGCCGTGGACGAGCTGGCCCCCATGCCGCTGTGGGGCTTCTCCCTCCCCGAAGGTGACGACTTCACCCTCGCCGAGTCCGTCAACGGCAACTACCGCCTCTTCGTGCCCCCCGGCACCGACGTGGAGAAGGCGAACGGGGACGGCCGCTTCGCCCCCGTCACCACCGCCGCGCTCGAGTCCGACGGCAGCCGCCGCTTCGTCACCCTGCGCGACGGCGCCGCCGCCCGCCTCACCCAGGGCAAGATGTCGCTCGTCGCCTACGCGGCCCCCGCCCCCGAGCGCATCTTCGTCAACCCGCTCAAGGGCCTGCCCTGGCTGACCCTCTTCTTCCTCGCCATCTTCGGCGGCGGCCTGGGCTGGTTCATCGCCACCCGCCCCCAGGGCCCCGCGACCGCGGACTTCACCCAGAAGAACCTCCCGCCCGTCGCGCTGCGCCTCATCGCCCCCGAGCCCAAGAAGAAGGAAGAGGCGAAGAAGAAGCTCGAGACGCTCAAGAAGAAGGAGCCCGCGAAGGACAAGCCCGTCGTCGCGGAGAAGGCGCCGCCCAAGCCCGTGAAGGAAGTGCAGGTCCCCAAGGCCGTGGCTGCCGCGCCGGAGAGCAAGGCCCTCAAGGCGCTCGCGAAGCTGTCCGCCGCGGGCCCCGCCGCCAACGACCTGCTGGCCGCCGTGGACAAGCTGGGCAGCGGCCCGGGCAGCAAGAACGCCAAGCAGACCAACTACAAGCTCGCGGGCCTCATCGGAAAGGCGCCCATCGCCAACGCGGGCCTGGGCACCTTCGGCCTGGGCGGCGGCGGCAAGGGCGGCGGCGCCACCCTGGGCGCGGAGCTGCTGCGCGGCAAGGGCGGCGGCGGCATTGGCGCGCTGGGCGCGGGCGGCGTGGGCAAGGGCGCGGTGGGCGGCACCGTCACGCGCGCCACCGCGCGCAGCATCTCCTCCACGCAGGGCACCGTGGACCGCGAAGCCGTGGCCAAGGTCATCAACAGCCACCTCAATGAGGTGCACGGCTGCTACGAACGCGCGCTGCTCAAGGACCCCGGCCTCGCCGGCAAGGTGGTGCTGGAGTGGGCCATCGGGCTCAACGGCCGCGTCGCCTCCGCCAAGACGAAGTCCTCCACCCTCCGCAACGCCTCCGTCGAGGCGTGCATCCTCAGCAGCCTGAAGGGCTGGCAGTTCCCAGCCCCCAAGGGCGGCCAGGTCATCATCACGTATCCGTTCCTCTTCAACTCGGTCGGCTACTGACGCGGGGACGCCTCCCCCACCCCACGTCGTTCCCCGCCTCCTGACAGGAAAAAGTCCCCGTGCGATTCCTCCTGCTCTCCCTCCTGTGCCTGGTGCCCGGCCTCGCGCGCGCCCAGGCCGAGGAACTCGAGAACCCCGGCACCGTCTCCGCGGTGCAGGACCGTCTCTTCCGCATGCACCACGAGCTCTCGCTCGGCGTGGGCGTGCTGCCCGCGGACGCCTTCTACAAGGGGCTCATCGGCACCGTCGGATACACGTACCACTTCAGCGACACCGTCGCGTGGCAGGTGGGCCGCGGCACGTACAGCTACAACGTGCAGACCAGCCTGCGCCGCCAGTTGGAGCGCGACTTCGACGCGGCCCCCACCGCCACCGCCTTCGAGGACCAGGTGCAGTGGATGGTGGGCAGCGACCTCATGTGGAGCCCGCTGTACGGCAAGACGTCCTTCCTCAACGCCAACGTCCTGCACTTCGAGGTCTTCCTGCTGGCCGGCGGCACGGTGGTGAAGGTGGACCGCAGCGACGGCTTCCGCCCCGCCGTCAACCTGGGCCTGGGCGTGCGCCTGTTCTCCAGCCAGAACGTGTCCTTCCGGCTGGACGTGACCAACAACACCGTCTTCGCGGGCGCGTCGCGCATCATCAACGTGCCCACCGTGCAGATTGGGACGGCCTTCAACTTCGGCGCCACGGAATGACGTCACGCCCCCTCATCGTCGCCGCGCTCGCCAGCGCCGCGCTCCTCGTGTCCCCGACGGTCGCCCGGGCGGCGCCGGACGCGGGCACGCTGCCCATGCCACCCCCACCGGCCGCCGCCGCGAAGGCCGCGGGCGCCCCCACGGACGCGGGCACCCCCGGCCCCACGGACGCGGGCACCGCCGCCGGCACGCCCGCCCCCGCCAGGGCCGCCGTCGCGGAGGCGCCTCCGCCCCCGCCGCAGAAGGTGCCGCCGGAGACCTTCGACAACGCGCTCAAGGCCTACTTCGACGGCAAGCCGCGCGACGCCGCGGGCCCGCTGTACGCGTGGCTCCAGGCCACGCCCCGCACGGATGACAACTACGCGTGGGGCCAGTACTTCCTCGCGCGGAGCCTCATCGACCTGGGCCTCACGCACGCGGGCGCCACGTACCTGGCGCGCATCGCGCGCGAGCGCTCCAACCCCAACGTGCTGCCGCGCGCGCTGGACGCGCTCAAGGGGCTGACGGACCGGCCGCACGACGAGGTGATGATCGACGAGCAGGTCTTCGGCGCGCTCGACCTGGGCTTCCTCCCGGACGAGACGGGCGCCTACGCGCACTACCAGCAGGGCCTGGTGGACCTGCGCGTGGGCAACGAGCGCTGGGCCAACACGCACTTCTCCAAGCTGCCGGAGACCAGCGCGGAGGCGAGCCGCGCGAAGTTCGCGCTGCTCGTCACCCGGCTCAAGCAGGTGAAGGATCCGCCGGAGGAGATGGTGAAGGACTTCCTCGGCCTGTCCCAGGACGAGAAGCTCACCCGCGAGGCGCGCAACGAGGCGGCGCTCGCGGTGGCCCGCCTGCGCTACGAGAAGAAGGACTTCACCGGCGCGCTGGACGCGTACAGCAAGGTGAAGCTGCCGGAGCTGGACCCCGGCCGCGCCAGCCTCTACCTGGAGGAGGCGTGGACCCGCTACAAGCTGGGCGACCTGCGCGCGGCGCTGGGCATCCTCACCACGCTGGACGCGCCGTCCTTCCGCGATGAGTTCATGCCGGACAAGTACCTCTTGCGCGCGCTCATCTTCCGCGACCTGTGCCACTACCTGCCCGCCAAGCGCGCGGCGAAGGAGCTGACGCGCCGGTACGCGGACTCGCTGGAGTCCGTGCGCAACCGCGAGGACCTGAGCCAGGACGTGCGCCTGCGCCGCGCCGCCAACGCGCACGGCGGCACCCAGCGCGCCGCGAAGTTCGTGGCCCTGCTGGACCTGGAGGGCGAGCGCCTGGGCCGCTACGCCGGCAGCTTCGGCGACCGGCTCTTCGGGCACCTGACGCGCGTCTACGATTTGTCCCACGCGGAGGCCGTGCGCGTGTACGACGCGCGGCTGCAGGACGCCGTGCGCCAGGAGGCGGACACGCTGCTGCGCGCCGCGGAGCAGGTGCGCCTCATGGAGTACGAGGTCGGCCTCAAGCTGTACGAGCGCGTGAAGAAGGGCGCGCAGGTGGTGGCGGCGCAGGAGGAAGAGCTGCTGTCGCCCGCGCAGGTCGCCTTCAAGTTCGACAACGAATACTGGAACGACGAGCTCAAGTCCTACCGGGTCCGCATCGAGAGCCGTTGCATCGAGGAAACCCCATGACCGGCCCGTTCACCGGCCTCATCACCGCCGCGCTGCTCGCGGCCGCGGCCCCCGGCCCTGGCCGCGTAGGGCCCAACACCAACCCCATCGTGTCCAAGGCGAAGGAGCGCGAGGAGCTCATCGCCAAGCTCAAGCGCGACATCTTCAAGGTGGACCGCGCCATCGGAGAGACGGAGAAGCTCATCTCCAAGAGCCGCAACGCCCCGTACCTGCCGGACCTGCAGTTCCGGCTGGCGGAGCTCTACGTGGAGAAGAGCCGCTACGTGTACTACCTCCAGGCGGAGTCCCGGCCGGAGGGCGCCACGGGTGCCATCGTCTCCCCGGAGACGCGCCTGATGAAGCAGAAGGCGGTGCAGATGTACTACCGCCTGCTGCGCGAGTACCCGGACTTCAAGGACGGGGACCAGGTGACGTTCTACCTGGCGCACGAGCAGCGCGAGCTGGGCCAGTTCGACGAGATGCTCAAGACGCTGGGGGACCTGACGCGCAAGTACCCCAACAGCCCGCTGCGCCTGGAGGCCGAACAGATTCTCGGCGACCACTTCTTCGACAAGGCGGACCTCGTCGAAGCGGAGAAGCACTACCAGGCCATCCTGGAGCTGCCGCCGTCGCCGGTGCACGACCTGGCCCGCTACAAGATGGGTTGGATTCGCGTGAACCAGGCCAAGCACGCGGAGGCCGTCACGTTCTTCGAGGCGGCGGCCGCCAGCGCGCCCCTGCCCGGCGTGGACGTGAAGAAGGCGCTCAACGTCAAGCGCGAGGCCCTGCTGGACCTGGTCTACAGCTACACGGAGGCCAAGCCCCCCAAGGGCGCGCTCAACTACTTCGAGAAGCTCAGCGACAGCCGCGCCACGTACGCGCTCGCGCTGGACAAGCTGGGCAACCGCTACTTCATCAAGCAGCAGTACGAGTGGGCCATCCCCACGCTGCGCAAGCTGATGGAAGTGCAGCCCGACCCGGAGATGGACCTGGAGCGGGCCCAGAAGCTGTACGACTCGCTCAAGGCCGCCAAGGGCAAGGTGAGCCCGGAGCCGGAGGACATCCGCTTCCTGGTGCGCGCCGCGGTGCAGAGCAAGACGGACCCGGAGATGTCGGAGTCCGACCGCAAGAAGCAGCTCGCGGAGACGGAGGAGATGGCGCGCGACCTGTCCACGCAGGTGCACCTGGCCGCGCAGAAGGCGGACTCGCGCGAGCTGTACCTGAAGGCCGCGGACGCCTACCGCGAGTACCTGGGGCTGTTCCGGCCGGAGCAGTACGTGCGGCCCATCATGAAGAACCGCGCGGACGCGCTCTTCGCCGCCAAGGAGTTCCCGGAGGCCGCGCGCCAGTTCGAGGAGCTGGCCCGCTACGAGGACAAGGCGAAGGACGGCAAGGCCGTGGACACCGCCATGTACGGCGCGCTCCTGGCCCACTTCTCCACGCTCAAGCCGGAGGAGGCGCAGAAGCGCAACGCCTTCGAGGTGGCGGACGCGCGGCAGGCGCTGAAGCTGCTGGGCGCCTCCTACGTGTCGCGCTTCCCGCAGAGCCCGCATGTGCTGGACGTGAAGTTCAACATCGCGCGCGCCTACTACGAGGACGGCGAGTACCCGAAGGCGGCGGAGCTGTTCACCGCGTTCGCGCTGGCGCACCCGCAGTACAAGGACGCGCCGGTGGCGGGCAACCTGGCCCTGGACAGCCTGCGGCAGGTGAACGACTTCAAGAAGCTGGACGAGACGGGCCGCAAGTTCCTCGCGTCCGCGCTGCCGTCCGGCTTCCGGGGTGAGGTGCAGAAGATCCTCACGCAAAGCAAGGCCGAGGCCCTGGACGAGCTGGCCCTGCAGAGCGCGCAGGAGACGGGCGACGTCATCGAAGGCCTGATGAAGGTCGCGGACGAGAACAAGAACAGCGACATCGGCGAGAAGGCGCTCTACGGCGCGTTCACCGCCGCGCGCGAGAAGCGCGACCTGCCGCGCGAGCGCGAGCTGGGCGCGAAGCTGGCGCAGTCCTACCCCAAGAGCCAGTACCTGTCGGACGTGCTCCTGACGCTGGGCCGGCACGCGGCGGAGGCCGCGGCCTTCAACGAGGCGGCCGGCTGGTTCGAGCAGGTGGGCCAGAAGCTGACGGGCGACCTGGCGTCGGTGGACGGCTGGATGGCCGGCGCCCGCCTGCGCATCGCGCTGGGTGAGTACAAGGAAGCGTCCCGCAACCTGGAGACGGCGGCGGAGGCCGCGGGCGCGCGCAAGGGCGAGGTGCTGGCGCTGCTCGCCGAGACGCGCCTGAAGCAGAAGGACTACGCGCGCGCGAAGACGGCGGCGGAGACCGCGCTCAAGCTGGACAAGAACAACGTGGCCGCCGCGGCGGTGCTCGCGGAGGTGCAGGCCACCACCGCGCCCACCGCTCCGCCGGACGCGCTCATCTCCACACTCACCGCCGCGGTGCAGGGCCCCAACGGCCAGACGGAGGAAGCGGCCAAGGGGCTCTGGTACCTGGGTGAGATCCTCTACCGCGGCTACAAGGACCTGCCGGCGGACAAGGTGGAGGAGAAGGTCGCCGCGCTCCAGGCCATGGAGGGCGTGTACACGCAGGCCGCGTCGCTCGGGTATCCGGAGTGGGCGGTGGCGTCGCTGTGGAAGATTGCCCTGGCGTACGGCCACATCGCGGACGTGGTGGACCAGACGCCGGTGCCCGGCGGGCTGTCCGCCGCGGAGACGAAGCAGTTCCAGGACGCGGTGAAGCAGCAGGTGGGGCCGCTCAAGGCCCGCTCGGACGAAGCCTTCAAGGCCTGCCTGTCCCGCGCGGAGTCGCTGGAGGTCTTCAACGCGGCGGTGGTGGGTTGCCGCAACCGCACGGACGTGGCCGCGCTGCCGGTGCCGCAGCCGGCCGCGCCCACGCAGCCCGCGGCGCTGGAGGACCTGCGCAAGAAGGCGGAGAAGGTGCTCACCGCGGAGGCGCTGGAGGCCCTGGGCATGGGCTACCTGGACGCGCACCAGTACGGCATGGCGCAACTGACGTTCGGGCGCGTGACGGAATTGCAGGACACGCGCGCGTCCGCGCACGCGGCGCTGGGCTGGGCCATGCTCAACCTGGGGGATGCCATGGGCGCCCGCGCGGCGTACGCCAAGGCGCTGGAGGCGGACCCCACCTACGACAAGGCCCGCCTCAACCTGGCCGCGCTGCGCTGCCGCTTCGGCGACACGGACGGCGCGCGCCGCGAGCTGGCCGTGCTCAAGGACATGGGCACGCTCAACGGCCCGGACGTGGACGCGGGGTGGAAGGCATGCAAGTGAGCGCGCCCCTCCGCCGCATCGCCCCGGTGCTGTTCGCGCTCGTCGCCACCGCGTGTGGTGAGGAGGGCGGCCGGGTGGAGGGCAGCGTGTCGGAGCTCATCGACCTGCGCTACCAGCGCACGGAGGCGGCCCTGGCGGAGGGCACGCTGGCGGTGAGCTTCGTCAGCACGCAGGGCAGCGGGCAGGACGTGGTGTTGAAGGTGAGCGCGCGGGTGGCGGACATGCTGCCGGACAACGAGTACGCGGGCTCGCTGGACATCGACCTGGCGGAGGCGCTGGAGGACGGCTCGCAGCGGGGCAGCGTGGACCGCAGCGTGCTGGATGAGCCGGTGCGTCCCTTCCCGCCGCTCGTGCGCGGCAACCTCTTCGTGAAGTCCCTTCCGAAAAACACCGGGGACCGGGTGTCGGGCGAGTTCAACGTCACGTTCACCAACGGCACCGACGTCTACTCCGGCCGGACCCTCTTCAGCCGTTTCGAGGCCATCGCTCCATGAAGCGCCACCTGCTCCTCAGCCTGTCCCTCCTGACCGCCGCCTGCGGCCCGAGCTACGGCATGCGCGTGCCGGACGCGCTGGTGAAGAAGCTGCCGTACGAGACGCGCATCGAGCTCCTGGAGGCGGAGAACGACCTGGCGCTGGCCATCGACCGGGTGGACGAGGCGGACAACGAAATCAACCGCGCGCGCGACAACATCCGCCGCGCGAAGTCCCGCCAGGAGGCCGCCGAGGACGAGGAGGACCGCGCGCAGGACGCGGCGTCCCGCGAGGTGGCGCAGTTGGCCATCGCGGAGTCCGAGGCCCGCGTGGAGTACCTGCGCGCGCACCAGCGCCTCAACGTGGGGCTGCGCGAGGTGGAGCAACTGTCGCTGCGCTGCGCGTTCGCCCGCTTCGAGCTGGCGCGGCTGACGGCGGCGCGCAAGGCGAAGGTCCAGGGCAGTGAGCGCCTGGAGCCGAAGGATTTCGAGGAGCAGGTGTCCGAGTGCGAGGCCGCCGTGAAGGAAGAGCGCGCGAACCTCGGGGGGGACACGAAGGAAGCGCAGGCGGCGAAGGAGGCGTGGGAGGCGAAGAAGGCCGCCCTGGCCAAGAAGACCTTCGACGCGCGCGCCAGCCCGTACGTGGAGAACCTGTGATGACGAAAGCCGGAGTCCTTCTCCTCCAGTTGTTGACGGCCCAGGCTCCCGCTCCGGAGGCACCTCCGCCGGAGAAGCCCGCCGCGCGCGCGGACAAGCTCCCGGACGACCCGGACGCGCTCTACAAGCTGGGCACGGCCTTCCTGTCGCAGAACCAGCCGCGCCGCGCGGTGGCGCCGCTGACGAAGCTGGTGGGGCTCACGCCGGACGGCGTCCCCGCGAAGGTCGCGCTGGCGCGGGCGCTGCGGCTGTCCGGGGACGTGCCCAAGGCCAAGGCGGTGCTGGACGCGGCGCTGGCGGCCTTCCCGGAGGAGGCCACGCTGCGCTCGGAGCGCGGCCTGCTGGCGCGCATCCAGGACGACACGGACGAGGCCATCACCCAGTACTCCGTGGCGACGGAGCTGTCGCCCAGGGACGCGGAGCTGCGCTTCAACCTGGGCGAGGTGCTCCAGCGCGCGAACCGCACGGACGACGCCATCGAGGCGTACCGCGAGGCGCTGAAGCTGGACGGCGGGCTCCAGGTGGCGCGGGTGAACCTGGGCAAGGCGCTGGCGGAGAAGGGGCTGGCCGCGGAGGCGAAGGAGACGCTGCGCGAGGCCATCCGTCAGAAGGACAGCGACGCGGAGGCGCACTACAACCTGGGCGTCGTGCTGATGCGGGAGAACGACGTCACGGGCGCGTTCGCGGAGTACCAGGCGGCGCTGAAGGCGGACCCCAAGCACGCGCGCGCGCAGAACAACCTGGGCGTGGTGCTGGACGGCCAGGGCAACGCGCGCAAGGCGGCGGAGGCGTTCCAGAAGGCCATCACGTTGGATCCGAAGTACGCGGAGGCGCACTTCAACCTGGGGCTCGCGTGCTTCCAGTTGGGGGAGAACGCCCGGGCGACGAAGTCCTTCGAGAAGGCGCTGCTCTTGGAGCCCCGCCGCGCGAGCGGCCCGTACACGCAGTTGGGCCAGTTGTACCTGGCGCAGGGCAAGAAGACGCAGGCGGTGTCCGCGTTCCAGAAGGCCATCGAGAAGAGCGCCGACGACGGCAAGAAGACGACGGAGGCCTACCAGGGCCTGGCGCGCGCATATCTGGAGCTGGGCAAGGTGGACGACGCGCTGGCCACGCTGAAGACGGCGGTGGAGACCTTCCCGGACGAGCCCGGCGTGCGCGCGGGCTACGGCGACGCGCTCAAGGCCAAGGGTGACCTGGACGGCGCCATCGCGCAGTACTCGGCCTGCGTGAAGCTCCAGCCCACGGTGGAGAACCGGCTGATGCTGGCGGAGGCGTACGCGAAGAAGCACGTGGGCGCCCAGGCGCGGCCCCTCTACGAGGCCGTGCTCCAGGAGGACCCGAAGCACCGCGCGGCGAAGCTGGGCCTGGCGGACCTGCTGCTCGCGATGGGCGACTACGCGGCGGCGGAGAAGCTGCTCACGCCCGCGGCGGGCGAAGAGGCGGACACGGCGGCGCTGGCGCGGCTGGGCATCCTGCACTCGCGGCGCGGCCGGCCGGACCTGGCGGTGCCGGAGCTGGAGGCGGTGGTGGCGAAGGACCCCGCGCAGTTGGAGGCCCGCGCGGAGCTGGGCTTCCTGTACCTGCGCGGCGGTGACGACACCAAGGCGCTCCAGGTGCTGAGCGACGTGCTGGCGGTGGAGCCGCGCAACTCGCTGGGCCTGCTGTACCTGGGGCACACGCTGTACCGGCAGGGCAAGCTGCCGGAGGCGGAGAAGGCGTTCCGGGGCGCGTCGCAGGTGGACGCGAGCGCCGGCGAGCCGCACTTCGCGCTCGCGCAGCTCCTGGAGGCCACCAACCGCAAGCCCGAGGCGAAGAAGGAGTACGAAGCCGCGGTGAAGTTGCAGCCAGACCATGCGGACGCGAAGTCCGCGCTGCAGAAGCTGGCCGTCGACGTGCCGTGACGTGCGCGGCGGGGAAGCCTTCCCGCTGCCCCAGGGGTTGAGTCCGTGCTGGAGTGGCACGCTCACGCAGTCCCTGGGGAGGTACGTCATGAAGGTGCGGATGGGATTCGCCGCGGTATTGCTGCTGGGCCCGCTGACGGCGGGCGCGGTGAGCCAGAAGCTGCGTTACAAGTTCGAGTCGGTGTCCGACCCGGTGACCACCGTGGTGGACGACAGCGGCAAGGGCCACACGGGCACCGTGCAGGCGTCCAACGGCGGCACCGTGACGGTGGAGGCCGCGGGCTACGAGGGCCAGGGCGTGCGCTTCCCCGCCGTCTGTGTCGGGACGACGTGCGCGAAGGCGTTCATCAGCGCGGCGGACTCCGTGTCGCTCAACCCGGGCACGGCGCTGTTCTCCTTCGGGGCGCGCGTGCGGGTGACGCTCGCGGAGCTGAGCACGGACCACGGCTCCAACCTGGTGCAGAAGGGGCTCTCCTCCACGCCCCAGTGGAAGCTGCAGTTGGACGACGCGGTGACGGGCAAGCCGAGCTGCGTGGTGCGCACCACCGGCGGCGCGGACGCGGTCATCGTCAAGTCGTCCGTGGGCATCGCGGATGGCGTCTGGCACAAGGTGACGTGTCAGCGCACCAGCACCACGTTGACCATCCTCATCGACAACGTGGCCCGGGGCAGCGCGCTGCTCGCCAGCACCTACGACATCAACCCCACGGGCCAGTCCGTCGGCATCGGGGCCAAGAGCGCGGGGAACAACAACGACCAGTTCCACGGCGCCATGGACGAGGTGTACTTCAACCTGGATTGAGTCCGGGGCTATTCGCGCGAGCGCATGAGGGCGTCCGGCAGCGGAGGCCCCGTGGGCGTGGGGCGCGGTGACTCCGGGAGCGTCCGTCCGAAGGGGTAGCGCGCCTCCGCGTGGACGCCGAAGGACTCACCTCCGGCGCTCGCCAGCAGCACGAGGTCGTCGTCGGGGCGGGAGCCCTCGGGCAGTCCCAGGGTCCAGGGCACTTCCCGGGTGTCGCCGTCCAGGATGATGGGCGACGTGGGGCCCTCCCGGAGGACCGTTCGCGGCGGCACGCGCAGGGAGACCTCCACGGGCGCGGTGAAGCCCGGGCTCCGGTCCAGCCGCGCGATGAGCCGCACCGTGTCCGCGCTGACGTCCACCACCCGCCAGGAGACCTGCAGGGGCGCGGGGATGCGCGCCGTGGCGGGGAGCACCGTGGGAGGTGGCGCGGGGCTGTCCGTGGCCGTGGCGCCGTCCACCGGGCCTCGCGTGAGCACGGGTGTCACCGCATCCGTGGCGTGCGTCTTCACCGGGACGACAGGCCGCGCGCCCTGACGCTCGCGCGGCTTCACGTCCCCCGCATCCATTCCGTACGCGGGGAGCGCCACCGACCGCGCGGATGCGAGGAGCGTCGGTGAGGACGCGTGGATGGGCTTCTTCTGTGCCCGAGGAGGGGGTTCGGAAGGCCTTGGCGGCTTCTTGCGCCGCACCCGGTCCACACCGGAGGCCATGCCCGCCGAAAGTGCGCCAACGAGCGCCAGTGCCAGCACGGCCCCCGCCACGCGCTTGCGCATCAAGGGGCGCGGGAGGAACCGCCGGCGTCGCTGCATTGAACCTGGGAGTTTCATGGGCACGGGTCACCGCGACCTGCGATTCGCGGGCGCTTCTGGGGCTTGGGCCTGCGACGACCTCCGGCTTCGCGGGAGCGTCATGGGCACAGGGGCTCGTGGCTGGGATACGGGAAGGCCGTCGCGGGGTCGGTGGCCGCGTCCACCAGCGTGTTCGGGAAGCCCTGGCACATCAGCGCGTCCAGGAAGTCCGCGAGGCACGGTGAGGGCCTGCCCGTATCCACCACGGCCGTGAGCGCGCCCTGCGCATCCCGCGTCCAGGTGTGGCGCGTGTAGCCGCGCGCCCAGGGCGAACGGTTCATCGCGGGCGCGGCGAGCGCGTCGTAGAGGGGCTGGCTGGACGGTGTCCCGGTGGCCGCGCGGTAGAGGATGGCGGCCACCTCGTTCTCGTCCACGGGCTGGAGCAGCCCGGCTTCCGCGCGGGGCCGGGCCCAGGGGCTCACGGACGAGGCTCGCGCGGACAGGTCCACCCAGAACAGCGTCCCGCCCTGCCGGTCGAAGTAGCGGGGACTGCGGCGCGCGTCCGTGCTGAACCACGTGGCCCAGCCCTCGCTCCACGCCTGTCCCGGGAAGGTGGGCACGCCCACGTAGTGCGGCCCACCCTCCTCCGGGCTGGTGCCCCGGCTGGCCATCACCCAGTGCCCCAGCTCGTGCATCACCATCGCGTCCGACCACCACGCCGCATCCGAGTCCCCCGGCAGCCACACCTGCGCGTCCCAGCTCCGGCCCGCCGCCGTCACCGGCCACGGCGCGAAGCACGCCCCGCAGGACCAGGTCGTCCCGAAGCCGAGCCACGCCACCACGGGCAGGCCGTCGCGCCCGCCGTAGCGCTCGCGCATCCGGCGCCAGGCCGTGCCCAGCACGTCGAACACCGCCGCCGCGCCGGAGCCCTCGGACTCGGCGAGGGTGAACGAAGGGTGCTCCGACAGCTCGCGCGTCGTGCGCGACCAGCTCCAGATGCGGGCCGCGTCCCCCGGCACCGTCTTCACCGACTGCGCGCCCGGCAGCCCGGGGTCCGCCACCGCGTAGGCCACCGCGCCGTCCCGCCCCCGGCCGGCCGCGTACACGACGACGCGGTCGTCCTCGCCCGGGGAGGCCGACACCTTCAGCGTGAAGCGGCCGGCGTCATCCGTTACCTGCGAGTCGAGCACCTTCGTGCCCTGGAACGACACGATGAGGAACCCGCGAGCAGGCACCGGCTCCACGTCCGTCGTCCACGCGCGGAACTCCGCGTCCGGGAAGCGGCGCGCGTAGCGCACCGTGCCGCTCAACGTGGCTCCGGGCCTGCCGCAGAAGCCCCGGCCGGGCGCGGCTTCGCAAGGCACGTCACAGGCCCGCGCGGCCCACCGGCCGTTCGTGCACACATGCAAGGTCCTGGACTCCGTGCACCGCGAGACGCCGTCGACACACGCCGAGCCCGCGACACAGGCGACCTCGGGCGATTCGACGCAGGTGGTGTCCTCCGCGCAGTCCTCCCGGTGCACGGCCCCATCCACGCAGCGCTCCAGCACGCGAGGCCCCAGGCACCGTGACGGCGCGGGGAGCTGATCACACGCGAGCGCGGGCCGGACGGTCTCCTCGGGCAGGGACGTGACACAGGCCGCGCAGGCCGCGCCCTCGCAATCCACGGCACAGGGCGTCAGCTCCGCCCCCGGGTCGCACCCCGCGAGCGCCAGCGCCACGAGCGCCCAGCACCACACCCAGACCCCGCGTCCCACCAGGAGGAAACCTCGTTCGAGCCAGCGCCCGTGAGGACAGCACGCACGAGTCGACGTCAGGCAGAGCCAGGAGGGCGACGGCCCCCCTGCCCGCCCGCCCTGCCAGCCGCGCCGCGCACAAACCTGTCCGACTGGAGGTCTGCGCGGAATAGCGAGGCCAGTTGGCCGGCTGCCAAGCGACAAGGGGGACAGGAGC
>NZ_JAIQDE010000021.1 GCF_020037015.1 Corallococcus sp. AS-1-6 | reverse complement strand
AAAAAATTGACTGCGGTTTCCGCAATCCATTACTGCTTGGGCTTGCTATTTGGTTTTCAAAGACCGAGCCGCTTGTTTTGCTTCGCGACTTTTGCTACCGTCTACTTCGTTGCCGGTTTCGTTTCAACCGGCGGGGTTGCAGCTTCTATTTCAGTTCGCAGTCAGCGTCAACTTCGCTTTTGCGTCCTGCGGGCTGCTTCGAAGTTCGTCGGCGCCGTCCAGTGACTTCCGCCGCTTCTTTTCGAAGGGGAGCGGCTTCTACTTCAGCGCCGCGTTCCCTGTCAACCGCCTGCTGTCAGCTTCCTTCACCGCTTTGCGTCCGTCGTGTTGCCTTCCGGACCGCTGCTTCTTCGGTGGGGCGCGGCTTCTATCTCTTCGCCGCGTTCGCTGTCAACCTGCTCGTTGACTGCCCTATTTTCTTGTCGGTGCTGCTCTCTCCACGAAGTTCCTTCCGCACCAGTGCGCGGGCTTCGTAGCGAGGGGCGCGGCTTGTACCACCACCGCATCCGCGATCAACCATTTTGGTGGCGACCGTTTGCTGCTGTCCGCTCTCTGCGTTCCGACCTGCTGCCTTCGGTCCGGTTCGAGCGGGGCGCGGCTTCTACCTCTTTGCCGCGTTCGGGATCAACAACCTTCGTCGATCCTTTTCTTCCCCCCGCGCTGACTTTCCGAGGCCCGGGGGCCAGCGGTTCGTTGCGCGGGGGTCCAGTCTCTAACGCTTCGATTCGGCCGCGTCAAACCCTGATTGATCCGGGCCTGATCATTCGTCCTCAGCCGCCGGGGATATGGGCACGCCGTCCCAAGGTGTGAACCCCCGGCTCCGGCTTTCCTCCTTCCCCGTCACTTCCCTCGGCGTGCCGCCTGCCCCTCATCCAATGGGGCGCGCCATCGTGTCCCGAAGAGCCCGTCCGCCAGGGGGAAGGTGATGTTGAAGTTGTGCCGGCCCATCCGGCTGGGATCGTGGTGCACCTGGTGGTGGCGCCGGAGGAAGGAGACGCCGGGCAGCCGGGCGCTCCAGTGGTTGCCCGGCAGGTGCGTGGCGAAGTGCACCCACTCGTACGCCAGGTAATAGCCGAGCGCCGTGGCGATGAAGAGCCAGCCCGCGTTGGGGGAAATCAGCAGGAAGCAGAGCGCTCCGAGCGGGGCGGCGATGGCTCCCAGGAAGAAGAGGAGCAGCACCGGCGGGAAGAGCACCATCTTGAAGTCCCGGGGGGACTCGTACGCCATCGCCTCGTGAGTGAAGAAGCGGTGGTGCTGGGCGGTGTGCCGCTCGAACATCAGGCCCAGGCCCCGGGTGCGGTGGTGCATGGGGCCCCGGTGGCCGAGGAACTCGACCGTGTTCGCGAACGCGATGAGCGCGGGGACTCCGAGCAGCTCCCAGAGACGGGGGGCCGCCACCTGGCTCAGCGCCAGGGCGATTCCCCCCAGACAGACGAGGCTGGTGAAGGCGAAGTGGACCTGCCCCCGGTAGCCGGGCCGGATGACCCGGGCCCGGTACTCCTCACGGAAGGCCTGGACCTTCTGGGGGACGGGGCGCGGTTCCATGCGTCAGGAGCGCTTCGTCCCCTTGCCTTCCGCGGGCTCTTCCTTCCGGCGCGCGAGCGACTTCTGCAGCTTCTTCATGCGGTCCAGGATGAGGGTGCGCTTCAGACTGGAGAGGTGGTCCACGAAGACGTGGCCGTCCAGGTGGTCGATTTCGTGCTGGAGCACGTGCGCGAGCCGACCGTCCGCCTCCAGCTCGTGCCACTGGGCCGTCTTGTCCTGGTAGCGGACCTTCACGCGCTCGACGCGGGGGCACTTCTCCCAGACGTCCGGCACGGAGAGGCAGCCCTCCTCCAGCTTCACGCTCCCCTCCTTCGAGAGCATCTGGGGGTTCACGATCTCGAACTGGGTGCCGTCCTCGCGGCCGACGATGGCCACTCGAAGGGGGATGCCCACCTGGTTGGCCGCGATGCCGATGCCCTTGGCTTCCGCCATGGCCTCCGACATCTCCTGGAGGAGCGTTTCGAGCGCCGGGCCGAAGTCGGTCACGGGCTGGGTGGCGGTGGTGAGTACCTTGTGGGGCCAGATGACGATGTCGCGAGCCATGTGGCGGACTCTGCCACGCGGCCCCTTCCATTGCTCGGCAGTTCCGCTAGACCGGCGGCATGCACCCGCACTCCCAGCTCATCACTGACTTCTATTCGGCCTTCCAGCGGCGCGACGCGGACGGCATGGCCGCCTGCTACCACCCGGACGTGGAGTTCAACGACGCCGTGTTCCAGGGCCTGCGCTACGCGGGGGTCACCTCCATGTGGCGCATGCTGCTGGAGCGCGGAAAGGACCTGGAGCTCGACTTCAGCCAGGTCCAGGCCGATGACCGCACCGGCAGCGCGCACTGGGACGCGCGCTACACCTTCAGCCAGACGGGCCGGAAGGTGCTCAACCGCATCGACGCGACCTTCGAGTTCGCCGACGGGAAGATTGTCCGCCACACGGACCGGTTCCCCTTCTGGACCTGGTCGCGGCAGGCGCTGGGCCCGGTGGGATGGGCGCTCGGGTGGACGCCGCTCCTGCGGAACAAGGTGCGTGCCCAGGGCGCGGCGGGCCTGCGCAAGTACATGAAGGAGCGCGGCGTCACCGGAGCTTGAGGAAGCCTGCCTCACTCCCTGACGTCGAGCGTCTTCAGCGTCACGGGCTCCCTGGGGCCCCGGCGTGACAGCGTCGCCTCGCAGCGCACCTGGCCCATCCAGTCCGTGTAGCGCAGCGACGCCCTGCCGTCCGCGTGCAGCCACAGCGTCGCGTGACCGTGGTTGCCGCGGTCCTGGCGCACGCCCGTCCACTCCGGGAAGCGCGGCCGGGATTCGAAGAAGCGGACCGGCGCCACCGGGTACTCCGGTGCGTCCCGGCGCTCGGAGGGGAAGCCTCCGTGGCCCAGGCTGGCGCCGAGGAAGGGCAGGCCCGGTGCGCGGTCATAGAGCGCTCCGGCCTGGGCGCCTCCCCAGCACCAGAGGTCCACCCATTCGCGCTCCACGACCAGGGGGCGCAGGTCCTCCGTCACCAGCGGGCCGAGCCGCTCCGCATCCGGGCCGTAGGGCGCGGCGTGGGTCAGCAGGATGTTCATCGCGCCCCGCCGGCGTCCCTCCGACAGGCGCTGCTCCAGCCATTGCAGCAGCGCGGGCTCGCGGTGGCGGCCCGCTTCGAACCACGCGGTGTCCAGGCCGATGAGCTGGAAGCGCTCCGCGGCGAGGCAGAAGTAGCTGCCCTCCTGCGGGTGACGGGGGCTCGCGCCCCGCCGCTCGTCCAGGTAGCGGAAGTAGGCGCCCGCGCCCGAGCGCATCTCCGGCGGCGCGTTCAGCGTCAGCAGCGCCGTCGTCCCGAGCAGCGGCTCCAGCGGCTCCGCCACATGCGCGTCGAATTCGCCCTGGCGGCCCGCGTAGAAGACGCCGCCCAGATGCACCGCGCAGTCCAGGCGCTCCCCGCGCATCACCAACTGCCGGGCGATGTACCGGGAGGCGTATTCGCCCGTGCCGAAGTCCCCGAAGAGCGCCACCTCCACCGGGTGGCCGGGCTCCGGCTCTCTCAGCGGGTAGACGAAGCGGCTCTTCGCGCCGAAGTGCCAGCGGAAGGGGGCCTGCCGCGCCGCCGCGCCCTGCTCCAGCCACACGGGGCCGCTGAACAACAGCCAGCCGCGCAGGTCCGCTCGCGGCTCGAAGCGCGTGCGCGTGGGGTCGATGGGGATCTCCTCCGTCCTCAGCGGGAAGGTGAAGTCCGGGGGCAGACCTCCCGTCCCCTGACGGGCGTGGCGCTCCGTGGCGTCCAGTTGCTCCTGGAGCTGGCCGGGGTCCGTGAAGAGCAGCTCGAGCTCTCGCAGCGCCTCCACGAACGCGCCCACCGTGACCTTCGCGCCCAGGCCGCTCTCCGTCCAGCGCAGCACGTCCTCCGGCTCCCTCAGGAAGGCGGACTTGAGCGCCTCCAGCTCCTCCGGGCCAAGGAGCGGCAGGTCCGTGTCCTCTGGCGGAGGGGCTTCCGGCGGCACGGCCCTTCCGCTCGCGGGCGGCCGGTAGCCGAGCGATTCGTAGAGCGGATTCCACCTGCGTTCCATGCGTCCCCCGGGTGATGGCGTCGGATGCCCAGGGACGCATTCTCCCAGGCGTCCCCGACATTCCTGCTCACCCCGGGGTGCCGGGAGCGGCGTCCGCGCTCAGGGCGGAGCGCTGCCCGCGCCTTCCTTGCGGAAGGTGTAGAGCGTGTAGTGCGAGCCCGTGGCGAAGCCGGGCAGCTTGAGCGGGTTGAACACGCTCAGGTTCGTCATCACGCCGCCCACGAAGCCCGGGGGCACCTCCACCAGCTTGAGCGCGCCTCCCGCGAGCACCACGCCCGACTCGGGCTGGTCGTTGCTCACGAGCACGCACTCGCCCTGCGCGGTGAAGGCGCCCACCGGCAGGAGGAAGCGTGCATGGAACGGCACCCGCGTGCCCGGGGTGAAGGCCCGGTCCGTCAGCCGGAAGCAGGCCGTGGCCGAGCCCACCCTTTCGTAGCCGCCGTCACCCGCGGGCACGTACAGGCCCGCGCCCAGCTTCACGGTGGGCGTGAAGGGCGCCGCCGCGCACACCGCTTCATCCGGTGGCGTCGCGGCGTCCTCCTGCGAGCGAAAGGCATACACCCACTCCGTGCCGGCTTGCAGCCGCACCGTGGCTCCTGCCTGTTCCCGGGCCATGTCCAAACCCATCCTCCGTCGGGCACCGCGAGGGTCTTGCTCCGGTCACTGCCAGGACAGCGCGTACTCCGTGTCCACCGGGCCCGTCTGCCGGCCCTTCACCTGGACGCCTCGGGCGCCCAGGGCTTCGATGACCGCCTGGAGCACGCCTTCGTGGTACGCGGGCGGCATGAAGTCCCGCTTCATCAGGAGCTTGCCCGCGCGATCGCCGGACCACTCCACGCTGCGGTCGCCGTAGCTCACCGCCGCGCGGTAGCCCGTGGGCAGGTTCGTCACCAGCCGCTTGGGGCTGTCACCCGCGAGCAGGAGCAGCGTCTTGCCCGCCGCCGACGACAGGAAGTCCGTGGTGGCCTGCGTGCCCATCTTGCGCAGCATCGCGTCGAAGCCGCCCAACTGCGGGCCCATCAACTGCGCTCCCGTGAAGGACAGCTTCAGGAAGCCCGACACCGGGTAGTTGAAGAAGTCCACGAACTTCTTCTCCTGCACCGCCGCCAGGCACTTCTCCACCGCGGCGTCGCCGCCCAGGATGCGCACCGCGTTCAGCGCGCCGTTGAAGAACATGCCCCGGGCCGTGTCGTCGGGGGTGGCCAGGGCCAGACGCTTCTCCAGGTCCTGGGAAATGGCCGGCTCGAGGACCACGACTGCCTTGCGCTGCTCACTCATAGAGGGGGGAATCTCCGGGGGGGAGGAGATGAACACCCGTGCGCGCTACAGCCGCACGAGCTGGGCCCCATAATGGACGTTGGCACCGACAGCCGCCACCACCACCAGGTCCCCACTGCCGAGTGCAACACGACCCTGCTCCAGGTCGTCCGCCAGGAGAATCAACATCCCGGCCGCGGACGTATTGCCAATCCGGTCCACGTTGCAGGCCACCGCGTCCCTGGGCAGGCCCGCGCGGGCCACGAACGAGTCCATCACCCGCTTGTTGGGCTGGTGGAAGTAGTAGCGCCGCACCTGCTCACGCACCGCGGGCGTGAGCACCGCGTCCAGGCACTTCTGCATGTACTCCGGGTAGCTGCGCGCGACCTTGAAGCCGTCCACCACGAAGGCCATCTCGGCCGGGCGCGTGCGACCCGGCTGGTAGGGCAGCTTCAACATGCCGCCGCCCCGGCGCGACACGAGCTCCGCGTATGCGTTGCCGGAGAACGAGGAGAGGATGCCCGGACCGTCCTCGGGGACCTCCTGATTGCGCAGCACCACCGCGCCCGCGCCGTCTCCGAAGACATACATGGACAGATAGGCGTTGAGCGCCTTGGGGCGGCCCGGCGTGGGCGGCAGCTCGTCCGTGTAGACCTCCCGGTTGAGCAGCGGCGAGGTGAACGCCGAGGCCACCACCGCCACCGTGCGGAAGCGGCCGCCCTCCATCATCTTGCGCACCAGGTCCAGCACGTAGGGCGTGCCGCCGCAGCCGTCGTCCACCACCAGCGCGAAGGCGTCCTCGCGCAGGCCCAGCCGCTCGTGCAGCACCATGGCGTCGTGGTTGAAGTGCGGCGCGTCCGGGGTGCACGTCACCACGAAGAGCGCGTCCAGCTCCTTCGGGTCCACGCCGCCTCGGGAGAGGGCCTGGCGCAGCGACACCTCGCACATGTCCGTGTTCGTCGCCGGATAGAAGCGCCCCAGCACGTCGTCCGGCGGCGGGATGGCGCGGCCCGTCTCATCGTCGAAGTCCCAGAGGAAGCGGCGCTCCTTGATGCCAATCTTCTCTTCGATGCGGGCGGCCGACCAGCCGGGGATCGCCTTCGCGATCCGCTCGTTGGAGATGGTCCGTGCTGGGACGAACGAACCCGCTCCCACCACACACACCCGTTCGGTCATTTCCATGGCCTCGCGATTTCACAGCCTCGCCGGACGGGATGGATTCCCTGTCACGTGTGCGTAGAGCACGTTCCAGGCCACCTCCTAAGCCCTTGGAAAGACGGAGTTCCTGTTCCTGGACGCGTCATTCGTGAAGTACAGGCCAGGACAGAACTGTCCCGGATGCCTGTGAAATCCGCAGGATGCGGAATGTTTCAGAAATGAAGCCATCGACGTGGAATGAATCACACGCGACGTGTCAATTCACGGACAGTGGACGCCGGAAAGACCCACGGTGTCTGCCATTGCACCCAAGATGTCAATGGTCCGTGCGTCGCGCAGCGGGTCCCGCGGGCTCCCCCTCTATTGCGCGGGACTGGACCGATTGGATCTTCCCGCGGCCGCTTTTCCGCGAGCCGCGGGAGCTCCGAAGCGCCCCTCAGAAGGGGATGTTGTCGTCGTCGTTGGGGGGCGGGATGTCGCCGTCGTCCGGCGGGTTGCCGTAGCCGTAGCCACCGCCCCGGCCTCCACCGCCGCCGCGCGCGGGGGGCTCGCCACCGCCGCCGCCCTCACCGCGCTGCCGGGCGATCTCCGCCTCGATGGCGGCCAGGAGCTGGCGCTCCTTGTCGTGCCAGCGCGACTTGCTGGGGTCCGCCAGGGAGCGGCGCGCGCCGTTGGCGTAGAACTCCAGGTCCTGGAGGCTGGCGCCGTAGACGGGGGCGCCCTTGCTGCGGCCGTAGTTGGGCAGGAGCGTGCCGTCGCCGCCTCCGCCTCCGCCTCCGCCACCACCGGACGGGGCGCCCGAGGACGCGGGACGGCGATACGCCGGGGCCGACGCCGCGACGGGCGTGGCGCTCATGGACAGCTCGCCCAGTTGAAGCGTGAAGCCTTCGCCGTTCCTGTACGCCGTGCCCACCCGGACCTGCTCCACCGAACCGTCGGGACGGCGGACCGCGACGGTGACTGGATATTGCTCGCTCATGGGGCCGGGATTCACACCTCCACGGCCCGCATGTCAATGGAAGGAAGCAACCCGTGTCGGGCCTGAGGCACGCACGGCGGGCCGCTGGGGGCGACCCGCCACGCGGGGAGGCGCGCGGACGACGGACGGCGTCAGGTCAGCGACACCATGCCGCCGCTGGAGCCCTTCTTGCGCACCCACGCCTTGGGCTTGGGCGGCGCCGCGGGCGCGGCCGGCTTCGCCGCTTCCTTCAGCGCCTGGCTGCCCGCGCGGCCCCGCGGCAGCGTGACGTCCTGGACCGACTGCGGCTTCGCGCCATCCACCCACGCGTCCGGGCGGCGGCCGGTGCGGATGAGCAGGCGCAGCTTCTGGTAGTGCGCCGAGCAGTAGCCCTTGGAGCGGCTCTGGCGCTTGCAGCCGACGACGGCGCAGGCCTGGGTGTCTTCCGCGGCGGCGGCCTTGGGCGGGCGGCCCGGAGACTTCGCGGCGGGCGCCTTCACGGGCGCGGCCTTCGCGGCGGGCGCCTTCACGGGCGCGGCCTTCGCGGCGGGCGCGGCCTTCGGCGGGCGACCCGGACGGCGGCGGGCCACCGGCTCCGGCGCCAGCGTGGGCGTGCGCACGCCCGCCACGGCCCCCAGGCGGCTGGACAGCGGCGCCAGGCGGTCGGTCACCGCGCGCAACGCATCCAACGCATCCAGCCCCTTGGCCATCCGGGCCACGGCCTTCTGAACGGGAGCCAGTTGCAGTTGCAACTCGCGGCGGACCATGTCGCGAAGTTCGGTCTCAAGGGAAAGTGGAGCCATGTGGGGCAGGATATACACCCAACCGCCTGGGGAGGGATGGAAACATTCCCCGGGATGTTAAAGGAACCAACCATGACTCCGGTTCCCACTCCTGTTCGATTCCGCGGCACCGACTCCTACCTCACGAGCGAGGGCCTGCAGGCGGCCGTCAACTGCGCCCTCACGCTCCAGCGCCCCCTGCTGGTCAAGGGCGAGCCCGGCACGGGCAAGACGCTGCTGGCGGAAGCGATTGCCCAGGGGCTGGGATTGAAGCTGCTCACCTGGCACGTGAAGAGCACCACGCGCGCGCAGGATGGCTTGTATGTCTACGACACCGTGCAGCGGCTGTATGACTCGCGCTTCGGGGACGGGGACGTGCGAGACATCCGGCGATACATCCGCATGGGGCCGCTGGGCGAGGCGTTCGCCGCTCTGGAGCGCGTGGTGTTGCTCATCGACGAGGTGGACAAGGCGGACCTGGAGTTCCCCAACGACCTGCTCCACGAGCTGGACCGGATGCGCTTCCGCATCTCCGAGACGAACGACGAGGTGGTGGCGAAGCACCGCCCCGTGGTGCTCATCACCAGCAACAACGAGAAGGAATTGCCTGACGCGTTCCTGCGCCGGTGCGTGTTCCACTTCATCGACTTCCCGGAGCGCGAGCTCATGCAGCGCATCGTGGACGTGCACCACCCGGGGCTGGACGCCGCGCTGGCGGACCAGGCGCTCAAGGTCTTCTACGAGCTGCGCGCGATGACGCGCCTGCGCAAGCGGCCGTCCACCAGCGAGCTCATCGACTGGATTTCCGTGCTCAAGGCCAACGGCGTGGTGGAGCTGAAGCTGGAGGAGCAGTTGCCGTTCCTGGGCGCGCTGCTCAAGAAGGAGCAGGACCTGGTGGCGGTGGCGGAGGCCTTTGGCCGCGGCCGGCGGACGCGCGCTTAAGGGACACGGGGACCACGCCATGTTCCTGCCGTTCTTCTACGAGCTGCGAAGGCGCGGGGTGAAGGTGGGCGCGCAGGAGGCGCTCGCCCTGGCCGGGGCGCTGAAGGCCGGGCTGCATGACAGCAGCCTGGATGGGTTCTACCACGTGGCTCGCGCGCTCCTGGTGCACTCGGAGACGCAGTTGGATGCCTTTGACCAGGCGTTCCTCGCGCACTTCCAGGGCGTCGCCTCCGACGCGCTGAAGCTCACCGAGGAGCTCTTGTCCTGGCTGGAGGAGGCGAAGGAGCGCACCGACCTGAGCCCGGAGGAGATTGCGCTGCTGGAGCAGTGGGACCCGGAGGAGCTGCGGCGGCAGTTGGAGCAGCGCCTGAAGGAGCAGACCGAGCGCCACGACGGCGGAAGCCGCTGGGTGGGCACGGGCGGCGCGTCTGCCTTTGGCAACAACGGCCTGGCCCGGCAGGGCGTGCGCATTGGCGGCGCGGGCGGGCGTCAGGGCCAGGCGCTGTGGCAGGCCGGGGCGCGCAAGTACGCGGGCTACCGCGACGACCTGGTGCTGGACACGCGGCAACTGGCGGTGGCGCTGCGCAAGCTGCGGGCCTTCGCGCGCGAGGGCGTGGCGGAGGAGCTGGACGTGGACGAGAGCATCGCCGCCACCGCGAAGAACGCGGGGGAGCTGGAGGTGGTGACGCGTCCGCCGCGCCGGCCCAACACGCGCGTGGTGCTGTGCATGGACGTGGGCGGCTCCATGGACCCGTACGCGCACCTGGTGAGCCGGTTGTTCAGCGTCGCCAGCCAGGCCACGCACTTCAAGGAGCTGCGCACCTACTACTTCCACAACTGCGTCTACGGGAAGCTGTACGCCACGCCGCAGCTCACCGGCGGCATCACCGTGCCGGAGCTCACCGCGCAGGTGGGGAGGCATCACAAGCTGGTGATGGTGGGGGATGCGTCCATGGCCCCGTATGAGCTGGGCATCCGCACGGATGCCAATGGCCAGTACCGGCAGGAGGGGCTGGAGGGTCTCACGTGGCTGATGCAACTGGCGCAGCACTTCGAGCGCAACGTGTGGCTCAACCCGGAGCCTCGCGGGTCGTGGCGCTCGGGGACCATCGCGGTCATCGCCAACGTGTTCCCCATGTTCGCCCTCACCGTGGAGGGGCTGGGTGAGGCGGTGAACCACCTGACCCGGGGGAAGACGCCCCGGGGGGCGATGGCGCGGCGGTAGTCATTGCTCCGGGCCGGAGAGGGGCTCGTCCTCCTTCCGGCCCAGGCGCCGCTCGATGGCCTTGCGGTGCACGCCCAGCAGCCGCGCGGCGGCGCTCTTGTTGCCCTCGGCGAGCGACATGGCTTCGGTGATCATCGCCTGCTCCAGACGCTCCAGCTTGTCTCCCGCGTCGGGCATCCGCAGCACCGTTCGCACGAGGTCCTTCATGGGGTCCTCACGCGCGGCGCCCTGGCTGGGACGGCCCGGCAGCTCGGCGAGGACGTCGGGGGTGATTTCGTCCGTTTCGGCGAACACCGCCAACCGGTCCACGAGGTTGCGCAGTTGGCGGACGTTGCCGGGCCAGGCCATCCGCGTGAGCTGGTCCACGGCTTCGGAGGAGAAGCGCAGGGAGCGCCGCTGCTGCTGGACGAAGTGGGCGAGCAGCGCCGGGATGTCCTCGCGCCGCTCCTCCAAGGAGGGCACCCGGACCTCCAGCACGTTGAGCCGGAAGTAGAGGTCCTCGCGGAACTTCCGCTGCCGCACCAGCTCCTCCAGGTCCGCGTGCGTCGCGGCCGCCACCCGGCCCTGGAAGGCCTGCTCCGCCGTCGCACCGATGGGACGGAAGTGCCCGGCCTCCAGCACTCGCAGCAGCTTGGCCTGGAGGCTCAGTGGCAGCTCCGCGATCTCGTCCAGGAAGAGCGTCCCCTGCCCTACCGCCTTCAGCAGGCCGTCCTGCCGCCGGTCCGCTCCGGTGAAGGCCCCCCGCTCGTGGCCGAAGAGCTGTGATTCCATGAGCTGTTCGGGGATGGCGCCACAGTTGATCTCCAGGAGTGGCGCGTCCGGCCTGGGTCCCAGGGCGTGCAGCGCTCGGACGGCGCCTTCCTTTCCGGCGCCCGTGGGGCCCAGGACGAGGACGGGGCGGTCCGACAGCGCCACCCGGCGCACCAGGGACAACAGGCGCTGGTGCGCGGCGGAGCTTCCCACCATCCCTGGCATCCGCTGGGTGCCTTCGCGCGCGCGGAGGACCTGCACCTCCTGCTCCAACCTCCGCCGGTCCCGGAGCCCTTCGAGGATGGGGACGATGAGCTCCGCGCAGAGGTCGTCCTTGAGGACATAGTCGTAGGCGCCCAGGCGCATCGCGGTGCGGATCTCCGCCATCTCGCTGGAGGCGGTGACGACGATGGGGACCGCGCTCGTGCGCTTGCGGATCTCCTCGATGAGGACGAGCCCGTCGCGGTTGCGTGAGTCCGCGCTCAGGCGGATGTCCACCAGCGCCACGTCGATGGACTCCTCGGCAAGGCACCTTCGCGCCTCGTCGAGGCTGGCGGCCTCCCGGAGCTCCAGGCCCGCCATGGAGGAAAGCACCGTCGTGAGGACCCGCCGTGCGCTGCGCTGGTCGTCGATGATGAGGATCTTCATGCACTCTCCAGCGAACGGGGGTCCGCGAGGCGGCGGGCGTGGATGCGGAAGCAGGTGCGCCCCTGCTCGCGATGGACGGCGATGTTCCAGCCGAAGCGCCTCACGATGCGCTGGGTGACGGACAGCCCCAGGCCCAGCCCCTCCTTGCGCGTCGTCACCCAGGGGTCGAACAGCGTGTCCTTCGCGGCCTCTGGAATACCCGGGCCCGAGTCCCAGACCTCCAGGAGCTGCTCCGGGCCCTCCTCCCAGGCTCGCACGCCCATCTGTCCGCCGTCCCCCGCGGCCTGTACGGCGTTGCGCAGGAGGTTGGCGAAGAGCTGCACCATGGCATCCGGCTCCGCGAGCAGTTGAAGCGACTCGGGGATGTCGACCGTGACGTTGATGCGCCTTGCCTGGACCTGATCCCGGATGAGGTCCAGGGCGCGGCGGGCTCGGGGAAGTACCGCCACTGGTTCCACTCGCGGCGGTGGCAATGACAGGCGGCGCAGAGACCCGAGCATGCGCTCCAGCCGTTCGATCTCTTCCCGGCCGATGTCGACGTCCTCGGCTTCCAGTGGCTGGGACTGACCGCCCTGGCGGAGCAGGTGGCGGAAGAAGTTCAGCGGATAGGCAATCTCGTGGGAGATCTCCGCGCTCAACACCGCGAGGGCGAGCCGCTTCTCCTCGTGCGCCGCGCCCACCTGCGCCTGGCGGAGCACGTCGAGTTCCTGGAGGACCTGGGCGTTGTGCAGCGCCACGCCACCCAGGCTGGCGATGGTCTGGAGCAGCTCCAGGTCCGCGTTCGTGTAGAGCGCGGCCTGATGCTTGGGGGCCAGCAGCAAGACGCCCCGCAACTCGCCTGACGAGCGCATGGGGACGAGAAGCCTCCGGTGCCAGGGGCCCTCCTGCGTCCACAGGTGCGTGCCCGCTTGAAGGGTGGCCTGCGCATTCTCTGGCAGGTGCTCCACCATCGACCATTCTCCCAGGTCGAGGACCTGGACCTGCCCCGTGGGCAACCAGCGCCGGACGACTCGCTCCAGCGTGTCCCGGAGGGCACCGGGCTCACGCGGGGCGGACAGCTCGTCGCTGAGCTGTTCCACGGTGGGGCGGAACTGGAGGGTGGCGGGGAAGAAGAGTCGGACCACGAGCGGTCTGCCGAGCAAGACCAGGGCCAGGAAGGTGGCGAACGCGACCAGCAGCGGCAGCGCCTGCGACACCGTGGAGACATCCAGGAACCGCCGCGTCGCGAGCCATGCGAAGGAGGCCGCGAGCAGTCCCGCCAGCACGAGGGGAATGGCCAGCAGGCGCCGCGTGAGCACCGCGGTCACCGCCAGCACGTTGTGCCGGATGAGGCCGTAGCCGATGGACAAGGGCAGCAGCGCGATGAAGCAGGGCACCACCAGGTAGAAGCCCCGGCCGGAGAACACAATCACCGCGAGCACGACCGGGAGCGCGGCGAGCCCCCAGGCCGCCGCGAGCAGCTCCGCCCGCGCGCGTCCGGTGCTGCCTCGGAGCCGGACGAGGATGGCCACCCCGCAGACCAACAGCGAGCCCTGGGACGCGACGTCCACCCAGTGGCGGACCCGGGCCGTGCCCAGGCCCAGGCCTGGAGCGAGGAGGAGCCACGCCGCCGCGAGCACGGCCGCCACCGCCAGCAGCCACAGCGCGCTCAGCCAGAAGCGACGCAAGCGCACGGGCCGCTCCGGGAAGGCGTATCCCAACCACACGCTGCCCACCGCCGTCCCCAGGCGCGACAGGATGAAGAGCGGCATGAAGGTGGCTTGCGTGTGGTAGTCGAACAGCGTGAGCAGGAAGACATGGCTGGAGATGCACAGCACGCCGTAGGCCAACGCCCCGTCCCTCCGGCCCGCGAGCAGCAACACCAGCAGGCCGGACCACAGCAGGAAGCCGCCCACCAGGGCGTAGACCCCGAACAGGAAGAGGCCTTCTTCCGCTCCGAAGTGGCGCAGGGGTTGGTTCAGGGTGAGGCGTTCGCCGCCTCGCCGGAGGAACGTCAGCGCCACGTGCGTGCGGCCCTGGCGCGCCGCCTCCTGGACACAGGCGCGCAGTTGCGTTCCAGGCAGCCCCGACCTCGCGACGTCTCCGTCCATGGGAGTTCCCTCGCAGGCCACGAGGAGGTCCGGGTGGCGCAAGGGCATCCGGTGGCCCTCGCTCCACGTGGGCAGGTAGACGGAGGAGAAGGCTCCGTAGGGGTCCACCAGCAGCGACGCGAAGGGGGTGCCCAGCGTGGCCGACACCCGCCATGCCACTGTCGCGCTCAGCCCCACGCCCAGGACGGCGAGGAGGAGGACGGTCCACCACCGGCCGCGCGTCACGCCAGACGTCATGTCCCCGGGCTCCTTGCCCCTGCGGGTTCATGGGTTCGTGACGGCGGGCCCCCCATAGAGCTGTGTCACGGCCGCCACCAAGGCGAGAGCGCTCATCTCCGCCTGGAGTGACGACTTCCCGGCATGGGATTCATCCAGGGAACGTGCCCGGTCCGCAAGCCAGGCGCTCAGTTCGTGAAAGCCGCCTTCGCGCGCCACGGCCGCCCCGAGCCGGGCCACGCCGGGCGCGGTCCGCAGCAGGCCTCGGGGCGGATGGCCCAGGGCCTCCGGGAAGCCGATGCCGTGGAGCCGGGTGTCCTCGTCCGTGTCGAGGGCGTCATCGAGGCATTGGGAGCTGAGCAGGAGCAGGTCGAAGGCGCGGCGGAACACAGGCAGCCGCGCGGGGGCGCCGTGGGCGAGCAGGAGGCAGAAGGCGCTGGTCCCCAGCCAGGACACCTTCTGGCTCACGAGGCAGGCGTACTGGGCCATGGACAGCCTGCGGCGGGACAGCAGGGCCTTCTCGTTGGACACGGCCTCGGCCCAGTCCTCCAGGGCCGCCTTGATGGCCTCGGTCGCGAGGACCTCGTTGCCGGTCGCCTCCGTCAGGGATTGCAGCCACTGGTCGAACAGGGCCTGACGGAGCCGGGGCCACTCCGGGCGCGGTGGGACCTGACCGTCGTCGAGCCGGTCGATGAGGAGGCCAAAGAAGCCTCCGCGGTGGTGGGCGCGGAGGTAGCGGGATTGGAGCTCCGGGGCGAGCCCGGGGCCCGGGCACTCGGACGCGTAGGCCGGCAGGCGCTGGAAGGGGGCCAGGGCGCTGTAGTCGTCCCAGCCTCCTTCGGGATGGGTGGTCAGGCCCAGGTGGAAGGGGAGCTCCTTGGCGAAGGGCTGGAGGTCCTTGGGCAGCGCTTCGAGCGTGACGGCGTATTCGAGGTCGCTGGGGCCCATGGGTCAGTAGCAGATGTTGCCCTTGTCCAAGGGAGCGCCAATGACACATACGCCTCCTTCCTCGTAGGGCTCCAACTCCGACAGCTTCCTGTTCGCCAACAGCGAAGCCATCTGCGCGACAACCGCCTCGTCGATGTCGAGCGTGACAAGCCTGGGCACGGCTTGTCCCTGCTTGTTCACCCGTGGCCACACGAAGCCCGTGAAGGCTTCGTCATTGAAGAGCACTCCCAGCACGACCTCAATGGCCATTGGCCATTCAGCACGGGCGGCTCTCTTCAACGCATGGAGATAGTTGTGCGCCTGGTGGCTGTTCTCATGCCGGAACAACCAGTGGTAGAGAAGCGCCAGCTCGTACGAACCGAACTTGAGGACGCCATACTCGTCCGGCTCGTTGGGTTTCATCGCGTTCGGGACCTGGATGTCTTGCAACAGCGCATACCTGGGTGAGAACGCCTCTTTGAGGCCCTCCCACTGCCTCAGGCTCAAGGACGTATTCGACGCCGTGCCAAACCCGGAGGCGACATAGAACTCCTTGAGCCGGGTGTCTGCCCTTCCGCGAGCCACCGTGTCGTTCGCCACGCTCCCCCGCGCGGCCCTCACGATGCCGCACATCTCCTCGCGGGCCTGGATTCCCGGGTCCTGGTCGGTCGGATCCAGTTTGTCCGCCGGCACGGGCATTCGGAAGAGCTGGCTGTAGATACCTCTCAAGACGTCTCGGGGGGCTCCCTCAGTCACTTCCTCATCCTTCGGCTTCCCGATTCCTGACATGGCATCACTCCTCAGGCTGTTTTGCGTTGATCATCCAAGCAACAGGCGTGCCTTTGCGTCCAGTCACGGTCAGATGACTGCCTCCGGGTCGTAACGCCTGCCTGGAGTGGACGAATCCGTCCACCCTGGCCGGGCAGTTGGCCGGGTTCGTCCCATGCCTCGGGGCCTTGCCCTGGCGCACGGGCGGCATGTGTCTTGCTCAACAGCGATTCCTGTCAGGCCGACACCGGAATTCCTGGCTCCGCGTCCGGCCGGACCCGCCCTTGAGGATCGCCATGCACGAACGAACTGGCGGGGCCGTGCTGCCCCGACTCCTGGCTGTGTTGTGTCTGCTCAGCGCATTGAGCGCCTCCGCTCAGCCCTATGAATACCTGGCCGTCTATGAACCCACCGTGGAGTCAGCCAAGCCGCTTCGACTGGAGGTCAGCCGGAACGGACTGCTGCCCGATGGCGGCGAACAGCACCGGCTCGACCGGCTCGTGGTGCACTTCAAGACCGACGGCGTGTCCTTGAGCGCCCTGTCCCTCTTCACCCGGCTGCGCTTCAAGGCGGAAGTCGGCGCCATCCAGGCAGAGAGCGAGGTCTTCAAGGAAGACATCAGCAAGCTCCCCGACCAGGAACATGTCCTCATGCGCTGGCGGGGGGATGACCGGACCGAACCCGTCGCCAACGTCAAGATCACCGTCGAGGCCGTCTACACCGCGGAGTTCCTCTGCCTCCAGGAGGGCGCGCTCCTCCAGAGCGAATCCGGCGTGGAGACGTCCCAGGTCCCCCACTTCTCCAAGGCCCCCAAGGACAGGGATCCGAAGAACCCCGAGGCGCCTTCCCCTCCCAGGGACTTCTCGCGACGGCTCATCCGGGACGGCGAGTCGAGTCCGCTGCTGATCTACACGTTCTGTTACGACTCCGCGGACAAGGACCGTGGAGGGGTCGCCTGGAGCACGGCCATCAAGAATCCGCGCTTCCTGTTCGACGACCAGGCGCCGTCCGTCAGTGCCTTCCGCCAGGCCCACAAGCGGGCGCTGTCCGACCGCATCGTCCGGCGGCTCAATGACCGCTTCTCCAGCTTCGGGCGTTCGCTGGTGTCGGAGACCTCCGAACCGGACTACGACAACGTCCGCGTCGAGGTGAAGGACTCCCTCTCGCTCGCCATCGTCAAGAGCGTGGGCTCGCTGTTGCTCGTCGAGGAGGCGGGCGGCGCGGTGCAGCCCCTGGCCGACCTCATCGACCAGGACGCCGAGGTGGCCCTCCGGCTGGGCTACCCCCACTGCTACCAGTTCCCCTATGGCTCCATCATGAAGAGCCCCTGGGTCTTCGAGCTGGAGGTCCCCGACGGCAAGGACGGCAAGACGCGCAAGGCGAAGGTGGACCTGGGCTTCCAGGACGGGTGCACCCGGAAGCTGCTGGTCCCCTGGAAGGACTACCTCAACCAGCGCGTCACCTTCCGCGTCATCTACCGGGTCCCCGAGCGCGCGGACATCGTCGTCTTCAACGACTCCTTCAACGTCTACAACCTGGGGCTCATCACCACCGCGCCCATCATCACGGAGATCGTCTCCGCCGCGCAGAAGGCCTCGCCCCGCGACGTCGAGGCCACGTCCAGCATTCCCGTCTCCTTCGCCCTGCCCGTCAGCCCCAATCGCTCCGCCTCCGTGGCGGTCACCTTCCCCTTCACTGTCAGCTTCAACACGCGCACCTTTCCCAACCTGGCGGAATACTTCGCCGTGGCCCCCTCCATCTCCCTGGTCGCGGGAAGCGCCTCGACAAGCTCCGGGGAAGAGGATGCCAACGTCCGGCTGGCCCTGGGCGTGGGCGTCAACCTGGCCCGGGCCTTCCACTTCGGCTACGCGTGGGCTCCCTCCGATGGCGGCCGGTACGTGCTCCTGGGGATTTCCATCCCGGACCTGCTCCCGCTGTTGAAGAAGGGCGAGTAATAGCCCCCCGCCCGACCGTCGGTGTGCCTGCCGACGGACGGGCGTGTTTGGTGCGGCGCGGCGGCTTCAGTTACGGCATGGTGCGCCCGCGACGCAGTCCTGCGCGGGAGGCCGCATGACGACCGAGAAGATCGATACCCAGGCAATCAACACCATCCGCACGCTGTCCATGGACGCGGTGGAGAAGGCCCACTCGGGCCACCCGGGCGCGCCCATGGCGCTGGCTCCCGTGGCCTACCAGCTCTGGCAGCAGGAGCTGCGGTACGACCCGGCCACGCCGAACTGGCCGGACCGCGACCGCTTCATCCTGTCCAATGGCCACGCGTCCATGCTGCTCTACAGCCTGCTGCACCTGGCGGGCGTGAAGCGCGTGAAGGACGCCCAGGTCCTGGACGTGCCCGCCGTGTCCCTGGACGACATCCGCAACTTCCGCCAGTTGGACTCCGCCACGCCGGGCCACCCGGAGTACCACTGGACCACCGGCGTGGAGACCACCACCGGCCCCCTGGGCGCGGGCGTGTCCAACAGCGTGGGCATGGCCATCGCCAGCAAGTGGCTGGGCGCCCACTTCAACAAGCCCGGCTTCGACCTGTTCACCCATGACGTCTACGCCCTCTGCGGCGACGGCGACATGATGGAGGGCGTGGCGTCCGAGGCCGCGTCGCTCGCGGGCCACCTCCAGTTGCCCAACCTGTGCTGGATCTACGACAGCAACCACATCTCCATCGACGGCAGCACCGACCTGGCCTTCACCGAGGACGTGGGCCGCCGCTTCGAGGGCTACGGCTGGCGCGTGCTCAAGGTCACCGACGCCAACGACCTGGACGCGCTGTCCAAGGCCTACACGTCCTTCAAGGACGAGCGCGGCAAGCCCACGCTCATCATCGTCAACTCGTTCATCGGCTTCGGCTCGCCCAAGAAGCAGGGCTCCGCCAGCGCCCACGGCGAGCCCCTGGGCGCGGATGAAATCAAGGCCACCAAGAAGGCCTACGGCTGGCCCGAGGACGCGCAGTTCCTGGTCCCCGACGGCGTGCGCGAGCGCTTCCAGGAGCGCATGGGCGCCCGCGGCAAGGCGCTGCACGACGCGTGGGAGAAGTCCCTGGCGGACTACCGCAAGCAGCACCCGGAGCTGGCGCGCGAGCTGGACGCGCTGCTCAAGCGCGAGCTGCCCGAGGGCTGGGACAAGGAGCTGCCCGTGTTCCCCGCGGACGCGAAGGGCATGGCCACGCGTGAGTCCGGCGGCAAGGTGCTCAACGCGCTGGCGAAGAACTACCCGTGGCTCGTGGGCGGCTCCGCGGACCTGAACCCGTCCACGAAGACGTACATCTCCGCGTCCACGTCCATGAAGCCGGGGGAGTACTCGGGGCGCAACATCCACTTCGGCGTGCGCGAGCACGCGATGGGCTCCGTCGTCAACGGCCTCAACCTGAGCCACGTGCGCGGCTACGGCGCCACGTTCCTCATCTTCAGTGACTACGAGCGCCCCGCCATGCGCCTGTCGTCCCTGATGGAGATTCCGTCCATCCACATCTTCACGCACGACTCCATTGGCCTGGGCGAGGACGGCCCCACGCACCAGCCCGTGGAGCAGTTGATGTCCCTGCGCGCGGTGCCGGGCAACGTGGTGCTGCGCCCCGGCGACGCCAACGAGGTGACCGAGGCGTGGCGCTACATCGCGCAGCAGAAGCACCACCCGGTGGTGCTGGTGCTGTCGCGTCAGCCGGTGCCCACCCTGGACCGCACGAAGTTCGCTCCCGCGTCCGGCGTGGCCCAGGGCGCGTACACGCTGCTGGAGGCGGAGGGCGGCACGCCGGACGTCATCCTCATCGGCACGGGCACGGAGGTGGCGCTGGTGGTGGAGGCCGCGGAGAAGCTCAAGGCCGAGGGCGTGAAGGCGCGCGTGGTGAGCATGCCGTCGTGGGAGCTGTTCGAGCAGCAGCCCCAGGAGTACCAGGACCGCGTGCTGCCCCCGGGCGTGAAGGCGCGCGTCGCGGTGGAGAAGGGCGCGGCGTTCGGCTGGGAGCGCTGGGTGGGCCACACGGGCAGCGTCATCGGCATGCGCAGCTTCGGCGCGTCCGCCCCCATCAAGGCGCTGCAGCAGAAGTTCGGCTTCACCGTGGAGAACGTGGTGAAGGAGGCGCACGCCACCATCGCCAAGGCGAAGAAGCACTGAGACGCCTGTAGAAAAGAGAAGTGCCCCGGACCCTCCCCCGAAGGTCCGGGGCACTTCAGACTTCCAATCCCCCCTACGACTTCACCTCAGGCCGCGTAGAACACGGGGCGCGTGGGGCGCGGGTTGCTGACGAACTTCATCTCGTTGATCATCTTCTTGAAGTCCTTCGGGTCGATGCCCGTGGAGCCCTGGGCCTGCGCGCGGGTGGCGTACTTCTCGTAGGTGTCGACCACCTTCTTCGCCTCCGGCGTGAGGCGGTCGTAGTTCTGGCGCGCCCACTTCATCGTGTCGGTGAACTCGGTGCCGGCCGCCTGGCCGTCCAGGTCGCCCGCGCCCTTCTCGATGGCGGCGGTCAGGTCGTTGCCGGAGATCTTGCCCTTCTTGGCGTCCAGGCCCTCCAGCGCGTCGCGCATGGAGCTGTCGTGGAAGGTCTTGAAGCCCTCCATCTTCTTGAACATGGCGTCCGCCTCCTTCTGGGTCATGCCCTCCGGGCCGGCCTTCTTCGCGGCCTGCTGGTAGGTCTTCAGGACCTCCTTCGCTTCGGGCGTGAGGCGGCTCTCGTTCTTGGCGGCCCACTTCTCGAACTCCTTCAGCTCGGAGGTGGAGGAGTGGCCGTCCGTGTCGGAGATGCCGTCCTTGATGGCCTTGGCGAGGTCCTCGCCGGAGATGGGGCCGCTCTGCTTGTCGAGCGCCTCCGTGGCCTTGCGGGCGCTCACGTCACCGGCGCCCACCTGGCGCAGCTCCTTGTTCATGGCGGCGGTCTCCGCGCCGGTGAGGCCGGTGCGGCCCTGGGCCTGCGCCGCCTTCGTGTGCTTGCGGTAGACGTCCAGGACCTCCTTGGCCTCCGGGGACAGGCGGCTCTCGTTCTTGGAGGCCCACTTCTCGAACTCCTTCAGCTCCGCGCCGCCGGCCTGGCCGTCGTGGTCCGCGGTGCCGGCCTTGATGGCGCGGGCCATGTCCTGGCCGGACACCGTGCCGCCGTGGGTCTTGCTGTCCAGGTGGGCGAGCGCCTTCTTCGCGCTGGCGTCCCCCACGTCGCGCATCTCCGCGAGCATCTTCTTGAAGTCGCCCTGGGGGATGCCGGACTCGCCGCGCGCCTGGGAGAGCGCCGCGTACTTGCTGTAGATGTCCATCACCTGGCGGGCCTCCGGGGTGAGGCGCTCGCGGTTGTTGGCGGCCCAGTCCGCGACGGCGCGGTACTCACCGGAGGCGGCCTGACCGTCCAGGTCGCCGACGGCGGCCTCGATGCTGTCCGCGAACTGCTCCGCGCCGATGGAGCCGGAGGTCTGGTTCAGCTTGTTCATCTCCACCATGGCGCCCAGGTCCTTGGGCTGCCAGTTGTCACGCGGGCCCACGCAGCCGTGGCCGCGCGAGGAGAAGCGGTCACCCAGGTGCGCGTGGCGGGACTGCAGGTCGTGGAGCTGCGACTTCAGGCCTTCCATCTGCGACTTCATGTTGTTGAGGGTGGCCTTCATCTCCGCCGCCTGCTTCGCCGGGGACGAGGTGCCGCGCAGGACCGCGAGCTGCTTGTCGTTGACGGACGCCTTGTTGATGTTCGCGGTGACGGTGGACTTGATGGTCATTTTTGATCTCCGGGTGGAGCGGCTTCCGTTGCGGAAGCGGTCATGCCGGGACCTATTGCTCGCGTCGTGCCAGCCCGCCGGGCCAGCACACCCTGAAGGATTCCCTGGGGTTACGCGGCGATGACGCGAAAGCCGGGGTGGTGACAACAGTCACCAGCGGTGATGACTGTCACCATCCCCCCGCCCCCGGGGTGGTGACGAAAGGCATCACTTCCGGCGCGAGGGCTTGAGCGCCTTGCGCACGCGCTGCTTGCCGGCGGGGCGGGCCGCGACGTGGACGTAGCCCCGCTTGAGGAAGAACGGGAGCGTGCCCGTGTAGGCCATGCCGTTGCTGATACGCGCCGAGCCCCGGGGCGGTTTCACCGGATAGCCTTCGAGGGTGGTGGCGCCTTCACGACGCACCACGGCCTCCACGGCGGCGAGCAGCGCGGTGGCCACGCCCTGGTTGCGCCAGTTGCGGTGGATGAAGAAGCAGGGCACGGAGGTGACGGCGTCCGCGTCGTCACACTTGAAGCTGGGGGCGCGGTCCAGGCGCGAGAAGTGGCGGCGCGGGCCGAAGGTGGCCCAGCCCACCGGTTCGCCTTCCGCGTAGGCGAGGATGCCTCTGGCTTCTCCGCTCGCGACCAGGGCCTTGAAGCGGCGCTTTGCTTCGGGGCCTCGGACGTCGTCGTAGCGCTCGCCCTCCGGGATGCGCCAGTACATGCACCAGCAGCCGCCGCAGGCGCCGTTGGGGCCGAAGAGCTTCTCGAGGTCGGGCCAGAGCTCCGGGGTGAGCTCCACGGTCTTCAGGTCGGGTGGGGCCATGGGGCGCCCGTTCTAGACGCCGCCGCGCAGCTCTGTCTCGGGCCAGAGGGCTCCGTCCCGGAGGGTGAGCAGGAAGGTCAGCTTCCCCTGGTGGAAGCCGCGCACGGGGCCCGGGGGCTCCGGGTAGCCCGGGGGCAGGCGCCAGTCCGGGGGCTGGAGCGGCGTGGCGGCGATGGACTGGCCCTGGCGCAGGGCGCCCACGTCCTGATCCGTGAGGGCTCGCGAGGACGTCCAGGGGAGCAGGTCTCGGCCGTGCCGTTCGATGCGCGCACCACCGGGGCCCGGGTCCTTCCAGGGGCCGATGGCCGTGCGCTTCAGCGCGGAGAGGTGCGCGCCGCAGCCGAGCGCGCGTCCCAGGTCGCGGGCCAGGGAGCGGACGTAGTAGCCGCCCCGGCAGGTGAGCTCCAACGTGCTGGCCCCGGGCAGGTCGTGCGCGAGCCAGCGCGCGCTGTGCAGGTACACGCGCGACGGAGGCAGGACCACGGCTTCGCCCCGGTGGGCCTTGCGGTAGGCGGGCTCGCCTCCGAGCTTCTTCGCGCTGGTCGCGGGGGGCACCTGCTCCGTCCAGCCGAGGAACGGGCGCAGTGCCTCATCGAGGCGCTCGGGGGTGAGCGCGGTGGGGTCTCCCTGGTGCACGGGGCGGCCGTGCAGGTCTCCGGTGTCCGTCTCCGTGCCCCACTCCACGCGGGCCTCGTAGACCTTGGGCGCCGCGTGCAGGTGTTCGAAGAGGTGCGTGGCCGGGCCCACCAACATGAGCAGCAGCCCTTCCGCGAATGGATCCAACGTGCCGCCGTGGCACAGCGCCGTGCGGCGGCCGGGCCGCGTCGCCTGTGCTTCCTCCTGGAAGGCCCGGACGGTGGCGAAGCTGGTGGCGCCCACGGGCTTGTGCGTGAGGTAGAGGCCAGGGGTCATGCGTCGTTCCCGCTCCGCTTCACCGTCGTCGCGCCCGATTGCTTCTCCAGGTGCACGGGCGAGGTGCCGGTCTTGTCCGCGATGACGCGCGCCAGGGCCTCCGCGTGCGTCGTCACCCAGACCTGGCTGTGCTCGGAGGCGCGCACGATGAGCCGGCCCAGCGGCTCCAGCAGGTCCGGGTGCAGGCTGGTCTCCGGTTCGTTCAGCGCGAGGAACGGCGGCGGCCTGGGGCTGAGCAGCGCCGCCAGCAGGCAGAGGTAGCGCAGCGTCCCGTCCGACAGCTCCGGCGCGGACATGGGCCTCGACAGGCCGGGCATGTGCAGGAAGAGGCTGAAGCGGCCGTCCTCCGCGCGCACCTCCAGCCTGGAGCCGGGGAAGGCGTCGTCAATGCCCTGCTCCAGGGCGCGGTCATCGCCAATCTCCCAGACGGTTCGCAGCGCCGCCGCCAGGTCGCGCCCGTCCGGCGCGAGCACCGGCGTGCGCACGCCCACCTGCGGGTGGCGGGGCAGCGCGTCCGGGTCCGTGCGGAAGTGGTGGTAGAAGCGCCACGCGCTCAGCGTGCGCTGGACCTCGCCCAGCCTGGGGAAGCGGTGCGGTTCGGAGAGCTGATCCATCACCGACTCCGCGCCCCACAGCTCCGTGGGGAACGTGATGCGCTTGCCGTCCGCGTCGCGGATGAAGGCCGTGCGGTCCTTGCGCTCCATCAACACCAGACGCCGGCCTCCGGCGTGCGCCCAGAGGTGCTCCTCCTTCACCTCCGGATCCAGGGTGAACATCGTCTGGGGTGGCGACGTGGGCACCACGCCGCACTGCAGTTCGTAGGTGAGGTCGTCCAGGTCCACCGTCACGCGCAGGCGCACCGGCTTCTTCGGGTCTCGCGGGCCGGCCCACATCACGCTGGGTGTACCGCCCTCCTCCGCCAGCGTGCGCGCGAGCCGGCCCTCCGCCGCCGCCGCGAGCAGGTACAGCGCGCGGTACAGGTTCGTCTTGCCGCTGCCGTTGGGCCCCACCACCACGGTCACCGGCCCCAGCTCCAGGTGGAGCTGACGCACGGAGCGGTAGCCTGCGATGTCCAGACGCGTGAGGGCCATGAGGTGCGCGCGAGCCTATCCGGCCCGGGGTGCTTCCGGGGGGGTCACGCGGCCGCGGCCGCCCCTGAGCTAGACTCCCCCGCGGCTTCGCGTCGGCCGTGGACCGCGAAGCCTTCGCGCAGGAGCCTCCATCCCATGACGTCTTCCCTTCGCCTCCTGGGCACGGGCCTGTTCGCCTGCGCCCTGTCCCTGTCCGGCTGTAGCGACGCCAACCCTCCCGGGCCGGGACCGTCGGATCCGAAGCCGGCCGCCGAGCTCACCGACTACGTCGACGTGGTCCCCGACGAGCCCTGCATGGACGCGAGCTACGTGGAGCCCCGCGCGAACTGCTCCGACCCGGCCAGCTTCAACCTGACCGGCTGCGACCTGGCGGCGGTGCGCGCAGTGGAGCCCTCCGGCGTCTACCAGGCCCTGCTGCGCTACACGTCCGCGAGCGCGTTCGGCGCGGGCTTCCGCCTGGACACCACGCCCAGCTTCCTGGGCAGGCCCCTGGTGCGAAACGAGGTGGGCCCCCAGGGGTTCTTCATCACCGGGGAGTACGTCACCTCCGCCAACAAGCATCAGCGGTACGCGCTCGCGGGCTGCCGCGTGCCGGAGCCCGGCCGCATCACCGGCTGCTTCGTGCGCTGCACCGACGGCGTGCCGGATTACTCCGGCACCTTCGACGCCCGGCGGATGAACCTGGCCCACGAAGCGGACACCGGCGCCCGGCCCATGCGCCTCGTCTCCGAGACCGCCGTCCCGGTGGGCGACCCCGTGGACGTCTACGTCACCAAGGGCCACGCCTACGTGGTGTCCCTGCCGCGAGGCAAGGAGGAGCCCGGCGGCCTGAGCGTCATCGACGTGAGAGACCCGGCCCACCCCGTCCTCGTCACCCGCCTGAGCCAGCCCAACGACAACTACTGGAACGGGGTCTGGGCCAAGGGTGACGCGCTCTACGTCGCCAGCGGCGACTCCGGCGTCATCGTCTACGACATCACGAACCCGGCGGACCCGCGGTACGTGCGCGCGCTGCCCGGCGGCGCCATCGACGTGCACACCGTGTTCGTGGACGGCGACCGGCTGTACGCCATGTCCCCGTCCCCCGGCGGCGTGACGCTCGTGTTCGATGCGTTCCTGCCGCTGGAGCCCTCCCTGGCCGGCCGCATCAGCGTGCCCCACGAGCCGGGCGCCTACCCGCATGACGCGTTCGCCCATCGGGGGCGGCTCTACATCAACCACTCGACCACCGGCTATGTCGTCGTGGATGTCACCCGCACGGACGTGACGCCCGTGCTGGGCACGTACGCCTTCACCGGCCAGTACAGCCACGCGAACGCGGTGGGGACCTTCAACGGGCGCACCATCGCCTTCGAGGGCGGCGAGCGCCCGGGCGCGCACCTGCGCGTGCTGGACGTCACCGACCCGGCGCGCATCCGCCTCCTCGCGGAGGTGCGCAAGCGCCGGCAGACGTCCATCCACAACATGGTGCTGGTGGGCACGAAGCTGTACGTGGCCTGGTACCACGAGGGCGTGCGCGTCTTCGACGTGGCCGACCCCGAGCACCCGAAGGAGGTGGCCGCCTTCGACTCCTTCCAGGAGGCGCACCCGCGCAGCACCGACAGCCTCTACCAGGGGGCCATCGGCATCCGCGTGCCGGGCGACGGGTACGTGTACGCCGTGGACCTGTCGCGCGGGCTGCTGGTGCTGGCGGAGCCGTGACGCGCGGACGTCACTCCGTTTCGATGCGGTTCCGGCCGTTCTCCTTCGCCCGGTAGAGCCGGGCGTCCGCGGCGCGCAGCAGCTCGTCCAGGGTGGTGCCGTCCCGCGGCGCCACCGCGAGCCCCGCGCTGAAGGTGACGTGGAAGGTCTCGCCCGCGTCGCCCTCGAAGCTCATCGCCGCCAGCTCCTCCGCCGTGCGGGAGAGGATGTCCTTCGCGCTCTCGGCGGACTCGCCCAGCAGCGCGACGACGAACTCCTCGCCGCCCCAGCGGGCGCGCAGGTCCTCGCGGCGGAAGCGCGCCCCCAGGAGCCGCCCCAGCCGCATCAGCACGCGGTCCCCCGCGAGGTGGCCGTGCTGGTCGTTCACCTTCTTGAAGTGGTCCACGTCCAGGAAGCACAGCGCCAGCGGCTTGTCGCTCCGGCGCGCCTCCGACAGGCGCGTGCCCACCGCCTCCACGAAGGGGCGGCGCAGCATCAGGCCGGTGAGCGCGTCACGCTCCGTGCGCTCGCGCGACAGCCGCGCCCGCTCCAGCCGCGCGTGCACGCGGGCGCGCAGCTCCTCCTTCAGCACGGGCTTGGCCAGGTAGTCATCCGCGCCGGCCTGGAACGCGGCCAGCCGGAACTCCAGCCCCACCTGCGCGGTGATGAGCAGGATGGGCAGGTCCTGCCACTCCGGCGTCAGGCGCAGGATGCGGCACAAATCAAACCCGCTGGGCCCGGGCATCTGCACGTCCAGGAGCAGCAGGTCCGGGCGGTGCTGCGCGAGCGCGTCCAGGAGGCCGTACGCGTTCTCCAGCCCCACGACCTCCACGGCGTCGCTCACCAGCACCTGGGAGAGGGCGCGCACCGCCTCCGGGTCGTCATCCACCACCATCACCTTCGCGCGCTCCAGCCGGCGCGTGGCCACCAGCCGCTCCGCCGCGGTGGCGAAGTCCTGCTGGGTGAAGGGCCGGGGCAGGAACAGCGACGCGCCCGCGTGCGCCGCGTGCACGCGCTCCTGGAGCCCCCCTCCCGAGCTGGAGAAGGCCAGCGGCAGGGACTGGTGGCCCTCCATCGCGCGCAGGGCGCTCGCGGTGGCGAGCCCCGCCGGGCCCATGTGCAGGAGCGCGCCGTCCACCCACTGCCGCTCCGCCGCGGCGCAGGCCTCCTGGGGCGTGGCGGCCGTCACCACGCGCACCCCTTCGCGCTCGCCCATCTGGCGCGCGTCCGCGAGCACGGCCGCGTCCTCGTCCACCACGAGCAGCGTGCCCATGGCGGAGACGACGGCCTCCTCCGGCTCCGGCTCCGGGGTGAGGACCGGCAGCGACACCCGGTCCTCCAGCGCGCGGAAGCCCGCGTCCACCCGGGCCCAGTCCAGCGCGCCCCCGGCCTTCACCGGCCGGAGCGCGTCCTCCAGCGCGCCCGCCGCGATGCTCACGTCGCGGAAGCCGTAGCTGCCCGCGGTGCCGTGCAGCTTGTGCACGGCGTTGTAGGCCTCATCCAGGGCCGCCGCGTCGCCGTGGCGCCCCTTGCCGAGCAGGGCCTGGAGCGTGGCCAGCCGCTCCGGCAGCTTCGCGCCGTAGTCCGCGCTCAAGAGGGCCAGGCTCGCCGCGAAGTCGTCCGCGGGCGCGGGGGCATCCGCCTCCAGGGCCTCCTGCGGCGGGGGCGGCGGCCGGGCCACCGCGAAGAGCTGCTCCAGCCACACCGCCAGCTCCTCCGGCCGGTAGGGCTTGTGCACCACGCGCGCCACGCCCAACTGGCGCGTGAGCAGCTCGTGGCTCTTCAGGTCCTTCCAGAAGGCGGAGGCGAAGAGCACCGGCAGGTCCGGCTTCGTCTTGCGCAGCTCCCGGATGAAGTCCGCGCCCGTCATGCCCGGCAGCAGGCCGTCCACGATGGCGGCGTCCACCGGCCGGGACCGGAGCACCTCGCGCGCTTCGTCGGCGGTGCGCGCGGGGGTCACCTGGTAGCCCCGGTCCCGCAGGAAGGTGCAGACCAGGGCCTGGAGGTCGCGGTCGTCCTCCAGGAAGAGGAGCGTCTTGTCACTGCGCGCGGTGCTCATGGCATCGCCTTTCGAGGCGCGGCCGCGGCGTCGCGGCGGGCCAGCAGTCCGTTGAGCAGCTCCCGCACGGAGGCCACCAGCTCCTCCTCCGAGGCGCGGGCCTTCGTCAGGTGCCGGGTGATGCCCAGCGTGAGCTGGCGCTGGTCGGTGCGCGACAGCTCGCGGCCGGTGAAGACGATGAGCGGCGTGGCGCGGCCCTTGCCCTGGCGCAGGATGTCCACCACCTCGAAGCCGTCCAGCCGGGGCAGCCCCACGTCCAGCACGATGAGGTCCGGGGGCGTGTCCCGCGCGAGCGCCACCGCGCTCTCCCCGTCCGCCGCCTCGATGCACAGCGCGCCCAGCCGCTCGAACTGCGCGCACAGCACCCGGCGCGTGGTGGCGTCGTCGTCCACCACCAGCACGCGCGCCTGGCCCGGCTGGCGCATGGCGTATCTCAGGGTCTTCAGCAACCGGGCTTCCTCCACGGGCGTGGGCAGCCAGTCCACCACCAGCGCGGTGCCCATGTCCTTCGCGCCCGGCTGCGAGCGCCCGGACAGGGCCAGCACGGGCAGCTCGCGCGTGCGCGGGTGCTCCCGCAGGCGGCGCACCCAGTCCAGCACGGGGCCGTCTGGCATCCGCGTGTCCACCAGCAGCGCGTCCGGCGGCGCGTGCTCCACCGCCTGCATGGCCTCCGCGAGCGTGGCGGCGCGCACCGCCCGGTAGCCCTCGTGCGACAGCAGGCCGCGCAGGAGGGCGGACAGCTCCGCGTCCGCGGTGACGATGAGCACGTTGTGGCGCGACTCGTCCCGGGGCAGCGGCGCGGCGGCGGGCGCGCGCAGGGCCTCCAGGGTGAAGTGGAAGGTGGCGCCCTGGCCCGGGGGGCTCGACACCTCGATGCGGCCGCCGTGCTGCTCCACGATGGCCTGCGAGATGGCCAGCCCCAGGCCGGTGCCGCCCTTGGAGCGGGTGTCGGACGCGTCCAGTTGCTGGAAGCGGCCGAAGAGGCGGGGGAGCTTCTCCTCCGGGATGCCGGAGCCCTGGTCCGTGACGCTGAAGCGCACCCGGCCGTCCGCCGTGAAGCCGGCCGCCACCATCACGGAGGCGCCCTGGGGGGAGAACTTGATGGCGTTGGAGACCAGGTTGGTGAGCACCTGGATGAGCCGGTCGCGGTCGCCCTTCACCTGCGGCGCGCCCTCCACGTCCGAGCGCAGGGTGACGTGCGCCGCCTCCGCCATGCCCTGCACGCCCGCGAGCGTGGCCTCCACCAGGTCCTGCGCCGGCTGCGGCTGGAGCTTCAGCTCCAGCATCCCGGACTCCATCTTCTCCAGGTCCAGGATGTCGTTGATGAGGCGGATGAGCCGCTCGGTGTTGGTGCGCGCGATGCGGACCATGTCCAGCGCCTGCGCGGGCAGCTCCCCCACGATGCCGTTCTCCAGGAGGCCCAGCGAGCCCCGGATGGAGGTGAGCGGGGTGCGCAGCTCGTGGCTCACGGTGGAGACGAACTCGTTCTTCATCCGCTCCACGGCCTTGCGCTCCGTGAGGTCGCGCACGAAGACGGTGGTGCGCGGCGGGCCGTCCGCGTGCACGCGCGCGAAGGTGAGCTCCGCGGGGAACACGTCGCCGTCCGCGCGCAGGCACGGCGTCTCCAGGCGCGCCGCGCCGCCGTCCTGGAGGAGCGCGGCGTGCACGGCCTCCCGCCGCGCGGCCGGCAGCGACGCGGGCAGCGCCAGCGTCAGGAAGTCCGCGCCCACCGCCCGCGTGGACGGCAGGCGGAAGTGGGCCTGCGCGGCGGGGTTGAACTCCGCGACGCGGCCGGACTCGTCCAGCACCACGATGCCGTCCGGTGACGCCTCCAGGATGGCGGCCTTGCGCGCGTCGCTGGCCCGCGCCTCCGCGCTCGCGGCGGACAGGGCCTGGGTGCGCTCCGCCACGCGCGCCTCCAGCCCCCGGTTGAGCTCGCCCAGCGCCGCGGACGCCCGCGCCAGCCGCACCAGCACCACGAGCACGTAGCCCACGAGCAGGAGCGACACGCCGAAGAGGACGATGCGCGTGCGCTCCGCGCGGGCCTGGGACTGCGCCTGGAGCTGGAGGTAGGTGGTGATGAGGCGCTCGGCCTCGCCGGTGGCGCCGGGGTCCAAGAGCGCCTGGAAGGACGCGTCCGTGGCGCGCTGGAGCGCCATCAGCTCCCGCGTGCGGGCCTCCAGGGCGTCCAGCGCGGCGAGCGCGGGGGCGGCCAACGGCTGCTCCTCCCGCGCCCGGGCCAGGCGCGCGAGCGAGGCCTCCACGCGGGTGCCCGACGCCTCTCCCGGCGCGCGCGAGGCGAGCAGCACGTCCACGTCCATGGCCTCCACGTGCGCACGCGCCGGGCCCGGGGGCAGCGCGGCGGCGGTGGCGGCGACGGCGCTGGGATGGGCCTCGCGCAGTCCAGCGAGCCGCTGCTCCTTCTCACGGGCCGCGGCCAGCAGGACGCGCGAGCCCTCCAGCGTGCGCAGGTACGTGTCCAGGGAGGCGTTGAGCGAGCGCAGGCCCTCCGCCGGGAGGGAGCCGGGCGCGGCGCGCAGTTGGCGGGCGCGGGCGGCCAGCGCGTCGAAGTCCCGGCCGGAGGCGCCGTGCAGTTGGGCCATGCCCACGCGCTGGCGCAGCACGTCCTGCTCCAGCTCCGACGTGGCCACGCGCAACTGCCGCAGTTGGGTGCGGTAGCGGTCGTGGTCGGCGGTGGAGCCCGGGCGGCCCAGGACGAACAGGGCGCACAGCAGCACCAGGGCGCCGGCGGCCAGCGCGGCGGAGCGCTTGGACAGGCGCGGTTCCATCAAGGCACCAGGAGGCGGATTTCCCGTGGCAGGGTCATGGGGTCGAACGGCTTGCCGATGACGCCCACCGCGCCCAGCTCCAGGTAGCGCGCCACCTCCTGCTTCTGGACCTTGGCGGTCATGAAGATGATGGGCGTGTTCGCGGTGGCGGGCTGGGCGCGCAGCCGGCCGAACGTGGTGGGCCCGTCCATGCCGGGCATCATCACGTCCAGCAGGATGAGGTCGGGGCCCTCCTGGCCCGCCTTCTCCAGGGCCTCCGCGCCGGAGGACGCGAGCACCGTCTTCCAGCCCCCCACCCGGCTCAGGCTCAACTGCCCGATGGTGCGGATGTCGTCCTCGTCGTCCACGAGCAGGACCTTCTCGATTTTCGCCATGGGAGGGGGTGCTCCGGGAAGCGGGGTTTGGATCGCGTTACGGAAGGCGGGGCAAAGTGGATGTCCCTCAGGCGGCGTCGGGCCCGGGTTCGCACTCCGGCAGGTCGAAGGAGAAGCGGGTGCCTTCACCGGGGGAGGTGGTGAAGCGCAGGGTGCCGCCCATGCGGGCCACCAGCCCGTGGGCGATGGACAGCCCCAGGCCGGTGCCGGGGCGCTTGCGGGTGTCGGACGCGTCCGCCTGGGCGAACTTCTGGAAGACGCGGGCCTGGAAGGCCTCCGGGATGCCGGGGCCGCGGTCCTGCACGCCCACGCGCAGCACGCCGTCCTCGCGGGTGAGGAACAGGGTGACGCGCTCGCCCTGGGGGGAGAACTTGATGGCGTTGGAGAGGAGGTTCGCCAACACCTGGATGAAGCGGTCCTCGTCCACGCGGGCGCGGGCGTGGGGGACGGCCACCTCCGCCTCCAGGCGCACGCCGTATTCGTCCGCGTAGCCCTGGTGGGCCTGGAGCGCCTGGGCGAGCAGCGGCGCGACCTCCGTGGGCGCCAGGTTCAGGTCCAGCCGGCCGGACTCCATCTTCTCCAGGTCCAGGATGTCGTTGATGAGGCGCAGCAGCCGTTCGCTGTTCTTGTGGGCGATGCCCACCATCCGCGCCACCTGCGCGTCCAGCGGTCCGACGATGCCGCCGCTGAGCAGGCCCAGCGAGCCCCGGATGGAGGTGAGCGGCGTGCGCAGCTCGTGGCTCACGGTGGCGATGAACTCGTTCTTCATGCGCTCCACGCGCTGGCGCTCCGCCTCCAGGAGGCGGGCCTGGGTGACGTCGCGGGCGACGGCGTAGAGCAGCCCCTCCTCCGGGTCCGGCACGGCGTTCCACTGCAGCCAGCGCCAGGAGCCGTCGCGGCAGCGGGCGCGGTGCTCGAACTGGAGGACGGGGACGCCTTCGTGCGCGCGGGCCAGGTGCCGCGCGGTGGCGGCGCGGTCCTCCTCCAGGGCCAGGTCCACCAGGGACGTGGTGTAGAGCTCCGCGTCGGAGAAGCCCAGGGTGCGGCTCCACGCGCGGGACAGGCGCAGGAAGGTGCCGTCCATGGCGGCGATGCAGAGCATGTCCACGGAGACCTCGAAGAAGCGCTCCTGCTGCTCCAGCGCCGTGCGGGCCTCGCGCTCGTCCAGGGCGTTGAGCTCCCCTTCCGCCCAGGCGGCCATGTCCGCGAGCGCGGCGCGGTCCGCGTCCGGGAAGTCCCGGGGCCGGGAATCAATGAGGCACAGCGTGCCCACGCGGCTGCCGTCCGCGGCGCGCAGGGGGTGGCCCGCGTAGAAGCGGATGAAGGGGGCGCCCAGCACGAGCGGGTTGTCGTGGAAGCGCGGGTCCTTCAGCGCGTCCGGCACGATGAAGGTGGCCGGCGACAGGATGGCGTGGGCGCAGAAGGACTGCTCGCGAGGCGTCTCCAGGACGTCCAGGCCGTGGCGCGCCTTGAACCACTGGCGGTCCTCGTCCACCAGCGACACGAGCGCGATGGGCACGCGGAACAGGTGCGCCGCGGCGCGCACGATGCGGTCGAAGCGCTCGTGGGCGGGCGTGTCCAGCAGACACAGCGAACGCAGCGCCTGGAGGCGCCGCGGCTCATCCGCGGGCGTCGGAGGTGGAAGCATGGCTTACCTCGCGTGCTACTCCACTTGTCTGCCATTGGGGAGAGGGCCTCCCCCGAGGCCCGGTCCCCGGCTCAGGAGGACAGGCAGGCGGACAAACGATTGCAGTCCGGGAGGATTTGTCTGCCCATGGCGCCGGACTAACCGGCGCGGCGCCCGCGGGCGGCCTTCGGCTTCTTCCGGGGCGTAGGAGTGGGCGCGGACCCGGGCACCGGCCTTGGGGGCATGACGGACACCACGGTGCGCACCACGCGCGCCACGGCCTTGAGCTGGCGGGGCTCCAGGTCGCGCAGCGTGCGGACCAGGCGGCGCAGCTCCAGCGAGTCCTCGGGGCCGGGCGGGGCGCGGGGCGGCACCGGCGGCGTGCCGGGCCCCACGCCCAGCAGCGTGTCCGAGGACACGGCCAGCACGTCGCACAGCCGCCGCAGGGTCTGGGCGCGGGGCAGCATGCGGCCGCGCTCCATGCGGCTGTAGACCTCCATGGCGATGCCCACGCGCTCCGCCACGTCCGCCTGCGTGAGTCCCAAGCGCAGCCGCGCGTCTCGGGCGGCGGCTCCAAACACCGTGTTCAGCTTTTCATTCACCGGGGCGGGCACGCGGCAAAACCTTGCACCTCTCCTCCGGGGCGCAAGTTTTCGAAGGCCGCCGGTCAGCGCTCCCGCAGCGCGAGCGCGCCCTGGATGATGAGCCCCATGGCCTTCAACGCCTCTTCATCCAGGGGCCGCAGGGCGCGCACCAGCCGGCGCAGGGAGGGGGAGTCCTCCTCGCGGTCCGCCAGGGCCAGGGTGAGCGCCTCGTCCGGGGGCGAGGGCCCGTCCAACCCCAGCAGCGTGTCCGCGCGGATGCGCAACACCATGCACAGGCGGCGCAGGGTGGTGGAGCTGGGCAGCACCCGCCCGCGCTCCATGCGGCTGTAGACCTCCATGGCGATGCCCACCTGGCTGGCGACGTCGCCCTGGGTCAGCCCCTGCCGCTCGCGGGCCTGTCGCGCCGCGGTGCCCACCGTGATGGCCAGCTCCTCGTTCATTGCCGCTCACCACCCCTGGCCGGACCGTGTCTCCCATGAAGTCAGGTGTCCGGCATCCTACCTGACACGGCACCAACACTACCCCAAGGGGTGTCCGCCATGCTATGGACCCTGGAGGTCCCGGACCTCCTTTCGCGAATGCATCCTCTCAGCCACCCTTTCCCTCTGAGATTCAACCCTCCACGTCCCGGAGCATCCGGGCCTTCCCGCCGCGCGGGAGGCGCCACGCCATGAGCCTGGAGGGAGGACATCCGCTGCTGCTCCAGCCCCAGGAGGTGGTGGGCAGCTTCCGGCTGCTGAAGCGCCTGGCCACGGGGGGCTACGGCACCGTGTTCCTGGCGGAGACGGGGGGCTTCCGCGTGGCGCTGAAGTTCGCGCTCCAGGGGCCGCAGGACTCCGAGGAGGGCTCGCAGGTGGACGCGCGCACGCTCAAGGAGGTGAGCGTGCTGCACCGCATGACCCACCCCAACGTGGTGGCGCTGCGCGGCTACCACCGCTGGCCGCACCCGCGCACGGGCTACCTGTTCCTGGTCATGGACTACGTGGAGGGTCCCACGCTGTCCGACTGGGCGGTGGCGGCGAAGCCCACGGCGCGGCAGGTGGCGCGGCTGTTCTCGGAGCTGGCGCTGACGCTGGACTTCGTCCACCGCGCGGGGGTGCGCCACCGCGACATCAAGGGCAGCAACATCATCGTGCGCGCGTCGGACGCGCGGCCGGTGCTGGTGGACTTCGGCTCCAGCGACCACGCCTGCGCGCCGTCCATCACGGACGGGCGGCCGCCGCCGGGCACGCCCAGCTACCGCAGCCCGGAGCTGTTGCGCTACTGGCTGAGCCACCCCCGGGGCATGGCCCGCTACGTCTACCAGCCCACGGACGACCTCTATTCGCTGGGGCTCACGCTCTTCCAGGTGCTCACCGGGGACTTCCCCTATCCGCCGGACGTGCCGGCCGCGGCGCTGCTGGGGGGAATCCAGAGCATCAAGGGGCGGTCCGCGCGGTCCATCAACCCGCGCGTGCCCCGCGCCCTCAATGACATCTGCGAGCGGCTGCTGCGCCAGGACGCCAGCCAGCGCTACCAGATGGGCGCGGACCTCTACGCGGACCTGAGCGCGGCGCTGGAGCGCGCCCCGGACAGTTGGGACACGCCGCTGTTCAACGCGCCGCCGCTCCACGAGGCCGTCACGGAGGAGTCCGACGCGTACTTCGACGGCAACGAGGAGGCCCGCGAGCTGCGCCGCTGGGCCCGCGCCTGGGAGCGGCGCATCCCCGGCGCCGCGCCCCACTCCAGCGCGTCCACGCCGCCCGTGCCGCCTCCGCCCGGCCCGTCGCTGGGGCTGGCCGCGCCCCTGCCCCCGCCCATGCCCTGGTGGGTGGCCCGGCGGCTGGCGTTGCGGCGGCGGTGGGAGCGGTGGCTCCGGCGTCTGGGATTGCGCCGGGACGGGTGAACGCTCCAGGTCCACCGCCCTTCACACAACCCTGGAGGTTTTCCCCACGACAGGGTTTGTGCTACCTGCGGGGTGGAGCGATTTCCGCTCCACCTGGGAGGTAGGAAGGCAGGACATGAAGACGCCCGATACGACGACGGAGGAGAACCCCGGCGTGCCCCGCCGGCCGCGCGTGCTGTTCACGGTGGGAGGCACGGCCTTCGAGTTCGTGCGCAAGCTGGAGGTGCGCTCCACCGGGGAGCTGCTGATGCTGGCGCGGCGGCGCTACCGGGGCGGGATGGGCGGCCCGGTGGTCATCAAGCGGCTGCGCAACCCGTCTGGCTTCGTGGAGCGGCGGCGGCTGGTGGAGGAGGTGGAGCTGACGTTCCGGCTCAACCACCCGGGCATCGCGAAGGTCTACCACCTGAAGGCGTACCGGGGCGTGCCGCACGTGGTGATGGAGTACGTGGAGGGCCGGTCGCTGGACACGGTGCTCAACCTGGTGGCCATGCGGCGCAAGCCCATGTCCCCGGCGTTCGGCGCGTGGGTGGTCTCCGAGGTGGCGGAGGCGCTGCACCACGCGCACACGCTGCGCGACGAGTGGAACCGGCCGCTGGGCATCGTGCACCGGGACGTGAGCCCCCGGAACCTGCGCCTGGGCGTGCATGGCGAGGTGAAGCTCACGAACTTCACCGCCGCGTTCTCCACGCTGCCGGGGCGGGAGATCACCAGCCGCCCGCTGGTGAAGGGGGACGTGGCGTACGCCTCGCCGGAGGCGCTGCGGCGCGAGCCCCTGGACGCGCGCAGCGACCTGTTCTCGCTGGGGCTGGTGCTGCTGGAGGTGCTGACGGGGACGCACCCGCTGGCGCAGGAGGGGGACGTGGCGCTCCCGCCCCCGCCGGACCTGCCGCTGGTGCAGGCGCAGGGGCCCACGTGGATGCCGCTGACGGAGGTGGCGGCGCGGATGGCGCTGGTGGGGCCCGGGGAGGTGGAGCGCCTGGCGCGCGACGTGCCGGAGGGCCTGCGCGCGGTGGCGGTGCGGGCGCTGCGCCAGTCCCCGGCGGAGCGCTTCGGCACGGCGGCGGAGCTGGCGGCGGCGCTGCGGGAGTGGCTGCGGGACCACGCGCCCGCGTACGGGCGGCAGGCCGCGGCGGAGGAGGTGGAGGCGGCGGCGCGGGAGGCCACGGGCCGCCGCAACCAGGCGGAGCTGCTGGAGGGCGGGCTGCACCCGGAGGAGCTGACCGCCGAGGAGGCCGCGATGGCGTCCGAGGCCGCGAGCCTGGAGGTGCCGCCGCCGTTCCTCGGGGGCGACGACGTGACGCCGGACCTGAATGACGAGCCCCTGCCCCTCCAGGACATGGTCGAGGACCTGGATGAGCTGGCCGGCCCCGACGAGGAGGCGCCGGGAGACGACCTCGAGGACGACGACGACGGCCACCAACCGGTGTGAGCGGGTGCGCCGGGACTTCCGCCACCCGAGTCCCCGGGGACCAGCGGGCTCCCGGATGGCGGCGACGACTGTCTTTTCCGGATTTCATGCGGACCGTGAAGCATTGCAGTGTTTGGCAAAGCTTCCGTGACTTGCTTGAATCCTCTCACTCAGCAACCCGGTGCGTCACCCCGCCGGGCCGTTCCTCCAGGCGGGGCTCCGAGGGGAATGACAATTCCTGTCACCGCGCGGGTCCTCCGCGACTGACACGCCTTGCACCCGCCAGTCAGCGCAAACCCAGACATTGACAGACTTTCACAGAAGCCAATAAAAGGCGTGACAGCATTTTCGCCCGCTGGCACCGTGATTTGAGTTTCCAGCCGTAGCCCAGACATACGCCGAGGGCCGGGAGGTCCCCCCCGGGTCGGCGTAGGCCTGTCCATCTCCTCCGTTCTCCACGGTGTCCCCCGGCCGTGCTCGCTCCGAGCGCGGCACGGGAAGCGTGTCTCCGGGCCCCGCCCCGGGCACGTGAGGCCGGCGTGTGCCCGCTGTGAGTCATTGCCCCTTCCCTGTCTGTCTTCCCAAGGAGTGTCGAGTGAAGCGAACGTCTCCCCGTTGGTTCCGGTCGCGCGGCATGCTGGGCGCGCTGCTGCTGTCCCTGTCCTCGCCGTGGATGGCCGCGTGTAGCTCGGGCCCGGGTGCGCAGGAGCCCTCCGCGCCCGCCGAGCAGACGCAGTCCCAGGTCACCGTCTCCATCGGCGCTCAGGACCTCTACGCCCAGGCCGTGAAGGGCCGCGTCTCCGCCCAGGCCTTCGCCTACTCCGACGTGAAGAGCATCCGCGTCGATGTCTCCGAGCAGGGCACCGACGGCCTCGTCATCTTCAAGAACTTCGACCTCTTCACCTCCGCCGGGGCGTGGACCGGGAAGCTGCCCTTCCTCCCCAAGGCCAAGGCCCTGACCTTCTTCGCTCGTGCGCTCGACGCCTCCGGCAACCTCCTCTTCTCCGGCTCGCTCGACGCCACGCTGAACCTCGACTTCGAGACGGTCACCATTCCCCTGGCTCCGGCCAACAACAACGCCGTCATCTCCCTTCCGCGCATCCGGAAGATCAGCATCCCCAGCGCCTTCGCCTCTTCGCAGTCGGGCAACATCACCTTCGCGGTGGAGGCCACCAACGGCGAATCGCTCCGCTACGCCATCACCTCCGCCGTCGCGGGCAGTGGCACCTTCTCTCCGCTCAACGGCGCCATCACGTTGCAGAACACGGCGGGCGCCTTCGTCTCCCAGTACACGCCGCCGACCGTCTCCACCGAGACGACCTTCAGCCACACGGTCACGGTGACCAACCCGGCGGGCCACTCCATCAGCACCACCTTCACCACCAAGGTGAAGCCCCCGGAGACCTCCAGCGGCGTCATCGACACCTCCGTCGCCGTCCTCTTCAACCCCGTCATCAACGGCCTCAACGGCCTGCGGGTTCGTGACACGCAGAACGTCATCTTCACGGCGGACGTGAGCGACGACGGCGCGCAGGAGGCGCTCAGCTACGCCTGGAGCTTCACCCCCGCCACGGGCACCAACTTCGACCCCGTGCCCGCCTTCACCGGGGACACCAACCCCTCCACGCTCCAGAACTACACCACCGCGGTGCAGGGTGACCTGAAGCTCTCCGTCACGGACGCCAACAACGGCGTCACCACGCTCACCTACAAGCTCACCCCGGATCAGTTCCCGGACAACCCCGTCGCCGAAGGACCGCTGGATGGCATCAACAGTATCCGCAACGGCCGGGACCACACGTGCACCCTCTTCAACAACGGCTCGGTGCGGTGCTGGGGCTACGGGGCCTTCGGGCAGTTGGGCTACGAGAACACCCAGAACATCGGTGACAACGAGCTGCCGTACACGGCCGGCGAGGTGAAGCTGCTCGGCAAGGCCACGAAGATCGCGATGGGCGGCAACCACTCGTGCGCACTGATGGACACGGGCCTGGTGCGGTGCTGGGGCCTGAACAACTACGGGCAGCTCGGCTACAACAACACGGTCAACCTGGGTGACGGCGAGCCGGTGGCCAGCTTCGGCTACGTCAACCTGGGCGGCCCCGCCACCCGCATCACCGTGGGCGAGACGCACTCCTGCGCGCTGATGGCCACGGGCAAGGTGCGCTGCTGGGGACGCAACCAGTACGGCCAACTCGGCTACGGGAACACCAACAACATCGGTGACGACGAGCAGCCGTGGCAGGCCGGCGACGTGGACCTGGGCGGCGCCACCGCCACGGACGTCGTCGCGGGCAGCAACCACACCTGTGCCCTGCTCTCCAACGACAAGATGCTCTGCTGGGGCTACAACCTGGAGGGCCAGCTCGGCTACACCCACGCCACCACCATCGGCGACAACGAGGTGCCGGGCAGCCAGACCGCGGTCGAGCCGAGCGGTCCGATCGCGCAGCTCGCCCTGGGCAACAACCACACCTGCGCCCTGCTGAAGACGGGCACCGTGCGGTGCTGGGGCTCCAACGGCCTTGGCCAGTTGGGCACCGGGCAGTCCGGCGGCAACTTCCTGTTCAAGGACTCCGGCAGCATCGACCTGGGCACCGGCGCCCTGCAGGTCACCGCGGGCGTGAGCCACACCTGCGCCCTGCTCTCCACGGGCAGCGTGCGGTGCTGGGGTCAGGCGAACTTCGGCCAGACGGGCTACGGGACCACGACGGCGCGCAACACGCCGGGCCCGGCCGTGAACCTGGACGGCGCCACCGCGTACCAGGTCGCGGCCTCCTCCTCCGGCAACCACACCTGCGCGCTGCTCTCCACGGGCAAGGCGCGGTGCTGGGGCCAGGGCAACTCCGGTCAGCTCGGCTACGGCAACACCAACCACATCGGTGACAACGAGCAGCCCTCCGCCGCGGGCGACATCCAGCTCCTGCCTCCCGCGCCGTAGCCGCCGTCCCCATCGCGGGCGCCCTCAGGACCGGGCGCCCGCCTCCCTTCGTCTGTCATTCCCTTCGCCTTCAGGAGTCTTCCGTGCAGAGAGCATCCCCTCGTTGGTTCCGGTCGCGCGGCATGCTGGGCGCGCTGCTGCTGTCGTTGTCCTCGCCGTGGATGGCCGCGTGTAGCTCGGGCCCGGGTGCGCAGGAGCCCTCCGCTCCCGCGGACCAGACGCAGTCCCAGGTCACCGTCTCCATCGGCGCGCAGGACCTCTACGCCCAGGCCGTGAAGGGCCGTGTCTCCGCGCAGGCCTTCGCCTACTCCGACGTGAAGAGCATCCGCGTCGATGTCTCCGAGCAGGGCACCGACGGCCTCGTCATCTTCAAGAACTTCGACCTCTTCACCTCCGCCGGGGCGTGGACCGGGAAGCTGCCCTTCCTGCCCAAGGCCAAGGCCCTCACCTTCTTCGCCCGCGCGCTCGATGCCTCCGGGAACCTCCTCTTCTCCGGCTCGCTCGACGCCACGCTGAACCTCGACTTCGAGACCGTCACCATTCCCCTGGCCCCGGCCAACAACAACGCCGTCATCTCCCTGCCCCGCATCCGGAAGATCAGCATCCCCAGCGCCTTCGCTTCCTCGCAGTCGGGCAACATCACCTTCGCGGTGGAGGCCACCAACGGCGAGTCGCTCCGCTACGCCATCACCTCCGCCGTCGCGGGCAGTGGGACCTTCTCGCCTCTCAACGGCGCCATCACGTTGCAGAACACAGCCGGTGCCTTCGTCTCCCAGTACACGCCGCCGACCGTGAGCACGGAGACGACCTTCAGCCACACCGTCACGGTGACCAACCCTGCCGGGCACTCCATCAGCACCACCTTCACCACCAAGGTGAAGCCTCCGGAGACCTCCAGCGGCGTCATCGACACCTCCGTCGCCGTCCTCTTCAACCCCGTCATCAACGGCCTCAACGGCCTGCGGGTTCGTGACACGCAGAACGTCATCTTCACGGCGGACGTGAGCGACGACGGCGCGCAGGAGGCGCTCAGCTACGCCTGGAGCTTCACCCCCGCCACGGGCACCAACTTCGACCCCGTGCCCGCCTTCACCGGGGACACCAACCCCTCCACGCTCCAGAACTACACCACCGCGGTGCAGGGTGACCTGAAGCTCTCCGTCACGGACGCCAACAACGGCGTCACCACGCTCACCTACAAGCTCACCCCGGATCAGTTCCCGGACAACCCCGTCGCCGAGGGGCCGCTGGACGGCATCAACAGCATCCGCACGGGTTGGGACCATGCGTGCGCGCTGCTGAATGACGGCTCCGTGCGCTGCTGGGGCTACGGGGCCTTCGGGCAGTTGGGCTACGAGAACACCCAGAACATCGGTGACAACGATCTGCCGTACACGGCTGGCGCGGTGAAGATCCTCGGCAAGGGGACGAAGCTGGCGGCGGGCGGCAACCACTCGTGCGTGCTGATGGACACGGGCCTGGTGCGGTGCTGGGGCCTGAACACCTACGGACAGCTCGGTTACAACAACAAGGACAACCTGGGCGACGGCGAGCCGGTGGCCAGCTTCGGCTACGTCAACCTGGGCGGTCCGGCCACGCGCATCGCGGTGGGCGCGGAGCACTCGTGCGCGGTGATGGCCACGGGCAAGGTGCGCTGCTGGGGCCGCAACCAGTACGGCCAGTTGGGCTACGGGAACACCAACACCATCGGTGACGACGAGCAGCCCTGGAGCGCGGGCGACGTGGACCTGGGAGCTGTCACGGCCACGGACGTCGTCGCGGGTGACGACCACACCTGCGCCCTGCTCTCCAACGACAAGATGCTCTGCTGGGGCCGCAACGGCCTGGGCCAGCTCGGGTACCCCCACCGCAACAACATCGGTGACAACGAGCTGCCCAGCAGCCAGACGCCGTTCGAGCCCAAGGGCCCCGCCGCCCAGCTCACCGCCAGCAAGCACAGCACGTGCGCCCTGCTGAAGTCGGGCAGCGTCATCTGCTGGGGCGACAACTACAGCGGCCAGACGGGCAACAACATCTTCAATGACTACGTCTGGTACTGCGGCGAGCACCCGACGGCCTACTGCTACTTCAACTTCCTCGCCAACTCGACGACGGTGAACCTGGGCGGAGCGACCGCGTTGCAGGTGACCTCGGGGGGCGAGCACGCCTGCGCCCTGCTCTCCACGGGCAGCGTGCGGTGCTGGGGGCTCAACAGCACCGGTCAGTTGGGCTACGGCAACACGGCGACCCTGGTGGTCCCCGGCGGCCCCGTGGACCTGGGCGGCGCGACGACCGCCTATCAGATCAGCGCCTCGTCGGGTGGCACCTGCGCGCTGCTCTCCACGGGCAAGGCGCGCTGCTGGGGCAAGAACAACGCCGGGCAGTTGGGCCAGGGCAACACGACGATCATCGGTGACAACGAGCTGCCGTCCGCCGCGGGCGACATCCAGCTCCTGCCCCCGACGCCGTAGCCGCTGAACACTCGCGGGCGCCCGGCACACGCCGGGCGCCCGCTTCGCTTTCCCTCCGTGTGAGCCATGACGAAGCCCGCCGCCCTCGCGCTCCTGCTGTTGTGCACCGCCGCCGCGTGTACGTCGTCGCCCACGACGGAGCCGGCCACGCCGGAGCCCATCACCTCCGAGGTGACGTTCAACATCACGGCGGACACCGCCGGCCCCCAATCCCAGACACGGCGGGCGCTGGGCTTCTCCTTCGCGGACGTGGCGCGCATCCGCGTGGACGTGGAGGACGCGACCCGCCACAGCGCGCTGTTCACGAACTTCGACCTGGTGCCGTCCCCCTCGGGCTGGTCCGGCACCCTGCCGTCCCTGCCGCGCCATCAGGCCCTCACCTTCATCGCGCGGGCCCATGACGGGAGCGGCGCGCTCCTCTTCCAGGGCAGCACCACGCAGACGCTCATCGCGGACCGGGAGTCCGTGGCCATCACGCTGGCGCCCTCCAACGACGGCGCGCCCATCACCCTGCCGCGCATCCCCCGCATCCAGCTCCCCGGTGAGCTCGTCTTCGGCCAGCCCGCCACCGTCACCTTCTTCGTCGAGGCCACCTCCGGCGAGGCCCTCACCTTCGCGCTCACCGCCGCGAGCAACGGCGGCGCCTTCGTTCCCTCCAGCGGGACGTTCACGCTCACCGGGACCTCCGGCGCCTTCGTCGCCCGCTACCTGCCGCCCTTCGGCGTCCCCAGCCCCACCGACTACACGCACTCGCTCACCGTCACGAACCCGGCGGGGCACTCGGTCAGCACCACGTTCGTGACGCGCGTGCTCCCCGCGGATCAGTCCACGGACTCGCTGGGCACCACCGTGCGCATCCTCTTCGCGCCCGTCATCCAGGGCCTGGCCGCGTCGCGGCTCGCGGGCACCTCCGACGTCGCGTGGTCCGCCACCGTGTCGGATGATCAACCCGCCCGCACGCTCGACTACACGTGGAGCTTCACCCCGGACGCGCCCGTGACGCCCGCGCCGGGCTTCACCACCCAGGCCAACCCCACCGTCCTCCAGCACTACGCGCCCGCGCTCCAGGGCCGCCTGTCCCTCCAGGTCACCGACGCCGCCGGGGCCCGCACCACCGCCACCTACCGCCTGGGCGCGCAGCAGTTCCCCGACGCCCCCGTGCAGACCGGCGGCCCCACCGACGTCGCCCAGCTCCGCGCCGGGGACAGCCACACCTGCGCCCTGCTCAACGACGGCTCCGTGCGCTGCTTCGGCGGCGGCGCGCAGGGCCGGCTCGGCTACACCGGCACCGCCAACGTCGGTGACGACGAGACGCCCGCGTCGAAGGGCCCCGTGCCGCTCGCCCCGGGCGAGAAGGCCGTGCAGTTGGCCACCGGCCTGGGCCACACCTGCGCGCTGCTCTCCACCGGGCGCGTGCGCTGCTGGGGCGCCAACGCCTCCGGCCAGCTCGGCCTGGGCCACACGCGCGCCATCGGCGACGACGAGCCCATCGCCACCGTGGGCACCGTCGACCTGGGCGGCGCCCGCGCGCTGCGCGTCACGGCGGGTGACCGCCACACCTGCGCGCTGCTCACCTCCGGCCACGTGCGCTGCTGGGGCGACAACACCCACGGGCAACTGGGCCTGGGCCACACCGACACGCTGGGCGACGACGAGCCTCCGCCCACCACCGACGTCCCCGTCGGCGCCCCCGTGCAGGACCTGGTCGCGGGCGGGGACCACACGTGCGCCCTGCTCTTCTCCGGCCGTCCGCGCTGCTGGGGCGCGAACGCCTACGGACAACTGGGTTACAACCGTGACGACGATGTCGGTGACACCGAGTTGCCGTCGTCAGCGGGGGACGTGGACGTGGGCGGCACCGCCGTGCAGCTCGCCCTGGGCACCCAGCACACCTGCGCCCTGCTGGACACCGGCGCCCTGCGCTGCTGGGGCGCCAACGCCTGGGGCCAGGTGGGCAACGGCAACCCCGACTACGCCACGCCCCTCACCGCGGTGGCGTTGCGCGCGGGCCTGCGCGCGGTCCAGGTCGCGGCCGGCGCACAGCACACCTGCGCGCTGCTCGAGTCCGGCCAGCTCCAGTGCTGGGGCAACGGCGCCCGGGGACGGCTGGGGTACGCCAACACGCGCTCCCTCTCCGCGCCCGGCGCCGCCGTCATCGACGTGGGCGGCGCTCCCGCCACGTCCGTCACCGCGGGCGGCCAGCACACGTGCGCCGTGCTCTCCTCCGGCCGTGCGCTGTGCTGGGGCTTCAACGCCTCCGGGCAGCTCGGCTACGGGCACGTGCGCGCCATCGGCGATGACGAGGCACCCGCGCTCGCCGGGGGCATCCTCCTCGTGTCGCCCTGACACCGCGCACGGGAGGGCCTCGATACCCGGCCGCATGTCAGACGTGTGTCTTTTGCTCTCCCTGGGAGGTGTCACTCCCAGGAGGCGTGGATGCGAATGACTCGAAGTGGGGCTGTCTGGCTGTGGCTGCTGTTGCGGGTCAAGGGCTTCATCCAGGTGGCGTCCACCGTCATTTCCAACGGAGGCGCGGAGTTCGGCCTCAAGCTGGGCACGCCCATGCGGTTGCGCCTCTGGGGCTGTGGGGGGGACGCTGACCTCGTGCGACGCACGGACGGACACCGGCACTCCTGCTGGGGCCAACCCGGTGCGCGGACTCAGGCTGGGCCCGGACGCGGCGCCCGTGGTCGCATGGCGGTGCAGTTCCTGGAGCGCAGCCTGGAAGTGGCGGTGAAGGGGCTGGGCGTGGGCCTGGATGTGGACAATGCGCGCTGACGTCCTGCTCGGGTGCGTGGCCCTCCTCTTCACCGCCTGCGCATCCGTGCCGCACGCGCCCGGAAGGACGCTGAGCTACGCGTCCCCCACGGCCACGGATGCCCCTGGGGCGTGGGTATCGAACGACGAAGCCCCGCGTGCATCCGCTCCGGTGCCGAGCGTCACGCCCGATGAGGAAGCACCGCCGCTGTACCGCCGCAAGGCCGTGCGCGAAGTGGTGACGGGGGCAAGCCCTGTTCGCAGGGTGGCCATGGCGGACGTCACCTCCCCTGACGATTCGCAGCCGGACGTCTGGGAGCGGTTGCTGACGAACGCGGGCCTGGAAGCGCGGGACGAGCGGCCTCTGGCAGGGGGGCTGACGCCCGCGCAAGCCGCGCGTCTGATGGACGTGTTGTTGGGCAAGCCCGTCACGTTGAGCACCTTTCCGCCTCGCATGGCCGCGGGCTTCATCCTGCGCGAGGTGATGGAGGGTGGCGAAGTCACGCGGCGGGAACTGCTGCGGCGGGTGGAGCGCTTCTCCCGGGAGCAGGTAGCGGTGCTGCGACCGGATGGCGCTCTGGCGTGGGCCCTCACCGGGCGCACACAGCAGAAGGTGGCGACGGTCGAGTGGAAGGACGGCGCCTTCCGAGCGCATGGCTTCGAGCTGGGCCGCTTCTACAGCGGCAAGGGCGGTGTCTTCCGCGCAGTGGACGCGCGGCTCCAGGCCTCGGATTGGAGGCCCCTGGCGGAGGTGTACGACGACGCGGACGTCCTCAGCCGCACCCTGGATGGAGCGGAAGACGCGCTCGTGGAGCTGTACCACGCGCTGGGCCAATTGCTGACGCGTCCCGTGGACAGCATCGCGGGGCTGAGCCACCTCCCAACGGGTGTGGCGGCGCTCATCGCGGCTTCACCCATGTACTGGGAGCGCTTCCAGTCCATGACCCGTGGCGAGCAGATCCGCGAGGTGTCGCGGCTCACGACGGGCCTGCTGATGACCGGAGGCGCGGCGTCTGCCACGACGCGGACGTTGAAGGGGATGGCGCTGGGCGCGGAAGTCTCGGTGCCGGTGCTCTCGCTATCTGCGGAGGGCGCGCTGGCGTTGGAGCGTGTCGCGGTGCCAGCAGGGCGCGCGGCGGCGGTGTTGAACGGAGGCCCAGGGGCAGCCATCATCCTTCAGCGGGCCAATACGGCCTCGAAGGGAGGAGCGCCCGCCAAGGGACCTGGACAATGGGGGCCCGCGAACGAGTCGATGTCCCCGCGCGCCCGGCGCTACCAGGAGCAGATCACCGGGCACACGGCGGATGAGGCGTATTGGGTCGGAGGCATGGGCCAGAGCAGTGGAGGCGTGAAGTTCGATGGCTTCAAGGACGGCGCACTGCTGGAGGCAAAAGGCCCCGGGTATGCCAGGTTCTTCGATGAACTGGAGCCCAAGGATTGGTTCCGCCACTCTGGGGCCAAGGACCTTATCGAGCAGGCGGAGCGACAGACCAAGAAGGCGCGGGGCCTGGGTGTCTGGATCGAGTGGCATGTCGCGGAGGAGAAAGCCGCTGCTGCTCTACGCTCACTACTGCGGGAAGCGGGTGTTGAAGGCGTGAAGGTTCTTCACACTCCGGCGCTCTGAGGGAAAGGTCATCGTGTCCGACACAATGGAAACCTTCGCGGACAGTTACTACGTGGGGGCGTACTGGGGACCTCGGAAGGAGTCACCCAAAGAATGCGCCGAGCGAACGGCAACATTTCTCAACCTGTTGGCGCAGAGCGACCCATTCCTGTCGCGCTGGTACAAGCCCACAAGGTCAAAAAAGGATGCGCACCAGCATCCGATCATGCCTCCCGACCTGGCCACGCTCACGGAGTTGTTCCGAAGCGGAGTCAATCGAGAGAAGGGGGGACCTGTTTTCGAGGATCTCGGCTTCAGCTTCTGGTTCGGCAATGGGGGAACCGGAGCCGACAGCGCGGAGCTACGCATCAAGTGCGGGGACTACTGCGGGGCTACGCCCAATTCATGTGTCCTGAAATTGCCACGTAAGGGCCACAATGCGGACCGCCTCCTGACCGCACCCATGATGGCCGCTCTGCTCCGAATGATGGAGGCCGCATGGGCGCCTGATTGGGCCGTGGCTACTTCAACGAACTTTCGTGACGTTCTGTCAGAGGACGGCTCGACGGGAACCTTCGTGGGATGGGCCACGTACCTGTCGCGGCATCGCGGAACGGTGCCACCGCTCCCTGCCCCTGTTCGCGTCGAGCCTGTTGAGGACAGAGGCGCGCTCGTCATCCTGACCCCTGCGCATTTGACCGCGAGTGATCCCGAGCACATCGCGCTGGCGAGGCGCGTGAGTGAACTGCTGGCCAGGGCTGGGCTGTTGCGCCCCGTCCTCACCTGTTGAACGTCAAGGTGGCTCTGCCCGCGGGCCCAGGGCTGCCATGTGCTCCCATGACACAAGCAGCGCTCCAGCGGTCGCCGCATCAAGCCAACGGAGGGATGGCTGACCATCCGCACTGACAGCACACGTAGACCCCGCGCAGGGGCCGGTGTTCTTTCAGAACATCGACCATGTGTGCGGGGAGACCCGCTCCTTGCCCGTGGACCGTCAGCGGAGTTTCCAGGCCTGTGGCTCCTGCCGGTTTGGTAGTTTCGCGAGCGGAGGCCGCCCCGCTTGCCCTTCCCCTTCTCCGCGTTGAACCTGCCCCTCGTGCTCGGGGGACTGCTTCTCTTCACGGCGGCCCAGGCTCAGTCGGCATCATCGGTCCGCGAGCGCAGGGACAGGCGGGTGGTGCTCCCACGCCCTGGTGAGCCCGTCCTGGAGGTTCCAGTCGCGGCGGGCATCCTGACGACCCTTGTTCTCGATTCGGCGCTGGACCGGGCCTCCCTGGAGTTGGAGGGCCGCACTCGCTTCAAGCTCGTGGACGTGGGCGAGCGCGCCATCAACCTGGAGCCCGTGATGGAGTTGGGCGCGGGTGAGCATCTGATGCTCCGCGTGCGCTTCGCGGATGGGGCCTTCCCAGAGCATGCGGTCTTCGCGCTCGTGTCGCACCCGGCAGTGGTGGACACCCGCGTGGAAGTGTCCCGTCGGCCACTGGCTCCCGATGCACTTCAAGCGGAGCTGTCCGAGGTGCGCGCCCAGCTTGCGGCGAAGGACGCCGAACTTGCCGCGCTCCGCGCACGCGGCGATGCGGGTAGCCCTGCGGCTCTCGCGCTGGCGGGGCTTCTTGACGAGGATGGGGTATCGACTAGCAGGGTTGACCTTCAGTCCAAGACGGAGATGCAGTCGTCACTGCGTATCCTGGACGGCGTCAGCTTTCGGGCCAACGCATGGGCAGTGGTGTCCATGAAGGTGAAGAACTACGGCAAGACGCCCTGGACGCCTACGGAAGCGCGCCTCATCCGTTCAGCGGGCGGTGTGCCGGTGCAGGTGCTCGGCGTTCACATGAAGCAGCCGCGGATTGGGCCCGGAGAGGTTGGCACCGTCGTGCTGGAGACGGAGAAGCCTGCCTGGGTGCGGGGTACGTTGCTCCGCTTGGAATTGGTGGATGCCACGGGCACACGTCCTCTTCTCGTTCCGTCTGTTGCGCTGTAGAGGTCGGCCATGTTGACGGTCATCCACCACCCCGCGCAGCTCCCGCCCGGGTACATGATTCACGGCTGGCGCGTGGTGAAACTGCTGGGCGCTGGCACCTACGGTGCCGTCTACCGCGTGGAGATGAACGGCCGCCCCTTCGCGATGAAGATCGCGATGCACCGGCCCGGGAGCGGCGACGCGGAGCAGGCGGACGCACGGCTGAAGCGTGAGCTGGGCTGCCTCGTTCACCTGACGCACCCGAACATTGTCGGCGTGCACGGCCACGGTCGCTTCCCGGACTTCGAAACGGGGTGGCTCTACGTCCTGCTTTCCTTCGTAGAGGGCTACACCTTGGCGGAGTGGGTGGAGCGGATGCACCCCACGGCTCAGGAGGTGGTCCGCGTATTCGAGAAGCTCGCAGGCGCCATGGAGTACATGCATGGGCGCGGCGTCTTCCACCGCGACTTGAAGCTCGCCAACATCATGGTACGCGCCAAGGACGGCGAGCCCTCCATCCTCGACTTCAGCGCTGGCGATTACACGCACGCCGAGGACTTGACGGATGCGCCCCTGCCGCCCGGCACCCGCCGCTATCGCTCGCCCGAGGCTGCGCGCTTCTTCAAGGAGCATGGAGACGAGAAGGGGGCGCGCTACGAGTTCAAGGTGACGGATGACGTCTACGCGCTGGGCGTCTGCCTCTATGACGTGCTGACAACGGCGGAGCCCGCGAGCGGTTCCCCGAAGGCGGCCGTGGAGGGACGCTGGGTGCCCAGGTCCGCCCGGGAATTGAACGCGCGGGTGCCGGCGGGACTCAGTGACGTGGCGATGCGCTTCATCGCGCGCGAGCCCGAGCAGCGCCCACCCACGGCGGAGGTGATGCGGCGCGAACTGGCGGCACTGCTGGGGGAGGCGGGGCCGGAGTGGACCGTGCCCGTTCATGCCCCTTCGCTGAGGCCACCGGCTGCTCCCGCCTCCAACACGGATGAGGAAACGCCCCCCGCCCGCCGCGTGAGGAGGGCTCGGGTAGTGGATGCCGGAGTGGCGCTCCTCGTCGTGGCGGCCGTGGCGGGGGCCTTCCTGTGGCTGCGTCCCGCATCGCCTCCAGTCTCCAGTCAGGGTGTGGCGCACCCGACCGCGCCCACTTCGCCTGGGGACGCGGGAGTCGCCTCCCTCGTTCCAGCGCCCCTGTCCCTCCAGGATGCGGGCCCCTCGCCTGACACGGGCGACATGCTGGCTGCGTCGTCCCCTGGGGTAGCTTTACCCCCTCTTGCTCCTGTCCGGAAGGAAAGCTCCGCCGTGAAGCGTGCTCCCATCGTCGCAAGCCCGTCCAAAAAGGAATTCACCTCCAGCACCAGGGCGGAGTTCCTCGCGAAGTGTGCTGCGGCAAGCGCTGTCGTCGCCTTGCAGCTAGGCTGCCCCAGCAGCTCCCAGGTGCGTCCTGAATCAGGGGCGTGCCCCGAGGAAGCGCGCACCGCCATGTTTCGAGGAAAAGACGAAGGATGGCTCGGTATGGTGCCGAACCAATCTTCCGTGCAGGTCACCGTCGACAGGAGCCAGCCGGGCGATCCTGGTGATGAAGGGGTGTTCAGGGATGGCCCCGTGACAGGGGTTGTCTTCACGGCGAGCTATGCAATCCCCGAGGGAACGGTGTTCTCCGGCCGGTTGTGGACGGGAGATGGGACGTTCCTGTTGGCCCGCTACACCGAAGCGCACCTCCCGGACGGACGCACGCTGCCGGTGTGCTTTGCCGTTGGGTTGAAGGGCCCACATAAGGCTTGGGAGGGCTCCGAGCCGGGGGCAGTTCGCCAATCGCGTGTCCAGGTGGCGTATGCCGTGGACCGCTGGCCCTGAGACCGGAACGTAAAGGCTCGTTGCGTTTCCGTCGCTGCGGGGCCCATTCCGGGGATAGCAGGAAAATTTGAAATAGATGACCCGTGGCGTCGTTCACGTGTGGAGGCAGCCGGGGGTAGTTTCCCGTCTGCCTTTGCGCGGCTCCCTCGCGCGGGCATTCAGGAGCCCCCTTCATGTCCCGTGGTGCTGACTCCCGGCTCGCCGGGGGCACGGTCCTCTTTTCCCACGCGGGAATCGCTTACGAGTTCTTCCAAGAACTGGGCATCGGCCGCAATGGCGAGCGCGTCCTCTTCGCCCGGCCCCGGACGCCCTCCGGCTACAAGGGGAAGGTCCTCGTGAAGTGCGTGCCCCTGCCGGAAGGGGCCGTGCCAGAGAAGTTCCAGCGTGCGCGTGCGCGGCTGGAAGAGGAGGTGCGGCTGGCGCAATTCCTCCAGCACCCCAACATCGCCCGCGTCCATGGCCTCTTCGAGATGAAGTTCGGGGAGGCGCGGGGCCTGGGCGCCGTCATGGAGTGCGTGGAAGGCTTCAGTCTGAACACCCTCCTCACCATCGCCCAACTGCGTGGGCGCTACTTCTCCGAGGCCTTCGTCCTCTACGTGGGCGCGGAGGTGGCGGCGGCCCTCGCGCATGCGCACACCCGCACGGACGACGCGGGCAACTCGCTGGGCATCGTCAACCGTGACATCAACCCCGGCTGCATCCGCCTGCGGCCTGGCGGGGGCGTGGTGCTGACGGACTTCGGCGTCGCTTGCTCCAGGCTGCAAGGGCGCCTGGCCACGACGCTGCCGCGTCCTCCAGGGGAAGTCATCTACGCTTCTCCCGAGGCGCTGGTGGGGGCGGTGACGGATGCGAGAAGCGACCTCTTCTCCCTGGGACTGGTGCTGTTGGAATTCGCCACGGGGCGACACCTCTACTACCCGGGGAACCTCAAGGTGGAGGACGAGTCTCCGCGGCTCTCGCGGGAGCAGAGCCAACGCGTGCTCGCTGCACTGGCCACGACGATGGACATGCACCTGCCGCCCGTCGTGGAGGACGCCGTCCAGCGCGCCATGGTGTTCAGCGGGAAGGACGTGAAGGAGGCCGCGTTCGGACTGTCCACCTCGCTGCGCTCCGTCTTCCTCCGGCTGCTGTGCCGGGAGCCGGCGTCTCGCTACCCGACAGCGGCGGCGCTGGAGCTGGAGCTGCGCGGGCAGCTCGCGCGGTTGGGGCCGTACAGCGCCGCGGATGCGGTGAAGGAAGTAGAGACCGCCCTCTTCGAAGGCGGCGAGGCCCTGGAGGAGCTGAATGTGCTGGAGGACGAGGGGGGCATCGTCCCGGCCTTTCCGCCGCGGAGTCAGGACGCCATCCCCACGGAGCCACACCCGCCGCGCAGCGCGGACGAGACGACGACGGAGCCGGGACCGGGCGCCCTGCGACTGACACGGCCTTAGCAGTCAGCCGACCTTCCCCCCTTGGGCAGGGGTGCGCGGCTGGTGGGTGCCGGGCTGAATGTCAGACGTATGTCCTTTGGTCACCTTGGGAGGTGTCACTCCCAGGGGGCGTGGATGCGAATGACGCGAAGTGGGGCTGTCTGGCTGTGGCTGCTGTTGCCGGTCGCCGCATGGGCCGGGGCCGTTCCGCGGGTGCCGCCCGTGGAGGAGGAACGGCGCACATGGGACGAGGCCTGGCGCAACCTGCTGCGCGTGGAGGCGACAACGCTGGCCTTTCTGCCGCGCGTGGGCGTCGGCTCGAGCGAGGGCTTCCTCCAGGTGGAGCCGACACTCATTCTCGACGGAGGCGCGGAGTTCGGCCTCAACCTGGGCGCGCCCGTGCGGTTGCGGCTCTGGGGTGGCGGAGGGGACGCGGGCTTCGTGCGACGCGAGGACTGGGACAGCCTCTCTGATTGGGGCCAGCTCGTGCGCGGCCTCAAGCTGGGCTCGGACGCGGCGCCCGTCGGCGTGTGGCTCGGGGCCCTGGAGGACTACAGCCTGCTGTCGGCGCATCTGGTGCGCCGCTACTCCAACCGGACGAACCCGGACTACCACCCGGCCGGGGGATTCCTCACCGCAACCGTGGGGCCGCTCTACACGGAGGCCTTCGCCTCGGACGTGTTGGGCGCGCGGTTGATGGGGGCGGAGGTCGCGCTGGACGTGGGGCGCGTTCTCCTTGGCGCCGCGCAGCCACCGGGGCGTTATTCGCTCGCTGTTTCCGCCGTGCACGACTGGGGACGGGCCGGAGGCCACGCGCCGTCCGTGACGCTGGCGCACCTGGACGCAACGGCGGTGGTGCTGAGGCGTCCGGGGCTGGAAGCGCACCTGCTGGCGGGCTGGGGAGGACGGCCGGGCGTTGGAGGTACCTGGGGCGCGGTGCTGGGCATGGGGGCGGACGCGGTGGCCCCCGCGTGGGATGTGTCGTTGCGCCTGGAGGCGCGCAGGCAGCACGGCGGCTTCCGGCAGGGCTTCTTCGGCCCGGACTACGAGCTGGCGCGATTCCAGGCAGTGGGCCCGGAGGGCGTGCCGCTGGCGTCCGTTCCCCTTCCGGACGGGTCCTCGCTCCAGGCCGAGGCTCGCGTGGGATGGGATGCCGTAGGCTATCGCGGCCTGCAACGGCACCTGATGGTGTCGCTGAGCGCGGAGGCCTTCTCCTGGGGCCGCCTGGACGCGGACGGGCGCGTGGCGGTGCAGCTCCTGGAGCGCAGCCTGGAAGTGGCGGTGAAGGGGCTGGGCGTGGGCTTGGGTCAACCTGGGGCGCGCTACCTGGGCGCGGCGGAAGCGCGCTGGCGAGTCATGGAGGGGAAGCTCTACGCGGTGGCCACGGGTGGCACGCTGCTGTTCCCAGTAGGTGACGGGACGCTGCGGCCGGGGGCTTTCGCGTCGGTGGGCCTGGGGGTGGACAATGCGCGCTGAAGTCCTGCTCGGGTGCGTGGCCCTCTTCTTCACCGGATGCGCTTCAGTGCCGCACGCGCCTGGAAGGACGCTGAGCTACGCGTCCCCCACGGCCACGGATTCCCCTGGGGGATGGGTATCGAACGACGAGGCGCCGCGTGCATCCGCTCCGATGCCGAGCGTCACTTCCCATGAGGAAGCGCCGCCGCTGTACCGCCGCAAGGCCGTGCGCGAAGTGGTGACGAGGGCAAGCCCCGTTCGCATGGTGGCCACGGCGGACGTCACCCACCCTGACGATTCGCAGTCGGACATCTGGGAGCGGTTGCTGACGAACGCGGGCCTGGAAGCGCGGGACGAGCGCCCTCTGGGAGGGGGGCTGACGCCCGCACAAGCCGCGCGTCTGCTGGAGGTGCTGCTGGGAAAGCCCGTCACGTTGAGCACCTTCCCACCCCGCATGGCCGCGGGCTTCCTCCTGCGCGAGGTGATGGCAGGAGGCGACGTCACGCGGCAGGAGCTGCTGCGGCGGGTGGAGCGCTTCTCCCGGGAGCAGGTAGCGGTGCTGCGCCCGGACGGCTACCTGGCGTGGGCCCTCACCGGGCGCACGCAGCAGAAGGTGGCGACGGTTGAGTGGAAGGACGGCGCCTTCCGTGCGCATGGCTTCGAGTTGGGCCGCTTCTACAGCGGCAAGGGCGGTGTCTTCCGCGCAGTGGACACGCGGCTCCAGGCCTCGGATTGGCGGCCCCTGGCGGAGGTGTACGACGACGCGGACGTCCTCAGCCGCACCCTTGATGGAGCGGAAGACGCGCTCGTGGAGCTGTACCACGCGCTGGGACAACTGCTCACGCGTCCCGTGGACAGCCTCACGGGGCTGAGCCACCTCCCAACGGGTGTGGCGGCGCTCATCGCGTCCTCGCCCGTGTACTGGGAGCGCTTCCAGTCCATGACCCGTGGCGAGCAGATCCGCGAGGTGTCGCGGCTCACGACGGGCCTGCTCCTCACGGGGGGCGCGGCGTCTGCCACGACACGGACGCTGAAGGGGATGGCGCTGGGCGCGGAAGTCTCGGTGCCGGTGCTCTCGCTATCTGCGGAGGGCGCGCTGGCCCTGGAGCGCGTCGCGGTGCCGGCAGGGCGCGCGGCGGCGGTGTTGAACGGAGGCCCAGGGGCAGCCATCATCCTTCAGCGGGCCAATATGGCCTCGAAGGGAGGAGCGCCCGCCAAGGGACCTGGACAATGGGGGCCCGCGAACGAGTCGATGTCCCCGCGTGCCCGGCGCTACCAGGAGCAGATCACCGGGCACACGGCGGATGAGGCGTATTGGGTCGGAGGCACGAGCACGAAGGCCGGCGGCGTGAGGTTCGACGGCTTCAAGGAGGGCGTACTCCTGGAGGCCAAGGGGCCGGGTTATGCGAACAAGTTCATGGACAACTTGGATCCGAAATTCTGGTTCAAGAGTTCAGGCGCGAAGAGCCTCCTCGATCAGGCCGAGCGACAACTCAGGGCAGCAGGGGGCACGCCGATTCGGTGGCATGTCGCGGAAGAGAAGACAGCCAACGCCATCCGGAAGCTGCTGGACGCCAACGAGGTTGAGGGGATTGAAATTGTCTTCACCCTGCCTCTTCCATGAGGAGCAGTGGACCGTGAGCGAGAGTTACTACGCAGGAGCCTACTGGGGACCCAGGCGAGAGTCGCCCGAGGAATGTGCTCGGCGAATGGGCGCCCTGCTTGCGGGACTCCCCAGTGTGGATCCATCCCTGGCGAGTTGGTACCAGCAGGGAAAGTCTCGCAGGGATGCCTTGAAGAAACCGCTTCGTCCCGACCCTGCCGAATTGGAGTTGTTTGTCCGGCAGGGCAAGGATCGGATCTTTGAAGATCTTGGTTTCAGCGTTGGTGGCTGGAGTGGAGCAAGTGATGACTACGAAGTCAGCGGATTCCTCGTCCGATGCGGGGCGTACTCTGAAGGTGGAGGGAACCGCTGTGTCTTCACGTTGCCAAGCAAAGGCCCAAGCCAGGACAGGCTCGTGACGGCATCTGCGCTGACTGCACTCCTGGGCAAGACGGCTGCGGCTTGGGAACCCGATTGGGGCGTGGCGATTTCGGAGCAACACCGGGACTTGGCAAAGCCCCGCCGTGCCAAAGGGGCTCCGCACGTCGGCTGGGTCACCTATCTGTCAGCCCGTCGAGGCACGGTGCCTCCGCTCCCTGCCCCAGTGCGCATCGAACCCGTGGAGGACAAGGGCATGCTCATCGTCCTGACCCCCGAGCGCTTCACGGTCAGCAACACGGAACACGTAGCGCTGGCCGAGCGAGTGCGCGAGTTGTTGGACCGAGCGGGGTTGTTGAATCCTCTCCAGCCCCAAGAGTAGGCGCATGGGAGCCGAGCAGCGGACGACTCGGCCCCCCCATTGCACGGCTTCACGCCCTGCCAGAGGACCGCGCCCCATTGCCCCCATATCGCCCCTCCCCGGGGGAATCCGGTGGTCGGGGACGGAACAGCGCGGGGGCGGGTATGTCGGACGCCCCAAAACATCACGTGCTTTCGCAAGAGCACCGCGAATGGTTCGAGCAACGCGGCTTCAGGGGTGACATGGACATCGACCCATTCTGCGTCCGGTTGGAGCAGGCCCACCATGAGGCGATTCACGGCGGGGGGAACTGGAAGCTGGGGCGCACCTGGCCCGGTGAGTGGAATCGGCAGATCATGGAGGTACTGCGCGACCATGAGCGCGTCCGCGAACTCGGCTTCGACTCACTCACTGACCTTGCCGAGGCCCACCCTACTGCTTCGCTGGTGGCGCTGGCCGAGGAGACTGGTCGAGAGGACCTTGCCGGTGTGCAGGTCTTCAGAGGACTGGTGGCCGAGGCGGAGCGCAGCCATCGGGTCACACGCCTCGTTCGCGGGCAGTTCGTGCGAGAACTGTGCGCATATCTCCCAAACGGCTGGCCGACCGTGCTGGATACACCCCAGAAACCCATTAGGGGAGGGTTCGACTGGCCAGGGAGGCACTTCGTGCCAATCCCCCCGCTGGATGGCGCCCGCTCGGTCCTGATGACGAGGTTCTCCGGACGCTCCTCCCCGACGACGAAGCCTGACCGGGACTGGTAGCTCCCAACTCAGGGTTGGATTCACCCTGTGGGCTTGATCCGGCGGGCCAGGCTCGCTCCTCGTGTCGCCCTGACGCCGCGCACGGGAGGGCCTCGACGCTCGGCTGCCTGCCCTCCAGGCCCGGGCGGGTGCTTCCGGAGCAGGTTGCCGGACGCAGGGGGCGATGAAGAACCTCCTCCGACGGAGGGCATCCTTCATGGCCAGCACCGACACGCATCCCGTACCCCCGCAGCCCGCCGAGGACTTCTACGGGCGTCCGACCCACCCGCGCCAAGGCCAGGGCTCCGCGCCGCACGAGGACCCGACGCCCCAGCGCTCCCGCGAGGACGAGGAGGAGGAAGACGAGCGCAAGCCCCGCCGCGAGCTGACCGAGGCCGACGAGAAGGGCGTCCGCCCGCGCACCGAGGAGGACGACAGCGACACGCGCCACGCCAGCGGCGTGCATCCGTATGACCCGCGCGAGCGCGCCCCGGGGGCATCGCTCGACGAGATGCCGGACGGCGACGGCCCTCGCAGCGACGCGGGCACCAACCCGGTGTCCGACGTGTACCGCTACGGCCACCCGGACCGCATGCCGGACCGCGAGCGCTGAGCCGGCCGCCGCGCACGGCGCCTGGAAACAGCGAGGGCCAGGACCCGGGCATCCGTCCCGGCCTGGCCCTTCGTCACGTCCGACAGTGAGGCGTCAGCCCACGCGGCGCGGGGCGTGATCCAACCGGTGGGCGTCCACCCACGCCTCCGCCTGCGCCATCGTGTCCACGAAGACCGTGTCGAAGCTGGACGCGTGGCCGGTGAGCAGCATGGCCACGGACATCGCCTTGCCCACCACGCGCTGTGACAGGTCGGACCCCACGTACACCACCGAGCGCATCCACTCCGCGCGCACGTTGTTGGCCAGGTACTTGCGCGACTCGGCGGGCAGCTCCGACCCCGGCACCTCCGCCACCAGGTAGAACGGCCCCTGCGCCGCCATCTCCTCGTAGACGCGCAGCGCCCACTTCGCGTCCTGCAGCCCCACCACGCCCGTGTACTTCGTGTGCAACACGTCCGGCGCCGTCATGCGGATGCGGTGCGCGCCACACGTCCACTCGCGAATCTGTTGCTCCATGCGGTCCTCCCCCCGGCTACTGGAGGAAACCCTACGCCGGACCCCACCACCCCGGGGAAGTGCCCGGACGCGCTCCTGCCCTTTCGTACAAGGCATCCCTGTCCATTGGATGTCAGACCCCCTCTGTACTGTGTACCCATTCCGACAGCATTCCTGAGGGGGAAACACCATGACGGAAACCCGTGAACTGCCGCGCGTCTCGGTGAACAAGCTGGGCGAGTACCTGGTCGCCACGCCGGCCCGCCGCAAGCGCATCATCCACGACCAGAAGCACCCGCCGGAGGCCCAGTACCTGCGCTATCCGGAGGCGTCCCAGGCCATCACGGAGTTCCTCTGCCGGGGCCTGGACCTGAGCGTGCTGCGGGAGTCCCAGCGCCGGTTCGCCTGCGCGGTGCCGCAGACGGAGTTCGAGGCGCAGCGCATGCAACTGTGCTCGGAGGCGCTGGAGCGCTTCGCGGACCTGGTGCCGTGGTTGGATCTGGACGACGCCATCATCAGCGCGGTGGGCGCGGAGCCGCCCGTGCTGGAGATGGCCGGCGTCACCATCAGCGTGCGCCCGGAGGTGGTGGTGCAGCGGCTGGACAAGCAGGGCAACCCGCGCGTGGGGTTGATGAAGCTCTACTTCTCCAAGACGCACCCGCTGGACGAGCGCAGCGGCCAGTACATTGGCACGCTGTTGCAGCGCTTCGCGGAGCAGCACCTGTGCCGGCTGGGCCCGGCGGACCACCGGCTGATGACGGTGGTGGACGTGTTCGCGGGCTCGCTGTTCGTCGCGCCGCGCGCGCACATCCGCCGGCTGGGGGACGTGGTGCTCGCGTGCGAGGAGATCGCCGAGCGCTGGGCCGTCCACTGAGGCGAGCGCCCCAGGCGCGGCTTCAGCGCGGCGCCGCTTCGTGACGGCGCCGGTGGGACTCCAGCCACGCGCGGGCCTGGGCCTCCGAGTCCACGAACTCCGCCTCCAGCTTCGTGTCGCGGATGAAGTTGAGCGCCACCACGAGCGCGCGCAGCACCTCCCGGTGGGTGCGCTTGGCGCCGAAGAAGACGGCCGCGCGGAACCACGTGGTGCTCACATGTTCGGCCAGGTACTTGCGCGGCGCGACCGACAGCCCCTCGGAGCTGCTCAGGTCCACGACGAGGTACAGGGGCTTCTCCGGGCTCGCCCCCAGCTCGTGGAACACGTCCACCAGCGCCCGCACATCCGTCTCTGAGAACGCTCCCCGGACCTTGATCCAGAGGATGTCGGAGGACTCCAGCGAGACACGCTGTGTCCCGAAGACCCACTCCCGCATCACCACCATGCCCTCTCCCACGCAGAGGGCCGCAGGGTACCCAAAACCCGGGGGCCGTCACCAGTCCGTGACCCCTTCTTTCCCCCGGCGTCCGCCCGTCCAACCCCCCGGGTCACGCGTGCGCGCACGCCACGTGTCCCTCCGGGCCGGGTCATTCCTCGCACGTCGCGTCATGGCGTTTGTGCGTGGCCGTTGTGTCACGGCCGGGTCAGCGCGGCGAAGGGGTGCGGGGGGTCGTGGACGGAAAGCCGCTATGCTCGTGGAGCGGGCGGCCAGACGGACGGTCGCCCCTGGGCGCATCGCCGGCCGGTTGTCGGGACGCGCTTCCTTGCTCACCGTGAAGGGTCGCGCCGCTGGCGCGGAGGATGGGGGCGTGGTGCTGGAGTCCTTGTGGAACAGACGCGCCGTGCTCGTGTCGGGCAAGGGCGGCGTGGGCAAGACGACGCTCTCCGCCGCGCTGGCGGTGGCGGCGGCGCGCGCGGGCCGGCCGGTGCTGCTGGCGGAGCTGTCCCCGGACGAGGGCGGCCCGTCCGCGCTCTCGGGGCTGGTGGGCGTGAAGGAGGCCGGGCCGCGCGTGGTGCCCGCGGGGCCGAACCTGTCCTTCGTGCGCCTGTCCGCGCAGGAGGGGCACCGGCTGTTCCTGGAGGAGACGCTGCCCGTGAAGTGGCTGGCGGAGGCGGCGCTGCGCTCGCGGGCGCTGCGGCGCTTCCTGGAGGCGGGCCCGGCGCTCAAGGAGATGGGGCTGATGTTCCAGCTCCTGGCGCTCCTGCGCCTCTCGCACCCGGACGGCCGCCGGGTGCACCCGCTCACGGTGGTGGACCTGCCCGCCACGGGCCACGCGCTGGCGCTGGCCACGCTGCCCCGGAGCATCCTGTCGCTGATGCCGGGCGGGCCGGTGGGGCGCGCGGTGCGCGAGGGGCTGGACCTGCTCCAGGACCCCGCCCGCACGGGCGTGGTGCTCACCACGCTGCCGGAGCCCCTGCCGGTGAGCGAGACGCTGGCGCTGGTGGGCGAGCTCCGGGACGTGGGCCTGCCCCTGTCCGCCGCGGTGCTCAACCGCATGCCGGAGGACCCCTTCACGCCGGAGTCGCGCGCGGCGCTGGAGCGGCTGCTGGAGACGCACGGGCCGCACCAGGGGCAGCGGGCCCTGGAGCGGCTGGAGCGCGCGCGGCAGGCCCGCCAGCGCCTGGCGGCGGGCGTGGGCGTGCCCCACTGGGGCCTGCCGGAGCTGGCGCTGACGGGCATGGCGCTGGTGGAGCGGCTGGCGGAGCTGCTGGAGTCCACACTCGAAGGGGCCGCGCCACGCGGCCGGGAGGCCACGCCATGAACCTGGACGGCATGCTGCGCGACAAGCGGATCCTCGTGCTGTGCGGCGCGGGCGGCGTGGGCAAGACGACGACGGCGGCGGCGCTGGGCGTGGCCGCGGCGCGCGCGGGGCGCAAGGTGCTGGTGCTCACCATCGACCCGGCGCGGCGGCTGGCGGAGGCCATGGGGCTGAAGGAGAACGGCGCGGAGCCCACCTCCGTGCCTCCGGAGCGCCTGTACGCGGACGGGAAGCGCGGCGAGGGGCGGCTGGACGTGTGGATGCTGGAGCCGCGCGTCGTCTTCGAGCGCATGGTGCGCCGGATGTCCGCCACGGAGAGCGCCGCGCGCGCCATCCTGGAGCACCGCCTGTACCGCTTCCTGTCGGAGCTGGTCGCGGGCGTGCAGGAGTACGCCGCCGCGGAGGCGCTGGACGGCTTCATCGCGGAGGGCCACTACGACCTCATCATCCTGGACACCCCGCCCAGCCGCCACGCGCTGGACTTCCTGGACGCGCCGGGCCGCCTGTCGCGCTTCCTGGATGAGCGGGTCATCTCCCTCTTCGGGCAGGAGCAGGGCCGCGCGGGCAGGCTGTGGCAGGGCGCGCAGGCGCTGGTGGGCAAGGTGCTGGACGGCATCTTCGGCGGCGGCTTCGCGCAGGAGATGCGCAGCTTCGTCGCCGCCTTCGGGGGCCTGTTCGCCGGCATCCGCCTGCACGCGGACCGGCTGCGCGAGCACCTGTCGTCGAAGGACGCGGCGTTCCTGCTCGTCACGTCGCCGGAGGCCGCCGCGCTGCGCGAGGCCACCTTCTTCCAGGAGGCGCTCCAGGCCAAGGGGCTGCCCTTCGCGGGCTACGTGCTCAACCGGAGCTGGGCGCGGGACGAAGGCCTGGCCCCGGCCGCCGCGCTGAAGCCGCACGCGAGCAACGCCGCGGACACGGACGCCGTCAGCGCGCTGGAGCACCTGGCGGGCATGGAGGACGCGCGCGCGAAGGCCCACCGCTCGCTGCTGGCGAGGCTGGCGGAGGGGCTGCCCCGGGGCGCGCTGGCCATCGCCGCGCCGGACGCGGGCGCGGACCTGGAGGACTTCCGGGGGCTGGTGCACCTGGGGGACGCGCTCACCATCGCCTGACGCCCCGCCCGGGCGGGCCTGCGCGCCAGGGCGGACGGGCGAGCGGCGCCGCACCTGGCCGGCTGGAGCTTTGCGCGTCCGGGCCCGCTTCCCATGTTCGCAAGTCGAGGAGGCTTGCGACGCACATGGGCACCAAGGACTACAGCAACGGAAACGGCAGGCATGACCTGGGGCGCGCGGACATCTCCACGCCTCCCACCGAAGCGATGGCCACGCACCGCTCGCCGGACGTGGCGCCGCCGGGCTCGCGCGAGCGCTCCGAGTCCGACGTGAGCGGTTGGAGCCCCGGGCGCGACGAGCTCCCCGCCGACCGTCAGGGGCGCTTCCACCGCGCCGCCGCGTGGCGCCTGGGCCGCGTGCGCACGGACGTGGACGACACCGGCACCTGGCGCAGGGACCGCGAGGGCGAGCGCGACGGCGGCACCACCGGCCCCTACGGCCGCGACGACCGGGACCCGCGCTACGCCAACGGCGCCGGCCCCCTGCGCACCCAGGGCGAGGACACCGTCCAGGAGATGCAGCCCCAGCGCGCGGACTACCGAGAATGGGACCGCAGCGGCTACGGCGGCGAGGAGCCCCTGCTGCGAGACCGCTCGCGCCGCGCCGCCTCGCGCGAGGATGCGCGGCCGCGCGACCGGCTGGCCCCGCGGCGGGAGGAGACCTTCCCCCTGGACCCGAGGCTCCGCGAGTCCCGCGCCACCTCCACCGCGGCCGGGGCCTCGCGCCGCCGCTGGAGGCGCGAGCCGCTCACCGCGCGCGACATCATGACCCGCCAGGTGCGCACCGCCCGCCGGGACAGCTCCCTGCGCGAGGTGGCGCAGTTGATGCGGGACGAGGACTGCGGCGTGGTGCCCATCGTGGACGCGCAGGGGCGGCTCCTGGGGCTGGTCACGGACCGCGACCTGGCGCTGCGCGCCTTCACCGGCCAGCGCGCAGTGGACGGCCTGCGCGCCGCGGACGTGATGACGGAGGAGCTGGAGGCGGTGCTGCCGGAGGAGGACCTGCACGGCGTCATCGAGCTGATGGGCCGCCACCAGGTGCGCCGCATCCCCGTGGTGGAGCCCGACGACCGGCTCGTGGGCATCATCGCGCTGGGGGACATCGCGAGCCGCGCGGATCAGGACGAGGAGCTCCAGGAGGCGCTGGAGCGCATCTCGTCCCGGCGCTCGTTCTGGAGCCGGCTGCGCTGAGCGGGCCGGCCCGTGAGGACGGGAGGCATGGTGGGCCTCCCGTCCGGGCCTCCGGGACTCAGGCGATGGTGACGACCACGGCGGACGCGTCCGCGGTCACCGTGAACTTCTTCAGGTCGCTGGTGGCGGGGCCCTTCGTGACGACGCCCGTCTTGGTGAACGTGGACGCGTGGCAGGGGCAGAGCAGCTCGTCGATGCTCGCCTCGAAGCCCACCTCGCAGTGCTGATGCGGGCAGTCCGCGTCCACCGCCGAGTAGGAGCCGTCGTCCAGCTTGAAGACGAAGATGCGCTTGCCGTAGCCGCTGGGCTTGCCGCTCACCATGCCGCCCGCGTTCTGGAGGTCCGGGAACTGGGCGAAGGTCAGCGTCACCTTGCCGCTCTCCACTGCGGGGAAGGAGTCGTCACCGGCCTTGATGTTGATGCTCAGCACCTGCGTGCCCGCGTTGTACGTGCACACGTACGTCTTGAGCGGCACCGTGGCGGGCTCCTGCGTCACCTTGCCGTCGAGTGAGAACTTCGACAGGTGGCAGGGGCACACGGCCTCCGTCCCGTCGAACCCCATGGGGCAGCCCACGTGGGTGCACGTCGCGGACAGCACCGCGTAGGTGTTCGCCGTGGGGTGCACCACCAGCAGGTTCTCCTGCCCGGAGCCGCCCGGAAAGCGCAGCGTCACCGCGCCGCCCTCGCGGGACAGGTCCGGGTAGCGCTGCACCACCAGCGCCACGATGCCGTCGTCACCGGGCATGGGCACGTCCAGCACCGGCGCGGGGTCGATGTTGGGCGCGCACGCGGGCGGCAGGCCCGCGACCACCACGCCCGTGCCCAGCAGCTTCTTGAAGAAGTCCCGACGCGACGAGCTCACGTGCCCTCCGTGAAGACGAGGTGCGGCTCCAGCACCAGCTCGTCTTCCACCTTCACGAGCAGCAGCGTGGGCCGTTCGATGTTGTAGCCCTCCAGGCTGATCTTGAAGGAGCCGTCCGCCGTCACCTGCTTCTCGGAGTCGAACCTCACCGTCATGGGGATCTCCACGTCCTTCGTCACGCCGTGGAAGGTGAGCTTGCCCTTGAGGGTCACCGGCACGCTGCCGGGGAAGGTGGCGGGCGGCTTCACGCCCGTGCCCACGGCCTTCACCTCCACCAGCGGGAACTTGGAGGCCTCCGTCACCTCCAGCATGTGCGTGTCGCGGTTGGAGTTCTGCGAGTCGAAGTCCTTCACCTGCGCGCGCACGGCCACCTGGAGGGTGCCGTCCGGCTTCAGCACGGCCTTGCCCTCGCTGGGCGGCGCCTTGCCGGACACGGTGTGCATCTTGTGGATGAGCTTGTAGGTGAGGGAGCTGGCGTCCTTCTTCACCGAGTACATCTTCGCGTTCTGCGCGGCGGCGGGCAGCGCGAGCAGCAGGGCAGCGGACAGAACGAGTCGTCGAGCAATCACAGCGGCCTCCAGAGGGGATACGGCTTGCCTCCGCACAACGGCCGGCGCGCGGAGACATTCACGACAGGGGGATGAGGGTCAGAAGGTGAGCGTGACGATGCCCGCGGCGACGCAACCCAACGTGGCATAGCCCACCACCTGGTGCGCGGTTGCGTACTTCGGCTCCGTGATTTCACCGTAGCTGTGGGTGGCCAGGATGCCCAGGATGGCCTGGGTGATCATCCCGGCGGTGGCCAGGCTCATGAAGATCTTGTGGAACGTCACCGTGTCCCACTGGAACGGGCGCTCCACCGGATCCGGCGCCAGCAGGCCCAGCGTCCCCACCGTGGCGAACAGCACCGACGTGCCGATGATGACGCCCCGGTGCCAGGCGAGCAGCGTGCGGTTGTCCCCGCCGCCCCGGAACGACTCGTTGAACTGGAGCTGCCCCAGCACCGTGGCCGCGGTGAGGCCGCCCGCCATGGCCAGGCCCAGGCCCTGGTGCAGCTTGAGCATGGTGCGGCGCGTCTCCAGGTCCTTCTGGAGGTCTGGATCCAACAGGCCCTTGGACGCCTCCGCCTCCGGCGTGAGCAGGTCGAAGTCCAGGCTGGGCTCCTCCGGGGACGGCGTGCCGCTGCCGGTGTCCTGCGGCGCGGCGGCGCCCGTCGAGCCGGGCTCCGGCGTGGCGGACACGGGCGGTGTGACGTCCGGTGTCATGGGCGGCGCGGCGGCGGGGGACGCCGCGGGGGCGGTCTCCTGCACCGTGCCCGACACGGGACGCGCCGGCTTGCGCTTCACGGGCTTGCGCTTGGCCGCGGCGACGAGCACGGGGGCGTCCGGCGCGAAGGCCGCGCCAGCGGGGGAGGCCGCCAGGAGCAGGACAGCCAGGAGAGGGGAAATGACGCGAGTCATCATGGGGTTCCTGGGGGACAACGCGGCCCGTCAGAGAAGGGCGGGCCATGCCATTCCAGGCTACCCCGGCTCCCGGTCCGGGTGCACGGCAGTGCACACCGGGTCCGGGTGAACCTTGCGCCGTCAGCGGGTCCCTGGAGGGGCGGAACCATAAGAACCCCAGGGAGCGCCGGAAGTCGCGCTCGGGGGTCAGGCCGGTGTCGTCGAGGGCACCTGCGACCGGGCCGCGGTGCCGTGCGCGAGCTCCTGGCCCAGGGCGTGCGGGTCGAAGTAGGCGAAGAAGCGACGGACGCGGTCGCCGTCCCACTCGATGATGGAGACGCCCTCGTAGGCGATGGCGGCCCCGTTGCGCGCGGTGCCCTGCGTCTCCCATTCGAGGGCCACGCGGTCACCGGACTCAATCATGTTGCGGAAGGTGGACTTCACCTGCCCGAGGGTGCCCTTGTACTCGGTCCAGAAGCGGCGGGCGCCGTCGATGCCGGAGAAGACGTTGGGTGACGCGACGTTGCTCACCTGCGCGTCCTCGGTGAAGAGGGCGACCAGCGGCTCGAGGTCGCCGTGCTCCTCCAGTTTCAACAGTGCGTCCACGAACCGCTGCGCTCGTTCCATCGGCATCGGGTGTCCTCGCTCGTCGCGAAAGAGGAAGTCAGGGGTGTGCCCGGAAAGGGTGCGCACGCGAGGGGCGGGTGGCCTGTCACCGGAGGCCGCTCCCTTGGCCCCCGGACGGAGGTACCACCCCCTTGCTCCCGGGCCTCCGCCGGAGGATGACTGCCCTCCAGGAGCACCCATGTCCCAGCAAGCCCTCCGTTCCGCGCCGCCGCTCGCTTCCGTCGACGAGGTGCCCGGCGACGTCGCCGCGCCCATCGCGGCGGAGTCGTCCCCGCCGCTGGCGCTCCTGCTGGAGGAGGTGCGCTCGCCGGGGGTGGTGCGCGCGGACATCGACGCGCTCATCGTGGGCCTGGGCCGGCCGGCCGCGCCGGACGAACCGCCGAGGGAGCGGGCGGACCTGCTGCTGGGGCTGCTGGACCGGAGCAACCCGGTGGGGGACTCCACGGGGTCGGGCGGGGTGAAGGTGCGGCACGCGGCGAAGGAGGCACTGCTCGCCATGGGCTACCCGTACGCGCTGGAGCTGCCGCCCGAGCTGCTGGAGACGAAGGGCGCGGACGGCAGGGAGCCGGGGCTGAGCGTGGGCAACGCCGTCCTGGCGCTGGGGAGCGCGCTGTACCAGTCGGCGGGCCTGGGGGTGGTGTGGTTCTTCCTCAGCTACTTGCGGATACCGGCGGCGGCCGAGGTGTCGTTCGGCACGGGCGCGGTCCTCTGGCTCTTCACGCTGCTCTCCCTGGTGGGCCACCACTCCCGGTCGCGGGACCTGCAGTCCATCGGTTCGGTGGTGCTGTGGGTGGCGGCGGTGCTGTGGATCATCGTCGCGCTCCCGATGGCCGTGTTCTCCTATGGCGTGGCCCTGCTCTTCGTCCCGTGGCACCTGGCGCTGTGGACCGCCATCTCCCTGCGCCCGGAGGCCGAGTCAGAGGACGCGCCGGTGAAGGGCCCTCGCCTTCCGTGAGCCCACCGCCCACCCTCCGTGCCGCCACACGGGAGGACCGCGCCTCCATCGCGGCCATCTACAACGCGGCCTCGCCGAGCGCGCCTCCACCTTCGGAGGCGGAGGGCGCGGGCTTCCACAAGCTGACGTCGCGGGTCTTCGCCACCAACGTGCTCAGCCGCGCGCTGCTGAAGCGGCTGGGGTTCCGGGAGGTGGGCGTGCATGAGAAGCACGCCCCGCTCGATGGCGTGTGGCACGACGTGGTGGTGGTGGAGAAGCTGTTGCTGGCGAACGTGCGGTAGTCAGCGCCGCGCGTCCTGGGACCACTCCTCGCGCGTCCAGCCCTGCCGTTCATAGAGGGCGCGGCGCTCCGCGGGCAGGGCCTCCCAGGCGACGCCGGGGTCCAGGTCCCCGGGGCGGCTGAAGAGGCCGGGGACGTCACCGCGGACGGCCTGGGAGGCGCGCTCCGGGGTGAGGCCGCGCAGGCCGTAGCTCAGCTTGAGGCCCGCGTGGCTCTGGCTTTCCTGGTGGGAGGCTTCGAAGGAGACGCCGCCGCCGAACTCCGCGGTGCGAGGGTTGAGGGACGCGTGGGCGCGGGCGTGAGGGCCGGCGCCCAGGGACAGCTCCACCTTGCCCTCCGAGTCGCGGCTCACGCTGGCGATGCCCAGCTCCAGTTGGAGCTGGGCCTCCGTCTTGCCGTGCGCGTCCATCATCACCTCCAGGCCCAGAGGCCCGGCCTTGGAGGCGACGCCCGCCTGCGTCTGGACGTCGGTGGTGCCGCGCGCGGAGACGTGGGCCGTGCGCTTGAAGTGGAGCATCTCGAGGGACGCGCTCGCTTCGGCGGAGACGAAGGCCCCGGCGGGGCGTTCGCCGGAGAGGACCTGCGCGCGGGCGGTGACGGTCCCGTAGGCCTGGACGAGCGAGTGTCGGGGGCGTCCCAGGCCGGCCTTCCACTCGGACTCGTAGCGTTCGCGCTGGGGGTCGGACCAGGAGAGGCCGAGCGACGTCTCACGCAGGTCCAGCGACCGGGGAGGCCCGAGCGCGCGAAGGGCCTGGAGGCTGCCGGCCCGGGCCACGGCGTCGCCATAGCGTTGCAGGTAGGCGTCGTAGGCGACGACGGTGGCGCGGCCGGTGTCGGTGGCGTGGGCGTTCACCGCGTCGCGAAGGGCGGCGGGCAGCTTCGGATCATTGACGAAGGTCTCCGGGTGTCCGGGCATGCCGAGCGGTCCCTCCACGCCGCCCGGGCGCCGCGAGACGACGCCGTTGGACGCGGCCTGTTCGAGGAAGGCCTGGCGAGCCGGAGCATCCATCCGGGACACATAGGCGGCGAGCAGCCCGTCACGGTCCATGCGCTCCAGCGTGGCGCGGTATGCCTCGCGAGGCACGGAGCCGAGCGCATCGTGCGTGGCCTGCACATCGCCGCCGGTGAGGAAGGGGCTCGACAGGCTGCGCGTCAGGTGCGAGCGGACCGAGGCATAGACGTCCTCCGGCACGGGAGCGGAGGAGGGACGCAGCCGGCCCCCCAGGGCCGCGAGTTCGCGCGCGGACACGGCGGGGCCGTCCGCCAGCGTGGAGGGACGGGGCGCGGTGGGAGTGACGGAGGGACCGTCATACGGCCGCAGCTCGTTGCGAGAGGGCGAGGACGCGCTGCTCTCACTGACGGAGGTCCTGCGGGACGCGGTCGTGCCCACGCGGAGCTCCGGCGCGGGTGCATCAGATTCAGGAAGCGGGGGCTCAGGGGACAGGGGGCTGCTACCGGGCGCATCGATTCGGGACATCAGGCTCGCTCCGAGGAAGGAGGAGCCCGCGCCCTGTGCAGCCGGTGCGCCACGGTCAGGTGCCCGGAATCACAGGCACCTCTTCGCGTCCATGTGCCCGGGCGTGGGACCCGGGTCCCACGCGCCAGACGGGCTCAGCCCAGCACGTCCTGCGCGCGGCGGTAGTACATCTCGCGGCTCGCGAGGCCGTTGTAGCCGCCGTTGATGCGGCGGGTGACCTCGCGGAAGTTGCCCGCGTCCGCGTAGCTGTTCAGGTTGCGCGAGCCCCAGTACCAACCCGCGATGCGGAACGCGACGTCCGGATCCTTCGCGCGCTCCGGGTGCCCTTCCAGGTCGATGCCCAACGCCTTGCCCGCCGCGCGGTAGTTCGCGCGGCCCGTCAACTGGATGGGGCCTCGGCCCTTGTAGCGCTTGCCGTCGCCCGGCTGCGTGTTGCCCAGGTCCTTGCGGCCCTCGTACGCGGCGCCGGAGGCGATCTCCTCCATGTAGCGCAGCTCGCCGCTCTCATGCGCCAGTTGGGCCAGGAACATCTCCTTGCGCCGGGGCGTGTTGATGTTCGCCTCCGCCATCGCCTTGTTCAGGTGCGGCAGGTACTGCTCCGCCTTCGCCTGCGACAGGTTCGGCATGATCCGCCGCAACTGCGCCACCGTCACCCCGCCCTTCCCTCCCGACGTGCCCGGCGTCCCACCCACGCCCCCCGTCGACGGAGGCGGCTTCGACGCCCCGCCCGTCCCGCCCGTGCGGCCCGGGATCGTCAGCTTCTGCCCGACGTAGATCTTGTTCGGGTTCGCGATGTGGTTCGCCTGCTGCAACGCCCCCACCGTCGTGCCGTACCGCCCCGCGATGCCGCTCAGCGTGTCCCCGCTGCGCACCGTGTACGAAGCGCCTCCGGACGGCGGCGGCTTCGACGTCACCGGCGCCGCGCCCCCACCCGCGCCCGGAATCGTCAGCCGCTGGCCCACGTAGATTTTATTCGGGTTCGCGATGTGGTTCGCCTTCGCCAGCGCCCCCACCGTCGTGCCGTGCCGCCCCGCGATGCCGCTCAGCGTGTCCCCGCTGCGCACCGTGTAGCTGCCCGCCTTCGACGGCGCCGCCTGGAACCCGTCCGGGACCGTCAGCCGCTGCCCCACGCGGATGAGGTTCGCGTTCGCGATGTGGTTCGTCTTCTGGAGCGAAGACACCGACGTGTTGAAGCGCTGCGCGAGGCCGCTCAACGTGTCGCCGCTGCGAACGGAATAGGTCGTCACGGGTGAAACTCCGGGAAAAAGAGGTAATCAGTGCCCGGATTTTCGCGACGCCTGGGAATTAGTTTCCCAGGAAGACCTACTTTTCAGGTTGCTGCATCTATCCGCTATTCCTGCACCTTCGAGTCACGCAACCGTTGCTGGAGGTCGCGGGCGGCGCGGGTGTCGTGCATCACGACGAGGCTCTGCACGTAGTACGTGAGCGCCCAGAGGTTCTCCTCCGGGATGGCGCCCTTCCATGACGGCATGGCCGCGCCGCCGACGCCCGCGGCCATCACGCGGTAGAGGTCCTCGCGCTGGGCCTGCGCGGTGTACGGCTGGCCCTCCACGCGCGTGCCCTGGGGCCACACCGTGCGCAGGCGGTGGAAGAGGAAGTCCGGCGGCAGCACCTTGGCCATCTGCGTGGCTTCCCCCTTCGCGTCCACGGTGAGCGAGTAGTCCGAATCCCGCTGCAGCGCCGTGTATGGATCCGCGTTCGCCAGGTTCACCTTGCGGCCGGTGACGCTCTCCGTGAGCGCGGCGAGCTCCGCGCGGGGCAGGTACGCGACGTGGCAACTGGCGCAGCCCGCGTTGCCCTTGCCGGCCACGTGGTAGACGGTGCGGCCGCGCTCCACGGCCTCGGCTTCGCGGCCCTTCCACGGGTCGTCCGACACGGCGATGGCCGCGCCGGGGGACTCCTGCGTCCAGCGCGGGCTGAACGTCTTCAGGTACTGCACCACGGCGTCCACGTCCGCCGGGGGCACGTCCCACGCGAACATGGGCGTGCCGTGCAGGCCCCGCCGCAGCGTGCGCTTCAGCGCGTCGTCGGTGGGCAGCTCGCCCGCCGCCACGCCGCCGAACTTGTAGAGGCCCTGGTGGAAGTTGCGCGGAGGAGGCCGCATCCCGGAGCCCGCGGGGCCCTGACCGTCGCCCTTCTCGCCGTGACAGGACGCGCAGTAGTGCGTGTAGACGTCGTATCCGCGCGCCAGCGTCGCGGCGGGGATGACGGTGCCGTCCGCGAGCTTCAGGGGCTCGAAGGTGGGCGCCTCCTTGCGGCACGCGGGAGCGAGCGCCCCCAACGCGAGCACGGCGAACAGGCGGAGCGAGAAGCAGGGAGTGGGCTTCATGGGAGGTACACCACCGCGAAGAGGACGCCGTACATCATCGTCGAACACCACCAGCCGGGCAGGGCGCGCCGCACCGGAGCGCTCGCGTCCTGTCCGCGCAGGACGCGGAGCCCCGCGCGCAGCAGTCCCAGGAGCACGACCGCCAGGTGCGCGGCGTGCACCGCCGACAGGCCATACAGCGCGGAGGCGAAGACGCCGCTGTCGGGGATGCGCAGGTCCCGGTACCAGAACAGCACGTGCAGCCAGGCCGCCTGCGTCGCCAGGAACCCCGCCCCGGCGCCCAGCACGCCCGCCAATGTGAGCCGGTCCGGCCGGGGCCGCCGGAGCGCGACGTGCAGCAACACGGCCCCGATGACGAGGAGCCCCCCGGCCAGCGCGGGGACGAGGACTCCCGGGCGCGCGGACGCGGGAGGCCAGAAGCCGCGCAGCCGGTAGAAGCCCGCGGTGAAGGCCATGGCGCAGAAGAGCATCGCCGCCGCGCCGTGCGCGATGACGGCCCCGAACCAGAGGTTCCCTTCGTCATGATGAGGGGACGGCGAGGCCCGTTCGTTCGTGCTCACGGGGCCGGACTCTCGCATGCCTGGGCCCGGCGCGAAGCACCAGGAAGCCGGGCGGCCCCCCGTCCCTCGGAGCGGCGCCCATCGACCGAATCACCTCCGCGCATCACACCCGTGATGCCGCCCTGGGCCCGCCGGTAGTAGCCTGCCGCGCTGACTCCGATGGAACCCGCGCCCACTCCGTCCCCGCCCGTCCCTCCTCGCGCCGCGCGGAGCCTGGACCTCTGGCCGTTGATCATCGTGGCGCTGGGCGCCTGGGTGCTGCGCGCGATGGCGTTCTTCCATCGCTCCGGCGCCATGGGCTACCCCATGGACTACGACGAGGGCGTCTACTTCTCCGCCGCGTCGCTCCTGCTGCGCGGGGACCTGCCCTACCGCGACTTCATCTTCGTCCACCCGCCCGGCGGCCTCCTGCTCTGGGCCCCCGGCGCAGCGCTCACGCTGGGGCTCGACGCGGCCACCGCCTACGGCATCACCCGCTACCTCGCCGCCGCCGTGGGCGCCCTGTGCGTGTTCCTCGCCGGCCGGGTCGCTTGGCGCGCCTGGGGTCCTGTCGCGGGCTGCGTGGCCGCGCTCGCCTATGCCGCGTATCCGGAGGCCGCCCTCGTGGAGCGCGGCACCTTCCTCGAACCGCTGCTCAACGTCCTGTGCCTGGGCTTCGCGAACCTCTGGCTCGCCTCCGGCCCGCCCTCCCGAGCCCGCCGCATCGGCGCGGGCGTGCTCCTGGGCCTCGCCATCTCCGTGAAGCTCCCGGGCGGACTGTGGCTCGTCGCCGCGCTGCTCTCGCGCCCGGGGAGGGAGTCCTGGCGTCACGCCCTCCTGCCCGTGCTGGTCGCGTCCGCCACCTTCGTCGCCGTCGTGGGCCCGCTGGCCGCGCTCGCCCCTTCCGAGTTCCTCCGCGACGTCATCACCTTCCAGGCCACGCGCCCGCCGGACGGGGAGCTGGACCGCTGGCTGCGCCTGCGCGACATCTTCCACGAGCGCCGGTGGGGCGAGGTCCTCCTCGCCCTCGTGGGCCTGGGCACCGCGTGCGTGCGCGCCTTCCGTGCCGCGCCGGAGCACCGCCCCGCCGCGCGCTTCTTCGCCTGCGCGTTCGTCCTCAGCGTGGCCCTGTTCCTCGCGTCGCGGACCTACTGGAACCAGTACAACGCGCACCTCGCCGCGTCGGAGGCCGTGCTCGCGGGCCTGGGCGCCTCCGTGCTCCACGCCTTCAGCACCCGCTGGGGCCGCGCGGCCTCACGCGCCGTGGCCGCGCTCCTGTTCGCCGCCGCGTTCCTCCCCGGCGCGAGGCACGTCCACCAGAGCGCCCGGCTTCAGGCCCCGGACGTGGTGGCGCTCGCGAAGCACATCCGCGCGGACGTGCCCCCCGATGCGTGCCTCTACTCCTTCGAGCCCGGCTGGGCGCTCGCGGCGGGCCGGCTCCCCACGGGCGCCACGCCCATCGTGGACGGCTACGCCACCATGCTCCAGGACGCCATGAGCACCGGCGACCGCTTCGAGACCACCGACGAGGCCCTCTCCGCCGATGAGGCCCAGCAGGCCCTGCGCATCATGCTGGGCTCCTGCCGCTTCGTCGTCCTCGGCTGGCGCGGCGAGTGGCAGCTCACGCCGCAGAGCCGCCCCTGGTTCAAGCAGCGCTTCGTCCGCCGCTTCCCCCAGGGCGACGCCGGCGGCGTGGACCTCTGGGAGCACCGCTAGACGGCGCCCTCCACCCCGGGCACCGGCGGCGCCACCGGCTCCGCCACGGGCACGCCCGGGGACAGCGGCTCCGCCTGGCCAATCCAATCGCGACCCAGTTGCTCCTGCACTTCCGGTTGCGACAGCGCATGCGGCCCGCGCAGCACCACCGCGCCGGGCGCCGCGTCCGTCCACTCCAGCGTGCCCACCCGCCACGGGTTCGGCTCCGCGGCCCGGCCCCACCCGAGCGTCCGCACCAGGTTCACCACGAACACCAACTGCGCCGCGCCCAGCGCGAACGCGGCCCAACTGGTCCACCGGTTCAACGGGAGCAGGTGCTCGAGGAACGTGTACTGGTACGGGTCATAGAGCCGCCGCAACTGCCCCGCGTAGCCCGCCACCAACTGGCCGCCGAAGACGGCGATGAACAGCACCGCGCTCAGCAGCACGTGCACCTTCGCCAGCCGCTCGTCCAACGCGCGCCCGTACATGCGGGGGAACCAGAAGTAGAGCCCCGCGAACACCGCGAGGAAGCTGGCCGCGCCCATCGTCAGGTGGAAGTGGCCCACCACCCACATCGTCCCGTGCAGCGGCACGTCCGTCGCCACCGCGCCCAGCGCCAGCCCCGTGATGCCGCCCAGGCCGAAGACGACCATCGTCGCCAGCGCCGCGAGCATCGGCGACGTGAGCCGCACGCTGCCCCGCCACAGCGTCATCAGCCAGTTGAGGAACATCACCTCCGCGGGCAGGGAGATGAGCAGCGTCAGCACCATGAACGTGCGCCCCAGCACCGGCGCCATCCCGCTGGTGAACAGGTGGTGCGCGTACACCGCGCCGCTCAGCGCCGTCACCACGCCCATGGCCCCCGCCGTCAGCCGGTAGCCATGCGCGGGCTTGCGGCTGAAGAACGCGACGAAGTCCCCCACCATGCCCCACGCGGGCAGGATGAGGATGTAGACCTCCGGGTGGCCGAACAGCCAGAACAGGTGCTGGTACACCACCGGGTCGCCGCCCCCGCCCACCGCCGCCGCGCCCGCGATGAAGAACTGCGTGCCCGCCACCCGGTCCAACAACAGCAGCACCGTGGCCGCCGCCAGCACCGGCACGAACAGCACGTTGAGCACCGCGCCGTAGAACAGCCCCCACACCACCAGCGGCATCCGGCCCCACGTCATCCCCGGCGCGCGGCAGCGCACCACCGTGACGACGAAGTTGAGCCCGTACAGGAACGCGGACGCGCCCACGAACAGCACCGCCACCGTCACCAGCGTCTGCCCCAGCCCCGGCGTGAACGCGGGCGTCGCCAGCGGCGGATAGGACGTCCACCCCGCGCTCGCCGGCCCCAGCCGCACCACGAACGACACCAGCATCAGCGCGCCGCCCACCGCGTAGGCCCAGAAGCCGAACGGCGACAGCCGGGGGAACGCCATCTGCTTCGAGCCAATCGCCAGCGGCAGCACGAAGTGCCCCAGCGCGCCGAAGAGCAGCGGCGTCACCGCGAAGAAGATCATCAACAGGCCGTGCATCGTGAACACGGCCGTGTACGTGGGCGGCGTGAGCGCGCCCTTCGACTCGGGCAGCACCCACGCGAGCCCCGGCACCGGCTGCCCGGGCCACGCCCACTGGAAGCGGATGAGCATGGCCAGAAGGCCGCCTATCAGCAGGAACAGGAACCCGCCCCACAGGTACTGCCGCGCCACGCGCTGGGGGTCCGTCGTCCAGAGCGACTTCACGAGCGCCCCCGCCTTCATGGCGTCCTCCACACCCAGCCCCAGTGGGCCGCCGTGTCATCCGGGTCGTAGGCCTGCACCGCCTTGAGGCTCGCCTCGCGCAGCCACGCCGCGTACGCCTCCGGGGACAGCGCCGTCAGCATGCCGCGCATCCGGTAGTGGCTGGTGCCGCAGTGCTGGTAGCAGGCCACCTCCCACGCGCCCTCGCGAGCGGCCTGGAACCACGTCTGGTTCACCCGGCCCGGGATGGCGTCCAGCTTCACGCGGAAGGCCGGCAGCGTGAACCCGTGCACCACGTCCGTGGAGACCAGTTGCACCCAGACGGGCACGCCCGCCGGGACGCGCAGGTCGTTCCACGTCACCACGTCGTCCTTCGTGCCGAACGCCCCGTCCGCGCCCGCGTACCGCGCCTCCCACGACCACTGGTGCGCGTTGAGCTGGATGCGCACCGTGCGCGGGTCCTCCATGGGGACGCGGAAGTTCCAGAGCACGTCGTCCAGGTAGCCCTGCGAGCCCAGGAACAGCGTCCCGTCCACCACGCCGAACGCGCACACGGCCAGCCCCAGCACCCACGCCCGCGAGCGCCGCGTGCCCCCGTCCGGCGCCACCTTCCGCGCGTTCCGGAAGCGCGCCACCGCCAGCAACAACCACCCGAGCATCACCGCCGCCAGCGCCAGGTCGAAGCTGTGGCTCGTGGCCAGCAGCGCGTCGATGCGGTCGCCCGTCGCGCTCGCGTTCTCCGGGGGCGCCAGGCTCCAGGCGCCACGCGCGGGCGGCACCGCCAGGGGCGCCTGCGCATCCGGCGGCGCGACGTCGCTCACGGACGACGGGGACAACGCAGGGGACTCCGCCATCACGGATGCTCCTGTTCCACGGGGGCCGAAGCCCGCTCTGCTCCCGGCGACGCTCGCCCCGCCCGCCAGGCCGCCCAGAGCCCCACGCCCACCAGCGCGAAGGGCACCAGCATCAGCGCCAGCAGCAGCTCGCCCGCCCCCCCCGGGGACTCCGGCGCCCGGGCCGTGCACGAGGGGCACGCCAGCGCCGCCGCCGGCACCAGCCCCCCGGCGAGCCCGAGCCACGGCCCGGAGCGACGGGAAAGCCTCCCCGCCAGCGACCGGAAGCCTCCCCACCCGCCCGGCGAAGCGCGTCCACACGGGGGCTGGAAGAGGGCCTGGGACATGGCCTCCGGGCTAGCACGCACCCAACGTCCCCTCAAGGAGCACCCCGCCCTCCGCGAAGCGGCCACTCTCCCTCATGCCTCGCATGCGGCCAGCCCCTACCCCCGGCGGGCCCGGCGCTTGTGCGTCCCCCGCCGATGCCGTACGTGCCGACGCATGTCCGTCGAATCTCCGTCCGCCGCCCCCCGCTCCCGTCCCGTCCGCCGCTCCTGGGTCTGGGCGGGCATCGCCGTGGCGTCGCTCGGCTTCATGGGGGTGGCGGTCCACGACCTGGTGAAGGGCCGCGCCCAGCCGCCGCCCCGCCTGGGCGCGCTGCCGGACTTCACCTTCACGCGGCAGGACGGGCAGCCCTTCGGACTGAAGCAGCTCCGCGGCCACCCGTTCATCGCCAACTTCATCTTCACCCGCTGCCCCACCGTCTGCCCCGTCTTCACGCAGAAGATGGCGCGCGTGCAGGAGCACACCGCGGAGCTGGGGACGGACCTCCAACTGGTGTCCTTCTCCGTGGATCCCGCCTACGACACCCCGGAGCGGCTGGCCGAGTACGGGCGGAAGTACAAAGCGGACTTCACCCGCTGGAACTTCCTCACCGGCGACTACGCCACCCTCAAGGACACCATCGTCCAGGGCTTCAAGATCAGCATGGGCCGCGAGGCCGGCGCCCCCGAGGACGACCTGCTCTCCATCTTCCACGGCACCCACTTCGTGCTGGTGGACGGCACGGGGGAGATCCGCGGCTACTACGACAGCGCGGACCCCGAGGCGACCCAGAAGCTGGAGGCCGACGCCCTCCGCATCACCCGCGAAGAGGGCTGAGCCCCGCCGCTCCCTGATCGCGCCCACACTCCGGGTGCGACACGCCGGGTCACGTCCAACCCGCCTCCAGGCCCGGGCCAGAGCCCGGCGCGAAGCCCGCAAAGCCGAAGGGCCGGCCCCCACCTGACGGTGAGTACCGGCCCTCGTGCCTGAGTCACGCCAGCTTCAGCGGGGAGATCAGTTGATGAGCGCAGCCTGCGCGTGGGCGAACAGGTTCTGCACGTTCTGCTGCGCGGGCTGGGAGGCCAGCGCGCCGACCTGGTCCGCGCCCTGCTTCACGGTGGTCGCGATGTCCGCGATGGACTTCACGGTGGGGGCGAACTTGGTGAGCTGGGACAGACCGGCCAGGGGGCCCTTGGCGAGCAGGGACGCGCCGGAGTCGATGAACTTGTCCACGAACGGCTTGGCCAGCTTGCCCAGGCCGAACGGGAGCTTGTCCAGGAGGCCGCCCGCGATGCCCTTCAGGCCGCCCGCGATGGCGCCCATGGGGTTCTGAACGAAGTTCAGCGCCTTGCCCGCGATGTTCGCGACGCCGCCCGCGATGTTGGAGACCGTCTTCGCGACGCTGCTGACAACCTTGCCGATGCCGCCCATGGTGAAACCCCCTGCTTAAATTTGGTTTGGAGAGTGTGAGCCGGAGTGAAGCTGCAAAAGGATTCTCGGAAGGGGGAGGAAAATGTTTCCTCCGAATTTCCGATCAATTTCACGCAGATTCCGGGCGGCCTCAGCCGCGGGTTCCGCCGCCGCCCTTCTTGAGCTGGTCCATCAGCTCCTGGCGCTTGGCCTCGTCCTGGGGCGCCTTGGGGGTCTCGGCCGCGGGGTTCAGGCTCGGCTTGCCGGCGCCGGCGCTCTTGCCGGCCTCGAACTCGGACTTGGCGAAGGGGTTGCCCTGGCCGGGCAGCTCACCCTTGGCGCCCGCGACCAGGAACTCCCCGACCTCCTCCACCGTGTGCACGGGGAAGCCGTTCGCCTTCAGCTCCTCGTCGGACACGACGTTGAGCATGGGCTCCTTGTCCTTGTCCTGCGCGTACTCGAGCACCAGCTCGACGTAGTCCTCCAGCTTCATGCCCACGGCATCCGCGATGCGCTTCGTCTCGGGATCCTTGAGGAGCTCCGCGCGGACGACTTCCACGGGACGGGACAGACCACGCTTCTTGCCAGGGGCTTGCTGGGACATTGCGATTTCGCTCCGGTGAGGAGAGGAAAGACGGCTGGGAACAACTCTAGCCCATCTTTCCAGTAGTACCCATTCCCCACCCCGGAACGCGCCCGCCCCCTCTGGGGCGCCCGGGTTTCAGCGGACCGCGTTGCGGGGCGTGCCCTTGCGCACGGGGGCCGCGGGCTTGCGCTTGGGCAGGATGCGGGTGACGGAGCCGGGGCGGCGGGCCGCGGCGGCGGCGCGCTCCTTCTCCTCGGCGGCCTTCAGCGCCGCGGCGCGCGCGGCCAGCGCCTCCGCCTGCTGCGCCCAGCGGCGCTTGAGCGCGTCCCGCAGGCCCTCCGTCTGCAGGTCCACCTGCGCCTGGTGGAGCCGGTAGTGCAGGTCCTCGCGCAGCGTGCCCCGGGTGAGGGCGGCCATCGCGGTGCCGGACACGCCCACCACCACCTTGGGCCGCTCCTCCTGCATCTGGAGGCAGCGCAGGATGAGGCCCTGGGCGTCCAGCGGCAGCTTGCCCACGTCCGGGATGAACACCACGCCGTTGGGCTGACGGAGCGCTCCGGCCAGCTCCGGCGCCTGGCGCACCTCCGTGAGCGGGACGCCGAAGTTGCGGGCGGCTTCCTCCGCCCAGGCCCTGCGCTCGTCCTCGGTGCCTCCGTGGATGAGCAGCGACGCACGGTTGGAGACGAGGTCCTCTTCTCGATAACCGCGAAGAGCCACGGGATGCCCTACCCTTCTGGGAAAGCGGGTCCTCCCAAAGTCTAACGCCCTCCTGGGTCGCCTGTTCAATCCATTACGCGCGGGAAAAAGCAGGGACCCGCGCCGCGGGGAGCCCCGCACTGGACGCCCGTTCCCGGGTCAAACGGAGGGCACCACCATCACGGGCCGGCGGCAGCGCACCACCAGCTCGCGCGCCACCGCCTCCTCCAGCACGTCCGGCGCCACCTCGCGGTGGGGGGACGTGCCCACGCAGACCAGGTCCACGCCCTCGCGCTCCGTGGCCTGGCAGATGGCGACGGCGACGTCCTCTCCGCTGACGCCCTCCACGCTCCAGTGCACCGCCCGCGCGACCGTGTCCCCGGGCACCTGCGCCCAGAGCCGCTTCAGCACCCGGTCCCGCTCGCTGTCGGGCTCCGGGAGCACGCCGTGGAAGTCCCGGGGGCCCCGCTCGCGGCCCCGGAGCCGGTGCACGTGCAGCAGGTGCACGCGGCCGCCCGGCCCCACCAGCGAGCACGCCTGCGCGATGGCCTGTCCGGAGGCCTGCGTGAAGTCCACCGGCACCAGCGCGCTCCGGGGCGGCGGCAGCCGGCGCGGCTCGCGCGCTCCGGGCGGGATGCACGCCACGGAGCGCTCCGCGTGGCGCAGCACCCCTTCCGACACGGAGCCGTGCCACAGCCGCTGCACGCCGCCGCGCAGGTGCATGCCCACCACCGTCAGCTCCACGCTGCGCGCGTGGGCCACGTGCAGCAGGTGGTCCGCCGGGCGGCCATAGCCGGGCTCCAGCACCACCTCCACGCGGCCCTCGCCCTCCAGGTCGCCCAGGCGCTCGCGCACCTCGCGCTGGAGCACGCGCTCCACCAGCGGCTCCAGCCCCTCCATGGTGCGCTCGCGCGCGTCCAGCCGCTCCACGTGCACGGGGGTGTGGATGCCCAGCCGCTCGCGCTCCTCCAGCGGCGAGCACACGTACGTGGCCAGCACGTCGCACCCGCCCACGCGCCGCAGCTCCCGCAGGAAGGTGATGGCCGCGTCGGACGTGGCGGAGCGGGGGTCCACCCCCACCATCACCAGCAGCCTGCGCCGGCCCCGGGCCCAGTCCAGGAGCGCCGTGTCCCGGCGCACCGCCAGCACCGGGGCGCAGCCGTGGCGGGCCAGGCGCTCCGCCAGGGACGTCTTGCGCCAGGGGGACGTGCGCCAGCCCTCCGCGGCCACCACCACCAGCCGGGCGCTCCTGCACTCCTCCTCCCCCAGCAGCGTCTCCACGGAGGCGCCCCGCTGCATGCGCGGCTCCACGGTGCCCACGAACGCCCTCAGCCGCGCGGCCTCCGCGGCCAGCCCCCCTTCCGCCGTGGACAGGGCGTCGGGGGCCTCCGCGTCAGGGACCTCGTCATCCACCCCCAGGAGCAGCAGGGGCTCTCCCAGGCGGCCGGCGAGCGTCGCCGCGAGGGTGGCCGCGTGCGCGGCGTCGGCGGACAGGTTGGTTGCGCAGATGATGGCCATGGCGGGGCCCCCTCGGAGGAGGCGATGCCCGCTGGAGCCCCCCCTCGCCACGAAGGATGCGCACGCCGGACGCCGGTGACGCGCCGCCCGCGCATGCCGGCCTGCCTGCCTGGCGGGGTGGGGCGGCCCGGCGGCGGGGCCCTCCCTAGCGCAGGAGCTGCTGGTGCCCGTCGTGGTTGGTGTGGTCCTGGTTGTCCCCCACGCCGCCGCGCTGGTTCTCGCGGCCGAAGCTGGACAGGAACACGCCCTGGTCGCTGCTGGCGTAGTGGTACGGCCGGCCCCAGGGGTCCAGGGGCACGGCGGGGAGGTAGCGGGGCACCAGCAGCGCGTTCAGGTCCCCCTCCTCCGGCAGCTTCCCTCCGTGGTCCGCGCGGTAGCGCTCCAGCGCGTCCAGGATGAGGGCGAAGTCGGAGTGGATGTGCTGGGCCTGCTCGGGGTCGCGGCGGCGGAAGGCGGTGAGCACCAGGGCCACGACGAGCGCCACCGCGAACACCACCGCCACCCAGGGCAGCGGGGAGCGGCGGGACCTCTCGGAGGGGGCGGACGGAGCGGGGGTGGCGGCCATGGCCCACCCACCCTACCGCGTCAGAGGGCGCGGTAAAGCGGCACCGGCTGCTGCTTGCCCTTCAGGCGCACCGGCGGCAGGTCCTCGAAGGCGGTCTCGTTCGCGTCCACCAGCTCGCGCGTGCGCTCGCCCACCAGGATCTCCCCCGGCCCGGCCAGCGCGCACAGCCGCGCGGCCACGTTCACCGCGTCGCCAATGCAGGTGTACTCGGCCCGCATCGCGCCGCCGATGTTGCCGGACACCACCACGCCCGAGTTCAGCCCCACGCCCAGCTCCAGCACCAGGGGCCGGCCCTCGCGGCCGTGGGCCACCCACTCGGCCTCCGCCACGGCGCGCAGCTCCGCCACGGCCTCCATCATCATCTTGGCGCACTGCAGGCCCCGGAGCGCGTCGTCCGGGCGGCCCACCGGCGCGCCGAAGACGGCCATCAGCCCGTCCCCCAGGAACTTGTCCAGCGTGCCGCCGCAGGTGAGCACCGCGTCCGACAGGCGGCCCAGCACCTGGTTGAGCACCGCCACCACCTGCTCCGGAGGCAGGCTCTCCGCCAGGCCGGTGAAGTTGCGGATGTCCGCGAACAGCACCGTCACCTCGCGCTTCTCCCCGGCGAGCACCGCCGCGTCCGCGCTCTTGAGGATCTCCTCCACCACCGCGTCGGACGTGTAGCGCGCGAACAGCTTGCGCATGCGCTCCGTCTCGTCCGTGCGGCGCACCACGCTCTCGATGCGCGCCGCCAGCTCGTCCATGGACGCGGACTTGTTCACGTAGTCGTCCGCGCCCGCGCGCAGGCCGCGCACGCGCTCCGCCTCGCGGTCGTTGGCGGTGAGCATGATGACGGGGATGGCGCTGCGCGGGCCCTCCTTCAGCCGCCGGCACAGCTCCACGCCGTCCAGCCCCGGCATCTCCAGGTCGCTCAGCACGATGGCCGGCTGCAGCCGCCCCATGCCCTCCAGGGCCTCGTACGGGTCCTGGAAGCAGAGGACCTCGTAGCCCAGGGCCACCAGCCCCTCCTGCACGAACGCGCACGCCAGGGGGCTGTCGTCCACCACCACCACGCGGCGGCGCCCCTCCGTCGCGGGGCGCGGCAGGTCCTGCCGGCCCACGATGCGGTTCTGCACGCCCAGCGCCTCGTAGATCTGCTTGTACGTGCAGTGGCCCAGCTCGACGAGGATCTCCCCCAGCCGCCGCCCGTCGCGCCGCTGCCGCGCCAGCGCTTCGTCCAACTGCGCGAGCGTCACGTACTTGAGCCCCACCAGCAGCTCGCCCAGGGGCGGCTGCGAGGGCCCCTTCTCCTGGTTCAGGCCCAGAGCTTCTCCCAAGGCGTCCTGAATCTGTTCGCGCGACACGTAGCCCAACGAGATGAGCGCCTCCCCCACGCGCTGTCCGGTGAGGGCCTGGAGCGCGAGCGCCTCCTGCACCTGTCCCGGCGTGACGACGCCCAGCTTGAGCAGCAAATCACCGAAGAGGGGGTTCGATGCACTCACGCGGAAGCCTCCGTCACACGCCCGTCCACGGAGCGTAGCGCAACCCCGGCCGCCGCGAACCCCTCACCCCGCCTTCCCCCACCCCGGAGTCCCCCACCCGACGGGACCGTCGTCCCTTCGGGCGGGCCCGGGGGAGCGCCGTCAGTGCTCGAACACGCGGCTGAAGGCCATGACGATCTCCAGGATGATCAACGCGACGATCATCACCTCCAGGACGTGCGAGCGGTCGATGTCCACCTCGCCCTTGAGCAGGCCGTAGGTCTGCGCGAGCAACTGCTGCTTGCGCGTGACGGAGGCCTGCCACGCGGGGATGCGCAGGCGGCGCACGGCGGCCTCGTAGACCTTGGCCAGGTAGAAGTCGCCGATGATCTTCAGGCTGTTCTCCACCCGCTCCACGAACTCGTTGAGGTCCACGAGCGTGCCCAGCGTCTCCCGGGCGAGGTTGCGGTACGGGCTGCGGAACAGCGTGAGCCAGCCGGGCTTCTTCTTCTGCACCTCGTCGTGGATGCGCGCGATGTGCTTGTCCAGGCGCTCGTCGTAGTAGCGGAACTCCAGGAGCTGCGCGTTGGCGATCTCCAGGAGGTCCGGGATGTCGCGCGAGCCGGACGGCTCGTAGACGAACGCGCTGTTCCAGTCCACGACGACCAGGTCGTGGGCGGTGTAGCTGAAGCGCACCTGGGTGACGGCCTCGCGCTCGCGCGGCGCGAGCGGCGCGGTGGTGCTCTCTCCCAACAGCAGCCGCGCGATGTCCGCGCGCTGGAACAGCTCCTCCGCGGAGGGGTTGCCCTGGATGCGCTCGGCGAAGATGACGGTGTAGCTCTCGCTCTGGTCCCAGAGGTGCGGCCCCTGCACGGCGGCGGCGATGGTGCGGCGCACGCCCTCCACCAGCTCCCGCGCCAGGTCCTCCAGGGCCTGGCTGTCATAGAGCTCGTCCGCGACCTGGGTGAGCGTCTCCCAGGTGGTGCCGGGCGCGACGGGGACCCTCAGGATGATGGACGCGGCGCCGTGGTCGAACAGGCGCGCGGTGGCGTCCACGGTGACGGGGCCGCCGCGCAGCGCGAGCGGCCTGCGGCCCAGCTCATAGGCCACGGGCGGGTTGGGCAGTTGGATGTACTGGCTGTTCTCTCGCGACAGCTTCAAGCGGCGCGAGTCCTCCGAGAGCGCCTTGCGCGCGCGCTCCAGGTCGATCTCCTCCGCGATGTCGAACGTGCGGTAGCAGAGGATGTGGGCCTGTTCGAAGAGCAGCGTCACTCCGGCGGGCGCGGACATGGTGCGGAAGAGCCTACTCGACGTCCTCCCACAGGACCTTCAGTTCCAGGGGAAGCGCCTCGAAGGGTTCAGCATGGACGGTCTCCGCGTCCTGATGGGTCCCCACCAGGAGGTAGTGGGAGCCCTCCAGACGAAAGACCTCCAGGGTGTACTGGAGCGGGTCCACCAACCAGACGTGCCTGACCCCCTCCCGGGCGTAGACGGGCAGCTTCCGGAAGCGGTCCAGCCGGGACGTGGACGGGGACAGCACCTCGCACAGCCAATCCGGCGCCAGGGTGAAGCCCACGACGTCGGGCACCCTGGGCATCCGCTCCCGGCGCCAACCCGCGAGGTCCGGCACCAGGACGTCCTGGCCCAGGTGCAGCTCCGGCTCGGTGAGGATGATCCACCCTCCGGGTCCGCTACGGCCCCGGTCGAAGGGAGCATAGAGCTCGCCTCCCAGATGCGACGCCGCGACGGCATGCCGCGATGCCGGCCGGGGGCTGGCGTACAGCTCGCCATTCACGATCTCCCCCACCTGGTTCGAGGGGAGCGCTTCCAGGTCGGCGTAGGTGGCGGGCTTTCGGGTCATCTCTGGGACGAAGAACCTAGCAGGTAGGGACATGCCCGGACACTCTCATGCCCGTCTGACACGTGTACCCCGGTGGCCGGGAGCCCTGGAAGGGCCCCGGGCCTGAAACATTTCCGCCGAAACATTTCCGGATGTTTCACTCAGTCGCCGCCGCCCTCGGGCAGCTTGATGCCAATGCCACCCGGGCCCTCGCCGTGGTCCGGCAGGTTGCCAATGTGGCCGGGCGTGGGGATGGGGCGGTCTCCCGCCTGACGCTTGTTGTCCTGTTCGTCTTCCGGAAGCTGCGGTTCCTTCCGGGGGCTTTCGTGCTCACCCATGGTGGCTCCTTCGCGCGTTGAGAGGGTTTGACCTCTCCCAAGCTAGGGAGCCCGCGCCCCGGCTGGCACCCCGCCCCTGCCGGTCCGCGGGGCATGCGGGGACACGAGCGGGGCGGCCCGGGGGCTCAGGCGCCCCGGGGCTTCGCGGGCGGCGCCAGCGCCGTGCGCACGTCCCACAGCTCCGGGAAGAAGCGCAGGTCCAGCGCCTTGCGCAGGAAGCCCACGCCCGACGAGCCGCCCGTGCCCTGCTTGAAGCCGATGATTCGCATCACCGTCATCATGTGCCGGTAGCGCCAGAGCTGGAACCGCTCCTCCGTGTCCACCAGCTTCTCGCACATCTCATACGCGTCCCAGTGCTTCTCGGTGTCCTCGTAGATGCGGCGGAACACCTCCATCACCTGGGGGCTCTTCTCATACGGCTGACGCCAGTCGCGCTCCACGTGGCTTCTGGGGATGTCGTGGCCCTTGCGCGCCAGGTGACGCAGGAACTCGTCGTAGATGCCGGGCGACACCAGCAGGCGCTCCAGCTCCGCGTGCACGCCCTGCACGTGCTTGAAGGGCCCCAGCGCCGCGTCGTCCTTGTTGCCCAGCAGGAACTCCAGCGCCCGGTACTGGAAGCTCTGGAAGCCTGACGCGTGACCCAGCGTGTCGCGGAACTCCAGGTACTCGTTGGGGGTGAGCGTCTCCAGCACGCTCCACTGCTCGAAGAGCATCCGCTGGATGTGCGCGACGCGCGCGAAGATCTTGAAGGACGGCTCCAGCCGGTCCGCCTGGATGTAGCGGATGCAGGCGGACAGCTCGTGGATGAGCAGCTTCATCCACAGCTCGCTCGTCTGGTGCTGGACGATGAACAGCAGCTCGTCGTGATGGGGAGGCTGGGAACGGGGCACCTGCGCGGACAGAAGGCGGTCCAACTGCAGGTAATCGCCATAGGTCGTCCGGCCCGCGAGGTCCGTGACGATTCCAGGCTCCAGGTCGCGTTTGTTCATGGCCCGGGCACTCATGCACACCAACCCCCTCGCGGCGCAAGCACATCCTCCGCGCGGTCACTCCTGCCACGTGCTTCCAGCCGGAAGAACGCGGTCCACCTCTGCCCGGGCCGGGGCAACAAATACTGCTTAAGCGTTCTTCTGAGCGGCTTCCGCGAGCGCCTTGGAGGCGGCGCGGCCACGGGGCAGCTTGATGTCCTCCACGCTGTTGGGGTTGGCGTAGTCCGACCACTCGGAAGGACGGCGGTTGGTCTTCTCCAGCATGCGCAGCTTCTGGTAGTGCGCCGCGCAGTAGCCCTTGGTGCGGCTGGGCTTGCCGCAGCCCTTGATGGCGCACTCACGGGCGCCGCCCTCCGCCGCCGCCGGCTTGCGGCCCCGGCGCTTGCCACCCGCCGCCGCCACCGGCGCGCTCACCGCGGCCCGGCCCGCCGGACGACCCGCGGGGCGACGACCGGCCTTGCCAGCCGCGGGCGCGTTCGCGCCGAAGAGGGGGCCCACCACCTGCGCCAGGGGCGCCAGCCGCTCGGCCACGTTGCGCAGCGCATCCAGGTCCGCCGTGCCCGACTCCAGACGAGACACCACGTCGCGCAGGGGCTTGAGCTGGACTTCAATCTCGTTGCGAATCATCTCGCGGAACGCCTTGTCAACTGACATTTCGAACAATCCTCGGTTTAAGGGGGGAGCATTGCCTTGGCGTGAACCGGCACGCCGGACTACCAATACCTTCCAGAAAGGCAATTGTCGAAGGAAGCGATAAAAAGTTGTGACGCGGCTGCGTATCAGCAGGCGAGAAAGGCCCGGGAAATGGGGCGCGGAGACGCTTTCAGCCGCTTCTCACGCATCCCAATGCAGGGGTTCCAACAACGCGCCACGACCGGAGGCGGGGGGGTGCTGCGAGCGATCCAGCAGTTCCTCGTACGTCAGTGCCAGGTCGTGTCCCAGTTCCTCCAATTCATCCGCGTCCAGGGACGCGGACAGGCGGGGGAGCACCCCGTGTTCCATGGCCTGAACATGCGCCACGACCTGATCCTCCAGCGTGAAGAGGCGCGCCTGCCACTCGACGCCGCGAGGTGTCAGCTCCTGCAACTCCTCCATCAGCTCACGCAGGGTGAGGTGGTCCTCGGCCTCCTCGCGGGCGCGGGCGCGGCCCTCCACGCGCGTCACGAGCGGCTGGACGCAGCGCTCCTCCAGGCGGGAGTGCAGGCGCAGGAGGCGCGCCAGGGACTCCTGGGCGTGCGCCAGCTCCTCCGCGTCCGCCTCTGAAGCCAGCCGCTCCAGCAGGTCCTCCAGCTCATGGTGTTGGTGAAGGAGGATGTCGAACGGGCCGGCCATGCCCCCAAGCATCAGCACGGCTCCGGAAGCAGACAACCGCACCCCTTCCCCCGCCGTGAAAGGCAGCCTGCTGGCGTGCATGCCCTTTTCCGGTGATGGCGGCGGTGGAGCCCCTGCCCGGCCGCCTGGTCCCAGGGTGCCGGCGCGCGAGGGCGGCCGCATCTTGGCTCCACCGTGGAAAACGCACTCGCGAGTGTCCGGCAGGCCGTGTTCCGTTTCGCGGAGGGTGGCGCCGCCCTGTCCGCGCGCTACCACCGCGCCCGACTGGTGGGAGCTGAACATCTGCCCGGACAGGGGCCGTTGCTGCTCGTGGGCAACCACGGTGTCTGGGGATACGAGACCCCCGCCTTCTTCCACCTGCTGCACCAGGCCACGGGGCGCTATCCGCTGGGGCTGGCGGAGCGGGGGTTCTTCAAGATTCCCCTCGTGCGCACGGTGCTGCCCTGGCTGGGCGGGGTGGAGGGGACGCGGGAGAACGCGCTCCGCTCGCTCCAGGAGGGGCAGCTCGTCGTGTGTTATCCGGGCGGCGCGCGGGAGACCTTCAAACGCAGTCAGGGCCGCTACCGGCTGCGGTGGGAGCGCGCGCTGGGCTTCGTCCGGCTGGCCATGCAGGCCGGGGTGCCGGTGGTGCCCTTCGCCGGCTTCGGGGTGGATGATACCTTCTTCTGGCCCCCGGACGAGGACCGCTGGTGCGTGCGCCTGGCCGCGGAGGACAAATACCGCATGCCGTTGGTGATGGGATTGGGCCCCCTGCCGCTGCCCGTCCAGCTCACCTTCGCCGTGGGTGAACCCCATGAACCGCCGCCGTCGGGTGCGTCGGAGTCGCGCGTGCGAGCCTTCCGCGACCGCGTGGCCGCCAGCGTCCGGCGCCTGCTGCTGAGGGCCTGCCATGCTTGATACCGCCTCCACTCCCGTCCCCGCCCCGCCCCGCCCGCCGCCGCTGGTGCCGGACGTGGAAGACATCCAGCGCGGCTATGAGCGGCTGGACTGCGAGGAGCGCGTCGTCCGGGGCACGCCGGCGCGGCTGTTCACCTTTCCCGGGGGCAACAGGGATGTATCACGCACGGTGGTCTGTCTTCCGGGGCTGGGCGCCAGTGGCCGGTCCTTCGCGCCCATGGAGCCGCTGGCCCAGGCGTGGAACCTGCTGTTGTGGACACCGCCGCTGAAGACGCCCGCGACACATACACCGCTGCAGTGGAACCTGTCGGTGCTCAACCACCCGGAGGCCGGGCTGCCGGAGCGCTTCGCGTTGCTGGGGTCGTCCTACGGCAGCCTGCTGTCCATCGCGTATGCGTTGGAGCACCCCCAGCGGGTGAAGGCGCTGGTGCTGGTGTCACCGGTGGCCAGCGTGCGCAAGGTGCGGCGGCTGGCGTTGACGCTGTCCACGCTGGTGCGGGCGCCCCGGCCGCTGGCGTATGTGTTCGCGCCCACGGTGGCGCGCATCCTGGGGGGCCGGTGGCTGCCGCCGGAGGGGCGGGCGGAGATCGTCCGCGAGGCGCGGCGCATGTCGTCGGTGGAGCTGATGCGGCGGCTGCGCGACATCCTGGCCGCGGACTTCCTGCACCGGCTGCGGGAGCTGCGCGTGCCCACGCTCATCATCGAGGGCGGCAGGGACCTGCTGGTGCCGCCCGCGGCCGCGCGCGACGTGGCGGCGCACGTGCCGGGCGCCGAGCTGGAGTTCCTGGAGACGGCCAGTCACCTGCCGTACATGAGCCACCCGGAAGCGTTCAATGCACGCGTGTCCGACTTCCTGTCGCGGCACCCGGACTGAGCAGGCGTTATCTCTAGCGGCGGGGGAACACACTCAGATGACCACTGCCTCGGATCAGTTGTCCCGCTCCGCGCTGCTGTTCCTGTCGCGTCAGTCCAACCTGAAGGACGTGGCCACGCGGCTCAAACCCTTTCGCCAGCTCGCGTCCCGCTTCATCGCGGGAGAGACGCTGGAGGAGGCGGTGGACGCGGTGAAGGCCCTCACGGCGAAGGGGCTGATGGCCAGCTTCGACCACCTCAACGAAGCGGTGCGCTCCCCGCAGGAGACGCGCGACGAGGTGAAGCAGTACCTGCGGCTGCTGGCGCGCATCGACCAGGTGGGCGTGCGGGCCAATGTGTCGCTGAAGCTCACGCAGTGCGGTCTGTTGTTCGACCGGAACCTGGCGCTGCAAAACGCGCGGGCGGTGGCGGCGGACGCGGCGGCGCGGGACTCCTTCGTGCGCGTGGACATGGAGGAGAGCGCCGTCACGCAGACGACCCTGGACATCGTGCGGGACCTGCACTCGGAGTTCGGCGAGCGGCACGTGGGCGCGGTGCTCCAGAGCTACCTGCGGCGCACGGAGGCGGACGCGAAGGCCCTGTGCGCCGAGCGCGTCCGCGTCCGGCTGTGCAAGGGGGCCTACCTGGAGGGCCCTGGCGTGGCCTTCCCGGACAAGAAGGACGTGGACGCGAACTTCGTGCGTTGCATGCGCATCCTGCTGGACAGCGGCGTGTATCACGGTATCGCCACGCATGATGAGCGGATGATCGACGCCACGTTGGAATACGCCGCGCGCCAGCATCTGCCCAGGGGCGCCTTCGAATTCCAGATGCTGTATGGCATCCGGCGCGACCTCCAGGAGCAACTGGTGAAGGCTGGCCATCCGGTGCGTGTCTATGTCCCGTATGGGAAGCACTGGTATCCCTATTTCATGCGCCGGCTGGCGGAGCGTCCGGCCAACCTGTGGTTCGTGATGCGCAACCTGCTGAAGGGGTAGGCCATGAGGAATCCCTACGCCGCCGCGTATGTCGCCGGGGCCGTGGGCACGGGCGCCCTGGGGGTGCTGGTCACCTTGCGCAATGCCTGGCTGGGCCACCCGCCGCCCTACGCCGCGCGCAACATCGCCCGGCACGTGCTGAGCCGGCTGTTCGGACGCAAGCTGTCCAGGCGTGAGGCGTCGCAGTGGGCCTTCGCGCTGCGCGCGGGCTACGGGCCGCTCCTGGGGATGGGCTGGGGCCTGGTGCGCAGGCGCACGTCGAAGTGGACCCTGCTGCACAGCGGCGCGCTGCTGGGCCTGGGGGTGCTGGCGTTCGAGCGCGCGGCCTTCCCGGTGTTCAAGGCGACGGCCGCGGAAGGGTCCTGGTCGCGCGCGGAGCACGTCTGGCTGTTCGCGCAGACGGCCCTGTTCGGCGTCGTCACGGAGGCGACGATGCGCTGGCTGGTGAAAGAGGAGGCGCCCGCGTCCCCGTGAGACGCGGGCTGAAGGCGTCACGTCAGGACTTGTTGCCCTTGTGGGGGAGGAGCGTCTCCACCACCTCCTTCATGGACTGCTTGAGGAAGCCGCCCGCGTCCGCGTCGCCCTTCACCACGGCGGAGGCGAACATCTTCGCCTGCTCCACGGTGATGTGCGGCGGCAGGGGCGGCACGTCCGGGTCGGTATAGGCCTCGAAGACGACGGGCCGGTCCGCGGCCAGCGCGTCATCCCAGGCGGCGGCGAGCCGGTCCGGCCGGTCCACGCGCAGGCCCTTGAGCCCCAGGGACTCGGCGTACTTCGCGTAGGGGAAGTCCGGCAGGTCCTGGGACGCGGCGTACTTCGGGTCGCCGGCCATCACGCGCTGCTCCCACGTCACCTGGTTCAGGTCGCGGTTGTTGAGCACCAGGATGATGAGGCGCGGGTCCTTCCACTCCTTCCAGTACTTCGCCACGGTGATGAGCTCCGCGTTGCCATTCATCTGCATGGCGCCGTCGCCCACCACCGCGAGCACCGGGCGGTGCGGGAAGGCGAACTTCGCCCCCAGCGCGTACGGCACGCCGCAGCCCATGGTGGCCAGGTTGCCGGACAGGGACGCCAGCATCCCCTGGCGCACCTTCAGGTCGCGCGCGAACCAGTTGGTGGAGCTGCCGGAGTCCGCCGTGAGGATGACGTCCGCGGGCAGCTTCGGGGACAGCTCCCAGAACACGCGCTGCGGGTTGAGCGGGTTCGCGCCGCTCATGGCGCGCGCCTCCAGCACCTTCCACCAGCGCGCCATGCCCTTCTCCACGCCCTCGCGCCAGCTCCGGTCCTCCTTGCGCTGGAGCTGGGGGATGAGCGCGCGCAGCGTCTCCCTCGCGTCGCCCACCAGGCCCACCTCCATGGGGTAGCGGATGGAGAGCATCCGTCCGTCCAGGTCGATTTGGACGCCGCGCGCCTGGCCCTCCGGCGGCAGGAACTCCGAGTAGGGGAAGCTGGTCCCCACCATCAGCAGCGTGTCGCACTCCTGCATCAGGTCCCAACTGGGCTTCGTGCCCAACAGGCCGATGGGGCCCGTCACGAAGGGCAGCGCGTCCGGCAGCACCGCCTTGCCCAGCAGCGCCTTCGCCACGCCCGCGCCCAGCCGGTCCGCGACCTCCAGCACCTCGTCCGCCGCGTTCAGGGCGCCCGCGCCCACCAGCATCGCCACCTTCCTGCCCGCGTTGAGGACGTCCGCCGCGCGGCGCAGGTCCGCGTCCTGGGGAATCACGCGCGGGGACGCGTAGCCCACGCTGGAGTGCACGGTGCCGTGCTTGCGCGCGGGCGGCTCGTAGGGCAGCTCCTGCAGGTCATTGGGCAACACCAGACACGTCACGGTGCGCTCGCACCGGGCGATTCTCACGGCGCGGTCCAGCGCGTGCCGGACGGCGGAGGGCGCGGTCACCATGGTGATGTACTCGCTGGCCACGTCCTTGAAGAGCGTGGTGAGGTCCACCTCCTGCTGGTAGTGGCCCCCCAGGGCCGTGCGCGACTGCTGGCCCACGATGGCCACCACGGGCTGGTGGTCCAGCTTCGCGTCATAGAGGCCGTTGAGCAGGTGGACCGCCCCCGGGCCGGAGGTGGCCATGCACACGCCCACCTCGCCGGTGAACTTCGCGTGCGCGCAGGCGGCGAAGGCGGCCATCTCCTCGTGGCGGACCTGGACGAACTTCATCTCCGGGTTGCGCCCCAGCGCGCCCATCACGCCGTTGATGCCGTCGCCCGGGTAGCCGTAGACGCGGCGCACGCCCCACTGGATGAGGCGGTAGATGAGGTAGTCGCTGACGGTGGCGCTCATGCGCGAGGCTCCTGGACAGGGGTGGGTGGAGGTCCCTCGCGCATCAAGCTAGTGACCACGAAGGGCCCTGGAGCCCGGAGGCATCCGGGTGCCCGTGCCGCCTTTCCGTGAGCGGGCCTGCGTGCGGGCGGCTACTCCCGCTCGGGCTTCCCGGGCCCGGGCCGGTGCCGCTGGCCCTTGTCGTGGGCGAGCTCCGGGCGCTTCTCCGCCAGCCAGGCGATGGCGTGGGCGGAGCTGGGGATGGTGAGCATCAGGAACGCGGCGACGAGCAGCCCTCGCAAGAGGAGCCAGCCGTCCCCCGTCGCCAGCGTGGCGCCGATGATGACCAGCACCCCGCCGAAGGGCACCGCGCCCGCCGCATGCACGCGGGTGAGCACCGAGGGCAGCCGGTACAAGCCGATGATGGCGGCGGTGATGAAGAACAGGCCCAGCGCCACCAGGGCGTCGGCCACCCACTGCACCCCGGCGGACATCATCGGGAGTCCTCCTCGTCGTGGAAGGTGCGGCCGTGGTGCAGGAAGCGCGCGCCGGCCACGGTCTGCACGTAGGAGAGCAGGGCCAGCACCAGGGCCGCGTCCAGGTAGCCGGCCTCGCCGCGGGTGGCGCCGTACAGCGCCAGCACCGCGCAGATGACCAGGCCCAGGGTGTCCACGGACATGAGCATGTCCGCCGAGGAGCGCTGGCGCGAGGCCAGCAGCACCAGCGCGCCCAGCAGGCCCACCATCCACACGATGGCCAGGGTGAAGAAGGTCTCGTGCATCGCCGGGCCGCCTCCCTACGGGAACACCGCGCGCTGGTAGCGCTGGTAGAAGTGGTCCTGCTGCCGGATGAGCTTGTCCGGATCCGACGCGTCCAGCGCGTGCATGCGCATCACGCGCCGCTCCCAGTCCAGCTCCAGCAGCACCGTGCCCGGGGCCAGGGACATGGCCCACGAGGACACCTGCACGCCGCGCGCGGTGCGCTCGCCCATGGGGACCTCCACCACGCCCGCGAGGTCCGCGCGGCCGGCGGGGCCGAAGATGGTGGTGAGCACGTGGAAGCAGCTCCGCGTCACCAGCACGGCCAGGGCCCAGCCGAAGCGGGGCAGGTGCAGCGCGCGGCGCCAGTGCTCGCGCGCCCCCAGGACCGGCGGCGCGCCGGCCAGGGGGAACAGGCGCATCACGCCCAGGGCCAGCAGCGCGCCCAGCGCCAGGTCCACCGGGTGGAAGCTTCCCACCATCAGCGCGTACAGCAGCGCCAGGGCCAGCATGTTCACCAGGGTGCGCGGACTCACGGCAGCGTCCCCAGGCCCTGGATGGCGTCGCGTCCGGCGCGCAGCAGCGGCTCCGGCCAGAGGCCCGCGGCGATGAGCGCCAGGGACAGCGCGTACACCACCGCGCCGGTGCCCCGGTGCAGGGCCGCGCCCTCCCTCAGCCACCGCTCGCGCTGGTAGGCGCGGAAGAGGGCCAGCAGCGACAGGGTGCTCGCCAGCACCACCAGCCCCGCGAGCCAGGCGTGCCCCTGCTCCAGCGCCGCGCGCAACAGCCAGGCCTTGGACCAGAAGCCCGCGGTGGGCGGCACGCCCGCCGTGCTGAAGGCCGCCACCGAGTAGGCGCGGCGCGCCCGCTCGCCGCCCCGGTCCTGCGCCAGGAACAGCGCCGTCTTGTCCAGGGAGCCCGCCAGCGCCAGCGCCACCGCCGCGCACAGGCCCTCGCGGCCCGCCAGGCTCAGCGCGGCGATGATGAGCCCCGCGTGCGAGATGGACGCGTACGCGAGCACCTCGCGCGTGTCCCGCCGGGAGAGCGCCAGCACGGAGCCGTAGAGGATGCTCGCCGCGCCCAGCAGCTCCAGCAGCGGCCGGGCCTGCGCCAGCACCTGCGGCATCACGTCCACGCCGAAGCGCAGCAGGCCGTAGCTGCCGATGTTCGCCAGCGCTCCCGCGAGCAGCGCCGCCACCGTGGGGCCCGCGTCCCGGTACACCGCGGGCGCCCAGAAGTGGAACGGGAAGAAGCCCAGCTTCACCCCGAACGCGCACAAGAGCAGCGTGCCCGGCACCAGCAGCGCGAACGGCGGCCCCGCCTGGCCCCACGCGATGATGGACAGCATGTCCAGCGTGCCGGTGGTCAGGTACAGCATCACCACCGCCGTGAGGAACAGCGTGGACCCCATCAGGTTCACCACCACGAAGGTGAACGCGGCGCGCAGGTTGCGGGGCTTCTCGCCATACGACGCCAGCCCGAACGCGGCCGTCATCGCCAGCTCGAAGAAGACGTAGAAGTTGAACGCGTCCGACGTGAAGAACACCCCGGTGAGCCCCGCCCCCATGAAGACCACCAGCGCGGGGAAGCTGCGCGACGTGATGCCCCCCGCCACGTGCTCGTACACGAGCGTGCCCAGCAGCACCGCCGTGGACACCAGCGCGAACACGATGGAGAGCTGATCCGCCCGCAGGCGGATGCCCACGCCCACCGGCCAGTCCCCCGTGACGAACTGGGGCGCCTGCGCGCTCCAGGCCTGGGGCAACAGCCACGCCGTGCACACGAGCGTGCCCCCAAGCCCCGCGATGGCCAGCCACGCCACCCACGCGCGGCGCCCATCCAGGAACGCCAGCACCGTGCCCAGCACCCACGGCAGGAGCAGCGGCCCCCAGAGCGGCATCAGTGCTCCTCCTCCGGCTCCACGGCGTGGACGCGCTTCAGCTCCGCCTCCACCAGCCGGTCCGTGCGCAGCGAGCCGTGCGCCCGCTGCGTGCGGTGCACCAGCGTGAGCAGCAGCGCGGACACCGCGAAGCCGATGACGATGGCCGTGAGCGCCAGCGACTGGAGCACCGGATCCGTCACCGGCCAGCCGGGCCGCACGCTCAGCGCCTCGCCCCGCTCCGGGAAGGAGCCCGCGAGGATGAGCAGCACGCTGGAGTTGGTGATGAGCACCGTGCCGCACGCCACGCGCACCAGCTCGCGCTCCAGCACCATGCGCACGCCGCACGCGAACAGCAGGCCCACCACCAGGGACGCGATGAGGATCATGGTCCGGACTCCCCTTCCGTCCCGGTGCGCAGGGCGAAGCGGTCGATGACGGTGACCACCAGCCCGAAGACGATGAGCATCAGCCCCCCCTCGAAGATGAGCGCGGTGTGCAGGTGGAGCCCGCCCACGCCCAGCTCCTGCTGGTCCGGGCGGGGGAAGAGGCTCATGGGCGTGTAGCCCGCGAGCACGGGCAGGAACGCGGTGCCCACCACCAGCAGCAGCCCCACGCCCGCCAGCGGCGCCGCGTACCGCACCGCCGCGTAGCGCCGGGTCTGGTCCCGGCCTATCACCACGTACTGGAGCAGCACCGCGAGCCCCGCGAGCGCCCCGGCCGGGAAGCCGCCGCCCACCGACGCGCCGCCCTTCAGCCAGAGCGCCAGCGCGATGATCAACGACGGCCACAGCAGCAGGCGCGACAGGGGCGGGACGAAGGAGATCATGGCCTCACCGCCTCCCCTTCAGGCGCAGGAGGCTGGTGACGCCCAGCAGCGCCGCGACCACCACGGTCATCTCCCCCACCGTGTCCAGGCCCCGGAAGTCCGTGAGCACCGCCGCCACGACGTTGGGCGAGTGCGCGGCCTTCGCCAACTGCACCGTGCGCGCGCCCACGCGCTCGGCGTGCAGGTGGGACAGGGCGCTCCAGCTCAGGAGGAAGGCGCTCGCGCCCGCGACCGCCGCGGCCAGTCGGTCCCGGCCACGGGGGTTCTGGGCCTCGTGCTGGGCGCGCTCGAGCCGGTCGCGGGGGAGCAGCGCCAGCAGGCCCGCGAAGAGCAACGTGAAGGTGGTCTCCACCAGCACGGAGGTGAGGGCCACGTCGGGCGCGGCGGCGAAGGCGAACACCATGGCCAGGCTGAAGCCCACGCAGGAGATGAGCAGCACCAGCCGCAGGTGGCCCTTCGCGCGCAGCGTGGCCAGCGCGGCGGCGGACGCGAACGCGAGCGCCATCACCAGGGTGATGTCCGCCCAGTCCACGGTGCCCACCTTGAAGCGGTCGCGCAGCGGCGTCACGCCCAGCACCGTCAGGCCCAGCAGGCCCGTGGGCACCAGCACGGACGCCACGCGGTCGCGCAGGTCGCGCACCTCCTTCTCGTGCAGCCACGTGGACAGCCGGTCCAACTGGTGCAGCAGCAGGCGGTAGCCCCGCTCGGCGCCCACGTGGGACGCGGCCTCCAGCACGCGGGCGAGCGCGGGCGTCCACGCGAGCCGGGTGGCGAAGAGCAGCGCGCCCAGGGCCCAGGCCCCCACGGCGAGCAGGTTCTCCACGCGCGCGTCCAGGTGGTACGCGAGCTCCAGCGTGGAGGGCTCGCCGCGCATCGCCTCCGCGGCGGCGCGCGAGGGCGCGACCAGGAGCCCCGGCACCACGCCGCCCAAAAGGATGCTCGCGGCGAGCACGACCACGGGGGCCACGAGGAGCGTGGGCGCGGCGGGCACGTCCTGGCGCGGCCCGCCGAAGAGGCCCCACCACAGGCGCAGCGTGTACGCGAGCGTCAGGCCCGCGCCCACGAGCCCCGCCGCCATGAACGCGGGGCCCTCCTTCGCGAGCGCGTGGAAGAAGACCTCGTCCTTGAAGAAGCCCATGGTGAGGGGCAGCGCGGAGAGCCCCGCCGCGGCGACGGCGCTGGCGCCCGCGAGCACGGGGAGCGAGTGGCGCAGGCCGCCGACCTGGGACAGCTTCTTCTTCCCGGTGACCTGGGTGACGGCGCCCGCGGTGAGGAAGAGGGCGGCCTTGCACGGCGCGTGGGCGGCCACGTAGAGCGGCGCGCCCTCGGAGCCCAGCGCCACCAGCACCAGCGCGTAGCCGTACTGCGCGATGGTGGAGTACGCGAGCACGCGCTTGAACGGATCCGCCACCAGGGCCATCAGGCTGCCCATGCCCATGGACACGAAGCCGATGGCGAGCAGGCCGTGGCGCACGTCCGTGGCGGGGGCGAACAGCGGGTAGAGGCGCTGGAGCAGGAAGACGCCCGCGGCGACCATCGCGGCCGAGTGCAGGTACGAGGACACGGGCGTGGGCGCGGCCATGGCGCGCGGCAGCCAGAAGTGGAACGGCACCTGCGCGCTCTTGCCCAGCGCGCCCACGGCCAGGCACACCAGGGCGCCGGTGGACGCGGGGGACTGCGCGGCGAGCTCGAAGACGCGCGGCAGGGAGAAGGTGCCGTACTGGACGCCCAGCGCCATGGCGCCCGCGAAGAAGACGACGGAGGTGGCGCCGGTGAGCACCAGGGACAGGAGCGCGGCGGCGCGCGACTCGGGGTCCTCGCGGTCGAAGCCGATGAGCAGGTAGGAGATGATGGTGGTGAGGTCCAGCGCCACGAAGAGCAGCAGCAGGTCATCCACGGTGACGAGCAGCACCATGGCGGCCATGAACGCGAGGAGCAGCCCCTGGAAGCGCACCTCGTCGCCCGGGGGGCGCCGCTCCTGCGCCAGGTGGTGCGGCATGTACGCGCGCGAGTACAGGACCACGAGCGCGCCGACGCCCAGCGCCAGCGCGGCGTAGAGGCCGGACAGGCCGTCGCGCGTGAACTCCAGCGACAGGCCCCAGGAGGGGGCCCAGGGGAGCACGAGGCGCGTGGTCCCCTGCATCCATTCGTAGACCAGCGCCCCCATGGCGGCGAGCGCGCCCGCGGCGCCCATCCAGGCCGCGGCGCCCGGACGCCACCGGCCCGCGACATAGGCGAGCGGCGCGCACGCCAGGGCCAGGAGGATGGGCAGGAGGAGGGGCATGGGCGAAGGGCCCACGTTAGGAGTGGCCCGCCGACGCAGGCGCACAACCGTCAGCCCCGCGCGCGGAGCGTCACCCCCAGGTCACTCGTGGAGCCGGAGCCGTGCGCTGGTGGACACAGCTCAGGACAACAAGCCTTCCAGCACGGTGAACAGCCGCTCGCAGTGCACGGAGCGGGCGCGAACGCGCGCGGGGTCCACCTTTCCCAACAGGTCCGAGCAGTGCTCGATCTTGTGGTACCGGCCCTTCTGCGTCCCCTGGGTCGCCTTGTCCAGGGCGCTTTCGAGGGCGGTCTTGGGAATGGCCTCGATGTTGTTCGTCTTGGGGAGGCTCCCGAGCGCGAAGCCCTTTCCGTAGTAACCCTGGAGCGCTTCGGGGTCCGCCATGAGCCATGCCTCGGCGGTCTGGACCATCAGTTGGCAAGAGTCGTCCGAAGCGTTCTCGGGACGCTGCCACGGGTCCCGCGTCGCGAGATGGGCCCAGGGCGGCTTGCTCACCGGACCTTCTGAATCGACGAGCAGGATGTTGAACGCGGAAGGATGCTCCTTGAGCGCATGCCTGAAGCCATCGAAGGCAGCGTCGCGCGGACCGCAGAGAATGAGGCGCCAACGGACGTTTCGTTTCCTGGCGCGCTGGACGATCTCCTCGAAGAACTGACCGAATCCAGCTCTCAGGCGGGCCTTGCCGTAGTCGGTATTTCCGCCTCCCTCGATGTAGAGCCGGATCTCCTTCACCATCGGGTTCCGCCCAACTCGCCCATCCGCCAGACCTCCCCCAGGCTGTACCGCGACAACCACTCCGACAGCTTGTCCTTCTCCAGGCGCCGCAGCACCGTTCCACCCTGCTCCTGCTCACAGACGACGACGGACTCCGGCACCTCCGAGAGCGCGGAGATCAACGTGTCCGAGTGCGTGGTCACGATGAGCTGTGTGCGTGTGCTCGCTTCGCGCAGGAGCCTTCCGATGACCGGTAGGATGTCGGGATGCAACCCGAGCTCTGGCTCCTCGATGCAGACCAGTGGCGGCGGCGTCGGGTGGCACAGCAGGGTGAGCAGGCAGAGGTAGCGCAGCGTCCCGTCGGACAATCGGGTCGCGGGAATCGGCGCGTTCAGTCCCTCCTCATGGAAGTACACCTGAAGCGTGCCACCCTGAATCCTGACCGAGAAGTCCTCCACCCTCGCATAGAGGAGCTTGAGGTTCTCCAAGAGCGTCTTCTTCACTCCTGGCCGGGACATCAAGTCGTTGAGGACGAGCCCCAGATTGCTCGCGTCCTCCAACAGGAAGTCTCCAGGGAGGTCCGCTTGCTGAGGCCGACGCGGAGGTGTGAATCGGCCGATACTCCACTCACGATGCAGCGAGATGCCTTCCAGGAAGGAACTCACGTAGGTCAACTCAGGATACAGATCCGGATCGCGTCGCTGCGACAAGATGGACTGCTCCGAACTGATCCGGGCATTTTCCAAAAGTCTGAATTCACGCCCCTGCCCAGAGCCAGGCCTGGCGCTCAAATTCTTCCTGAGGCTGATAACGGGTTGGCCCGCGTTGTACCGGTAGAAGCCTGACGACGTTTCAGCCGGCTCCACGGGGGGCTCAATCGAAACAACTTCGTCAACCAGGCTGAGATGCTGTCCTGCGACCGTGAAGGCCAGCTCGTAGCGCAGCGGCATATCGCCTTCGGGATACTCCAGGAGGATCTCCAACTGAGCCGTAGGCGGCTTGGGGTCCTGCCCTCCTCTCCACAACCACTCCGTCACGCCCCCCCCCTCGCGAATCGGAGCAAGGAGATTGCGAGGGGTCGCCCGCAGGAGTCCCAAGGCCTCGATGAGGTTGGACTTTCCGGACGCGTTCGGGCCAATCAGGACGTTGAGTGCCCGAAGAGGGAAGAGTTCGGAACCAGGTCCGAATGAAAGAAGATTCCGGAGGCGGATGCTGCGCAGCATTCCACCACTCTACCTGGGACCCCATCACTCCGGACCCATTCCGCTTCCCTCCCGTCTCCGGAAGGACGCTGCCCCCCAGTGCTACAGCGTGTCCAGCAGCTCCCGGCACTCGCGGCGCCAGTGGAGCGCGGTGGCGGGCACGGGGCTCACGCGCACGGAGCCGTCCGCGGGCTCTCGCGACAACAGGCGCACCTCTTCCGGGCGCACGTGCTCCAGGAGGTCCGGCGAGTGCGTGGCCAGCACCACCTGCACCGGCTGGCCTCCCGTGGACTCGCCTCGCGTCATGGCGCGCAGCAGCTCCAGCACCTCGCGCACCAGGCCCGGGTGCAGGGCGCGCTCCGGCTCGTCCAGCGTGAGCAGCTCCGGCAGCGGGCGCTGGTAGGGCAGCACCAGGAACGCGAGCAGCCACAGCACCCCGTCCGACACGTCGTCGGGGCCGAACCACACGTCCGGGCTCCAGCGGTCGCGGAAGCGCAGCCGGAAGGCGCGGTCCTCCAGGTCCCGCGCCACGTCCACCTCCGACAGCGACGGCACCCGCTTCGCCAGCTCCCGGGAGATGACGTCCCGCGTGGACATGGGCAGCGCCGCGAAGACGCTCGCGAGGTTGCCGCCCTTGCGCTCCAGCCACGTCGCCTTCGCGGATGAGCCTCCCGCCCGCAGCGCCTCCATGCTCAACGTCAACTGCTGCGTGGAGTGCCCCTGCCCGGGCAGGGTGTCCATCACGCTGAACGGATACTCCACGCGCGTGCGGTCGCCGTGCGCGTACGTCCACTCAATCGAGAGCGGGCGGGACTCGTCCCGGCGCCAGAAGTCCGACGGCTCGTACGCGAGCTGGTGCTGGAGCCCCTCCAGCACGGCCGTCTTCCCCGACGCGGAGGGCCCCACCAGGACGGTCAACGGCTCCAGGGCGAGCTGCACGCGAAGCAGACACCGGTAGTGCTCGAAGCGGACGGAGGCAATCACAGCCGGAAGCCTAGCGGCCTCCCCCCAGGGGCCGTCCATGGCTCCAGTCGGACCCACGCTCCGCGTGTGGGGCCTTCAGGCCCTCCAGGAGACCAGCCCCGCGGCCATCAACACCCCGCCCACCGCCAGGGCCGCGGACAGGCGCGGCCGGGCGGGCGCTTCGTCCGGCACGTCCTCGCCGCGCCGCAGCGCCTTCCGCAGCACCTGCGCCAGGTGCAGCGGCTGACGCCCCGTGGCCTGGCGGATCTGCTCCCGGCAACTGAACCCGTCCGCGATGAGCAGCGTGTCACGCGGCGCGGCGCGCACCCTGGGGAGGATGACCCGCTCGCCGCAGGCCTGGGACACGCCGTACTTGTCGCGCTCGTAGCCGAACGCGCCCGCCATGCCGCAGCAGCCCGAGTCCGGCTTCTCCCAGTCCAGCCCCGTGCGGTCCAACCACTGCTTCTCGTCGTGGAACTTCATCACCGCCTGGTGGTGGCAGTGCGCCTGCACCAGCGCCTTCCCCTCCAGCTTCGGGAGCTGGAAGTCCGGCGCCCGCTTCCGCAACAGCTCGCTCAAGACATACGTCTGCGCGGCCAGCCGCTGCGCGTCCTCGTCATGTGGGAAGAGGTTGAGCAGCTCGTCGCGGAAGACCGCCGCGCAACTGGGCTCCAGCAGCACGAAGGGGACCCCCGCGCGGATGTCCTCGCGGAAGCGCGTCAGCGTGTGCCGCAGCAGCGCCTTCGCGGTGTCCAGCATCCCGTAGTCGTAGAGCGGCCGGCCGCAGCAGACGAAGCCCTGGGGCACGCGCACCTCGAAGCCCGCCGCCTCCAGCACCTCCAGCGCCGCGGAGGCCGTGTCCGCGTGGAAGAAGTTGTTGAAGGTGTCCGGGAAGAGCACCACCGGGCCTCGCGGCCCCACCGCCGGGCGCCTGCCGCGCACGCGCCGCTGGAAGGGCGTCGCGGTGAAGCGGGGGACCTCGCGCGCGGGGTGCACGCCCGCGGCCGCCTTCGCCAGCGTCCGCAGCCCCGGCGCGTGCGTGAGGAGGTTCGCCAGCCACGGCACCCTCCCGCCCACGCGGGCCCAGAACATCACCAGGCCAAAGGCATACGCGTGCCGGGGACGCAGGCGGCCCCGGTAGTGGTGGCTCAAGAACTCCGCCTTGTACGTGGCCATGTCCACGTTCACCGGGCAGTCGGACTTGCAGCCCTTGCACGCGAGGCACAGGTCCAGCGCGTCCTTCACCTGCGGGCTCCTCCAGCCCTTCCCCACCACGTCGCCGCGCAGCATCTCGAAGAGCAGGTGCGCGCGGCCTCGCGTGGAGTGCCGCTCCTCGTGCGTGACCATGTAGCTGGGGCACATGGTGCCGCCCCCGGTGCGCCGGCACTTGCCCACGCCCACGCAGCGCGTGGTGGCGCGCGAGAAGCTGCCCTGGTCCTCCGGGAACTGGAAGTGCGTGCGCGGCTCGGCGGGGGCGTAGCGCGTGCCCAGGCGCAGGTTCTCGTCCAGCCGGTACGGGTCCACGACCTTGCGCGGGTTCATCCCGCCCTCCGGGTCCCACAGCCGCTTGAACTCCCCGAAGGCGCGCACCAGCTCCGCTCCGAACATCTTCGGCAGCAGCTCCGCGCGGGACTGGCCGTCGCCGTGCTCGCCGGACAGCGAGCCGCCGTGGCGCACCACCAGGTCCGCCGCCTCCTCCACGAAGCGGCGGTAGCGCGCGATGCCCTCGCGCGTGCGCAGCTCGAAGCTGATGCGGCAGTGCAGGCAGCCCTGGCCGAAGTGGCCGTAGAGCGACGCCTTGTAGCCGAAGCGGTCCAGCAGCCCGCGGAAGTCCCGCAGGTACAGGCCGATGCGCTCCGGGGGCACCGCCGAGTCCTCCCACCCCGGCCACGTGTCCGCCTCTCCCGGGATGAACGCCGTGGCGCCCAGGCCGGACTCGCGGACCTCCCAGATGAGCTCCTCCTGCGCCTTGTCGTCGTAGAGGTGCATGGACGGCGCGTGGCCTCTCGCCTTCAGCCGGTCCATCAGCGCGTGCGCCTTCGCGTCCGAGTCCGCCTTGGAGTCCCCGCCGAACTCCACCACCAGCCAGCCCTCGCCGTCCGGCAGCAGCGGCAGGTCCTGCACGTGCAGGTGCTTGCGCCGCATCCCGTCGATGAGCTTCGCGTCCATGCCCTCCAGGCCGATGGGCCCCGCCTCCACCACCTCCGGGACGTCGTCCGCGGCGCGGAACACGTCCGGGTAGCCCAGCACCAGCAGGGAGCGCGCCCCGGGCTCCGGCACCAGCTTCAGCGTGGCCTCCAGCACGGTGACGCAGGTGCCCTCGGTGCCCACCAGGGCGCGCGCGACGTGGAAGCCGTTCTCCGGGAGCAGCTCGTCCAGGTTGAAGCCGGACACGCGGCGGGGGATGCGCGGGTATCTGGCGCGGATGAGGCCGGCGTAGCGGTCGCGCAGCGCCTTCATGCCCCGGTAGAGTTCGCCCACGCGGCCCGGCTCGCGCATCAGGCGCGCCAGCTCCGCGTCGGACGTGCGGCCCACGCGCAGGCGCACGCCGTCGTAGGTGAGCACGTCCAGGGACTCGGTGTTGTCCGCCACGCGGCCGGCCATCTGCGCGTGCACGCCGCAGGAGTTGTTGCCGAGCATCCCGCCCAGCGTGCAGCGGTTGTGGGTGGCGGGGTCCGGGCCGAAGGTGAGGCCGTGGCGCTTCACGGCCTCCACGCGGAGCACGTCCAGCACGGTGCCGGGCTGCACGCGGGCGAGCCGCCGCTCGGGGTCGATGTGCAGCACGCGGTCCAGGTGCCGGGAGAAGTCCAGCACCACCGCCACGTTGCACGTCTGGCCCGCGAGCGCGGTGCCGCCGCCCCGGGACATCAGGGGCGCGCCGAACCTCCGGCACAGCCGCACCGTCTCCTCCACGTCCTCCACGGTGCGGGGGCACACCACGCCCAGCGGCACCTGCCGGTAGTTGGACGCGTCCGTGGCGTACAGCGCGCGGTCGCCCGGGTCGAAGCGCACGTCGCCTCGCACCCGGCGGCGCAGCTCGCGCTCCAGGCCCGCCACGTCCACGGCCCTCCGCTCGCGCGGGGCGGCGGCGCGGGGGCGGCGCGCGTGGCGCAGGGTGTCCAGGAAGGTCGTTGTCATGGGGAGGTCTCCACGGCGAAGCGGGCGGCGTCCGCCCGTTTGAGCTCCAGCCCGAGTCCGGGCCGGGACAGGTCCGGCGCCATCGCGCCGTGCACGGGCGGAGGGACGCCGTCGAAGAGCATCCGCTCCAGCCGCGCGTGGTCATGGAAGTACTCCACGTGCACCAGCCGCCGGGCGGCGCAGGCCACGTGCAGGTGCAGGGCCGGGGCGCAGTGCGCGGACAGGGGGACGTGGAAGGCCTCCGCCAGCGCGTCCGCCTGGAGGAAGCCGGTGAAGCCCAGGCAGCGCGTGGCGTCCGCCTGGAGCACGTCCACCGCGCCCGCCTCCAGCATGCGGCGGAAGTAGGGGCCGCTGTCGCCGTACTCGCCCGCGGCGACGTCCAGGCCCGCGGGCCCGCGGTCGCGCACGAGGCGCAGGCCGGCCAGGTCGTCGCTGGAGACGGGCTCCTCGAACCAGGACACGCCGGCCTCGCGGAAGTCGCGCGCCAGGGCCAGCGCCTGCTTCACGGTGTACGCGCCGTTGGCGTCCACGAAGAGGGCGGGCCCGGGCCCCAGGGCCTCGCGCGCGCCGCGCACGCGGGCGGGGTCGGCGTCCGCGTGGGTGCCCACCTTCATCTTCACGCGAGGGATGCCCGCGTCCGCCCACCCCGTGAGCTGCGTCTGGAGCCGCCGGTCCGAGTCGCTGGTGAAGCCGCCGCTGCCGTAGAGGGGCGCGGCGGGGCGGGCCTGACCGAACAGCCGGGCGAGCGGCACGCCCAGCAGCTTCGCCTTCAGGTCCCAGAGGGCGGTGTCCACGGCGGACAGGGCCCGGGCCACGAGGCCGCGCGAGCCGGCGTTGCGCACCCGGCGCAGGAGCGACGCCATCCGCGCCGGGAGGTCCCAGGCGTCCTCGCTCACGAGCAGCGGGACGAGCATGTCGCGGATCAACGCGGCGCCGGCCGTGGCCGCGTACGTGTAGCCCAGCCCGCGCTGGCCTCCGGCCACGGGCTCCACGAGCAGCAGCGTGGTGGACGTCCAGGCGAAGGTGCCGTCGGACTCCGGCGGGTCCGTGGGCACGGTGTACGCGGAGACATCGACCCGCTCGATGGGCGCGGCGGCGCTGTCATGGCGGGTGGAGGATGGCATCGGGTTCCTTCGAGTTCCGAGGGCTTCACGGTGAAGCTAGGCGCTGGGTGCGGGATGGCAGTGCGGCGGGACCTCTCGCACGCACGCTGTCCGGGACGTGCGCCGGGCGCTCCGTGAGGCGCGTCCTCTTGGCGGGTGCCCGCGCGGGCCTCCGTCCCCAGGTTGAGGCCAGAGTGGATCCGGGGCGCGCAAGGCCAGGGCCCTCCGGGCCGCTCGGGAGGCTGGGCATGCGCAAGCAGCAGCGGACTCGGGCGGTGGACCTCGCGGTGGCGCCATGGAACCCGGTGCGCGATGTCGTGCTCCCGGGTGCGGGCGCGGGAGCGTTGGGCGCGTTCGTGATGGCGGTGCTCGCCTGCGCGTTCTCGGGCGTGCTGCACGGCGAGCCCTGGAGGCCCGCGCTCCTCGTGGCGGGGCTGTTCTTCCGCGATGGCGCGGCCCACGGGGTCTTCGCCGTGGTGCTCGGCCTGTTCATCCACTTCGCCGTGGCGGGCGGACTGGCCACGGGCTTCGCGCTGCTGCTGCCACGCCGGGGGACCGCCGTCGCGGCGCTCTGCCTGGGAGTGCTCTACGGCATGGGCCTGTGGACGGTGATGACCTGGTTGATGATTCCCTTCTCATCCCCCCCGCTCTCGCGCGCGGCCCCGACGTCGATGCTGTTCCTCCTGCACATCGCCTTCGGCGCGGCGCTGGGCACGGTGCCCGCCGCACGCGACGTCCTCACCCGCATAGACCGGCTGCGCCGTCAGCTCCGGCTCTTGAAGCACGAGGCCTGAGCCGCGCGTCCCGAGCCACCAGGCAGGCAGCCGCTCCCCGCGCGTGACGGACGCCCGGCGTGCATAACGTCCTCCTATGAGCCAAGGAGTGGTCCCGCGCGCCCTCACCCGGCTGCGCACCACACGTCTCGCGGAGAAGCTGGGCACGAGCTACTGGCTCATCCCCGCCTTCTGCGTGGCGGCGGCCGTCGCCCTGTCCTCCGGCGCCGAGGCGCTCGACGCGCGGCTGGTGCAGCGGGAGTCGGCCTGGTACCTCTTCCGCGGCGGACCGGAGGGGGCGCGCTCGGTGCTCAGCGCCGTGGCCTCTTCGATGATGACGTTCTCCGGCCTGGTCTTCTCCGTCACCATCCTCGTGCTCCAGCAGGCCAGCAACCAGTACTCGCCGCGCATCCTGCGCACGTTCCTGAGCGACCGGCAGAGCCAGCTCACCCTGGGCATCTTCGTGGGCACCTTCGTCTATGCCCTGCTGACCCTGCGGAGCGTGCGGGGCACCTCCGAGGAGCTGCACATCCAGGCCCACGTGCCGTCGTTGTCCGTCTGGCTGGCCCTGGTGCTGGTGCTCGCGTGCGTGGGCGCGTTCATCTTCTTCATCCACCACGTCGCCCAGTCCATCCGCGCCGTGGTCATCCTGGATCGCATCCGCGAGGAGACGTGCGCCACGCTGGAGCGGATGTACCCGGAGGGCGTGGGCCAGGACGCGCACGACCCGGCCCTCCAGCGGCCCCAGGCCCCGCCGTCGCTGGTGGTGCCCCACGGGGGCTCCTCCGGCGTGCTCGTCACCGTGGACGAGGAGCGGCTGCTGGCCTGCGCGAAGAAGGCCGGCGTACTGGTGGGGCTGGTCCCGATGATGGGCGACTTCGTGCCGCACGGCGCGCCCCTCTTCGAGGTCTGGGGCGACGGCGCGAAGCTCGACGTGAAGGACCTGACCGACGCGGTGGGCACGGGGCGGGAGCGCACGCTCCAGCAGGACACCGCCTTCGGCTTCCGCCAGCTCGTGGACGTGGCGGAGCGGGCCCTGTCTCCCGGCATCAACGACCCCACCACGGCGGTGCAGGCCATCGACCCGCTCCACGACCTGCTGCGCCGCATGGTCCACCGGCGCTTCCCGTCCCCGTCACGCCAGGACGACACCGGCGCGCTCCGGCTGCTGTGTCCCCGGCCGGACTGGGACACCTACGTGCGGCTCACCGTGGATGAGGTCCGCCTCTTCGGCGCGGGGGACCTCCAGGTGTCCCGGCGCCTGCGCTTCCTGGTGACGGACCTGCTCAGCGTGGCCCCGGCCTTCCGGCGCGAGGAGCTGGAGCGGCAACTGCGCCTGCTGGACGCCAGCATCGACCGGTCCTTCCAGGACGAACGCGACGCCGCCATGGCCCGCCGCCCCAGCGCCCAGGGCCACGGCCCGCGCTGAGCCCTACGGGTTCAGCGGCCCCGCCGGCTCCGGAGGCCTCGCGCTCCTCGGGTCGTTCATCGCGCCCGGCAGGGCCTCCACCGGGAACGGACCCGGCGGAATCGTGGGCCGGAAGCGCGTGCGCACCTCCAGCACGCACACCGCCAGCAGCACCGCCACGAACACCACCGAGGTGATCAACACCAGCCCGTTGCTCGCGCGCTGCTCGCGCAGGTGCATGTAGAACAGGGCGATGAGCAGCCCCTTCGCCGCCGCGATGAGCAGCGCCACCGGCAGCGACCACGCGCCGTGCGGCAGCTTGTGCAGCCCGTACGTCAGCGCCGTCAACGCGAGCAGCACCCCGCCCACGATGAGCACGCCGGCCACGCCCAACTGGCGCTCCGGCTTCTCCACCGCGTCCTCGGCCACGGGCCCGCTCCTCATGACAGGTACAGGATGGGGTAGACGAACAACCAGATGACATCCACCAGGTGCCAGTACATGCCGCCCAGCTCCACCGGCGTCGCGTACCCCGCGCCGAACGTCCCTGACGCGGACCGCACGCCCAGCACCGTCAGCACGCTCACGCCCACCGTCACGTGCAGCGCGTGGAAGCCCGTCAGCAGGTAGTACAGCGTGAAGAAGAGGCTCGCGCCCACGCGCGGCACCTCCGTGAACCGGTACGCGTCCCCCGGCAATCCCCCGTCCTCCACGTGGTGCGCGTACTCCACGCCCTTCACGACCAGGAACACCACGCCCAGCAGCGCCGCCACCAGCAGCAACGCCCCGCCCAGCCCCGGCCGGTTGCCTCGCACCGCGTGCACCGCGAGCGCCACCACGATGCTGCTCGTCACCAGGATGAACGTGTTCAGCGTGCCCAGCCCCACCTCCATCGTGAGCTGCGCGGCGCGGAACGCCTCCGGGTACACCGAGCGATACACGCCATAGGCCGTGAACAGCCCCGCGAACAGCAACACCTCCGTCGCGATGAAGACCCACATGCCCAGGTACGCCGCCTGCTTGCGCGCGTCCTCGGAGCCCCAGTGCTCGGTCACGGCCTCAGGCGGCATGCGGCACCTCCTCCCGCGCGTACTCGTGCGGCCCCGTGGGGTACTCGGGCGGCGTGGTGAAGTTGTGCGTGGGCGGCGGGGACGCGCTCCGCCACTCGAAGCCCTCGCTGCCCCAGGGGTTGTCCCCCGCGGCGGCGCCGTACCGCAGGCTCCACGCCAGGTACGCCGCGATGACCAGGAACCCGAACGCCAGCAGCGACGCGCCCGCCGTGGACGCCACGTGCAGCGACTGGAAGTGCGGCGGATAGTCCGCGTACCGCCGGGGCATCCCCAGGTTTCCCAGCAGGAACTGCGGCACGAACGTGGCGATGAAGCCGAAGATGATCAGCACCGCCGCGCCGTTGGCCAGCTTCTTGGGGAAGCACCGCCCGGACATCTTCGGGAACCAGTAGTGCAGCGCCGCCAGGAACGCCATCACCGTCGCCCCCACCATGATGAAGTGGAAGTGCGCCACCACCGAGTACGTGTCGTGCCAGTGCAGGTTCAACGACGTGGTCGCGTACGCCACGCCAATCATCCCCCCGAAGAAGAGGAAGAACATGAACCCCAGCGTGTAGATGAGCGGCGACTCGATGGCGATGGAGCCCCGGTAGAGCGTGCCCAGCCAGGAGAAGATCTTGATGGCCGTGAAGATGGCCACCAGCATCGACATGGCGCCGAACGCGCCCGAGCCGAAGGTGGACTGGCCGGACGCGAACATGTGGTGTCCCCAGGTGAAGAACCCCACGAACGCGATGCCCAGCGTGGAATAGACAATCATCCGGTAGCTGAAGGCGTTCTTGCGGCTGAAGGCGGACACCGCCTCGCTGATGACGCCCATGGACGGCAGCACCATGATGTAGACGGCCGGGTGGCTGTAGAACCAGAACAGGTGCTGGAAGAGAATGGGGTCGCCTCCGCGCGCGGGGTCGAAGATGCCCGCGCCCACCACGCGCTCCAGCGCCACCAGCAGCAGCACCATGCCCAGCACCGGCGTGGCCAGCACCTGGATGATGGACGTGCCGTAGATGGCCCAGACGAACAGCGGCACCTTCATCCACGTGAGGCCCGGCGCCCTCAGCGTGTGCACCGTGGCGATGAAGTTGAGCCCGGTGAGGATGGTGGAGAACCCGATGATGAACACGCCCACCAGCACCGGCAGCACCGCCGTGCCCGTGGTCGTGCTGTAGGGCGTGTAGAACGTCCAGCCCGTGTCCGCGCCGCCCTCGAACATGCCCCACAGCGCGACGCTGGCCCCCAGCACGTAGAGGTACACGGACGCCAGGTTGAGGCGGGGGAAGGCCACGTCCCGGGCGCCAATCATCAGCGGCACCAGGAAGTTGCCGAAGGCGGACGGGATGGCCGGAATCATGAACAGCCACACCATGGTGACGCCGTGGAGCGTGAACATCCGGTTGTACGCCAGGTGCCCCATCACGGTCCGGCCCGGCGTGAGCAGCTCGATGCGCAGCGCCAGCGCGAACAGGCCGCCCAGGAAGAAGAAGAAGAGCGTCAGCCCCAGGAACATCACCCCGATGCGCTTGTGGTCGTGCGTGGTGAGCCACGACCACACGGTGCGCCCGTCCGACAGGTAGGACTCAGCGGCCGGTGGGGACATAGACGGGCTCCTCGGCCGCGGTGACACCCGGGCGTGGGGGACGCAGGGACTTGATGAACTCCACGAGCGCGCCGGAGTCCTCCGCGCTCAGCCGGCCGTGGTAGCCCGGCATCACGGGCGCGTAGCCGGCCACCACCTTCGCCAAGGGGTCCATCATGGACTCGGTGAGGTACGCCTCGTCCGCGAGCACCACGCCGCCGCCCTCCAGCGGCTCCTTCCGGCCGTACAACCCCAGCCACGTGGGACCGATGTGCGGCGCGCCCGTCACCGTGTGGCATTGCAGGCAGCCCTGCGCGGCGGCGACGCGCTCTCCCCGCACGGCCATGGACTCCGGGGTGCGGGCGCCCGGCAGCGCGGCCACGGGGAGGTTGCGGCGCTGCGCATCCTGCCACGCCTCGAAGTCCGCGGGCGGCAGCACCACCACCTCGCCGCGCATCTGGGAGTGGTCCAGCCCGCAGTACTCGGCGCACAGCACCAGGTGGCGGCCGGGCCTGGGTGCTTCGAACCAGAGGTCGGTGTAGCGGCCGGGGATCGCGTCCCGCTTCATGCGGAAGTCCGGCACGTAGAACGAGTGGATGACGTCCCGCGAGGTGAGCAGCAGCCGCACGGGCCGGCCCGCGGGCACCACCAGCCTGTCGATGGCGCTGGGGCCTCCGGGATAGGTGAACTTCCACATCCACTGCTTGCCGGTGACGTACACGTCCAGCGAGTCCTGGGGCGGGCTCATCACCCAGACGAACTGCTTGAAGCCCAGGACGAACCAGAGCAGGAACAGCGACAGCGGCACGCCGATGAACAGCGCCTCCATCCACGGTGCGGCCACCACGCGCGGCGTGGGGTCCGACGCCGTGCGCCGGTGGTAGCGCACGAGGAAGAAGATGCCGACGGCGCCAATGCCCACCGCCACCGCGAACGTGGTGAGCAGCAGGACGTAGTGCAGGTGGTCCACCTTCACGGCGAAGGTGGAGCCCTGCTCCGGGAGGAAGAACAGGCGTCGCAGCAGCTCGTTCATCGCGCGCCCCCTTCACCCTCGGAGAGCACCTGCCGCATGGCCGCGTCGATGGGCTGGTGGATGACGCCCGCGTCCACGTCCACCCAGCCGTAGCCCTCCAGTTGCTCGCGCTGCCGGGCCTTCAGCGCGTCCGCTCTCCGGTCCAGCGAGAAGGGGGGCTGATCAATCATGCCGATCTGCTGGGTGCTCGCGGGCACCGGGAGGGGACGCTCGGTGCCGGGACGCCAGAGGACCCACAGCGCCCACGCCGCGACGCTGGCCGCCGCGAGCAGCGCCAGCGCCACGGCGCCGACGCGCAGCAGCCACGCGGTGGGCAGCCGCTCCAGCTCCGGAGGCGGTGGACGGGGTTCGCTCATGGCGGGCGCACCTGGAGCGAGTGGACGAGATACGGATCCGACACGGGCACGGGGTAGGTGCCACGCGCGAGCCAGAGGGCCGCCGCGACAGACATCCCGCCCACGCCCACCCACGCGGTGAGCGCCGTCCACGGGATGACGACGGCCTCCGGGTAGAGCGAGGGGAACAGCAGCCACGCCACGTCCACGGCGTGCATCGCGAGCATCCACAGCGACACGGCCCCCAGCAGCCGGGGGCGCGCCTTGAGCTCGCGTGACAGGAGGAGCGCGAAGGGGAGGACGAAGTGGCCCAGCAGCAGCACGAGCGACAGCACGCCCCAGCCGCCCTCCAGGCGGACGCGGTACCAGCTCACCTCCTCGGGCAGGCCGGCGATCCACATGAGCATGAGCTGCGAATAGGCGATGTAGGCCCAGAAGCAGACGAAGGCGAACAGCAGCGTGCCCAGCCGGTGGTAGTGGCCGGGGGACAGCAGGCTGCCGAAGTGCTGGGTGTCGCGCGTGGCCGCGCCCGCGATGATCATCAAGGCCAGCGCGCCCACGAACGCGCCGGAGAAGACGTGGACGGCGTAGACGGTGGACTGCCACGTCGCCTCCAGCGACATCATCCAGTCCAGCGTCATGAAGGAGAACGTGAGTCCCAGCGCGGGCAGCGAGCCGCCGCCCAGCCGCCGCTGCCACACCGTCCAGCGCAGGTCGCCCGTCGCGTCCTGGCTCACGGACCAGCGGTGCAGCAGGAGGCCCACGCCTCCCCAGACGAGGAAGTACAGCGCCGCGCGCACCAGGAAGAAGGGCACGTTGTTGTAGAGCCGCCGGTGTTCGAGCACATGCAGCGTGTGTTCGCCCAGGTCCGCGGACGGAGCGACCCACGGATACAGGTGCCGCATCCCCAGCGCGAGCGGCACGAACAGCACGAGGAACAGCGGCGCGGTGGCGGAGCAGACCTCCAGCGCGCGGCGCAGCACCACGGGCCAGCGCGCCTTCGACGCGTGGAAGGAGGCGAGCAGCAGCAGCGCGCCCAGGCACAGGCCCAGCCAATAGGTGAAGCCGAAGAGGTAGCCCGCCAACGCCTGACGCAGGTCGAGGACAGCACCGACGGCGGTGGCGGCGAGCCCCACGACACCCAGCGCCGCGCTGATGAGCAGCGCACGCCGTCCGCCTTCGAAGCGTGGGAGCACGGGAGGAGTCATCGCGCGCGAACCTCCTCATGGCCGAACCGCACACGGAGGGTGGCGCGCGCAGAGGTCGAGGCCCCCAGCCCTTCCGACCTGAAAACAGTCTTCATGAGTGAGAAGCTGAGAGTCCCGCCAGGCCCCCCCCCTCCGGCGGCGTGGCCCTGAAACCTGTCCGACTGTCCGACAGGTTTGAAGAAGACGAGCAGCCCGCCTGCGCTGAAGGCGCGAAGGTGGGAACCCAGTTGAGGCGCCCCTCCGGCGGCACGGCCCTGAAACCTGTCCGACTGTCGGACAGGTTTGAAGAAGACAGGCAGCCCGCCTGCGCTGACGATGCAGCGCGCGGAACCTGGTTGGCACTCGCCGTTCGTGACATGCCGCGAAAGCCGGTCCGACTGTCCGACAAGTGCTCCCACTGCGTTGCCGATGCGAACGTGGGAACCCGGCGGGGGCGCCCCGACAGCGGTGCTCCGCGAGAACCTGTCCGACTGTCGGACAGGTTTGCATCCTCGTGTCGTACGGGAGCTGTCGCCCCGCTCAGGCCACAGAGGACTGTCCGACTGTCCGACAGGTTTGGACCGCTACGCTGGGCGGGGACTGCTGCCCCATCTGCGCCTCGGAAACCTGTCCGACTGTCGGACAGGTTTGCATCCTCGTGCCGTACGGGAGCTGTCGCCTCGCTCAGGCCGCGGTGGCCTGTCCGACTGTCGGACAGGTTTGGACCGCTGCGCTGGACGGGGGCTGCTGCCCCATCTGCGCCTTGAGAACCTGTCCGACTGTCCGACAGGTTTGGACCGCTTCGGTCGCGGGGGCGGCTGCTCCACCTACGCCTTGAGAGCCTGTCCGACTGTCCGACAGGTTTGGACCGCTGTGTCGGACCGGGGGTGTACGAAATGGGGGTCGTCATCTTGCTCCGACCTCCTGGCGCAGCCGTGCCTGCACGTCGGATGGCGCGACGGTGAGCGGTGCGCGCTGGCTGCGGCCCAGGGCTCGCAGGTACGCGACCACGGCCCAGCGTTCATGCGGCGTGAGCTGCGGGCCGTATGCGGGCATCACGCCGAAGCCGTGGGAGATGACCGCGAAGTAGAAGCCCGGCGGGTGCGGCAGGTCTCCCGTCGTGGAGGGCTCGTTGAGACGCCCCTCCATCGCGAGGCCCCTCGGCCCCACTAGCGCCGCCTGCCGGGCCCTTGCCGTGCCCGCGTCACTCACCGCCACCTGCTCGCTCCCGGACTCCGGAGCCACACCGGACGTCGCCCACGCTCGGGGCCAGCCTGCATCGCTCGTCCACGCGACCTCGGCTCCGGGCCGCCCTGCATCGGCCGTCTCCCTCACGGCGCCCCACCCGTCCACCCTTTGGGGCAGCGGGAAGGCCCCTGGGCCCACCCTCGCGGTCACGGCCTGCGTCCCCGTGTATGGGGCTTCGCCCTCCACGACCCCGTAGACCACCTGGCTCGCGTGGTCGTGCGGCACGAACAGCCCGGGCGGCCGGCGCTGCTGCATCTTCCTGGCCACGATGGCGTCCCCGTCTCCCGTCAGCCCGTGGCACACCGCGCACCAGGTCTCATAGGCCGTGCGCCCCTCCTCCAGCAGCCTCCGCGTCACCGGCACCGGCACGGCCTGGAGCCATCGCCCGTCCGCCGTGAGCTCCCGCGTGTCCCCACGCGCGCGCCACTCCCGGGCCACCGTCCCCGGCACCAGGGGCCGCATGGCCCGGCCGTCGTCGAAGAACGTGCTCGCCTTGAACGCCTGCGCTCGCGGCTGCGACGCCATGGGGTCCGTGTCGTCGCACGCGGCCACTCCGCCCAGCAGCACCATGAGCGCCCAGCGCTTCATCGCGCGCCCTCCTCCACCACCGACACCTGCCGCGCTCCCAGCTCGAGCAGCGCCGCCTCCACCTTCGGCGCGTCCTCGCCGTCCACCGCCACGCTCGCCCAGAAGCCGTCCACGGAGGCGCTGCGGAAGGACTCCACGTCGAACACCGGGTGCGTCACGTGCGGGAAGCCGAAGAGCACCATCAGCGCGCCGAAGATGGTCAGCGCCGCGCTCAGCACGCCCAGCTCGAACGTGATGGGCAGGTTCGTGGGCACGCTGTGCAGCGGCCGTCCTCCCACGTCCAACGGATAGTCCACCGCGTTCGTGAACCACTGGGTCACGTACGCGAACACCGCCCCTCCCAGCCCCGCCCCCAGGGTCAGCACCGGCAGCCACGAGCGCTTCAGCCCCAGCGCCTCGAACGTCTCCTCCACCGGGAACGGCGTGTGCGCGTCCAGTTGCGCGAAGCCCCTGGCCCGCAGGTCCCTCAGCGCGGCCACCAGCGCGTCGCTGGACGCGAACTCTCCCAGCACCCAGTGGCGGCTCATGGCGCACCGCCTGGCGGTGTGCCCTGCTCGCGCCGGAACTCGAGCGACGCGTCCACCTCGCGCTGGAGCTCCTTCATCTCGCTCACGGACACGGGCGGCACGAACTTCAGGAACAGCAGGAACGCCGTGCCGAAGAACGCCACCGTGCCGCCCAGCAGGCTCCAGTCCACCCACGTGGGCCGGTACGCCGCCCAGGACGACGGCAGGAAGTCCATGCTCAACGACGCCACCACGATGAGGAAGCGCTCCGTCCACATCCCCACGTTGATGAGCAGCGCCGCCACCCACAGCACCGCCACGTTCGTGCGCAGCCGGGAGAACCAGAACACCTGCGGCACCCCCACGTTGCAGAACACCTGCATCCAGAACAGCGGCGCGTAGGGTCCGGAGAACTCCGCCTGCGTGGCGTGCATCTCGAAGGGGTTGCCGCTGAACCAGGCGAAGAAGTGCTCCTGGATGTAGCCGTAGGCCACCATCCACCCCGTGGCCATCAGCACCTTCGCCATGTTGTCCAGGTGCAGCGGCGTCACCACGTGCTCGATGCCCAGCGCCTTGCGCGCGGGGATGAGCAGCGTGAGCACCAGCGCGAAGCCGCTGAACACCGCGCCCGCGACGAAGTACGGCGGGAAGATGGTCGTGTGCCAGCCCGGCAACTGCGCCACCGCGAAGTCGAAGGACACGATGGTGTGCACGCTCACCACCAGCGGCGTGGCAAGCCCCGCCAGCAGCAGGTAGCCCGTGCGCCACTGCCGCCAGTGCTTCGCGGAGCCCCGCCACCCCAGGCTCGCCAGCCCGTACCAGAAGCGCGCCCGGGGCGTCCTCGCCGTGTCGCGCGCCGTGGCCAGGTCCGGAATCAGCCCCACGAACCAGAACAGCAGCGACACCGTGAGGTACGTCCCCACCGCCGCGATGTCCCACGTGAGCGGCGAGCGGAACTGCGGCCACGCCCGCAGGCTGCTGGGATAGGGCACCAGCCAGTAGAACTTCCACGGCCGCCCCAGGTGCAGCAGCGGAAAGAGCCCCGCGCACGTCACCGCGAAGAGCGTCATCGCCTCCGCGAAGCGGTTGATGGACCCGCGCCACTTCTCCTGGAACAACAGCAGGATGGCGCTGATGAGCGTCCCCGCGTGGCCAATTCCAATCCACCACACGAAGTTGGTGATGCCGAACGCCCACGCCACCGGGATGTTGTTGCCCCACGTCCCCACGCCCACGAAGAGCGTGACGCCCACCGCCACCGCCAGCAGCGCCGTCCCCGCGAGCCCCAGCCCCAGCAGCGTCCACCAGGTCCGGCCCGCGGGGCGGTGCACGTAGGCCAGCAGCGACTCGCTGTAGGCGCGGTCGGAGTGGCGCCCCTCCAGCAGCGGGTGCTCGGTGAGCGGGTCGCCGGGCGCGGGCACCTGCGGGTCGGCGGTGCTCATGCGCCTCCCTTCGGCGCCGGGTTCTTCAGGCGCACCAGGTGCACCGTGCGCGGCCGGGTGCCCAGCGAGTTGAGCAGCTTGTAGTGCCTCGGGTCCTCGTGCTCGCGGCGCACGCGCGACTCCGGCGCGCGCAGGTCCCCGAAGGTGATGGCCTCCGTGGGGCAGGCCTGCTGGCAGGCGGTGTGGACCTCGCCTTCACGCACGTCCCGGTGCTCCGAGCGCGCGACGGTGCGCGCCCGTTCGATGCGCTGCACGCAGTACGTGCACTTCTCCATCACCCCGCGCGAGCGCACCGTCACGTCCGGGTTCTGGCGCAGGCGCGCGAGGGGTTCTCGCCGCTGGTACTCCAGGTAGTTGAAGCGGCGGACCTTGTAGGGGCAGTTGTTGGAGCAGTACCGCGTGCCGATGCAGCGGTTGTAGACCATCTGGTTGAGGCCCTCGTCCGAGTGGACGGTGGCGTTCACCGGGCACACGTATTCGCAGGGCGCGGCCTCGCAGTGCACGCACGCCACGGGCTGGGTGATGAAGCCCGGGTCGTCCGGGTCGCCCAGGAAGTAGCGGTCGATTCGCAGCCAGTGCATCTCCCGGCTGCGCAGCACCCCGTCACGCCCCACCACCGGTACGTTGTTCTCCGACTGGCAGGCCACCATGCACGCGCTGCACCCCGTGCACCGGTGCAGGTCGATGGCCATGGCCCACTGGTGGCGGTCGCTCTTCAGCAGCGCGCCTGGCGGATAGAGCCGCTCGCCGTCCTCCTGGAGTGCGTGGAGCGCCTGGGGCTTCGCGTGGAAGGACGCCTGCGGGAGCTGGAGCGCCAGTTGGCGGCCCTCCATGCTCCAGTGCTCCTGCGTGAGCGCCAGCGCGTGGTGCCGGCCCGTGCGGGTGACGGTCGGAGTGCCGACGGCCCACGGGCGGTCCTGGAAGCGCAGCGCGTACGCGTTGACGCCGACGCCCTGGCCCACCGGGCCCACGCGCTCGCGGCCGTGGCCCAGCGCCAGCGTCACCGTGTCGTCCGGCTGGCCGGGCAGCACCAGCACGGACACGTCCACCCCCTGGCCGCGCACCTCGATGCGCGCGACGTCGCCCTTCTCCAGCGACAGGGCCCGCGCGGTGGCCGGGGAGAGCAGCGCCGCGTTGTCCCAGGTGAGCTTCGTCACCGGGTCCGGCAGCTCCTGGAGCCACGCGTTTCCCGCGAAGCGGCCGTCATACAGCCGCGAGTCCAGCACCAGGGACAGCTCCAGTCCCTGGGGCGCTTCCGGTCCCGTGCGCTCCCGCGCGCCCTTCATCACCGCGGCCTCATCCAGCGCGACGCGCGCGGGCGGGGCCTGGGTGCCGGGGATGACGCCGTCCGCGAGCCACTCTTCCCAGCGCGCCTCGAAGTCCGGCGGTGAGCCGGAGCGTTCACGCCACAGGGACTTGAGCAGGTCGTACGGGCTTTGGGACTCCAGGCCCGCGAAGACGGACAGGAGTTCCGCCTCGGAGACCGCGCCAGGAAACAGGGGCGCGATGAGCGGTTGCAGCACGGACGCGGTGCCGTCGGGGGCCTGGCCGTCGCGCCAGGACTCGAAGGGATGCGTCGCGGGGACGAAGGTGGGGCAGCGCGCCGCGGTCTCGTCCTCGTGGAGGCCGTGGTACAGGCGGAAGGGGACACGCTCCAGACGGCGCGTGAAGTCCGAGTCCACCGCCGCCGTCCAGGCCGGGTTCCACGCCGTGATGATCAGCGTGTCCACCCGTCCGTCGGACAGCTCGCCCAGGAGCGAGTTCAGCGCCTCCGGGTCTCCGTCCGGGAGCGCCACGGGTTCGAGCAGCCGGGGTGTGTTGCCCAGCGCCTCGTCCAGCGCGAACGCCAGCGCATGCACCAGCGGAGGCTGGCGCGGACCCACCGTCACCCGGCCCTGCCCCCGATGCGCGAGCAGGTCGCTCGCCGCGCCGCGCACCCAGGCGCGCTGTGCATCCGTGAGCGCGGTCGGTGGAACGCGCAGGCCCGCGAGTCCCGAGGCCAACGCGGGGGAGACACGCGGACGCGGCCCGCCTTCCGCGGAGGGGCCGGGCGCGGACGCTGATGGAGCGCGTGCATTCGAGCCCCTTCCATCAGCGTTCCTGTGGCGTGCGTTCGCGCTGCCTGCATCGGCGGAGCCTTGCGCGGGCGCTGTTGGAGCACGCGGTTCAGGCGCGGGCGCTGAGGGTGCTTGCATGTCGGCGCCCTGCCCCGCTGGCGCAGCTCCGCTCAACCCCGCGCCCACCTCCGCCGCCAGCGCGAGCATCAGCGCGATGCCCTGCGACGGACGCAGCCGCAGCCGTTCGTCGGCGAAGCCGCCCGTGACGGTCAACGTGCACTCCGCGACCCACAGCCGGTTCATCGCCTCCGGCTTGCGCGCGTTCACGAAGTCGCGCGCCGCGCGCAGGTTCCCGGGCTGCGTCGTCGCGAGGAAGTCGTCGTCCACCGCCACCACCACCGCGCGCCCGACGTCGTGCACCACGTCCAGCACCCTGCCGTATGCCAACCGGGTGCCCTCGCGGCGCCCGTCCGCCAGGGCCGCGCCACAGGGGATGATGCGCGCGGACGGGAAGCGCTGCTGGATGCGCGCGTACAGCGCCTGCACCAGCGGGCTGCTCGTGGGCTCCACCAGGAAGCGCAGCCCCGCGCCCTGGTCGTCGCGCTCGGCTTGCTTGCGCAGCGCATCCCTCACGGTGCTCCACGCGGCCTCCACGCCCTGCAACCGCGCGGTCTTCGCCCTCGCGGGGTCATAGAGCCCCAAGAGTGCCGCCTGCTCGAACACCCCCGCCGCGCCCAGGCTCGCCGGGTGCAGCGGGTTGCCCTCCACCTTCGTGGGCCGCCCCTCGTGGCTCTCCACCACCAGCCCCACCGTGCGGCCGCCCCACTCCAGCCCCGTGGCGAAGTGCAGCGGCACCCCCGGCGTCAGCCCCTCCGGCGGCGTCGAGTACGGGAGGATCTTCTCCGGCGGCTGACGGAAGCACCCGCTGAAGCCCGCCGCCGCCAGTGACGCCGTCGCGAGCTGCAGGAACGTACGCCGCGCCACGCCCTCCGGCGGGAGCATCGCGCCGGGGGGATGCTCGCGCGACAGGGCCTCGCGTCCGGGCCCTCCCGCGTGCCACTCCTCCAGGCTCCTCCACGCGCGCACCGGCTCCGTCCCGTCAGCGCCGGGCGTGTCGAGGACATCCGTCCGTGCGGGGTCGGTCAGAAGTGGCATGTGTTGCAATCCGTCCTCGGGTTCACGTCGAGCGCGGCCTGCACCGCGCGGCCCGTCTCCCTCGGGTCTCCGGGGGGACGCCACGTGAGGTTCGCGACCTCGGACACGGGGCGCAGCCACGGCGCCGGGTCGCGGTGACAGTCCAGGCACCAGCCCATGGTGAGCGGCGCCACCTGCTGCACCGCCGGCATCGTGTCCACGCGGCCGTGGCAGGTCACGCAGCCCACGCCCTTGTTCACGTGGATTTGATGGCTGAACCAGACGTAGTCCGGCAGCGCGTGCACCCGGTTCCACGGCAGCGCCGTCCCGTCGAAGCCGCTGGCGCGCACCGGCTCCAGCCGCTCGCTCTCGTTCCACACCTGCGCATGGCACCCCAGGCAGCGCTGCGTGGGCGGCACTCCCGCCACCGGCGAGCGCCACGCACCCTCATGGCAGTAGCCGCACGGGATGCCCTCGTCCCCCACGTGGTGCCGGTGGTCGAACGGGAGCGGCTGCTCGTGAGGCGTGAACGAGCCGCGCCCCAGCGGGTTGCGCGCGAGCAGCAGCAGCCCCGCCAGCGACGCCGCGGGCACACCCAGGGCCAGGGCGATGAACGCCCGCAGCACCGAGTCAGTCCCCGGGCGAAACAGCGGAGCCATGCCCCTCCCCCCATGCAGCGTGGGGCCTCCGCGGATGCACGGGCCGGAGGCGCGCGCGACAGTGGGCGCGGCCGCATGGCGGCCACCAGCCTCCCGTTCGCGTCCCGTCGCGTTTCACACGGCCAGGGCGCGCGGCGTTCTCCAGCCCACAGCAGGGCTGTCCCCACGTACAGCGCGCGATGCCGGTGCTCGCGAGCAAGCCCCCAGGCGCGACGTCCGCACGCGCCCGGGAGCGCCTGATAGAAATCCCTCCGGGGACGTGTCTCCACGGTGGAGGCGACCTCGCTCAGCGACGCGTTCAGCGCCTGCTCGAAGCGCGCTTCGTCACGCCTCCCTGCCCGTCGCATACCGTGCATGGCATGGACAGCCATGGTCATGTTGGCCAATGGTGTCTTCGCTCTTGCGCCCGGACCCTCCGGCCAGGACGACTGCGTTTGCAAACCAGGCGGCTCTCGTCCGCGGCAGGACGCGCACCCGGCCCATGCTCTGGCCCATGGCTTCCATCCACTTCATCTGCAAGAAGGACGATCACCTTCTTGGCGGGGCATGAGCCACACCCGCGCTTGGACCAGTGGCGTGATTGGCGACGACACCCAGGCTTGAGTGCCTGACAAGAGTTGAGCCTCCTCTCCAGATGAAGAGGCTCCCTTCCAAGTCCACGACAGCCGCGCGCTGAGCGGCCCCGCGCCTCAGGACGGCAGCGTGCGCCCGCGCACGGACGCGGAGGCCGTCATCACCGACGCCGCGCCCACGTACACGTCCACCGGAGACAGCGGCCCGGAGCCCGGCAGCGCCGCCAGCTCGCGCACCACCGAGTCCCGCCCGTGGCACTCCACGCCGTGCCCCAGGCAGTCGCGCAGCGCCCCCTGGAGCCCCACGGCGGAGTCCGCCCCGCGCGCCTCCAGCACCCCGCGCAGCACGTCCCGCAGCGCGGGCGACACCCCACCCAGCGCCGCGTCCACGCCCGCCGCGTCCTCGGGGACCACCGTGTTCCCGCAGACCAGCTCCACCAACACCCGCCCCAGCGCGCGCAGGTCCTCCCGCGCCTCCCCCGGCGAGCCCCCCGCGCCCTCGCGCACCGGCGGCTCCACCCCGTCCGGCCGCGTCGGCGACATGAAGCGGCGCAGCAGCGGACGCGCGGGCCCGAGCCCGAAGTCCGTCAGCGTCACCTCACCGCGCGGCCCCACGCGGACGCGGTGCGCATGCACGTCCCCGTGCACCACGCGCGCGCCATGCGCGGCCTGCAGCGCCCCCGCCACCTCCGCGCCCACGTGACACACGAACGCCTCCGACGGCCGCCCGCCCCGCCCCAGCACCCGCCGGCGCGCCGTGGCCAGCGAACAGCCCGGGACGTAGTCCGACACCACCGTCAGCGTGTCGCGCACGTCCACCTGGAAGCCATGGAGCCTCGCGATGCCCGGGTGCCGCAGCGGCAGCGCGCGCGCCAGCGCCTCCTCCAGCGGACGCCGCGTCTCCGGCGCCAGGCCCGACGCCAGCAGGAACGTCTTCACCACCAGCGGGCGCGCGTCCGAAGCGTCCGGCTCCAGCGGCCACACCAGGGACACCCACTCGCCCAGCGGCCCCCTCCCCAGCGGATGCAGGGGGGCGAACGCGGGCAGCCGGGTGGCGAACGGAAGCACGGACATGGCAACCTCCAACCCAACACATCCAACCCGTGACGTCAACGCATGGCGCCCTACGTCACGGGTCCTGCATTCCCCGACACCCGGGCACACGGCCCGGGGTGCCGGGGAAGGCCCGAGACTAGAAGTAGCCGCCGACCGTGGTGGTGATGCCCAGCGTCACGTCGTTGCCCGCGAAGTAGCCCTGCTCCGAGCCCAGGCTGCCCACGTCCTGGCTGATGATGGCGCGCACCTGCGGACCCGCGCCGATGAAGAAGTTCGGCGTGAGGTGGAAGAGCACGGGGGCGTTGAAGTCCAGGACGAAGTTCACGTCGCTGGCGCCCGGCACGTGGGCGAACTGCACGCCGAAGCCCGCCTTGGGCCAGAGCGACACGCGCTCGGCGAGCGGCAGGTGGTAGCCCACGCGGCCCAGCACGCCCAGGCCCACGACGGTGCTGTCACCGAAGCCGAAGGCCACCAGCGCGGACGCGCCCACCGACAGGTTCTGCTGGAGGAAGTAGTCCGCGGAGGGCTCCAGGCGGATCAGGAACACCTCGGAGGCGGTGTTGTAGCCCAGGAAGCCGTTGAGGTCCTGGCTGATGACCATCTGGCCCGCCTGGCCGAACGACGACGACCGGCCCGGGTTCGCGTTCAGGTTCGGCTCCTCGGCCGCCATCGCCGGCACCGACACCGCGAGACCCGCCGCGACCGCAAGACCCGTCCACTTGCTGTTTCCACGCATCGATGTTGCTCCCCTCGTTCGCGCCCGGCCGACCCTTCCCGGAGCGCATGCGGGGCCTCTTCTAGCCAAAGCCCGCCGCAACGCGAGGATGTTTTCCGACCCACCCAACACTTCGTTGACACGACACCATCAGCGCCGCGAACGGAAAAATCCTGATCGCGGCCCCTCCGGCGCCGGTGACGTCTGATCGCGGCCTGTCTCAGCGGACCGCGCGCATCAGGCCGCGCGTGCCCAGCACCGCGCCGCCCACCACCCCGCCCGTGAGCGCGGCCAGTCCCAGCGTCGCGGTGAAGCGCTTCCACGCGGGCGTCGGCGGCACGCTGCCCCGGGGCCCCACGCCCGCGGTCACGGGGGTGAAGAGGTTGCCCTCGGGCCGGTCCAGCGGGGTGTCCGTCGTCTGCATCCGCACGCCGAAGCGGGACAGCACCGCCTTGCCCACGGAGGGCGCCACGCCGTTGAGCCACAGCATCAGCCGCCCCTGGAGGAACGCCGGCACGGACGTGCGGCCCGGCCGCTTCGCCAGCCGCACCACCGCGCGGGCCACCAGGTCCACGTCGTACGTGGGGGGCACCGGCACGGGCTTCTTGCCCAGCATCGTGGGCGCGTGGTCGAACATGGGCGTGGACACGGACGGCACCATCACGTTGGAGACGTGGATGCCCGTGCCGGCCAGCTCCATCTCCAGCGCCTGCGCCCACCCCAGCGTCGCGTGCTTCGCGGACGCATACGCGGACAGCAGCGGCGCGGCCCCCGCCGCCAGCATGGACTGCACGTTGAGCACGTGGCCGTGGCCCTGCTTCCGGAAGTGCGGCAGCACCGCGCGCGCGAAGCGGAAGTAGCCGAAGCACGACACGTCGAACACGCGCGTGATGTGCTCCCAGGGCAACTGGTCGAAGTAGCCGTAGGACTGCACCGCCGCCGCGTTCACCAGCAGGTCCACGCGGCCGTAGTGCGCCACGCACTCGCGCACCACGCGCTCCACGTCCTCGGCCACCGTCACGTCGCCGTCGCTCACCAGGCACTCACCGCCGCGCTGGAGCACCTCCACGCGCAGCCGCTCCAGGGCCGACTGGCGCCGGGCGGTCACGCACAGCCGCACCCCGGCCTCCGCCAGCCGCAGCGCGGACTGCCACCCCACGCCGCTCGACGCGCCCGTGACGATGGCCACCTGTCCCCTCAAGTCCTCGTGACGCGCCATGCGCTTTCGCCCCTCCTCGGCCAGAGGTGGGCCTTCCGCCCTGGCTTCGCACGAGGCAAGCCAGCGGAATCCTCCGCGTCCCCGCCCGCTCGCACGGCCGTCCTCCGGCCAGGGAGCCGCCGCCTACGACCAGGAGACGTCGTAGTAGGCGTCCACCAGGGACTGGGCGTACCCGCGCACCTGCACGTCGTGCACGCCCGTCACCTCCAGCGCGGACTGGAGGATGCCCTCGTTGTAGGGCACCGGCATCAGCGAGCGCTTCATGATGACCCGGCCCGACGTGGGGCCCGTCCACTCCACGGAGCGCTCGCCGAAGTTCAGCGCCGTGCGGTAGCCGGAGTGCATCAGCTCCAGCAGCCGCTTCGGGTCACCGCCCGCCTGCTGCACGAAGTCGCGCGCGAACATGGAGTTGAGGAAGTCCAGCATCGCCTGCGTGCCAATCTGCCGCTGCGCCGCATCATGGCCGCCGACGAGCGGCGACAACTGCTCCGCCGCCACGTAGGACAGCCGCAGGAAGCGCGGGAACGGATAGGTCTGCATGGGGATGAAGTCCGCCGTCTCCTCCACCAGCTCCAGACAGCGCTTCACCGCGTCCGGCCCGCCCAGGAAGCGCACCGCGTCCAGCACGCCCAGGAAGAACAGGCCCCGGCTCGTCTCCTCCGGCGCCGTCGCGGCCAGACGCGCTTCCAGGTCGCGGGCGACGTCCTCGGGTAGATTCAGCGTGCCAGCCGGCATCTGCGTCGTCCTTTGAATGAGGGGGAATGGACCAGGCGGGGACCTGACGGGGCGCGAGGATTCCACAGGTCCCGCTCCATCGCGAGTCCTCGATGCGCACGCGCCGCGCCACGCGACACATGTTTCACGACGTGTGAGGTCCTTGCTGGCCTTCCCCGGATGGCGGAAGGAAGTGGCGCACCACCTCCATCAGCGACGCCACCGACACGGGTTTGCGCAGGTAGGCCGCCGCGCCCGGCGGATGGAAGGGGCTGCCGGACAGCACGATGATGGGCACGCCGTCCAGCATGCGCTCCTGGGACAGCCTCGCGAGGAAGGCCTGTCCGTCCATCACCGGCATCATCAGGTCCAGCAGGACCAGTCCCGGACGCGGGTGGGACTTCAGCCAGCTCCAGGCATCCGCACCGTGGATGCACTGCGCGACGCGATAACCTTCCAGCTCCAACAGCGTCGCGACCGCATCCCGGAGGTCTTCTTCGTCCTCGATCAACAGGATGAGAGGGGCACTGTCCGTCATGCGGTTTCTCCACTCGCTTTCCGCCACGCATCCGGCCGTCGCGTGGCTGTGTGGGGATTCCGGCTCCGCCTGGAGACCCGGAGGTCCGCGGGGGGGGAGGAGCAGGAAGAGGCATTGGCGCCGTGGAGCAATAACGGCTCGAACCCCCCGGCCTGATTTCTTTCACCGCGCGTTTTCGTGCCTGCCCGCCTGCTCTCGCGTCCGCTACTGGACGTGGCCACGGGGCCGGCGGCACTGGCCCTCGCCGCCGCGCGTCCCCATCTTCAGCCTGGGGAGACGCGTGCGCGTCCTGCGAGAGGAGCGGCCTTGAAGTTCCGCGACCTGTTGAATGGCTGGCCGGTGCTGCGTCAGTTCGCCCGGGGAGATGGCCGGGCGCTGGGCGACACGGCGATGTCGGCGCGAAGCCGCTCGCTGGCTCCGCGCACGAAGTCCGCTGATGCCATCGTGAAGTCCATCTGTCCGTACTGCGCGGTGGGCTGCGGGCAGGAGGTGCACGTGCGCGACGGGCGCATCCTCGACATCGAGGGGGACCCGCACTCGCCCATCTCCCGCGGCCGGCTGTGTCCCAAGGGGGCCGCGACCTTCCAGTGGGTCACGGGCACGCAACGCGTGCGGCAGGTCCTCTACCGCCGCCCCGGCGGCACGGAGTGGGAGCCCATCCCCCTGGAAGAGGCGATGGACAAGGTGGCCGAGCGCGTGAAGCGCACGCGCGACGCGACGTTCGAGGTGACGGACGCGAAGGGCCAGTGGGTGAACCGGACGCTGGGGATGGCGCACCTGGGCGGGGCGACGCTGGACAACGAGGAGAACTACCTCCTCAAGAAGCTCTTCAGCGCGCTGGGCGTCGTGCAGGTGGAGAACCAGGCTCGAATATGACACGCGTCCACGGTGCCCGGTCTGGGCATCACGTTCGGCCGCGGCGGAGCCACGACGTTCCAGCAGGACCTGCAGCACTCGGACTGCATCCTCATCCAGGGGTCCAACATGGCCGAGTGCCATCCGGTGGGCTTCCAGTGGGTGATGGAGGCGAAGGCCCGGGGCGCGAAGGTCATCCACGTGGATCCGCGCTACACGCGCACCAGCGCGGTGGCGGACGTGTACGCGCCCATCCGCGCGGGCACGGACATCGCGTTCCTGGGCGGGCTCATCCACTACGTGCTGGAGCACGAGCGCTACTTCCGTGACTACGTGGTGCAGTACACCAACGCGGCCACGCTCATCCGCGAGGGCTTCCAGGACACGGAGGACCTGGAGGGGCTCTTCAGCGGCTACCAGCCGGAGGACAACCGCTATGACATCGCGTCCTGGCAGTACCAGGGCGCGGCGGGCGCCATCCCGGCGGCGGGCCACAAGGAGCTGACGGACGAGCCGGGCGCGGGCGGCGGCGGGCACGACCACCGCGTGGACGTGCACGACGAGCACCGCGACGAGACGCTCCAGCATCCCCGGTGCGTGTTCCAGCTCCTGAAGCGCCACTTCTCCCGCTACACGCCGAAGGTGGTGTCGCAGGTGTGTGGCGTGGACGAGGCGCTGTTCCTCCAGGTGGCCCGGACGCTGTGTGACAACTCCAACCCGGAGCGCACCAGCGCGTTCTGCTACGCGGTGGGCTGGACGCAGCACTCGGTGGGCGTGCAGTACATCCGCACGGCGGCCATCCTCCAGTTGCTGCTGGGCAACATCGGCCGGCCCGGCGGCGGCATCCTCGCCCTGCGCGGGCACGCGTCCATCCAGGGCTCCACGGACATCCCCACGCTCTACAACCTGCTGCCCGGCTACCTGCCCATGCCGCGTTCGAACGCGCCCGCGGACGGCCTGGAGCACTACCTCCGGAACAACAAATCCGGCAGCGGCTGGTGGTCGGAGTTCCCCAAGTACGCGGTGTCGCTGCTCAAGGCGTGGTTCGGGGACAAGGCCACGCAGGACAACGGCTACCTGTTCCGCCACCTGCCCCGGCTGACGGGCAATCACTCGCACATGCAGACGGTGGCGGACATGGCGGACGGGAAGCTCCAGGGCTACTTCGTCATGGGGGAGAACCCCGCCGTGGGCAGCATGAACGGGGCGCTCCAGCGCAAGGGGCTGCGCCACCTGGACTGGCTGGTGGTGCGCGACTTCACCCTCATCGAGACCGCGGAGTTCTGGCGCACGGCGCCGGAGGTCCAGGCCGGGCAGGTGCGGCCGGAGGACATCCCGACGGAGGTCTTCTTCTTCCCCGCCGCCGCGCACACGGAGAAGGACGGCAGCTTCACCAACACGCAGCGGCTGCTGCAATGGCATCACAAGGCGGTGGAGCCGGCGGGGGACACGCGCAGCGAGTTGCACTTCGTCTACCACCTGGGGCGCAAGCTGCGGGAGCGCTACGCGGGATCCACGGACCCGAAGGACGCGCCGCTGCTGGATTTGACGTGGGACTACCCCACGCACGGGCCGCACGCGGAGCCCTCCGCGGAGGCGGTGCTGAAGGAGGTCAACGGCTACACGGTGGCGGACGGCAGGCCGGTGGACGGCTTCACGGCGCTGAAGGACGACGGCTCCACGGCGTGCGGCTGTTGGATCTACTCGGGCTGCTACAAGGACGGCGTCAACCAGACGGCGCGGCGCAAGCCGGGGCAGCAGCAGACGTGGGTGGCGCCGGAGTGGGGCTGGGCGTGGCCGTCCAACCGGCGCATCCTCTACAACCGCGCGTCCGCGGACGCGAGCGGCAGGCCCTGGAGCGAGCGCAAGCGCTACGTGTGGTGGGACGCGGAAGAGAAGAAGTGGACCGGCGAGGACGTGCCGGACTTCATCGCGGACCGGCCGCCGGAGTACCGGCCGCCCGAGGGCGCGACGGGGCTGGCGACCCTCGCGGGCAATGATCCGTTCCTGATGCAGGCGGACGGCAAGGGCTGGCTCTTCGCGCCCAGCGGGATGATGGACGGGCCGCTGCCCACGCACTACGAGCCCATGGAGTCGGTGGTGCCCAACCCGCTCTACGCGCAGCAGTGCAGCCCCACGCGCGAGGAGTGGCGGCGCAAGGACAATCCCTATCACCGGGCCTGGGGCGACCCGCGCTATCCGTACCTGGTCACCACGTACCGGCTCACCGAGCACCACACCGCGGGCGGCATGTCGCGCTGGCTGTCCTGGCTGAGCGAGCTGCAGCCGGAGATGTTCTGCGAAATCTCCCCGGAGCTGGCGCGCGAGAAGGGGCTGAAGAACGGGGACTGGTGCACGCTGGCCACGGCGCGCGGGGACCTGGAGTGCCGGGCGCTCGTCACGGAGCGCATCCGCCCGCTGAGGGTGAAGGGGCGCCAGGTGCACCAGATTGGCCTGCCGTACCACTGGGGCGTCACGGGGCGCGTGCGCGGCGAGGGGGCCAACGAGCTGACCGCGTTCGTCGCGGATCAGAACGTGGACATCCAGGAGTCGAAGGCGTTCACGGCGGACCTGCGGGCGGGGCGGATGCGCTCGGGGGAGCGGGCCGCGGCGGGAGCGGCGCCGCCTGCGCTCACGGTGCCGGAGGTGCCGCGCGACGTGACGCCCCAGGCGGACCACGCGGAGACGCAGGAACCCGAGGGGAAGGGATAGGCGCATGGGGAGCCGCAAGGGGTTCTTCACGGACACGACGCTCTGCATCGGCTGCAAGGCGTGCGAGGTCGCGTGCAAGCAGTGGAACCAGCTCCCGGACGACGGCTTCCACTTCACGGGGATGTCCTACGACCACACGGCGCACCTGGGCGCGTCGACGTGGCGGCACGTGGCGTTCGTGGAGCGGCCGGTGCCGTTGCAGGGGCAGACGTCGGGCGCGGGGGACTTCTCGTGGCTGATGATGTCGGACGTGTGCAAGCACTGCCAGCGCGCGGGGTGCCTGGAGGCGTGTCCCACGGGCGCCATCGTGCGCACGGAGTTCGACACGGTCTACGTGCAGCCGGACGTGTGCAACGGCTGCGGCTACTGCGTGTCGGCGTGTCCGTTCGGGGTGATTGACCGGCGCGAGGATGACGGGCGCGCGTGGAAGTGCACGCTCTGCTACGACCGCATTGGTGACGACCAGACGCCCGCGTGCGCGAAGGCGTGCCCCACGGCGTCCATCCAGTACGGCGACCTGGACGAGCTGCACGCGAGAGCGGAGTCGCGGGTGCGCGACCTGCATCAGCGAGGCATGACGGACGCGTACCTGTATGGGAAGGACGCGCAAGCCCAGCCGGGCACGGGCGGGCTCAACGCGTTCTTCCTGCTGCTGGACAGGCCGGAGGTCTACAACCTGCCGCCGGATCCGGTGGTGCCGACGAAGAAGGCGCTGCGCTCGTGGGCCTCGGTGGCGATGGGCGCGGTGGGCATGGTGGCGGTGGCGCTGGGCGCGGTGGCGTTCGGCCGGGAGGGGCGCGGATGAGCGACGACACGCTGTTGGATCGGCTCCAGCGCAAGGCGGACGGGCGGAACATCGACCCGCGCGCGGGCATCCTGGAGGGCGAGGGTGCACAGCAGCGGGTGAAGGATCCGGAGCCCGCGCGGCAGGGGATGGGCGTGCTGACCACGGTGCCATCGCGGTCCGGGCCGGACAGCGCGGGAGCTCCGAGCTACTACGGCCTGCCGGTGTTGAAGGAGCCGCTGTGGATCTGGACGGTCCCGGCGTACTTCTACGTGGGCGGGGTGGCGGGCGCGGCGAGCGTGCTCGGGGTGGCGCTGGAGCACCTGGGGGTACGGAGGCTGGAGCGGCTGGCGGAGCGCTGCCACGCGGTGGCCACGGCGGGAGACATGGTGAGCGCGGGGCTGTTGATCCACGACCTGGGCCGGCCGTCGCGCTTCCTGAACATGCTGCGCGTGTTCCGGCCCACGTCGCCCATGAGCATGGGTTCGTGGGTGCTGGCCGGTTCGGGCGCGGTGAACACGGCGGCCTTCGTGCTGCGGCGGATGCCCGGCGCGCTGGGAGTCATGGGGCGCGCAGCGGGGTGGATGGGCGCGGTGCTGGGCTTGCCGCTAGCGGGGTACACGGCGGTGCTGGTGAGCAACACGGCGGTGCCGCTGTGGCAGCAGGTGGGGCGCACGCTGCCGCTGTTCTTCATGGCCTCCGCGACGGCGAGCGCCGGGAGTCTGTTGTCCCTGTTCCCGCACACGGACGCGGAGGAGCGCGTGCTGCGCCGCTTCCGCATCGCGGGCAAGGTGGCGGAGGCGTTCACGCGCGAAGCCGTGGAGCTGGAGGCGCGGCAGGTGGCGGAGGTGGGGAAGCCGCTGCGCACGGGTGCATCGGGAGCGCTGTGGGCGCTGTCGCGGACATGCTCCCTGGCGGGCCTGGTGATGGACGTGCTGCCGGGACGGGCGAGGTGGAAGCAGGTGACGGCGGACGCGCTGACCACGGTGGGCGCGGTGACCGCGAGATACGCCGTCATCCAGGCGGGCAAGGCCTCCGCCAGGAACCCGCAGGCCACGTTCCAGGGACAGCGGCAGGGGCTGGGCGCGGCCCAGGTGGAGGGGAACACGGAGGCGTCGGACGGAAAGCCCCTGAGCTTCCCTTTGCCCGTGCTGGGTCAGGGCTCGGCGCCACGGGCCGGCATGCCCTACGCGCGGTTCATGGCGACTCGGCCGGAGCCGTGACGCCGCGCCTTGCCTTGTCCGCTACGTGCGAAGCATGAGTAAGGCGATGCCAGCCGGCCTCACTCCACTTCGCATTGCTCGACGCTCGCCACGAAGCGCGTATAGGAACCGCTCTTCGCCGCGGGCTTTCGCGCCAGTCCCATCTCACGCACCTTCTGGGCAATCGCTGGTGAGTCTGACTCCTGGTAGGTCTGGAAGTTCTTGCGCTTGTCCGGCTTGTTGTCCTTGGGAACCACCCGCTTCTGGAGCTGCTCCTTGGCGTCCTTGATCCTTCCCACGTCCTTGCCGACGTAGTCGTCAGGAGCGCGCCAGCTCTTGGGGCGGACAGCCTGGACAGCAGCAGGCCACATGAACCACCACGCCTCCAGTTCCCACGCAGGGACAACGGCGTGCGCCGGGCAGCCTGCCTGATTCATTGCCTCCTCTATTTTCCTGCAAGCCCCCTCATGCTTTGGCTCGAAGTCGTCGCAGTCCTCGTGAGCGAAGACGCAGACAATGTCGTGAGTGGCTCGGCCGATATCCACGGCGTCCGCGATTCTCTTCGCGCGCTCCGGGACGTCCTCGGGCCTTGCGTTCTTGATGAGGACCAGAGGTTCTCTTCGAGTCTGGACCTTGCCAGCGAGGTTCCCTCGAAGGGCCACGATGAGTTCCTTGAGCGACTTCGTGTCGTTCTCGCTCTCACCGAATACCAGTACCTGCTGAGGCCGCTTCCCCTTGGCCGTTTGACGAGAATCATTCTTGCGGCTCACCGGGGAACACCACCCAGAGAACCGGTGAACCACAGCTCTCCCAATCCCATCCGGCCATCGGCCCTTTCCTCCATGGCCCGGACATCCTCCGGATCCGCGGCAGGAATGATGGATGCTCCGGTCGCCGTGTCGCGCTCACAGACAATGAGTTCATCCGCGCTCAGCCTGTTGACGAGAGAGGGGGAATGGGTCGCGATGAGGAGTTGCGTGCGTTCCGAGGCCATCCGCAGGCGCTCCACGAGCCGATCGAATACGTAGGGATGGAAGCCGTGGTCAATCTCCTCCACGCAGGTGAGCATGGGAGGTTGAGGGTCGTAGAGCAGTGCGAGGAGCGCCAGCGCACGCACGGTGCCAAAAGAAGCTTCGGCCAGGGAAGTGTGTCCTCTCAGCCCCGACTCCTCTAGTTCGACCGCCACTGCCTCCTCGGCTCCAGCCACCTTGCGGAAATGGATACGCACGAGACCGGGGACGATGGCCCGAGCGTCTTCCTGGAGACGCTCGAAGCGCTCCTCGTCCTGGCTCAGGTAATTGAGAAATGCAGCGAGATTGCTGGCATCCGCCTGCAGAGTCGGAGCGGAGTTCACTGGCGAGGGGAGCCTCGCGGCGCGTGTATCCACATCGAAGACACGGAAAGTAGAGAACAGTTCCGCGACCTTTCGCACCTCGTCGCCTCCGGAGGAGGCTGCCAAGCGCGGGAGGGTGGATAGGCCGAGCGAGTCACTGCGGAGGGAGGGCCCACTCTTCGTGGTTATCTTCTCTCCACGGGTCTCGCTCAAGTCCACCTTGGAGCCGTTGATGGTGATGCGCCGTCCCCGGCCTTTGACCCGCTTGAAAGTGAACTGCTCACTTCGGCGCACGATGTATCGCGGTTGGGTGCCTGAGCCCTCACGAGTCCTGACGCGCTTTCCACCAACGCTAGAGATATTGAGGACGTACTCGTCTGGAGCATCCTCATGCGAATGAGTGGTCACATTGGCCTTCACATGGATGCGGATGCGCGGGCCAAAAGGAGGGCTCGCCGCGTCCCTCCCTCGGAAGCAGACCTGCTCTAGTCCCCCTCGTTTATCCAGCGCTGGCCCCAGGTCCTCTCGCACCGAGTCCCCCAGGAACTGGATGAGGTCCAGCAAGTTGGTCTTGCCGCTTCCATTGGGGCCCACCAGGACATTCAACGGCCCCAACCGCACGGTGACAGCCCGCAGGCTCTTGTAGTTCTTCGCGGAAAGTTCGAGGAGCGGCCTCATGCCGTGCGACTTGAGCATGATGCTCTCAGTGCCTCAAGCACAGGTACAAGTGCCTGTTGATGAAGCACTGGTGAACGCTACGACGAATGCAACACCTGGGCATCCAGGCCCAGTGCCCGAGGCGGCTGGGGGATCCACTGCGCCAACGCCCCATCCAGGATCCGCCCGGTCGCGGCCTCTCTGGCACGCGGCGCCCCCAACACAGCCAGATGGCTCGACAGCGGCGCCCTCGGAGCATCCTGCCCCACGTCCCGGACTCACCGCTCCGGCAGCGTGACGCCGTAGCGGACCAGGTCCTCCGGCGTGTTCACGTTCGCCAGGGCCCGCAGCTCCGGATCCACCGCGCGCAGTGCGTCCACGGGCAGCACCCGCGTGCGGAACCGCATCAGCAGCCGCCGCAGAGACGGATCCTCCACCAAGGCTTCACCCCAGCGTGACATCAGGTCCGTACGATACGCGGCGAACAGCGGCTCCCACCGTCCGTCCCGCTCGATGCACACCGCGTCCACGTCCCCACTCCGCGCGTCCAGCACCACCCGCGCCGCGGGCTCCGTCACGAACGGCATGTCGCACGCCACCGCGAACACCCACGGCGTTCGGGCCGCGCTCAACGCCGCATGGACACCCCCAGGCGCCCCCTTCCCCTTCACGACGTCCGCCACCGTGCGAAGCCCGAAGCGGTCGTACGGTTCCGGAACATTCGCCACCAGCAACACGTCCTCGAAATGCGACCCGAACGCCCGCAGCCGTTCCAGGGTCGTGAGGCCCTCCACGCTCAACAGCCCCTTGGCCACGCCTCCCAACCGGGTCCCCTGCCCCCCTGCCAGGATGGCCAGCGTCACGTCGGGAAAGGTCGCGGATCCGTCCATGTCCGCCGACCCTACACACCTCTCATCCTCCCGGAAAACGCTCCACATCCCGGATTTCGCCAAGCCCCAGGGGGAGGGAGCAACCGCCCACCCCACGCCCCCCGTGGACAAGGCACGCGCACCCCGTCGTAGAGTCCGGCCTCCCCTCCTGGACGCATGCCGCTGACTCCCCTCCCCGCCGCGCGACTGGCCGCGCTCGACGCCATCGCGCCCGCAGCGCCCGCCCGCCTTCCCTTGATGGAAGCCCATGGCCGGTTCCTCGCCGCTGGCATCGTCGCGTCACGCGCGCTGCCCGGCTGCGACAACTCCGCCATGGACGGCTGGGCCGTGCGCGCCGGAGAGACCCGGGGCGCCAACCGCGACCGCCCCGCGCGCCTGCGCATCGTCGACACCGTCTACGCCGGCCACCTCCCGCGCCGCGCCCTCCAGCCCGGCGAGGCCGCGCGCGTCTTCACCGGCGCCCCCCTCTCCCCCGGCGCCGACGCCGTCGTCCGCCAGGAGGCCGCGCGCCCCACCCCGGACGGCGCCCACGTGGACGTCTTCGTCTCCGTCGACCCCGGCCATGACCTGCGCCGCGCCGGCGAAGAGGTGATGCCCGGCACGCCGCTGTTCCCCGCCGGCCAGCGCGTGGACGCCACCGTGCTCGGCGTGCTCGCGTCGCTGGGCGAGTCCACCGCGCTCGTGCGCCCCGCGCCGCGCGTCGCCGTCGTCGCCACCGGGGATGAGCTCGTCCCCCCCGGCCAGCCCGCGGCGCCCCACCAGGTCTTCGAGAGCAACCGCGTCCTCGTGGCCGCCCTCGCCCGGGAGGCCGGCGCGGACGTCACGCACCTGGCCCGCTCGCGCGATGACGAAGCGGAGCTGCTCGCCCGGCTGGAGACGCTGGCGCCCCAGGTCGACGTGCTCATCACCACCGGCGGCGCGTCCGTGGGCGACAAGGACTGCGTGAAGCGCGTCCTCACCCGGATGGGCGCGCGCTTCCTCGTGGACGGCGTCGCGCTCAAGCCCGGCAAGCCCGTGGCCGTGGCCCGCCTGGGCTCCACCGCCGTCGTCGTGCTGCCCGGCAACCCCGGCGCCGCCACCGTCGCGTTCGACCAGCTCGCGCGTCCCCTCCTCTTCAAGCACCAGGGCGTCATCGAACAGCGCCGCGTCACCCGCGCCCGCCTCTCCGAACCCCGCCACAAGCAGGCCGGCCTCACCTACCTGGTCACCGTCGCGGCGCTCGAGCCGCGCGAGGACAGCGCCGAGCCGTGGGCCCGCCTGCGCCCCCAGGGCGCCGGACAAATCCTCCAGAACGTGGCGGCCCGGGGCTGGGCCGTGCTCCCCGCCGGCCGCGCCGACTTCGCCCAGGGCGAGTCCGTGGACGTGCAGCGCTTCGACTCGCCGGACTTCCACGCCGTGGAGGCCGGGTGAAGCCTCCTCCCGCGATGGCCCTCGTCGGCCACTCCGGCGCCGGCAAGACGACGCTCCTGGAGCGCCTGCTGCCGGAGCTGGCCTCGCGCGGCCTGCGCGTCGCGTTCGTGAAGCACTCCTCGGATGCGCACCCGCTCCACCGCCCGGGCAGCGACACCGCGCGCCTGGACGCCGCGGGCGCCGTCCTCACCGGCTTCGCCACGCCGGACGGCACGCAGCTCACCACCCGGCGGCCCCTGTCCCCCGCGCTCCTCGCGCGCGACGCGGACCGCGTGGACCTGGTGCTCGTGGAGGGCTGGAAGGACGGCCCCCTCCCGAAGCTGGAGGTGTGGCGCGAGGGCCTGGAGGCCCCGCTCGCGGCCTCGCGCCCCGACGTCCTGGCGCTGGTGACGGACGCGCCCGCGCTGCCCGCCGCCGTCGCCTCGCGCCCGCGCGTGCCGGCCACCGCCCCCGCCGTCGCGGACTTCCTCACCCGCTGGCTGGGCGAAGCCGCCGCGCGGCCGGACGCGCATGCATCGAACGCCCCCACGAGGCCTCCTCTCCCTGAACCTCGCGGCGTCACCCACCGCGCCGTGCGCCGCTTCGACGGAGACACGCTCCGTGCGACCGAGGATGACCGCGTGGCCGTGGAGGAGCCCCTGGAGATCCGCGTGAATGGCGACCCCGTCGCCACCACCATGCGAACCCCCGGGAATGATCGCGAGCTGGCGGTCGGCTTCCTCTTCGCCGAGGGCATCCTCGATGACCGCGACGACCTGGGCAGCCTCTTCCACTGCGGCCACCCCGGCGAGGAGGGCTACGGCAACGTGCTGGAGGTCGTCCCCGCCGCAGGTGCCGTGCTCGACCTGGAGCGCGTGGAGGCCACCCGCCGCGGCACCCTCACCACCTCCGCGTGCGGCGTGTGCGGCCGCCGAAACGTGGACGACCTGATGGCCACCTGCGCGAGCGTCGCCCCCGGCCCCGTCCTCTCCGCCCGCACCGTGGCCCGCGCCACCGAACAACTGCGCGCCCTCCAGCACACCTTCGAGCTCACCGGCGGAGTGCACGCCGCCGCCGCGCTGGACGCCCACGGCCAACTGCTCGCCGCCCACGAGGACGTGGGCCGCCACAACGCCGTGGACAAGGTGGTGGGCGCCCTGGTGCTGGCCGGCGCCGTGCGCGCCCCGCGCCGGTTGCCCACACCGCCCTTCCCCGCCGCCCCCACGGTGCTCGCCGTCAGCGGCCGCGCCAGCTTCGAAATCGTCCAGAAGGCCGCCCGCGCCCGCATCCCCGTCGTGGTCAGCGTGTCCGCCGCCAGCTCCCTGGCCATCGACCTGGCCCTGCGTGCCGGCGTAACGCTCGCCGCGTTCTCAAGGAACGGCCGCTGCAACGTCTACACGGCGACAGAACGCCTGGAGCCACACCCCCAACCCTCGGGAATTCCTCATGACTTCCGCCATGACTGAGCCCGGTGAAGGGGCAGCCAGCCGCCTGTCAGACCGGCATCGTACATGCAGTCGGCGGCCCCGCCGGGTCATGTGGGGGGCCAGGGGGGATCCAATGACCCCGTCCGACTTCAATGTCCACGCACGGGAACTCACACCCGACGGCTGGGATGGGTGTCCAAGTTTTCACCTGTTGTCATGTATTTCTTGCTGAGCAGTGGTTGCGCCGCGACGCACTATTTGGCAATCTTTCATTTCCTCCTGGTTAAACTTTTCTAGTCTAGACGGTATCCTCTGCAAGAGCCGGACGTGAGCAGAGGGGGGTGGACACGATGAGCAGTGCGACTGCAAGCGCCGAGGTCAAGGCTTCCGGGGCGACGGGGGTGACGGCCGCGGCCGAGGTCACCGATCCGCCGCGCCTGGCCCCTGGCTTCGCGGCGAAGCTGAACCTCACCGTGGACGTGGCGCTGCTGGTGGCGGTGCTGCTGGGCTCCGCCTGGATGCGCGGCGGGCTGACGTTCCCCATGAGCTGGGAGCTGCCCAGCATGGTGGTGACGGCGGTGCTGGTGTGGCTGATCACCGGCACGGCGCTGTGCCTGTATGACTCGCGCTTCGCGGAGCGCAGCAAGCTGGACCACGTGGCGCTGGTGTCCGTCACCACGCTGGCGGTGGTGACCATCCAGGCGGTGCTGGAGCTGGCGATGCCCATGGCGGCCCACGTGGGCCTGGCGCCGCTGCTCTTCATCTTCTGGCCGGTGGCGCTGCTGCTGCGCCTGGGCGTGTTCCGGCAGGTGGCCTCGCAGGAGGCCCCCACGGAGGAGGTGCTCATCGTGGGCACCGGCGCCATGGGCCGCTACACGGGCGAGGACCTGCTCAAGCGCGGCCGTCACAAGATTTTGGGCTACGTGCGCTTCCCGGAGGACCACGCCTCCGGCGACAGCCTGCCGGCGGACGTGCTGGGGCCCGCGGACGAGCTGGAGCGCCTGTTGCGCACGCTGCCCGTCAGCGAGGTCTACATCGCGGGCAACACGCTCAAGCAGGGCGAGTCCATGCAGGCGGCCATCAAGCTGGCGGAGCGCTTCGGCGTGCCGTTCGCGCTGCCGGCGCACTCGTTCCGCCTGGACCGCGCCCGCCCGGTGGAGTCCCGCGCGGTGGCGGACGGCTACCTGCACTTCGCCGCGGTGGCGCCCAAGCCGCACCAGATGGCCATGAAGCGCCTGTTCGACATCGCCGTGTCCGCGGTGGCGCTGTGGGCGCTCCTGCCGCTGTTCGCGGTGGTGGCGGCGGCCATCAAGCTCACCTCGCGCGGCCCCATCTTCTTCAAGCAGCTCCGCACCGGTCAGCACGGCAAGCCGTTCTACATGCTGAAGTTCCGCTCCATGGTGGTGAACGCGGAGGAGCTCAAGGAGCGGCTGGCCGCGCAGAACGAGCAGACCGGCCCCGTCTTCAAGATGAAGAACGACCCGCGCATCACCGGCATCGGTCGTTTCATCCGCAAGTTCTCCATCGACGAGCTGCCCCAGTTCCTCAACGTGCTCCGGGGTGAGATGAGCATCGTGGGCCCGCGCCCGCCGGTGCCCAGCGAGGTGGCGAAGTACGAGACGTGGCAGCGCCGCCGCCTGTCCGTGCGCCCGGGCCTCACCTGCATCTGGCAGGTGTCCGGCCGCAATCAAATCTCCTTCGAGCAGTGGATGTACCTGGACATGCAGTACATCGACCACTGGAGCCTGACCGGCGACCTGCGGCTGCTCCTGCAGACGGTCCCGGTGGTCATCACCGGCCGCGGGGCAAGCTAGCAACCGGCATCCGCTCGCGGGCCCGGCGTTGACGCGCCGGGCCCGTTCGTCTTTCCATGGGGCGGGCCTTCCTCCCCTGGCGTGCGCAGCCCCGAAGGCCCGCATCATCCATGACCGTGAACAGTCCGAACACCCCCTCCGCTGAAGCCGACGACGGCGCCCGTGCGAACGAAGTGCGCGGCGCGGTCCGCAGCACCCTGCAGCTCGGTGGCTCGCTGATGGTGACGTACGCCATCGCGCTGGGCATCCGCGCGCTGATGCCGCGCTACCTGGGGCCGGAGGCGTTCGGTTACTTCAACTGGTCGGAGGCGTTCGCCGCCACGTTCTTCGTGGCCACGAACCTGGGCCTGGAGACGTACATCCGCAAGGAGGTGCCCGTCCGCCCGGATCACGCGAGCGACTTCTTCGGCACCACCATGCTGCTGCGCCTGGGGATGACGCTCATCCTGATGGTGGCGCTGGCGCTGGTGCTCCACCACACCGGGGAGCCCCCGGAGGTGCAGCACCTGGTGCAGTGGTTCGCGGTGGCCCAGTCGCTCATCGTCATCAACGCGTCCATGGCCGCGCTGCTGCACTCCAAGGGCAAGGTCGCGGGCCTGTCCGTCTCCAACGTCATCACCAAGATTGTGTGGGGCGGCGGCCTGGCGCTGATGGCCGCGTTCGGCGTGGGCCTGCAGTGGCTGGCCGTGCCCATGGTGCTGTCGGAGGCGGTGAAGCTCATCATCAGTTGGAAGCTGGCGAAGGAGCACCTGGGGCTGAAGTTCCGCATCGACCTGGGCGAGACGAAGAAGGTGATGAAGGCGTGCCTGCCGTTCTTCCTCACCGCGGCGGCGCTGGCGTGCAACGGGCGCACGGACATGTCGCTGTTGGGCAAGCTCGCGTCGAAGGAGGAGGTGGGCTGGTACGGCGGCGCGTTCAGCATCGCGGGGCTCACGTTCCTCATCTCCCCCATCTTCGGCTGGGTGCTGATGCCCATGATGTCGCGCGCGGCGGCCCGGTCCCCGGAGGAGCTGTCGCACCTGACGCGCCGCTCGCTGGAGGGCGTGCTCGCGTTCACCGTGCCGGTGATGATGGCCATGGTGCTGGGCGCGGACCTGTGGGTGCGCCTGATGTGCGGCCCCGGCTTCGAGCCCGCGGCGCTGCCCCTGCGCGTGCTGTCCCCCATCTTCGTGATGGCCTACGTCACCATGGTCAGCAGCATCTGGCTGACCATGTCCAACAAGGAGTGGTGGGTGACGCTGGCGGCCACCATGGGCGCGGTGGTGAACCCGCTGCTGAACCTGGCGCTCATCCCGTGGCTGTACGGCCGCATCGGCCCGTCCGGCGGCGCCACCGCCACGGCGCTCTCCATGTTCCTCACGGAGGTCATCGTCACGGTGCTCTTCCTCGGCCGCATGGGAAGGAACTCCTTCGACCGGCGTTCCCTCCTCATGGTGGCGAAGACGGCCGGGGTGTGCGTGGGCTGCGTGGTGCTGGACCGGGTGCTCGCGGGCGCGGGCGTGCAGGCGTGGCCCCGGCTGGGGCTGACAGCGACCGCCTACGTGGTGGGCGTGCTGGGCACCGGCGCCGTGCGCCCCTCGGAGCTGCTCCAGGTGGTGCGCATGGCGAAGCAGCGCGGTGGTAATGGTGCGCAGGTGGCCGTGCCGGCCGCCCCCGCCGCGTGAGGAGCCTCCAGCCCATGCCTTCCCGCCCTTCCCGATTCCGCGGTCCCGTCTCCCGCGCGCTCGCGTGCGCCGGGCTGCTGCTCCTCCTCCCCGCGTGCGGCGGCCTGGGCAAGTACACCTGGGTGAACGACTACCAGGAGAAGCCCGTCGCCTCGGACGAGGCCTACCGCATCGTCCCCGGCGACGTGCTCAACGTGAAGGTCTTCGGCCAGGAGGCGCTCACCACGCGCGCCAGGGTGCGCGAGGACGGCCACATCAGCCTCACCTTCCTGGACGACGTGGAGGCCGCGGGCCACACGCCGGCCCTGCTGGCGCAGCAGATCCAGACGCGGCTCAAGGACTTCATCAACCACCCCGTCGTCACCGTGTCGCTGGAGGAGGCGCGCCCCATGTCCGTGACCATGCTGGGCGAGGTGGCCAACGTGGGCGCGCACGTGCTGGACCCGGGCGCGACGCTGCTCCAGGCGCTGGGCGCCGCCGGCAGCTTCACCGACTACGCCCACCGCGACCGCATCTTCGTGCTGCGCCGGGACGACCCGCAGGCGGAGCAGCCCACGCGCATCCGCGTGCGCTACGAGGACATCATCCGCGGCGAGGGCCGCGCTGCCGCCTTCCGCCTGCGCCCCGGCGACGTGGTGGTGGTGGAGTAACCGGATGCTGGACGCGGCCCTGGCGAGCGTGTGGCTGGAGGTGGCCGCCGCCTCCGTGACGTACGGCGCCGCGGCCCGCGTGGACACCCGCGCGCGCTCCATGGACGCCCAGGCCACCGGCGGGCCCGTGGCCCCCCTGGCGGCGGACATGGACATCGTCCCCACGGTGGGCCTGAAGTACGACGACGGCAGCGCGGTGGCGCAGGTGCAGTACGCGCCGCGCATCTCCTTCCGCGAGGCCACCACCGCCCCCCGCACGGAGGTGCAGCACGTGGGGCGGCTGTTGGGGGACTGGCGCCCCTCGCGCGGGCTCACCCTGCACGGCACCCAGGAGTTCGTGCTGGGCCAGGTGAACCTCTTCACCAACCTGCCCCTGGGCGGCAGCCTGGACGACGACCCGACGGCGCCCGGGGACACGCCGGCCACGGACATCCCCATCCAGCCGCTGCCGGAGGGCGTGGACACGGTGTTCTTCCTGTCCTCGCTGACGACGCTGGCGGCGGAGACGGTGTGGCTGGGCCCGGGCTGGCGGCTCTCGGGCAGCCTGGGCTTCTCCGCCAGCGGCGGCCTGGACGACACGGCGAAGGCGGCGGTGCCCTTCCAGTACGGGCCTCGGGCGCAGTTGTCCCTGGGCCACTCCCCCGCGCCCCGGAACACCCTCTCCACCACGCTGGCCTTCTCGGACTCGCGCTTCTCCACCGGGGCGCGCGCCTCCGTGACCACGTTCACCGGCGGCTGGACCCACCGGCTGGACCGGCGCACGTCGGTGGAGGCCGGGGTGGGCGTGGGCGTGGCGTACTCCGTGCGCGCGACCGCGGAGGACACCCCGGACGCCCCGGACGCCACCCCGTCAGGTGGCCGGCGGCTGACGACCCTCCAGGTCGGGGGCGCTCCGGTGGAGGACCCGGCGCAGCGCCTGGAGCTGCTCCCGGACCTGACGCTGGCGGTGTCCCACCGGGTGCCGTCGCGGACGGCGGACTTCAACGGCCGGCTGGCCGCGCGGGTGACGCCCTTCGTGGACCGGCTGACGGGGCTCGTCTACCCGCGCGCGGACCTGACGTTGAACGGCACCTGGGCGCTGAGTCCGCGATTCCGGTTCTCCGGGACGGGCGGCGGCGCCTTCGCGGTGGGTGGGGCGGTGGGGGACCGGCAGGTGGTGGGCGGTGTGGGCGCGGGTTGGACGGTGAACCGGTGGGTCACCCTGGAGGTGGATACGCGCGCGGCCTGGACTCGCTCGCCCGACGTGGAGGCGGCCCGCACGGCGTGGTCCGCGACGCTGGGACTGACGGTCCAGAAAACGGGTATCCTCTGAGCCTCCCGCCATGGCGAAGCTCATCCTCCTGTCCGTCCTGATTGCGACCATCGCGCTGCCCGGAGCGGCCGCGCGCGACCCGCATCCCTGGCGGGGGATGAAGAAGGCCATCCTGTGGGTGGCCCTCTTCAACATGGCGTACGCATATGGCGTGCTCGTCCTCGTGCCCAGGTACGGGTTCGGGTGAGGGAAGGAAAGGCGTCAGACGTGATGGAGCTCCAACAGCTCACCGTCCTCCTCGTGGAGGACTCTCCGATGTTCCGCGTCATGCTGCGTGACATGCTCCAGCAGATGGGCGTGAAGAACGTGGTGGAGCAGCCCAACGGCAAGGCCGCCATGGAGTACCTCGCGGCCGGCGAGCCCAAGCCGGACCTCGTGTGCCTGGACCTGACGTTGCCGGACGTGTCCGGCTACGACGTCTGCGAGCACATCCGCCGCACGCCCGCCATCGCGCACGTGCCGGTGCTGATGGTGTCCGCGCGCAACCTGCCGGAGGACAAGGCCTACGCGGAGGAGGCCGGCGCCAACGGCTACCTGGGCAAGCCCTTCACGCCCGAGGAGCTGGAGAAGCGCGTGCGGCAGGTGCTCAAGGCCGCCATGCCCCGGGGCAGCGCGTGACCACGCCCGCCCCGCGCACGCCGCGCTCCGCCCCGCCCCCGCCGCCGTATGTCCCCGAGCGCGAGGAGACGAACGCGCCGGCGGACCTCATCGACTGGGGCTTCCTGTTCGACGGGCTGGGCTTCGTGCGCAGGGCCATCTTCCGGCACTGGTTCCTGGGGCTGTGCATCATCGCGGTGATGGCGGGGCTGGGGTCGGCGGCGGCGAAGCTGATGCCGCGCAAGTACCACGTCGAGACGCGGATGCTGACGTACCGCAACCTCATCATCTCCTCGCTGGTGAACCCGGGCCGGTCCATCCCGGTGGAGGCGGATCAACCCACGCGCGCCGCGTGGGAGATGGTGCTCAGCCGCGGCAACCTCAAGTCCGTGGTGAAGAACGCGAAGCTCATCGAGTACTGGGACCACATGCGGTCCCCCTTGAGCCGCCTGAAGGAGCAGTACCTGAAGAAGGCGCCGCCTCCCCTGACGGACGAGGAGAAGGAGGAGGCGCTCATCGCGATGCTGGAGACCAGCCTCATCGTGATGGCGGAGGGCGGCAGCGGCACGGTCACCATCGGGGTGGACTGGAGCGACCCGCAGATGGCCTTCAACATCGTGGAGGCCGCGGCGCAGAACTTCCTGGACATGCGCCACGAGTCGGAGATGGGCGCCATCTCCGAGTCCGTGAACATCCTCCAGGGCCAGGTGGCCAACGAGGCCGCGAACATCAAGCAGGCCATCGCGGACCTGGAGCGCGCGGTGCGGGCCGCGGACGCGCGCCGCAAGAAGAAGGAAGCGGACCCCAAGCAGGCCAGCGCGCGGCAGGCGCTGCTCCAGACGGACCACGCGCTCGCGCAGTTGAAGTTCCTGGTGCAGGCCAAGCGCCGCGCCATCCGCGACGTGGAGGAGTTCCGCGGCCGCCGCCTCACGGAGCTGCGCGCGCAGTTGGCCGAGCAGCGCGTCGTCTTCTCCCCGCAGCACCCGGTGATCGTGGACCTGGAGCAGCGCGTGGCGACGATGCAGGCGGACTCGCCGCAACTGACGTCCCTGCGCGCCGAGGAGCAGTCGCTCATCCAGGAGTACCTGCGCATGGGCGGCACGGACGTGGACTCCGCGACGGAGGGCACCAGCCTGGCGGCGGGCTTCGGGCAGCCCCTGGCGGGCGCGATGCTGGGCACGCCGGATGATCCGGAGGTGGCGGTGGCCACGGACCGGATGCGCATGGTGGTGATGCGGCACCAGGAGAAGCTGCGCCGGTTGGACCAGGCGCAGACGGAGCTGGAGATTTCGAAGGTCTCCATGAAGCACCGCTACAGCGTGCTGTTGCCGGCGCTCTTCCCGGAGAAGCCGTCCAAGCCGAACCCGAAGCTCATCGCCATCGCGGGCGTGGTGGGCGGGGTGGCGCTGGCGGTGTTCGCGGCGGTGGCGCTGGACATCCTGCGCCGCCGGGTCCTGGAGAAGTGGCAGGTGGAGCGGCTGCTCAAGTTGCCGGTGCTGGCGGAGCTGGAGCGGCGCTGAAGGTTCATGCGTTTGGCCGTCCTGGGTGATGGCGCGAGCGCGGGGGTGACACTGTCGTGACGGTCTGGACCTGGGTGGACGTGGCGCTGTGCGTGGGACTGCTGCCGGTGGTGGTGGGCTGCGGCTACCTGCTGCTGCTGACGCTGATGTCGGGGCGCAAGGCGGCGCCGGTGCCGCCGTCGCCGGCGGCGCGGAAGTTCGACGTCATCATCCCCTCGCACAACGAGGAGCTGGGCATTGCCCGGACGGTGGCGAACCTGTCCGCGGTGGACTACCCGGCGCACCTGCGGCGCATCATCGTGGTGGCGGACAACTGCTCCGACGCCACGGCCCAGAAGGCGCGCGAGGCGGGCGCCACGGTGCTGGAGCGCCAGGACGCGGAGAAGCGCGGCAAGGGCTACGCGCTGGCGCACGCCTTCGAGCACAGCCAGCGGGACGGCTTCGCGGACGCGGTGGTGGTGGTGGACGCGGACACGGTGGTGTCCGCGAACCTGCTGCACGCGTTCTCCCGGCGCATCGAGGACGGGGCGCACGGCGTGCAGGCGCACTACGGCGTGATGAACCCCACGGCGTCGTGGCGCACGCGGCTGATGACCATCGCGCTGGGGATGTTCCACCGCGTGCGCTCCATGGGGCGCGAGCGGATGGGCGTGTCCTGCGGCCTGCGCGGCAACGGCATGTGCTTCACGCACGCGGTGCTGAAGCAGGTGCCGCACGACGCGTTCAGCGTGGTGGAGGACCTGGAGTACGGCATCCGCCTGGCGCGCGCGGGGCACCGCGTGCACTACGCCTGGGAGGCGGAGGTGCTGGGGGAGATGGTCACGGCGGAGAAGCAGAGCCGCTCGCAGCGCCAGCGCTGGGAGGGCGGCCGCGCGCAGATGCGCAAGCTGCACGGGTGGCCGCTCCTGAGCGACGCGCTGAAGCAGAAGAGCGGGCTGCTGCTGGATTTGTCCATGGACGTGCTGGTGCCGCCGCTGAGCCAGTTGGTGCTGGCGACGGTGGCGGGCTCGGTGCTGGCGGCCGGGGTGGCGTGGCTGTCCGGCGGCACGGCGGTGGCGGCGTCCGCGCTGGCGTCGTTCGGGCTGATGTCGCTGGCGCTGTACGTGCTGCGCGGCTGGTGGGTGTCCGGCGTGGGGCCGCGCGGCCTCTTGGACCTGGCGTGGGCGCCCATCTACGTGGTGTGGAAGGTGTGGCTGATGGTGCGCGGCCCCGGCGCGGAGAAGCGCGGCGAGTGGGTGCGCACCACCCGCGAGGCGGAGCGGCGGTAGCGCTCAGGCGCGGGGCTTCCGCTTCGGCGGAGGCTTCGGCGCTCCGAGCGACGCCTGGATGGGGCACACGGTGTCCGGCGGGCAGAAGCCCTCGGCCATCAGCGTGGTGATGGCGCGGCGCATGCGGCGCAGGTCGTCGATGCGCGCGTCGATGGCCTGGACCTTCGCCTCGGCGAAGCGGGTGACGTCGCGGGTGGGGGTGCCGCGCCGGTCCGTGAGGGCGAGCACGGCGGCCACCTCCTTCAGCGTGAAGCCCAGCTCCTGGGAGCGGCGGATGAAGCGCACGCGGATGGCGGCGTCCGGGCCGTAGAGGCGCTGGCCGCTCTCGCTGCGGTCCAGGGGCAGCAGCAGCTTGCGGCGCTCGTAGAAGCGCAGCGTGGACAGCTTCACGCCGGACTCCCGGGCGAGCGCGCCGATGCGCAAGGGGGCTGCTTCAGCGGGCCGTCGCGGGGATGCCACCACGCCACCTCCTGGCGCCGAGGATGACACCGCCCTGGGCGAACATCCACGCCAGCTCCAGCACGAGGAAGACGACGAGCACCCGCGTCGCGCCCTGGGTGAGCGACCACGCCATCCAGGTGGAGAACAGCGCCCGGCCCGCGGTGTCCACGGCGCCGTTGAACGCGGTGGGGTGCACGAGCCGCACCACGGACCACAGCGTCACGATGGTGCCGAACAGGGCCACGAAGAACAGGTGCGTGGACGTGAACGCGGGGAGCGGCTCACCGCCCAAGCCCAGCGCGAGGTGCGCGGACCGGATGCTCGCGAGCACGGCCTCCGCGGTCCACGGCGTGGCGAAGGGGACGGTGACGACGAAGTCGTACAGCGCGCTGGCGAAGACGACACGGCGAAGCAGGGACGGTTCAGGGTTCATGCGAAGGACGCTAACCCCTGCACCTTGGTGCAGAGGCAAGGGCCCTCTTGTTCAAGCGGGCGCGGCGACCCGCCGTGCGCCGAGCAGGAGCGCGCCCTGCACGACCATGCCCGCGACCTCCATCACGAGGAACACGCCGAGCACCTGGGATGCCCCCTGCGCGAGCGCCAGCACCATCCACGCGGAGACGAGCCCCCGGCCCACCGTGTCGATGGCGCCATGCAGCGCCGTGGGCTGGAGCACGCGGACCAGCGCCCAGATGACGGCGAGCACGCCGAAGAGGGCGACGAAGAACAGGTGCGTGGGCGTGAAGGCCGGCGTGGACTCACCGCCCAGCGCCAGGCCCTCGTGAGCCCAGCGCATGACGCCCAGCATCGCGTCCGCGGTCCACGGCGTGGCGAACGGGAGCGTGACGCACAGGTCGTACACCGCGAAGCCACGGACCGCGCGGGGGAGCAGGGCGGAGTTCATGCCGGGAAGGCTATCCCCCGCCGCCCACGGGAATCTCCTTGAAGAGGACGTCCATGGGGCCAAGGCCGCGCGCCACCTCCACGAAACGCTCGGTCGCGACAATCAACGTCACGGCATCCGTCAGCCGGAACACATCCAGGTCCGTTGGCAACGACGCGCCCTCCAGCCGGCATTCCTCCGGCACGTCCGCATCGACCCGGCCACAAGTCGCACAGGGTGGCGGCCCCAATGGGAACAACTGCCCACGGGCCGCGAGCTCCAGTTCATGGAGCGCCGGAATCGATGCGCCGCTTGAGGTCAGCTCCGCTCTCACCGGCACCAGGCCTTGAAGGCCGGCGGCCCGTAGCGCGGCCAGGGCATCGTCCTGAACCAGAAGCTTCCAGGGGTCCCTCAGGACGAGGGGGCCGAACGTCCCTTCAGCGGTTCCCACCAGTGGACCGAAAGTCGTTCCGGGCTCCACCTGAGCCCCAGGTGGCAACAGCGGTCGCACGTGCTCCAGAAGCCGTGCGTAACGCTCGAAGGGTTCAAGGCGCGGCGTCTTGAGTTCCGTCCGCAGCGGGTGCTGGGACAGGTCCACGGAGGGGTACGCCAGTGCGATGCCGCTCCAGGTCTCACCGCAGGTGGGGCACTCCACGCCTGGCAGCATCCAACGCGCCTCCGCTTGATAGGTCCCCGTCCACACACGAGGCGCGGCGTAGTGCGGCGTGCACAGTTCGAAGTAGCGCATCAGTCGTCCCTGGGAAACGGCCCCAGCTCGATGCTCTGCCAGTAGGTCGTCGTCAGCCCGAACAGGCCGAACTGCTGGATCATCTTCGAGGCCTGCTCGAAGTGCTGAGGCTTGGTCGCCCGGCCGTAGGTCCTCGAGAAGAACATGCGCCACTCGCCATTCCAGGGGCCGCCATCAGGGCCCCGGTGGATCCGCGAGTGCAGGTCCTTGTCGATGGCCATGACGTAGTCATGCACGTTGATGCCCTTGGAGAGGAAGTACGCCGTGTACTGCTGGGGGAAGAGGTGGTGTTTCTCCTTGGGACGCCGCGCCCATTCCTCCATGGCCTGCTGGCGGCGCACTTCGCTCGGAAGGCGCTCGCGCGGATACCAGCGGAACACCATGACCGGCTGCCGGTCTCCCGGCAGTTCCTGGGCACCGCCCCAATTCCGCTGCGCGGTGCTCCCAGGTGCCACGAACACGGGGGCACTTGCGCGAGCGCGGACGATCCCAGCGGGTGCGAGGGCTTCACAGAAGAAGAGCGCGCACTCCGCCTCGGTGCAGAGCGTGGCGACACAGCGGTCCTCTGCGTCCGGCTCGCAGCCCTGTCCGACTTCCGCCCGCGCCCAGACCTGGAGGGGAGCCCCCACGGGCGGCGCCCCCGAAGACGCACACCCGAGGGCTCCGCGAGGAGCCCCAGCGCCCACCTGCGCACGACAGCCACTTCCCGCGGACCTCAGTCCGCCAGCGGCATGCCGAAGTCCGGCTGGCCGCGCTCGCCGGACACCCAGCGATACACCTCCAGCACCTGCTCCGCCTTCGCCTTCCACGTGAAGTGCTTGAAGATGCGCGCCCGCGCGCGCTCGCCCATGGGGCCGATGACGGACGGATCCGCGACCAGCTTCTCCAGGACGCCTCGCACGCGCTCGACGATCTCCTGCGGGCTGCCCATGGGGATGGCGAAGCCCGTGGTCGGACTGACGATTTCACCCGGACCGCCGTAGTCCATCACGATGGGCACCAGCCCCAGCGCCATCGCCTCCGCCACCACCGCGCCGCCGAACTCGCGCACGCTCGGGAAGCCGAAGATGTGGTTCTTCGACAGGCGGCCCTGCAGCTCCTGGTGCTTCACCCAGCCCGCGAACGTCACGCCCTTCTCCAGGCCGCCCCTGGCCACCTGCGCGCGCAGGTTCTGCATCTCCGCGCCGTCGCCGATGAGCTCCACCTGCACCTTGCCCTCGCGCACCAGCGGCGCCGCCGCGTCGATGAGCATCGCCATGCCCTTGTACGGCACGAAGCGCCCCACGAACGCCACCCGCAGCGGCTCCCCCGGCTTCGGCGGCTCCGCCTTCGCGGACCCGAAGCGCCGCACGTCGATGGCGTTCTCCGGGATGTAGACCACCTTGTCCTGGTACTCCCGCGACAACTGCGCCCGCGTCGCCCGCGAGCCCATCATCAGCGCCGCCGCGTTCTTCCGCGTCGACTGGTAGAAGGGCATCAGCTTGTAGACGTCCCGGATGTAGCTCAGCCACTCGCGCTCGCGCAGGCGCGCGTCCCCGAAGCCCTTGGGCCACGGCAGGCCGCCGTTCATGGGGCCCATGATGAAGGGCACCCCCGCGTCCGCGCACCGCGCCGCCAGCGTGCTGGGCGTCGTGGGGCTGATGGGCGTGTAGCGGTGCACCACGTCGAACTCCTTCGCGCGGATGCGGTCCCCGAAGCGCCGCCAGAGCAGCTCCTCGAAGTAGTAGTACGGCAGCACGCTCAGCGCCGTGGCCGTCGTCCAGCCCACGCCCGCCTTGCCGCGCAGCACCTCGCCCACCTTCTCCAGCGGGCGCTCCACGGGCGTGGAGTCCAGGGCCGTGAAGTCCCGGCCCTCCACCAGCCCCTGCTTGAGGATGTTCTCGCGGTTGCGGACCTGGGTGACCAGGTGCACGTCCGCCACCTCGGAGAGCGCCCTGGCCAGGGACCAGCCCTCCAGGGGGACGCTCACCCAGTCTGGGTTGCACAGCTCAGCAATCAGGAGGACGCGGGGTCGGGTGCCAGCCATACGCCTTCCGCATCTATCCCAACCCGGGCCCGGGATATAGCCTCCCCCTCGCTCGAATGGCCTTCAAACCCTCGCTCGCCGCCTGGCTCCAGTACATCGTCATGGTCGTGGGCCTGGGCGCCGTCACCCTGGGGGCGGCCGCCGTGGGTAACGGGGACCCCATCGTCACCCTGGCGCCCGTGCTGGCCGTCACCGTGGTGTGGGTCATCCTGAAGGTGCCGCTGCGCTACCTGACGCTCACGGTGCTCTACCTGGTGCTGGCGGTGGACTACACCCCCGAGCGGCCCCAGTCGATGTTCTGGCCCTCCCCGCTGTTCCCCCTGGGGAAGCTGCTCTTCACGCAGATGCATGAGCTGGTGGGCATTGGCGCCCTGCGCTTCCCGCTCATCGACGGGCTCATCGTGGGGTCCATCGCGCTGGGCATCTACCGGCGGGCCACGAAGTCGACGATTGATCCGCCGGTGGTGCCCATCCCCCGGCCGCTGGTGGTGGTGCTGACGCTGTCGTTCTTCTCCATCATGTGGATGGAGGTGTGGGGCATCGCGCGGGGCGGGGACATCAAGAACTCGCTCTGGCAGTGGCACCAGGCGGCGGTGCTCCCGCTGGTGGGGATGATGTACCACTACAGCCTGCGAGGGCCGGAGGACTGGCCGGTGGTGGCGAAGACCATCATCGCGGCGGCGCTGACCAAGTCGGCGGTGAGCACGTACTTCGCGCTGGTCATCATCCCGTCCCAGCACCTGGAGGTGGAGTACACGACCTGCCACTCGGACTCGATGACGTTCATCTTCGCCATCACCGTGTGCATCGCGCGGTGGCTGGAGCGGCCCAAGTCGGGCCACGCCATCCGGGGCCTGCTCATCATCCTCCTGGTGTTCATCGGGATGTTCTTCAACGACCGCCGGCTCGCGTACGTGAGCCTCGTGGGCGGTCTGGCGGCGGCGTACCTGTTCAACCCGTGGACGCCGCTGAAGAAGCTCGTCACGCGGGGGCTCATCGCGTGCTCGCCGCTGCTGGTCGTGTACGTCCTGGTGGGGTGGAACTCCAGCAGCGGCGCGTTCAAGCCGGTGCAGACCTTCAAGTCCATCATCGAGGGGCAGCACGCCGAAGGAGAGCTGGACTACCGCGACATCGAGAACCTCAACCTCATCGCGACGTGGAACACGAACCCCGTGTTCGGCACGGGCTACGGGCACGAGTTCCTGGAGCCCTACCCGCTGCCCAACATCGCGTTCGTGTTCCCCACGTACCGCTTCCATCCGCACAACTCGCTGCTGGGCCTGTTGGCCTTCGGCGGGTGGTTCGGGTTCACGGGCGTGTGGATGTACCTGGTGGTGACGGTGTACCTGGCGGCGCGCGCGTACCACCGGGCGTACTCGGCGGAGCATCGAACCGCGTGCCTGGTCATCGTGGGCGTGGTGGCGTCCTACCTGAACCAGGTGTTCGGAGACATGGGCATCATCTCGTACATCTGCACGTTCCAGGTGGCGGTGTGCTCCATCCTCGCGGGCAAGCTGGCCATGGTCACCGGCGCGTGGCCGTGGCCGCAGCGGGAGAAGGTGCTGGGCCTGACGCGCGCGGCACCGGAAGAGGCGCCGCCCTCGGGAGCGACGGCGGCCTGAACGGCTTTCGGCGGGCCCGCGTCCTGGAGTGATAAGGACGACCAGGGACGAGACCGACGTTTGTCACGTCTTTCGACCTGACCTATACCCGCGCCCAGGACGGGGCCCCGTACCCGGAGAAGACATGCTCAAACGGCTGGAACTCCATCATGTCGGACCGGCCTCCCAGCTCGAATTCGAGCTGGCCCCACGACTGAACCTCCTTACGGGTGACAACGGGCTGGGGAAGACCTTCATCCTGGACGTGGCCTGGTGGGCCTTGACCCAGACCTGGGCGGGCTATCCCGCGTCGCCTCACCGCGGGGAGCACCTCACTCCGACCATCTCTTTCCGCCTCAAGAATGATCAAGGCGCCTTCGACTCCACCAGCGCATACGACTTCAGCAGCCAGTTCTGGAGCCCTCCCCAGAAAGCCTCGAAGAACTCCAGCCTTGTCATCTATGCCCGCATCGACGGTTCCTTCTCGGTCTGGGACCCGCTGAGGAACAGCCAGCGGCCGCACTCAACCTGGCCCGGCACGCCACCTCCACAGAGCGCGTATCATTTCGCGCCCCAGCAGGTCTGGGATGGACTGGAGCCGGATGGGAAGGTGCTCTGCAATGGCCTGGTTCGTGACTGGGCCACCTGGCAGGGGCGGAACGACGTGCCCTTCCATCATCTGCTACGGGCCCTGGAGGTGCTGTCGCCCTCCGAGCGAGAACGGTTGGCTCCCGGAGAGCTGACCCGGATCAGCCTGGAAGACGTTCGCGATATGCCGACGCTTCGGACCTCCTATGGACAGGAGGTTCCAGTGGTTCATGCCTCTGCGGGAGTCAAACGCATCATCGCCCTGGCATATCTCCTGGTCTGGTCGTGGCAGGAGCATGTCCAGGCGAACCGTCTGCTCCACCAGGGCGTGACGCGGCAGATCATCTTCCTCATCGATGAGCTCGAATCCCACCTACATCCCCGCTGGCAGCGGACCATCCTTCGCTCGATCCTGGGCGTCATGGGCGCGCTGACCCGCGAAAAGGTCGCGGTCCAGGTGCTCTCGGTGACTCACTCACCGCTGCTGCTCGCCTCGTTGGAACCGCTGTTCGACCCCGCGAAGGATGCTCTCTGGAACCTGGATCTGGAGGACCAGTCGGTGGTCCTGAAGAAGGAGCCCTGGCGGCGCCGGGGTGACGCGAACTCGTGGCTCACCTCGGACGTGTTCGACCTGACGGAGCCCCGCTCTTTGGAGGCGGAGGAGGCCCTCCAGCAGGCCAGGGCCCTCATGAGCCGCAAGGGCGTCACACACGAGGAGTTCAACGAAGTCCGTCAGAAGCTCCGGGCCAGTCTTTCGGACGTGGATCCGTTCTGGCTGCACTGGGGCTTCTGGGCGCAGGAGGCGGGACTCCAGAAATGATCCGGGTCGAGAAACAACCCGAACCGCGACCGCCCGGCTTCGACTTCGACAACCGGGTGCGCCAGCCGGGGCTTAGCGCACTGGCCGAACTTACTGGCCAATCTCCAACGGTCACGCGCCCAGGGCCACGCATTCAACAACGGGCATCCCGGGTCGAGGACCTGACGCACGACGATCTGCGCGACTACCCCTATTGGACGCGGGCGCTCGATGCCATGCACGATGCCTATCGAGGCATCTGCGCCTATTCGTGCTTCTACATGGAGCCCCTCTGCGGGCCCACGGTCGACCACTTCGTCGCCCTTTCACGCACGGGGGCGCCGCAGGCCTACGAGTGGGACAACTACCGGCTGGCGTGCTCGCTGATGAATGCGGCCAAGAACCAGTTCCCGGATGTACTCGACCCCTTCTTCATCCAGGACGGCTGGTTCACGCTCAATCTGGCCACCTTCCAGGTCGAAGCGGCGGAAGGCCTTGAGGAGCCGTTGAAGCAACAGGTGGATGCCACCATCACCCGCTTGGGGCTCGCCTCAAGGGATGTCAGCAACACCCATCGCACCTGGTTCGAGGCCTACTGGAGGCCCCAAGTACCTTCTCAGCCGCTCCCGCTGTGGTTCCTTGAAAGGCGAGCCCCATTCCTGGTCCGAGAGATGCGTCGCCAGGGGCGTATCCGGCCTGAAGATGCCGCGATCCTCCGGTGACGAGCCTGTTCTCCACGGTCAGGCGACCAGGGAGTCAGCGCTGGATGCCGAGGATGCGCCACTGGCGCGTGTCGATGGCGTACGTGGCGCTCGCGTCCGTCACGGGCCCTTCGGAGTTGCAGGCATCCTGCCGGGGCACGAAGCGCACGAACATCACGCCCTCCGGGCCGGGCGACGTCCACACGTCGAAGGAGTCCCGCCGGTAGAGGCACAGCTCGTCCGCGGTCGCGCCCTTGTGTGGCTTGAGGTCCAGCGGTCGGAAGTCATCCATCGCCAACTGCGTCGCCACCGCCACCAGGGCGGGCGTCTGCGCGCGCCCGTCCGCGGGCAGATCCAACGGGAACTGGAAGCGGGCCATCTCCGCGTCGGAGGCGCGCGGCGGGCGGATGGGCCGCCCGAAGAGGACGCAGCCGCAGAGGGGCAACGCCAGCAGCGCCACGAGCCCGCGTTTCACGAACAGCCCTGACGACCCCTGGCGCCCCATCTATTCCTCCACGGGAGTGATGAAGCCCGTGTCCTCTTGAGGAAGCAAGCCAGACTTGCCCTGTCGAATTGGACGTTCAGGGTCCAATGGCTTAGCTGACCCCAGCGGTCCTCCCAGGCTCACCCGGGCGCGGAGCTCCGCGGCCTCGGCGGCGGCGGCGGTCAGGTGCTCCAGCTCCAGGTCGATGTGCTTCGCCTGCGGGATGGCGCGGCGGACCTCCGCTTCGATGGCGTCGATCTCCTCGCTCAGCGTGCGGATGAGGTGCCGGGCCGCGTCCGTCAACGCGCGCTCCCGCTCCGCTCCCACCGGGGGCAGCCCCTGCGCGGGCAGGGCCTCCGCCAGCCGGGCCGCCACGAAGCTCTCGCTGAAGCGCAGCTCCGCCTTGAACTGGTAGGACTCCGGCGTGAGCTGCCGCGTCTTCACGTCGTGCAGGTCCGCCAGGCTTGCGCGCGCGCGCAGCAGGTCCTCGAAGCGCTGCTCCACGTCCGAGGGCACCGACCGGCCCAGCAACAGCTCCCGGTTCTCCACCATCAGGTACAGCGCGATGAGCCCCAGCAACACCCCCACCGTGAGCGACGCCAGCGCGTCCCACACCGGGTTGCCCGTCACGTGCGCCAGCCCGATGCCCGCCGTCGCCAGCACCAGGCCCAGCACCGCCGCGCCGTCCTCCAACAGGATGGCCACCGACGCCGGGTCGGCCTTCGTCCGCACGAAGCGGAAGAAGGGCTCGCCCGCCGCCTGCGTCAGCAGCCCCCGCACCGCGAACAACAACACGCCGCCCTCGATGAGGAACGACAACCCCAGCACCGCGAACGTCACCGGCCCCGTCTCCGCCACGTGCGGGTGCAGCAGCGACTGGATGCCGTGGTAGACCGTCACGCCGCAGCCCACGAAGAAGATGCCGGACGCGGACAGGATGCCGAAGATGAAGCGCTCGCCTCCGTAGCCGTACGGGTGCGAGTCGTCCTCCACGCGCGCCGCCCGCTTCAACCCCAGGAACAACAACACCTGGTTGCCCGTATCCGCCGCCGAGTGGATCGCCTCCGACAACATCGCCCCCGACCCCGACAGGAAGAAGGCGATGAACTTGATGAGCGTGACCAACACATTGCCGGACAGCGCGGCGATGACGGCCTTGAGCGACGAAGCAGGAGCAGACATGGAGGTGCGAAACCTACCATGACGCCATGACGCGACAGGGCCGTCGCCCTCCCGCCCGTCCGCACCGCGTCCGGGCCTTGGCCGTCCGCGTCATCCCCGCTGGACAGCCCCCGCCCGGGGTGATTGTTTGTTCTCAAATTACATACAAATCAGGAGAGTGCCGTGCGCCGTTTCGTGCCGCTGTGGGTGTTGCTGCTGTTGGGGCCGGTGGGGGCCTTCGCGTTGAACGCGGGGCTGCCTCCGCCTCCGCCGGAGGTGGACCGGAGCACGCCCACGGCGACGGCGGCGGGGTTCCTGGACGCGGCGCATGCCCGGGACGGGTTGCGGGCGCCGCACTACCTGGACCTGTCGCGGCTGCCTCCGGAGACGCAGGCGGAGGAGGGGCTGAAGCTGGCGCGGCGGCTGGTGGTGGTGATGGACCGGACGCTGTGGCTGGACTTCGCGCGCATCGGCAGGGAGCCGGCGGGCCCCGGGGAGCGCGCGCGCCGCGAGGTGCTGGGCCAGGTGGCCACGTCGCGAGGCCCCCAGGACATCGTGCTGGAGCGGGTGGACGCGGAAGGGGGCCCGGTGTGGGTCTTCAGCGCGGACACGGTGGGCGCCATCGACACGCTGTTCCAGGAGCACGGGTCGCCGCTGCTGGAGATGCTGCCGCCGGTGTTCTTCACGCGCCCGCTGTGGGTGCTGGAGACGTGGCAGTGGCTGGGGTTGGGGGTCGTGCTCGTGGGGGCGTGGGCGATGGGGCGGCTGGTGGAGGCGGTGGCGCTGCGGGTGGGTGCCCGGGCCGCGGGGCTGACGAAGTCCGGCTGGGATGACGAGCTGCTGGCCGCGGGCAAGGGGAGCATCCGCTTCGTGCTGGCGGGCATGCTGGCGGCGGCGGGGGCGCGCTTCCTCAAGCTGCCTCCGCCCGCGCAGGAGACGGTGGACCTGGCGGCGCGCTCGGTGATCATCGTGGCGGTGGCGCTGTTCGTGCTGCGCTTCCTCACCCGGGCCGCGCGCTTCCTGGAGGACAAGGTCGCGAAGTCGCCGGAGGGCACGGACGTGGCGCGGGTGCGCGGGCTGCGCACGCAGTTGGCCATCCTGCGGCGCGTGGTGGAGGTGGCGGTGGTGCTGGTGGCCGCGTCGCTGTTGCTCCTCCAGTTCGAGGCGGTGCGCAACGTGGGCGTGTCGCTGCTGGCGTCCGCGGGCATCGCGGGTCTGGCCATTGGCCTGGCCGCGCAGAAGTCGCTGTCCACGCTGTTCGCGGGCATCCAGTTGTCCATCACGCAGCCCATGCGCATTGGCGACACGGTCATCATCGAGAACGAGTGGGGGTGGATCGAGGAGATCACCCTCACCTACGTCGTGGTGAAGGTGTGGGACCTGCGCCGGCTGGTCATCCCCATCACGCAGTTCCTGGAGAAGCCGTTCCAGAACTGGAGCAAGGTGTCGCCGGAGATATTGGGCACGGCGGAGCTGTACGTGGACTTCCGCACGGACGTGCCGGCGGTGCGCGCGGAGCTCAAGCGCATCCTGGAGCAGGAGTCCAAGGGGCTGTGGGACGGAAAGGTGCAGGGGCTCCAGGTGACGGACCTGAGCGAGCGCACCATGAAGCTGCGCGCCCTGGTGAGCGCGGCGGACTCCGGCAAGGCCTTCGACCTGCGCTGCCTGGTGCGAGAGAAGCTGGTGGCCTACCTCCAGGCCCAGCCGCACGGACTGCCGCTGCTGCGCGCGGAGGCCACGCCCCTGCCCTTCCCGGAGGAGAAGGCCGCGGGACCGGCGCTGCTGGCCGCGCATGCGGGCAACAAGGCCCGGGTGGAACCGCAGCGCTGAATTGAAGTTTGGAGCAGGCGCACGCTCCCGCGGCCCAGGAGCGTGTGTCCCTACCGTTCAATCCGGCATAGCGCGACGTCGAAGCCCGCGAGACGAACGGTCTTCACGTGCTCCAGCAGATTGACGACGCTGAAGAAGAAGAGTGTGTCCGCAAGCGCCCCCTGCTTCCGGGTCGCGATGGCATAGACAACGCGCGGCGAGCCCTTCATCCCGTCGAAGTCCTTCGCGCTCCCGTAGTGGTCATGGAAGAACTTCCGGACCTTGTCCGCATGCGCGGGCACTGAGCGGAACAGGCGCGCGGACACGCTGCCCTGGCCGAACAGGTGGCTCAGCGTGGCGGAGTCCTTCATGCTCTTCACATGGATGAAGTCCCTGTTGGGGCTCAGCAGGTCGCAGACCTCCATCTTCCCTGTGTGGCCATCCGGGTAGAAGGGCTTCGCGTCCAGCACCAGCCAGTTCTTCGTCTTGCCCACGTGCTTGTTGTACGCCCCCTCCTTCTTGAAGGTCTGGCTCCACTTCGGGAGCTGCAACTTCGCCGTGACGTCAGCGATTTGTCGCACGCGCTCACGCACCTTCGAGATGTAGTCCGTGTCGACGCGGAACCATTGTCCCAGGGACAGCACATAGGTCGCGTGGGCGTGCTCCACCTGGGCCACCAGGTACCGGTGGAGGTTGTCGTTCGACGTCAGGACCTCCCCATCGTCGTTCAAGCCCCGCACACGGATCTTCTGGGGATCCCGCTGGATTTCGGGATGAGCCTCCAGGAAGTCGTAGACCCCTTCGATGTCCAGGTCCTCGAACTCCTGGGACTGATGCCCCTGCGACAGCCGCCACCGGGTGATGCGCTCGTCCGGCATCTCCGGGAACGCCACGGCGAGTTCCTCGTGCGAGCGGTCCTTCAAGAGCCCCACCAGGTGCTCTTCCAGTACGGGGATGAGCGGGTTCCGCGCCTTGAGCGGCCGAAGGTAGTCGATGAAGCCGAAGTGCTTCTTGTACTGCGTCTTCCGGTACTGCGTGAGGAACGTCTGGCAGTGCGCCCCCAGTTCCTCGACCGTGCACTTCATGGACAGCTTGAGGGAGTCCGCCCCTACCATCTTCTTCGTCAGCGCGGTGGAAAGCGGGCGGCCGCTGACCTTCTGGAGCCAATCCAGCTCCGTGCTGATGTCGAACTCGCCCACGTTCCGCCCCGCGTTGAGGTGCGTCCGGCGCTGACGGCTCACCCGGTCCACCCGGCGGGTGTCCACCATGTCCAGCGCGTCGGGGTCCACTTCGTTGAGGACCACTTTGAGCCCGAAGTCCGGCTCAATGAGCTTCCGATCGATGGCCCCCAGCCCGAATCCGAACGTGAGCGCGAAGACGCGCCCGTCCACCTGGAGGAACATCACAAAAGCGTTGGACTGGTTCTTCAACCGGAGGTCTTCCAGGTCGAAGGCCGTCCCCAGCCAGGGCATCCATTTGGGCGGAGTCGACCTGCTGGCCTGGACCCACGCGACACAGGGGAACGGGAGCGCCTCGTTGGGCTTCAGTTCACGATACCCCTCTTTGCGCTGAAGCTGGCCGAGTTCAGAGACGACGTCGCGAAGCAGGTAGACCGTCAGATTCATGGGGAGCCCTACCGGTGATCCTCGAAGTGAGGAACACCGACTCAACCCAGGGTCTGGCTCGCGAACCATGCCCCTGAAGAGGGACCCGTCATCCCCCTTTCGAGGGACTCAGTGCCACGTCCCCACGGAGGAGAGCCGGCGCTCCTCCGCGATGGGCTGGAGCCGCTCGCGCAGTTGTTCGCGCACCTGGTGCAGCCACCAGCCCACCGTGCCCGTGGAGCGGCCCACCTGGGCGCCGATGCTCACGTAGGAGCGCCCCTGCGCTCGCAGGTGGAAGACCTCCCGCTGCTGCGGCGGGAGGCGCGCCACCGCTTCGCGCAGGTCCTTCTCCTGGATGAACGTCCAGAGCTCGCCGGCCTCCACCTCCTCGGGGTCGTCCGCCAGCACCGTCACCCAGCCCGCGTTCACCGCCTTGCGCTGCTCCGCGCGGTGGTGGCGCAAGAGGCTGATGGCCCGCGTGTTGATGACCCGCCCCGTCCACGCCCGGAAGGCCTCCGGCCCCTGGAGGTGCAGCCGCTCCTTCCACGCCTCGTCCAGCGCGTGCTGCACCAGGTCCTCCGCGTCCGCCGCGTTCCCCAGGATGCGCTGGGCGTGCTTCAAGAGCCCTGAGCGGAACTGGATGACCAGCGCCGCGAACGTCTGCATCTCTTTGTCAGCCATGGAAGTGCCCCCCCGAGCCCTGTTTCCGTGCAGGGCCATCATGACCAAGCCAGCCAAGCCGGACAGAGCAAACTATCCATGAATTACCCAGAGTGTCTGGAAATCCCATCCCACCCGGCGATTTCCACCTCCAACGTCCCGAATGCATCCACTGTCTGTCTTTCGGGTGTCCATCCAGGGCAGGTGCGCCTGGGTTTCCGACAGAAGCACACCGGGGTGATCAGCAGTCGTCATCCCCGGCGAAGGCGCACGACGAAGGCCCTCCGGGGTGATTGACCCCGGGGCAAAACGCCCCGGTGTGGCGAGTCCCCCGGTGGGATGGGGCAGAACGCCCCGGCCCGTTGTGTGAAACACCGGTGAAGACACGGCAGGGTTCTTGCTGACACGCCCTCCATGCTCGACACACGGCGCCCGGAGTCGGCCGTCCGCGACGTGCTCCCCTACCGGAAGCCGAAGCTGGGACGGGACTACTGGATCAAGGACAACGCCCTGCCCAACGCGCTGGAGGTCTACGAGCGCAACCTGGCCCGCGAGGACTGGACCCTGGGCGCCCCGTGGAAGCCCGAAATCTGGCCCGGCATCCGCGCGCCCCACGCGCTCACCCCCGCGGAGCTGGCCCCCATCGAGCAATGGATCTGCGCACAGACCGGCGTGCGCGCCCTCAAGCAGGAGGCCCCGGCGCAGGGCTCGCTGTCCCACAACCACGTGCAGCTCGTGGGGGAGAAGGAGTCCACCGCGAAGCCGCACGTGGACTCGCTGGCGCTGTGCGACTTCGCGGGCGTCATCTACCTGCACCCCAAGCCGCCCGTGAAGCACGTGGGCACGTCCTTCTACCGGCTGCGCATGCCCGGCGGCGGCCTGGGCGGCAACACCTGCCCTCCCGGCTGCGTCAACCTCACCCAGGCCTTCGGCGTGACGAAGCTGCCCGCCAACGCGTGGACCCAGGACGTGGAGGTGGAGAACGTCTTCAACCGCCTCATCGTCTACCGGGCCGACTTCGTGCACTCGGCGACCGCGTACTTCGGACAGGGCGACAAGCGCAGCAAGCGCGCCACCGCCCTGTTCTTCTGGAAGGCCGTGCGCTGACGGCTACGCGAGCATCCGCGCCAGCATGTCCGCGCTGCGCTCGCTGCTGAACTGCTCCTCCACCTTGCGGCGGCCGGCCTCGCCCAGCCGCACCGCCTCGGCGGGGTCGCGCGCCAGCTTCTCCAGCTTCTCCGCCAGCACCGCGGGGGCCTGCGGCGGCACCAGCACGCCGTCCACGCCGTCGTCCACCAGCTCCTTCACGCCGCCCGCGCCCGTCACCACCACCGGCGCGCGCATGGCCATGGCCTCCATGATGGCCACGCCCAGCGGCTCCTGGAGGCTCGCCAGCGCGAACAGGTGCGAGCGCTGGATGCCGTCCTTCACCACGTCCTCGCTCACCGCGCCCAGGAGCGTCACCGCGTCCGTGAGGCCGTCCTGCGCGAGCTTCGCCTCCAGCACCTTGCGGTACGTGGTGCCGCCCGCCTCGTCCTCGCCCGCGATGGACAGCCGCGCGTCGATGCCCTTCTTGCGCAGCATCCCCACCGCGTCGATGAGGTCCGCGTGCCCCTTGCACGGGTTCAGCCGGCCGCACGCGAACAGCCGCAGGGGCCCCTCCCCGGACCACGGCTCGTAGGGCACCGTGCGCTGGAAGCGCGACAGCTCCACGCCCATGGGCGCCAGCTCGATGCGCTCCGGCAGGCTCCCCGCCAGCTCCTGGCGCACTTCGGCCAGCAGCTTCTTCGTGATGACGAAGGCGAACTTCGCGTGCCGCCACTTCTCCCGCTGGTTCGGCCCGTAGTCGTCCAGCGGCCCGTGCAGCGTCATGCTGTACGTGAGCCCGGACAACAGGTGCGCGAACATGGCCACGTGCGCCGCGTTGGCGCAGGAGTGCACGTGCACGTGCGTCCAGCCGCGCTCGCGCGCCAGCGACGCCAGCCGGCCGCCCATCACCGCGAACGCCACCAACTGCGCGCGGCCCTTCGCGTCCAGGCCCTCCGCCCGGGCGATGGAGGCCAGCACCCGCGCCCAGCCCGTGGGCAGGGCCCGGGCAATCTCCAGCGCGGCCCGCAGCACGCCCAGCGGAGGCGGCGGCGCCAGGTACTCCGTGCGCGACATGGCCTCGCGCGCCCAACTGTGGCTGATGATGCGCGCGGGCGGCGGACGGGTGGACACCAGCTCCGGCGACACGCCCTTCCCCTGCAGCGCCTGCAGCTCGCGCCAGAAGAAGATGTGGGTCTGTCCGGGGAACTCGGGAATCAGGTAGCCGATCTTCTGCACCCCTCTTCCATAACACGCCGCGTCCCCCAGGCTCCCCGTGCCCGGGCCGCGTCCAGAGGGGGTCAGCCGTGACAGCAGACCGGTGGCGCGCTCCTTCGCCTGCCCGCCCGCCCGGGTCGTTGGGTCATGACGCCTCATTGCGTTATACCGTCCGCGCTCCCATGTCCGCCGATTCGAGCCCCCCGTCACCCGCCGAGGAGACCCCGCCCGCCAGCGCCGTGCCCTCGCCGGAGCTGTCGCGGCTGTGGTTCGCGCTGGACCGCCGCGCCTGGAGCTACCTGGTCGTCGTCCCCGCCCACCCCGGCGCCCCCGCGCAGGACGCGGGCCAGGCCCTGATGGAGGCCGGCGCGCCCTACCCGGAGCCGCCCCTGCGCCTGGTGGACGCCACCGGCATCGAGCCCGCCGGCGCCCCGCGCATGGTCCAGGAGGTGCGCCGCCGCGTGGAGCAGGGCGAGCGGGTCATCGTGGTCATCGACTCGCTCGTCACCCACCCCGCGAGCCTCCCGCTGGCCCTGGCCGCGGACACCGCCCTGCTGGTCGTCACCCTGGGCGAGACGGACTTCGGCTCCGCGCAAAAGACCCTCAAGCTGGTGGGCGAGGACCGCTTCGCCGGCAGCGTCACCTTCCCGCGTCCCACGAAGAAGCAGAAGCGCGCCGACGCGGCCAAGAAGAAGAAGCCATGAGCCCTTCCGACTCCCCCGCTGCCCCGGCCCCCCGGCTCAGCGTCGTCATCGCCACGTACAACCGGCTGCCCCTCATCACCCGCCTGCTCCAGCAGTTGGCCGGCCAGACGCTGCCGCCCGAGGACTTCGAGGTGGTGGTGGTGGACGACGGCTCCGCCTCCGACGTGAAGGGCCCGCTGTCCGCGCTCAAGCTGCCCTACACCCTGCGCGTGGAGGTGCAGCAGAACGCGGGCGCCGCCGCCGCGCGGCACCGGGGCGTGCTGGCCGCGCGGGCCCCCACGGTGCTCGTCACGGATGACGACATGCAGGTGGCCTCCGACTTCCTCGCGCGCCACCTGGCCCACCACCCGCCCGGCTCGCGCAACGTGGTGCTGGGCCGCATCCGGCCGGACCCCGAAATCGGGGAGATGCCCCTCTTCGAGCGCTGGTACGCGCACCTCAACAACCGCATGGCCGAGGAGCTGTCCGTCCCCGGCGTGAAGGCGCGCGGCAACCACCTCTACACGGGCAACGTGTCCTTCCCCCGCGCGGACTACGTGAGCGTGGGCGGCTTCGACAAGACGCTGGGCCAGTCGGAGGACGTGGAGTTGGGCGTGCGGCTGGAGAAGGCCGGCTGCGCGTTCCTCTTCGCGCCGGACGCGTACGTGCTGCACGGCAGCGACCACGTCAGCTTCGAGAAGTGGATCCGCCGCGCCCACCGCTACGGCATGTTCGACACCCACGTCTCCGTGAAGCACCCGGACGTGAAGGGCGTGAACCCCTGGCGCCTCTTCTTCGAGACCAACCTGCTGTCCCGCCCGCTGCTCGCCTCGGCGGTGGTGGCGCCGGAGGCGTCGCGCAAGCTGACGGAGGCCGTGGTGAAGGCCTCCACCGTGGCGGACAAGCTGGGGCTCACGGGCGCCGCGTTCGCGGGCACGTCCGTGGCGTACGGCATGGAGTACCTGCGCGGTGCCCGCACGGAGGCCGGCGGCTGGGTGGGCGTCGCCAAGGGGCTCGCTCGCTACCTGCAGGGCCGGGGAAATCCCCAAGGATGAAAGCCATGTTCGGAGCCCTCATCTCGGACGCGTTGGAGATGGCCAAGGCGGCCACCGGGACGTCGGACGCGAAGTCCATCGCCAAGGTGGTGCTGACCAGCGACTCGTACCGCATCACCGCGCTCAACCGCGCGCGGGAGGCGGCGCTGGCCTTCCACATCCCGCTGGTGAACCACGTGCTGCGCGTGGCCCAGACGGCGGTGATGGGCATTGAAATCGGCAAGGACGTGACGCTGGGCAAGGGCGTGTACTTCGTGCACAGCCTGGGCGTCGTCATCGGCGGGGACGCGCGCATCGGCGACCGCGTGCGCTTCTACGGCAACAACACCGTGGGCACCGCCAAGGACAACGGCTACCCCACCATCGAGGACGACGTCTGGATTGGCGCGGGCGCCCGCATCCTGGGGCCCGTGCGCATCGGCGCCCGGTCTCGCATTGGCGCGAACGCCGTGGTGCTCCAGGACGTGCCGCCGGACAGCGTCGCGGTGGGCATCCCCGCGCGCATCTTCCCGCGCAAGGACCTGGACGAGGTCCCGCTGTAGCCGCTGTCGCTTGCTGATCCGCTGTGCCGGGTTCGTTCCGGGGGATGCGTTGAGGAAGGTCATGGCAGAGACGAAGCACGGCCGGTGGAAGCGGACCGTCATCCTCACCTGCGCGGTGCTGGGCGGCGGCGCGGGCGTGGCGATGGCGCAGCAAGGCGCCTCGAAGGACGCCGTGCCCGCCGCGCAGCCCGCCGCCACGGACGTGGTGGCCGTGTACGACGGGGGCCTCCAGGCCGGATGGAAGGACATCGGCTGGGCGCCTCGCGAGCTGCCCCGGGGCGCGCCCGCGCGCCTGCGGATGTTCAACTACGGCGGGTGGATCCTCTACCGGCCCAAGCTCCAGGGCGCGTACGGCGCGCTGAGCTTCCGCTTCACCGCGCCGGAGTCCTACGGCGAGTTCCTGGACGTGCGCCTGGACGCGCCCGGCGCCGCCACGTTCCCGCACGTGCGCATCAGCCCGGAGTTCATCGTCAAGAAGGACCGCGAGTGGGCGGAGGTCGTCGTGCCCATGGAGGTCCTCAACCCGCGCAGTGAGCCCTTCGACCGCCTGGTGCTGCGCGCGTCGAAGGAGGTGGGCCGGGACTGGGTCCTCTTCGACAAGGTGGCCCTGGTGCCGCTGTCTCCGGACGTGGCCGCCGCGCGCGCCGCGGGCGGTGGACGCATGGGCCGGGGTGACGGCCGCGAGTCGAAGATGGTCATCGACTGCACCGCGCCGTCCAGGCCCATCAGCCCGCTCATCTACGGCATCGCGCTGGACGGCAACAAGGAGACCACGGACACGCACCAGTGGAAGCTGGGCGCCACCATCCGCCGCTGGGGCGGCAACCCCACTTCCCGCTACAACTGGAAGCTGGGCCGCGCGTGGAACACCGGCAACGACTGGTACTTCCGCAACGTGCAGCTCGGCTTCGGCGCGGATGACTTCCTGGAGTCCAACCGGAAGAACAACGTCCAGTCCGCGCTCACGCTGCCGCTCATCGGCTGGGTGGCCAAGGACACGTCCTCCGTGGGCTTCCCGGTGTCCTCCTTCGGCCCGCAGCAGGCCCAGGACGACACGGAGCCCGCGGGCGGCAACGGCGTGCGCCGCGACGGCACGCCCCTGGTCCCCGGCGCGCCCACCACCACCAGCGTGCAGGCCCCGCCGGAGTTCATCGCCGAGTGGGTGAAGTCGCTCAAGGCCGCCAGGCGCGGCGTGAACATGTACATCCTGGACAACGAGCCCGCCCTCTGGAGCTCCACGCACCGGGACGTGCACCCCGAGCCGCTCACCTACGACGAGCTGCTCAAGCGCACCATCGAGTACGGCACCGCCGTGCGGAAGGCGGATCCGGAAGCCGTCATCGCCGGTCCCGCCGAGTGGGGCTGGACGAACTACTTCTGGTCCGCCGCGGACTTCGCCCCCGGCCGCCCGCCGTACACGGACCGCCGCGCGCACGGCGACGTGCCGCTGCTGGCCTGGTACCTGCGCGAGCTGCGCGACCACGAGAAGAAGACCGGCGTGCGCCTGCTGGACGTGGTGGACGTGCACTTCTACCCGCAGTCCAACGTGGGCCTGGGCCTGGAGGGCGCCACCGACCCGGAGACCAACGCGCGGCGGATCCGCTCCACCCGCGCGCTGTGGGACCCGACGTACAAGGACGAGTCGTGGATCTCCGAGCCCATCCAGTTGATTCCACGCGTGAAGCAGTGGATTTCGGAGAACTACCCCGGCCGGGGCATGTCCATTGGCGAGTACAACTTCGGCGCCATGAAGCACATGAGCGGGGGACTCGCGCAGGCGGAGGCCCTGGGCCGCTTCGGGCAGCAGGGGCTCACGTCCGCGTTCTTCTGGCAGTACCCCGCGGAGAACAGCCCCACGTTCTGGGCGTTCCGCGCGTACCGCGACTTCGACGGGCGCGGTGGCCGCTTCCAGGACAACGCCCTGTCCACCACCGCGGCGGAGGGCACCAGCCTCTTCGCGTCCCGCGACGCGTCCGGCAAGAAGCTCACCGCCGTGCTGCTCAACTTCGACCCCGAGCAGGCCGCCCAGGCCCAGGTGGAGTTCAAGGGCTGCGGCTCGCTCAACACCGTGCGCGTCATGGGGTACTCGGGCGCGCCGGGCGGTTTCACCGAACAGGCCACCGGCACCAAGGCCGAGCAGACCCTGTCGCAGCGCCTTCCCCCCTACTCCATCACCGTGCTGGACCTCACGGTGAAGTGAAGACGACGCCTTGACCACCGCACACGCCCCCGCCACCTCTCCCCGCCCGCGCCTGAACATCGGCCAGCTCACCATCGACCAGCTCACCTTCCCGGAGGCCGTCACGGCCATTGGCGAGCTGGTGGACGCGCACCAGGGCGGCTACGTCTTCACCGCCAACGTGGACCACGTCGTCCTCGCGGAGACGAACACGCGCTTCCGCGACGCGTACGCCAAGGCCACCATCTCCGTGGTGGACGGCATGCCCATCGTCTGGGCGTCGCGCATGCTGGACGTGTCCCTGCCGGAGCGCATCGCGGGCTCCGACCTCATCCTCCCGCTGGTGAAGCTGGGCGCCGAGCGCAAGTGGCGCATCTTCCTGCTGGGCGCGGGCCCCGGCGTCGCGGAGAAGGTGGGCAAGCAGTTCCAGGCGCAGTACCCCGGCATCGAGGTCGTGGGCTGGGACTCGCCCATGGTGAACCTGGACGCGGGCGACGCGCAGAACGACCCCATCGTCGCGCGCATCCGGGAGAAGGACCCGCACCTGCTCTTCGTCGCGCTGGGCAGCCCCAAGCAGGAGGTGTGGATTTCCCAGGTGGCCCAGAAGCTGGGGCCCACGGTGGCCATCGGCATCGGCGCGGGGTTCGACTTCATCGCCGGCACCGCCAAGCGCGCCCCGGAGTGGATCGCCAGGGCCGGCTTCGAGTGGCTCTACCGCCTCACCCACGAGCCCAAGCGCCTGTGGCGCCGGTACATCCTCAACGACTCCCAGTTCGGCGTGATTCTCCTGCGCGAGCTGTGGAAGCGCACCCGGGGTTCACAGGAAGGCTGAGTCTCAAAGGACTCGCCTGACTGGCTGCATGTCCTTGATTTCTAAGGCTCGGGTGCTTTTCCCCTCCCTGGACAGTTACAGCCAAACTTGAGTATTCTTGCCCCGCACGCCTTTCGCGGGGTGCACGGGCCATGGTGCCTGAGCCTCGCGTCCGGGTGTGCCCACCCGCAGGCCCCTGGACGTGCCCTCATGTCATCAGCCGTCTCCCGTTCGTCGCCCCGTTGGGCGGCGAGACTCCTCATGTTCGCGGCGGTGTTGTTGTCCGCCTTCAGCGTGCCGGCCGTCGCGGCCACCAACACGGAGGCCACGCAGAAGGCCATCCAGTTCCTGAGCGCGGACGTGGCCAACTGGACCACGTCGCAGAACTGCATCGCGTGCCACCGCCAGGGCGCGGCGGTGTTCGGCCTGTCGAGCGCCAAGGCCAATGGCTACAACATGGCGCAGGCCACCTCCAACGGCCGCACCATCCAGGGCAACCTGGACCTGCTGGGCGCGCGCATCAAGACGGACCAGAAGCCCGCGGGCAACTGGCTGCACGAGGGCACGCTGTACCCCAATGAGAAGACGAGCTGGGCGTCGTTCGGCCTGGCGGGCTTCGACCAGTACGTGTCCACGCAGTACAGCAGCGCGCTGGTGATGGCGGCCAACTGGGCCGTGAGCGTGCAGCAGGCCAGCGGCCGGTGGCCGGAGGACCACATCAACTTCCCGGTGGACCACGGCAGCGTGCCGCTGACGGCGCGCTTCCTGGTGACGCTGTCGCAGGCGAAGCAGCGCGTGGACCCGGCGAAGGCGGCGCAGTACCAGGCGGCCATCGACAAGGCGGCCGCGTACCTGCGCGCGAACCTCAACAACAACGACACGTCCGGCGCGGGCGACGGCATGCCGTACACGTTCCAGAAGTCGTGGGCCATCGTGGGCCTGAAGGCCGCGGGCCCGGGCCTGAACGACGTGAACGCCAACGCCATCCAGACGCTGGCCAACCAGCTCATCGCGATGCCGGCGGTGAGCGGCAAGGGCTGGGGCAACCTGCCCTCGGACGCGTCCAACGACTTCGCCACGGGCATTGGCGTGTACGCGCTGTGCCTCGCGGGCAAGGAGCCGGCGAGCAACGCGCGCCTGTTCAACGCGATTGAGTGGCTGAAGTCCCGCCAGGCGGCGGACGGGAGCTGGGGCTCGGGCACGGCGACGCCGGACATCCCGACGACGTTCGCGTCGCTGGGCCTGGCGTGCTTCGGCGACTTCAGCGTGGAGGTGTCCGTGGTGGGCGAGGACACGAAGATGTTCCCCATCTACGACCCGGCCGCGTCGGAGACGACCTACACGTTCAAGGTGAAGAACCACGGCTACCAGGCGGACACGTACACGCTGAGCGCCGCGGGCGGCCTGCCGGGCTGGACGGCCACGCTGAGCCGGCCCACGGTGTTCCTGGCCTCCGGCGCGGAGTCCACGGTGACGCTGACGGTGCGCGCTCCGGCGAACCTGCTGCCGTCGCTCCTGTCGGAGGTCACGGTGACGGCGGCCTCGGGTGGCGCGCCGGGCGTTTCGGCCTCCGCTCGCGCGAAGACGTATACGCCGCCGCCTCCTCCGGTGACGGGCCTGGCGACGACGACGGCCATCCTCACGCCGGCGGCGAACGCGAGCGTGACCATTGGCCAGGCGACGCTCCTGTCCGCGCGCGTGCGCAACGCGTCCACCAACGCGGTGGTGACGGGGCCGCTGAAGGGCGTGGTGACCTTCTTCGTGGCGGGCGTGGCGATTGGCGCGGATGACGACGCGGACGGCGACGGCGTGTTCTCCCTGCCGTGGAGCATCGCGACGGACTCGTGGACGGCCACGGGCGCGCAGGACTACCGCGCGGTGTACTCCGGCGTGACGCTGCAGCCGAACAGCCAGAACCTGCTAGGCAGCACGGCGGCGCAGACGCTGAACATCAACGCCTATCCGTTCACGCCGCCGGAGGTCATCATGGGCAACCAGCCCGCGTTCCTCCGCGAGACGACGCTGAACGCGTGGGGCTTCGTGAAGCCGGCCACCAACGGCGCGGTCATCACCTACGCGGCCTTCATCGTGAACGGCGGCGCCCCGGTGGTGGTGAACCCCGAGCTGAGCGGCGGTCTGGTCTACGTGCCGGTGGAGCTGGTGGAGGGGCCGAACATCATCCAGCTCACGGGCCGCGACAACCTGGGCGGTGTCACCACGAAGCAGATCAACCTGACGGTGGACCGCGTGCCGCCGGTCATCACCATCCAGTCGCCGGTGCAGGGCCAGGTGGTGGGGAGCCTGGTGGACGTCATCAGCCAGATTGACGAGCAGACGCCGACGCGCGTGGAGACGCAGTGGGTGAACACCACGCTGCTGGAGTTCGGCACCGGTTCGGTGACGCACCCGGTGAGCCTGCCGAACTTCGGCGAGCAGGGCATCCTGGTGCGCGCCACGGACTCGGCGAACAACGTGACGGAGGCGGTGGTGCACGTGTTCGTGGAGCCGGGCACGCCCACGGTGACGACGGACCCCGCGGACGGGGCCACGTTCGGGCCGCGCGCGAACCACTCGCTGCCGTATGTGATTCGCGTGTCGTCCGTGTCGGCCACGACGGTGAAGCTGGGCGCGCAGCAGTTCCAGTTGCCGCGCGGCGGCGGTGAAATCCAGACGTCGGTGACGCTGGCGTCGGGCGTGAACACGCTGACCATCGACGCGACGAACGAGGCCGGCCGCACGACGCGCGTGACGCGCACGGTGCGCTACGACACGCAGGCGCCCACGGCGACGCTGCTGACGCCGGCCCCGGGCAGCACGGTGGGCGGCGTGGTGACGCTGACGGCGCGGGTGACGGATGCGCTGAGCAGCATCAAGAACGTGGCGTTCACGCGGGACGGGTCGGGCATCCGCGCCGGCACGCTCCAGTCGAACGGCAACTGGACCGCGGAGCTGGACACGCGCGAGCTGCTGGATGGCACGCACACGGTGGACGTGTGGATGACGGACGCGGTGGACAACTTCGTCATCCAGAGCTTCAGCTTCACGGTGAAGAACAACTAGCCGTCTGTCATTGACGGCGGTGCCCCTGCGGGGCGGAGGGTCCTCCACGGGCCTTCCGCCCCGTTGTCTTTGAAGCGCATGCTGCACGGCATGCGTGCGCACAAGGCCGGCGTGTGGATGGTGTTGTTCGTGCTGCTCACGGGCTGCGCCAGCGGGCCCACGGTGCGGCTGCGCACGGAGCAGGGGACGCGGACGTACGCCCCGGTCACGTGGGACCGGAGGGTGCCGGTCAGTGCTCGGGAGTTCGAGGAGGCGCTGGCGCGGCTGTTATTGGAGGTCCCGCTGACGGTGCGGGCGCCGGAGGTGGTGCGCGCGGTGGCGAAGAAGGGGGCGCAGTTGGACCTGGGGTTCGGGTTCCTGCTGCGGGACGGGTACGGA
>NZ_JAIQDE010000020.1 GCF_020037015.1 Corallococcus sp. AS-1-6 | reverse complement strand
CTTCTTGCGATGTCACCCCACCTCTATGCGGCTCGTAGGACTGCTTATTCCGCGCAGACCTCCAGTCGGACAGGTTTCCGCGCTTCGCCTTCGGCGGGTGGGGCTTCGGGGCCATGTCAGACCCCTCTGGTTGGATGGCCGAGGCTTGGGCGGGGAGGGTGGCGGGCGATGGAGTGGGTGAGGGCGATTGCGAAGAAGGTGGCCGGGGTGATCCGTTCAGCCGCCCGCGGCGGGGTCCACCCAGAGGTCCTCGAAGCGCACCTGCGGCGGCGTCTGGTGCAGCCGCAGGTTCTGCACGGAGGCCACCGCGACCGCGCGCGTGCGGTCGTGGTACAGCGGGATGAGCGGGCAGTCCTCGCGCGCCAGCAGCTCCGCGCGCTTGTAGAGCTGCGAGCGCAGCTCCGGGTCGATGGACACGCGCGCCTCGGCGGTGAGGCGGTCCAGCTCCGGGTTGCGGTAGCCCAGCGGGTACACCGTCTGCGCGCTGGAGTTGAGCAGGAAGTGCAGGAACGCGTCGGGGTCCGGGAAGTCCGCCAGCCACAGCGTGCGGAACGCCGGGACCTTCCCCTCGCGCAGGCGCATCAGGTACTCCTCCGGCGGCATCTGCTCATGCCGCAGCTCCAGGAGCCCCGCCTGGATCAGCGGCCGGAAGAGCACCGCGTCCTCGGCGGACGTGTCGCGGCCCACCGCGTGGTGCAGGGTGAGCTGCAACCGCCGCACGCCCGCCTCTCGCAACAGCCGCTCCGCCAGCGTCAGGTCCGGCACCGGCGTGGGCCCCAGCTCCTGGGCCCCGTCCAGCAGCTCCGGCGGCGTGAAGGTGCGGGCCACGCGCGCGCCCGGGTGGAACTGCTCCACCACGCCCGGGATGTCCATGCCCGCGCGCAGCGCCCGCCGCACGCGCACGTCGTTGTACGGCGCCTCGTTGAGGTTGAGGCCGAGGAACGCCGTGGAGGGCGTGGTGCTGGTCACCACCTGGTGCGCTTCCAGCCCATGCGCCTCCGTGTGCTCCACGTGCAGGAACGACACGAGGTCCACCTGCCCGTCCAGCAACTGCCGCACCGCCTGCGGGCGCGTCTCCGTGAGGACGAACTCCAACCGGTCCAGCAGCGGGAGCCCGCCGCGCCAGTAGGTGGCGTTGCGCTCCAGCACCATCCGGTCCGCCTGCATGCCCACGACGCGGAACGGCCCCGTGCCCACCAGCTTCCCCGCCGGGTCCAGCTTCGCCACCGCCGTGGCGGTCAGCGCCATGAGCTGGAGGAAGAACGCCTTGGGCTCACGCAGGCGGATCTCCAGCGTGCCCTCGTCCAGGACCTCGATGCCCGTCACCTCGCGCGCAAGGCCGCTGGCGTACTCGCGCGCGCCCTCCACGTCCTCCAGCAGGCTGCGGTCCGGCGAGCGCAGCGCCGGATCCATCAGCCGCTCCAGGTGGCGCTTCACGTCCTGCGCGGTGAGCAGGGCGCCGTCGTGGAAGGTGACGCCCCGGCGCAGGTAGAAGCGGTAGCGGCGCGCGGACGGGTCCGCGTCCCAGCGCTCGGCCAGGTCGGGCACCAGCATGCCGTCCTCCAGCCTCACGAGGCAGGAGAAGAGGCACGCCGTCAGCTCCGTCATCTGGTTCTCCACGGCGAACAGCGGATCCACCGTCTGCCGCGCGCGCAGCGAGCCCGACTGATGCAGGCCCACCCTCAGCGTGCCGCCCACGCGGGCCCGGGGCAGTTGGAAGCGGAACACCTCCGCCTCCAGGCTCGCCGTCTCGTGGCCCAACTGGTCCACCGTGCGGTCCAGCCCGTCGCCAATGCGGATGACCCGGCGCGCGTCCTCGCGCACCTGCGCGATCTCCTCGCGGATGGACGCGTCGCCCCGGGTGAGCACCTGGTGCGCGGAGCGCAACTCCTCGATGGCCGCGCTCAGGCGCATCACCGCCTCGGACAGGTCGCGGCCGGTCCTCGCCTGGGCCTCGGCCTTCTGGCCGGCGCTCTGGCCCACGCGCGACATCTCCTGGATCTGGCGCACCAGGTCCCGAGCGTTGCCGGACTGCTCGATGGCCATGCGCGTGATGTCCTCCACGCGCCGGGCCACGCGCTTGCTGGCCTCCACGACGGTGGCGCCCTGCGCCTCCAGTTGCTGCGTCTCCATCACCGTGGCCTCCACGGCGGCGAAGGTGCGCTGGGTGATGGTGCGGATCTCGCTCAGGGCCTCGGAGGCGCGGTCGCCCAGGGCCACGCCCGCGGTCGCCTGCTCGCGGCCCTCCTGCACCAGCGCCACGGCGGTCTCCACCGCGTCGCGGATGCCCGTCACCATGGTGCCAATCTCGCGCGTGGAGCGCGTGGTGCGCTCCGCGAGGCTGCGGATTTCATTCGCCACCACGCCGAAGGGGCGGCCGTGCTCGCCCGCCTGGGCGGCGATGATGGCGGCGTTGAGGGCCAGCAGGTTCGTCTGGTCGGCGATCTCCTGGATGACGTCCACGATGCGGCCAATCTCCAGCGACCGCGTGCCGAGCATCTCCATCAGCTCGGCCGCCTTGCGCACCGTCTCCTCCACCCGGTACATGCCCTGCACGCTGTCGCTCACCAGCGACTCGCCGCGCTGGGCGGTGGCGGTGACGGCGACGGCCATGCTGTTGGTCTCCATGGCGCGGCGGCGCACGGCGAAGATGCCGCCCTCCACCAGCGCGACGAAGTCCTCCGCCTCGGAGGCGAAGCGGCCCAGCTCGTCGCCCGACGCGGCGATGTGGCTCAGCCGCTCCGTCATCGCCTGGGTGAGGCCGCTGGTGCGCTGGCTGAAGTCGTTGACGGTCTCCAGGCCGTCCACCACCTGGTGCAGCCGCTCGGTCATCTCCAGGAGGGCGCCCGTTGTTTCATGCGCGAAGGTCTCGATGTGCTGCACGCGCTTGATGGCCACCTGGAGGCTGGTGCCGTTGCCGCCCACGGCGCTGAGCGTGCGCTCCACGGCGCCGCCCTGACGGCGCGCGGCCTCCAGCAGCATGCGGGCCTGCTCGCTCACGCCGTTGCCGGTGCGGTGCAGGTTGCTCGTCACGCGCTGCACCTGGGACATGGCCCGGCGCAGGGACAGGATGAGGCGGCGCAGGTCCTCCTGGCCCTCGAAGCCGGTGTGGATGGGCGTGGTGAGGTCGCCTTCCGCCAGCCGGGACATCAGGTCGCGCCGCTCGCGCCGCCGCATGGCCGCGAAGCGGAACCACGACAGGTAGCTGCCGATGAGCCAGAGGAACGGCACGCCGAGCAGCAGCACCATCCACCCGGCCGTGTCATCCGGCTTGCCCGTCACCCAGAACAACACGAAGCCGAGGATGAGGGCGGAGACCAGGGCCGCCACCAACCCGAACGAGAAGAGGTACCGTTTGGCGCCCATGGACGGGGTGGACGCTAACCCGCCTTCTCGCGCCGGTCCTGATTTCGACGCATGCTTCATGAGACATGAAGGCCCTGCTCGCCATCGCCATGCTGGCGCTCCCCGCAAACCCCGCCAGCACGGGCGCCGAGGCCGGAAGGTCGGCGCGGTACGTGTTCTCCTGGCGGGGCGTGCCGGTGGGGACGGTGGGGCTGTCGCTGGACGCCGGGCGGTTCACGTACACCAGCCGCCACCTGCACGTGCGTGACGGCCACGCGGGCGAGCGCGTGAGAGAGGTGGCCCTGCGGGTGGACGCGGCGGGGCGCGTGACGGGCGCGGACGCGGTGCCCCAGGCGCTGTGGCTGTGGCGGGGCCCGCCCCCCGAGGGCTGCGTGAAGGGCCGCGAGGAGCTGTCCGGCCAGGAGGGCCCCCACTGCGTCACGGCGAGAGGCCCCACGAGCGCGGAGGGCACGATGCTGGGCGCCCGCTTCCGCGCCCGCTACGACGACCAGGGCCTCCTTCAGGCGCTGGAGGTGGGCGACTCCCGCTTCACCCTGGCGGCTCCCGGGGAGCGGCTGCGAGCGCCACCGGAGCTCTTCGCTCAAGGGGTGCCCGTGGAGGGCGGCACGGAGGGCGCGCTGAGGCTCGTTCCCGGCGGCACGGTCCCCGCCCGGCTCCCGGAGATGACGGAGTGGACGCCGGCCGAGGCCCGGGCCCTGTCCGCGAAGGTGCACGCGGCCTTCCCGGACAAGGGGCCCTCGGCGGCGGACTGGCGCGCGGGCGGCGAGGGCGAGGCCGGAGGCTGTCTGGCGCACGCGCTGCGCTACGCGGCCCTGGCCCGCCAGCGGGGCCAGCGGGTGGGGCTGGTGCACGGGCTGCTGGTGGTGGACGGCGGCCCCGCCCGGCCGCACGCCTGGGTGCGGGTGGCGCTGCGCGGTGGCGGGACGCTGGAGCTGGACCCCACGTCCCTGGACCCCGTGCGCCCGGACACGCACCTGGCGCTGGCGCTGGTGCCGCCGGAGGGCCCCGCGCTGGAGGCCGGGGAGCGCTGGCTGGCGCTCCTGCGCGGGGACTGGCGCGTGGTGCGCGCTACTCGAACGGAATGACGGACAGCTTCGCGCCGGGCTTCACTTCCAGGATTTCCTTCGCGCGGGCGGGCAGGTGGATGACGGTGTTGTCCAGCCGGGCCTGGCAGCGCACGGAGCGGAAGCGGTTGCGGCCGGACTCGCGCTCGGCGGCGACCAGCACGTCGTCTCCCTCCAGCTCGAAGTCCTCCTCCGCCAGCTTCACCGTGCGGTAGCGGCGCACCAGGGAGATGTCCGCCGTGTCCGCCTCGAAGTGCGGGCCGCCGTCGAACGGGTCGATGCGCTCCACGTACCGGAAGCCCACCCGCTCCAGCATCCGCTGCACGCCGCGCGTGGCCGGGCCCACCTCGCCCAGCACCTTCTGCACGCGGTCCGGGAACAGCGACGCGTAGATGTCCGACGAGGGGAACAGCTCCTTGATGAACTCCTTGTTCTGGCGGCTGAGCCGGTCGGCCTCCAGGTAGGTGAGGCCGGTGAACTTCTTCCCGCAGGCCTCCCACAGCAGGCTGCGCCCGTCCGGGAGCAGCGGCGGCAGCAGCTCCGCCAGCACGCGCGGCCGGAACAGCCGCCGGTGCATGGCGATGAAGAGGAAGCGCACGAAGGACAACTGCTTGCCGGGCTTGTCCGGCGTCGCGCGGTAGGGCGGGTCCACCACCAGGCCGCCAATCTCCGTGGGGCCCTCGTAGTTGTACGCGATGGACAGCACCTTGTGCCGCAGGTGCCGCTCCAGCGAGGCGGAGTAGTGCTCGCGCTCGCTCACCTCATAGTAGATGTGCGGCGCGTCGTACGTGCCGTGCTGGGCGATGATCATCGACGTGCCGATGATGAGGTTGTTGCGCACGTCCTCCAGCACGAAGAGGTACTCGCGCTCGAACGGGTCCTTCACCTTGCCGGCGAAGCTCTTCACCGACTTGTCGATGATGGCCTCGAGCGTCTCCTCGTTGTTCGGCAGGTTGACCGTGTTCAGCACCGCGGCAAGACGCTTCAGGCCGGGCAAATCGGTTTTCTGGACGTCTCGCAGCACGAGCATGGGGCACACGGAAGGGCGCCCCGGGAAGGGAGCGCCGGAAGGGCCCGTGACCTTACACCACGCCCCCGTCCCGTCAGCCCCCTGGATGCCCCCTTGTCAATGACGCGTTGCGTTCAGGACATCGCTCCGCCGTCCGCCCGGTGGGTGCGGGCAGGCCGTTCCCATCGTGAAACATGTGTCAATCCAGGGGAGGGCCTGGCTGGTTGCATGCTGTGTTGTCAGGCGTCTGGGAATGGTTTGGCGGGGGAATGAAGTGAGGGAATGAGTTGGGGTAGTGTCTGTCAAAGCTTTGCCGTCAAAGTTTCGGCACTTCCCCCTCCCCAAGGAATCAGCATTGAAAGCACTGCACCTCTGGCTCGTGGCCTGTCTGCTCCCGAGCCTCGCTGCGGCGGAAATCGTCTGGCGGGGCGATTTCGAGACGGGAAACCGTTCCCAGTACAGCACGGAACAGATGGTGAGCTCGGACCGGCTCCAGGTGGTGACGAGCCCGGTGGCGGAGGGGAAGTACGCCCTCAAGGCCACGGTGAAGCAGGGCGATGACCCCATCAACTCCAGCGGCAACCGCAACGAGCTGGTCTACCTGAGCAACGAGAAGGTGGGTTCGGAGTACTGGTACCGCTGGAAGGTGATGTTCGCGAACGACTTCCCCAGCGTGGACGCGTGGCAGCTCTTCACGCAGTGGCACCACGACGGGTGCTGCGGGTCGCCGCCGGTGGAGTTCTTCGTGAAGGGGGAGCTCATCCGCCTGACGTTGAACGACAGCGGCACGGTGTGGAGCACGGCGCTCAAGCGCGGCGCGTGGCAGGAGTTCATCTTCCACGTGAAGTGGTCCCCGGACGCGTCCGTGGGCTACGTGGAGCTGTGGCTCAACGGCACGCAGGTGCTGAAGAAGACGTATGCCAAGACGATGTTCTCCGGGCAGAACAACTACCTGAAGCTGGGCCTGTACCGGGCGGACACCGTCAAGCCGGTGGGCGTCGTCTACCACGACGGAATGATCCAGGCGACGAAGCGCGAGGACGTGTTCCCGGTGGTGAAGCCGGATCCGGAGCCGGTGGTGGACGCGGGCACGCCGGTGGACGCGGGCTCGCCGAAGGACCCGGACCCGGTGGTGGACGCGGGCAGCCCGGTGGATCCGGAGCCGGTGGTGGACGCGGGCTCGCCGGTGGACCCGGACCCGGAGCCGGTGGTGGACGCGGGCACGCCCGTGGACGCGGGGACGAACACGGGCGTGAAGCCGGCTCCGCTGGACGAGAGCGAGGGCGACGCCAACTTCCAGGGCGGTTGCTCCGCGACGAGCGGTGGTTCGCTGGCCGCGTTCTCGCTGCTGGGCCTGCTGGGGCTGGCGCGGGCGCGCCGTCGCCGGAGCTGAGGCACGGGCGGATGAAGGTCCCTCCCGCTCCGGTGTGTCCGGGGCGGGAGGTGGGTTGAAGGAGTCCGCGCCTCCATGCGAGGAGGCGCGGCATGACTCCTCCCCGATGGCTGTGCTGCCTCCTGCTGTGGACCGCGTGCGCGGGCCCGGAGGTGCGAACGCCGCGAAGCTATTCCCAGGCGACAATGGACTCCGCGACCGCGGGGTGCCTGCGCAATCCGGCGTGTGCGTCTCAGGTGGGGCAGGACGCCATCCTGCCGTGGCTGACCCGGGCGGCGGCCCGGGCAGGTCCGTCCGCTGCGGTGATGCGCCTGTGGGAATCGGCGGAGGTGTCCCGCGTGGAGCGCGTCCTGGTGGAGTGCGCGAAGCAGGCGAACCTGGAGGTGAACGAGCGGCTGCTGGGGCCAGGAGGGAGGACCTCTCCCGCGGTGTGCCGGGAGAAGGTGGTGGACGCGAACGGCAGGGAAATCACCCGGGCGATGCAGTTGGGGGAAGCGAAGCACGCCGCCGCGCTGGAGTGCGTGCAGCGCGCGCTGGGCGTCACGGATGAAGGACGGTTCAGCCTGGAGCCCCGCTACCTGCGGGACACGAAGACCGGGCGGACGCGGTGGTTGGCGCCGGAGGAGGTGGCGCAATGGCTGCGGGACGGCCTGTTCCACCTGCTCACGGGGAGCATCGCGCCGGATGTGGTACTGCACGCCTTGGGGAACCCGCTTGAAGTTCAGCGGGTCTACGACTTCAAGTTCCCGTGTCCCGTGACCAATGACCCCTCATGGGGCCGCTATCCTCCCGGACACGTCTTTGAGAATCTGGATCAAGGCACCGTCTATCGGCGCTTGCTCGGCGAAGGGCTGACTCCCAAGACGGTCTCTCCCAACCTCGGAGTCCAGTGATGGCTGTACGGTTTCCCCGCGTTCAAACCACGCTGAACATCGAAGGGGAGGAGGTCACCATTCTCCGGGAGGGCCTGCGTGTTGTGTTCTACATGCCGGGCTTTCATGAAGAAGTGATGGGCGCGGTCACACAGGCCCTGGACCGTTACCTCCATGCCCTGGAGCTGGAATCACTCGGCTGGTACTTGGACTACGACGGGTACTGGTGGGCGCTGGCCGAAGAGGAACCCGGGTTCCTCCAGCGGAAATTGATGGACCCTCGTGGGGCCAGTATCGAAGCGCGCGGGCGTCCTGATTCAGTGACGGGCATCAGGTTCTCGTATGTCGGGCACTCCACCATCCCAGCCCTGTTCGCTCGGGACTTCCCGCAGCCCATGTGCGCGGTGGAGTTCTGGCTGCCCACCGGATTTCTTGAGACGCGGGGGAATGAAGCTGTTCGTTCGTTGATCGTCGAGCTGGGAAGGGGACTTCCCTTCAGCTCCGGGCACGCCGGGCCCGCGTTGGAGGCGTGGAGTTGGGGGCACCACACCACTCCCATTCTCCGGGACCGGAGTGCCCGGCATCCGGGTTTCGATCTGCCAGGGCCAGGGCTTGGCGCACTGGCGTCGTACTTGGGCACGAAGCTCCGTCCCCCCGCGTGGCTCACGTTCCTGGGGCCGCCCGTGCTCAACGAACTGGGGGGCGCGGAGGCACTTCGCTCCCGGTTGCACTCGCCTTCGACCCGGGTCGAAGCCCTGTCGCCAGAACGCGCCGTGGTGTCCCTGGGCCCTGTTCCCGAAGCGGGGGACCTCGAGGCCGGTGACACACTGCCCGCATATCGCGAGCTGGCCCGCGTTCTGGAACCGTGGCTCTACGCGCACAAGGGCTCCTGGGGCGACTTCACCGAAGCCGAGGTCCGCCAGTGGGAGCGCCGCTTCCTCTGACCGCGCTGTGGCATCATCCCCGGCCGTCATGTCGCAGACGCCTCGCAAGGTCTCGCTCGTCCTGAGCTACCAGTACCCCGGCAAGTACGCCTTCACCGTGCTCGCCGGCGCCGTGGAGGCGGACCCCGCGCTCGCGGACGTGTCGCTGCACTTCCCTCGCAACCGCGAAGACCTGCTGGCCACCGTGCGCGAGCGCGTGGACGCGGGCGACACCGTCGTCGCCGCGTGGTCCTTCTACTCCGCCAGCTTCGGCCCCTCCGTGGAGGAGCTGGGCTGGGTGCGCGAGCGGCTGGAGGGCCGCGACGTCCTCTGCATCGCGGGCGGCGTGCACGCCACCGCCGAGACGCTCCAGACGCTCCAGGCCGGCTTCGACCTGGTCGCCGTGGGCGAGGGCGAGCACACCCTGCGCGCCCTCCTGGCCCGCGTCCTCCAGGGCGAGGACCCCCGCGCCACGCACGGCACCGCGCACCTCAAGGACGGCAAGCTCGTGCAGCACGGCCACGGCGAGGGCGTGCGCCTGGACGACTTCCCCCCGTTCGCCGCGAAGCACGTGAAGTTCGGCGCCATCGAGATCACCCGCGGCTGCATCTACGCCTGCCGCTTCTGCCAGACGCCCTTCATGTCCAAGGCGCGCTTCCGGCACCGCACCGTCGCCAACATCGCCCGCTGGGCCCGCGAGCTGCGCCGCGCGGGACGGCGCGACCTGCGCTTCATCACCCCCACGTCCCTGTCCTACGGCACCCCCGACGAGACCGTGAACCTGGCCGCCGTGGAGGAGCTGCTCGCCGCCGTGACGGAGGCCATGGCCCCGGACGGGCGCATCTACTACGGCACCTTCCCCTCGGAGGTGCGCCCGGAGCACGTCACGCCGGAGGCCCTGGCCCTGCTCAAGCGCTACGTGGCCAACGACAACCTCATCATCGGAGGCCAGTCCGGCTCCGAGCGCATCCTCCAGGCCACCCGGCGCGGCCACGACGTGGAGACCGTGGTGCGCGCCGCGCGGCTCGCCGTGGAGGGCGGCTTCGTGCCCAACGTGGACTTCATCCTGGGCCTGCCCGGGGAGGAGCCCTCGGACGTGGACGCCACGCTGGACCTCATGCAGCGGCTGTCTGATTTGGGCGCCCGCGTGCACGGCCACACCTTCATGCCGCTGCCCGGCACGCCGTTCCGCGACGCGGCCCCCGGCCGCCTGGACGCGCGCACCCAACAGCGGCTGGACTTCCTCGCGTCCCAGGGCCGCCTGTATGGCCACTGGAGGGCGCAGGGCGTGCTCGCGGAGGCCATCGCCGCCCGCAGACAGCCGCGCGCCCGCTAGCCGCACCCGTTACACTCCAGCGATGGCTGAACAGACGCCCTACTGGCTCCTCATCTCCGTGCTCTTCAGCTCCCAGCCCCTCACCCCGGCGCTGGCCATGACGCTGCACGAGGCCGCCTTCGAGCTGTACACGCGCGGCGAGGGCTCACGCGAGGTGGGCGGCGATCTGCTCTCCGGCCGCGTGAACAACCTGCGCAAGGACGTGTCCCTCGGCGGCATCGCCGGGCCCGCCTTCGAGGCCGAAATCGAGACCGAGCGCGGCTCCGGCGTCGTCCGCTTCGTGCTCACCCGCCAGGGCCTGGAGATGATGAAGGCCCAGCCCCCGGACGCCGCCACGGCTCCGGCGAGGCCGAAGTACCTCAACTGAGGAGCCGCCCCCCTGGCCGCCCGGCCGCTCCCGGTCCGGCACTCCGTCACCACCTTGAGGGCTCAAGGGAGGAATGACGGCATGGACCCCAAGGACGAATACCTCAAGAAGAGCGCCGGCATCCCGCTGGACCCCAGCAAGCAGAAGGACCCGGAAGAGTACGGCGACATGGTGCCCGCCGAAGGCCGCTCCGAGGAGCTCAACGACGTCACCGGGCAGAACGGCGGGCAGCGCACCGACGTGGATCATCCCTGGAACGACACGCGGCACCGGCACGCGGGCATCCGCGACCAGTACAGCGACGACAGCGACAAGAAAAAGCCCTGAGGTCTCCCCCAGGGCTCACGTGAATCCAATGCCGTGAAGGACGGCCTGGGGCGCGGGGACTACTCGCGCTCCAGGTCCAGCTTCATGCCGCCCATGTGCAGGATGGACTGGGACATGGACACCGACGACATGATGGCCAGGTCCTCGATGGCCTGCAGCTCCTCGCTCTTGGGCTCCGCGCCCGTCTGCGAGCCCGCGGCCTGCTGCGGCTGGGCCTGGTTGCCCGAGACGTTGATGGGCGTGGAGGTGGCGCCCGCGGTGTAGGCGTTCACCAGCCCGCCGTGCGGCGTGGCCCCCATCTGCGCCAGGGCCGACGACACCACCGACCCGCCCGTCAACTGCGCGCCCATCTTCGGCTGCGCGGCCGCGCCCGACAGCAGCGAGCCGAAGCGGCTGCCCGACACGGAGGAGGCGGTGTTCGTCGCGGCCGGCTGCACCCGAGGACCGGAGAGAGACGTGATGCGGTTCATGGCGGCTCCCGTCAAAAGGCCCCGGTCTGCGAGGCGCGCCCGGAGGCGTGCCTGTGGGGCTTCAAGTTCGTTCCCTGCATTATCGCCCCGGCGCCGGGGAAGTTGCCTGATTCGCCCAACGAACGGCGAAGGCCGCGAAATCCCAGGGAATTTCCCCGGGACGCCGCGGCCTTCAGCGCCTCTTCAGGCGCAGGGATGATCCGCCGGGCCTAGAACTGGTGGGCCTCGGTGGACTCGTGCAGGGCCAGGGTGCTGGCGCTGCCGCCGGAGATGACCTCGGCGACCTGGTCGAAGTAGCCGGTGCCCACCTCGCGCTGGTGGCGCGTGGCGGTGTAGCCGTGCTTCTCCGCGCCGAACTCCGACTGCTGCATCTCGCTGTAGGCCGCCATGCCGCGGTCCTTGTACTGACGGGCCAGCTCGTACATGGAGAAGTTCAGCGCGTGGAAGCCCGCCAGGGTGACGAACTGGAACTTGTAGCCCATGGCGCCCAGCTCGCGCTGGAACCTGGCGATGGTGCTGTCGTCCAGGTTCTTCTTCCAGTTGAAGGACGGCGAGCAGTTGTACGCGAGCATCTTGTTGGGGAACTGCTTGCGGATGCCCTCGGCGAAGGCCTTGGCCTGCGCCAGGTCCGGCGTGCTGGTCTCGCACCACACCAGGTCCGCGTACGGGGCGTAGGCCAGGCCGCGCGCGATGGCGCACTCCAGGCCGCCCTTGATGCGGTAGAAGCCCTCGCCCGTGCGGCCCGCCGCCTTGTCGATGAAGGCGTGGTCGTACTCGTCCGCGTCGCTCATCAGCAGCTTGGCGCTGTCCGCGTCCGTGCGGGCGACGAGCAGCGTGGGCACGCCCATCACGTCCGCCGCCAGGCGCGCCGCGGTCAGCGTGCGCACGAAGTGGCTGGTGGGCACCAGCACCTTGCCGCCCATGTGGCCGCACTTCTTCTCGCTGGCCAACTGGTCCTCGAAGTGGACGCCCGCGGCGCCCGCTTCAATCATGCCCTTCATCAGCTCATAGGCGTTGAGCGGACCGCCGAAGCCGGCCTCCGCGTCCGCGATGATGGGGGCGAACCAGTAGCGGTCCTTGCGCCCCTCGGCGTGGTCGATCTGGTCGGCGCGGCGCAGGGCGTTGTTGATCTTCTTCACCACGGAGGGGACGGAGTCCGCCGGGTAGAGGCTCTGGTCCGGGTACATCTGGCCGGCGTTGTTCGCGTCCGCGGCGACCTGCCAGCCGGACAGGTAGATGGCCTTGAGGCCCGCGCGCACCATCTGCACGGCCTGGTTGCCGGTGAGGGCGCCCAGCGCGTTGATGTAGTCCTCCGTGTGGAGCAGCTCCCAGAGGCGGCGGGCGCCCAGCTCCGCCAGCGTGTAGCTCACGCGGATGGAGCCGCGCAGCTTCTCCACGTCCTTCTCCGTGTAGTTGCGCTTGATTCCCTCGAAGCGCTGGGCGTGGAGCTTCGCGTGAGGGGAGGCATCGGAAGTGGTCGGCGTCGCGTCGTACATGCCAGGACTCCTCGGGCTTCTGGTGAAGGGTTGAAAAGACTTCGTTGAAACGGTTGAGAAGCGTCAGGACCGCGGGTCGAGGGCCTCGTAGGCCGGCAGCGTGAGGAAGTCCTCGAAGGCGGGCGCGGTGGAGAGCTGCTCGAAGAGGGCGCGGGACTTCTCCATGTGCGCCTGGCCGTAGCGCTCGGTGGCGCCCTCGCGGTCCATGCGCGCCATCTCCTCCGCGAGCAGCGTGCGGAACAGCTCCGGCGTCACCTTGCGGCCGTCCTCCAGCGTGGCCTCGTGGTGGATCCACTGCCACACCTGGGCGCGGGAGATCTCCGCCGTGGCCGCGTCCTCCATCAGGTTGTAGAGCGGCACGCAGCCCAGGCCGCCCAGCCACGCGGCGGTGTACTGGATGCCCACGCGGATGTTGTGGCGCAGGCCCTCCTCCGTGCGCGTGCCGGAGGGCACCTGGAGCAGGTCGCCTTCCGTGATGCGCACGTCCTCGCGCTTGTTGGCCACCTGGTTGGGGCCCTTCATCTGCGCGTCGAAGATCTCCTTCGCCACGGGCACCAGGCCGGGGTGCGCCACCCAGGTGCCGTCGTGGCCGTTCTTCGCCTCGCGCAGCTTGTCCGCGCGGACCTTGGCCATCACCGCGTCATTGGCGGCGGTGTCCCCCTTGATGGGGATGAAGGCGGCCATGCCGCCCATGGCGTGCGCGCCCCGGCGGTGGCAGGTCTGGATGAGCAACTGCGAGTAGGCGTTGAGGAAGCCCTTGTCCATGGTCACCTGCCCGCGGTCGGGCAGCACCACGGACGCGTCGGACTGGAGCGTCTTGATGAAGCTGAAGATGTAGTCCCAGCGGCCGCAGTTGAGGCCGGCCGAGTGCTCGCGCAGCTCGTAGAGGATTTCGTCCATCTCGAACGCGGCGGGCAGCGTCTCGATGAGGACCGTGGCCTTGATGGTGCCGCGCGGGATGTCCAGCTCGCTCTGGGCCAGGTGGAACACGTCGTTCCACAGCCGGGCCTCCAGGTGGCTCTGCATCTTGGGCAGGTAGAAGTAGGGGCCCGTGCCGCGCTTCAGTTGCTCGCGCGCGTTGTGGAAGAAGAACAGGCCGAAGTCGAAGAGGGCGCCGGAGATGGGCTTGCCGTCGATGCGCACGTGGCGCTCCGGCAGGTGCCAGCCGCGCGGGCGCACGAAGAGCACCGCGTGCTTCTCATTCAGCGCGTAGTGCTTCCCGTTCTCCGCCGTGAAGGAGATGGTCTTGCGCACGGCGTCGCGCAGGTTGAGCTGGCCGCGCACCACGTTGTCCCAGGTGGGGCTGTTGGCGTCCTCGAAGTCCGCCATGAACACGCTGGCGCCGGAGTTGAGCGCGTTGATGATCATCTTGCGGTCCACCGGGCCGGTGATCTCCACGCGCCGGTCCTGCAGGTCCGCGGGCACCGGGGACACGGTCCAGTCGCCCTTGCGCAGGTCCGCCGTCTCCGGGAGGAAGTGGGGCCGCTCGCCCTTGCGCCACGCCTGCGCCACCTTCTTGCGCCGCTCCAGCAGTGCTTCCCGCCGTTCACCGAAAGTGCGGACCAGCTTCGCCACGAAGGCCATGGCCTCCTGCGTCAGCACCTCCGCGTAATCCGGATGCCAGGCGCCCTCCACGGTCACGCCGGGGCCGAAGGCCGGGGGATTCTGGGAGGTACGCGCGTCCATGTCGGCTCCTGACGAGATGCGTTGTAAAAGCGGCTCAACGGGCTGAAAGATGTCCCTCCCGTCTTGGAAAGGGAAGCCTTGGTGAATTAGAAGCTGCTTGCCTGTAAGGCTGTCAACATCGCCGGGATTAAATCTGTAAATCGACTGACGCAGCCGGCCATAACCCCCCGGAATCACGACGCCGGAGGGGAAGGGCAATCAGGGACAGCGGGTTTCCGTAGGTAGGAATGGGACCCCCATCGTGCCAAGCGGGGGCCTGACGGAGAGGTCACCTCATGGACGTCACGACACAGTGCAGGGCTTGTTCGAGGGAGCTGTCCGGGGAGGCGCTGCGCTGCCCGCACTGCCGCGCGCGGACGGTGCCGATGCACCGGGGCGAGGGGCGGGCGCTCCTGGGCGTCTGCGCGGCGCTGGCGCGCGAGCTGGGCGTGGACGTGTCGCTGGTGCGGGTGGCGTTCGTGCTGATGCTGTTCGCGTCCGCGGGGATGAGCGCGGCGCTCTACCTGCTGCTCTGGGCGTTCATCCCGGCGAAGGCGTACGGCCGGGCGCCGCTGCAGGGGACGCTGGACTGGGTGTCCAAGGTCGCGAACACGCCCGTGGACGACGACACGCCCCGCTGGGAGAAGCGCGTCTAGCGCTGGTGGCCCCCTGGCGCGCTTCCCGCCGCTAGACGCGCCAGACGCCGGCCACGGACTCCATGCGCTCGGCCACGCCGCGCAGGGCGTGCGTCATGCGCTGGGTGCCGTGCATGGCCTGGAGGGTGTCGTCCATCATCCGGGACAGGTCCGTGACGGCGGCGAAAATCTGGGCGATGCCGGCGTTCTGCTGGATGACGGCGGCGGCGATCTGCTGGGCCGCGGACGCGTTGTCCTGGATGATGTCCGTGAGCGCGCGCAGGCTCTGACCGCTCTCGCGCACCTGGGCCAGGCCCGCCTCGGAGCGGCGCTGGCCCTCTTCCGACAGCGCCACGGTGTCGTGGATGCCGCCGCGGATGGCGTCCAGGATTTCACGCACCCGGCCGGTGGCCTGGATGGACTGGTCCGCCAGGGCCCGGATTTCGCGCGCCACCACGCCAAAGCCCTTGCCGTGCTCGCCGGAGCGGGCCGCCTCGATGGCCGCGTTGAGCGCGAGCATGTTGGACTGGTCCGCCAGGTCCTTCACCGTCTGGGTGATGCCGCCAATCTGCTGCGTGCGCTCGTTGAGGGAGGAGATGCCCTCCGCCAGGCGCTCGCCGTGGTCGCGCAGTTGTTCGAAGCCGTCCAGGCTGGCGCCGAGCGCGAGCTGGCCGGAGCCGCCCGCCTCACGCGCCCGCGCCACCAGCGCGAGCACCGCCTGCGAGCGCTCCGCGGCGAGCTGCGAGGTCTGCTGGATTTCCCTCGCGGTGACCTGCGTCTCCTGGATGGCGGTGCCCTGCCGGGTGAGGTTGCGCTCCTGCTGCTCGGTGGCCGCGGTGAGCTCGCTGACCGTCTGCCCCAGCACGCGGGTGGCCTGCTGGAGGCTGGTGGTGGACTCGCGCAGGTGGTCCATCATCCGGGAGAAGGCGGAGGCCAGCTCGCCCACCTCGTCCTGGTGGCCGTGGGCCTCCACCTTCTGGGTGAGGTCGCCCTCGCGCACCACGCGGGACACCAGCTCGCTCAGCGTGGCGATGGGCCGCGTCACCCCGCGCGCCAGCGCCCAGGCGGCCAGGACGGCCAGCCCCAGGAGGGCGGCCCCCGAGAGCAGGCTGAGCTGCAGGAAGCGCCGCAGGGGCAGGAAGGCCTCGTCCGCCTCCATCGCCGCCACGAAGCGCCAGCCCTCGCCCGCGGCGAAGCGGTGGGTGGCGTCGTTGTGGGCCTCGGCGCGCACGGGGTCCGCGAGGAGGGGCGTGCCCTCGGCGCGGGCGCTGAAGAGGCGGGCGCCGCCCGGGGTGAGGAGCTCCAGGGTGAAGCTCTTCTGGCCCCGGTCCTGGGCCCGCTGGAGCGCGCCCGCGACCACCGTCTCCAACTGGCCCCAGTCATACGCGGCCAGCAGCACGCCCACCCGCGCGCCGGAGATGGGGCTGAGCACGGGCAGGGCCAGGGGCATCACGGGGCGGTCGAGGAAGGGGTCCTTCTTCGTGACGGCGTCCGTGAGGATGGCGGGGTCCAGGCGGTCCTCCAGCGCGGCCTGGAACCAGGGGGCGGCGCGCACCTCCTGGTCGCGGCCGGCGAAGGCCTGGCGCAGCTCCGGCCGGCTCACGGAGACGGCGCGCCCGTCGGGGGTGAACAGGACCAGCCCGGCGAAGCTGGTGTGCCGGCCGTTCAGCGAGGCGAGCACCGCGTCGCTCTTGGCGTAGGTGTCGAAGAGGAGCGCGCCGCGCACGATGGCGTCCTCGGTCCACGCGCGGGCGTTCGCTTCGCGCTCGTGCAGCGAGGATTCGATGAGGTCTTGCAGGCTGTCCGCCTCCACCTGGAGGACGCCGCGCACCTGCTGCTCCACGTTGCGGCGGAGGGTGTGGACCCCGGCCCCGATGGCGGGGACGAGGGCCGCGACGAGCAGCAGGCAGATCCACAGCGTGAGGCGGCCCCGCAACTTCAATCCGGACAGCAGTCGCATGCGTGAGGACCCCGGGGGGACGGTCGGTGTCACAGGTCGAGCAGGGACAGGCCCACGGTGAGCGCGCCAATCACCCGGGCGCCGTCGCGGACGGGGAGGGACACCTGGATGACGTAGGCCTGGGAGGACTCGTCGAAGAAGGGGGCTTCCTTCAGCGCGGGGCCGCCGCGGCCCCCGGCGTAGGTGAGGCGCCACTTGTCCTCGTCGCCCTGCCAGTAGTCGGACGTGCGCCGGCTGGCGCAGACGAGCGCGCCCTGATCATCCATGGCGAAGGCCTCCGCCAGCGCCGGGCCCAGGTGCTCCCGCAGGCGGCGGAGCGCGCCCGTGCAGGGGCCGTCCAGCACGCGCTGCTTGTGCGGCGTGAGGGCCGGGGTGGCCAGCCATTCCGCGTCCAGTTGCTGGATGGTGGCGAGCGGCGTGCGGCGCGCGTTCTGGGCGCGCAGGGCGCGCACCACCTCCGGGTCTTCCGCCAGGCGACGCAGGTGGGGCATCACCCGGTCCACCTTCCGGAGCTGCGCGGCGCCGTCCGGAGGCAACTGCCCCCAGGCCGCCAGCGCCAAACCCAGCCATTGAATGGACATGCAGGCGCCCCAGGAGCCGTGAGAACGATTGAAAAAGTGTGTCACGGACCCCCTGGCGGAGTCACCCAGGCAGGCGCGATTTGAATAATTCAAGCAATGCTTGTTTTCATCGGGTTCAGGGCAGGCGGCGTTGCACGGGCCTGTCTTGCTGCCTCCACATGCCGGGCGCTGGTCGGCCGTTGGCTTCCGGTGACGGTTCAGGGCAGCTTCGGCCGGATGATGCGCGGTGCGTCCGGGTTCACGTCCAGCAGGCGTACCGTGTCACCTTCATGCACGGTGCCTGCCTTCAGCACCCGCGCGAGCTGACCCCTGCGGCCCCAGCCATCTTTCAAGAGGCCAGGGCGCAGGGCGTCCAGCTTCCAGCAGGGCACGCAGGGCTCGGTCAGCTCCACCACCACCTCGCCCCCCAGCGCCAGCCGCTGTCCCGGGGGCAGCGCGTCCAGGGCAAGCCCTTCCACCAGCACGTTCTCCTTGAGCGCGCCCTCGGGCACGTCCAGCGCCGCGCGCTGCGCTTCGTCCAGGAGCAGGAGCTGGCGCTTGTGGCCCACCGCCCTGCGCTGGTGGCGGTCTCCTTCGAAGCCGTGCTGCTCCACGGCGCGCGCCTCCGGGACCCGGCGCATGGGGGTGCCGCGCTCCTGGGCCAGGAAGAGGGCCTTGATGATTCCAGGGGTGCTCACGACGTGACACTAACGCCGGGTCCTTCACTCTGTCCTGCCGTGGTGGCGCGGCGGTGTTAATCGCGCGGGACAGCGGTCCTGCCCTGGAGAGAGCCACCGTGAGCACGAAGAACGTTCGCATCGAGAAGGACACCTTGGGTCCCATCGAAGTCCCCGCCGACCGGCTCTGGGGCGCGCAGACGCAGCGCAGCCGCCAGAACTTCGCCATCTCCTCGGAGCGCATGCCCCTGGCGCTCGTGCACGCGCTGGTGCTGGTGAAGAAGGCCGCCGCGCTCGTGAACCAGGAGAACGGCTCCCTCTCCCGGGAGAAGGCCCAGGCCATCGTGAAGGCCGCGGACGAGGTGCTCGCCGGCCAGCATGACGAGGAGTTCCCCCTGCTCGTGTGGCAGACGGGCAGCGGCACGCAGACGAACATGAACTGCAACGAGGTGCTGGCCAACCGCGCCTCGGAGCTCCTGGGCGGCGAGCGGGGCGAGGGCCGCAAGGTCCACGCCAACGACGACGTCAACAAGGGGCAGAGCTCCAACGACGTGTTCCCCACCGCGATGAACGTGGCCGCCGTGGAGGCCGTGGTGAAGCAGGTGCTGCCGGAGCTCGGGGCCCTGCGCGACGTGCTCGCCCAGAAGTCCCAGGCCTTCCAATCCATCGTGAAGATTGGCCGCACGCACCTGCAGGACGCGACCCCGCTCACCCTGGGGCAGGAGTTCAGCGGCTACGTGGCGCAGTTGGACCGCGCGAAGGGCCACCTCGAGGCGGCCCTGCCGCACATGCGGGAGCTGGCGCTGGGCGGCACCGCGGTGGGCACCGGCCTCAACGCGCCCCCGGGCTACGCCGAGCGCGTGGCGGCCGAGATCGCGAAGCTCACCGGCCACGCCTTCGTCACCGCGCCCAACAAGTTCGAGGCGCTGGCCGCCAACGACGCGCTGGTGCAGGGGCACGGCGCGCTCAAGGGGCTGGCGGCGGTGCTGTTCAAGGTGGCCAACGACATCCGCTGGCTGTCGTCCGGGCCGCGCTCGGGCATTGGTGAAATCAACATCCCGGAGAACGAGCCGGGCAGCTCCATCATGCCGGGCAAGGTGAACCCCACGCAGAGCGAGGCGCTCACCATGCTGTCCGCCCAGGTGATGGGCAACGACGTGGCCATCTCCCTGGGCGGCGCGTCCGGCAACTTCGAGCTCAACGTCTTCAAGCCGCTCATCATCCAGAACTTCCTGCAGAGCTGCCGCCTGCTCGCGGACGGCATGCGCAGCTTCCGCCTGAACTGCGCGGTGGGCATCGAGCCCAACCTCCCGCGCCTCCAGGAGAACCTCCAGCGCAGCCTGATGCTCGTCACCGCGCTCAACCCGCACATCGGCTACGACAACGCGGCGAAGATCGCCAAGACGGCCCACAAGCAGGGCAAGACGCTGAAGGAGGTGGCGGTGGAGCTGGGGCTCGTCACCGCCGAGCAGTTCGACCAGTGGGTCCGCCCGGAGAAGATGACCGGGAACCTGTAGGCCCTTGCCTCACGGCATGGGCAGGGCCCACAGCTCGCGGCCCTGGGTGGGCGTCCAGGCCGGGAAGAAGACGCGGTCACCCGAGGGCACCATGGGCCCACCGGGTGCGGAGGCCTGGGGCCCCGGCGCGATGTCCCCGACGCGCACCGTGCCCTGGGGCGTGCCGTCCGTCCTCCACGGCTCCAGGCCGGAGGCGCCGTCCGACGCGGCGAAGAGGAAGGGGCCTCCGGGCCTGCTCCGCACGAGCGGGCCCGGCGTCGCCACCGCGCTCATCCCCGCCCGCGCCTGCATCAGCAGGGTGGGGGTGCTCCCCGGCTCCGCGCGCCACAGGCCGTAGCCGTTCGTGGGGGTCGCGGCCCAGAAGAGGAGGTGGCCGTCCTGGACCGTCAGGTGGCTGGGCCACAGGGGCGTGCCTTCCGGCCCGAAGCTGCCCGCCATGGGGTTCATGACCTGTCCGTCCGTCCGGCACACCTGGGGCGCGCCCTGGCCGAAGCCGCAGGGGAAGTAGAACGCGTCCCCCAGGGCCACGCCGGGATCCCCCAGCGTCGGATGGGCGCCGGGCATGACGCCCACGGACACCGTGCCCTCGGGGGTACCGTCGCTCTTCCAGAGCGTGAGGGACTCGCCGCCGCTTCCGGTCCAGAAGAAGAGGTGGTTGCCCATGGCGGCACCTCCGAAGATGAGCGAGTTGAACTCCGGGGGCGTGAGGCGCACGGTGCCCGCCTCGGTGCCGTCGCTGGTCCACAGCTCCGCGTGGTTCAGGCTCTTGCTCACCGCGAAGAAGAGCCGCGAGCCCACGGGCATGAGGTTCGTCGCGTAGTGGGGCGCGAGGCCGGTCTTCAGCCGCACGGTGCCCGCCTCCGTGCCGTCCGTCTTCCACAGCTCGTCCGGGCTGCTGCCCGACTGCCCGGAGGTGGCCATGAAGTACGCCTGGCCCCCCGCGATGACGGGGCGGAAGGTGAACAGCAGCGGATCCGTGGCCGTGAACCAGCGGCTCAGCGAGGACGCGAGCCGGGTGGCGTTCCCGGTCACCGGATCGTAGCGCCAGAGGGAGAAGGCCCCCCCGAGCTCCGGCGCCCTGGCCCCGAGCAGGAGCCGTCCGTTCACGACGGTGAGCAGCTCCGGCGACAGCGACACGCGGCCGTCCGGGCCCGTGACGGGAGGCTTCGCCTGGACCGTTCCCTCCGCCGTGCCATCGCTCTTCCACAGCCTCCAGGCGTCCATCCGGGTGGGGTCGCGCTGGGTGAAGTACAGCGTGCCCCCCAGGTCCACCGCTTCCGTGGCCCCGTCCCAGGAGTCCGCGGGCAGGGGGGACGGCGGCACGGCCTGGGTCGCGGGGCCTGTGCTGCCATTGTGCGTCCAGAGCCCGTCCTCCAGGCTCGCGAGGTAGAGGACGCCTCGCGCCCGCAGCTCCAGGCTCATGGGGACCGGCAGCGCATCCGACACGGCCGTGGCCTCGGCGGTCGCTCCCGCGCGCCACAGCCGGAGCGACGTGTCCGTCAGCGAGGTGGCCAGGAAGAAGAGGGCGTCGTCGGTGGCGATCATCCGTCCCCCGGTGGGGCTTGGATCCAACCGTTCACCGCCGACGCGGCCATTCATGCGCGTCGTGCCCGCCTGGGTCCCGTCGGTGCGGAACAGGCGCGTCCCGGCCTCCGTGCTCGCGGCGAAGTAGACGTGGACGCCCTGGCGCGTGAACGCGATGGGATGGGAGCTCGCGGTGCCGGGGTTCATGTCGGCGATGAGGGCGGTGCCCTCCGTCGTGCCATCCGTCCGCCAGGGCTCGCTGCCGGTCAGCGGGTCCTCGCCGCTGAAGAACGCCACGCCGTCCCGCACGAAGAAGCCGTCCGCGTCCCGGCCCGGGGCGATGTCCGCGAACGGGAAGGTGCCGTCCTCCGTTCCGTCCGAGTGCCAGAGGACCGTCTTGCGAAGGCCTCCCAGGGCCTCCGCCCAGAAGATCACCTGGCCGCCCAGCGTCGTGAGCCGCCGCGGCGTCGCTCCCACTCCGGTCGGGGGCAGGAGCGCCAGCCGCCGCGTCCCCTCTGGCGTCCCGTCCGTCCTCACCAACTGCCAGCCCCCAACGGCGGTCCGGGCGGTGACCAGCACCGCGTTGCCCAGCGTCGCGGCGCTCGAGTCCCTCAGGGAGAGGCGGGCGTCGGCTGGCAATCCCAGCTTCCGGCTGCCCTCGGGCGTGCCGTCGCTGAACCAGAGCGACGCCGCGTCCTCGCCGGAGTCCGTGAAGTCCGGCGCCGACAGGTAGACGCCGCCGCTCGCGGCGACGAGGAAGCCCGGGCGGCGGGGCAGCGCCAGCAACTGGGTGGTGCTCTCCGCGGTTCCCCGGGTGCGGAACAGCGCGAAGGTGTCCGCGTCGCGAGGCGTGACGATGTCGAGGGCGTAGGTCGTCCGGGCCACGAAGTACACGCTGCCGTCGTCCGCCCGCGTGAAGGAGTCCGGCTCGGAGCCCGGGAACCCGGGCAGCAGGTCCAGCAGCAGCGCGGTCCCCTGCGCGGAGCCGTCGGTCGTCCAGAGCTCGCGGCCGTGGACGCCATCGTCCTGGGTGAACAGGAGCGTGGTGCCCAGGTCCATCAGGTCGCGGGGCGCGCTCGTCCTCGTTCCGGGCCGGTCTCCCGTCTGTCCATCCCAGACGGGGTACGCGTCCCGGGGACCTTCCGGCGTGCTCGGGCTCTTGTCGCCGCAGGCCATCCCCAGGACCAGCGCCCCCGCCAGCAGCAGCTTCACGGACTTCGACGACATGCATCCCCCTCTGCGCTAGCCCCGCGGTGTCGGGTCCAACGTGGCGGGAATCCCTATCAAATCCGCTGGAGCCTTGGACAGACACGCTCCGGTGAGCCGATAGGATTTCCGCGTCAGCGCAGGGGCTACCCCCGCCGGACCCGCCGTTCACCCCAACGGTGGGTGCGTGTCGGCGGGGGGAGGGGGCGGGGCGGGGGCCCTGGCCATGCGACGGGGCGCCGTGTTCCTACACCCCCAAGCGTGGGGCAGCGCACGCTCCAGCAAGAAGGGAGGAGCGCGCGGGATGGGGGACGATTAGGGTACGGGGGCCATGAACGTCCCCTTCGTCATTGAGACCACGCACCGCGGCGAGCGGGCGTACGACCTCTACAGCCGTCTGCTCAAGGACCGCATCATCCTCCTGGGCACGCCCATCAACGACGATGTGGCCAACCTCATCGTCGCCCAGTTGCTGTTCCTGGAGTCCGAGGACCCGGACAAGGGCATCAACCTCTACATCAACTCGCCCGGCGGCTCCGTCACGGCGGCGCTCGCGATGTATGACACGATGCAGTACGTCAAGTGCCCGGTGTCCACCATCTGCGTGGGGCAGGCGGCCTCCGCGGGCGCGCTGCTCCTGCTGGCGGGCTCCAAGGGCAAGCGCTACGCCCTGCCCAACAGCCGCATCATGATTCACCAGCCGCTGGGCGGCGCGCAGGGTCAGGCGACGGACATCGACATCCAGGCCAAGGAGATCCTCCGCCTGCGCACGTACCTCAACGGCCTGTTCGTGAAGCACACGGGCCACACCATCGAGCGCATCGAGAAGGACACCGAGCGCGACTACTTCATGAGCGCCGAGGAGGCCCGGCAGTACGGCCTCATCGACGAGGTCGTGGAGCGCGCCTCGGGCGTGCCCGCGCCCAAGTAGGTTCCATTCCAGCAGGGACCGGAGGAGCAGGCCCCGCGCCGCTGCTCCGGGCAGGCATCCGATGGGTAGCGGCACCGCAAGCCGTCCCACGGTGCAGCTTGACGGGAGCGTGGCCAGTGTCTGGACATGGCTCCCCGTCTCCTTGCCGTCGCTCTCTTGCCCGCCCTCCTGGCGGGTGTGGGTTGTGCCACGGGCCCCACGGGCCGTCTGCCCGTGCCCCCCAGCTCACAACCGGTGCAGGAGCAACTGGGAGAACGCAACGTCGTCGACGCGGGGGCGGAGTACGCCCGGCAGAACGGCATGGTGCTGGCGGAGGCGGGTCAGGCGGTGCGCATCCGCCCCAACTACTGGCGGATCCGCTTCGCGCTCCCGGAGGAGGGCTCCGGGAAGTTCCTGGAGCTGGACTTCGACGAGCTGGCGCAGCGGGTGACGGGCGCGCGGCGCATCGACCTCAACCCCTCCCTGCTGCCCATGCCCAGGACCTCCCTGCCCAGCGAATCGAGCCCCGCGACCGGTGGCTCGGGCCCCCAGTGAGGGCTACGGCCGCCGCGTGACGCGGTCCATCGCCGGGGGCTGGGCCCGGCACATCACCAGCTCCGCGGCGCCGCCCACGGTGCCCCAGAGCACGGCCTCCTGGTCGAACAGGCGGCCCATGCGCACGGCCTCTTCGCGGGACAGGCCGGGGACGAAGAGGCTCTCCTCGGACCAGCGGCGGTCCTCGGCCACGCCCACGGCGGACACGCTCGGGTGGCCCCGGGCTTCGAGCAGCGCGAGCAGCCGCTGCTGGAGGCGCGCGTTGGTGCGGGGCGGACGCGCGTGCGCGCGCGGGTTCCACGCGGTGAGGAAGGCCCAGGTGGTGAAGCCGTGCGCGGCGAGCGCCGCGTCGAGCTCCGGATGCAGGCCCTCCACGCGCAGCACGTGCTTGCGGTCTCCGGCGAGCGGATGCGGGCGCACGATGTAGCCCGTGGCCTTGAAGGCCGCGTGCAGCGCGTCCCGCCGCGCTTCACTCATGCGGGGTCGCGACCGCCGGGGTCACGGGGAGCGGTGCCGCCGGTGCGCTCGGCTTCGCGGTCTGCGCGGTCTGCGCGCCCTGCGGACTCACGGCCGCGGGCACCGGGAGCAGCGGCAGCGCCGGGTGCCCCTCCCGCAGCTTGGGCGGAATCTGGCTGGCCACGATGGGGGCCTCCTCCGCCGTCTTCCACGGACGGTCGGGCCACCAGCGCTCCAGGGGCGGCGGCGTCAGCGCGAGGAAGTCCTGCCCGGGCCGGGGCGCGGTGATGCCCACGCCGTCGTGCTTCGCGGCCACCAGCGAGCGCTCGATGGGCTCCGTCCAGCCGTGGTACGCCAGCGTCACCAGCCCCCAGTGCACCGGCAGCATCAACCGGCCCTGCACCAGCCGGTGGGCCAGCACCGCCTGCTCCGGCCCCAGGTGCCAGTCCGGCCAGCCCGCGCCGTACTGGCCCGCTTCAATCATCGTCAAATCGAATGGCCCCAGCTTCGCGCCAATCTCCTCCATGGCGGGGAACAGGCCCGTGTCGCCGGAGTAGTAGACGCGGTGCTTGGGCCCCACCAGCGCCCAGCCCGCCCACAGCGTCTTGTTCTGCTGGAGGAACCGGCCGGACGCGTGCCGCGCGGGCGTGCACACGATGTCCAACCCCTTCACCTTCGTGCGCTCCCACCAGTCCAGCTCCACGATGCGGTTCGCCGGCACGCCCCAGTATTCCAGGTGCGCGCCCACGCCCAGCGGCACCACGAACGTGGTGTCCCAGTCCTTCATCGCTTCAATGGTGGCGAAGTCCAGGTGGTCGTAGTGGTCGTGCGAAATCACCACCGCGTCGATGGGCGGCAGCGCGTCCAGCGCGATGGGCGCGGGGAACCAGCGCTTCGGGCCAATCCACCCCAGGGGCGACGTGCGCTCGCCCCACACGGGGTCGGTGAGCACGCGGTGCCCGTCCACCTCCACCAGCGTGGACGAGTGGCCCATCCAGGTGACGCGCAGGCCGTCCTCGGGCGGCGTGGCGAAGCGCTTCGGGTCGATGCGGTCCACCACCACCGGCATCCGGGGCGTGCTCTCCTCGCTGGAGCGGAACAGGTCCGACAGCGTCCGCTCCCAGTTGTTGAGGATGGGCTGCGGGTTCTCGAAGCCTCCGTCCAGCCACTGCGGCGAGCGCGTCATCCGCTCCAGCCGCGCCCCTTCCGGCACCCTGCCGAACGCACGCCACCCGTCGATGACGACGACCAGCAGGAACGCACCCAAGAGGAGCAGGCCCCATCCGAACAGGCGCAACAACCTGCCGCCCCAGGACGGCCTCTGGCCGTAGGAGGGAAAGGCCGTGCGGAAGGCCTTCTGTCGGGCCTTGTCCGCGGCCCGCATGGGTCCCGCGTTCATCCTCATCCCCGGACCCTGCTGGCTCCGGTGCACAGGTGTCAATGGGGAGACATCGCGCTACGCCCCGGTTTTTCCTGACTCCGGCGGCGTCGAGGAGGACCCGTGGCCGTTCGCCGCGCTACCGGGTCTGGGCCACGGCGTCCCGGATGGCCGGCCGCAGTTGCTGCTCCAGCGCCATGGCGAAGGCGACCACGCGTTCGACCTGGGTGACCTCCAGCTCCATGCCCAGGATGGCGTAGTAGCCGCTGTCGCGGTCCACCCACGGCGTGAAGCCGAACGCCCCGGGGGACGACACCGCCGCGCAGCCGGTGGACGGCGTGGCGCACTCCAGCCACGCGGTGAGGCCGTAGCGGAACGGCAGCCCCACTTCCGCCATGGGCGAGCTGCCCACCTCGACGGTGTAGGGCTCGCGCGCCTGCGCCTCGAAGAGGGACTGGGACGCGTAGCGTGCGCCGTCCACGGTGACGCCCTGGTGGTACACGACGGCCAGGAGCTTCGCGTACTCGTCCATGGTGGCGCGCAGGCCGCCGGCGATGAGCGGGTTGGTGGTGCCCAGGGTGTTGCGCGGGAAGGTGTAGTACGCGAGCGCCTCATCGGTGAGCCCCAGCGGCGCCTTCACCTGCTCCGTGAAGAGCTGCTTCCACTCCTTGCCGGTGAGCACCTCCGCCATCCGCGCGGCGACGTGCAGGTGCGTGGAGCCGTAGTCGAAGCGCGTGCCGGGCGGGGCCACCATCGCCGCGGCGGCGATTTGATCCACGCACTGGGCCAGCGTGATGCCGGACTGCGCGTTGCAGTTGGCGGTGGGGTTCAGCCCGGAGGTGAAGGACAGCAGGTGGCGCAGGGTGATGGTGCCCTGGGCGCCCGTCCACCCGAGCACCTGGCCCGTGGTGGTGTCCAGTGACAGCACCCCCGCGTCCACCAGCCGGAACAGCACCAGGCCTGACACCATCTTGGACGCGGACGCGATGGCCACGCGGCGCGTGGGCTCGAAGTCGCCTTGGTTCTTCACGAAGACGCGCCGGCCCTGGGCGTCGTAGACGGCGAGCGACAGGCCCGGCACGCCCGCGTCCGCCACGGCCGCCGTGACGATGCCGTCCACGTTCGCCCACGGGTCCTGGCTTCCGGCGTCCCCGGTGCCCGCGTCAACGGTGGCGCCCGCGTCCGGCGTCTCCAGCGTGCCGCCGTCGTCCGCGGGGCCTCCGGACGTGGGGGTGCTCCCGCACGCGGTCAGGGTGAGGGCCAGCAGCAACGCTCGAAGATGGGGCACCAGGAGGCTCCTGAAGAGAGGGAGCCTCCTTCAACCCGCGCCAGGCGGAAGGGTTGCGGCGGGAAGTCGCCGTCAGGACCCGGGCGGCACGACCTTGAACCCGCGCTGGAGCAGCGGGGCCAGCCGGTCCGTCAGGTCCCACGACTCCACCATCCGTCCGTCGCGCAGCCGGTACAGCGAGTCCCCGTGGAACGTGAGCGGGCGGGACGTGCCGTCCGCGGTGGGCGGGCCCTGGGTGTCCGTGCCCGTCGCGCGCCAGCGCACCATCACCCAGTCGTCCTCCGCCATCACGTGGAGCAGCTCGAACTTCAGGTCCGGGAAGAGGGTGAACCCGGCCTCCGCCTGCGTCCGCACCACCTCCGGGCCGCGCAGGTCCTGGGGCGCGCCCTCGGAGCGGTCCACGTAGTCGGCCGCGACGTACTCCGGGATGCGCTCCAGGCGCTTCTGGTTGTAGATCTCCTCGGTGAACAGGCGGGCGCGCTCCTTGTTGGACTCGCCCACCCGCCGGGCCCGCTCCGCGGGGGACACCGTCGCGCAACCGGTGAGCCCCACGAGCCCCAACACCACCCACGACACACAGGTCCTCATGACGCGCGGGAATCTGCCGGGCCCGCACGGGCGCTGTCAGCCGCCGTGTCGTCGAACCGTTCACCGCCGGGCGCCAGCCGCCCCAGCCCGATGGGCGCCGCCAGGCAGGTGTCGGGGATGCCGAACGCGTCCACCAGTCCGACGGCGTCCGGCCGCAATTCCTCGCACAGCTTCACGCGCTCCTTGCGGATGGCCTGGGCCTTGGGGGCCGTGAGCCAGCCGTGCTCCAGGAACCAGCCGCTGGCGGACTCCAGGCAGGACAGGCCGAAGAGGTCCGCCATGCGCCCCAGCACCGGCTTGAGCGCTTCATCCTTCACGTCCGCCACGCCGCGCAGGAACTGCTCCAGCACGATGCGCTCCACGCTCGCGTGCGCCAGGGCCAGCAGGTGCGCCTGCACCTGGTTGAAGGCGTCGAAGGCCTCCACGCCCGCGGTGAGCCGCTTGCGGATTCGCTTGGACACGGACGCGAGCAGGGCCTCCTCGCGGAAGCGCAGGGCGCGCAACTGGAAGTCGCTGTCGCGCAGGTGGTCCGTGTCCGTGCGCCGGCCGGCGATGGGGTTCCTGTCCGTGAGCACCGTGGTGGCCTGGTCCACGAGGAGGCGCAGCACGGCGAAGACGCGGTCGTCCTCGAAGCGCTGGCGGTAGCCCGTGAGCAGGCCCTTGGCGACCAGTTGCATGAGCACGGTGTTGTCGCCCTCGAACGTGGTGAACACGTCCGTGTCCGCCTTGAGCGCCGCGAACCGGTTCGCGGTGAGGTAGCCCTGGCCGCCGCACGCCTCGCGGCACTCCTGGATGGTGGCGGTGGCGTTCCACGACGCGTAGGCCTTGAGGCCCGCGGCGAGCGCCTCCACCTCGCGCGCGTCGTCCTCCGTGCGGTGGACGTAGCGGTCCACCAGGTACTCCAGCGCGAAGTCCACCGCGTACGCCTTGGCGACGAGCGGCAGCAGCCGCAGTTGGTGCGCCTGGTGGTCCAGCAGGCGCACCTCGGGCGCGCCCTGGGGGCCGAACTGGCGGCGCAGGTCGCCGTAGCGCACGGCGATGGTCAGCGCGCTCTTGGCGGCGGACAGGGACGCGCACGCCACGCTCACGCGGCCGGCGACGAGCGCGCCCAGCATGGTGAAGAAGCGCTTGGAGTCGCCGGTGATGGAGGAGGTGTACTCGCCTCCCTCCGTCACCTGGCCGTAGCGGTCGAGCAGGTTGTCGCGCGGCACGCGCACGTGGTCGAACCACAGCCGGCCGTTGTCCACGCCGTTGAGGCCCATCTTCTCGCCGCAGTCCTCGATGCGGATGCCCGGCAGGACCTGGCCCTTCTCATCGCGCAGCGGGACGAGCAGCGCGTGCACGCCCAGCCGCTCCCCGTCCAGTTCCAGTTGCGCGAACACGGTGGCGATGCGCGCGTGGCGGGCGGCGTTGCCGATCCACTCCTTGCGCGCGGTCTCCGACGGCGTGTGGAGGACGAACTCGCCCGTGGCCGCGTCGTAGCGGGCCACCGTCTCGCAGTCGCGCACGTTGGAGCCGTGGCCCAGCTCGCTCATCGCGAAGCAGCCGGGCAGCTCCAGCGAGGCGACCCGGGGCAGGTACTTCTGGTGGTGCCGCTTCGTGCCCAGGAACAGGATGCTGGAGCCGAACAGGCCGAAGTGCACCCCCGCCTTGATGACGAGGCTCAGGTCGAAGAAGGCCATCGTCTCGAACGCGGCGATGAACGCGCCCAGGTCCCCGCCGCCCTCGCGGCCCTTGGGGAAGGCGAGCTGCCCCAGGCCGTCGTTGGCCAGGTGCTTGAGCCAGTCGAAGACCTGGTCGCGGTAGGCGGTGGTGGAGAGCCCTTCCTTGTAGCGGAAGTCCGCGTCCTCCAGCCAACCGCGCACCCGCCGGCGCACGTCCGCGTAGGTGCGGTCCAGCACCGCCGTCATCGCCGCCGGGTCGAAGGAGGCCGTGTGCGAGCGGGGCTCCGCGTGCGGCACGCGTGACGCCCTGGGCACCAGCGAGCGCACCGCCTCTTTTCCGTCCACGCCCAGGGTGGCCTCGATGGAGGCCAGGGCCCGGGCCAGCTCCGCGGGCGGGATGTTCAGGGGCGCTTCACCCGCGAGCGCCTGGGCCAACTGCACGCCCAGCTCCGCCAGGTTCTGCTGCTCACTGGTGGCCAGCTTCTCCGCGGTGGCGCGGATGTGTTCACGCACCAGGGCCAGCTCGCGGGGCGGGGGCGGACGCAGCGGATCCACCCAGAGGGCCAGGACGGAGCTGGACCTGAGGTCCAACCAGGGCTGGGCGCGGGCCGCGGCGCCCAGGGCGCGCAGCTCGTCGCCCGTCAGCTCGCCGTCCGTCCAGGCGACGTACAGCATGGGGACCAGCGGGGCGAGGCTGGGGGTGGACAGGAGCTCCCGGGCGGAGGGGCGAGATGGGGCGTCGAGCATGCGGACTCTCCAGGCGAGGGAACGGAATCCGGGCAGTGTCGCCACGGTGGAAGGCTCCGGCAACGATGGAATGGGGTCCTGTTCACCGGCCGGAGCGGAAGGCGGGCGGTGACTCCCGGCGGCGCCTGGACGTTCATACGTTGCCGGGGACATGAGCGAGCTCACGGACGAGTTGCTGCCCCAGCCGGGGGCGCATGGGTTTGACGGTGGCGACGAGACGCGCAAGCACGAGATGCAGGGCCCGTTCGAGCTGCCACCGGGGCCCGAGGGCTTCTCGTTCGCGCTCTTCCAGGCCACGGGCGTGGGGCTGGCACCGGGACACCGGATACACCTGCTGGAGAACAGCCAGGTCTTCGACCGGATGTTGGAGGACATCCGCGCGGCGAAGCACAGCGTGCACATGCTCGTGTACATCTGGCGGCCGTGCGAGCTGTCGGACCGGTTCGTGGAGGCGCTGATGGAGCGCTCGCGCGCGGGCGTGCAGTGCCGCGTGGTGGTGGACCCCGTGGGCAGCGAGGAGACGACGGGGGACAAGGACTTCGACCAGCAGATTGAAGGGCGGCTGAAGGACGCGGGCGTGGAGGTGCACTACTACCGGCTGCTCGCGGGCAAGGTGCTGGGGCGGCTGCTCAGCCGTTCACACCAGAAGATCGTCGTGGTGGACGGGCGCATCGCGTACACGGGCGGCTTCGGCATCTGGAAGGTCTGGGAGGGGGAGGGGCTGAAGGAGGACAACTGGCGCGACACGCACATCCGGGTGGAGGGGCCGGAGGTGCGGCGCATCCAGGTGACGTTCGCCAAGCACTGGATTGAGTCGGGCGGAAGCTTCCTGCCGCGCGAGTGCTTCCCGGAGCTGGAGGCGGACGGGGGCGGGTGCGCGGCGTTCATCGACAGCTCCGGGCGGTTGGGCATCACCGAGGCGGAGCGGATGGTGCGGCTGGTGGTGGCCGCCGCGACGAAGCGGCTGTGGATCGCCAATGCGTACTTCACGCCGCCCAACGACATCCTGGAGCAGTTGGAGGTGAAGGTCCGTCAGGGCGTGGACGTGCGGGTGCTGGGACCGGGGCCGCACCACGACGTGCCGGTGGTGCGCGCGTCGCAGCGGTCCACGTATGAGCGGCTCCTGGCGGCGGGGGTGCGCATCTGGGAGTACCAGCCGGCGATGCTGCACTCGAAGACGATGCTGGTGGATGACTGGCTGTGCGTCGTGGGCTCCACGAACCTGGATCCGCTGTCGCTCAACAAGTTGAGCGAGGGGTCGCTGGTGTTCGAGGACCGGGAGATTGCTTCGAAGCTGGAGGGGTGCTGGGAGAAGGATGTGCGGCACGCGAAGGAGATCTCCCTGGAGAACGGCGGCCGGACGAACCCGTGGCGGAGGTTCGCGCGGCGGGCCACGCAGTGGGCGGGGCACGACCGGTAGGGCTCAGCGGTGGGAGGTGACGCCCTCCTGCCGGCAGTAGGGGAGGACGGGGCAGGTGGAGCACTTCGGGCGGGAGCCGGTGCACACGTGCTTGCCGAAGGGGACGAGGAGCCGGTTGAGTTCCACCCAGTAGGGGCGGGGGAGCACGGCTTCGAGCGCGGCGAGGGTGCGCTCCGGCGTGGAGGCCTTCACGTAGCCCCAGCGGTTGGTGACGCGGTGGACGTGGAGGTCCACGCTGATGACCTCATGGCCGCAGGCGATGCCGAGCGCCAGGTGCGCGCACTTGGGGCCCACGCCCTTGAAGGACTGGAGCACGTCCGGATCCGCGGGGAGCTGTCCGTGGAACGCGTCACGTGTCCGCACGGCGATGGCGTGGACCTGGTGGGCCTTGCCTTCGTGGAAGGTGACGGGGCGGATGAGGGCGTCGATTTCCTCGGGCGTGAGGCGCGCGAGGGCTTCGGGCGTGCGGGCGCGGCTCAGGAGGCGGAGTGAGGCGGGGAGGCTGACTTCATCGAGCGTGCGGATGGAGAGGATGCACGCGATGAGCTGTTCGAAGAGGGAGCCGTGGCCCTTCGCGGCGAGCTCGAACATGGCGGCGTCCGCGAAGGAGCGGACTTCATGGCGCACGCGGCGGAGGACCTCCTCGATGTCGAAGGGGAGCTTGTCCGTGTCTGACGGAGCCGCGTGCACGGCGCGGGCGCTCTGGATGCGTGGCGCCCGCCGTGGACCTGTCGTCTGCTTCTTGAGCGCCATGCGCGCCTCCTGACCTGGGAAGTTGGGTCTGGAGCGCGTGACGGGCCGGGCGCACTTGCCGGGCCGGTGGGCGGGCGGTCAGGCTGGCGGGGTCAGGTTCATCGCGTACCAGCGGTCGCAGCCGAAGTGGCCGGTGCGGCCCATGGGGGCGCAGAGCGGTTCGAAGCCGACCTTGCGGTAGAGCTTCTGGGCTTGATCCATGCCCGCCAGCGTCTCCAGGTAGCACTGCTTGAAGCCGGCGCTTCGCGCGAACTCCAGACAGTGTCTCAACAAGCGCTCACCCATGCCGTGGCCTCGGGCCGTGGGCAGGAAGTACATCTTCCGCAGCTCGCAGACGTCCGGTGCTCCTCCGTCCAGCGGCGCGATGCCCGCGCCTCCCACCACCTGGCCCCCATGCTCCACCACGAAGTACACGTGCCGGGGACGGCCGTAGGCCGCGCTCATCGCGTCCACCTCCGGGTCGTGGATCGCGAACCCCGGGCCGTCCGCTCCGAACTCCGGCATCACCGCGCGGATGACCGCCGCCACCGCCGCGTCGTCCCGGGCCTCGATGGGCCTCAACGTCAGTTCCGTGCTCATGACCTCCACGGTCCCATGACTCACGGCCTCCGGCCAGCGGCGACCGGTGTGCACCTGTGCAGCGCCCTGCACAACCGCCACGCGCCCGACGCACCCCGGTGGATTTCAATCCCGTGCCTTTCCAGGGCATTCTCCGTGGCACGGTCGTTGTAGAGGGGGAAGTTCCATGTACTGTCCTGCCTGCCGACAAGAACGCCTGGGAAGCGCGTCCCAGTGCGTCGTCTGTGGCAATCGTCTCGCCGCCCGCGCCCGCTCCGCCATCGAGGCCGAGCTCGCGCATGTCCACTTCCTCCTGGACGAGGTGCGCCGCTGGGACGTCCACGACGTGCCACCCCACGTCGCCCGCCGCCTCACCGAGCGCTACGAGCGCCAGGCCCGCATCCTCCTCTCCGTCCTCACCGAGACGCCCGTCGACGCGCTGCCGTCCGCGCCCGTCGAGCTTCGCGACGAGGCCGTGGCGCCTCCGACGATGGGGGAGGGCGCTGTCGCCCTCGGCCCCGTGTCGCTTCCCACCGTGGACGCGGCCTCCGATGTGACCCCTGTCGCGCAGGCCGTGACCTCCGACGCCGAGGCGGTGTCCGTCACGCAGGGCTCCGCGGATGACTTCGCCGCTCACGCTGCTGTTGTCGATGCCTCCGTCTCGGATGCCGCCGCCTCTGCTGCCGCCGTTGAACACGCCGCTGTCGCTCAGGACGCTCACTCCGCTGTTTCCAACGACGCTGCCTCCGACGCATCCGCGACTTTGGGCTCCACGGGCACGGGCGCGACCTTCCACTTCAACTCGCTCGACCTCATCGCGTGTCTGGGCATCGCCTCGCTGTCGGATGGCTCCGCGGCTCGCCGGTTGAACGCGGGCCGTGTCTCCGCCGAATCCCGCGCGCGCGACGCCAACGCGCAGCGGACCGCTCGCCAGTTGCCTCCGAACCCGGCCGAGCCGTTCATGGAGCCCCCCGCTCCGACGAGCCGCACCGCCCGCATCGTCGAGGAGACCTCGACGTGGAGCCGCGTGTGGCGGCCGTTCCTCTACGAGAGCATCGCGTGGTTCATCGGCGCGTTCCTCATCCTCTCCGGCACGCTCTACTTCGTCTTCGAGTCCTGGGCCGGGATGACGTCCGTCACCCGCTCGCTCACCGTCTTCCTCATGACCGTGGGCTACTCCGTCGGCTTCTCCGTGTGGGGCGGCTTCCTCGCCCGCCGCGAGTCGCTGCGCAAGCCGGGTCACATCCTCGGCCTCATCGGCTCCGCGGTGGCCCCGCTCGGCGGCGTCGCGCTGGGGCCCCTGGGCTTCGGTGACGCGCTCCAACTCGACGGCGTGCGCCCCCTGCTGCTCGTGCCGCTCCTCTTCGCCTGGTCCGGCGTCGCCGCGTGGCTCGCCCGCAAGCCCGTCGAGTCCTTCGACGCGCCCTCGCGCGCGTTCATCCAACTGGGCCTCGTCGGCGCCACGCTCATCATGGGCCTGGCCCCCGTGGCCGCGCGCGCGGGTGTCCCGGCGGTGTGGCTCAACGCCCTGCCGTGCCTCCTCTTCTTCCTGCTGTCGAGCAAGGCCCCCGCGACCCCTCGACAGGGCGGCGCGCTCACCTTCGCGCTCGCCGCGCCCCTGTTCCTCACCGCGATGTTCGCCATCCGGTTGCACCTGGCCCTGGGCGCCATGGGGACCGCCGTTCCTCCTGGCACCTACGCGCCCTTCGCGGCGTTCCTGCTCGCCACCTGCCTGCGCTTCCGCACGCTCGATGAGAAGCGCGCCGCGGATCCGCTCGCCATCATCACCATCGCGCTCCAGGTGGCCTGCCTCGCGGGCGCCGTCGTGGGCACGCGGCCCGCCTTCTTCTTCACCGCCGCCATCTTCACCGGCACGCTCGTGTCGCTGTCGCGCGGCCCCGTGAACCGCCTGCCGTGGCTCTACCCGGCGTACGCGGGCGCCTACTTCAGCTATGCGTCCAGCGCGCAGTTGATCCCCCACGCCCTCACGCTCCTCCTCAACGCAATCAAGACGCGCATGGGTTATCCGCCCTCGGCGCCGCTGCCGTTCCAGTACGGCGCGCTGACGGCCCTTCCGTTCGTGCTCGCGGGCCTGGTGCTCGCGTTCTTCTCCCAGCGGCGCGGCGAGCGCACCGGTGACGCTCGCGCCCTGGGGCTCGCGGATGTGCTGCTGCGCTGCACCACCTGGGCCGCGCCCGCGTTCGCCCTCTACTCCCACCTGGGGCCCGACTCGCGCCCCTCGTTCTTCGCCACGCTCGCCCTGGCCGGGATGTCCCTGGGCGCGGGCCTGCTGTTCAAGCGCTTCCCGCTGTCCGCCGTGGGGGCGGTGCTCTTCGGCCTGCTGCCCTTCAGTGCCTTCCGCGTCTACGGCGCGGCCCCCGCAGCCGTCGTGTCCGGCGTCCTCGCCCTGGGCCTCGCGGGCCTCGTGTGGCGTCTTTCCGACGAGCGCACGCGTCGCTTCATCTCCGCCGTGGCCGGCGTCATCGCGACGTGCGGGTTCGCCATCGCGCTGGGCACCACCCCCGTCGCCGCGCCCGTCGTGGGCATGACGCTGGGGGCCGCGGGCGCGCTGCTGGCCGCGTACCGGCTGCGCGACGAGAACTTCCTGGCCTACGGAGCCTTCCTCGCGGGCGCCATCCTGCCGAAGCTGGCCTCGGCCCACTCCACGCAGGCGCTGGTCGCGGCGATGGTGGGCGGCTCGCTGGCGCTGGCGCTCCTGGGCGAGCGCGGCGGCCTGCTCAAGCGGTTCGGCGTGCCGGGCCTCCTGTACGCCGGGCTCGCGGTGATGTGGGGTCTGACCAACCACATCTTCATGGGCCCCGTGCTCTTCACCGCCGCCGCGACGGTGGCGGTGGCTTCGCGCAGCTTCCCCGGCGTGCGGCCGTTCGCGGTCGTGCTCGTGGGCCTCGCGCTCCTGCCGGACGTGCCGCACGGCTACACCGCATGGGGGCTGTCGCCGGGGCTGTCGCTGGTGCTGCTCGCCGTCGCATCGCTCGCGGGCTCCATCGTCGCCGCGCGCAAGGGCAAGAGCGCGAGCACCACCACGGCGGGCATCCTCGCGCTCCTCCTGCCGCTGGTGCCGGTGGCCCTGTCCCGCTCCGGCGAACAGACCCTGTTCCTGATGGGCGCGGCGCTGGCGGCGCTCTTCACCGCCCGCACGCTGCCCGTGACGCTGGGATTGATGCTGGCCTCCATCGAGGCCGTCTTCGCGCTGCACACGTCCGGCCCGCTGGCCCTGCTGGGGCTCGCCACGTTCCTCAGCGTCCTGGCCCTCCTGGAGGACGTGCCCGTGGTGCGGCGCATCGCCGCGGGTGGCGAGTCCTTCCGCATCGTCGCCACGCTGAGCGCGATGGTGGTGCTGGCGGACGCCTCCCTGGCGTGGGACGGGCACGCGCTGTCGGAGCTTCGCGGCGCCACGCAACTGGCGCTCATCGGCCCGGCGCTGCTGCCGCTGTTGTGGACGCGCTCGCTGCACCGGCCCTTCGCCGCAGCGCTGATGGTGCCCTACGGCGTGGTGACCCTGATGGCGTGGCACCCGCCCTTCGCGTGGACCGCGCTGCTCCCGCTGTTCCCGCTGCTGGTGGCGCGCGTCGTGGAGCACGTGCCGGCCGCCGCCTCGCTGCTCCTGCGCGCGCGGGAGGAGCGCCCACGCCATGAGCTGTCCATGAGCATGCAGGTGGCGCTCGCGTGCCTGGGGGGACTCGCGCTGCTGGTCCCGGAGCAGGAGCTGAGCCAGCGCACGGCCCTGTTCTGCGCCATCGCGCTGGTGCCCATGCCGGGCCCGCTGCCCTCCGTCCGCGTCATCGGCGCGTCCCTGCTGCTGATGTTCATCCCGGAGGCGCGGCCCTGGGCCACGGGCCTGCTGCTGGCCCTGGCGCTGGCGGAGCACCACGCGCCCCAGGCGCTGGCCTCCTTCTTCCGGAGCCCGCGTGACACGGCGCTGCGCGCCTCCGCCACGGGCTCGGCGCTGGCGCTGGCGGCGATGTCCACGCTGGTGTCGCCGACCCCTGGCGCGCTGACGGTGCTGGGCGCGGTGGTGGCGGTGTCCGCGTTCCTGCTGTCGCAGCGCTGGCTGCTCACCGCGGCGGTGGCGGCGTTCGCGCTGGCGCCGCTGGGCCAGACGGGAACCCTCGCGGTGGGCGAGTGGCGTCCGGAGGGGGCCCTGCTCGTCGCGGCCGTGGGCCTGGCCTCCGCGCTGCTGTCCGCGCTGTGCCAGTCCGGCGCCGTGCAGCGCACGCTGACGAACGTCACCGCGCGCCTGACGCCCGGTATCGAGGGCACCTGGAGCGAGCCGCTGTGGGCCGGCGGCGCTGGCACCGTGGCGCTGCTCGTGGGGATGCGGCTGTTGGACGCGGGGCCGGGCGAGCTGCCCCTGTCCGTGGCGCTGGTCGCGGGCGCCGCGTCGCTGACGCTGATGGTGACGCGCGAGCGCCTGATGATGAACGCCGCCACGGCGCTGCTCGGGCTGGTGCTGGTCGCCGCGGTGCCGCCGCTGTGGGCGCCCGCGATGGTGGCGGGCACGGGCCTGCTGCTGGCCGCCGCCGGCTTCGCGCTGGACAGGCGCGGCGTGGCGGTGGGCGCGGCGCTGCACCACGGCGGCGCGGTGCTGGCGCTGCTGTCCCTGGCGGGTCTGCGCTCGCTCACGCACCCGGGCATGCCGCTGTGCGTGTTCTTCGCGTGGACCACGGCGTGGGTGGTGGTGCTGCGCCGCCGCGACCGCGAGTGGGTGGGATGGATTGCGTCCCTCTTCGCCGTGCACGCCTTCCTCCTGCACTACGGCGCGACGCACTCCACCGGCCGGGGCGCGCAGTTCCTCCTGCCGTACCTGGGCGCGGCGACGGCGCTGCTCGCCACGCTGGTGCTGTCCGTGGCGGGCCGGGCGGTGCGCGGGCGCATGGGGCGGGCGTTCTCCCTCATCGCCCTCACGGAGGTCCTGTTCGCGGTGCTGGCGGTGCGTCTGCCGGGCGGCGCCGCGCGCGAGGCGTGGGTGGCGTGCGGCGGGCTGGTGGTCCTGCTGTTCGCCCTGGTGCGCCACGCGGCGCGCGAGGAGGACGAAGCCGCGGCGTGGCTCGCGCAGGCGACGGTGGCGCTGGGCTACTTCTGCGTGCGCTTCATCGGGCTGGACGCGCGGCCGGATGCCGCGGACAGCCTGGTGTCCATCCTGGGCGGCGCGGTCTTCATCGGCCTGCACCTCTTCGTGCGGCGCGAGGGCTCGGGCCTCCAGGCCTTCCGCCGTCCCGCCGTGGCGGGCGCGTGGCTCTTCCCGCTGGCGGGCCTGTTGACGGTGCCGTGGAGCCACCCGTTCATCGCGGTGGCGCTGCTCGTGGGCTACGCGGCGCACTTCGCGGCGCTCGGGGCGTTCACGAAGCAGCGGGGCTTGGCGTCGACGATGTCCGTCGCCGCCTTCAACACGGCGCTGTACCTCGTGTGGCTGGGCACGGGCTCCGGCGAGCCGCAGTACTACGTCATCCCCGCGGGACTCTCCCTGCTCCTGCTCCTGCGCGTCTTCCGCAAGTCCCTGTCCCAGGACGCCTACGCGCAACTGCGCGCCCTGGCGGTGACGGGCATCTACGTGGCGGGCGCGTGGAGGCCGCTGCTCTTCAACGACGGCGAGGCGATGCTCCTGTGCGTGTTCCTCTGCCTCGTGGGCGTGGGCGCGGGCATCGCGCTGCGGATCCGCTCCTACGTGTACCTGGGCTCGGCGTTCCTGGTGACGGCGGTGGCCGCCAACCTGGTGCGCTTCGGCATGCGCGACCACCGCGTGGGCGCCCTGTTCCTGTCGATGCTGGGGCTGCTCGTGGTGGGATTCATGGTGGTGCTCAGCGCCCACCGCGCAGCCCTGCTCCAGAAGTACGCCCGGGTGCGCGACCTGCTCGCGACCTGGGAGGGATGATCCCTGTTTGACGTAAAACGAATCCGGGGTTGAATGCGCCCGCGTTCACCCCCGGAGGACTTGTTGCTGCTGCGCCGTTCGTCGCTCGTCACCCTGATGTCGCTGGGCTGCCTGGTGGGTTGTGCGCACGTCCCGGACGCCGCGCCTCGCATGGCGGTGGAACTTCCGGTCGCGCCCGTCGCGCGGCCTTCCGTGGAAGCCCCAAGCGTCGCGCCGGTGGGCGCGGGGGGCGCACTCAACGTGAAGTCCGAAGCGCCTCCGCCGCTGGCCTTCGTGACGCCGGAGGGCAGCGAGGGACTGGCGGCGCTGCTGGAGGCGGATCCGCACCCGGTGCCGGAGGAGGCGGGCGTCATCGCGGCGGCGCTGGAGGCCGCGGCGCTCTTCACCGGGCCCACGCAGGGGCCGGGCGGCTTCTGGGATGAGCTGCTGCCGCCGCCGTCGAAGCTGGCGCGCGGCATCGTGGCGCGCGCGGCGCAGTTGGTGGGCGCGCGGCGGTTGGACCGCTCGGTGCCCAATGACTGTTCGGGGCTGGTGCGGCTGGCGTACCTGCAGGCCGGCATCGACCTGGTGGCGCACGGTTTCCTCGCGGGAGAGAACGCGGTGACGGGCATCTTCCGGCGCGCGCAGGCGGCGGGCGCGGTGCACCGGCTGAACCCGCGTCCGGGCGACCTGGCGTTCTTCAAGGAGACGTACGACCGCAACCGCGACGGCAAGCGCAACGACGGCATGACGCACATCGCGGTCGTGGAGAGCGTGGCGCCGGACGGCACCGTGACGTTCATCCACCGGGGCGGCAAGGGCGTGGCGCGCAGCCGCATGAACCTGGCGCGCCCCACGGTGCACAAGCTCAACTCCGGTGCGCTGCTCAACGATTTCATCCGACCGGCGAGCAAGGGGATGCGCGCGTACCTCGCGGGTGAGCTGTTCGTCGCGTTCGCCTCACCTGGAGCTTTGTAGTCTCACGGCAGTCGCTGGGGCCTGCTCGCACCGCGAGCGCGTTTGAATCCAGACGCGGCTGTGGCGTCATCCCGCGCATGAGATTGCCCCTGCTCCTGGGAAGCCTGTTGCTGTCGTCCGGCTGCATCGTGGCGGAGACGCGTCCACACAGGCCACCTCCGAGGCCTCCGCCGTCACGGCCCGTGGCGATGGGCTACGACGAAGCCGTGCGGCGCGGGTTCGACCAGTGCCGTTCGCGCGGCTACCGCTGCGACCTTCAGGAGGCGCACCTCACCGGCAACGACGTGTGGAAGGTGAAGTTCCGCGTGGACGGCCGGGGCCAGAAGGGCCACCTGCACCTGGACTACGACGCGTACTCGCGCAACCTCATCAAGGTGAACGACAAGGTGAAGGACAAGGGCGGCCGCGGCTGGGACGACGACGACTGGGACGGCCCGGGGCGTGGCAAGAAGAAGGGCCACGCGCACCGGGACGACTGAAGCCCCGCGCGGTTCAGCGTGAGGCCTTCTTCAGCAGGGCCTCGGTGTGGTCGAGCAGCTCCGTTCCACCGGGCTGCTCGTGTCCGGGGATGATGATGCGGGCATCGGGGAAGTGCGCGCGAGCGGCCTTGAAGCTCGCGGGCCACGCGGCGACGTCCGCGTCCTCCAGGTTGCCCAGGCTCTTGGCGCGGGCGTCCTTGATGAAGCAGCCGCCATAGAGGATGCCTGACGCCGGGTGCATGACGACGAGGTTGTCGGGCGAGTGCCCCGCGCCGGGGAAGAACACCGACAGCGGCCCGAAGTCCTGCGCGTCCGTCAGCCGCTTCGAGGGAACGGGGTTGCCCTCCTTGCCCGCGCGCAGCGCGGTGTCCTCCCGGGCGTGGACGGGGATGCCCTGCGCGTCGAGCGTGGGGATGCCGCCGGTCCGGTCGATGTGGAAGTGCGTCACCAGCGCGGCGCGCACGGGGTGGTGGAGCGTGTCCTTCGCCCAGGTGAGCAGCGCCTGGGATTGCTCGGGCGTCCAGCCGGTGTCGACGAGGATGGACGCGTCACCGTCCTCCACGAGGAGCCCGTTCGCGGCGGTGCCTCCCCAGTCCTTGCCCGCGTTCGTGATGTGCATCCACACGCCAGGGGCGATGCGGCGCACGCGCACGTCCTTCGCGAGCACGGTCTCCTCCGGCTTGGAGGCCTTGGAGGTCTTCGTCTTGGGCGGCGCCGCGGAGGCGGTGGCGGCACAGGCGAGGACGGTGATGAGGGTGAGGCAGCGCAGGGGGTTCATGGGGCTCCAGAAGGGGACGGCACGGGAGGCCCGCCGCGAGTGCAAGAGGAATGCACAGCGGATCCGCACGGGACGTGTGGCCTGCGCGCCGCATGCGCGGCCCTGGAGCCACGCTACGGCGCGGACTTCTTCTTCAGCTCCTCGATGGCCCGGTTGAACGTCTGCGGGTTGCAGGCCTTGCCGCCGGGCGGGTTCTCCGCCGCGCGCGTGAGGGCGGGCAGGGCGCTGGGGTTGCCCAGGCTCACCAGCCGCAGCGCGGCCTTCGTGCGCACGCCGCAGTCGCTGGACTCCAACGCCGTGGAGTAGAGCCCCACCAGCTCCAGGCCCGCGTTGTCCTTCGCGTCCAGATAGCGCAGCGCGCCCCACTGCTTCATCGAGGGAGCCCCCTTGGCCAGGGACTCGAGATGGGAGCGCACCGTCGTGGCGGGCAGCGCCTCCAGGGCCCTGCGCGCGGAGAGGTCCTTCTCGTTGTTGCCGAAGTCCTCGGCCAGCCCGTCCAGGAGCCTCGGCTCCGGCGCCCGCCGGCCCTCCTCGTCGAGGCCCAGGATGAGGCCGTGCTCCTCGTTGTGCCTGTTCAGCGCGTGCTTCGCCGCCGCGCGCAGTTGCCTCGCTTCCGCGTCATCCGGCGCGTCCGGCGCCTCCAACCGCTGGAGCGCTTCCCGGGGCTTGTCGTCGTCCAGCAGCCCGCGCGCCTGCACCCGCGGATCATTCGCGTGCGCCATCCAGGCTGCGCCCGCCACCACCAGCGCCAGCGCGCCCGCGCCGCCCGCCATCACGCGCGGACGCTGCCGCAGGAAGGCCACGCCCTGGAGCGCCTTCGCGCGCAGCACGTCGAGCGGTGACGGCCTGGCCCCGGAGTCGGGGGTGCCCAGCGCCGCGCCGAACGGCGAGCCCTCCGTCGCGCGCGTCAGCCGGTACAACTGCACCTTCTCCTCGCGTCCGGGCAGGGGGATGGTGCCGCAGGGCTCGGCGGGGACGTCGGCGCGGTTCCGCACCATGTTCACGGCCTCGGTGAAGGTCACCTCGTCCGCGGCGGCCACGTGCTCCACCGCCTTGACGACCTCCATCGGCTCGCCGAGCACCGCGTCGTTCGTCACCAGCACCTCGCCCGCGTGCAGGCACACGCGGATGTGGAGCTGGTGCTCCTCCGGCACCGTCTGGTTGTAGCGCCACAGCGCCTGCTGCATCGCCATGCCGCAGCGGATGGAGGCGGTGGGGGCCCGGAAGACCGCGACCAGCGCGTCTCCGCGCTTCTGCACCAGCTTGCCGTCGTGCTCTCGCACCAGCGGCAGCAGCAGCCGGTCGTGCGTGTCCAGCATCCGCGCGTTCTCCTCGTGCGTCTGCCGGCTCATCCGGTCGGTGAAGCCCTGGATGTCGGTGAGCATCACCGTCACGTTCTGCGCCTTCGCCGCCGCGGCGCCGCCCGTCACCGCCGCCATCGGGCCTGACAGCCGGCCCGTGGTCCCGAACGCCGCCGTGCCCGTGCGCGGCTGTGCCTGCGCCGGGGGCGTCGTCCCCGCTGGCGCCGGCGCCACGCCGAAGGCCGCCGTGCCCGAGCCCGGGCCTGCCGGCGCCGCCGGGTTCATCCCGAAGGCCGCCGTGCCGCTGGAGGGCGTCATGTTCGCGTGGACGATGGGCGTGCCCTGGCTCGGCGTGAACGCCATCAGCGCCGCGTGCGCCAGGCCCAGCGCGTCCGCCAGCTCGCTCGCCGTCTGCGGACGCTTCGCCGGGTCCTTGTCCAACAGCCGCATCACCAGCGACAGCAGCCCCACGTAGCGCGACAACTGCGGGGCCGCGCGGTCCAACGGCAGCGGCGCGTGCGAGGCGTGCTGCGACAGGAAGTGGCGCGGCGAAGGCCCGTCGAACGGCAGCCGCCCGGACAGCACGCGGTAGGCCAGCACCCCGAACGAGTACAGGTCGCTGCGCGTGTCCACCTTCGCGCCCACGGCCTGCTCCGGGGACAGGTACTCCGGCGTGCCCAGCACCACGCCCACCTGGCTGAGCGCGCTGCCCGCCTCCGGCTCCACCAGCCGCGCGATGCCGAAGTCCAGCAGCCGCGCCTGCTCTCCGCGCGCGGACGGGGAGATGAGGACGTTCTCCGGCTTCAGGTCGCGGTGGATGATGCCCTTGTCGTGGATGGCGGCCAGCCCCTCCGCCAACTGCTGGAGCAGCGCCAGCGCCCGGGGCGCGAGCAGCGGGCCGCCCTGGAGCGCGTCATAGAGGCTCTGCCCCTCCACGAACTCCATGACGAGGCACGCGGCGTCGCCGGACTGGCCGAAGTCCACGATGCGCACCACCGCCGGGTGCTCCACCGCGGAGAGCAGGCGCGCCTCGCGCTTGAAGCGCTCCGCCATGCCGGCCTGGGCGTGCAGGTCGTGGTGCAGGACCTTGATGGCGACCTTGCGGCCCAGGGAGACCTGCTCACCCAGGTACACCTCTCCCATGCCCCCGGAGCCCAGGGGCTTGAGAACCCGGAATCGACCGTCGAGGACCAGTGCGTCGGGGGCCAGCACGGCGCGGCATCTTGCACGGCTTCCGCTTTGGGCGCATGACGTTCCTCCAGGACGGAATCACCTGGAGAACGCCTGGGTATGCCGTGCCCCGCCGCCTGCTTCCCAGCCAAGGGTTTGCCTAAAAATTCCAGGGCTTAGGGGTCATGGTAGCCTCCCCACCCTCCACCGATGGCCACCGATAGCGAGTCCCCCAAGCCCGTCGCGCCTGCTTCCGGCGCCGCCCCCGAGCTTCGCCTGTTGGATCGGCGTGCGTTCGTGGGCTTTCCGGCCTTGGAGGTCCAGCCCGGGCTGCGCATCGCCGACTTCGCGCTCCAGATTCCGGACGTCAGCTTCCCGTTCAACGTCAGCGCGGGCGCCACGCGCTACCAGCGCAAGAAGCTGCTCTTCGGCTTCCTGGAGCTGACGGTCGACGCGGACCTCGTCACGCGCAAGGTGGCGGAGCTGGCCGGGCGGCTCGCGGGCGTGGAGGAGCTGCGGCTGCACTTCCGCCCCGGCTACCTGGAGGGCCAGGGCCGGCTGCCGGCGCCGGAGCGCACGCCGTTCACGTTCAAGATCGCCTTCGACGCGGACGGGGACCGGCTGGCCGTCTACGTCTACGACGTGCGGCTGTATGGCTTCTCCGCCACGCCGTCCGTGCAGTTGCCGGGCCTGCTGTCGGAGGCCGTGGGCGCGCTGGGCCTGTTGCCGGACGTGGAGGTGCGCGGCGCCACCGGCTTCTCCACCCGCGTGCTGCCCGCGCTGTGTGAGCGGGCCGCGCTGAGCCGGGGCTACAAGGTGCCCACGCTGGACACCGCGCGCCTGTCCGCGGCGGAGGTCTCGAGCACCGGCCTGCGCCTGCGCTTCGCCGCCGGAGGGCTGCCGCCGCCCGCCGCGCCGGACGAGGAGCTGATGCTGGCGCTGGAGGGCGCCCGGGCCTTCGCGGACGCGGAGGGGCTGGTCGCGCAGGGACGGCTCGCGGAGGCGCGGCAGGCGTACCTCCAGGCCGGGGACGCGCAGGACGCGCACCCGTTCGCGGCGGAGCGGCTGCTGGCGCTGCTGGTCGCGGATCCGCAGGCGCATGACCTGGCCCTGGACGTGGCGGCCACGCTGTCACGCCGCCGGGACCGCAGCCCCGCGGCGCTGTGGGGCGAGGCCGTGGTGCGCGAGCGCCGGGGCGAGGGTGCCCGCGCGGCGGAGCGCTACCTGGCGCTGTGCGCGCTGGCCCGTAGGACTTCCGAGGAGGCCGCCGCGTTCTTCGCCGCCGAGGCCGCCGCGCGCTCCTCGCGCGACACCGCGCCCCAGGTGGCGGTGAAGGCGCTGCATGAGCTGCTGGGCCTCAAGCCGGACCACCTGCCTTCGCTGAAGGCGCTGGCGCGCGCGTCGGATCAGGCGCGCGACCGGGCGGGCGCGGTGCGGGCGTACCGGCGGCTCGCGGCGCTGGCTCGCGACCCGTTGGAGGCCGCGGACGCGCACGTGCACCTGGCGCGGCTGTGCGCGCAGACGGAGGACGACATCGCGGGGGCCCGGCTGCACTGCGAGGCCGCGCTGCGCCTGTCGCCGGACCAGCCAGACGCGCTGCTGCTGTTGGGCGAGCTGTGCCACCGCGGCGGTGAGCACCTGCGCGCGCTGAAGGCGCTGGACCGGCTGCGTGAAGTGTCCATGGCGCGCCATGAGCTGGACCGCGTGGGACAGGCGGACCTGCTCGCGGGCCGGGTGTGGGAAGAGGGCCTGAAGCAGCCGGAGAACGCGCTCCTGCGCTACCGCGAGGCCGTGTCGCTCTTGCCCGGTGAGCCGGAGCCGCTGTTCGCCTCCGCGCGCGTGGCGGAAGGCCTGGGCCGGTTGCAGGAGGCCCTGAGCGGCTACCAGCAGGCGCTGGAGCTGGCGGGGCCGGCGCCGCGCTCGGAGAGCGTCCGTCACGCCGCGCACGAGAGCCACCACGCGCTGGCGCGCCTGTCGCGCACGAAGCTGGGCGACCCGGCGCGGGCGCGTGAGCACCTGGAAGCGGCGCTCGCGTTGGATCCGCGCGACGCGGTCGCGCTGGAGGAGCTGATCCCGTACTTCCGCGTCACCGGCCGCTCGCAGGAGCTGGCCGAGGCGCTGGAGAAGGCCGCCGCCCTCAAGGAGGAGCCGAAGGCCCGCGCCGCGCTGTGGGCCGAGGCGGGCGAGCTGTACCGGGGCAAGCTCCAGCAGGCGGACAAGGCCGACAAGCTGCTCACGCTCGCGCTGGAGGCGGACGGCGACCACCGTCCCGCGCTGGAGTCGCTGCTGGCGCTGGCCGAGGCCCGCCGCGACGGCGCGCAGCTCACCCGCTGCCTCGCGGCGCTGGCGCGGCTGACGACGGAGCCGAAGGAGCGGGCGCAGAAGTACCGCCGGCTCGCGGTGGCCGCGCGTGACCTGGCCTTCGACCTGGACCTGGCCGTGCACGCGTTGCAGGAGGTGCTGCGCGCGGAGCCGGACGACCTGCCGGCGCTGGGCGAGCTGTGCGCGTTGCAGCGCAAGCGCTCCGACCTGGCGGGGCTCGCCACCGCGCTGGAGGACCGCGCGCGGGTGGCGGAGGCGCAGGGCGACAAGCGGCTGGCGGCGGCGGCGCTGCGCGAGCTGGCCGGCGTGCTGGAGGCGCGGCTGGGCCGCGTGGGTGACGCGCTGGTGGCGCTGGAGAAGGCCGCGCGGCTCGCTCCGGACGCGGCGGTGCTGCTGGACCTGGCGGACCTGAGCCTGCGCTGCGAGCGGCCCGAGCACGCCCGGCGCGCGCTGGAGTCGCTGCTGGCCACGCTGCCGCGCACCGCGGCGCCGGAGAAGCTGGCGGACGTGCGCGCCCGGCTGGGCCGCGCGTGCGAGCTGTTGGGTGACCGCGAGGGCGCCATCGCCGCGTACGCGCAGGCGTTCCCGCTGCGGCGGCTGGACGACGTGCTCGCCACGCGGCTGGAGGCCCTCTACACGGAAGCCGGCGAGACGCAGGCGCTGGCCGAGCTGTGGGCCACGCGCGCGCAGGCGCTGGCGGGCGCGGACCGGGCGGAGGAGGCGGCGCCGCTGTTCCTCCAGAGCGCTCGCGCCCTGCTGGAGCGCGGGGAGAAGGCCGCCGCGCTGATGCGCCTGGCCTCCGCGCTGGAGGCGAGCCCCGAGGGGCCGCTCGCCGCGGAGGTGCTGGAGGCCCTGGCCGAGCTGGAGCTGGAGCGCGGCGAGAAGCTGGAGGCGGCGCGGCTGTACGCGCGGCGGGCCACGCTGGTTCCGGATGCGCGGGCGGGCTCGAAGCTGCTCTTCCGCGCGTCGCTGCTGGCCGCGGGCACGAGCCGCGAGGAGGCCTTCCTCGCGGAGGCGCTGGAGCGCGACGCGACGTTCGCGCCAGCGCGCATCCGCCGGGGCGAGCTGCGGCTGGCCACGGATGCCCGCGCCGCGCTGGAGGACTTCGAGGCGGTGCTGGCCCTGCCGCCCGCGGACGTGGACGCCCCGCGCGAGGCGGAGCGCGTGGCCCTCACGCGCAAGGCCGCCACCGCCGCCGTGCGCGCGAACCGCACGGACGCGGCGCGGCGGCTGCTCGCGGAGTTCTGCGCGCGCACGCCGGAGGACCTGGACGCGCGCCTGGAGCTGGCCGCGCTGCACCGCAAGGCCGGCGCCCGCGAGGCCCTGGCGGACCTGCTGGTGGAGCTGTGGCCGCGCCTCTCCGGAGACGCCCGCCGTCAGGCCCGCCGCGAGCTGGCCGAGCTGTGCCTCGCCCTGGGCCGCGCGAGCGCCTCGGCGGATTCGCTGCGCAGCCTGCTGGCGGAGGAGCCGCAGGACGCGTGGGCGGCGCAGGCGCTGCTGGAGCTGCTGCCCCCGCCCGGCACGGGCACGCCGGAGGAAGAGTCCGAGCGGCTGGAGCTGCTGGGCACGCTGGTGTCCGCCGCGTCGGGGGAGGCCCGCGCCGAGCTGCTCGCGCGCCGGGCCACGCTGCACCGGAGCGCCGGCCGCACGGGTCCCGCGCGCGACGACTGCGCCCAGGCCGCGAAGCTGTCTCGCCGGCCCGCGCCGCTGCTGCTGATGCTGGCGGAGCTGGCGCGCGAGGCGTCGGACGCGCCCGCGGAGCTGGAGGCGTGGCGCCGCGCCGTGGCCGCCGACGCCACCCTGGGCGCCCGCGCCCGCGAGCGGCTGCTGGCCCTGGCCTCCGTGCTGATGGAGAAGGACGAGCGCGCCTCCGCCGGAGACGCGCTGCGCGCCGCCATCGCGCTGGAGCCGCCCGCCGACGCGCGGTGCGATGCCTTCTTCCAACTGGCCGAGCTGGCCCGCCGCGAAGGCAAGCCCGCGGACGAAGCCGCCGCGCTGGCCGAGGCCGCGCGCCAGGGGCCCATCGCCCGCCGCGTGGAGGCGCTCCTGCTGCGCGCCGCGCTGCTCGAAGCCCAGGAGGACCGCGAGGCCGCCGCGCGCGACCTGGAGGCCGCGCTCATCCTGGCGCCGCGCCACGAGGAGGCGACGCTCGCGTTGCAGCGCGTGCTGCGCGATCTGGAGGACTGGGCCCGGCTCGCGGAGCTGCTCGCCGCCGAGGCGCCCCACGCGCCGCCCGCCGCCGCCGCGTCGCTGTACTCGGAGCTCGCGAGCCTCTACCTCGACCGGTTGGGGCAGGGCGCGCCCGCGGAGGCCGCGCTGCGCCAGGCGCTGCGGCTGGCCCCGGCGGACGCGGCGGTGCGCCGCCGGCTGGTGTCGCTGGTGGCCGGCCGGGGCGAGCTGCTGGAGGCCGCGGGCCTGCTGGAGGCCGCGGCGGAGGACGCCGACGCCGCCGAGGCCGCGGCGCTGCTGCGCGAGGGCGTCACCTACGCGCGGCAGGCCCAGGAGCTGGACCGGGCGCTGGCCCTGGCGCGTCGCGCGCATGAGCGGGTGCCCGCGAAGGGCGAGGACCTGGCCACGCTGGCGGACCTGCTCTACGCGCGCGGCGCGGTGCGCGAGGCCCTGCCGTTGCAAGAGGCCCTGGTCCAGGCGGCGGACTTCCGCGCGGCCCCGGAGGCGGCGGAGGCTACCAGCCTGCGCCTGGGCGACCTGGCCGAGCAGGCCGGCGACGTGAAGCGCGCGGTGGCCGCGTACCGGTCCCTGCTCACGCAGCGCCCGCTGTGCGAGCGCGCCGTGGAGCGGCTCTCCGCGCTGCTGGAGCGCGACGATCCGCGCGGCGCCTTCGAGGTGCGCGTCGCCCACGCGCGCGTGCTGGCGCCGTCCGAGGACACCGTCGCGCGGCTGGTGTCGCTGGCGGAGCGGGCGCGCGAGGCGCTGGCGGACGCGGGCATCGCCGCGTCCCTGCTGTCCCACGCGGCGAAGATGGCGAAGGAGCCGCTGCCGCTGCGCCGCCGGCTCGTCGCCCTCTACCGCGAGACGGGCCGCACGGCGGAGCTGCTGGCGGAGCTCCAGCCGGTGGCCGCGCTCAGCCTCGAGGCTGGAGACGTGGACGCCGCGCTCGCGGCCTACGACGAGGAGGCCCGGCTCGCGGAGTCGATGGGCCGCACGGACGACGCGCTGCGCTCGCTCGCCAACGCCCGCGACCTGCTCGCCGCCGGTGAGCGCAACGCCGAGGCCGCCGCGTGCGAGCGCCGCCGCGCGGAGCTGCTGCGCGACGTGAAGCTGGACCTGAACGCGGCGGAGGCCTCGCTGGAGCGCGCCTTCGGGCTGGCCGCGGAGCTGGACACCGCGCGCATGGGCGCGGCCCTGGCCGAGCGCCGCGACGACGCCGCCGCCGAGGCGCGCTGGTGGGAGCGCGGGCTGCCCCGGATGACGGGCACGCGCGAGGGCGCGGCGGTGCTGCTGCGCCTGGCCCGTTTGCACCTGGGCGAGCTCGCGGACACGGCGAAGGCGGAGGGCTTCCTGCGCCAGGCCCTGCGCCAGGACCGGTGGCTCGCGGAAGCCGAAGGCCTGCTCGCGGAGCTGCTGGAGCGCGACGGCCGGCTCGCGGAGCTGGCCGCCTGGTACGAGGAGTGCGCGGAGTCGGAGATCGACGCCGACCGCCACGCGGCGCTGCTGTACCAGGCCGCGGTCCTCTACCGCGACCGCGCGAACAAGCCGGAGGCCGCCGCCGCCGCGCTCATCGCCGCGCGCGCCGCGAAGCCGGACGACCTGAACCTGACCGCGCAGGCCGCGGAGCTGCTGCACCAGGTGCGCCGCCCCGCGGACGCCGCCGAGTTCGACGCCATCCTCCTGGAGGCGGACCCCTTCCGGGAGCCCGTCTTCACGCGCCACCGCGCCTACCTGGAGGAGAGCGGCGAGCGCCAGGCCCTGGCCGAGCTGATGCTCCGCCGCGCCGAGCGCCAGACGCCCGCCGAGGCCGCCGCGAGCTACCTCGCCGCCGCCAGCGCCTTCCGCGAGGAAGGGGCCCGCGAGCGCGCCATCCTCTGCGAGGACCGCGCCTTCGAACTGGACCCCGCCAACGCGGAGGCCTTCCAGCACGTGCGCGAGCGCGCCGCCGGAGACGTGCGCCGGCTGGCGGACCTGCTGGGCCAGCGCGCGGAGGCCGTGGCCCCCACGGAGGCGCTGCCCCTGCTGCGCGAGCGGGCCCAGCGCCTGCTGGACGCGGGCGAAGCGCTCAAGGCCGCGGAGGCCTTCGACGACTACCTGGGCCGCGCGGGCGGCGACGTGGACGCCCTCTGCGCGCGCGCCGAGCTGGCCGCCCAGGGCGGAGGCCCCGCCGCCGCGCAGCCGTATGACCGCCGGGTGCTGGCGCTGGGCGGGGACTCGCTGCCGGTGCCGGTGCGCGTGCGCACGTGGCTGCGCCTGGGCCACGCGTCGCTCGCGTCGGGCGCGTTCCACGACGCGGCGGATGCCTTCGAGGCGGTGGTCTCGCTGGAGCCGGAGGGCGCGCGCGGCGGCGAGGCGCTGTCGCTGCTCGCGGAGGTCCACTCGCGCACGGGCAACGGCCCCGGCCTGTACCGGGCGTCGTTGCAGTTGGCGCGCAGGGCCCAGGACGCGGCGACGGAGGAGGTGCTGCTGCGCCGCGCGGCCGACCTCTTCGACGACCCGCGCGAGGCCATCGACGCGCTGGTGCCCCTGGCGCGGCTGCGCCCCGCGGACGCGGGCGTCATCGACCGCGCGGTGGAGGGCCTGCGCGCCCTGGGCCGCCATGGCGACCTGCTGGGCATCTACGAAGCGGGCGCGGAGGCCGCGGGAGGCTCGCGCGCCGCGGAGCTGCTGCTCGCCGCCGCGTCCGTGGCGAACGAGTCGCTGTCGGACGCGGACACGGCCTGGGCCCTCACGCGCCGCGCGGCGGAGGCGGACCCGGAGAACCCGGCCGCCCTGCGCGCCCTGGTGGACGGCCTGCGCGCGCGCAAGGAGTCCACGGAGCTGCTCGCCGCGCTGGAGCGGCTCATCCCGCTCACGGACGACGCGGACGAGTCCGCGGTGCTCCGGCTGGAGTTCGCGGGGCTGGCCAGGGACGCGGCCCGCGAGGAGGCCGCTCGCGACGCGCTGGAGGCGGTGGTGGCCCGGGGCGCCTCCGGTGCCGGCTACGCCGACGCGCTGGAGGCCCTGGAGCCGCTGCTCGGTGACGCGCACGCGCGCCGCGCTGAGGTCCGCGTGGCCCGGGCGGAGCTCGCGTCGGGCGAGCAGCGCGTGTCGCTGCTGGTGGCCGCCGCGCGCGCCTTCGAGAAGGCGGGCCTGCTGGAGGACGCGCTCAAGGCCGCGAAGGCCGCCGTCGCCACGGAGCCGGACCTGCGCGCCGCGCTGCTCGTCGCGCACCTGCACCGCGCCTCCGGGGACGCGCCCCGCGCCGCCCGCGCGCTGCTCCAGGCGGCCCGGCTCGCCGCGCCGGAGGAGCGCCCCCCGCTGCTGCTGGAGGCCGCCGGCCTCTGGGAGAAGGCGGGCGAGATGGGCGAGGCGCTGGAGGTCGTCGAGCGCATCGCCACCGACGCGCCGGACATGCTGTCCGCGTCGGAGCTGGCCGAGCGCTTCGCCCGCCTGGGCGCCTTCGCGCGCGCCCTGGACGTGGGCTTCGCGCCCGCCATGGCCGCGGGCGAGTACACCGACGCGCTGGCCATGGCCGCGCAGGCGGGAGACGCGGCCCGCACGCGCGTGGCCCTCTGGGCCCTGGTCGCGACGCCGGACGCGGACCCCGCCCACGCCACCGCGCTGGCGGACGGACTGCGCGAGGACGCGGAGTGGGAGGGCCTGCTGGAGCTGGCGGCCCTGTCCTACGACCGGGACGCCGCCTTCGCCGTGGCGCTGCGCGACGAGGTGCTGCGCGCCCGTCCGGCCCCGGCGCTCGCGCGCCTGCGCGCCCTGGAAGAGCTGGGCGGAGAGCCCGGCCTCGGCGCGCGCCTGCTGCTCCTGTTGCCGGAGCTGGGCCTGGAGCCGGAGGCCCTGGCCGAGGCGGTGCTCGCCCGCGTGCGCGCGCTGCCGGAGCCCGCGCGGCTGGAGTCCCTGGCCTTCGCCGCGGACGGCTGGCCCGCGCGCCGCGAGGAGCTGCTGCGCGAGCGCTACGCCCTGGAGCGCGAGCTGGGCCACCTGGAGTCCGCGGAGCGCACGCTGGCGCTCATCGCCCAGGACACGAAGGACGCGAAGGCGCGCGCGCTGCTGCACCTGGAGCGCGGCGAGCTGCTGCAAGGCCCCCTGGCCCAGCCCGCGGAGGCGCGCGAGGCCTTCGAGGCCGCCCTCACCGACGACGCGGACAGCCTCGCCGCCGTGCGGGCGCTGCTCGCGCTGGTGGACGAGGCGCGCGAGTCCACGGTGTTCCTCGCGCTGGCGGACACCCTCGCGAAGCTCGCGGGCGCCGACGCGTGGGCGCCGTACCGCGAGCGCCTGGCGGACGCCTACGAAGCACAGCAGCGCTGGGCCGAAGCCGCCACGCAGTTGGAGCAGCTCCCGGACTCGGACGAGCGGCTGGCCCGCCGCGTGAAGTTCGCCGAGGCGCGCGGCCTGGTGGGCGAGGCGCTGCGGCTGCGCGAGCGCCTCACGCGGGACCCCGCGGAGCTGGAGGTCATCCTCCGCGGCTACCTGGACGCGCAGCTCGTGGGCCCGGCGGTGCGGCTGGCGGAGCGGCTCGCGGACGCGAACCAGCTCACGCCCGCGCTGACGCGGTGGGTGACCGAGCGCTTCTCTCCGACCCCGGACGGCGCGGTGCTCGCGGTGCGCTTCTGGCCCGCGCTCCTGCGGGAGAAGTGGCCGGACGTGGACGGCTGGACGTTGTACGCGGAGGCGCTGCGCGCCCTGGGCCGTCCGGAGGCGGAGCGCACGGACGGCATCGGCGCCGCGCTCGTGGGCAGCGACGCCCCCGCGCCGCGCGCGCCCGTATCCCGGCTGGAGCGGCCCGCGCAGGACTTCCAGCACCCGGAGCCGGACGGCCTGGTGCCGGTGACGGAGGCCAGCCTCGCGCGGCTGCACGTCGCGCTGAAGCCGGTGCTCGAGTCGCTGGGCGCGCAGGGCGTGCGCGTGTCCGTCGACCCGCGCGGCGGCGTGGAGGCGTACCTCACGTCGCCGGACGCGCTGGTGCTGGGCGCGGGCGCGCTCGGCTGCTTCGGCGCGGTGGAGCTGGGCTGGCTGTGCGCGCTGGCGCTGGCGCTGGGCTCGGAGGGCGTGGAGCTCACCCGCCCCGGCGCGGTGCTGGCGTGGGAGGACGCGGCGGTGGCGGCCTGGCGCGCGATGCCCGCGTCGCTGGCGGCGGGGCGCGTGCTGGCGCGGCTGGACTCGGACGTGCGCGGCGGTGACCCGGCCGGCGTGGATGTGGGAGCGGTGCTGTCCCGCAGCGAGGCCTTCCGCCAACTGGCCCTGGCGTCGCTGGACGCCTAACCTGGAGCGCGTCATGCACCTGAAGCGACTGGCAGTGGCGCTCTTCCCCGCGGCGGCCCTGGCCGTGGCGGTGGGCTGTTTCAACGACCCCGTCTACCCGGGCGACCAGGTGATGGGGACGTTCCGCTTCCAGGCGAAGCTGGACGCGGCGCGCACCACGTGTGACGCGGGCTCGCGCGACTTCGCGCAACTGGACGACGCGGGCAGCTTCTACTTCGAGGGCACCTTCTCCCGAGACACCGACGCGGGCACGGGCTTCTTCACCGTGCAGGGCTTCTCGCGCGACGCGGGCTACACCGGCCAGAGCGTGTCCTCCACCCACCGCGCCATCGCGCGCCGCGACTCGTGCGGCACCGGCTGCGAGGACTCCGAAATCGAGGAGGCCATGGACGTCATGCTCCTGAGCGACAGCCAGGCGCGCAACGTGGCCCGCGACTGCAAGCGCCTGGACGGCGGCGTGCCGGAGGGCGACCTCCCCGCGCCCACGGAGAACGGCTACGACGTGTCGCTCGCGTGCGGCACGCTCACGGACGTCTTCCTGCCGAGCAAGAGCGGGAGCAAGAGCTGCACGTGCAACCCCAGCACCTGCACCACCGTGTACACGGTGAGCGGCGACCGCATCGACTGAAACACCCGGGGCCCGTCCCCGTCGTGTAACGTGCGCCGCCCCGAAGTGGAGGATGGAATGGCGAAGCGTGCGGTGGTGCTCCTGTCCGGAGGCCTGGACTCAACGACGTGCCTGGCGATGGCGAAGGCGGACGGCTTCGAGCCGGTGTGCCTGTCCATCGCCTACGGGCAGCGCCACGCGGTGGAGCTGGAGCGGGCGAAGAAGGTCGCGGCCACCATGGGCGTGCGCGACGTGCGCGTGGTGACGGTGGACCTGCGGCAGGTGGGCGGCTCCGCCCTCACGGACGACATCCCCGTGCCCAAGGACCGCACGGAGGACGCCATGTCCCACGACGTCCCCGTCACCTACGTGCCCGCGCGCAACGCGCTGTTCCTCTCCATGGCGCTGGGCCTGGCGGAGGTGGTGGGCGCCACGGACATCTACATCGGCGTCAACGCGGTGGACTACAGCGGCTACCCGGACTGCCGCCCGGAGTTCATCCGCTCCTTCGAGTCCATGGCCCAACTGGCCACCAAGGCGGGCGTGGAGGGCGCGACCTTCAAGGTGCACGCGCCGCTCTCCGGCCTCACCAAGGCGCAGATCATCCAGGCCGGCGTGAAGCTGGGCGTGGACTACGGGATGACGCACTCCTGCTACGACCCGGACGCGCAGGGCCGCGCGTGTGGCCGCTGCGACAGTTGCCTCCTGCGCGCGAAGGGCTTCCAGGAGGCGGGCGTGCCGGACCCCACCGTGTACACGGACGGGGTGCGCTGATGCTCCCGGCGGCAGGCTTCATGCTGACCCTGGCGCTGCTCGGAGGCGCACCGAAGTCCGCCGCGCCGAAGGCGGAACTGGTGGACGCGGCCACCGTCATCCCGGACCTGGTGCTGGACCTGCGCTACGCGACGAAGGACAACTTCCTCAAGCGGCAGGTGTACCCGGACGGCGCGCGGTGTCTGTTGTTGCCGGACTCGGTGAAGCGCCTGTCGCGGGCCGCGGAGGTGCTGCGGGCCCAGGGCTACCGGCTGAAGGTGTACGACTGCTACCGGCCGCGCGCGGTGCAGTATGAGATGTGGAAGATATTGCCCAAGCCCGGCTACGTGGCGGACCCGCGCAAGGGCTCCAATCACAACCGGGGCGGGGCGGTGGACCTGACCCTGGTGACGAAGGACGGGGCGGAGGTGGAGATGCCCACCCCCTTCGACGACTTCACCCCCGCGGCGCACCACGGCTACACCGGCGGCACCCCGGCCTCCCGCGAGCACCGCGAGGTGCTGCGCAAGGCCATGGAGGGCGCCGGCTTCCAGCGCAACCGGATGGAGTGGTGGCATTACGACCTGCCCGGCGCTACGAAATTGCCGGTGCTGGACGTGCCCTTCGCCGCGGCGGGGTGAAGCCTGGCCGCCTGCCGGCCCAGTGGTTTCGCGCGGTTGCGTCATGGACTGCGCGTAGGTGGGCGCGCGCGGGGAGTGCCTGCTATTCCTGGCGTCCCATGAGTCAAACGCTCGCGGCCGGCCTGGAAAACACGCTCATTTCTCCGAACTCGGGAGCCGCGGCGCTGGCTCCCACGCTCACCCCGGGTGCGTCCACGACCCAGCGGCGCAACACGGTGCTGCCGCGCGTGGAGTGGAAGGGGCAGCAGCCCAGCGTGATTCCGCTGCAGCGCGAGCGCTTCGAGGAAGTGCGCCCGCTGGGGCAGGGCGGCATGGGCGAGGTGGTGCTCATCCGCGACCACGACATCGAGCGGGAGGTCGCGCTCAAGCGGCTGCCCCCGGGCGCGGACCTGGACCGGGTGCTGCGCTTCGTGGAGGAGATCCGCACGGTGGGCATGCTGGACCACCCGAACATCGCGCCCGTGCACGACGTGGGCGTGGATGAGCAGGGCCGGTACTACTTCCTGATGAAGCACCTGAAGGGCGAGACGCTGGAGTCCATCATCGCCCGGCTGCGCAACTCGGAGCTGGACGCGCTGGTGCGCTATCCGTTCCAGGTGCGGGTGCAGATCTTCCTGGGCGTGCTGCACGCGGTGGCGTACGCGCACGGCAAGGGCTTCATCCACCGCGACCTGAAGCCCGCGAACATCATGGTGGGCCCCTTCGGCGAGGTGACGGTGCTGGACTGGGGCCTCGCGCGCCGCGTGGGTGCGTCCGCGGCCAGGGCCCTCCCGGAGGGCACGCCGAACAACGACCTGCACTCGGCGCGGCCGCTCCAGACGGAGCTGGGCTCCGTGGTGGGCACGCCGCTCTACATGTCCCCGGAGCAGGCGCGCGGCGAGCATGAAACGATGGACGCGCGCAGCGACGTCTACAGCCTGTCCGTGCTCTTCCACGAGCTCCTGTCGCTGTCGCACTACCTGGAAGGCATCCAGTCCGTGCCGGACATCATGACGGCGGTGCAGACGCGCGAGCTGAGCATGGGGGCCATGCACAAGCACAGCGCGCAGGGCCCGGTGCCCGCGGAGCTGATGTGGTTCGTGAAGAAGGGGATGAGCAAGGACCCCAAGGACCGCTTCGAGTCCGTGGACGACATGGTGGCGCAGTTGCAGGCCGCGCTGGAGGGCCGCATCCACGTGCACTGCCAGCGCACGATGCTGAAGAAGACCCTGCACAAGGGCCTGCGCATCGCGGACCGCAACCCCATGGCCCTCACGGCGGCGGGCCTGGTGGGCGCGGGACTGGTCATCGCGTCGGCGGTGAACCTGGGCATGTCGCTCTTCGGCGCGATGCTGCACTGAGCTTCAAGGCAGGCACGTAACTTCCGGGCGCGTCCGGGGTTGAATGCATCACCATGCGCGCCCTCCCTGTCTGGCCCCTGGTGGCCGTGTGCCTGTCGTGTGCGTCGCGGTCGCAGGTCACGGCACCTGAAGCGCCCGCGCCCTTCGACGAGGCGCGCGCGGTGCACGTGCTGCAGCGGCTGGCGTACGGCCCCTCGGCGCGCGACCTGGCGGAGATGAAGCGGCTGGGCGTGGACGGGTGGGTGGACGCCCAGCTCCAGCCCGCGTCCGGTGCCGCGCTGCCGCCCGGGTTGAGCGCGAAGCTCCAGGCGTTCCCCACGTTGGGAATGTCCATGGAGCAGCTCGTGGAGGACTACCCCAGGCCACCGCCGGAGATGCCCCCCGAGGAGAAGCGCGAGCGGGGCCCTGCGCGCGTCGTCTTCGAGCGCTCCTCCGCGCGGGTGCTGCGCGCGGTGGAGAGTCCGCGCCAGTTGGAGGAGGTGCTGGTGGACTTCTGGTTCAACCACTTCAACGTCTCCGAGGACAAAGGCGTGGTGAAGTGGCTGGCCACGTCCTACGAGCGCGACGCCATCCGGCCGCATGTCTTCGGCACCTTCCGGGAGCTGCTGGGCGCGACGGCGCACCACCCGGCGATGCTCTTCTACCTGGACAACTGGCGCAGCACGCGTGAGGGGCTGAGCCAGGAGGAGCTGCGCCACCCGCGCCGCTTCCGCCGGCAGGCCGCGATGCTGGAGGACGCGGAGGACGAAGAAGACGCGAAGCCGAAGCTGGGGCTCAACGAGAACTACGCGCGCGAGCTGCTGGAGCTGCACACGCTGGGCGTGGACGGCGGCTACACGCAGGACGACGTGCGCGAGGTCGCGCGCTGCTTCACGGGCTGGAGCATCCGCAAGCCGCGAAAGGAGCCCGCGTTCGTCTTCCGCAAGGTGGCGCATGACGGCGACGCGAAGGTGGTGCTGGGGAAGGCGATTCCGGCGGGAGGCGGGGAGAAGGACGGGGAGCGGGTGCTGGACCTGCTGGCGAGCCATCCCGCGACCGCGCGTCACGTGGCGCTGAAGCTCGCGCGACGCTTCGTCGCGGATGAACCCTCTCCCGAGTTGGTGGACCGCGTGGCGAAGGTGTTCCTCGACACGCAGGGGGACCTGCGCGCGGTGTATCGGGCGTTGTTCCAGTCGCCGGAGTTCCAGTCGCCGCGGGCACGGGCCGCGAAGGTGAAGACGCCGTTCGAATACGTGGTGTCCGCGCTGCGAGCGACGAACGCACAGGTGGAGGTGACGCCTCGGCTGCTGCGCCACCTGGCCTTGATGGGAGAGCCGCTCTACCGGGCCCCCGCGCCCACGGGTTTCCCGGAGGTGGCGGAGCCCTGGGTGAACAGCGGAGCGCTGGTGGCGAGGCTCAACTTCGGCCTGGACCTGGTGGGAGGCCGGCTGCCCGGAGCGCGTGTGTCATTGGACGCGTTCGCGCCCAAGCAGGCGCCCACGGCGGTGGAGTGGGTGGAAGGCCTGGGACAGGCGCTGTTGGGAGCGAAGCCGTCGGAAGAGACAAAGGCCACCATCCTCGCGGCGCTGGCGGAGAAGCGTGAAGCCGCGAGCGCCGTGGACGAAGCGCCACCCGTGGATGTGCCGCTCATCGCGGGGCTGCTGCTCGGCTCGCCGGAGTTCCAGAAACAATGACCGCACGGCTCTCCCGAAGGTGGTTCCTTCAATCCCTGGGCATGACGGGCGCGGGCCTCGTGCTGGCGCCGTCCTTCCTGTCCCGCGCCTGGGCCTCGAGTCCAGGCGATGCGCCCGCCCGTCGCGCGCTCATCACGGTGTTCCTTCGCGGCGGCGCGGACGGCTTGTCGCTGGTGCCGCCCGTTGAAGACGACGCCTATCAGCGCGCAAGGCCCACGCTCGCGCTCAAGTTCGAGGGCGAGCACGCCGCGCCGAGGCTCACGGGCCCCTTCGGTCTCCATCCCGCGCTCGGTGCACTGATGCCCCTGTGGTCGGAAGGGAGGCTCGCGGTGCTCCCCGGAGTGGGGTTGCCCGTCGCGCCGCGCTCGCACTTCGACGCGCAGGACTTCCTGGAGTCCGGCACGCCGGGCCGCAAGTCCACCGCGGACGGCTGGCTCAACCGGGCGCTGTTGGACGCGAAGGACGACGCACCCCTGCGAGCCGTGGCGCTGCAACCCACGTTGCCCCGCGCGCTCTACGGCAACGCGGGGGCTCTCGCGCTGGGGCGGCTGGAGGACTTCCGGCTGCGCACCGGACGCCAGCATGGCGACGCGCGGCAGGGCTTCTCCGCGCTCTACGCCGGGGCGGTGGATCAGGCCCTGAAGGGCGCGGGCGCGGACGCCTTCGAGGCCATGTCGAAGCTGGATGGAGCCCGCCTCGCGAAGCTGCCTGCCTCGCCCGGCGTGACGTATCCGACGACGCCGCTGGCCCGCCGACTCCAGGACATCGCGCGACTCATCAAGGGCGACGTGGGGTTGGAGGTCGCCGCGACGGAGATGGGCGGCTGGGACACGCACGTCGCGCAGGGCGTCACCCAGGGCACGTTCGCGAAGCGGTGCGAGGAGCTGGGCAACGCGCTGACCGCGTTCGCGGCGGACCTGGGCCCGAAGCTCGACACGGTGACGGTGCTGGTGATGACGGAGTTCGGCCGCACGGTGAAGGAGAACGGCAATCAAGGCACGGACCACGGCGTGGGCGGCGTGATGTTCGCGCTGGGAGGCGGCGTGAAGGGCGGCGTGCACGGCCGCTTCGAATCCCTCACGGTGGACCGCCTCCAGGACGGACGGGACGTGCCCTCCTGGACCGACGTCCGAGCCCCCCTGTCCGAAGCCCTCCGGGCCTGCCGTCCTGGAGTGGCCCTGACGAAGGTGTTCCCCGGCTACAGCGAGGACCGAGTCCTAGGGATGTTCACCTGAGCGCCACCGGGTGACGCGCAAGCGGCCGAAGTCCGCCACGCTCCAAGCGCCGGCCCTCCATGTTGACCAGTCTCCCCGCCCGACTCGGACGCCCAAAACCTGTCCGACAGTCGGACAGGTTTCGCGGCACGGAGGGAGGAGCCCCTCTGGCCGTGCTCCTCAAACTTGTCGGACAGTCGGACAGGTTTCGCGAGCTGCTCCGCCACAGGTGTGCCCTCGCGGGGTTCTCACCTTCTCATCTGGCGGACAGAGCTCTCTCCGAGGTGTGCGGTCGTCGTGAAGCAGCAGCCGCCTCTTCAGCGCGCTCCACTTTCGCGGGCGCGAAGCACGCCTTCCTCAACGCCCCAGGCGCGAACGGTGACGTGGCGGCCGCAGCTCTTCAATGCCCAGGTGTCGCCCCGGAAGCGCGCGGTGTGATGGAGTGCCCGCGTGCAACGCCTCCGCCGCCTCCTCATGGCCTTCGTCCTCATCACCGGCATGCTGTACCTCGCGCTGTGCGCGCTTGCCTTCGCCGCGCAGCGGTCCCTCATCTACCCCGCGCCCCAAGCGGAGCCCTCGGCGCTGCGTGATCAGCCGGGCTTCGGCGTGGTGCCGCTGGCCACCGGCCTCAATGTGGACCGCTTCTACCTGCCCGCGCCTCCGGGCGCCCCCACCGTGGTGCACTTCCACGGCAACGGCGAACAGCTCCTGTGGCAGCAGGGATTGGGCCAGGCACTCGGGGACGCGGGGCTGGGCTTCCTCGCGGTGGAGTACCCGGGCTACGGCGCGTCGCCGGGCAGCCCTTCGGAGGCGGGCCTGTACGCGTCCGCGGAGGCCGCGCTCCAGTTCCTCCGCGAGCAGGGCGTGAAGCCGGAGGACATCGTGCTCAGCGGGCGCAGCCTGGGCACCGGCGTCGCCGTGGAGATGGCCCGGCGCGGATACGGTGCACGCATGGTGCTGGTGTCCCCCTACACGTCCATGGTCGCCATGGGCCAGCGGACCCTCCCGTTCCTGCCCGCGTCGCTGCTGATGCGTGACCGCTACCTGTCGCTCGACAAGGCCCCCCACATCCCCATCCCCGTCCTCATCATCCACGGCGAGCAGGACGAGGTGGTCCCCGTCGACATGGGCCGTACGCTGGGCCAGCGCTTCCCGCACGCCCGCGTGGTGACCGTGCCGGGCGCCGGCCACAACGACGTGCTGGAGCGGGACGGGCTGCAGGAGTTCGCGCGGCTGGCCACGTTCGCGCTCGACGGGACCTGAGCAGGGCGGCAGGACGCATGACGTCCTGCGTTGCGTTCCCTTGCGCCTACCAGCGATCGCCGGACTATGCTCCGTGTCATCAACGCGATGTTTCATCGCGTCCTCAAGCTCCCCCGAGGGATGGATGAGCATCGACCCGGCCCCCGCCGCGACCCTGTCCGAAGCGGCCCGTGAAATCGTCGAAGTGGGCCGCTTCCTGAGCGTGCGCAACTTCGTGCCCGCCACCAGCGGCAACTTCTCCCGCAGGCTGGATGCCCGCACCGCCGCCGTCACCCGCTCCGGCGTGGACAAGGGCGAGCTGGTGGAGGCGGACATCCTGGTCGCGGACATCCACGCGCCGCCGCCCAGGGGCTCGTCCGCGGAGACGCCCCTGCACCTGCAGCTCTACCGCGACCGGCCGGAGGCGCAGGCCGTGCTGCACACGCACTCCGTGGTGGCCGCGCTCCTGTCGAACCTGCGGCTTGCGGAAGGCGAGCTGGTGCTCCAGGACTTCGAACTGCTCAAGGCCCTGGGCGACACGCGCACGCACGAGGCCGCGGTGTCCATCCCCATCTTCCCCAACGACCAGGACATCCCCCGGCTCGCGGACAAGGTGACCGCGATGCTCCAGAAGCGCACGGACCTGGTCGCGTATCTCATCGCCGGCCACGGGCTGTACACCTGGGGCCGGAGCATGGCCGAGGCCCGCCGCCACGTGGTGGCGCTGGAACACCTGCTGACGTACGAACTCGAGAAGATGAAGGTGCGGCGATGAGCAAGCTGATTGTCTACCACGACCACCAGCCGGAGGCGCCGCTGGGCGTCTTCACCGAGCCCGAGGACATCCGCCGCGAGCTGAAGCCCGCGGGCGTGCGCTTCGAGCGCGTGGACGCGTCCGTGGACCTGCCGGACGGCGCGGGCCAGGAGGAGGTCCTCGCGGCCTACAAGCACATCGTGGACGCGGAGATGAAGGCCCACGGCTACAACACCGTGGACGTGGCGCGCATCAAGCCGGACGCCCCCAACGTGGAGGCCGCCCGCCAGAAGTTCCTCTCCGAGCACCAGCACACGGAGGACGAGTCCCGCATCATGGTGGAGGGCAGCGGCTGCTTCTACCTGCACGCGGGCGACAAGGTGTTCCAGGTGGAGTGCACGCGAGGCGACCTCATCAGCGTGCCGGAGGGCATGAAGCACTGGTTCGACATGGGCGAGAAGCCCCGCTTCGCCGCCATCCGCTTCTTCATCCGCCCGGACGGCTGGGTGGGCCACTTCACCGGCGAGACCATCGCCGAGCGCTTCCCGAAGTACGCGCCGTGAGTGCCCCCAAGGCGGTCGTCACGGACATCGAAGGCACCACCAGCTCCATCGCCTTCGTGAAGGACGTGCTCTTCCCCTTCGCCCGGAAGCACCTGGCGGAGTACGTCGCCACGCACGGCCAGCAGGCCACCGTGCGCCAGTGCCTGTCGGACGCCCGCACGCTCGCGGGCGAGCCCGGCCTGGACGAGGTGGGCACCGTCGCGCTGCTCCAGCGCTGGTTGAACGTGGACCGCAAGGCCACGCCGCTCAAGACGCTCCAGGGGCTCATCTGGGAGGAAGGCTACGCGCGCGGCGAAATCAAGGGCCACGTCCACGCGGACGCGGCCCGGGCCCTGCGCGAATGGCACGCGAAGGGGATGCGCCTGTATGTCTATTCCTCCGGCAGCATCGCCGCGCAGAAGCTGATCTTCGGCTACAGCGTGGAGGGGGACCTGACGCCGGTGTTCTCCGGCTACTTCGACACCACCACCGGCCCCAAGGTGGAGCCCGCGTCGTACACGAAGATTGCCCAGGCGCTGGAGCTGCCTCCCGGCGACATCCTGTTCCTCTCCGACAACACGGCGGAGCTGGACGCGGCGAAGCAGGCGGGCCTGCGCACCGCGGCCCTGGACCGGGGCGAGGTGGCCCTGCCGCCGGGCCACGGGCACCCGGTGTTCCACGACTTCGCGTCGCTCGACCCGTTCGCGCACGTGTCTTGAATTGATTCCTCTTCCAGGAGCAGAGTCCCTCCCCATGTCGAGTCCCAACAAGCCCGTGCTGGGCATCATCGGCGGCAGCGGCCTGTATCAGATTGACGGCCTGACGGATGTCTCGTGGCGCCGGGTGTCGTCGCCGTTCGGTGAGACGTCGGACGAGTTCTGCTTCGGGCGCATCGGCGACCAGCCGGTGGTGTTCCTGCCGCGCCACGGTCGCGGGCACAAGATTCCGCCGTCGGAGCTGAACTTCCGCGCGAACATCGACGCGCTCAAGCGCAGCGGCGTGACGGACATCCTCTCCGTCTCCGCGGTGGGCAGCCTGCGGGAGGATTTGCCGCCGGGCACCTTCGTGGTGGTGGACCAGTTCGTGGACCGCACCTTCGCGCGCGTGAAGAGCTTCTTCTCCCAGGGGCTGGTGGCGCACGTGTCCATGGCGAAGCCCACGTGCTCGCGCCTGGGCGACGCGGTGATGTCCGCGTGCGAGGGCCTGGACATCCAGGTCGTGCGCGGCGGCACGTACCTGGTGATGGAGGGCCCGCAGTTCTCCACGCTGGCGGAGAGCAAGCTGTACCGGCAGTGGGGCTGCGATGTGATTGGCATGACCAACATGCCGGAGGCCAAGCTCGCCCGGGAGGCGGAGATCTGCTACGCGAGCGTGTCGATGGTCACGGATTACGACTGCTGGCATCCGGACCACGACGCGGTGACGGTGGACCAGGTGGTCTCGGTGCTGCTGGGCAACGCGGGCAAGGCGCGCGGGCTGGTGAAGAACATCGCGCCGCTCGTGAGCCAGCACACGGCCCTGTGCAAGGCCGGCTGCCAGACGGCGCTGGAGCACGCCATCATGACGTCGCCCGACGCGCGCGACCCGGCCATGGTGGAGAAGCTCTCCGCGGTGGCGGGCCGCGTCCTCAAGCGCTGAACGCACGGAACAAGGAAGACACGGCGATGAAAGTCCAAGGCGTTCCGATGCGCTCCATCTGGGTCGAGTCCGACGGCTGGAGCGTCGGCGTCATCGACCAGACGCGCCTGCCGCACGCGTTCGTGAAGGTGAAGCTGTCCACGGCGGATGAAGCGGGCCACGCCATCCGCAGCATGCTGGTGCGCGGCGCGCCGCTCATCGGCGCCACGGCGGCGTATGGCGTGTGTCTGGCCATGCGGCAGGACGCGTCCGACGGCGCGCTGGAGAAGGCCCTCGCCATGCTCCGGGCCACGCGGCCCACGGCGGTGAACCTGCACTGGGCGCTGGACGGGATGCGCCAGGTGCTCGCGCCGCTGAAGCCGTCCGAGCGCGTGGCCGCGGCGTACCGGCACGCGGCGGCGCTGTGCGACGAGGACGTGGCCATCAACCGCGCCATCGGCGAGCACGCGCTGAAGCTGTTCCAGGAGGCATGGGACAAGAAGGGCCGCAAGGGGCGGCTCAACGTGCTCACGCACTGCAACGCCGGCTGGCTGGCCACGGTGGACTGGGGCACGGCGCTGGCGCCCATGTACCTGGCGCACGACGCGGGCCTGCCCCTGCACGTCTGGGTGGACGAAACCCGCCCGCGCAACCAGGGCGCGGTGCTGACGGCGTGGGAGCTGGGCCAGCACGGCGTCCCGCACACGGTCATCGCGGACAACGTCGGCGGCCACCTGATGCAGCACGGCGAGGTGGACCTGTGCATCGTCGGCACGGACCGCACGACGGCGCGCGGGGACGTGGCGAACAAGATCGGCACGTACCTGAAGGCCCTGGCCGCGAAGGACAACGGCGTGCCCTTCTACGTCGCGCTGCCGTCGCCCACCATCGACTGGACCATCCAGGACGGCGTGAAGGAGATCCCCATCGAGCAGCGCGACGGCGCGGAGCTCAGCGACGTGACGGGCCGGCTGCCGTCGGGGGACATCGCCACGGTGCGGATTACGCCTCCGGGGAGCCCCGCCGCGAACTACGCGTTCGACGTGACGCCCGCGCGGCTGGTGACGGCGCTCATCACGGAGCGCGGCGTGTGTCCGGCGACGGAGGAGGGGATGCTGTCGCTCTTCCCGGAGCGGCGCGCGCAGCGGAGCGCGGCGAAGTGAGCGGGGCGGGGGACCACCAGGACTTGCGCGAGGCGATGGTCGCCACCTCGCGGCGGATGAACACGTCCGGGCTGAACCAGGGCACCTCCGGCAACCTGAGCCAGCGCGTGGAGGGCGGCTTCCTCCTCACGCCGTCCGGGATGAACTACGAGACGATGACGCCGGAGGACCTGGTCCTCATGCGCTTCGACGGTTCGCACGAGGGCCACCGCAAGCCGTCCACCGAGTGGCAGCTTCACCGGGACATCCTCCAGGCGCGGCCGGAGGTGAACGCGGTGCTGCACGCGCACAGCATGTTCAGCACCACCCTGGCGTGCCTGCGCCGGGGCATCCCCGCCTTCCACTACATGGTGTCCGCCGCGGGCGGCACGGACATCCGGTGCGCGGAGTACGCCACCTTCGGCACGCCGGAGCTGGCGCGGCACATGATGGTGGCCCTGGAGGGCCGCAAGGCGTGCCTGCTGGCCAACCACGGTATGGTCGCCATGGGCGCGGACCTGGCGGCGGCCTGGAAGCTGGCGGTGGAGGTGGAGACGCTCGCGGCCATGTACTGGCGCGCGCTCCAGGTGGGCGAACCCGTGGTGCTGGACGACGCCGAAATGGAGCGCGTGTTCCAGCAATTCCGGGGGTATGGCCAGTAGGAAGTGCTCCGCGCACACGTTCCTGCATGATTCCCGGGGTCCCTGCCTCTAAGTCGGACAGGGGGGAGACGGATGGGTCACCCCCGGTCTCCAGGAGGAGTCGGCATGCGGTGGGTTCTCGGGTGCATGGTGATGATGGCACTGGGGTGTGCCTCGCTCATGCCGGCGGGGCGGGAGCCCTCGGACCCCCGGCTGGCGGAGGCGCTCCAGGCCTATGAGCGCTCCGCGACGCTCTACGAGGAGGGCCGCTACGCGGAGGCCGTGGCGCCCGGCGAGCACGCCCTGGCGCTGCGGGAGGCCGTGCTCGGGGGCTCGCATCCGGACGTGGCCTACTGCCTGAACCTGCTGGGCGAGGTGTACCGGCTCCAGGGGGACTTCGCGCGGGCGGGCGTCCTCCACGAGCGCGCGCTGGCCCTCCGGGAAGCGGTGGTGAACGACGACGCGGCGAGGTCCGTCACGGTGGCTTCGCTGCTCAGCTTCGCCGCCTCGCCCACCATGGAGACGGACCGTCAGGCCGGGGGCTTCTACGACCACGGGCACGCGTTGTCCCGGCGGACGAACAACCTGTTCAGCCTGGACAAGCGCCGCCGCATGGGGGCGTTCGCCAGCCAGGAGGTGACGCTCAGCGAGAACCAGTCCGCCTACGCCGAGTCGCTCAACAACCTGGCCAACCTCTACCAGCAGCAGGGGCTCTACAGCCGGGCGGAGCCGCTCTATTCGCGCGCGCTGGATTTGCGGGAGACGGTGCTCGGCAAGCACCACCTCACCGTGGCGGACTCGCTCAACAACCTGGCGCTGCTCTACCGGGAGCAGGGGCTGTATGGCCGGGCGGAGCCGCTCTACGTGCGGGCGCTCGCGCTGCGCGAGTCGGCGCTGGGCAAGGAGGATCCGCTGGTCGCGGACTCGCTCGACACGCTGGCCACGCTCTACCAGGACCAGGGGCAGTACGGCCGGGCGGAGCCGCTGGGCCTGCGCGCGCTCTCCATCCGGGAAGAGGCGCTGGGCAGGACGCATCCGCTGGTCGCGGACTCGCTCAACAACCTGGCCAATCTCTATCAGGACCAGGGGCTGTACGACCGCGCGGAGCCGCTCTACGCCAGGGCGCTGGCCATCCGGGAGGCGGCGACGGACGGCAGCCCCTCGGACCTGGCGGCCGCGCTCAACAACCTGGCCACCCTCTATCAGGCGCAGGGACGGTACGACCGCGCGGAGCCGCTCTACGCGAGGGCGCTGGCCCTCTGGGAGAAGGCGTTCGGCGGGCACCACCCGCACGTGGCGGCTTCGCTCAACAACCTGGCCACCCTGTACCGGAAGCAGGGGCGGTACACCCAGGCGGAGCCGCTCTACGCGAGGGCGCTGGCCCTCTGGGAGGAGGTGCTCGGCCGGAACCACCCGGACGTCGCCGGTTCGCTCAACAACCTGGCCAACCTCTACCGGGACCAGGGGAAGTACACCCAGGCGGAGCCGCTCTACATGCGGGCGCTGGCGATTCGCGAGGCCGTGCTGGGCCGGAACCACCCGGACCTCGCGGCGTCGCTCAACAACCTGGCGCTCCTGCGCCTGGCGCAGCGGCGCCTGGATGACGCGGTGCCCTTGTTCACGCGCGCGTTTGGAGTCTCCGAGCAGCGCCTGCGCCGCGAGGCGCTCGAGTTCTCCGAGGCGCGGCTGGCCAGCTTCCTCCAGCACCTGCGCGCGGACGAGGAGCAGCTCTACGCGCTCGTGCGCGCGCACCCGGACTCCGCGGCCGTGCGGCGTCTGGCCCTGAGCGCCGCGCTGCTGCTCAAGGGCCGCTCCGTGGAGGAGACTGCGGACATCTCCCGAGCGGTCTACCGGAGCCTGGGCGCGGAGGAGCGCGGCACCTTCGAGCGGCTGCGCAAGCTGCGCACCCAGTTGGCCAGCCTCTCGCTGCACGGGCCCGGCGCGCTCACGCCGTCCGCCTACCAGCGGCAGCTCACGGCGCTGACCGAGCAGGGGGATGCGTTGGAGACGACGCTCGCCAGCCGCTCCGCGCCGCTGCGCGCGTTGGCCGCGCTGCCCGCGCCCGGTGACATCGTCGACCGCGTCGCTGGCGCCCTGCCGGAGGATGGCGCGCTCGTGGAGTTCATCACCTACGAGGACCGTCCCCTCGTGCTGGGGACGGGCACGGCCCAGCTCCGCTGTCTGGCATTGGTGCTCCGGCCGGACGGGGACATCCGCGCGTTGGATTTGGGGCCCGCGGCGCCCATCGAGGCCGCGGCCTCCAGCCTGCGGGACGCGCTGGCCCGCCGTGACGCGGCCTTCGAGGACTCCGCCCACGCGCTGTACCGGCTCGCGTTCCAGCCGCTGCTCCCGCTGCTGGGCAAGGCCCGCCGCCTCTTCCTCTCACCGGACGGTCAGTTGGCGCTGGTGCCCTTCGCGGCGCTGCATGATGGGCGGCAGTACCTGGTGGACAGCTACGACTTCACCTACGTGACGTCCGGCAAGGACCTGCTGCCCCGGCCGCAGCAGCCAAGGCCCGCGTCCTCGGTGGTGGTGCTGGCGGATCCTGCCTTCAACACGGGGATGCAAGCCTCCGCGGGAGGCGCGCCCGTGGTGGCGGAGCGTTCGCCGTCGCTGCGCCGTGAGGACCTGGTGGCGCGCGACTGGGCGCCGGTGCCGCTGCCGGGCTCGCGCGAGGAGGCGGAGGCCATCCAGCGCCTGTTCCCGCAGGCGCAGTTGTTCCTGGGCCCGAAGGCGACGAAGGAGCGGCTGCTGCACCTGAGCACGCCGGGTATCCTCCACCTGGCGACCCACGGCTTCTTCCTGGAGGACGCCGCCGCGCCGGAGAACGCGCGAGCCGTCGCGACCTTCGGAGCGCTGGGCGAGGACCCGCAGGCCGCGCGCCCGCCGGATCCGCTGCTGCGCTCGGGCCTGCTGCTCGCGGGGGAGATGGAGGAGGCGAGCGCGTCCGACAGCGCGCTGGTGACGGCGCTGGAGCTGGCGGGGCTGGACCTGTGGGGCACGCAGTTGGTGGTCCTGTCCGCGTGTGACACGGGGCGCGGCGCGGTCCGGCGAGGGCAGGGCGTCTACGGTCTGCGCCGGGCCTTCCTGGTGGCGGGCGCGGAGACGGTGGTGATGAGCCTCTGGAAGGTGGACGACGCGACGACGCGCACGTTGATGGAGACCTACTATCGCCACCTGCTCGGAGGCGAGGGCCTGGCCACGGCGCTGCGAGAGGCGATGCGGGAGCTGCGAGTCGCGCAGCCCCATCCGCACTACTGGGCGCCGTTCATCGCCATGGGGCGGGACGCGCCGCTGCGATGGCTGGACGCGGACGCGCGGCGATAACCCGCGCTTCAGGCGCTGCGCAGCGTGAGCAGGGTGACCTCGGGCGGGACGCCGATGCGGAAGGGGAGCCAGTGCCCCGTGCCGCCGGAGACGTAGAGGTGGCTGTCCTTGAAGCGGTAGCGGCCCAGCATGTGCTTGAAGGCGAAGCCGAACAGCGGCACTCCCAGGAAGGCCACCTGTCCGCCGTGCGTGTGGCCTGAGAGCGTGAGGCGGGCGCCGCGCTCGGCGGCGTAGGGGAAGAAGTCCGGGTGGTGGGAGAGGCAGAGCACCACGTCGTCCGGGTTCCCGTCCTTGAAGGACGTCTCCGCGGAGCGCTGCCAGCGCCGGTCGCGCCCGGTGCGGCTGGCGCCGGACATGGGGAAGTCCACGCCCACCACGCGCACGCGCTGACCGCCATGCTCCAGCACATGGGCTTCATCCACGAGCAGCCGGACCGGCGCGCCGCGCTGTTCCAGTTGTGCGTAGCCGCCCAGGACTTCATCGAGCCCGCGCCAGTGCTCATGGTTGCCGAGCACCGCGAGCATGCCGTGGCGGGCCGTCGTGGAGGCGAGCGCGGCCATGGTCTCGTCGATTTGATTCACGTCATCGATGAGGTCACCGGTCATCACCTGGAGGTCCACGCCCGCGGTGTTCATCACCTCCACGGCGCCGCGCAGGTACTCGGGGGAGATGAAGGGGCCCACGTGCACGTCGGTGATCTGCCCGATGCGGAAGCCATCGAGCGCGGCGGGGAGGCCGCGCAGCTTCACCTCGACCTCGCGAACGGTGAAGCCCACGCTGCCGCCCACGACGCCCACGCCGCTGGCGCTGATGGCAAGGACGGGCATGGCCTGACCGGCCTTCACCAGGAGGTCCCGGCGCCCCAGGTCCACGCCCGGAGGCGCGGCCTGCTGACGGCGTTGAGCACGCAGCTTGAGGATGAGGAACGGCGGGCCCATCAGCATCACCAGCAGCGCGGCGATGCTCCACACCACGGCGAATAGCTTCACCGGCACGAGCAACGGAGGCGTGTGGTGCAGGCCGTAGCCGGTGACGGCGGGCACGGTCCAGGCCGCGAACGCGAAGCCAGAGAGCCCCAGCAGCACGCCATGGCGCCAGCCCCGGGTGACAGCGGGCAACAGCCTGCGCAGCACGAGGTACGCGCCCAGGTAGACGAACAGCAGGACCAACAGCCTTCCCATGGTGTGCGCGCTCTCGGGTGTGAGGAGCCCCGAGGATAACGGCTCCCCTGACAGCGCGCTGTGCCCTGAGACCGGGTTGCTCGCCTCCTGGGCTTCACGGAACTTAACGTGGAATAACGGGAAAATGAGACGAGACTCTGGAGCCGGCCTCCGTGTCGTGTGGCTGTGGCTGGTGTTGTCGCTGGGCTGTGCCTCCGCACCCGTGAGAACGGAGTGCGAGGCCCGCGACGAGGATCAGTGCCTCACGCACGTCTGTGAGGACGACGTCTGCGCGCTGTTCCGGTGCGAGGACCTGGCCTCGAAGCGCATCGTGCGGACGCGAGGCGCCATGCCGGTGGCGCCCGTCTTCGTGGCACCCGGCAGCGGGCCTCGGCGAACGTGGGGAAGCGCGCAGGGGCTGCCGCGAGACGCGGTGCCCGTCATGGTCTTCCGCTGGCACCGGCGGGAGAAGCTGCCCAGCGAGCTTCGCCGCGAGAAGGCCCAACAGGAGTGGGCGAAGCGGCCGAAGGAGCGGCACCACATCTTCCCTCAGGCGTTCAAGGGTGAATTCGAAATCAAGGGCATCGAGATTCACAAGTACGTGTTGATGATCGACGCGGAAGTACACGCACGCATCCATCGAGGCGAGCGTGGCGGGCCATGGAATCGGGACTGGCGCATCTTCATTGATCGGGTCGAAGAGGGTGTTCCCGTCTCCGCGTACTTTGAGCATGCCTCCTGGATGATCCAGAAGTATGAGCTCTTCGGTCTGCCCATGACGTACTGGCAGCAGATAGAGCTCTCACCCGTGCCCTTCGAGGACTGAGCCATGCGCTACTTCACGGTGGAGTGCTTTGAATTCGATGAGCCAGGACAGTGGAGCGGGCAGTACCGGGCGAGCCATCGGTGGCGCCTGGCTGGGGTTGACTGTCCTCGGGAAGGCGTCTGGTCAGGGAAGGGTGCGTACCCGACCGTGGACCTGTCGGCAGTGGATGATCCGGTCCTGGCCAACCCCAAGGGCCCCACATCCTTGGAGGAGTACAACAGGCTGGTTGCTCTGGTGCGTCCCTTCGTTCCTCCTGAACTCCCCGTCCGTGCAGGTGTTTCGTTCGGGCCCATGGTCGGAACCGCTCAAGGCCGGTTCGGCCCGGTCACTTGCTATCCACCGTGGGAGCTGGTCCTCCGGGAGGACGCGGTCGAACTGCTCAAGGCCGAAGGGCTGCAGGGCATCATCGCGGTCCGAATGGAACTCCGGTCCCGCCGGAGCACCATGCCCGCGCTCTATGAAGTGGAGGCGCGGCCCCTGGCGAAGCTGCACCCTGACTGCATCGGCGAATTCAAGACGCCCGCATGTGACGTCTGCGGCAGGCCCGAGTCGTTCCGCCTGCCGCCGAAACGCTGGCTGCTGCGCTCCTCCATCCCAGAAGGGCTCGACGTCTTCGGCATCCAAGGGGCCAGCCCGCGCGTCGTCAGCGAGCGCTTCGTCGAAACCGTGCAGCGGCTGGGTCCCAGCGACGTGCACTACCGCGAACTGCCCGCCGAGTAGTCACATCCCTCCGCCCGGGCTCGCGAGCCGCAGGTGCGAGTGCAGCGTCTCCGCTCTCAGGTACAGGAACTGCGCGTCCCCGAAGGCCAGCGCGTCCCCGTCCGCGAGCATCCGCTCCTCGCCCTCGCCCAGCTCCGCCGCGTTCAGCCAGGTGCCGTTCATGGACTTCAGGTCCTGCACCGAACACGTCCCCTGCGCCGAGTGCCAGCGCAGCACCGCGTGCTGCTTCGACACGGACGGGTCATGCACCATCAATGCGCACCCCTCCGTCCGCCCCACCCGCAGCTCCTGCCCGTCCCGCTCCGGCCCCAGGAAGTGGACCTCCAGCGAATCGAACGCCTGGAGCATCACCAGCAGCCGGTCCACCAGCCGGGAGCGGTGCGCCATCCCCACCGTGCGCGCCTCCGCCAGCCGCAGCGCCACCTGCTGGAACACCGGCTCCGGCGGCTGCTGGATCAGCACCACCGGTCCGGAGGCTTGCAGGAACGCCTGGACGGGCGCGTAGGCGAACGGGCGGAGCTGTTGGACGGAAGGCATCACGCCGTCACGTTACCCCCAGCCCCGCTCGTGCGCGAGCCACGGACTCCCAGTGTCAGATGCCCGGCGGTCCTTCCAGCCACTTCAGGACGCGACCGGCGCCTTCATCAGGTGGTCGCCGTAGTCCTCCCGCAGCTTCATCTTCAGGAACTTCCCCGTCGACGTGCGCGGAATCTGCGTCACGAAGAGGATGTCATCCGGCAGCCACCACTTCGCGAACTGCTTCTCCAGGTGCGCCGTCAGCTCCGCCTTCGTCGCCTGCTGCCCCGGCTTGAACACCACCGCCGCCAGCGGGCGCTCGTCCCACTTGGGGTGCCGCCCCGCGAACACCGCCGCCTCCAGCACGGACGGGTGTGCCATCAGCGCGTTCTCCAGCGCCACGGAGCTGATCCACTCGCCGCCGGACTTGATGACGTCCTTGCTGCGGTCGGTGATGTGCAGGTAGCCCGCCGGGTCGATGGTCACCACGTCGCCCGTCTTGAACCACCCGTCCTTCGTGAACCGATCCTGGCCCTCGTCCCCGTAGTACGACGCCGCCACCATGGGCCCGCGCACCTCCAGCTCGCCCATGGCCTTGCCGTCCCAGGGAAGCACCTCCCCCGTGTCGCTCACGTGGCGCGTCTCCACGAACGGCACGGAGTAGCCCTGCGACGCGTACGCCTCCAACTGCGTCTCCGGCGACGCCGTGTGCAGGTCCCCCTTGAGCCGCGCGAGCGTGCCCACCGGGTTCATCTCCGTCATGCCCCACGCGTGCAGCACGTTCTGCCCGTGGCGCTTGCGGAACCCGTCAATCAGGGCCGGCGGCGCCGCGGAGCCGCCAATCACCATGTGCCGCATCCGGCCCAGGTCCCACTTGCCCGGCTCGCGGTCCAACTGCGCCAGGATGCCCAGCCAGATGGTGGGCACGCCGCCCGCCACCGTGACCTTCTCGTTCTGCATCAGCTCCAGCAGCGACTGGGGGTCCAGGTGCGGCCCCGGCAGCACCTGCTTCGCGCCCGTGAGCAACGCGTCGAACGGCAGGCCCCACGCCGCCGCGTGGAACATGGGCACCACCGCCAGCACCGTGTCGGACTCCCTCAGCCCCAGCACCTCCGGCATGCAGCACACCAGCGTGTGCAGCACGATGGAGCGGTGGCTGAAGAGCACGCCCTTCGGGTTGCCCGTCGTGCCGGACGTGTAGCAGAGCATCGCCGCGCTGTTCTCATCCAGGCGCGGGAACTCGAACGTGCGCGACTCCGCCGCGAGCAGCTTCTCGTAGTCCAGCCGCCCCTCCGGCACCGGCCCGTCATCCGGGATGACGATGACGTGCTTGAGGCTCCCGGCGGCCTTCTCGAACTTCTCCACCAGCGGCAAGAGCGAGCGGTCCACCACGATGACCGTGTCCTCCGCGTGGCGCGCGATGTAGCCCAGGTCGTTGGGGTGCAGCCGCAGGTTGAGCGTGTGCATCACCGCGCCCATCGCCGGCACGCCGAAGTACACCTCCAGGTGCTGGTGGTGGTTCCAGCTCAGCGACGCCACGCGGTCCCCGGGCTTCACCCCCAGCCGCGTGAGCGCGTTCGCCAACTGGCAGACGCGCTGGTGGAAGTCCGCGTACGTGTAGCGGTGCAGGGACTTGTCCGGCTTGCGGCTGACGATTTCCTGCGCGGCGTAATAGGAGCGCGCCCGCTCCAGGAAGTGCGTCAGGGTGAGCGGGAAGTCCATCATGCGACCGGGGAGCATCGACACCATCCCTTCGGGAGAGGGGGAAGGGCCAGATGCTACCGGATGCACGGCGCCATGCCCTCCACTCCTGGTGGGGGCAGGCATGGCGCATCACGTCAATGTCAGCCGAAGAAAACCTGCGCGACCTCGAAGAACTCCCGGGGCACGCGCTTGAGCTCGCGGGTGGCCTCCGCCAGGTGCTCGCTGACGATTTCGTTGCCGCGCAGGGCGGCCATCTTGCCGAACTCGCCCCGGGCCACCATGTCGCACGCATGCACGCCGAACCGGGTGGCGAGCACGCGGTCGTGCGCCGTGGGGGCGCCGCCGCGCTGGATGTGGCCCAGCACGGAGACGCGCGTCTCGAAGCCGGTGCGCCGTTCAATCTCCGCCGCGACGATGTTGCCCACGCCGCCCAGGCGCGGACGGCCCGCTTCGTCCAGGGCGCCCGTCGTGACGAGCTGCTCGGTCTGCTCCGCGGACATCTTGATGCGCGTGCCCTCCGCCACCACCACGATGGAGAAGGTGCGCCCGCCCGCGTGCCGGCGCTGGAGGTGCTGCGCCACGGCCTCCAGGTCCGCGGGGATCTCCGGGACCAGGATGACGTCCGCGCCGCCCGCGATGCCCGCGTAGGTGGCGATCCACCCGACGTGCCGGCCCATCACCTCGCAGACGATGACGCGCTTGTGCGACTCCGCGGTGGAGTGCAGCCGGTCCACGGCCTCCGTCGCGATGGCGACCGCGGTGTCGAAGCCGAAGGTGAAGTCCGTGCCGTTGAGGTCGTTGTCGATGGTCTTCGGCACGCCGACGATGCGCAGGCCCTCCTGGGACATGCGCGTGGCGGCGGACAGGGTGCCCTCGCCGCCAATGGCGATGACCGCGTGGATGCCGTTGCGTTCAATGGCGCGCTTCACGCGCTCCAGGCCGTTCTCCACCTTGAACGGGTTGACGCGCGAGGTGCCCAGGATGGTGCCACCCCGGTGGAGGATGCCGGAGGTGGTCTCCCGCGTGAGGCGGAAGTGGTTGTCATCCAGCAGGCCCTTCCATCCATCCCGCAGGCCCATCATCTCGAAGCCGTGCTCGCTGGCACGGCGGACGATGGCGCGGATGACCGCATTGAGGCCGGGGCAATCACCCCCGCCGGTGAGCACGGCGACTTTCATGGGTCCGGTTCTAGCCCGACCCGGCCTCCGCGCGTGAGGACGGATTGCGCGCAATGCCCGTGGGAAACCTTCCCCGGTCCCCGGGCGTGCGGGGGACCGGGCTTGTCAATCGCCGGCCGTGTTCACGTGTCATTCCCGGAAGCGGGTGGCCTTGCCGCGCGGCGCCACGCACCGGGCGGCTGGGGGGCCGGCGATCCGGGCGGGGAGGCCGGCATATGCTGGCCGGCCCATGGACCTACGGGTGTTCCAGTCGGAGCAGGAGGCGGCCACCCCCTGCGCGGCCCGCATCGCCGAGGCGGTGCGCCACACGCCGGAGCTGGTGCTGGGGCTCGTCACGGGGCGCTCGCCGCTCAACGTGTACCGGAGCCTGGCGGCGCTGGCGGCCCGGGGGGCGCTGGACCTGTCGCGGGCCACGACGTTCAACGTGGACGAGTTCCTGGGCCTGCCGCCCGAGGACCCGGGCAGCTTCCGCGCGTACATGGACCGGCACCTGTTCCGGCATGTGAATCTGTCAACGGAGCGGATCCACTTCTTCGACGGGTGCGCGCCGGACGCGGAGGCGGAGTGCGCGCGCTATGACGCGGCGCTCGCGGCGGCCGGGGGGCTGGACCTGCTGCTGCTGGGCGTGGGGCCCAACGGGCACATCGCGTTCAACGAACCCGGCGAGGTGCTGACGGCCACGAGCCACCGCGCGCGCCTGTCGCGGGAGACGCGGCTGTCCCACGTGATGGCGTTCGGGGATGACCCGTCGAAGGTGCCCATGGCGGCGCTGACGCTGGGCATGGCGGCGGTGCTCCAGGCGCGCAAGGTGGTGGTGCTCGCGTTCGGCGTGAACAAGGCCGCGGCGGTGACGGCGATGGTGCACGGCCCGCTCACGCCCCGGTGCCCCGCGTCGTTCCTCCAGCTCCACCGCGACGTGGAGCTGTGGCTGGACACGGGCGCGGCCAGCGGCCTGCACGGGCGCAAGCTGGAAGCGGCCCGGACCCGCGACGGCGGGAGCTGACGCGGCGGGGCCCACCCCGGCGCTCGTCCCTAGCGCGTCGCGGAGGCGAGCTTCGCGGGAGGCTTGCTGCCCGCGGCCGGGCGGGTCGCGGGCTTCACGGGGGCCTTCGCCTTCGGCGCGGTGGACGGCTTCGAGGGCGCATCCGGCGGACGGGCCTTCCGCGCGACGGGGGCCTTGGCCGGAGCCGCGGAGCCGGCCGGGCGCTTCGCCACGACCGGCGCCTTCGGGCGGGTGTGCTCATAGGCCGCGAGCACCTTGGCCACGTAGAACTCCGTCTCTCCGTTGTGCGGCACGCGCCCGTTCACCGACCCCGGGCCCGCGTTGTACGCGGCCACCGCCAGCCGCACGTCGCGGAACCTGCGCAGTTGCTCGGCCAGGTAGCGCCCGCTCGCGTCGACGGACGGCGCCGGGTCGAAGGGGTCCTCCACCCGCATCAGCGCCGCCGTGTCCGGCATGAGCTGCCCGGGCCCCATGGCCCCCGCGGGCGAGATGCGGTGCACCCGCGTCTCCGACTCCACCTGGATGAGCGCCTTCAGGAGCCCCGGCGGAATCCCGTGGCGGCGCTCCGTGTCCTCGATGAGCGGCTCCAGCGGCGGGTGGCCGTCCAGCACGCACTCGGGCCGGTGCGCCACGTAGGCCCCCAGCGCGCGCGCCTTCGTCTGGAGGAAGGAGAAGGACAGGGGCGACACCTGCGTTCCGCCCAGCCACGCCACGCCCAGGTTGAGCAGCACCACGGGCACCAGCGCGCACGGCACCAGCCACGCCCATCCCGGAATCTCGATGCCGCCCACGGCCCGCTTGCGTCCCACCCTCCCCACTTAAGGGCGCCGCGCGTCCCCGTCCAGCTTCCGGCCACCCGCCGCCCCGGCCGCGTCCTCTGGCCGGGGCGGGAGTGGAGGCTTCAGAACAGCAGGCCGAAGTAGTTGGCGCGCGCCTTGGCGCCCACGCAGACCTCGACGTCCGCGGTCCACGACTGCGTGGGGGGCGTCCCCGTGGCCTGGAAGAGGAACTCCAGCTCCTCCTGCTTGGCCAGGTCCAGCACGTCCACCGCGCCGCTGCTGGTGAGCTGGAGCTTGTTCGTGGCGCTCCCGGCGCCGGTGCGCCGGAACTCGCCCAGCAGCACGTACTCCGCGGAGCCCGGCTTGCGCACGGAGAGGCTGGCGCGCTCGATGCCGCTGATGTCCGTGCTGGCGGTGGCGTCGAAGAGCTTCAGCCGCAGCTCCGTCTCCACGTCGGCGTCCGCGGGCAGCGCGCTGGCGAAGTCACCCAGCGGGATGGTGAAGGACTGCTCCACGGAGCCGGCGAGGGGCGGGGAGGCGGGGAAGGACAGGTCGTTCTCGTTCTTGCAGATGCGCTCGGCCTCCACCTCGACGGTGAAGAGCGAATCACAGCCCGTGCCCAACAGGGCCACGGCGCCAGCGAGCAGGAGGGTGCGGAAGGTTTTCGTTCGCATGGTGGATGGGCTCCTGGCTCAGAAGAAGTAGACGATGAAGCCCAGCTTCACCGAAGGGATGGTGGCGCGCAGGTGCAGCGGTCCGGACGTGACGCTGTCGTCGCCGGAGGCGTCCTGGATGAGCGGCGTGGGGTCCGGCACGGTCATCGCCACGTAGCTCAGGCCCACGTTGAGGAAGAAGTTGAAGCGGCTCCGCGTGCCCACCTCCAGGCCCACGCTGCCCGTCACGTAGTTGTAGGTGACGTCGCGGATGGCCTCCGACGTGGCGCTCGGCTCACGGCCCAGCCAGTCCAGCACCTCGCTGTACTCCGAGCCGAAGTAGTGCCCGACCTCCGCGTTGAGGGACGGCGCGATGAAGGTGTCCATGGGCAGGATGCTCAGGCCGCCGCGCACGCCGATGCTGAGCGTGTTCGTGGTGGGGCCCGCCTGCAGCCGCAGCCAGTTCGTGGGGCGCACCACCGCGGACACGCCGATGCCGTGCGGAGCGCCCGCGTCCAGCAGCAGGCCCACCTTGTGGGGCGCGTCGTCCTGGGCGAGCGCCGGAGTGGCGCTGCCCAACACGGCCATGCACCCCAGGGCGATGCCGGAGGAGCGGAGGGAGGGGTGTCGTCGTCTCAAGGAAGAAGAGTCCATCGTCATGACGAAAGTTCCACGGTGAATGCCGGCCCAGCGGTCATTCTTCGCGGAAGGCGAGCGGGAAATGAAGGGCCTCACGCGAAACCCGTACGGGCTTTCCGGGATGCCGCGACCCGCGGTGGAGGGACTGCCCGGTTCCCGACACGCTGGGTGGTCATCCAGGACTCGGGAAATGCGCGCAATGCCTGTCAAATCAAGGACGTCCCCTTCACTCCCGTGGGCGATGTGCATCCAAACCACCGGATGCGAGCGTATGATGAAAGGAAACGGTGACGTGGCATTCAGGGCCGGGAACCGGGGGGCCAAGGATGATCGACGAAGTCGATCTGCGCATGAAAGCGTGGGTGGGACGCATTGCCACGGATGCGCCGGTGCACTTGGGCGTGCCCGACCGTGAGGCCCTGGACCGGGGTGTCTGTCTTTACCTCCTGGAGCTGGGGCCGGCGCCGCTGACCCGGGCGGGGAAGCGGGGCGCGCTGCAGTTCACCGTCTGCTATCTGGTGACGGTGGGCGCGGAGACGCCCGAGCGCGCGCACCGGCTGTTGGGAGACCTGGTCTTCGCGGCCATGGGCGACAAGGAATTGGAGGTGGACCTGAGCCCGGTGCCCGCGGCGCTGTGGGCGGGTCTGCGTTCGGTGCCGCGTCCGGCGTTCCGCCTGCGGGTGCAGGTGCGCAAGGAGCAACCCCTGGCGGAGGTGCGATGTCTGTCATTGGTGGAAGGGGGCTGTGCGCCGGCCCCCCTGCTGGGGCGGGTGGTGGGGCCGGGTGACGTCCCCATCCCGGACGCGTGGGTGGCGCTGCCCTCGTTGCAGTTGAGCACGCGCACGGACGCGCAGGGGCACTTCCACTTCGCGCACCTGCCGCAGGGCGGGTCGCTGGGCCGGCTGGAGGTGCGCGCGGAAGGGGAGCTGTTGTCGGTGGAGTCGGAGGGGCTGGCCACGGGGACCTCGCCGGTGATCATCCGGATGCCGGTGAAGGAGGAGTGACGATGCTCGCGGGTCCGCCAGCCGAGGCGGTGGTGGCGCGGCCCCGCGCGCGGCGGCACCTCGCCTGGGTGGTGTCCCTGGCGCGGTGGGTGAAGGCCTGGGCGGAGCGGGTGCTCGCGGAGCATGCCGCCGCGGTGGCGAAGGCGGCGGTGGAGCTGGGAGGCGCGCGGGTCCGCTCGTTGCCCCTGCGCGAGCCCGCGGTGGTGCTGCTGCCGGTGCCCCTGTGGCCTCGCGGGGGAGAGGAATTCCTGACGCCGGAGCACGCGGACATGGTGTCCACGCCGATGCTCCCGGAAGCGCCCACGCCCCGCTTGAACACGCTGCGGTGCATCCCGAAGGAGGGAGAAGCGCCGGACGTGGAGCGCGAGCCCGTGACGCTCCGGATGGTGCCCCGGGTGCCCTTCGGTTTCGACCCGGATGACCTGCTGCCCGCGGAGCCCGTGGCGGTGGTGGCCCAGCCACCGTCGCCCGCGCTGCTGCTCCAGGCCGCGGCGCTCCCGTGCGAGGAGCCGCCGGACGCCCCGCCCGTCGCGCCTCGGCCGTTGCAGGCGGTGACGTCGTTTCCCAGGGACCCCGCCAGGGACCTCATCGCGCTCCTGAAGGAGTCGCTGGGCACGCCGGACCAGCCATCCGTGCCCTGGTCGGAGGCGGGTTCCTCCTCGCCCGACGAACCCGCCGACGCGGAGGAGATGCTGCGTCAGTGTGAGCGATTGGAGCTGGAGCCGACGGTGGAGTAGCGACGTGGGGCTGGCGCGCATCCGCCAGGTAGGTGCGCGCGGGGCTATGCTGTCGCGCGCGATGTCCGAGCGGTCACGTCCCAGCGCTGTCCCGCCAGGCCTCACGGCGGCCGACGTCGAGCGTCAGTTGGAGGGCCGCGCGGAGGTCCTCGCGGCGGCGCGGCGTCCGCACCTGGAGCTGGAGCAGGCGCTGTCCGGCCGGCGGTGGCGGCGGGCGCTGGCGCGGCGTCCGGAGCTGGTGCCCGCGCTCGTGGCTGAAGCGCAGGCGGTGGAGGAGGCGCTGGAGCGCGTCCAGCGCCGCGCGGTGCAGGAGGCCTGGCCGGACGACATGCCTGTATTGAAGGCGGCCCGGGAGCTGTCGGCGCGGCGGGAGCGGCTGACGCGGCTGGCCCGGCGCAGGTTGGATGTCCTGACGGTGGCTCCGGAGGACATCCCGCTGGAACAGGCGCTGACGCGGCTGGATGCGCTGGTGCGCCAGGTGGTGCGCTGGGAGCTGAAGCCCGGCGAGGTGCTCGTCCACGAGGCCTTCGCGCAGCGGTTCCAGCGGTGGGACAAAGCAAGACGGCTGCGCTCGGAGCTGCCCGCGCACTACGGCTGGCGCCTCGCCGTCAGCCTGTGCGCGGCGTTCGCGGTCGTCCTCCTGGCGCCTCCCGAGCTGAAGAAGCTGGCCGGGTTCCTGTTCATGGCGATCGCCATGGCCCCCGCGGCCTGGGACCTGCTGCGCTCGGGGCATACGCGGCTGACCAGCGAGCGGCTGCTGTGGAAGCCGCTCCTCGGGGAGACCCAGGAGGTGCGGCTGGGAACCATCGCGGAGGGCGGCGTCCGGGTGGAGCGGGCCTGGGATGTGTGCGTGGTCGGTGACCGCCGGTGGCGCGCGCGCTCCCTCTGGGAGGCGCCCGAGCTGGCCCTGCTCATCGAACTGCACCGTCAGCCTCCCCTGCGCGGCGCGGCCCGGGCGGGCGTGCGCCTGGACACCGTGGCGGTGTTCCCCGCGAGGCTCGGCAAGCGCAAGGGCTTCTGTGTGCTGGGACCCCAGGGCCTCTCCTTCATCCCGGAGGGACGGGGCGCCCAGTCCCTCCGCGCCGTCACCGGTCATCCGTCCACGCTGCGCGGCTTCGACTCCGACCTGGTGCTGGACGCGCTGCGCTGGCTTCCGGAGGCGGAGTTCGACGCCTGCGTGACGCGCATGGTGGAGGCCACCGGCGGCGTGGCGTGGGCCCGCGCGGATGCGCGCTACGTGCCGGGCTCCCCGGTGTGGCGGCGAATCCGCGTCGAGCACCGGGGGCTGACGCTGACCGGCCGCGTGAACTGGGACCAGCAGGACGCCGCTGAACGGCTCCTGCGCGACTGGCCGCAGTAGCTCCGGGCGTTCTCGCTCAGTTCGACCTACGCGTCACCGTGCAGCGCCTTCATGCAAAAAACAAAGCACGGCATGGGCGGCCCCCAGGGAGTTACCGTCGCAGATGGCATGTGGAGTGGCTTTTTTCTTGGCTCATGAGCTTTCTCCGACTCATCACCTGCCACGAGAACAAGGCCGAGAAGCTCCTCTGCCTCGTTCATTTCGCTTGTGCCTTTAACCTGCTTCGTTGGTTGACGGGCGGCCAAGAATATTTCAAGAGTGCTGCAGCGCTGAAGGCAGTGCAAAGAGGCGTGAACGCTGCGCTACTTTCCTGGTAGCGGACTGGCAACGGCTTGTGCAGGGACAGGCGGGGCGAACTGAGTAGGGACTGTTTCAGCCAAGAGTTCTCGCAGTTCGTTGATTTCAGGTTCCTGCTTGGAGCCAAACCGCACGCGTAGCAATGCCATAAGAATGCTGAGTGCGTCGTCTGCCAGCACGAGGGGCAGTGGTGTGTACGCAGCGGGTGCTACTGGCACTACTGGGAACAGGCGATCAAGCCGGGCAACAGAAGCCAGTACCTCAGGGCTATTGTTTGAAGGGCAATAGAAGAACTGGCTGTACATCAGAGCGTCAATGCGATGCTTCATTACTTCAGGAAACCCATTTGGGTGATCGGCTGTTTGAACGCCAGAGAGCGGGGCAACGAGGATATTTCGCTCTTGCAGATGCTTTTTCCCTCCGAGCTTCACGACCGGATCGACATCTGGGAACGTCGTTCCAAACAGAGCCACTACGATGGCAAGGCGGCGCTTTGCCTTTTGAACCATCAGTTCTTCGTGATCGGCCAGATTCAACTTGTATACGGGTAGGCCCCCGCGACGTTTGAAATCATTCGTCGTAACATTACGGATGGTCGAGGAGGCTGACGTATGCCCTCGAGGGTCATTACGTGCGACTTCTAGAATTTGCGGTATCGGAAGAGGCGCGGGAGCAGGAACCCACGCAAGTTGCCCCAGAATAGGGGTTTTCCCTGCCTGGGCCGGATCGAGAGCCCTATAGAATGGGACAATAAGATTGGACAGACCCATGGTGCTCAAGCGTCCCCATTGGGTTGCCGTAGATCGCCGAAAACGACGACTCCAGAAAACTCCGGCAGACCGTCGCTAACATCCTCGATACTGACTGCCTGCAGAAATGCTTCGTCGTGTGGTCCCGTGTCGAGTGGGGTGGCTTGCGCATCACTCCTTGAGCGCTTTGTCAGCGAGGCAATCAACTCAAGGGCTTTCTTCTTCTTGGGGGCAGAAAGGTTCACGGCGGGCACCCGTTCAACCTTTGGAGGAGGGACTGCCTTCCGGAAGTCCAGAAAATTGGAGGGTTCGATGTCCTCCATGGGTTCCGTTTCGAAGTACACATGGGTGAGAAGTCCTGCAGTATCGTCTCCCCATTTCTTCACGGCCTGCTTCAACATCACCGTCGTGTACGTAGAGAAGGAGTCGAGCAAGCCCTCGACTGGCAGCTCGCTTTGAACGACTTTCCCTCCGTAAAGGAACTGCTCGTCGTTCGTGTACTTCGACTCGTACCCCCGGCGGAAAATCAGTCCTCGTGCATGTGCTTGATCGACCGCCTGCAACGACTCGGCACAATAAGGCCCGAAGCTGACAAACTTCCACGGCCACCCTGTAAGGGTGCGTCCTCCTGTTTTTCGCGCGTGGTAGAGGTCGGCTAGGTAGAGGAATTTCACGAGCCGAAGCTTGGTGAGTTCCTCTCCGCGAACCGCAGCCCAGGAACAGATGAGCTGCACCAGTTCTGGAAGCCGACTTCCAGGTATGTCGCCAGCCATGGAAAACGAGTCTTAGCATGCGGCACTGACAATCGTGCAATGCCCGTGTGCCCGGAGGGCAACCGAGGGACCCTGCCCTTGGTTATCGGAACGAGGAGGGTGAAGGTTGCGTCACTGGGTCGAAGATGATTCGCGCCCAAGGCGCAGGTTGTCGCACACAGGGTGGCTACATGCCTGCCCCTGACTGTTTCACAATGGCGGAACCTGTTCCCTGCTGATGACGACCTGCCCCTTTGAGCGGATGATTTCTGATGGTCATCTCCCTCGTAGAAGGAGGGCGGAATCACGTGGAACCGGTACTGATACGATTGGGTCATTTCAAGAACGATTGGGCGTGGGTGGACTGTTCTCTCTAAATGGCCTGGGCAGCGGGCAGTTCAAGGCCGGCAGCGCGGCGCTGCCACTGGTGCCGTCCGCAGCGCTGCGCTCGGGCGTGGCCGCGAACCATGGCGTGCTGACGTACACCTGCGTGCTGCCGGGCTCGGGTCAGCGTGTGGGCATTGGCCGGGCCCTGAACGGCGATGAGTTGGCCGTGGGCATCCACGCCGCGGACCTCGCCAGCCCCTCGTCGCGGCGGCTCCGGCGGTCAGTGGAACAAGACACCCTGCCGCTCGGGCACCTGTTGTCCGGGCCGTCTGTCGAAGCTCTCGCGGACGCCTGATATGTGAGGAGCCCGTACGGCCTGGGCCGTGAACGGGAGGCTTCATTGGTGTCTGGGACGGATACGCGGCTGTCGCGTGCGAGTGTCGAAGGGCTTGCGGTAGGGGAGCGGCTGTGGCGGCTCATGGAGCCGGCCTGGGGGCACGACGCCGTCGCAGGAACGCATGGCCAACAGGTGCTCGCCCTCACGACCTTCTTCATCCGGGACATCGGGAACGGTGGACTGGATCAGGCTCTCTACAACTTCGCTCCTTCCTCGGTGGAGTTCGTGCTGCGGAGCTTCGAGGAGCTTGGCGCCGCCGGACATGCCGCACGGGTGCGAGAGGGGCTCGACGCGCTCTTTGGAGCCCACCCTTCCGGGACGCTCGAGGCGCGTCGGCGCATCCTCGACATGAAGTCACGAGCGTGGATCGACGCGCATCTCGGTCCACTGAGCGAGCAGCTCCAGGGTGAGGAGAAGCTTGAGGCCTGCTTCCTGCGCTATGTCGATGCGCATCCCTCCGAGTTCTTCCGGGACTGAGCGTCGGGGCTTCAGAGCGTGGACTGCCGTCTCCCCGGGTGGGGCTCCCTACCGCCGGGAGCCGTTGTCACTTCGTCTGGAGGGCGCTTCGCGACGGGGCTTCGTGGGCCCCGGTGTGTCGCGGGCCCGGTGGGAATCTCGTCTTGAGAGGGTGCGGCCGGGAATGGGACGGAGATGCCTCCCTCGTCATCCGGCACTTCGATGTCCCAGAGAAGGGTGTCCGCCTCCGCGAGGGCTTGCTGGACCTCCTTCACCGCGTCCTCACCCGAATAGGGCGGCAACCGCGCCTGCCGCGCGCGCATGACGCGCTCCAACTCGGCGGCGGTGGCGAAGCGCTCGCTCGGGGCGTGGCGCAGCAGCGTGTGGAGGATGTCCCGGAGCGGCACGGACAGCCCCTCCGCCGCGCGCTCCACGTCTTCGGAGCGGAAGGCCATGGCGCACCGGAGCGCATCCTCCGCGAACGGTGGCAGGTCCAGTCCCAGCGACGCCACCGAAGCGGCGAGCACCTTCTCCTGCTCCTCCTTCGACAGCCGTGCCTCCAGCTCCTCCGCGAGCAGGTGCCCCGGGTCGTAGAGGTGCCGGCCGGTGGCGAACTCCAGCAGCATCAGCCCCAGGGAGAAGAGGTCGGTCCGCGCGTCCACGGCTTCACCCAGCAAGGACTCCGGCGCCGCGTAGAGGACCTCCCCCTGGGCTCGCGGGAAGGACGTCGCCACGCGCCCCGTCAGGCGGGAGAGCGCGATGCCGAAGTCCGTCAGCCGCACCTCTCCGCGTGGCCCCAGGCGGACGCGGCCCGGGTTGACGTCGCGGTGGACGATGCCCAGCGGCGCGCCCGCCTCATCCGTGCGGGTGTGCGCGTGCTCCAGTGCCGCCGCGACCTCCGCCCCCACGTGGAGGAGGAAGGACTCGGAGAAGTAACGCCCACGCGCCTGGGCCACGGACAGCAGCGTGTTGAGCGTCAGCCCTTCCAGGTGCTCCGTCACCACGCACAGCCCATGCGTCAGCTCCACCAGCCCATGGACGCGGGCGATGCGCGGATGCTGGAGGTACGCCGCCAGCCGCACCTCCTCTTCCAGCCGGGCGCGGGCGCGCTGGAACCGCTCGGCCTCTTGCGCCGTGTCAGGCCGGGGAAGGCACTTGAGCACCACGCTGGGGCCCAGCCCGCGGGGCGTGCGCACCTGGGCGAGCAGCACGCGCTCGCCCACGCGGCCCATGCCCAGGTCCCGGTAGAACTCGTAGGTGGTGTCCCCTTGCGTGAAGAGGACCACGCCCTGGGTGGACGGGAGGTCTGAAGGTCGGGACATGGAGGGGCAATTCCTTGCACCCCGCGCGAGAGGGATTCCCGCGGAGGGATGTGCAAGGTAATGCCCGCTTCCGTCACTGGGAACGACGCGGCGGGTCCAATCGCTCCAGAAACGCGTTCACCGCGGGTGTGGATTGAGAGGGCTTGGTTGTAACGACGTTTGACGTTGGCTGACGACGTCAGTGCCAGCGCGGGACGGGGTGGGCGCTGAGCGTGTTCTGCATGACCACCGCGCCTGGCTTGGAGCCGGGCTCAGGCTCGAAGAAGCCTTGATGGCGGGTATCGCCAATCTCGATGCAGACGGGCAGGGTCCGGCCATCGGGCAGGTGCACTTCCGTGTACCGCGCGACGAAGACGTCGCCGCGGGTCCACAGGTAGCCTGACAGGAGCGTGCCTTCGGGGACGGTCTTGGCGGTGCTGCGGTAGACCTCGCCCGTCACGGGCCCATCGGAGTAGACGCTCGACCGGTATTCACCGGCCCGCCGCCTGTCCACCCAGAGGGTGAAGTGTTCGTTGGGCCTGAAGCGCAACCCGTCCTCGCGCTCGCGGTTGAACATGGCGTCCACGGCCTTGGCGGGGCACTCGCCCGCGTCGGGCCGCAATTGGGCACCCGGGCAGCCCAACTGGAGGGCTGCCGCGGCCGATGCGCCCGCGCACGTCTTGAGGAAGCCCGTCCAGCCCGACGGAGGCCAGATGGGTCGGGAGGCCTGGGGCTTCGGCTTCCTGGCGTTGGCGTCGGGGGGAGGCGTCATGGGGTGGGGGGCGCGCTTCACGGGAGGACTTTCGTTCGGGACGGGGGCAGAGGTGGGGGACGCTACTCCAGAGGACGGTGCGGCTGGCGGCGGAGGCGCTCGGGCGCCGAGGCGCGTATCCATCGTGGAGGGAGGGGGCAGCCGCTGAGGCGTCCCAGGCGCGGGGCCGCCGGGGGAGCGGCCTTTCATGGCACCCACCCAGAAGACCATGAGCAGGAGCGCCGCGGCGGCTCCCATCCCCCACCGTTTCCAGTGGCGCCCGGAGGCCTGGCCCTCCACGGGGGCTGGCGCGGGAACGGGCTGGAGCGGTGTCATGGCCACGTGCACCGGCTCCGTCCTCCAGGAGTCCCCGGTCTCCGTCAGCAGCTCCGCCAACTCGCGTCGCATCACTTCGGCGGAGGCCGCACGCTGCTCGGGGTCAGGGGCGATGAAGTGGAGGGCCGCCCGGCCCAGGGCTTCGGGCACGCGCGGGTTGAGCGTCTGCGGCGCGGGCGGCGTCCACCGGCCTCCCACGTAGAGCGCGGGCGGGTCGCTCACCGGCCTGGGAATCGTCAGCAGGTCATAGAGGCAGAGCCCCAGGGCGTAGATGTCGTCGGTGGCCTTGAAGTCATAGCGGGCCCCGCGCTCGTCGCCATGGCGTTTCAGGAAGCGGGCGGCTTCAGGCGAGCGGTAGCGCCGGGTGCCAGGCGGCAGGGGCGTGTCCGTCAACTCCGGCGCGAGCAGGTAGCTGCTGACGCCGAAGTCCAGGAGGAAGGGCTCTCCGTCGGAGGCGCGCACGACGATGTTGCTCAGCTTCACGTCCCGGTGGAAGACGCCGCGGGCGTGCGCGTGGGCCAGGGCCGAGGCGAGCTTGACGAAGACCCGCATCACTTCGTGCGCCGTGGGGTGGGTCTTCTCCAGCCACTCTCCCAGCGTGTAGCCCTCCACGTAGTCCAGGAGGATGTAGCTCCAGCCGTGTTGGACGTCGGGCCAGCGGCTGTGGGCCCAGCAACGCACGATGTTGGGATGGCCTTGCAGGTGGAGAAGGCACACGGCCTCGCGCATCAGCCGCGCGTCCGCCCGTTGCTCATCCCCGCTGCCTGCGCGGTGCGTGGAGAACTTCATCGCGAAGCGCTGTCCTCCCTTCTCCACGAGGAGGACCGCGCCATAGCTGCCCGAGCCCAGCGGACGCACCACGCGAAAGCCATCCACCCGCTGGCCGGACTCCAGGTGCGCGGGAATCGTCGCGATGGCCATGTGCGCGCTTCTAGAACACCAGGGAGGGGAAGAAAAGACGGCGGGCGCCCACGGTGTCTCGCAATTCCAATTGAAGGGTGGCGCCTTGGGGTCTGTCCATTCCCTCGACCTCCACCACCACCAGGGCTGTCGCGCCCGGTTCAATCCGGGCTCCCTTCATCCGCGCCGGCAGGACGCGGGCCCGTCCGCCGTTCGCCAGTGAGAGCCTCGCCTTCGCCGGTGCCCAGGGGACGGAGCCGGTGTTCTTCACCTCTACCGACAGGGCCGCCCAGCCATGCCCCTGGTAGGAGAAGACGGAGGTGGATGCGTACAGCCCGTCGCCGCTCTGGAGCGTCGACTTGGCCTCCATTATCGCGACCCCCGTGAAGTCCAGCAGGCCGGAGAGGAGCATGCCGACCGGCCCCTCCACGGTGCCGCGCGCCCGGAGCGCTTCCAGCTCCGCCTCCTTGCTCGCGCACGCGGCGCGCACCTCGTCCAGTTCGGCCTGCACGGCCTCGGCCGTGCGCGGCAGGCGCGTCACCTGGACCTGCACGTCCACCTCGGAGTCGTGCATGACGAGCGTGAACACGGCCCCGGCGGGGACCCGGTCATCCGCGAAGGGCACGGTCAGCAGCACGCGCTCGCCGGGGCGCAGGTCGCCCGCGGGCTTGAGCGTCACCAGCCGCGTGCCCACCTCGAACAGCGCGAAGCGGCCTTCGCCATCTCCCAGCCTCACCCCGGTGCGCTCCACCGGGGAGTCGAACTCCAACGTAGTGAGGTAGTCGGGCGCGATGTGCAGCTCCACTGGCGTGCCGGCCGTGGACCGGGCGAGCGTCACCCGCCGCCGCGTCAGTTCGCGAACTCGCGGGGGCTCCTGGGCCGGGGCGCTCGCGCCCAGCAGCAGCAGTGACACCACGGCGAGGTGACGGTTGATGAGAGGCACTGGCGGACGACCTCCGGGGAGACGTCAACGACCGTAGCAGGTGACACGTGGTCCCAGGTCTCCTCCTCTCCTTCCCTCGTGACAGGTTGTATGGGTACGAGCCCCTGAGAGGCCATCCGCTGGCGGACTCCGGGAGCTTCAGGTTCGGCACTGATCCCGGGGGCAATGCCCGGCCTTCGGGGCGATGCGCACCGTCGTGGACGGTGGTTTCCCACGGCGAAGGGCGGACACATGACCAACGACACGCAGACGGGGCGGATTTCCGGTGACTTCCTCACCACGCGCGATGGCACGCGGCTCTACTTCAAGGACTGGGGCCCCAGGGGCGGGCAGCCCGTCGTCTTCTCGCACGGCTGGCCGCTCACGGCCGACGCCTTCGAGGACCAGATGCTGTTCCTGTCCGAGCGCGGCTTCCGCACCCTCGCGCATGACCGCCGGGGGCACGGGCGGTCCTCCCAGCCCTGGGCGGGCCACGACATGGACACGTATGCGGATGACCTGGCGGAGCTGACCTCCGCGCTGGGGCTGCGCAAGGCCGTCCACGTGGGCCACTCCACGGGCGGCGGCGAGGTGACGCGCTACATCGGGCGTCACGGCACCGCGCGCGTGGCGAAGGCGGTGCTCATCAGCGCGGTGCCGCCCATCATGCTCAAGACGGACTGGCACCCCAACGGCCTGCCCATGAAGGTCTTCGACGACATCCGCGCGGGGGTGCGCGGGGACCGCTCCAGCTTCTTCAAGGAGCTGAGCCTAGCGTTCTACGGCTTCAACCGGCCCGGCGCGAAGGTGTCGGAAGGCCTGCGCGAGAGCTTCCGCCTCCAGGCCGTGATGGGGAGCCTCAAGGCCGAGTACGACTGCGTGAAGGCCTTCTCCGAGACGGACTTCCGCGCGGACCTGGCCCGCATCGACGTGCCCACGCTGGTGATGCACGGCGAGGACGATCAGATCGTCCCCATCGACGGCGCGGCGCGCCTCACCGCCACGCTCGTGAAGGGCGCGAAGCTCCAGGTCTTCCCCGGCTTCAGCCACGGCATGTGCTCCGTCAACAAGGACGTCATCAACGAAGCACTCCTGGCCTTCCTCAAGGAATAGCGGCCCTACAGGTCCAGGATGAGGCTCAGTTCGTCCTCCATGGCCTCATCCGTCTGGACGGCGGCGTCCTGGTCGTCCGCGTCGTCCCCGTACCGCGACCAGCCGGCGACCGCCGACGGCCCGAGGCACATCATCTCCCGGGGCGTGGCTCCGACGCCGTCGCCGTCCTGGTCGCGGTAGCGGTAGGCCCACCGGTGGCGGGCCACGTCCGCGTCGTCGCAGTCATTGCCCACGGCCTGGAGGCGGTAGGGCGGGGGCAGTGACATCCCCGTGCAGATGAGCTGGGCGGGGATGGGCGCGGTGAAGCCGTCCCCGTCGCGGTCCACGTGGGCGGCCGACAGGTTCCGCCACCGCGTCGCGTCCTGCGCGTCGCAGTCCGTGCCCTTCTCGGACCAGGTGGCGGGAACCTGACCGTCGGTGCAGAGCTCCGTCACCGGTCCCGCGCCCACGCCGTCCCCGTCCGTGTCCGCGTAGGCCTTCACGGTGTGGAACGCGGCGGCGTTCGTGTCGTCGCAGTCCGGGCCCCACCCCATCTGGTCGGTATACCCGGCGGGCAGGCTCTTGCCCGAGCACACCATCCCTGTCTTCCACACGGTGTACCCGTCACCATCCGCGTCCAGGTGGGTATAGGCCCGCAGACGCCACAATGCGGCGTCCTGGGGCGCGCAGTCGGAGGCGTCCTCGGAGTAGCCCTCGGGCACGCTCGCTCCGCCACAGACGGAGGCCGCCTCGCCCGCGCCCACGCCGTCCCCATCCGCGTCCACGTGGACGGTCCAGAGGTCGAACCGCGCGGGGTTCCCCTCTTCGCAGTCGTCGTCGCGGACCTCCGAGGAGTAGCCCGTGGGCAACCAGAAGCCGCTGCACACCTCGCCCGTCCCGGGCGTCAGGCGGCGGTCGCCATCCGGGTCCCAGGATGCGTAGGGCAGGAGCTGCCAGCGAGTGCTGTCCCAGCCGTTGCAGTCGCCGCCCCGGAAGGTCTCTCCTGGCGGGGACTCCCCCGGGCCCAGGCAGCGGAGCACCGGCTCCCCGGTCCCGTACGTATCCCCGTCCGGGTCCAGCCAGCGTTCGACGAGGGCCGTCCGGTTCGCGTTGGAGTCGTCGCAGTCCACCGGGCCGGACACGGTGGTGTAGCCGGAGGGCAACTGCTCTCCCGAACACTGCTCGCCCTGCGCCTCCACGGTGAAGCCGTCCCTGTCCATGTCCACGTGCGTGAAGGCGAGCATCCGCCAGCGGCCCGCGTCCTCGGGGGCGCAGTCGTTGGAGGTGAGCGCGGAGCCCCTGGGCGGCGGGAGCCCCCGGCTCGGGCACCACAGGATGGGCCTCCCCGCGCCCACGCCGTCCCCGTCCGTGTCCGGCCACGCCTCCGTCAGGGACACCACCGACGGGTCCCCGTCATCGCAGTCCGGTGGCCCCGGCTGCTCCTGGTAGCCCACGACCGTGGCCCCCACGCAGACCGTCACCGGCCCCGGGCCCGTGGCCCCGTCTCCGTCCGCGTCCGGGTACAGGCCCTGCACGGAGCGCCAGCGGGTGGGGTCCCCGGGAGCGCAGTCGTCGGCTTCCCGGGCCCAGCCGCTCATCGTGTCGCCCACGCAGGTGATGCGCTGGCCCGGCTCGCCATGGCCGTCGCCGTCCGTGTCCACGTAGCCCGTGACGGACCGCCACCGGGTGGGGTTCGCGTCATCGCAGTCCAGCTCCGCCGGATGACCGTCGCCGTCCAGGTCCCGGGCGCCCACGCCGCCACCGCAGCCCAACTGGAGTCCCAGGGCGAGCCACACCCACGCCCGCATCATTCGCACCCGCGTGTCCATGGAAGAGGCCCGGGCTACTGACGGGTCAGCGTGCAGGTCACGTAGCTGCTGTAGTTGTTCGGCCACGCCCACGTGAACAGGAAGCGCCCGGGCCGGGTCATGGCGAGCAGCGCCAGCCGGTCACACCGCGCCGCCTCCACGGACGCGTCGCCAATGGCCCAGAAGCGGAAGGTGCGCGGGGCGCTCTCACCCACCAGGGTGCCGGTGACATCGAACGTGCTGATGCCCACGGCGTAGGCATCCACCGTCGCGAAGACGTAGGCCACGCCCTGAACGGGCTCCTCCGGTTCGGCGGCCCCGGCGGTGCTCGGGACGAGGGACAGGGTGGCCAGCAGGGCGAGTGCGCGGAGCGACGACATGGGGTGTTCCTTGGAAGGGCAGGGCCGCGACGGGGGCGCGGCGTCGGAGTCCTATACGGGGAGCCCCGGATTCCTTGGCTCTTTGCCAGCCCGGCATGCGTCCGGAGCTGTGCGCCAGGCCGCCGCCGGGCTTGTCACGCCCCGGGGGCTGCAATACGCCTGGAGCCATGTCCACCGCCGCGCTGCCCGCCGACTTCCTCCGCGCCATCGCCGAGTCCTTCCCCGCCGGCTTCCTCACCCGGGAGCCCGCGGAGCTCCAGGAGTACGGCCGCGACTGGACGCGCGTGTACGCCCCTGCTCCGGGTGCGGTGGTCTTCCCGCGCACCACGGACGAGGTGGCCCGCTTCGTGGCGCTGTGCCACCAGCACCGCGTGGCCGTCGTGCCCTCGGGCGGGCGCACGGGCCTGGCGGGCGGGGCGGTGGCCATGCACGGCGAGGTGGTGCTGTCGCTCCAGCGGATGACGCGCATGGAGCCCGTGGACCTGTTGGGCAACACGGTGCGCGTGCAGGCCGGCGCGGTGACGGAAGCCGTGCACCAGCACTGTGCGCCGCACGGGCTCACCTGGCCGGTGGACTTCGCGTCCAAGGGCAGCAGCACGGTGGGCGGCAACATCGCCACCAACGCGGGCGGCGTGAAGGTCATCCGCTACGGCCTCACGCGGCAGTGGGTGCTGGGGCTCCAGGTGGTGACGGCGCAGGGGCAGGTGCTGGAGCTCAACGGCGCGCTGGAGAAGAACAACACCGGCGTGGACCTGCGCCAGCTCTTCATCGGCAGCGAGGGCACGCTGGGCGTCATCACGGAGGCCACGCTCAAGCTGACGCGCCTGCCCGGCAAGCAGGACGTCTTCCTCTTCGCGGTGCCGGACGTGGCCGCCGTGCTGCGGCTGTTCCGCGACGCGCGCCAGGCCCCGCTGGTGCTGTCCGCCTACGAGTTCTTCACCGACAAGTGCCTGGCCCGCGTGCAGCGCCACCGCAAGCTGCGCTCGCCCTTCGAGGCCCCCAGCGGCTGCTACGTCCTGCTGGAGTCCGAGGGCGGCGACCCGGCGGCGGTGGAGGCGTGGCTCGGCTCGCTGTTCGAGCGCGGGCTCGTCACGGACGGCACCCAGGCGCAAGGCGCCGCGCAGGCGCAGGAGCTGTGGTCGCTGCGCGAGTCCATCAGCGAGAGCCTCTCCGCCACGGGCGTGCTGCACAAGAACGACATCTCCCTGCCGGTGGCGAACCTGGAGGCGTTCTGCGCGGAGCTGGACGCTGTCTTCGCCAGCCGCTACCCGGGCTGGGAGATCTGCCTCTTCGGCCACATCGGGGACGGCAACCTGCACGTCAACGTGATGAAGCCGGACGCGGTGGAGAAGGCGGACTTCTTCGCCCACGCGAAGCAGTCCGACCACGCCATGTTCGACCTGGTGCGCAAGCACGGCGGCAGCATCTCCGCCGAGCACGGCATCGGCCTGCTCAAGAAGGACTACCTGGACTACACGCGCGCGCCCGGTGAGCTGGAATTGCTGCGCACCCTCAAGCGCGCGCTGGACCCGGCGGGCATCCTCAACCCGGGGAAGATCCTGGATGCCTAGGACACGATGCGCGTCTTGATGTCCGTCTCCAGCCCGGCGATGGCCTCGCACACCTGGCGGGACACGTCCTGGTCCAGGTCCATCACCAGGTAGCCCACGTTCGCGTCCGTGCTCAGCACCTGCGCGTGGATGTTGGCGTTCAGGTCGGACACGATGCGGTTGATGTCACGCAGCACGCCCGGCGTGTTGCGGTGCACGTTGATGATGCGGTGGGTGCCCGGGTTGATGGGCGCCTCCACGTTGGGGAAGTTCACCGCGCCCGTCGTCGCGCCGCCCTTCACGAACTTGAGCAGCGACGTGGCCACCTCCTTGCCAATGGACGCCTGCGCCTCCTCCGTGGAGCCGCCGATGTGCGGCGTGAGCACCACGTTGGGCAGCCCCTGCAGCTCCGTCACGAAGCCGTCCGAGTTGCCCTCCGGCTCCTCCGGGTACACGTCCACCGCCGCGCCGCCCAGGTGCTTGGAGCGCAGGGCCTGCGCCAGCGCCGGGATGTCCACCACCGTGCCGCGGCTGGCGTTGATGAGGCACGCGCCCGGCTTCATGGCGGCCAACTGCTCCGGGCCCATCATCAGGTGCGTGGAGGCCAGCGCCGGCACGTGCAGCGTCACGAAGTCGGACTCCGCCAACAGCGCGTTCAGCGTGGGCACCGACCGCGAGTTGCCCAGGGGCAGCTTCGTCATCACGTCGTAGTAGAGGACGCGCATGCCCAGCGCCTCCGCCAGCACGCCCAACTGCGAGCCGATGTGCCCGTAGCCCACGATGCCCAGCGTCTTGCCGCGCACCTCGTGGCTGCCCGTGGCCACCTTGCGCCACTGCCCCGTGTGCACCTCGCGGCTGCGGTCGAAGAGCTGGCGCGTCAGCACCACCACCTCCGCCAGCACCATCTCCGCCACGCTGCGCGTGTTGCTGAACGGCGCGTTGAACACCGGCACGCCGTGCACGCTGGAGGCGAGCAGGTCAATCTGGTTGGTGCCGATGCAGAAGGCGCCAATCGCCAGCAGGTCGTCCGCGTACTTCAGCGACTCCTCCGGCACCGTCGTCTTGCTGCGGATGCCCAAGAGGTGCACGCCCTTGAGCCGCTCCGCCAGGTCCTCCGGCTTGAGCGCCGCGGACAGCCGCTCCACCTCGAAGCCCTCCGCCTTCAGCATCTCCTGGGCCGAGGCGTGGATGTTCTCCAGCAGCAGGACTCGCAGCGGACCCTCGTTGTTCACGGGGCGGCGGGGCGACGGCGGGAAGCGGGGTGTGCTCATGGCGCCTTGCGTTAGACCTCGCCCTCCAAGGTGTCAAGCCTCGGGTGGGGAGGGGTGCCCTCCGAGGCGGGGGAGCTGGGGGACAAAAGACACCGGGCCCGCCGCTCCCCAACAGGGAGAGGGACGGGCCCGGAGGAAACACGAGGACGCGGGAGGTTACTGGCGCGTCCAGGCCACCGTGCCGCTGCACGCCTCGTTGCCGAAGCAGCCCACGCGGATCTGGTACGTGCCGCCCGCGCTCGCCGGCGCGGTGTAGGTCGCGCGCGACAGCGAGCCGCACCCGGAGGCGTCGTCGTTGTACGTCACCTGCTGGCCGGCGGCGTTGAACAGGCGCACCACCGTGTCACCCGTGCCGGACGCGCCCGCCACGCCGCAGCTCCCGAAGGTCAGCGTCTGGCCGGCGGCGAGGGTCACGTCGCTGTTCGCCGTGCCCGTGGTGGCGTTGGCGGTGTTGCTCACGTCGAAGGTGAACGAGCCCTGGGTGGACGCGCTGGCCTGGGCAATCTCCCAGGCCACCGTGCCGGCGCAGGCGCCCGCCTGGTAGCAGCCGGCGCGGACCTCATAGGTGCCCGCGACCGTGGCGGTGTAGGTGATCTTCGAACCGTAGCCGCTGCCGCAGCCGTCGTCGTTGGAGGCGACCTCCGTGCCGGACGGGCCGCGCAGGCGCAGCCAGGAGTCGCCGCTGGTGAGGGCCGCGTCCTTGACGCCGCAGGTGCCCACGGTGAGCTTGTCGCCAGCCTTGAGCGTCACCGTGCCGTTGACGGTGTTGCGCGTGGCGCTGGCGGTGTTGGTCGCGGAGAAGGTGAAGTTCGGCGGCGTGGTGCCGCACAGCCGCAGGTTGGTGGTGGCCGCGCACAGCCCCTGGATGGCCTGGTGCACGTAGGTGACCTCCTCGCCGTTGCAGCCATTCTCCGCGCAGACGTTGACCTCGTTGCAGTTGGCGCCCGCGCGCTCCACGTAGTCCTGGTCGCCGCGCACCAGGATGCCCGCCACCGTATAGGTGCCCGTCTCGTACACGCCGGAGCCGGAGTTGCCCCCGAAGGTGTCCGTGCTGGCGACGAAGTAGTCCATGTACTCGGCGAAGTTCTCACGCACGGAGCCGCCCGAGTCGATCTTGAACGGGACGCCGCTGCCGCTGCCGATGACGGCCACGTTCTGGCCCACCGTCAGGGGGGCGCTGCCCGGACGCACCGGGGCGGGCTTGAAGCGCGGCGCCGCCGAGCGGTCCAGACGGATGATGGCGTAGTCCACGTTGGTGGCTTCGCTCCCCGTGCTCAGGTGCCGCGCGACGATGCTCTTGCAGGAGAAGACGTCCTGGCTGGTGATGGTCTGGAGCTGGCCTTCCGCCGTCTTGTAGAAGTTGAAGACGAAGCGCGCGTCCTTGCACTCGATGAAGTCGTCGTTCGGCGTCGCGGGCCCCACGCAGTGGCCGGCGGTGAGCACCAGGTCATCGTCGATGAGCGTGCCGGAGCAGAGGGCCGGGATTGGATCGTTGAAGAAGCGCTGGTCCGTGCAGAGGCCCTCCCACTCGCCCAGCGTCAGCGGATCCACCTTGACGTCGTTGGGGTTCGACATGTCGAGGAACTCCGGGATCGTCAGCATCACGGTGGACTGACGCGCCAGGTCCCGCAGGGCCGCGCTGGGGTGCGCGTAGACGTCCATGCGGTCGTCGTTGCCGTAGACGACCGGCGCGCTGGACTCGTTCAGCGCGGGCTGCTGCTCCGGCGCGCCGGACTCGGGGGCCGGACCACAGGCCAGGGCGGTGAGGGTACAGAACAGGGTGCCGAGCAGCTTCGCGCGGCGGACGGGGGCGGACATGGACATGCGGGGTGACTCCTGACGGGTACGGCGACAGACACAGCGAAGAATGGGGGTGTTACTGGAAGACGTAGACGGACCCGTGCGGTCGCATGGAAGGACCGGGGGGAGGGGATGCCAGGGGTTCCGCGTTCAGTCCGCGTCGGGGGCTTCGAGCCAGGACAGGGCCTCGGAGCGGGACTCGAAGGTCTTCGCGGGGATGGTGAGGCCGGCGTTCTTGGTCATGCGCCACGCCTGCAGGCCGCTGCCGGGGTCGCTCACCACGCGCGCGGAGCGCTTCATGCCGCGCTGCTGGGCGTAGGCGTTCAGCCGGGCCATCTCCCCCACCACCGTGGCCGGCATCACCCGCAGCCTGGACTGGTCCACCAGCGCGGACCACTCCGCGCCCCCGCGGGCGGTGATGTCCTTCTTCAGTTGCTCGACGTACTCGGTCACGTCCTTCGGCGTCACTTCCGAGGGATAGATGATCTCGATGATGTCGTGGGGCAGGTGGGCGATTTCAATCTTCATGCGCGGCTTGCGGCTCTCTTCCAGGCGGGGCGCGCCATCCTAGCCGCAGTGTCTGTCGCCGGATACCGCGCCCCCCGCAATCCCTCCACCGGGGCGGGGATTGTCGGGCCTTGCGGGCAGAACCGTGCCTGGAGGGTCCGGCGGACCCGGGGCGTCACGACGCCACGTGCGGCCGGTGTGGGCCGGCCGGTGCAGGCGGGGCCCGGCCGGCTGGCCGGAGCGGGGCCTGGCGGAAGGCGCGGGCGCGGGAAGTGGATGACCCCCGCTCCCAGGTTGTCAGGATGATGCCTATGCGCCAGCCCATCCTGTCGGTCCACGGCGCGGCTCTGCCGGTCGCGCCTGAAACCAACCACCTCGTCCTGGTGAACGCCCCCAGGGAGGAAGCGACCCCCGCGGAGGAAGCGCTCACCGAGGCCCGGGAGTGGCTGGACCGCCTGCACTCGCGGATGGTGCAGGGGCCGGACGAGACGCTGCACGCCGGGATGACGGCCCTGCACGGGGGGCTCATCCAGCGGCGGCGGCAGTGGAGCCCGGAGGTGTGGAAGCGCTTCTGCCAGGAGCTGGCGCGCAAGCACCCCATGCGCCCCTTCCTGCACCAGTGCCCCTTCACCCGGCACGCCTTCGAGCGGCCGCGCGGCTACGCGGGGGACGCGGCGCTCATCGACTACCTCTACATGGACCACGCGGCGGACGAGCTGCACGCGGGCCGTGAAATCTACCGCTACATGCACGGGCAGCCCTCCGCGCGCAGCGTGCGCGAGCGCCGGGAGCTGCTCGCGCGGATGATGGACGAGACGGCCGGGCGGCGGCCCGACGGGCGCGTGCTGTCGGTGGCGTGCGGGCACCTGCGGGAGGCGGAGTCGTCACGCGCGGTGGCGGAGCGGCGGCTCCAGGAGCTCATCGCGTTCGACCAGGACCCGGTGAGCCTGGCGGAGATTTCGCGCCTGCACCCCAGTGGCATCGTGCGGCCGGTGTGCGGCTCGGTCCGCTCCCTGCTCGCGGGCAAGGCGGCGTTCCACGACCTGGACTTCGCGTACTCCGCCGGGCTGTACGACTACCTGTCGGACTCCGTGGCCGCCCGCCTCACCGCGCTGCTCTTCCAGATGCTGCGCCCCGGTGGACGCCTGCTGGTGGCCAACTTCGCGGTGCACCCGCCGGAGACGGGCTACATGGAGGCCTTCATGGACTGGTGGCTCACCTACCGGGACGAGGACGGCATGCGCGGCCTCCTGTCGGAGACGCCGCTGGAGCAGGTGGACGGCGTGCGGCTGTTCCGCGACTCGCAGGACAACGTCATCTACCTGGAGGTGACGCGCCGGTAGTCAGTGCACCGGTGAGCCGGAGCGGGGCAGGGTGACGGTGAAGGTGGAGCCCTGCTCCGGGGCGCTGGCGACGTCGATGTTGCCGCCCAGCGCCTGGACGATTTCGCGGACAATCCACAGGCCCAGCCCGAAGCCGCCGTAGTGGCGCACGGACACCGCGCGCTCGAAGCGCTCGAAGATGCGCGCCCGGTCCTCCTCCGCGATGCCGATGCCGTGGTCGCGCACCTCCAGCCGCACGCGCGTCGCGTCCCCGTCCAGCGTCACCTCCACGGGCTTGCCCGCGCCGTACTTCATGGCGTTGGTCAACAGGTTGCCCACCACCTGCTCCAGCCGGAGCGCGTCCCAGTGGCCGATGAGGCGCGGCTCGCTGGCGTGGAAGCGCACCTCGCACTCGGCGCGGACCAGGGCCTCGCGGCTGCGCTCCAGTTGGCCGCGCACCAGCGCCACCAGGTCCACGTCCTCGCGCTTGATGTGCAACTGGCCCTGCGCGATGCGGGAGATGTCCAGCAGGTCGTTGACCAGCTTCCCCAGCCGCTGCGTCTGCGAATAGGCGGACTCCAGCTTCGCGGTCAGCTTCTCCGGGGCCATGGGCGCGCCCCTGGCCTGGGACTGGAGCCCCTGGATGTGCAGTTGCAGCGACGTGAGCGGCGTCTTCAGTTCGTGCGCGGCGATGGACAGGAAGTCGTCGCGCCGGCGCACGGCCTCCTGCTCCTCGCGGTAGAGGCGGCCCTGCTCCTCGGAGAGGGCGGCCACGCGCTCGAAGTTCTCCGCGTTCTCCAGCGCCGCGCCCGCGAGGATGGCCACGAAGGACGCCAGTCGCTCCTCGTCCTCGCCGAACAGCGCGCCCACCTTGCGGTGGCTGGCCACCACGCAGGCCACCGTCTTGCCCCGGACCTGGAGCGGCGCGCACAACAGCGAGCGCACCCCGAGCAGCTCCATGCTCTCGCTGATGCCGCCGGGCAGCCCCTGGCCCAGCACGGTGATGCGGCCCGTCTCCAGCGCGCGCGCGAGCGCGGTGCGGCTGAGGCCCTGGTTCTTCGCGTCCTCCTCGGACACCACCGCGCGCGGGTCCACCACGGCGCAGCGCTCCGCGCGCAGCAGCTCCTGCATGGACTGGCGCGCGGTTTCGAAGACGGCCTCGCGCGACAGGGCGGAGGCGAGCCTGCGCCCCACCTCCAGCACGCGCGGGAAGCGGTCCACCAGCGACAGCGTCTCCACGCCCGTGGCGTGCTCTGCCTCCCGGTGCAGGCCGTCCTCCATGGCCTCCAGCTCGCGCGCCGCCGTCTCCAGGTCGCGCGCGGCGCCGGGCCAGCCCTGCACCCGGCCCACCTCGCCCCGGGCCTGGAGCGTGAGCGCGCGCTCTTGGCGCATCTCCAGTTGCTCGGCCACGCGCAGGGCCTCGTCCAGGTGCTTGCGGGCCCGCGCGGGCCGGCCACGCAGCGCGCACATCAGGCCGCGCTCGCGCAGCGCGTGGGGCAGGTTGTTGCGGTAGGTGCGCGCGACCTCGTGGGCGCGCTTCGCCACGCCGTCCGCCTCCGCGAGCAGGCGGTCGCGCTGCTTCGGGTTCAGGGGGCTGGCCTGCTGCGCCAGGCGCCTTCGCGCGGTGGCGAGCCACGGGGTGATGGGGGCCACGTACTCCTGACGCAGGTGCGCGTCCTCCACCACGCGCTCGGCGCGCTCCAGCACCTCCGCGGCGCGCGCGGGCTCGTTCTCACGCAACAGGCGCAGGCCCTCCGCCTGGAGCACGCCCGCGAAGGACTGCGGGTCGGTGGCGGTGGGCGCCGCCAGCTCCGTCTCCAGCAGCGCCGCGGGGATGCGGCCCCCGGTGGACTTGGCCCACGCCTCCAGGCCCAGGCGCAGCGAGTACCGGTCCCCCAGCGCGAGCGCCGCCGCGTGCAGCTTCTGGCTCACCGCCGCGGCCTCCTTCAGGCGGCCCAGGCGGTAGAGCGACATGGCGATTTGAAAGGTGGCGTTGTTCACCTCCCACGGGTCGCCGGTGCGCTCCAGCAGGCGCACCGCCTCGCGGCACTTCTCGATGCACTCCCTGAAGCGCGACGAGGCGTAGAGGGCCAGGCCGTAGAAGTGCAGCGACTGGCCCTGGCCCCACACGTCGCCCAGTTGCTGGCGCAGGGCCAGCGACTTCTCCGCGTAGGCGTACGCGCGCTGGAACCAGGGCAGGGTGGTGAGCGCGGGCGAGTGCGCGGAGTAGGCCTGCGCCAGCTCCGGCGTGGGCGGGTAGCGCTCCGCCAGGTTCATGTCGCGCAGGTGCGCCCAGAGCACCGCGGCGCGGCCCCGCTGGTACCAGTAGCCGTACGCGAGCCGGCTGTAGAGGTTGACCGCGAGCAGGTCCTCCTCGCCCCGTGCCAGGGACTTGCGGCCCAGCCACAGGCGCGGCGCCACGGTGTGCGCGGCCTGCGTGAGGATCTCCCACGCCGCGCTGGCGCCGGTGGTGAGCGTGCCGGGCGGCACCCAGCGGCCCAGGAGCTTCAGGCCCTGCTCCAGGTAGGCGTTGGCCTGCACCGTCTGGCCGCGCTTGAAGGCGAGTTCGCCCAGGTGGCCCAGGGTGCGGCCCTGCTCCAGCCGGTCGTGCGCCAGGGCCTGCGCGGTCTCCAGTTGCCGCTGCGCCTCGTCGTAGCGGCCGCGCATCATCAGCGCGGTGCCCAGCCCGGACGCGATGCGGTAGCGGGTGCGCGCGTCCGCGCCGGAGGCGCCGCGCTCGGCGATGCGGTAGTTCACCTCCGCGGTGTCCAGCGAGAAGCGCTGGCGCGCCTGCTCCGCGGCCACCAGCGCGTAGGGCAGGGCCTGCGCGCTCTCGCCCGCCGCGTCGAAGTGGTAGGCCAGCTCGAACGGGTCGGTGGGCGCGGACTGCTGGGCGGCCCGCGCGGCCAGCCGGTGCAGCTCCCGGCGCTCCTCCGGGGAGAGCAGGTCCAGCAGCACCTCGCGCAGCTTGTCGTGCACGAAGGTGGAGCGCGTGCCCTGCGTCCACAGCATGTGCCGGCGGCGCGGGGGCTCCAGCGCGGTGGTGACGGCCTCCAGCGGCGTGCCGGAGAGGGCCGCGACCGCCTTCGCGTCGAAGGCCTTGCCCAGCACGGCGCCCACGCTGAGCACGTGCAGGGACTCCGGTGGCAAGAGGCGCAGGCGCCGCACCAGGAAGGTGGCCGCCTGGCGCGACGAGCGCGCGTGCGCCATCGCCTCCGGCTGCACCCACCAGCCCTCCGGGCCGGGCATGAGGACGCCGTCCTCCACCAGCCCGTGCAGCACCGCGGAGGCCATGAACGGGTTGCCCTCCGCCAGCCGCGTCACCAGCTCCACGGCCTCCGGCGGCAGCACGCCGGCCATGGACTCCGCCAGCAGCGCCACCTCCGCCGCGCCGAAGGCGGACAGCTTCAGGTGCGCGCCCGGCGCCAGGCGCCTGAGCACGTGGTCCGCGTGGATGTCCTCGCTGCGGAAGGACACGATGAGCAAAAGCCGCCCGTCCCCGGCGCGGCGGCCCTGCGACCACGCCTCCAGCGCGCGCAGCGTGAGCGTGTCCGCCCACTGGCAATCCTCCAGCACCACCACCGCGGGCGCGTCCGGCGTGCCCAGCGCGCTCAAGAGCGCGGTGAGGCTCCACACGCTGCGGCTCTCGCTCAGGGACTCCGGGCCCAGCCCCTGGGGCCGCGCCGTCCGCGAGTCCGGCAGGAGCACCTCCGCGAGCGGGGGCAGCACCGTGCACAGGCCGGCCTCCTGGCCCGCGAGCCGCTCCCGCAGGAGCGCGCCCAGCGCGGGCTCCTCGCGCGCGGCGGCGGCGATGCCCTCGGCCACGCCCGCGAAGAGCTGGAAGGGGCGCTGCGCGGCCTGGTCCTGTGTCTGGCCGTGCAGCACCCACGCGCGCTGGCCCGCGGCCCGGGCGGAGAACTCCTCCAGGAGCCGGCTCTTGCCGCCGCCGGACTCGCCCTCCACCACCACGGCGCGCGAGCCGTCCTCGCGCGTGCGCTCGAGCTCGCGCTCCAGCGTCAAAAGCTCCTCGCGGCGGCCCACGAAGGACGGCTCGGTGAGGCTCTGGCGGTGGTCGTGCGCGCCGGTGACGAGCGCGGGCTCCGCCTCCCCCCGGGACAGCGCGGCCTCCAGCGCGTTCAGGTCCGCGAGCGCGGCGTCCGCGGACTGGTAGCGGTCGCGCGGGTCGGTCTGGCTCAGCCGCGCGATGAGCTCCTCCATCGCCAGCGGCACCTCCACGCCCACGGGCCGCAGGCGCGGGTGCGCGGTGAGGTGCAGGCGCAGCACCTCGCCCACCGTCGCGCCCTCCAGGGCGGGGCGGCCGGACAGCGCCTCGAAGAGGACCAGGCCCACCGAGTACAGGTCCGACGGCGCCTCCACCGGCCGGTTGATGAGCCCCGCCTGCTCCGGGGACATGTAGCGCGCGGTGCCCACGGGCAAATCGCGCAGGGACGGGTCCAACCGCTCGCTGCGCGACAGGCCGAAGTCGGTGAGCCACGCGGCGGACAGCGGGAAGTCGCGCACCAGGATGTTGGAGGGCTTCACGTCGCGGTGGAGGACGCCCTCGCGGTGCGCCTCCGCGAGCGCCTCCAGCAGGCGCTGGCCCAGGACGATGGCCTCCGGCAGCGACAGGGCGCCGCGCCGCAGCCGCTCCTCCAGCGTCTCGCCGTCCACCCACGGGGTGACCAGGTAGAGCAGCTCGGCGGACGTGCCCAGGTGGCGCACGGGCACCAGCGCGGGGCCCTGCAGCCGCGACAGCACCTCCGCCTCGTGCTCCAGCCGGTGGCGGGCCGTGGGGACGAAGGCGGCCAGGGCGGTGACCTTCACGAGCACGCGCTCGTGCGTGAGCAGGTCCAACCCCTGCCACGTGGAGATGCCCCGGCCGGCCTTCACCCGCTGGCGCAGCTCGTAGCGGTTGCCCAGCCGCTGGCCCGGGTGTGGCTCCCTGGGGGTGTCGCCGGCCTGTTGGAAGCCTTGCGCCATTCAATGCCCTCGCGAGCCCCCAACCGCGTCGCCCGGCGGCGTGGTCGGCCGGATGTCCCTCTTCCTCAAGCTGGGTTTCCGCCCGGGTCCCTGCCAGGGGGGAGCGGCCCGCGCGGTGCGCGCGCTGCTCGGGATTTGAACAGTCGGAACGCGCCCGCTTCCCGCCTCCATCCCCCGGTGCCCCCTGTCCGTTCGTGGAGCAGGCGGCCCGACAGGCGAACACGTGGATTTCCACGACGCCCCGGCGCACGGCGGCCCGCGCTTGTCCTTCAGCCGACAGCCGCGCGAATGCGAGCGGCCAGCAACGTTGCTGGAGGAAGGAAGGATGCCGCGCCGCGTTCAACGGGCGTGCTTGACTCGTCTGGTGGCCCGGCGGAAAAGCCCGTCGGGTCAGGCGGCCTCCCCCTTCCTCCCCCACAGGCCGCCGAGGGAGCGCGGAATTGAAGCTCGCGACGCTCAAGGACGGAACCCGCGACGGTCGGCTCATCGTCGTCAAGCGGGACAACTCCGCCTACGCGCTGGCCACCAACGTGGCCCTCACGCTCCAAGCGGCCCTGGATGACTGGGACGCGAAGGAGCCGCAACTGCGCGCGCTGGCGCAGCAACTGGAAGCCGGCGCGGTGCAGAGCCGCCCGCTGGACGTGAAGGCGCTGCACGCGCCCCTGCCGCGCGCCTACGAGTGGGTGGACGGCAGCGCGTACATCAACCACGTGGTGCTGGTGCGCAAGGCGCGCAACGCGGAGCCGCCGGCCACGCTGCGCACGGATCCGCTGGTGTACCAGGGCGGCTCCGGCGACTTCCTGGCGCCCACGCAGGACATCCCGCTGCGCGATGAGGCCTGGGGCCTGGACTTCGAGAGCGAGGTCTGCGTCGTGCTGGGCGACACGCCCATGGGCACGAAGGCCGAGGACGCGGAGAAGCACATCAAGCTGGTGATGATCGCCAACGACGTGTCCCTGCGGAACCTCATCCCGGAGGAGCTGGCCAAGGGCTTCGGCTTCTTCCAGAGCAAGCCCGCCACCGCGTTCGGCCCCTTCGCGCTGACGCCGGACGAGCTGGGCCCGGCGTGGAGGGACGGCCGCGTGCACCTGCGCATGCGCAGCACGCTCAACGGCCAGCTCGTGGGCGACGCGGACGCGGGCCCGGAGATGCACTTCTCCTTCCGCGACCTCATCCAGCACCTGACGCGCACGCGCGCCTTCACCGCGGGCACCATCCTGGGCAGCGGCACGGTGTCCAACGAGGACCGCTCCCGCGGCATCTCCTGCCTCGCCGAGCGCCGGATGATCGAGACCATCGACTCTGGGAAGCCCAGCACGGCCTTCATGAAGCCCGGGGACACCATCGAAATCGAGATGCTGGATGGGGAAGGGCACAGCCTCTTCGGCCGCATCTCCCAGACGGTGGTGAAGGCGCCATGAGGAACCTCAAGCTGCACGGCTACTGGCGCTCCTCCGCGTCCTGGCGCGCGCGCATCGCGCTGAACTGGAAGGGGCTGCCCTTCGAGTACCTGGCGGTGCACCTGCTCAAGGACGGCGGCCAGCAGTTCACCCCGGACTACCGCGCGCTGAACCCCATGGCCCGCGTGCCCACCCTGGAGTGGACGGAGGCGGACGGGCAGACGCGCAAGCTCTCCGAGTCCATGGCCATCCTGGAGTACCTGGAGGAGCGCGTGCCCTCGCCCGCCCTCCTGCCCACGGATGCGTACCTCCGCGCGAAGGCCCGCATGCTGGCGGAGATGGTGAACGCCGGCATGCAGCCCCTGCAGAACACGTCGGTAACGCTGCGCATCAAGAACGAGCTGAAGGCGGACGAGAAGGCCTGGGCGGCGCACTGGAACGTGCACGGGCTGACGGCGCTGGAGGCGGCGGTGCAGGCGACGGCGGGGCGTTATTGTGTGGGAGACGCAGTGTCGTTCGCGGACGTCCTGCTCGTTCCACAGCTCTACGGGGCCCGCCGGTTCGGTGTAGACCTGAAGCCCTACCCCACGCTCTTGCGGATTGAAGCGGCGTGCAACGAACTCCCCGCCTTCCAGGCGGCGCAGCCGGACCGGCAGCCCGACGCGCAGCCGGCGTAGTCACTCAATACCTTCTTCATCACCACGAGGAGTCAGCGACATGGCCAAGCAGGAATCGCTGGGCATCAAGGCCCTGGAGAGCATCCACTGGTACGTGCATGACCTGGAGCGCAGCCGCCAGTTCTACACGAAGGGGTTGGACTTCGCGGAGGTGGCGGTGTCCGGGCCGGAGCTGGAGGCGCACGGCAAGCAGAAGTCCGCGCTGTTCCAGGCGGGTGAAATCGCCCTGGTGGTGAGCCAGCCCGTGGGCGAGGGCGGCCGCGCGTGGCGCTATCTGCGCAAGCACCCGGACGGCGTGGGCACGCTGAACTTCGTGGTGGAGGACGTGGAGAAGACGTTCAAGCTGCTGGAGCAGCGGGGCGCCACGTTCATCACGGACATCCAGCGCTTCACGGACGACGCGGGCGGCAAGCTGTCGTTCTTCTCCATCACGACGCCGTTTGGCGACACCACGTTCCGCTTCCTGCAGCGGGACAACTACAAGTCCATCTACCCGGGCTTCCTGGTGCACGCGCAGCCCAAGGGCGGCAAGAACAAGTACGGCTTCGACAAGCTGGACCACGTCACGTCGAACTTCCAGACGATGAGGCCCATGCTCCTGTGGATGGAGCACGTGATGGGCTTCGAGAAGTTCTGGCACATCGAGTTCCACACCGAGGACGTGGCGTCGCAGCAGAAGCGCGACCACGGCAGCGGCCTGAAGTCCGAGGTGATGTGGGACCCCAAGAGCGGCGTGAAGTTCGCGAACAACGAGCCCAAGTTCCCGTTCTTCAAGGCCAGCCAGATCAACATCTTCAACGAGGACCACCGCGGTGACGGCGTGCAGCACCTGGCCATCACGGTGAAGGACATCCTGTCCTCGGTGAAGGACATGCGGCAGAACGCGGGCATCCAGTTCATGCCGACGCCGGGCTCGTACTACGACGCGCTGCCGGAGCGCATCCAGCGCATGGGCATCAAGAAGATCGACGAGGACATCAACGTCCTGCGCGACCTGGAGGTGCTCATCGACGGGGACAAGGAGCGCAGCTACATGCTCCAGATCTTCATGAAGGACGCGGCGAGCCTCTACAAGCAGGCGGACGCGGGCCCGTTCTTCTACGAAATCATCCAGCGAAAGGGCGACCAGGGCTTCGGCGGCGGCAACTTCCGCGCCCTGTTCGAGAGCATCGAGCGCGCGCAGAAGGCTGAAGGGCGCGTGTAGCTTCGCGAGGGAGCCGGCCGTGCATCATCGCGGCCGGTTTCCGCCCGGGTGAGCGGGTCGTCTACGGCTCACACACCTGCAGCGGGATGAGCCACTGCGCGAAGGCGCCCCTGGACTGCACCGCCACCTACGTCGCCTGCGGCTGTGGCTGCTGCGGCGGGGTGGAGCCAGAGGTGAAGTGTCTGTCCTGCGCGAAGGGCGACGACCTCCAGGCCCTCATCCAGAAGGACGAAGAGGCCCGGAGGGACCCGCAGTGTGCCGTCATGGGCTGCTCCACCGGGACGAAGTACGTCTACTGCGACGCCAACTCCCCATGACCCTCATTGAACCCATCATGCTCGTGGGAGCCGCCATCGGTGGCGTGACGGGCGCTGTCTGGGGTTTTGGATCCGGAATCGGCTGGGCGGTGGTGGGACTGCTCGGAGGCGTCGTGCTGGGTCCGCTCTTCCTGGTGCTTCTGCTGGTCGTCCTGGGGATGTTGATCACGCTGTTCAAGCAAGGACCGCGAGCGGTGCTGCGCGAGCTGCGCTGGCGCAGATCCCGCTAGGCCCGTTCCAGGCACCACGGCCCGAGGCGCAGGGGGTCCCGGCCCTCAGGCGCTTCCGTCCGGAGCCGGCACACCCTGCGCTGACTTCCCTCCGAGCGCATGGAGTTGCTCCACTGCCTCCGGAGGACAATCCCCACACAGGCGGTTGGCGGGCACGGCGATGTCGATCTTCTTGGGATAGGCGAGCTTGAGGTTCGCCATGATGGCGCTGAACTCCGCGAGGGTCTTGCCGCCGAGCCGGGGGTTGCGCTCGCGCTCCTGCGCGACGGTCGACACGTGACGGTGCTGATAGTCGTGCGCCGGGTACACGAGGGTGTCGTCCGGCAGCGGGAAGAGCTTCTCGTGGATGGAGCGGTACAGCGCCGCGGAGTCGCCGCTCTGGAAGTCCGTCCGGCCGCAGCCGTCAATCAGGAGGGCGTCCCCGGTGAAGACGCGCATGACGCCCGGGAGCTCGACGAGGTAGCTGTGGTGCGTGTCGGTGTGGCCCGGGGTGAAGAGCGGCTGGAAGTGGAGGCTCCCCACGCTGAATGGCCGCCCCTCCTCGACACCGACGTCCCTGCACGACACCTGCTCCAGCGCCGGGAGCGCGATCTTGCACCCGGTGAGGTTGCGCAGCCGGCACGCGGAGGTGATGTGGTCCGCGTGGATGTGCGTCTCCAGGACATACGCGAGCTTCAGTTGCAGCCGCTGGAGCTGCTCGAGGTCCCGGTCCACCGTCTCCAGCACGGGGTCGAGCAGCACGGCCTGCCCCGTCCGCGGACAGCCGAAGAGATAGGTGTACGTAGAGGACTCAGGCTCGAAGAGCTGACGGAAGATCATGAGGACGTTCCTTTCGTGGCCCCGCGGTCCAGGGCTCAGCGCCGCCCCTCGCCGTCGGCGTACTGCCTGAGGATCGACTTCGCCTGATCGTTGAGCTCGATGCCGAGCCGCTCGGCCCTGGCGACGGCGTCGTCACCGGAGAGCCCCTCGGCCCGGGCGACTTGCGTCAGGGTGAGGAGCCCCGCGCGGCGCCCCGAGGCGCAGTGCACCAGCGTGGGCGCGGGGAGGCGTGCCACCGCCTCGTCGAATTTCCTGGCGGCCTCGGTTCCGAGGTTCGAGGGGGACACCGGCATGTGCAGGTACTGGAGTCCGTGCTGGCGGGCCACCGCCCCCTCTTCATCCGGTGAGAGGGCCTGGCCCACCTCCTCCGAGGTGCGCAGGTTGACGAGGCTGCGGAACCCCTCCGCCGCGAGCGCTTCGACCCGCTCCCGCGTGGGCTGCGACAGCTCCACGGTCCATCGCTCACCTAGCTTGATGCGCTCCGTTGCCATGGTTCTCCTCCTCGGGTTGTGAAGCTCTTCACGGTGAAGGCACCACGAGTCCGCAGGCGCGGTTGGCCGGGACGGCGATGTCGATCTTCTTGGGCTTGGGCAGGTGGAGGTTGTCCATGATGGCGATGAACTCCTCGCGGCTCCTGCCCGCGACGCGCGGGTTGTGCCGCTTCTCCTCGCCGATGCTCGTCGCCATGTGACCGTGGTAGTCGTGCCCGGGGTAGACGAGCGTCTCGTCCGGCAGGCGGAAGAGGACGCGGGTGAGGCTGTCGTAGAGCTGGCTCGCGCTGCCGTTCTGGAAGTCGGTGCGGCCGTTGCCGCGCACGAACAGCGCGTCGCCGGTGAAGACGCGGTCGCCCAGCAGGTAGCTGACGCTGTCATCCGTGTGGCCCGGCGTGGCGAGCACCTGGAAGACGAGCCCCCCGACGCGCACTTCGTCTCCGTGGCGCACCTGGACATTGGCGCAAGCGGCACCTCCCACGCTCCCCACCACCGTGGCCTGGGTGCGCTCGCGCAGCACGCCGGACGCCGTGACGTGGTCCGCGTGCACGTGCGTATCGAAGACGTGGGTGAGGGTGAGGCCCAGCTCGCCCACGAGCCGCAGGTCCCGGTCGACCTGCTCCAGCACGGGATCAATGAGGACAGCCTGGCGCGTCGCTTCGTCGCCAAGAAGGTAGGTATACGTCGAGGTCTCTGCGTCGAAGAGCTGGCGGAAAATCATATCGTAGCCTCCTGTCCATGAGAGCCAGGGGGCGGGCGGAAGGATTCAGGACCTTCCCCCCTGCTGAATCCCTTCCCTCCGAATCTGGTTCTCACGAGCCGTCATCGCCTCCTCCCTTCCTTGCTCGGAGGGGCGCGTCGCCCGCTTCATCGCCGCCGGGAACTTTTCGCGGCCGTCACCGTGTCCTGGAGCAACGTGAGCAGCCGGTCCTTCATCGAACGTGCCCTGGTGCACCTGCCCGCCCTCCGGCGGGTGGGCCGCCGGCTCACGGGCAGCGCCGCGGAGGCGGACGACCTGGTGCAGGAGACGGTGGCGCGCGCCCTGGAGCGGCGCGGGGAGCTGAGGGATCCGGAGCGCCTCAAGGGCTGGCTGCTCGCCGTGCAGCGCACCGTGTTCCTGAACTCCCGCCGGGGCCTGCGCCCCCACCTGGAGGTGCTGGAGGGCGGGCTGGGCAAGGCGCTTCCCGCCGAGCCCTCCACGGACATGGAAGCGGAGCTGCACGCGCGCACCCTCAGCGCGGGGATGCAGGCGGCGCTGGACTCGCTGGCGCCGGAGTGGCGCGACGCGCTGTGGCTGCGAGAGGTCGAAGAGCTGAGCTACGAGGAGATCGCCCGGGTGCAGGGCTGCCCGGTGGGCACCGTGCGCTCGCGCCTGGCGAGGGCGCGGCTGGCGATGCTCGACCTCCTCGAGAAGGAGAAGGCCCATGGAAGCCTGTAGCCCGGAGTGGCAGGAGCGCCTGTCCGCGTGGTTCGACGGGGAGGCCCAGGCCCATGAGCGGCAGGCCGTGGAGCACCACCTGTCCCGGTGCGCGGGGTGCACCTGGGAGGCGGCCCGCTATGGCTCGCTGCGCGAGGCGTTGAAGGCGGAGGGGGCCGTCCCAACGCGAGTGCCGCCCGAGCTGGCGGCGCGCGTCTCCCGCCTGGCCCCTGGCTCCCGGCCGTCCCTCCCGAGGCGGAGGCTGGCGGCGGGCCTGGCCGCGGCGCTCGCGTCGGTGGGCATCCTCTGGACGTCATGGCCCAGCGGCATGAACGACGCGCTGGCGATGGACCTGGAGCGGCACCACCTCAAGGCCTTCTCGCGCGCCACGCCCTGCGAGTTCGAGTCCTCGGACCCGGGCGCGGTGAAGGCCTGGGTGGCGCGGGAGGTGGGCTACGCGGTGGAGGTGCCGGTGGTGCCCGGCGCGACGCTGCTGGGCGCCCGCCGCTGCCGGCTGCATGGACAGCTCTCCGCCTCGCTGCTGTACCGGCACGAAGGAGGCACGGCGATGACGCTCTTCCTGCCGCCACCGGGCTCGCCCGCGGCGCGGGAGGCGGAGAGCTTCGCCGGAGCGAGCACGCGCTGCACGCAGGGCCCCATCGGTGAGCGCATCTGCGTGGCGCCGCGCGCGGGCGGGCAGGCCGCGCTCGCCGTCTCCGAGCTGGAGCCGCCGGTCCTCATCGACGCCCTGTCCCGCCTGGCGCCTTGAGGACGCGAGGCCGGGAACTTCCGAGGCTCCCGGCCGTGTCCTCGGGGGCATGGTTCTGGGTCTCCCTGGCATCTTCCTCGCGGGCCTGCTGACGTTCCTGTCGCCCTGCGTCCTCCCGGTGGAGAGGCGGCGTGCGCGCTCCCCGAGGAGGGCTTCGTCCCGTCCCCCCACGGCCCGTCCGCGCTGGACCGGCTCGGGCGCCCGACGATGGTGGAGTTCGTGAGCCGGAGCTGTCCTGTCTGCCAGCGGATGGAGCCCGTGGTGGCCCTGGCCGGGCACCATTGCGCGGGACAGGGCGTCGGCGTTCTTCGCCTCGATGTCGGGACCGCCGAGGGACGGCAGGCCGCCGCTCGTTACGGCATCCGCGGCGTGCCGACGTTCATCTTCCTGGATGGCGCGGGCCAGGAGGTGGCGCGCCGTATGGGCGAGCAGTCCCTGACGTCACTGCGGGAGGGCCTGGAGTCCATCGCGGGGATCCGCTGTGCCGGGCTCCTCCTTCCGGGCGCGCCCCACGCCCTGCCCGCGAGCGGCGGCGGCTCGGGCTCCTGACGCCAGGCGGGGAGAATCCTTTCCGCGCCGGGGTGGCTCTCACCCCGCGCGTGCCCCACTTCCCAGGGGCACTCGCGGGCCTCCGGGCCTGATGGGAGCCGCTCCGTGAAGTCCGTCCTCGTCGTCGTCGTCGCCGTCCTGGCCGCCGCTCCGTTCCTCGTCTCCTGTGCGCACTCTCGCTCCGCCGGAGCCGAGGCCCACCAGCGGGTGGAGGCCGGTGCGACGCTGGTGGATGTCCGCACGCCGGAGGAGTTCGCCGCTGGGCACCTTCCCGGGGCGGTGAACATCCCCGTGGAGGAGCTGTCCCAGCGGTTCGCCGAGCTCGGCTCGCCGCGGAAGCCCCTCGTCGTCTACTGCCGCAGTGGAGCGCGCAGCCGCCGCGCCGAGCTCTTCCTGAAGGAGCGCGGCTTCCAGGACGTCTTCAACCTGGGCCCCATGTCGGCCTGGGAGTGACGGGTGGAGGTGGCCGGGGCGCCGGCCCGCCGCGGGAACTTCTCGCGGCGCGCCTCGTGTCCCATCCGCTGATCCCCTCACCCAAGGTGCTTCACGATGATGCGTCTGTTCTCCCTGCTCGGCGCGCTGTTCGCGCTGGGCGGCCTGGGCTCCGGCTGTGCCCTGACGCGGCCGGGCTCCCTGGCCGCCCGCGCCCATACGCCCCGGCGCGAGCAGCTCACCGTCCTCTTCGTGGCGGACCTGCACGCGCAACTGCGCGCCCACCCGGAGCTGTTCTGGCGCGATGGGAAGGAGCGCATCGAGGAGGCCGGCGGCTTCGCCCGCGTGGCCGCCGCCATCCAGCGGATCCGCGCCGAGCGCGGCGGTGACGTGCTGGTGCTCGACGCGGGGGACACGCTCCAGGGGTCGGGGGCGGCGGCGCTCACCGAGGGCCGCGCCCTCATCGAGCCGCTGAACGCGCTGGGCTTGGACGGTGCGGTGCCCGGCAACTGGGAGGTGGTGTACGGCCCCGAGGTGCTGCGGCAGCGCGCCCGCGAGCTGAAGCACCCGCTCATCGCCGCGAACCTGCGCGACGCGAGGAGCGGCGAGCGGCTCTTCCCGCCGTACCTGGTGAAGGAGGTGGGCGGCGTGAAGGTGGCCGTCGTCGGCTTCACGGATCCGGACGTCCCGCGCCGCCAGCCCCCGGGTTACAGCCAGGGCCTGCGCTACGACGGCCCCGAGGCGCTGCCCGCGCTGGTGCGGGAGGTGCGCGAGCGCGAGGGTGCCCAGGTGGTGCTGCTGATGACGCACGTGGGGCTCGCCAAGGCGGTGGGGCTCGCCGCCCGCGTGCCCGGCGTGGACGTCCACCTGTCCGGCGACACGCACGAGCGCACCGAGGTGCCCATCGAGCAGGCCGGCAGTTGGGTGGTGGAGCCCGGCGCCTTCGGCTCCTTCCTCGGCCGGCTGGACTTGTGGGTGGAGGCGGGGAAGGTGGTGGACCGCCGTTGGGAGCTCATCGAGCTGACCGCCTCGCGCTTCCCCGAGGACCCGGAGGTGGCGCGACTCGTGGATGCCGCGCTCGCGCCGCACGAGGCGGCGCTGGCCCCCGCGGTGGGCCACACCGGCGTGACGCTCGCGCGCTACGCGGTGGTGGAGAACCCGCTGGACAACGTGCTGGCCGACGCCATCCGCGCCGCTGGCGGGACGCAAATCGGCCTCTCCAATGGCTTCCGCTTCGGCACGCCGCTGCTGCCCGGGCCGGTGCGCGAGGCGGACCTGTGGAACGTCTTCCCCATCGTCAACAAGCTGAAGACGGGCAAGGTGAGTGGCCGCCAACTGCGAGCCTTCTGGGAGCAGGAGCTGGAGAACGTCTTCGCGAAGGACCCGGAGAAGCGCTTCGGCGGGTGGCTGCCGCGCCCCTCGGGGATGACGCTGCGCTTCCGCGCGGGCGCGCCCAAGGGGCAGCGGCTCCTGGCCCTGGAGGTCGGCGGCGAGCCGGTGGACGACGCGCGCCTCTACACCGTGACGGCCTGCGAGCGGGAAGGGGATGCCCCGGACATGGTCTGCCGCATCCCCGGCGTCCAGGAGCCGCGCGTCCTGGACGTGGACGCGCATGAGGCGTTGCGCCGCTTCCTCGCCGGCAATCCGCGGCTGCACGACGCGCTGGAGGGCCGCGCGGTGGGCGAGGACCTCCCCCCGGTGCTGCGCACCCAGCAGCTCCCCCAGTGAGCTCCCGCTCCCCCAACCCTTCCAAGGACCCTCAAATGAACCTTCACGCTCCCAGGCTTCGTGCCGCCACGCAGGTCGCGTTCCGCGGCCTCTTCAGCCTCATCTTCCTCACCGCTGGCGCGAAGCACCTGCTCGCTCCTGACACCATCGTGGGGCGCCTGGCGGAGGCCCCGGGGGCCGCCCTCGTCAGCGGGCTGGCCTCTCCCCGGATGCTGGTCGTGCTGAGCGGCGCGGTGCTGCTGCTCGGCGGGGTGGCCCTGCTCACCGGGACGCTCACGCGCTGGGCCGCCGTCGCGCTCTTCGCCGTGCTGGTCCCCATCACCCTCACCGTGCAGGTGGGCGCCGCCGGGGGCATGGGGCCGCTCTTCAAGAACGTGGCCCTCCTGGGCGGACTGCTGCACTGGGCCGTGGAGGGCGCGGGCCCCGTCAGCGTCGACGCATGGCTGGCCTCGCGCCCCCGACTCCGGCTCCCGGTGGCGGGCGCGGTGGGCGTCCTGGCCCTGGCCCTGGCGCTGCCGGCGCTCGCGCGACAGCCTCTGGCCCCCGGTGTCCCGGCCGGACGCGGCGCGGGCTCCACGGAGCGGGTGTTCTTCCTGGTGCAGCAGCCACCCCAGCTCAAGGCCGCGCTGGCCGCCGGCCAACAGTCGCTCAAGGGGCTCGGCTTTCCCGCGCGAGAGGTGGAGGTGCTGGTGTGCGGGCCCGCGATCACCTCGCTCCTCGCGGGGGACGCCATGGAGGCGCGGCTCGTGGAGGCGAAGCAGGCCGGCATCCGGGTGGTCGCGTGCGGGCTCACCCTGGCGGAGAAGGGGATTGCCCCGGCCGCGCTGTCACCCTCCGTGGAGGTGGTGGAGAACGGCCTCGTGGAGGCCCTCCAGCGGCAGGCCGAGGGCTTCCGCTCGGTGGAGCTCTAGCCGCCCGTCCCCCGTGTCGACCTGGAAGTGGAGGTGTTCGATTGAACCGCACCCTGCCGCCCGTCCTCGGCCCCCTCGTCGCGGCGCCGTCCCAGGCCCCCGGCGCCCGCCCGGACGGGGCGTAGCGCTCCGTCCCGTGGCGAGCGCGATTCCCATCAGGCGGGCCCTGCTGTCCCTCGGGCTGCTGGCCATGGCCGGCCTGCCGCTGCCGGCCCAGGCCGAGAAGGAGGCGGGGCCGCGGCTGGAGCTCGAGGAGGGGCTCCAGGTGCGCCTCGACCAGCAGCTCCGGGCCGGGGACTCAGCGACCGTGCGCCTGCGGCGGGGGCGCGTGGGGGTGCGCCTGCGCGGGTTGGAGTGGGTGCGGGGCTCGGTGGAGGTGTCCTTCGACGGAGTGACCCTGCTGCCCGGTCCGGTCCGGGGGCCGTCGCCCGCCCTTCATGAGGCCAGCGCCACCTTCACCGTGCTGCCCCATCAGGTCTGGCTGAGCGTGGGGTGGTTTCGTCCCCAACTGGGCCGCGAGAGCCTCACCAGTGGCTTCGTGGTGGACTCGCTCGACAAGGCCTTCACCCAGGGCCCCCTGCGCCAGTACCTCACCGGAGCGGGGGCGGGGCGGGCTCCGGGGTTGGACGTGGGAGGGCTGGTGCTGAGGCAGGGCTGGAGCGTGCGCTACGACGCGGGCGTGGTGATGGCCCGGCCCGGGCCGGAGGGAGAAGGGCGCCCGCCGCTGCTGCTGGCCCGCGCCGCCCTCACCCTGGGGATGCCCGAGGCGGAGACGTACGCCCTCGGCCTGCCCATGAATGACCTGGGCCTCCGGCAGGGCCTCACCCTCGCGCTGCAGGGCAGCACGGACGCGGTGGGTGATGCCCATTCGTTGGGAGTGGACGCGTTGCTGCGCCTGCGCCCGGTGGTGCTCTCGGCCGAGCTTCACCAGGTGGCCTCCGCAAAGGGACGCGCGCTGCTCGCGCATGTCCGCGCGGGCGTCAACCTGCCCGGCCCGGGGGCCACCGTGATGGAGCCGTGGGTGATGGTGGCCAGGACCGCTGGCGAGGGACTGGAGGACTCCGCTCGCGGCCTTCGGCTGGAGGGAGGCCTCAGTTGGTATGTCGACCACCACGCGGTCCGGGCCACGCTGGGGGGCAGTTGGCGGCCTTCACCCCGCGACGCGACCTCTGGCGCCGCGTCCCCCGCACCCACGGGGCTGCTCGGTCTGTCCCTCCAGCACCGGCGCTAGGTCCTCGCGAGGGTGGCCGGGACGCCGTTCTCTTTGAGAGGAATTGAACGCCGGGGCGCGTCAGGCGGCGGTGAAGGGCAGGGCGGCCACCGTCACCGTGCCCGCGCCTTCGCCCAGCGTCAGCTCCGTGCCCGGCTCCAGCGAGTCGCGGTGCACGTAGCCCAGCGCCACCCGCTGACCCTTCACCGGGGACGTCACCACGCTCGTGACCCAGCCCACCTTCTTCTCACCCCGGCGCAGCTCCGTGCCGGGCGCCACGTCCTTCTCCCCCAAGAGCAGCCCCGCCAGCTTGCGGTTCATGTGCCCGCGGAAGGTGGCCCGGGCGATGACCTCCTGCCCGATGTAGCAGCCCTTGTTGTAGGAGATGGCGTTCGTGAGGTTCGCCTCCAGCGGGATGGTGGTGTCCACCATGTCCTGCCCGTAACGCGGCACCCCCGCCTCCACCCGGACGAGTTCCAGCGCGTCGAACCCCAGCGGCTTCAGCCCGTGCGCCCCGCCGGCCTCCACCAGCGCCGCCCACACCGCCTCCAGCCCCGCGCGCGGCACCAGCACGTCCACGCCGGACAGCCCGCCCGGCAGCGCCGTCCCCAACAGCCACACCTCCTGGCCCGCGAGGGACGCCTTGCGGCTGGCCAGGGGCGCCGGGGGCTCCAGGGGGCCGCCCGGGACGGCGGCCAGCACCTGGGCCGTCCGGGGGCCGAGCAGCTTCAGCCACGCCAGGTCCGGGGTGCCGTCGTGCAGCTCCGCGTCCTCGGAGATGAGGTATTTGTCCAGGAACTCCCGCACCTTGGCGCCCAGGCCGGGCTCCAGGTCCAGCAGGAGGTCGTCCTCCCGCTTGAGGATGCGTGCGTCTCCCACCATGGCGCCCTTCACCGTGAGGAAGGCGGCATAGGCGGCCGAGCCGACCGGGAGGTTCTTCACCTCCTGGGTCACCATGCCGTGGAGGAAGGAGGCGCGATCCTCCCCCGTTATCCGGAGGATTTCGCGGTAGGACGCATCGTGCAGTGCCACGGCGTCGCGCGCCGCGCCATACTCCGCGCCCACGTCTCCATACCCGGCCACGACCTCGCGGCCACCCACCGGAATGAAGCGGGCACCCACCCGCTCGTGAACAAAATGCAGCGTCAGCGGTTCCATGCCCGTCGCTATATAGAGGCGCAGGAGCGGATGCCACGATGGATGTGAAGCAGCTTTCGGCCTTCCAGGGCTTCTCGACGGAGAAGCTCCAGAAGCACACCGTCTTCCAGTCGGGTCGCTTCTTCCTCGACGTGTACTGCCTGGCCCCGGGCCAGGCGCAGAAACCCCACCGGCACGCCACGTCCGACAAGGTGTACCTCGTGCTGGAGGGGCGCTGTCGCTTCCGCATCGGTGACGAGGAAGCGGCGCATGGCCCCGGTTCCACCCTTTTCGCCCCCGCGGGCACCGAACACGGCGTCGTCAATGACGGCCCGGACAACGCCCGCCTCCTCGTCCTGATGACCCCCCCTCCGGAGCACGCATGAGCAAGAAGGCCCCGACCCCGGCCGCCCCCGTCCCCACCCGTGGCGCACTCGCGCTGCTGGTGCTGGGCCTCCTCACCAGTGCGCTCGCCGTCTACCAATGGATGGAGCTGCTCACGCTGCGCGCCGGTGGCGCCACGAGCTGCGGCATCAATGAGCACGTCAACTGCGAGACCGTCTGGAACTCGGACTTCGCCAGCGCCGTGCACGACACGCTGGGCATCCCCATCGCGGGCCTGGGGCTCGTGTGGGGATTGTCCGCCGTGGGCCTCGCCGCGCTGTACCTCGCGTGGGCGAAGGCGGGCCGCTCGGTGCGTCCGGCGGCCAGCGGCCTGCGCCTGCTGGCGGCCGCGGGCGTCGTCTCCGTCGCCGTGTTCGCCAGCGTCAGCGCGAGCGTGGGCGTGGTGTGCCCCACGTGCCTGGGCACCTACGTGCTGGTGCTCGCGTTCGCGGGCGTGGCGTGGCGCGGCCTGCCCGGCCCCCTGATGCCCCAGGCGGGCGAGTGGGGCGGCACGCTCCAGTGGACCGTGGGCATCTCCGCCGTCGCCTTCGTGGCCATGCTGATGCCCGGCCGGGCCACGCCGCACGCGCCCAAGGCCGGCGCCTTCCTGCCGCCGGTGGCCTCCACCCAGACGCGGACGCCGGACAGCTCCAGCAGCACCCCGCCTCCGCCCGCGCCGCCGACCACGCTGCCGGAGTTCATCACCAGCCTGGATCCGCAGCAGCGCCAGTTCCTGTCGGACGCGCTCGCCGTGTACCGGTCGGCCACGCCGAAGCTCGCGGCCTACCCGCCGCGCGCCCTCTACGGCCCCGCGGACGCGCCGGTGAAGGTGCTGGAGTGGACGGACAGCAAGTGCCCCCACTGCAAGGCGCTGGTGGAGGAGCTGGCCCTCATCAAGCAGCACGCCCCCAAGGGCTCGCTGTCCGTGGAGGCGCGCCAGTTCCCGCTGGATGGCCAGTGCAACCCGGCCATCCCCAACCGCGGACCGGACGCGCTCAGCGTGCGCTGCGCCGCGGCCCGGGCCACGGTGTGCCTGGAGGGCGCGAAGGACTTCTGGGAGCTGCGCGAGAAGCTCTTCGCCGCGCAGGCCTTCCTGGACACGGACAAGGTGATGGAGATCGCCAGCTCCGGCTCCGTGGCGCGCCCGCAGCTCGAGGGGTGCATGACGGCGCCGGAGACCATCGGGAAGCTGCGCCAGGACGTTGAATACGCCATGCGCTTCAACATCCAGGGCACGCCGCTGGTGCTGGTGAACGGCCGTGAGGTGCCCCCGTCCGCGCCGCTCATCTACGCGCTGGTGCTGTCGGGCGGAAACCCGGACGCCCCCGGCTTCAGCGCCCTGCCGCCTCCGCGCTCGCGTGGCACCGGCGCCCCCGGCCACGAGGGCCACGCCCACCCGTAGAGGGACACCAGGAGCGCACGGGACGCCATGGGCAAGCGCGACAAGAAGGACGAGGCCCCGCCGCCGGGGCCCTTCAACAACCCCTTCGCCGCCCTGTCCGCGCAGCGGGAGGCGCTGCCGGTGGGGCCTCCTCCGCCCGCGCCTCGCGAGAAGCCCGAGCCCAAGGGGCCCGCGCGCGCCGTGGTGCGCATGGAGCGCAAGGGCCGGGGCGGCAAGGAGGTGACGGTGGTGGAGCAGTTGGGGCTGCCCGCCGCCCAGCTCGACACCTGGCTCAAGGCGCTCAAGGGCGGCCTGGGCTGCGGGGGCGTGGTGGAGGAGGACGCGCTGGTGCTGCAGGGTGACCAGCGCGAACGGCTGCCCGCGCTCCTGGAGGCGCGGGGCGTGCGCAAGGTCATCGTCGGCTGAAGAAGCACGAAGGGGGCGGAGGAGAAATCCTCCCGCCCCCTGGCTTGTGTCGCGGTGCCGCCTTCCGCGCGTTGAGGACTACAGCGCGGCGATGATGGCGTCGGTGAACTCGCGCGTGGTGGCGCTGCCACCCAGGTCGCCGGTGCGCACCTTGGACTCGCCGCCGTAGACCTTCTGGATGGCGTTGGCCATGCGCTGGGACGCTTCCCGCAGGTCCAGCCACTCCAGCATCATGACCGCGGACATCATCAGCGCGGTGGGGTTCGCGATGCCCTTGCCCGCGATGTCCGGGGCGGTGCCGTGCACGGCCTCGAAGACGGCGGTGCGCTCGCCGATGTTGGCGCCCGGCACCATGCCCAGGCCGCCCACCAGGCCCGCGCACAGGTCGCTGACGATGTCGCCGTACAGGTTCTCCAGCACCATCACGTCGAAGCGGGTCGGGTCCTTCACCAACTGCATGCAGAGGTTGTCGACGATGACCTCGTCGTAGGCGACCTCCGGGAACTCGCGGCTCACCTTGCGGCAGCAGTCCAGGAAGAGGCCGTCCGACAGCTTCATGATGTTCGCCTTGTGGATGGCGGACACCTTCTTGCGGCCGTTCTTCTTCGCGTACTCGAAGGCGAAGCGGGCGATGCGCGTGGACGCCTTCTCCGTGATGACCTTGATGGCCTCCACGACGCCCGGCACCACGATGTGCTCCAGGCCCGCGTAGAGGTCCTCGGTGTTCTCACGCACGACCACCAGGTCGACGTTCTCGTAGCGCGTCTTGACGTTGGGGACGCTCTTCACCGGGCGCAGGGACGAGTACAGGTCCAGCCGCTTGCGCAGGCCCACGTTCGCGGAAGGCAGGCCGCCGCCCACGACGGTGCCGGTGGGGCCCTTGAGCGCCACGCCGCTGCGCAGCACGGCCTCCACCGTCTCGTGGGGCAGGTTGGTGCCGAACCTGGCCACCACTTCCGTGCCCGCGTCCTTGAACTCGAACTCCAGGGGGACCTTGAGGGCTTCCAGGACGCGGATGGTGGCCGCGGAGACCTCGGGACCAATGCCGTCGCCGTTGATGACCGTCACAGTGCGCGTGTTCGCCATGGGGGCGGTTCACACCACAAATCCGGGAGGGCCGGAAGGGCGAAAGCGGCCGGAATTCACCCCCGGGCATGGCCCCCATCAGCCCGGGTGGTCCGTCCGGCCGCCCGGCGGGGGACCGTGGGGGAGCCGCCCGGGGCGTGACGGCAGGGGGCGGGCCCCGGCGCAAGGGCTCGCCCGACACATGTGCCGAACGTGTATCGAGGCGCCAGGCCGCGGCGTCTGTCGTTGCCCGCGGGGCAACGGCGGTTCTTGCCGTTTGTGGTCTGGGGGGCCTCACGGCTCGCGCGCTTCCCCCTGAGGCGCGGGGTGAAGAGGCCCGGCACGCATCGTGCTCATGGGCCGCGGCGTCCGGGCCGTGCTGGCCCGTGCGCACCCCGATGAGGCTGTCCATGAGCTTGCGCAGAACCCCCGTCCGGCTGCCGCGCCCCGTGCGCTGGGCCATGCTGTCCACCCTGTCGCTGGCGGCGCCCCAGGCGCTGGCGGCCACCTGCCCCCAGCCCACGCTGACCGAGTGCTCCAACGTGGACTACCGCGCGTCCGCGTGCGGCCAGGAGAACGACGCCTATTGTCAGGGCCTGATGGAGTCGGAGTGGAAGGCCCGCTACACGTCCGCGCCCAAGCGCACCGCGCTGGTGCCCGACAGCATGGGCGGCGGCGTGGAGACGGTGGCCGTGCAGCCCAACGCCGTCACCAACACGCTCTTCTCCGGTTCGGATGAGTCCATCGTGGGCCAGGTGCAGCGCGGCCAGGTGCTGGCGCGCAAGGGCTACAAGAACCTCACCAAGGTGGAGCAGGCGTACGACAAGCAGCGCCAGGAGTGGGACGCCAACGGCGTGCTGGAGCGCTCGTGCCAGGAGTACGTGCACGAGAAGCACTACGACTACAGCCGCTTCGAGCAGGGCGCGGGCCGCTTCGGCGATGACTTCCGCGCGCTGTTCACCGCGGCCTACGGCTCCGGGGGCATCGCGGAGCGCACGCTGTACAGCAAGGACGGGAAGAAGCTGGCGCCTGTCTGGGACGGCAAGACGCGCGTGGAGAAGAACGCGTACTTCCGCTTCGTGCCGGGGCCGTACCCCAAGAACACCAAGGCCTATGAGTTCACCTCCGAGGCGGCCTGGAAGGCGAACAACGCCGAGGCCCGCCAGGCGGTGCTGCCTTCGGACGCGTGGCACCAGTCCATGAGCAAGGCGCTGAGCAATGTCGCCGACGACGTGCTCAACGAGTCGCAGCAGCGCCAGGAGGCCTTCTCCGCCCTGCTGGACCAGCGCAACGCCGTCTATGCCGCCTGGCAGCGCGAGGCGGAGGCGCTGCGCAGCCGCGACTTCAGCACCGTGGAGCTGGACGAGAAGACCGCCGAGCGTCTCTACGACCTGGACAAGGCCCTGGAGGAGACGCTGGCGAAGGCGGACGCCGAGGGCTGCCTCGTCGCCGACAAGACGACGGTGTGTGACTGGAGCCCCCGCCGCTACAAGGCCATGGTGGACGCGGTCATGGTGCCCCGCCGGGAGGCGGACCTGCGCCAGTGCCTCGCCGTCACCGGCAACGACTTCGGCGCGGAGAGCTTCATCCGCAACGCGGACCGGCTGAAGATCAAGGGCCTGGACCTGAAGGACTACACGCTCAACCCGGAGCTGGTGAGCTCCTACGTCAAGGCCCTGGCGGCGTACCTGGCGGAGCAGGCGGCGAAGCAGCAGCCGCCCACGAACCCGGTCACCATGACCAAGCGCCAGGGGATGGACTTCTCCGCGGGCGGCTACTCGGGTGACAACAACTTCGGCGGTGGCTATTCGCTGCGCGCGGGCTGGGAGATGTCCACGCCCGGCTCCGCGTTCAACGGCAACTGGTGCGACACCAACGCCGCCATCTTCAGCGAGCTGGGGCTCTACGCGAACGTGTTCAGCCCGACGCGCACGGAGGTCGCCTACCTGACGGGCCGCGCGTCCACGCAGCCCTCCGCCATCCGGGTGGAGCTGAGCGCGCGCGTGCTGGGCAACCCCATCTTCACGTTCGACCAGTCCTACCCGGCGCGCTTCACCTTCGTGGAGCGCAAGCCCTTCGTGGACAAGGACGCGGCCAAGGGGAGCGCCACGTTCATGGTGTGGTTCATCCCCGTGACGGTGAGCGGAGGCCTGTCCGTGGAGGTGGGCATCGTCGCGTCGATGGGCGGCGCCCTGGGCCGTGACTGCACGCTCAACCTCATCACGCTGGACCTGCTGGGCAACATCGGGCCCTATGCGTCCGCCAACGGCTTCGTGTCGCTGGCCATCGGCATCCCGGGCCTCCAGATTGGCGTCCGCGGCACGCTGACCCTCGTGCGCTTCGAGCTGCCGCTCCAGGGCCGCATCGGCGTGGCGCTGAGCTCGCCGACGCACCCGACGAACCCCAACACGCTGTTCCTGTCACTGGGCACCAGCCTGAACTTCACGCTGCGCTCCCTGGACGGCCGGCTCTCCCTGTTCGCGGAGCTGGGCTTCCTGAAGGGGGAGTTTCCCATCGTGTCGTGGCCGGGCATCGGCACCAGCGCGCAGCTCTTCAACGACCAGCATTACCTGCCGCTCGCGCAGCTCTACTAGCCGCGCTCGCATGACCCCCGGGGCCGCCTTCCACGGCCCCGGGGCGTGGTTCCCCACCTTCTTCGACTTTTCCTTCGCGGAGTGTTTCATGCGTCGCTCGACCCTCGTTCGTGGCGTGGCCGGCCTGGGTGCCCTGGTGTGCCTGGGAGCGTTGCCCTTCTGGCTGTCCGGGTCTTCTCCGTCCGCCGCGACGGTGCAGGCCTCCGAGTCCTCCCACCGGCTGCCGCTGTTCCGCTGGCGCGTGGGCGAGGCGCACACCTTCCACCTCGTCTGGGATGACCTGACGCGCGTGGCGCTGCCCATGCCGGCGCCGGACGCGAAGGCCCAGGAGCTGGAGGGCGTGCTGCACCTGGACGGCGAGCTGACGCTCCAGGCGTTGGAGACGCGCGCGACGGGCACCCGGCTGCGCCTGACGCTGCGCCGGCTGGCGCGGCACGAAGCGGTCCTCGCCGGACAGGCGCTGCTGCCGGACGCGGCGGCGCTCCAGGCCCACCTGCCGGACACCGCCAGCGCGTGGTTGGAACTGGATGCGCGCGGCGCGCTCCAGGCGGTGCGCTTCTCCGAGGCGGAGCCCCCGCTGTTCCGCCAGTTCGCGCAGACGCTGGCGGCGGAGCTGTTCCCCTCCGAGCTGCGCGACGAAGCGTCCTGGACCGCCACCGAGTCCACGCAGACGGGCGACGTGGCGTCGGCGTTCGCCTTCGAGCCCGGGGACACCTCGCGGCTGACGCGCCGCAGGACGCGCTACCAGAGCCTGCGCGCGGCGGGCGCGGCGACGGTGGCGAAGCAGGAGCTGGGCTCGCTCACGACCTTCGACCGCGACGCGGAAGGGCGCCTCGTCGCCATCACCCAGGACGAGGTGCTGGACGCGCTGGGCACGGACGGGCGCGTGCTCCTGTCCAAGCGGCTGCGCCTGCGGCTGACCTACCAGTCGCGGGAGATGCAGCCCCTGCCGGCGCCGGACGAACAGAAGATGGTGGTGCGCACGCCGTCGCAGATCGCCTTCGAGATGGATCCGGAGACGGCGGCGCTGCGCGGCCAGGCGGACGGGATGACGGTGGAGGAGCTGCTGGAGACGCTGGAGAACGCCAGCGGCCCGGACGCCATCGCGGGGCTGGACGTGTTCGCGCGGCGGGCCATCGCGGCGCTGACGCTGGAGCCGAAGCGCTGCCAGGAGCTGGCGCGCCTGTTCCTGAAGCCGGGCACGAAGCCCGCCATGCGCGAGCTGATGCTGGACCTGCTGGTGGGCGCGGGCCACGCGCAGGCGCAGGCCACGCTGCGCACGCTCCTCCAGTCGCCGGAGGCCCGGGAGCACGCGGGCGCGTACGTGATGATGGTGCAGCGCGCGGGGTTCCTGACGAAGCCGGAGCCGGAGACGGGCGTGATGATCCACCGCCTGCTGGAGCGCGCCCGCGAGGAGCACGACGTCCCGGTGGAGCGGGCGACGTCGTACGCGCTGGGCGTCTGGTCGTCTCACCTGGCCCCGGAGTCGGCGGAGGCGCGCGCCGCGGTGCGGACGCTGGAGACCGCCGTGTCCCAGGCGCCGGGGGACGAGGCGCGGGCGCACGCGCTGCGCGCGCTGGGCGGCACGCGGGCGGAGCGGGTGGTGGACGTGGCGTCGCCGCACCTGCGCGCGGAGTCCCCGGACGTGCGGGCCGCGGCGGCGGATGCGCTGCGCGGCGCCCCGCAGGAGCTGGCCACGCGGCTGCTGTTGGACGCGCTGGAGACGGAGAAGGACCGGGGCGTGCAGCGGGCGCTGCTGGACGCGCTGAACACGCGCACCCTGGACGCGAACGCCCTGGAGCACCTGCGGGCCTGGGTGGTCGCCGGAGGGCTGGCGCCCGGCGAGGAGCCCGCGCTGCTGGCGGTCGCGGCCCAGCACCTGGAGGGGGGCACGCCCGTGTTCCAGATGCTCCAGGCCATCGCGGTGCGGCCGGACCTGCAGGCCCCCACGCGCGCCCGGGTGATGGCGCTGATGGCGCAGGTGGGCGCGCAGCTCGGCGGCTGAGTCAGTGCTCGAACGGGGCGGGCGGGCGCGGCGTGCTGGCGCGGCCGCCCGGGGAACGCGGGCGCCTGCGGCGCTGGATGGCGTAGGGCCGGTAGAAGGACTCCCAGAGCGCGGCCCTGCGTCCACGCGGCCGGGTGCGCAGCTCCCCCAGCGGCGAGCGGATGAAGAAGGACGCGGTGAAGAGGTACGCCGCCGCCAGGGTGAGGAACAGCAGCGCGGCCATCACCACCGGGCCTGGAATCCAGGCCACGTGCGCGCGGTCCACGAAGTCCAGGAAGTCGCGCGGCGGTCGCGGGTGGCTGTAGACCTTGAAGAACCAGGTCACCATCAGGACGATGAGGATGGGCCCGTACGCGCGGTTGAGCCGCGTCGCGATGGCGGACACCAGCGACAGTTGGATCTGCGGCCGGGACATCTCCACCGCCAGCTCCCGCAGCGCGTCCGGGTCCACCGGCTCGCGCCGCAGCATCGGCGCCCACCAGCCGTCCTCCAGCAGGCGCACGCGGCGGTTCCACAAGTCGTAGTAGCGGTAGCGCCGCGCCTCGATGAGCAGGAAGGACACCACCATCCAGATGCCCACCAGGAACGTGACGTGCGAGCTCTCCGGCGACGCGAAGCCGAAGGAGATGACCGCCGCCGTCGTGGTGAGCGCCCAGTTCGTCGTCGTGTCCAGCCGCGTGCGCCACGTGTCCGAGCGGCTGAGCTCGCCACGGAAGAGCTGCGCCATGGCCTGCTGGGAGACCTCCGGCTGCTCCAGGTCGTTCTTCCTGTGCTCCTTCGTGCTCATCCGTGCCTGGAAAGGTGGGGACGACCGCTCGCCGCCGCCAGGGCGGCCGGGCAGGCGGGCGCTCGGGGCCCGTGACGCGGGCGCCCGCTGTGGGACGTCTGACATTGCCGCACCGGGAGGTGACGGGGGGCGGGTGGCCGGGCGCCCGGGGCGTGCGCATCGTGCGCCCTTGAGCGTGCCTTCTTCCGATACCGCCATCACCGCGCTGTCAGGGCTGCTCTCGGACGAGGGCGAGCGCATCACGCGCCTTTGGTCCAAGCGCCTGCGCGCGGAGACGTACGAGGTGGAGGTCCCCGGCCGGGACCTGCGCGCGCCGCTGCGCCATCTGTTGGATGAGCTTGCCCGGCTGCTCGAGGACCGGGGCGAGGACGCGGTGCGGCTGTGGCCGGAGGTGGTGCGTTCGCACGGGGCCTTCCGGTACGACCAGAACTTCGACCCGGAGGACCTGACCCGCGAGTTCAAGTCGCTCCAGGAGGTGCTGCTCTACGTCTATGCGCGCCGCAACGGGGGCGTCATCCACGCGGACGTGGCGGAGCTGGTGTCGGAGCTGGTGTGGGAGGCGGACGCGTCCGCGCAGGCCTCCTACGCGCGCGTGCTCAAGACGGAGGAGGTGCGCTTCCGCGAGGCGGCGGTGATGGAGTCGGTGCTCAACCACGTGGAGGTGGGCATCCTGCTGGCGGAGACGGACGGCATGGTGTCCTTCGCCTCGCCGCCGGTGAGCCGCCTGATGGGCGTGCCCATGCGCGCGGTGGTGGGCGCGAGGGCCGCCAGCTCGCTGGGGCCCGTGCTCACCCAGGTCAACGCGAGGCACCCCACGGGGGAGCCCTTCAAGGTGCAGGACATGCCCTTCCTGCGCGCGCTGCGCGAGAAGGCGCCGGTGCGCGGCGTGATGATGCAGGTGGAGCGCCCCGGCGGCGGGGACGCCACGCTGGAGATGAGCGCCACGCCGGTGTGGGAGGAGGACCAGGTCCTGGCGGGCGTCATCCAGACCTTCAGCGACCGCACCGAGGCCGCGGTGAAGACCAAGGCCCTGGAGAACGCGCACGACGAGGTGCGCAGGCTCCAGGGACAGCTCCTGCGGCGCACCCGGCAGCAGGCGCTGGGACAACTGGCAAGCGGCGCCGCGCACGCGCTCAACAACTTCCTCAACGTGCTGCGGCTGCGCATCACGCTGCTGCAACGCGAATACAAACCCGAGCACGTCGAGGCGCTGGACAAGACGGTGCGCAACATCGGCGAGCTGGTGGCGCGGCTGCAGGAGTTCAGCGTGCAGCGCACCGAGGAGCGCCTGGGCAACGTGCCGGTGGACCAGACGGTGCGCGAGGCGCTGGAGCTGGCGCGAGGAGAGCTGGAGCAGCGCCAGCACCCGGTGCACACGGAGCTGGACCTGGGCTTCCCGTGGGGCGTGAAGGCGGACGCGGGCTTCTTCCGCGAGCTCATCGTCAACCTGATGCTGTCCGCGCGCGACCGGATGGAGGAGGGCGGCACGCTGGTGGTCCGCTCCCGTCCCGCCGGGGAGGACTGGCTGGACCTGCGCATCGAGGACGGGGGGCGGCCCTACGCGCAGGACGAACTGGCGGGCCTGTTCGACCCGCTGCGCCGGGACCCGGGGGCGCCGCAGTTCTCGCTGTTCCTGGCGGTGGCGCGCACGCAGGTGCAGCGCTGGGGCGGAGAGCTGACGGTGGAGAACCGGCGGGACGGCTCGGGCGCGAACTTCATCGTGCGGCTGCCGCGCTTCCGCGACGTCGCGGCGGGGGCGCCCGTGTCCGCCGAGCCGCCGCGAGCGCAGGCGCCGGGACGCCTGCCGCGCATGCCCGGGCGCGCGCGCCGCGTGCTGGTGGTGGACGACGACCTGGACAACGCGCGGATGATGGCCGAGGTCCTGGGCGAGGAGGGCTACGAGGTGCAGGTGGCGCACAGCCCGGACGTGGCCCTGCGCATCTGGGAGAAGCGCCCCTACGACGCCGCGCTGCTGGACGCGGTGATGCCGGAGATGACGGGCTGGGAGCTGGCGCGAGAGCTGCGGCGGCGCACGCCCCACGCCTTGCTGGCCATCGTCACCGGCATGGACGTGCGGGGGCAGAACCGCGCGAGCCTGGCGCAGGTGGATGCCGTGTTCCGCAAGCCCATCGACGTGGGCGCGCTGGATGACTTCCTCTCCCAGAGCCGGGGCGAGGAGGAGACGGCCGAGCAGGAGGGGCCGCACGACGTGACGCATTGACGGGGCTGGAGCTCCGGAGGGAGTAGAGTCCGCGCGTGATTTCCCCGGCGGAACTGGAGCGCCTGCGCCGCAAGGTGGAGGCGGGTGAAGTGCTCAGCGGCGCGGAGCTGGAGGCGCTGCGTGACGAGGCCGCGCGCGCGCCCGGCCCCACGCTGCGCCTCACCGTGGCGCATGCGCTGGTCAACGCGGACGCGGAGCGCGAAGCCCTGCCGTTGATGCAGGCCCTGCGGCGGGACTTCCCCAAGGACCTCCAGGTGCGCCTGGGGCTCGCGCGCGCGTTGCTGGGATTGGAGCGGCACCGGGAGGCGGAGGCCGAGCTGCGGGAGGCCCTGGTCCTGAGCCCCGGCGACCCGGAGGCCCTCAAGGTGCTGGCCGTGCTCGCGCTGCGGCAGGGCGAGGGTGCGCGCGCCCGCGCCTACGTGGCGGAGGCCGTGGAGCGGGACCCCTTCGACGCGGAGGCGAAGCTCTTGCGCGCGGAGCTGGAGGCCGCGGACCTGCCTCCGCCGCCCGCGCCGGAGGAGCAGGTGCTGCGTCCGGAGTTCACCGCCGCGCTCACCGCCGCGCTGGGCCGCGCGGGCGTGGGCTTCCGGCGTCAGGGGCGAGACCTGCTGGTGAAGCTGGCCTCGGGGGGCGTGGGCCGCGTGGACGTGGGCTCGCTGTATGCCGCGTATCAGGAGGCACCGGGCGCGCAGGGGCTCACCGCGCACGTGGAGGCGCTGGCGTCGAGGCTGGGTGGGTTGTCCTCGGGGGTGGGGCCCACGGGGGTGTCATTGGAGGCGCTGCGCCCGGTGCTGCGGCCTTCAGGGTTCGTGGCGGGGACCCAGGGCGCGCTGTTCCGTCCGGGGCCTGCGGGGCTGGAGGTCTTCTACGTGCTGGAGGACGCGGAGTTCGTGCGCTACCTGCCGGCCTCCGCGCTGAAGGATGCGGGGCTCACGCTCGAAGCGGTGGACGCGGCGGCGTGGCACCACCTGGAGCTCAGGCCCGCGGACGTGCGGCCCGTCGTCATCGACCAGGGCGAGGTGCGGCTGGCGGAGGCGTTCTCAGGCATCTGGGCGGTGGCGGGCGGCGACGGGCACGACGGCGCGCGGCTGCTCACGAAGGCCCAGCGCCGCAGGCTGGAGGCCGCCACGGGCGGAGGCCCCCTGCGCGTGAGCCTGGGCCGGCGCGAGGTGGCGCTCCTGTGCCGTGAGTCGGACGGTGAGTCGGTGCGGAGGCTCGCGGCGCTGGGGCATGCGCCGGACGGGGTTCCAGGTGTGTTCGTGCTGGATGGGGATGTGCTGCGGAGCGCGTGATGTCTCCTTGAATCAGCTCCAGGCGTTCCGTCATCCCGCGCTCCCCACCGGGAGGGTCTCCACGAAGCGCACCTCACGGAAGCCCAGCGTGAGCAGCAGGCCCCGCAGCGAGCGCTCCGCGGACTGACGCGCCTTCTCCTGGAGGCGCCGGTCCTGCCGCACCTCCCGCTCGAACGCCAGCCGCGCCTTCTCCAGCAGTTGCGCCGTCTGCGCGCTGTCCAGGTTGGAGTCGATGACTTCCGTCTCCCCGGGCCGCAGGGCCACCGTGACCTGGAGCGGCGGCAGGAGCACGTCCACGCGCGTGCCCACGGCGCGCAGGTGGCTGGCGTCGAAGCGCTGGAAGTCGAACCCCAGGTGCGCGTCCGCGAACACGATGGCGCGCCCGTGCGGGTTCTGGAGCGTGTAGCTGGCCCAGAGCAGCACGTCCTTCCACAGCGCGTCCGTGGCCTGCGGCTCCGGCGTGAACGTGACCTTCTTGTAGAGGGACACGTCCAGCGTCTCCAGCCGGGCCACCTCCCGCATCTGCTCCACGACCGCCGCCGTGTCCGGCAGCCGGGGAGACGTGGGGCGCAGCAGCACCCAGGCCCCCAGCGCGCCGAGCGCGACCGCGGCGAGGAGGGAGAGGGCTCGCGTGACGTTCTTCGCCATGGGGGAAAGTCTACCCGCTTCCGCACCGGGGGCGTCCTGGTGCAGCGTGTCGGACGCGGGCTTCCGGACAGGGACTCGCGAAGGAGTCACGCAGGATGGAGCTGACGGACGTGGAGGCGGAGGCCCTGGGTTCCCAGGGATTCTTCGTGCGGGATGCCTTCCTTGGCGAAGCGCGAGCGCTGGCGGCACGGGCCGCGGCGCTCGCGCGAGTAGAGGCCGGGATGCTGAAGCCCGCGGGCATCCGGCGCGGCGCGGCCCACGCGCTCGATACATCCGTGCGCGGCGACCACATTGAATGGGTCTTGCCCGGCGCCGCCCCCGAACTCGAAGCCCTGTGGCACCGCTTCCAGTCACTGGGAGAGGCCGTGTCCGTGGGCGCGTACCTGGGGCTGGGGCGCTTCGATTTGCAGCTCGCCTGCTATCCCGGCGGCGGTGCCCACTACGCCCGCCACCGCGATGCGTTCCCCGGACAGTCCAACCGCCGGCTCACCGCCATCTGGTACGCGAACGCGGATTGGAGGCCGGAGCACGGCGGCGTGCTGCGCCTGTTCCCGGATGACACCGGCGCTCCCGTGGAGGTGGCGCCGGTGCTGGACCGCCTGGTGGTGTTCCTGAGCGAGCGGCTGGAGCACGAGGTGCTGCCCGCCCACGCCACCCGCCTGGCCCTCACCGCGTGGTTCTACGGCCGGGGCATCTGAGCGCCACGGCGCCTCCGGGCGTTCTAACCCGCGTCGAACGCGCTGCCCGCGTCGTAGATGGGCCCCGCATCGTAGGTCGGGCCCGGGCCTCCGTCGTAGGACGGACCGGTGCCCTCCAGCGTACCGATGATGTAGATGTCGCCCGTCCCGGTGCCCGGGCAGTTCTGCGGGTTGCGCTTCAGTTGGAGCTGCGCGTACGCCACGGAGCCCGAGTACACGTCCACGGCCGTGCTGCCGGCGTACACCTCCAGCCCCGCGCGGTTGTAGGCCCGCACCTCCACGACGCGCCGGGGCCCGACGGGGATGTTGCTCAGGTAGCCCTCGATGTAGCCGTTCCCCACGGAGAGGGATTGGGGATACGCGGGCGGAAGGTCCGGCGCGCTCACGGTCGCCGCGGCCGAGGTGACGCCGCACGCGTCCCCCGCCAGCGAGATGCTCATCTTCACGGACTCCGTGCCCTCGAGGTCCTCGACGTCCTCGGTGCCGGCGCCGCAGGCCGCGATCAACATCGCGCAGCCCGTCCCCAGCACGAATCCCCAGCCGGTTCGCTTCATGTGGTCCCTCCCTGGTAGCGCGTCGTTCGCGCGACCTTGAGACACGCACCCCGTCCGGGTTGGGACATGCCCCGTGACGAAAGTGCCGGACCGCAACGGCGCGGAGCGGTGAGGGGCCGGAGCCTGCCTGCTCCCCGGCCGGCCCGGACGCGGGCGGATTCCAGGGGGAACGGCGGCGTCCGTGGCACCTGTCGCGTGACGGGGGCGTGTCTAGGTTCTTCCCCAGTCATCTCGTACGGGGGATTGAGAGCATGTTCCAGAACAGGACGAAGCGTCATTGGGTGATGGGACTGGCGGTGGGGGCGACCATGGCGTTCACCGCCGGGTGCGGCAGCTCCAAGGCGGCTCGCGTGGACGACGCGATGATGGCGCGTGTCCCCGAGGACCAACTGGGCGAGGTGCGTGACGCGCAGTTGGCCCGCACCAAGGCCGCCGACAACGTGACGCGCGCCGAGGTGGCGGTGCGCGACGCCGAGCGCGCCACGGAGGTGGCCCGCCGCAACGGCGACGCCGCCGAAAGCCGCATGGAGGCGGAGCGGGCCGCGGTGAAGGCCGCCCAGGCCACCGGTCAGCAGGCCCCCATCGCGCAGGCGCAGTCCAAGCTCCAGGGCGCGGAGGCGGGACGCGCCGCCGCGGACGCCGAGGTGGCCTGGCACGAGCGCAAGACGGACACCGCCAAGGTGGAGAAGGACCTGCGCGACGCCGAGCTGAAGGTGGCGGACGCGGAGCTCAACCTGGCCCAGTACAAGGCGCTGGAGCGCAGCGGTGACGTGCGCGCCAGGGACATGTCCGAGGCGAACTACCTGGCCGCCGTCGCGGAGGCCAAGCGCGAGGTGGAGGACGCCCGGCGCCGCCTGGGCGAGCAGAAGCGCGTGGAGCAGGACGCCCGCGCCGAGTGGCAGCGGCTGCGCTCGCAGGCCCCGCAGGGCTACGGCGGCAGCGGCGACGCGGACTGACGCTCCGGCGTGAAGCGCTGAAGGGGAGGCCCCGGGCACTCGCGAGGGTGCCAGGGGCCCGTCCCGCGCGAGGGGCTACTGCACCTTCAGGGTGGCGGTGCCCTTCAGGTCGCGCTGGAGCGTGAGCCAGAGCGCCTGGCCCTCCACGTCCACGGACGCGAAGTAGTCCGTGTCCGCGGCGAGCGGCTGGCCCTCCAGGGTGACCGTCTTCGGCGCGGTGGTGGCGGTGTAGCCGTGCACCACCAGCATGGGGCGCGCGAGCGTGCGCCCCGAGGTGTCGAACGCCAGCGTCACGCGGTTGGAGGCGGCGTCCACCTCCCACGTGGCGTAGACGGGGTTGTAGCCGGGGACGTCGTAGGTGACGGAGTCGGTCCGGCCCACGCCGCCCGGCCCGCGCGTGCGCACGGTGCCCTCGGAGGCGGTGAGCTTCACGCCCTGCCAGGCCTCCACCTCCGACGCGAGCGACAGCACGGGGTTGGCCGTGTGCGTGCCCAGCACCATGAAGACGGAGTAGCTCTGGTAGGGGTGGCCGGAGAGCATCACGCCGTCGTCACCCAGGCGCGGGTACCGCGAGAGGCCCACCGCGCCGAAGTTGCTGCCCCACGCGAGCCGGTGGGAGTTCGTGACGGCGGGCAGCTCGTACTGGTTGAGCTGGTAGGGCCAGTTGTAGTCCACGGGCATGGGGCCCTCGGCGTGGCGCGTGCCCCACTCCGGATACAGCCAGTAGCCGCCCGCGGGCTTCTGCTCCCACGTCTGGGTCTGCACGGCGCCCATCTCCGCGTCCGGGGCGGCGGTCCACATGCGCGTGTAGGGGACGACGTTGGGTTCGCGGTAGTCCCAGCCGGTGTTCATCGTCACGGGGGAGGCCAGCGTGACGAAGCGGTAGCGGTCACCCCAGCCCAGTCCGGCGATGTCCGTGTTGGCGTTGCCGTCGAAGGCCAGGTCGCCGTAGGGCGAGCGCACGTCGGCTTCAATCTGGTTCGCGGGGAAGCCGGACGCGTCGTGGGTGATGGCGTACAGCGGGTGGTCGCGGCCGGTGGCGAAGAGGTACTGCACGGTCACCTGCACCACGCGGCCGTCCAGCGACAGGGGCCACTTCAGTTCGTGCAGCGCGTGGTGCGCGCCCTTGAAGACGAAGCGGCCGGTGCCGCGCACGTCCTGCGTCCAGGCGCCCCACGTCTGGCCTTCCTTCAGGTGGCTGGTCACCATGCCCCAGCCGGGCACCTGCGGGCTCTGGCCGTCGCAGACGCGCTCGGCGCCGGCGACCTCGTAGGTGTAGCGGCGGATGTAGCCGCCGTTCCAGCCCGCGGGGTCCGCCGCGTCGTTGCGCACGAGCGACACGGAGCGCACGTGACAGTCGCGGTCGCGCCAGACGTAGCGGTCCGTCTTGAAGCCGCTCAGGTCCTTCTCGCACTGCAACCGCAGGGGCGCGCACGTCCCGCTGGCCGGGTCGGCGGCGGTGCTCTCCACGCAGGGGTCGGTGACGGGGCGCACGTCCTTGCCGCCACAGGCGGTGAGGCCCAGCGCCAGCAGGGCCACGGTGTGTCGAGCGGAGGGGAGGGGCATGGGGTCGGTCTCGAAGAAGAGGGAGCGCAGGCTTGCCACCCTCACGCACGGTGATGCAAGCCTCCACGCGGAGGCCCAGCGTCACGGATTGTTCCCGAAGCGGGCGGGCAGCCGGGCGGTGGGGCGCACGGCGGAGGGGCCCCGGAGGCTGAGGGCCGTGTCCAGCATGGGGGCATGGCGAACGGACGGCGGCTCGTCACGGTGGGACTGCTGGGCCTCTTCTCGGTGCCCGCGTTGGCGGAGGAGGGGGTGCAGGGGCGGGTGCAGGAGTTCTTTCTGGGAGATGGAGCGCCGCCTCAGCAGCGGGGGCAGGTGGAGCTGGGCACGGGGCTGGAGTGGACGCGTCAGGACGGGGAGACGCGCTTCGAGCTGCCGGTGCGCGGCGAGTACGGCCTGAGCGACCGCGTGCAGTTGGAAGCGAAGGTGGCGCTGACGACGCCGGAGGATCCGCGAGGGTTGGACACGGCGGAGGCGGGCATCGCCCTGGCGCTGGTCAATGACAGACGGCGGGGCTTCACGTTGAGCCTGGGCATGGACCTGGAGGCCACGCGAGACCTCACGGACGACCGCTTCCGCCCGGGCTTCGAGCCCTACCTGCTGGCGTATCAGGACGTGGGGCCGGTGGGCTTCAACCTCCAGTTGAAGGCGGAGGAGCTGCCCGGGGTGCGCGGCCTGGGAAGCGAGCTGCATCCGGACTTCGCGGCCGGAGCGGTGCTGGCCCTGGGGCCGCTGCGGCCCATGGTGGAGGCCGGGTGGAGGGACGAGGACGGAACGTCCACCTTGCTCCTGTCACCGGGGCTGTTGGCGCGCCCGCTGAAGTCCCTGGAGTTCGGAGTGGCGGTGCCCTGGAGGCTCCACGCGGGAGGAGCCCGCGACGTGGGCGTGATGGGGATGCTGACGTGGCAGGGCGGTGGGGCGTAGCGGGGGGGGGCTGGCTCAAGCGGGGTCCAGAGCCCAGGTCCCTTCTTCCCAGCGCTTCAGGGCCTCCTGCGCTTCGAAGGGGATCAGCCCTTTTCCCTTCGCTGCCTCCTCCAGCACGGCCTTGGCTTCAGCGGTGCGATGCCGCAGGAGCAGTGCCGCGGCTGCCGTTCGAACATCCATGCGTGGATGGGTGAAGAGGGTTGCGAGTGCGTCCCGTCCCACGTCTCCGTGGGTTCTCAGCCGATTGAATGCTGCAATGGACTCCTTCGCATGCTTGTTCGCGGCTTTCGCGTCGCCTCGCATGATGGCTTCTGTTTGCGCCGCCGCATGCTGCTCGAACTTCGCGACGAGCTTCTCAAGGTCTTTCGCTACCATAGTCCGCTCCGAATGTTCTCGATGGCGCGCAGCCCGAATGCACTTTGGGCTTCGAATGATTGGGTGCTCAGCCACTGCCGGACGGTCAGCGACGTCGAGCCTGTGATCCGATACTGGTGCGACGAATAGAACGCACTCACCGAGCCATGAAGTGCCTTGTCGAGCGGGATGACGTTCTCCGTGTTGTGGAGCGCCTGGGGCCCGAAGCGCGCCACGTTTCCATCCGTCTGCTCCACGATGTGGTGCCACTCCTTTCCATTCCCCGCTGGCCCCATGGCCCGCTTGAACGACTTGAAGGACGCGTAGCCCTTGGGCCCGCTTGAGGGTGAGTCACCTGGGCTTGAGTCCTCGACACGCTGGAGGATGATGGCCGCACCGGGAGCGCTGCTCAACACCGCCGCCGTGCGTCCCACCGGGACCGAGATGCGCTCCAGCACCAGCGCCCCCTCCGCCGACAGCGACAGCACGGGCACCGTGGCATCAATCCCTGACGCCAGCCCCTTCAGTGTCCGCGTCGTGGTCGCCGCCGCGCCCCAGATGGCAACGACGCTCGTCGTCAGCCGGGCCGTCTCGCGGATCTGCTCGCCGGCCGTCATGTACTGGAAGCGCTCCCAGTACCCGGGCGACGACGCGATGAGTGCCACGACGCCCGCGGGGAGGTTGCGCAGTCCCGCGAGGCTGTCGGCGGGGCGAGAGAGGACCTGTCCCAGTGCGTGGTACAGCTCCACGAAGGCGTCCTCCGCGCCGTCCAGCGAGCGGCTGACGACGTCCGCGTCGTCGTACACCTCGGCCAGCGGCCTTGGGTCCGACGCGTGCAGTTGCGCATCGACTGGACGAAAGACTCCGCCCCTGCCGCTGTAGAAACGTCCCAGTTCGAAGCTGCCCGCGCGGAAGGCGCCGTTCCTCCACACGATGGGCGCGACCTTCTGCTGTGTGCGCCCGGTGAGCGCCCACGCGAGGTATCCATCCGGCCGAAGCACCGCCACCTGCTCGCGGGCGAAGCGATTCACCCGCCGCGCCAGCTCCTCGCGGGAGACCTCGCCGCGCTCCAACACTTCCCGCAGCAGGAACCCCGCCACCATGCGCGGCGGGAAGGTGCCGAGCGTCACCGGCTCCTCCATCAGCCGGCCCAGCACCTCCACCGCGTCGTCCGGCGTGAAGGGATTGCGGCGCAGGGGCAGCGCGTCCACGTCCTCCAGTCCGGCACGGACCAGCAACTGCTCGAAGGCGTCCACGTCCAGCAGGCCCATCTCCAGGGCCTCCCGCGAAACCTTCCCGGCGGGTGCGAGGATGACCGTCCCTGCCGGTACGCGGAGGGGTTGACGCCGGTGGAGTCGTTGACCGCCCTGCTCCTCGTCGGACGCGTCCGATGCCCGTGGAGCGCTCTGGCGGAAGGTTCGTGAACTCCCTCGGGTGGAGGAGGTCTCCACGCCCGCGCAGCCCACCAGCAGCAGGGCCACGAACAGCGCCACGACACTCACGCGCATCAGCTCTCTCCGGGGAGCCCATCTGGATGGGGAACGCCCCGAATGCTTCCACCCCGGTCCGACACGCTCACAGCGACGGCGCGAGCAGCACGACGGAGTATCCCACCGCCGTACGCGCGCCGGGGTTCTCGTAGGAGTGCTTCTGGTCTCCCCGGAAGACGACGACGTCGCCGGCTTCGAGGATGAACCGCTCGCCGCTGGCCACCAGCGCGATCGTGCCGGACTCACAGGCCAGGTACTCGCGCGTGCCCGGCGTGTGGGGCACGCCGGTGATGCGCGCCTTGGGTGGCAGCTCCATCCGGTCGAACTCCATGCCCGGCAGCGGATCCGGCAGCAGCTTGCGCAGGAAGGCCGCGCCTCGCTGCTTCATGGGCAGGCTGTCTTTCCGGTAGTGCCGGGCGCTCGCCTTGGGCCGGGCCAGCAGCTCCTCCAGGGACACCTGGAGCGCCCCCGCCACCCGGTGCAGCACCGACAGCGTGGGGTTCGCCGCGCCGGACTCCAGATGCGCCCAGGTGGCCCGGGGCACGCCCGCCAACTTCGCCAACTGCACCTGCGTGGCCCCTCGCGTCTCCCGCAGCGTCCGCAGGTTGCGTGCCAGCCTGCCGGGAAGGTCCTCATCGCTCATGCGCTGGCATTCTGCCAACGCATTGGCGCTCATGCCATCTCGTCGGATCTCCTCCGCTATCGCCCCGCTGTTTCGGACGCGTGACGCGTCACTGGAGCGTGGCGCCCGGCTCCAGCTCCACCTTCACCCAGCCCGGCTTGCGCAGGTCGAAGTTGCGGTACGCGTCGATGGCGGAGGCCATGGACTTCACGTGGCTCAGGATGGCCGTGGGGTCCACCGCGCCGGAGCGCACCAGCTCCAGCAGCTTGGGGATGTACTTGCGGTGGTTGCAGTTGCCCATACGCAGGGTGAGGTTCTTGTTCATCGCCTCGCCAATGGGGAACGCGTTCATCGTCTGCGGGTACACGCCAATGATGGACAGCGTGCCCGCCTTGGCCAGCGCCTGCACCGCCCACTGCGCGGCCTGCGACGGCGCGTCGCCGGGCACCCAGTTGTCTCCGTCCGGGTTCTGCTTGGGCGCGACCTGCTCCACCTCGCGCTTGAACTCGGGCTTCTCCGCCCTGGCCTTCCTGGCGGCCGGGCCGAGGTGCGCGTGCTGCGCGTCCACGCCCACCGCGTCGATGGCGCGGTCCACGCCGATGCCGCCGGTGAAGCGCTTGAGCGTCTCCACCGGGTCCTCCTCCTCGAAGTGGATGACCTCCGCGCCCTGGGCCTTCGCGAGCGCCAGCCGGTCCTCGTGGCAGTCGATGGCGAAGATGCGCCCCGCGCCCAACAGCTTCGCGCTCACGATGGCGAACAGGCCCACCGGGCCGCAGCCGAACACCGCCACGGTGTCACCCGGTTTGATCTCCGCCATCTCCGCGCCGAAGTAGCCCGTGGGGAAGATGTCGGAGACCAGGATGGCCTGGTCGTCGGTGACGCCCTCGGGCACCTTCACCATGGTGACCGCCGCGTGCGGGATGCGCGCCTTCTCCGCCTGCATGCCGTCGAAGGGGCCTGTCATCTCCGGGCCGCCGAAGAAGGCCGTGCCCGCGTCGGGGCCATGGGGGTTCGCGTCGTTGCACTGGGCATAGTAGCCCGCGCGGCAGTACGAGCAGTTGCCGCACCCGATGGTGGAGCAGATGACCACGCGGTCACCCACATTGAAGTTGCGCACGTCCTTGCCCAGCTCCTCGATGACGCCCACGCCTTCGTGGCCGAGGATGGTGCCGGGCTTCATGCCGGGCATGGTGCCGCGGATCATGTGCAGGTCCGTGCCGCAGATGGCGCTGGCGGTCAGCCGGATGATGGCGTCCGTGGGCTCCTTCAGCTTCGGCTCCGCGACGTCGTCCAGCCGGATGTCCCCGATGCCATGGAAAACGACTGCCTTCATGTTCCGCTCCTTGCCCCGCCAGGGCCTCGAAAGACGTGAAGGCCCACGGCGCTGTCACGAAGGCGCACGGGACCCGTTCGTCTGGACTCTGGCCACGGCGGTGGAGCGGGGCAGGACAGGCGCAGCGCTCCCTCCGCAGGAGGGCGGGCGGGGAGGCCGCCCCTAGCGCCCGGCCGAGTGGACCTGGAATGCGAGCCGCTTGCCGAACACCTTGCGGAAGGCCGCGACCTCGCGCTCGGCGTTCCACAGCTCCAGGTCGAGCGGGTGGCGGGCGTGCAGGTGCAGCGTCACCACCTCGCGGCCGTCCGTCACCTTGAAGTCGCGGATGGGCTGGTGGTGGCTGTGGTCCAGCGCGTTCGCCAGGCGCAACAGCGTGGCCAGCTTGCGCACGCGCCGCGCTTCGGACGGGGTGAGCCCGGCCATGCCGGAGTGGGACAGCTCCGGCTGGGAGCGCCGGTGGTAGCGGGCGACGCGCGCGATGATCTCCCGCTCGCGGTCCGCCAGGCCCGGCAGGTCCGCGTTGTGGATGAGGTAGTACGTGTGGCGGTGGTGGCGCTCGTAGCTGACCGCCGTGCCGATGTCGTGCAGGAGCGCGGCGACCTCCAGGTGCGTGCGCACGGACAGGGGCAACTGGTGCAGCGAGGCCAGGCCGTCGAAGAGGGCCAGCGACATGCGCGCCACCTGGCGGGCGTGCTTCTCGTCGAAGCGGAAGCGCTGGCCCATGGCGAGCGCCGCGTCCGCGAGGCTGCTGTCTTCGCGCGTCTCGTCCTGGCGGTAGAGCAGGTCCACCAGCAGGCCGTCGCGCAGGCCGCGGTTGACGACGCTGACGGACTCCACGCCCAGGTGTCGCGCGACGCCCTCCAGGATGACGGCGCCGGAGACGATGATGTCCGCGCGGCGCGGGTCGAAGCGCTTGCGGCGGCGCTCCGGCGGCATCTTCGCCAGGGTCTCCACGGTCTGGGTGAGCTGTCGCACGGTGGCGTTGCCTCCGTTGTCCGCGGCGGCGAAGCCCACCACGGCGCCAATGGTCCCGGACGAGCCCAGCGCCACGCGGGGCAGGGCGGGGAGCTTCTCCGGGAGCGTCTTGTGGAGGACCTCCTCCACGAAGCCGCGCATCAGCCGCAGTTGCTTGGGCGTCACGGCGCGCGCGGTGTCGAACACCTCCGTGAGGCGCACGGAGCCCAGGGAGAGGCTCCAGAGCTCGTCGGGCTTCTCTCCGGTGGCGATGGCGACCTCCGTGCTGCCACCGCCGATGTCCACGAGGAGCGAGCGGGTGTTGGAGGGCTTCCTGTGCAGCACGCCCAGGCAGATGAGGCGGGCCTCCTCCTTGCCGCTGACGACCTCCAGCTCCAGGCCGGCCTCCTCGTGCACGCGGCGCACGATGTCCTGCTGGTTGCGGGCCTCGCGCAGCGCGCTGGTGGCGACGGCGCGCACCTGGGCCTTGTGGCGGCGGCAGAGCGCGGCGTAGCGGCGCAGGGTGGACAGGAGCCGGTCGGCCGTCTCCGGGGGCATCTCGCCGGTGGTGAAGACGCCCTCGCCGGGGCGGATGGGGTCGCGCTCCTGGTGGAGGGTCTCGAGCGAGCCCTCGGCGTCCGGGCGGGCCAGCTCCAGGCGCACGGCGTTGGTGCCCACATCGATGGCGGCGAGGACGGGGGTCGGGGAGGGGCGTGCGGGAGGGGCCATGGGCTCGCGGACGAAACGCCTGGAGGGGCACGGTCCTTCCGGGCCGTGTCCCTCCGGGTGGGGGCGGTTCCTAGCGTAGCCGTGTGACAGCCGTGTGGCGTTGGTGAAGATGACCTATCAGGGCGGGGAGGCGCCTTCGGGGGCGGTGGCGCCCTCGGCGCGGATGTGGCGGGAGCGCTCCTGCAGCTCGCGCCAGTTGGCCTCGTACTGATCGCGGGCCGTCTTCCAGGCATGTCCGTGCGCGTGGCGCAGGTTCTTGAGCAGCTCGCCGGAGGTCTTCAGGCCGCGCGTGATGAAGTCGAGCTCCTCGCGCGTGAGCAGCGAGTCCTCGGCCCGGGTGCGCTGGTGGGCGGCGATCCACCCGTCCATCTGCGCGCCCAGCGCCTTCAGCTCGGCCTCGCGCTGGCGGCGGTAGCCTTCGCGGAGCGCTTCCCACCGGCTGCTGGCCCGGTCCAGGTGCTCACGGAAGCGCCCGCGGGCCTTCTCCGCGCCGGCCTTGACGCGCTCCCAGTCGCGCTCGTCCGCGCGGCGGAGCGCCTGGAGCTCACGGTTGACGTCGTCGCCGAAGGCCTGGGCGCCGGTGAGGACATCGAGGGAGTCCTCGCTGTCGGCCAGGTCCGCCTGGGCTTCGATTTCACGGAAGCGAGCGGTCGCCTCGCGCTGCTCGGCCTCCAGCTTCTGGATGTATGCGTCCCGTTCCGTCATGGCGTCCTCCAGGCACGTTGAATGGAAGAAGCATGGGAACGCCCGCGGGGCGGTGCAGGGCGGAGGGGAACGGGAGGCGGAGCGCTCCGTGAGGCAGGCCCTCCATGCGTCCCGCGTCGCAGTCCCCTGTCCGCCTCCCGTCAGTCCCCGTGCCCCGGGTAGGCCCCCTGGCGCGAGACAGCGACACCGCGCCTTTCCATCACACCTGTGCGACTGCGCCCCGCCAGGGAGGGCCCATCGACGCATGAGACGTGAATCGATACCCTGCGACCCGTGACCGTCGCCGCCGCAGAGAAGAGTGAGAGGATCCGTCACCGCAAGATTGGCGCCTGCCGCGTGCTCGGCGAGCTGGGCCGGGGCGGCATGGCGCTCGTGTATCGCGGCCTGCATGAGCTGCTCCAGCGCGAGGTCGCCATCAAGGAGCTGCTCCCCGAAGGCCAGCGCGACCAGGAGGCCCTGTCCCGCTTCCGCCGCGAGGCGCTGGCGCTCGCCGCCTTCCGCCACCAGAACATCGTCACGCTCTATGACCTGGTGGAGAAGAACGACAGCCTCTTCATGGTCATGGAGTACGTGGACGGCCCCACCCTCCACGGCCTCATCAAGGACGGCCCGCTGCCCCCGGACGTCGCCGCCGTCATCGGCGCGCGCATCGCCAGCGCGCTCGACCACGCGCACTTCCGCCGCATCATCCACCGCGACCTGAAGCCCGCGAACGTCATGCTCACCAAGTCCGGTGAGGTGAAGCTCATGGACTTCGGCATCGCCAAGGACGTGAGCCTGGAGGCCCTCACCCAGCAGGGCATGGCCGTGGGCACGCCGTCGTACATGTCCCCGGAGCAGGTGACGGGCGCGCCCATCGACGCGCGGACCGACATCTTCTCCCTGGGCGTGCTCCTCTACGAGGCCCTCTCCGGCACCCGCCCCTTCGTGGGCAAGACGGCCGGCGAGGTGTTCGCCCGCATCCGCGACGGCAAGTTCATCCCCCTCCAGAAGGTGGCCCCGCACGTGCCGCCACCGCTCGCGCGCATCGTGAAGCGCGCGCTGTCGGTGAAGCCGGAGGCCCGCTTCCCGGACGCCGCGGCCATGCGCCGCGAGCTGGACCTGTTCCTCGCCCACGAGGTGCGCGTGTCCCACCCCGCGCTGCTCGTGGCCTTCCTGCGCTACCGCGAGAAGCTCACGGAGACGGAGGCCCTGGCCCACCTCACCCAGCAGGAGCTGGGCGTGCTGGACGTCTTCGCCACGAAGAAGCCCGCGCGTGCGCCCGGCAGGCTCAAGTGGGTGCTGGCCGCGCTCACCGCCGGCATCGCCGCGGCGGGCACCGGCCTCTACCTGTCCCAGTCCCAGTGGGCGCCGCTGCTGGAGCAGCTCACCCGCTGAGCGGCGCGGGGCTTCAGGCCTGCTTCTTCTTGTCGTGCGTGACGGTGACGATGGTCCCGATGCCGCCGCGCACGAAGAAGTCGCCCACCACGGTGAGCTTGCGCGGCTGGATGGCCTTGATGATGTCGTCCGCGATGGTGTTGGTCACCTTCTCGTGGAAGGCGCCCTCGTTGCGGTAGGACCACATGTACAGCTTCAGGCTCTTGAGCTCCACGCAGAGCTGATCCGGCACGTACTTGATGGTGAAGCGCGCGAAGTCCGGCTGGCCCGTGAGCGGGCACAGGCAGGTGAACTCCGGCACGTCGAAGGCGATCTCGTAGTCGCGATCGGCGGCGGGGTTGGGGAAGGTCTGGATTTCCTTGGACGGCTGAGAGGGCATGCGCTGTCGTCTAGCACACGTTCGGCGCGTGTCACCGCCCTCCACGACGTCGCCTCCCCGGCTGCCCGGCCCGGGCTCTGTTCGGGTCCCAACGTGCCGCGACCCCCGGGGACAGGAGAACGTCCGGGGGTGGTTGGCGATCATGCTCGGGGATTCCTATCTCCCTCCGGCGACCCCTGCTTCGCCCCCTTCCATGCTGCCACCCAACGACGTCGAGGATGTCCTCTCGTGCCTGCCCCAAGCGCTGCTGCGCGTGGGGCCCGACCTGCGCGTCCAATGGTGCGAGGCGGGCTTCGCGGCCAAGACGGGCGTGACGCTCTCCCCGGGCAGCACCCTGCTGGAGGCCCTGGAGCCCGGCCGCAGCCTGGACGCCCTGGAGCGTGCCATCCGCGAGCACCGGGCCCACTCCGGCCATGTCATCACCCGCACGCTCCGGCAGGTGCGTGTGCAGGTGAAGCCCACCCACACGGACGGCTCGGCCGGGGCGTGGCTGGTGGTGGAGCCGTCCGGCGTGGACGACGAGGGGGCGTTTTCACAGGCCGTGCGGGAGATTGCCCGCGCGGTGGGGGAGTCGCTGGAGGTGGACCGCGTCTGCTCGGCCGCCGTGGTGTCGCTGGTGCGGTGCGCGCAGGTGCGGCGCGCGGAGGTGTTCCTCTACGAGGAGGACGACGCGACGCTCAAGCGCATGGCGGTGTCGGACCTGGAGGGCCTGGACGCGCCCCAGGACGCGTTCGACCCGTCCGAGGACCCCTACCGTCAGGCCCTGGCCCTGCGCCAGCCGCAGTTGGGCATCCAGCGCGGCTACGGCGACGCGGTGGGCTCCGTGTTCGCGGCGGTGCCGTTGTGCGCGCCGCGCCGCACGGTGGGCCTGCTGCTCATCTACAAGGAGCAGGGCGCGTCCTTCTCCGTGCGCGAGCTGGAGATGTGGAGCGCGGCGGCCAGCCAACTGGCGGTGGCGGTGGAGAACGCGCGGCTCTTGCGCGAAGCCCAGTCCGCCCTGCGCGTGCGCGAGGAGTTCATGTCCATCGCGTCGCACGAGCTGAAGACGCCGCTCACGCCGCTGAAGCTGGGCCTGTACTCCATGGAGCGCCGCATCGCCGCGGGGCAGCCGGTGGCGCTCGCGAGCGTGCTCAAGTCGAAGCGGCAGGTGGACCGGCTGGCGGGGCTGGTGGAGGACCTGCTGGACGCGAGCCGCCTGGAGCTGGGCCGGCTGGCGCTGGAGTCGTCGCCGCTGGAGGTGGGGCAGTTGGTGGCGGAGGTGGTGGACCACTTCCGCCACGCCTTCGAGCGCCCCTTCACGGTGGACGTGCCGCACGACGGCGTCTGGGTGCTGGGCGATAGGGACAGGCTGGAGCAGGTGCTTGTGAACCTGCTGGAGAACGCGCACAAGTACAGCCCGGCCGGGGCGCCCATCGCGGTGCGGGTGGGGCGCACGGCGGAGTCGGCGCGCATCCAGGTGCAGGACCACGGCATCGGGATTCCGGGCGCGGACCAGGCGCTGGTGTTCCAGCGCTTCTACCGGGCGCGCAACGTGTCGCACCGCAACTTCGGCGGGTTGGGGCTGGGCCTGTTCATCAGCCACTCCATCGTGAAGATGCACGGCGGCGCGCTGGCGCTGCGCAGCCGCGAGGGCGAGGGCTCCACGTTCCTCCTGGACCTGCCGCGCATGCCCGCGCACGAGGTGCGGAGGCTGCCCCGGCGCGTGCTGGTGTTGGACGAGGACTCGAACCAGGAGGCCACGGCGGAGCGCACCCTGCGGGCGGAGGGCTTCGAGGTCTTCACCGTGCAGAGCGGCGCGGAGGCCCTGCGCAAGGCGACGCACCTGCCGGTGGACCTCATCGTCCTGTCCACGAGCGCCACGCAGTCCGCGGTGGGCAGCTTCCTGGAGACCTTCGCCACGCTGCCCCGCGCGCGGCCGGTGCCCATCCTGCTGGCGGGGGATGCGCGGCCGTGGTGGGCGCAGGAGAACGCCGCGCTGTGTCCCCGGCCGTACCGCCCGGAGGAACTGCTCGCGGGCGTGCGCACCGTGCTGACGCGCGAGGCGCGCCGGACGCTGACGCCGGTGGAGTCGGAGCTCCCGCTCGTCACGCCCGCGTGAGTCGGTCCTCGCTCAGGACGCGGTAGTCCGAGGGACGGACTCCCGCCTGTTCCAGAGCCTCGCGCGAGCGGGCGTCCACGAAGGTGGCCCGCTCCACCTCGCGCTGCGCGGCGTAGCGCGTGGTGACGAGCTCGGGCAGTTGGCCGGGGTGGCACATCCACTCCGTGACGCCTTCGCCAGGCAGCGCCGCCACGGCCTGGGCGAAGCGCTCTGGCGTCCAGTATGCCGTCGCGCCGGACTCGCCCATGAAGTGGTCGTTCGTGGCCACCCCTCGGGCCCTCAGCGCGCCGCGCATGTCCGCGTCGATGGAGCGCACCGGGAGGCCCGCGCGCCTCGCGACGCGCGACAGTCCCTCCAGGACCTGGGGGTGCCGGTGCAGGTGCTTGTGCACGTCCAGGTGCGTGGCGGCCTGGCCCAGCAGCCGCTCCAGCCGCTCCAACTGCGCGAGCGCCTCCGCCTCCACCACGTCCGCGGGGAGCCCGCCCACGCGGCCGCCGTCGAGGCCTCCGTCCACGGTGCGCCACCCGCTCGGGAAGCCGGGGGCCACGGGGGCGCCCCGGTCCAGGTTCAGGTGCAACCCGATGGCGAGTCCCCGGGCCTGCCTCGCGGCGGACTCGGAGTCCGGTGCGTTCACCAGCAGGGTGGCGGAGGAGACGACGCCCTCGCGCATCGCCTGGAGGATGCCCCGGGTGATGCCCGGGTCGTAGCCCAGGTCATCGGCGTTGATGATGAGCGCGCGGGGCGGCGTGACGCGGCCTCCTTCAGGGGCGGGGACGCGCCTGGAAGAAGCGCCACATCTGGAGGGACGCGTCCAGGTCCGTCGTGCCGCCATTGTAGAGGGGCTGGCCGGGCCACGCATGCTTGCCGCCGGTGACGGTGCACAGGCTCGCGGTGGCGCTCTCCGGCTGGCAGCCCGTATACGCCACGCAGGTGCTGTTGCCCTGCTGATACGTCTGCTGCTGAGGACCGGCGCAGCCGTTGAGCTCCGCGAAGCGGCGCACGGACTCCGGGGCGGACGGGTAGGGCTTGCCGCCGGGGACGTTGCTGCCGCCGTCGTAGAAGATGGTCTCGTCGGCGCTGCCGTGGAAGTGGAGCACGGGGACCGGACGCGACGGGCGGCAGTCCGTCACGCCCTCCATGCCCGACACGGGCGCGATGGCGGCGATGCGCTGGGCGCGCTCACAGGCCAGCCGGTAGGAGAAGAACCCCCCATTGGAGAAGCCGTTGGCGAAGACGCGGCGCGGGTCCGTGCACACGCGGGTGTCCAGGTCCGCGAGCAGCGCGTCCACGAAGCCCACGTCGTCCACGTTGGCGAGCTGCGCCGGGCCACAGCAGGCCTCGCCGTTCCAGCCCCGGGTGTCCGCGTCTCCCCGGCCGTAGACCTCCTGGAAGCTCAGGCCGCGCGGGTACACCGCGATGAAGCCCTCCGCGTCGGCCAGCGAGGAGAAGCCGGTCAGCAGCTCCTGCTCCTGCTCGGTGGAGCCGAAGCCGTGGAAGCTGAGGACGACGGGCGTGGGCTTCGTGGCGTCGTAGCCGGTGGGGACGTGGACGCGGAAGGCGCGGGTGCGGCCGCCGTGCTCGACGGTCCAGTCGTAGGTGCCGGGCGTCACGGTCAGGCCCGAACAGGCCGTGCGGTCCGGGGGAGCCACGTCCCCGGCCGACGTGTCCGGAAGCTCCGTTTCGTCGTCGGGCGGCGTGCCGGAGTCGTCCGTGGCACCGCACGCGGTGGCGGTCAGCAGCAGGCTGGACGCGGCGAGGGCGAGCAAGCGAAGGCGCATGGTGGTGGAAGTTAGTTCCCCGCTCCGCACTCCGCCGCGAGCGCCACCGCCCGGTCCGGGAACCTTTCCGCCAGCGTACGTTTCACCTCGGCCACCCCGGCGGCATCGCCTTCGTGGACGTGGAGTTGGCAACGCGCGGTGAGGGCGCGGGGGTCGTCCGGGGCCAGCCGCTCGGCCTCCCGGTATTCGCGCTCGGCGCCGCGCAGGTCGCCCTGCCGGAAGAGGACGGCCCCCAGGTAGGAGTGGGCCACCGCGAGCGTGGGGGCCTTGCGCTGCGCGCGCTTGAGCAGGGCGGTGGCGTCGTCCAGCTTCTCCTGGCGGAAGCGCACGAAGCCCAGCTCCGCCAGGGACTCGGCGTCGTCGTGCTGGCGCGTCCAGGCGGACAGCACGGTGGCGGCCTCGTCCAGCCGGCCTCCCTGGGACAGGAGCTGGCCGTAGCGGGGCGCGACCTGGGCGGAGCCCGGCGCCTGCGCGTACGCCTTCGCGAGCGCGGTCAGCGCCCCCGGCACGTCACCCTGGCGGGCCCGCAGGTCGGCCAGGGCCAGCGGCGCGCGGACGTCCTTGGGGGCCAGGGCGGTGGCCTCGTCGATGGCGCGCTCCGCGCGCTTGCCCATGCGCAGCTCGGTGGCGGCGCGCGCGGCGAGCAGGTGCGCCTCCGCCTCCTTCGGGAAGCGCGAGGTGTAGGCCTCCGCCAGCGCCAGCGCCTGCGAGTGGGCGCCCGCGTCGAGCAGCAGCGTGCCCGCGCGAGCCAGCTCCCTGGCCGTGGCGCGCACGTCCTTGCCCAGCCCCTCCAGCGCGGACACCTTCGCCTCCGCCGTGGTGGCGGCTTCGGCGGCGGCGAGCCTCGCGGGGGGCGGCAGGTCCGGGCGCCGCAGGTGCCACATGGCCCCCGCGCCCAGTCCGCCCAGCGCGAGCACGCCCGCGACGATGGCCAGGGCCCGCCGCGACCGGGGCGCGCCACGCGACGCCGGCTCGCGAGCCCCTGCCGGAGCGTCACCGCGCGCCTGGCTCCCACCCGGCGCCGGAGCCTGGAGTCCGGCGGCGCCCTCCGCCGGGGAGCCCGGGGTCGAGACCGGAATCTCCGCCGTCACGGGCCGGGTCGCGCCGCGAATCGACACGGTGTGGGTGCCCAGGGGCGGAAGGGGACGTGAGGCCGGCGGAGCGGCGACCGGCGGCGGCACGGGCCAGGACGGGATGCCCTGCACGCCGAACGGCGGGAGCACGTCCATGGTGGGGGCCCCCTCCGCGCCCGAGCTGGAGGGGTCCGCGAGCCTCGCGTTGCGCAGCGCCAGCCGCTTGGGGTCGCGGTCCGGCGGAAACAGCGTGTCCAGGTACGCGGCCACCTGCGCGGGCGCGGCGACCTCCGCGGGCCCGCCCAGCCGCTCGATGGCGGCGATGAACGTCTGCAGGCTGTCGAAGCGCGCCTCCGGGTCCTTCGCGAGCGCCTTGAGACACACCGCCTCCAGCGCCTGCGGCACGGACGGGTCGAACGCGGTGGGGGGCTTCGGCCTTCCCTCGGAGATGCGCGTGAGCACCTCCTCGGTGGACATGCCGGTGAAGGGCCGCCGGCCGCACAGTTGCTCGTAGAGCATCACCCCCGCGGCGAACAGGTCCGCGCGGTGGTCCACGCTGCGGCCGGCGATCATCTCCGGCGACATGTAGAAGAACTTCCCCTTCAGCGTCCCGGGCTCCGTCCCCGACCCCAGCGCGTCCGCCTTCGCGATGCCGAAGTCGATGACCTTCACCGCGCCGTTCGCCCCGACGTGGATGTTGTCCGGCGTGAAGTCGCGGTGGACGATTTTCAGCGGCCGGCCCGCCTCGTCCACGGCGCGGTGCGCGGCGTCCAGGCCCCGGCACGCGTCCACCAGCACGCGCAGGGTGATGCCCAGCGGCACGCGCTGGCCGCGCTCGGCGGCCTCCTGCCGCACCTCCGCGAACGAGCGCCCCTCCAACAGCTCCATGGCGATGAAGGGCTCCCCGCCCTCCATGCCCAGCTCCAGGATGGACACCACGTTCGGGTGGCGCACCTGCGCGGTGATGCGCGCCTCGTTGAGGAACATCTGCACGATGCGCCGGTCCCCGGCCAGGTGCGGCATCAGCCGCTTCACCGCCACGGCCGGGCCGCGCTGCCCGTCCAGGCTGATGGCGCGCGCCAGATACACCTCCGCCATGCCGCCCGTCGCGATGCGCGCGCTCAGGCGGTAGCGGCCTGCCCAGGAAACGCCGGGTTCCGACACCAAGGTGGCGGCAGTCTACGGGCCCGCGCCCCCGGCGCCCAACGTCATGACGCGCCGCCTGCCTGCCTGGCCCCGGTCCCCCCGCGCACGCCCCCCGTATTGGACCGGCCGGGACGATGGGTGTGGGTGCAGGGATGTGTGGAGCCGGTGACGGAGGACGGGCCGGGAGTGCTAACCTCCGCCGCCTCACGCGTGACCCCTAAGGGGAGGGGGCCGCCTTCACGAACCTCGCGACTCGTCGCGGATGCAGGGAGGGATGTTGGGCACCGTCCTCAAGGGTGGTTTCGTCGTCGAGCTGGAACCCGCGTCCGTGGAGCGGGTGGACCTGCGCATTGAAGGTGAGCGCATCGTGGCGCGGGCCGAGGACCTTTCGCCCGGCCCCGACGACGAGGTGGTCGCGCTGTCCGGCAAGCTCGTCTTCCCGGGGCTCGTCAACACCCACCACCGGCTGGCGACGGTGCTGTCGCGCGGCCTGGTCAGTCCGGCGCCCACGTCCTACCAGGCCCTGCTGGAGCAGGTGCGCTGGCCCTTCGAGAACGCGCTGGACCTGGACGCGGTGCAGGTGGCCGCCACGGCGGGCGGCCTGGAGTCCATCCAGTGCGGCACCACCACCCTGTTCGACCTGCACGCCTCGCCCAAGGCCGTGACGGGGTCGCTCTTGCGCTCGGCGCGCGGCCTCCATGAGGTGGGCGTGCGTGGCGTGCTGTCCTACGCGGTGACGGACCGCATGGGCGCGGTGGGCCGCGAGGAGGGGCTGGAGGAGACGGTCAGCTTCGCGCGCAAGGCCCGGGGCCGCTTCCGCGGGCAGGTGGGCGCGGGCCCCTGCTTCACGCTGGGCGACGACGCGCTCCAGGGCCTGGGCGAGGCGCTCAACACCACCGGCACCGGGCTGCACTTCCCGCTCGCGGAGGATCCGCTGGACGAGCGGCTGTCCACCGAGCGCCACGGCAACCCGCCGGTGACGCGGCTGCTGACCAGCAACCTGCTGTCGCCCCGCGCCATGGCGGCGCACGCGGGCCACCTGGCGTGGGCGGACCTGGCGCAGGTGCTGGCCACGGGGACGTGGTTCCTGCACACGCCGCGCTCGAACCAGGGCCAGGAGGTGGGCTACGCGCCCGCGCTGAAGTTCGGGGCGCGCGCGTCGCTGGGGACGGACGGCACGTCGCCGGACCTGTTCGCGGAGGCGCAGGCGGCGTACCTGCGCTCGCGCGAGGCGGGGCAGCCCATCGACGTGCTGCGCTACCTGGCCAACGGACACCGGCTGGCGTCGCAGGTGTTCGAGGCGGCCATCGGCCCCATGCGCGAGGGCGCGCTCGCAGACCTGCTGGTGATGGACTACCTGTCGCCCACGCCGCTCACCGCGGAGACGCTGGCGTGGCACGTGGTGCACGGGCTGGGCAGCCGCCATGTGGAGGCGGTGATGGTGGACGGCGTGTGGCGCGTCTGGGCGCGAAGGCCGCTGTCGGTGAACCCCACGGTGGTGGCCGAGCAGTCGCGCGAGGCCGCCGCCGCCGTGTGGGCCCGCATGGCGTCGTCGTAGAGCCTGGAGCCTGGGGGGAGCTTGTCGCGGTGCCCGGGGCCCGTTAAGTCCCGGGCATGCTCAACTCCCTGCTCGTCGTCGGATGGCTCAGCGCAGCGATTCCCCAGGTGGGTGACACCGCCCCGGACTTCACGGTGAAGGACACCGCGGGGACGACCTACACGCTGTCGGAGATGGTGAAGAAGGGGCCGGTCATCGTGGCCTTCTTCCCCAAGGCGTTCACCAGCGGCTGCACGAAGGAGCTGACCGCGTACCGCGACCGCTACAAGGACATCGAGCAGGCGCAGGGCCAGGTGCTGGCCTTCTCCACGGACGACGCGGAGACGCTGGCGCGCTTCAAGACGGAGCTCAAGGCGCCCTTCGTGTTCATCCCGGATCCGGACGGCAAGGTGGTGGGCGCGTACGACGTGAAGATGCCGGTGGTGACGGTGTCCAAGCGCTACACGTTCGTCGTGGGGGATGACCGCAAGGTGCTCAAGGTGAGCGAGGGCAAGGACGCCATCGACGTCTCGGGCGCCATCGCGGCGTGTCCCCTGCGCAAGGGCGGCGCCGCGAAGCCCGCCTCCGCCCCGGCGGGCAACACGCCTCCGACGCAGGCCGCGCCCGCGACGAAGTAGCCGCGCTCTGGCTTCCAGGGCAGGGGCACGGTCCACTCGCGGACGTCCCCATGGCACGTGTGGGCTGGACGCAGGCCGTGCCGTTGAGGAGTTCACGCGGCACGAGGCCTGCTTGCTTGTCCGCCCCGGGCGCGGAGCGATAGCCCTGGGGCATGCCGTGCGCGGGGCGTCCTCCGTCCGCCGGGCTGGGGGCGTGAGGAGGCCCGAGTGGATGGACATCGTCTTCCTGGGCCCCGCGTGCCGGGCCCCCGCCGACGCACAGGCGGCCACGGCCCCGAGGCAGCTCGCGCAGGCGCTCCGGAGGCGAGGACACACGGTCCTCTTCCTGGAGCGCACGGCGCCCGGTGAGCGCGGAGAGGCGTCGTATCTGGACCTGGCGGACCTCCACGCGCGCTTCCATTCGAGGGTGCGCCGCGCGGACCTGGTGCTGGTGGACGCGGACGTGGCACAGGTCGCGGACGTAAGCCGCTGGCTCACGAACACGGCGAGGGGGCTCACGGTCTTCTGGGACCGGGACACGCCCCGGACGTTGGCGCGGCACGCCCTTCGGGAGGACCCGGCCTGCATGACGCCGGACCTGTTCACGGGCTACCGGCTCTATCTCTGCTCGAGTGGGGGGCCGGTGCCCCGTCAGTTGGAGCGAGAGTGGGGCGTGGCCCGCGCGCGCGTGTTCCTGCCGGGCGTGGATGCGGAGCACTTCGCGCCCGGCAGCGGGCGGACGCGCTGGGACCTGGGGTACGCGGGGCCGGCGTCGCCGGAGCGGCGGGGGCTCCTGACGCAATGGTTGTTGGGCGCCGCGCGCGGCTGGCCCCAGGGGCGCTTCGTCCTCGCGGGAACGCTGTCAGCGGTGGATGCCGCCTGGCCCGCCAACGTGGCGAGGCACGCGGCTCCGCTCCACCAGGAGCACGAGTCCTTCCTGGGCGCGCAGCGCTTCACGCTGGTCCTCTCCCAGGCCGAGCACACGCCAGGGGCGAGCCTGTTCGAAGCAGCGGCCCGTGGAGCGGCGCTCATCAGTGATCCCTGGCCAGGGCTGGAGGACGTCTTCGCGCTGGGTGAGGAGGTGATGGTCGCCCGCACGGAGCAGGACGTGCTGCGCTACCTGCTAGCGATGCCGGAAGCGGACCGGCGCCAACTGGGAATGCGAGCCCGGGCCAGGGTCCTGGCCGAACACACCGTGGCCCACCGGGCGCTGCAACTGGAGCAATACGCGAGCGAAGCGGAGCGCGGAGCCCCATGGCTGGCACCGGTGCGCTCGCTGAACTGAGCGTCCGGAACCCGGGATGACGGACGGTGCCGCCCCGCCGGCGGCGCACCGCACAAACCTGTCCGACAGTCGGACAGGTTTTTGACGCCTGTGTCGGGCGGGACGTGGCCCACCTTCGCGTCCGGGGGGGCCTACGCCTCTTCTGGGGCCTTCACCATCTCCCGGGGCGGGAACACGAACTGCGCGGCCCCGGCCACGAGCGGGGACTCATCGCGCTGGAACATGGCGAGCGCCGTCAGCCGCTCCTCCGTCCAGCCGCGTCCGTCCCCCGCGTCGCGCACCAGGCAGTGCAGGCCCACGCGCCGCGCCTCCGGACTGGGGCTCCGCGCCAGGCGCCCGCCCACGTCCTCCATCGTCTCCACCGGGAGGTTCGACACCGCCACCTGGGCCGCCATCAGCGCGTCCGCGTGGAGCCACCCCTCCTGTCCCATCGTGTCCAGGTGGCTCGCGAAGGCCGGCGGCGCCAGGGCCACCGCCGCGCAGCGCACGCGCAGCGTCGCCAGACACGGGTCCCTCGTGAGGAGCCCCGTCACCAGCCCCTGCACCGCGCTCAGGGGCACGGGCCGCATCCGGTCCCGGGGCTGGAGCAGCGCGTCCATCGCCACGCTCAGCGCGCGCCGATCCTGGGCCACCGCCTCCAGCATCCGCTCGAACAGCTCCACGTCGCGCTCGTCGGCCCGGTACACCAGCGCGCCCATCGCCGCGCGCACCTCGTCGTCAAAGGGCGACGCCAGCCGCGCGCCACAGGCGGACAGGAACACCCGCTCGCGGTCCTTCACGGACAGCCAGGCCGCGCGCCGCAGCAGGTCAATGCGCGCATCCGGCTCCGGCCGCGCCAGCACCTTCGCGAGCAGCGCGGACAGCCGGGCGTCCAGCGCCTCCGTCAGCCGGTCCGCCGGGATGTCCCCCACGCGCGACGCCATGATGGCGTCCTCGCCGGTGACGGCGCGCTCGAACACCGCCCACGTGGGCTCGCGGTCCAGGTGGTCCCACAGCGCGCGCAACAGCGCGATGCGCACGTCGCGGTGCAGCGGCTTCGCGTCCAGCTCCAGCAGCCGCGCATAGCCCTCGTCCGAGCGCAGCTCGCCCAGGAGGCGCACCACCTCCTTGGCCACCGTGACCCGGGTCAGCGGCACCTCCGCCAAGAGCGACAGCACCCGCGTGACGGGCATGCCGTTGAACGCGCGGCGCAGGCCGTAGATGGCGATGCGCGCGCGCGAGTCTTCCAGGGCCGCCAACAGCGTGGGCACGCCCTGGCCCTGGTCACACCGGGCCATCACCCGCAGGGCCCGCTCCTGCACCGCGGGCCGCTTGTCGTCCGCCAGCGCGAGCAGCGCGTCCATGGGCGCCCAGTCCAGCGCCGCCATCCGCGTCACCGCCGCCAGCACCGACGGCGTGTCCCGCTCCATGTCCTCGCACAGCCTGGCGAGCGCGCGCGAATACGCCCGGTTCTGCGCCACCGTCCACCGGAAGAACCCCGAGTCGAACGGCAAGATCCAGTGCGTCACCCCCGTGGCGAACTGGCCGGTGATGACCGGCGCGTCCAGGTACGGACCCAGCAGGTCCTGCCGCCGCCGGTGCAGGAACTCGCGCACCACCGGGATGGCGATGGCGCTCTCGTCCCGCTTGAGCAGCGCGGGCAGCATCCGGTCGAAGTCCTTCACCGCGCGGTGGCGCAGCACCCAGAGCGCGTTCCCGGACGGCTTGCCCAGCCGCAGCGCCACCCGCTCCAGCTCCTCCACCAGCTCCCGGTGCAGCGGAAGCGAACGCTTCTCGGCCGCCGCCAGCGCCACCACCTCCTCGTCCCAGCCCCGGTCCCGCCAGCGCCGCAGGGTGGCCGCGAGCGTCGACTCGAAGCGCGGCCGGTCCTCCCGAGACAGCCACGCGGTCAGCGCCAGCGACAGCCGGTTGTCCGGCGCCGTGTCGCGCACGGAGACGAGCCAGTCCGACAGGCCGGGCACCAGCGCCGCGCGCTTGCCCAGGCTCGCCGCGAGCTGGAGCAGGGGACCGCCGCGCTCGCGCTCCGCCCAGCTCTTCGCCAGCGCCAGCAGGTACGGCGCGGCCCGGCGCACCTCGTCGTCCGTCAACCGGTGGCCCAGCCCGCCGTCCTGGATGCGCCCGCGCTCCTTGAGGAAGGTGCCCAGCCACCGCGCGCCCCACGCCGGGTCCGCGCCGAAGGCCCGCACCAGCAGCCGCTCCGCGGATTGCGCCGTGCCCATGGACAGGTCCGCCGCGTCCAGCGCGTCGCGCAGCATCCGCCCCAGGGCCTCGGTGTGCTCGGCGCGCCACATCCGGCGGGGCCACTCGGCCAGCGCCTGGAGCATCACCCCGCGCACGGGGTCCTGTTCGTTCTTCCGGGCCAGCACCAGCGCCAGCGCGGGGGCCACCGCCGCGGGCTCGTCCGGGCGCAGGCCGGGCAGTGCCAGCAGCGCGCCCAGCGCCACTCCGCGCATCGCCGCGTCCGGGTGCCCCAGCGCGCCCCGCAGCGCGCCCAGCGCTTCGTCCCAGGGCAGGAAGCGCGCATAGGCGAACCGCGCCTCGGCGCGCGTGCCCAGCGCCACCACCTCGTCCAGGTGACGGCGCGCCTCCCGCTCGCGCAGCTCCACCGGCAGGTGCCGCACATACTCCGGCGCGATGACGCCGTCCCGGGTGCGAGCGCCCACGGTCCAGCGCGCGTGGACCGCCTCACGCAGCGCCGGGTCCGCGATGCGGGCGATGAGCGGCGTGCCCCACGCGGGGGCCCGCTCCACGGACGCGGCCCAGGCCTCGGTGAGCGTCGCGTGCAGCGGCTCCGGCAGCTCCTTCAGCACGTCCTCCGCGCGGCCCAGCAGCGTCGGGTCGCGCTGGACGATCCACGTCAGGGACCCGGCGTCCAGTGACGCCAGGGACCTGGCGAACAGCAGGTGCGGGAGGATCGCCGGGGAGCGTTGGCGCAGCAGCGCCACCATGCGCAGGGGGCGCTGCTTCACCAGCGTCCGCACGGCGTGCTCATCCGGCGGGATGCCCCGCTCCAGCAGCAGCGCCAGCAGCGTCTCCGCCATGTCGGGCGCCCGCTCCGCCAGCCACCCCAGGCCCCACGCCAGGTGCTGCCGCGTGACGGGGTCCGGCTCGCCCGTGACAGCGCTCAGTTGCTCCCGCAGGACCTCGCCCAGCACGGCCGGCGCATGCCGGGCCAGCCGCGCCCAGAACCGCTGGCTGGGCCGCTCCAGGGCCCGCGCCACATGCCGGCGCAGGGCCGGCTCGGACGCGAGGGGCACCGTGTCCGCGAAGGTGACGTGCTCGCCCTTCTCCGCCAGCCCGTCCAGGAACGCGTCGATGACGGCGTGCCGCTTGCGCTTGCGCAACTGGTGGATGAGGGCCTGCTCGCGGCGCATCCCGTGCGCCATGCGCAGCGCCTCCAGCGCCTGGGCGTCGTCACAGGCCAGCGACACCAGCTCGAAGGCCAGCGCGCGAACGCGGAAGGACGCGTCCGCCGTGGCCTGGAGCACCGCCGCGCCATCCCGGCGCGTGAACTGGGCCGCCAGGGCCAGCCGCCGCTCGAAGGCGTCACCCCGGGACAGCGCGTCCAGCACCGCCTGCGCCGCCGGGTCCGTCCGGGCCTTGCGCCCCAGCTCCACCAGCCGCCGCACCCGGGCATCGTGGAAGGTGGAGTTCAGCTCGGCGCGCAGGGCGGACAGGGCGGGGTCGGACATGGCGCCCAAGGATGCCCGCTCCCCGGCTTTCCTGACAGACCCACCCCGCCCGGGGCCTCCCCCCAGGCGCGGCCGATGCTCAGTGCGCCGCCTCCGAGGGAGTGACGGGGTAGTTGCCCGTCGAGTGCGCGCGCGTGTGCTGCGCGAAGAGGAAGCGCCGGACGGCGGCGCGGGTGATGAGTCCGCACGGGGAGAGCCCCAGCACGGGCGCCACCGGCAGCGCGTCCACGTCCTCGTGGTCCATCACCTGGAGCGCATGCGCCAGGTCCGAGTCCGGCGCCAGCGCGGGCAGCTTGCGCGCCAGGTCGCTGGCCACGAGCAGCGGGTACATGGACTCGTCGCGCCACACCTCGCGAAGCTGCTCCACCTGCACCGTGCCGTAGAGGTTGCCCTCCGTGTCCAGCACCGGCAGCGTGCCGGCCTCGGACGTGAGCAACTGGTCCGTCAGCGCGCGCAGCGGCGTGCCCGCGGACACCGCGGGGACCTCCGTCATCAGGGCCCGCACGTGCGTGGCCGCCAGCAGGTCCTCGTCGCTCTGCACCTTGGGCGCCGTGCGCTCCGTGAGGAAGTGGCACACCGCGGACGCGATGGTGCACGTCACCATCAGCGGCAGGATGATCTCGTGGCTGCCGCTCAGCTCGTACAGCATCATCATGCCGGTGAGCGGACCGCGCGTGAGCGCCGCCACCGCGCCGCCCATGCCCACGATGGCGTACGCGCCGCTGGGGCCCGTGGCGTGCGGGAAGAAGTAGTGCACCAGCGTGCCGAACGCGCCGCCCGCCATGGCGCCAATCAGCGCCGCCGGGAAGAACGTGCCGCCGGACCCGCCTGAACCAATCGTGAGCGACGTGGCCACGAGCTTCAGCACGCACGCCGTCACCAGGAAGAGGAAGGGCAGTTGGCCCGCCGCCGCCAGGTTGATGTAGTCGTGCCCGCTGCCCCACACCGTGGGGCTCAGGAACGCGAGCACGCCCGTGCACAGGCCGCCCAGCGCGGCGCGCACCGGCAGCGGCTTCTTCCCCAGCCACGGGGACAGCTTCCCGCCCATGCCGCCGTGGAAGAAGTGCTCCACCCCGTGCAGCAGCTTCACGAACGCGAACGCGAGCAGCCCGCACCCGATGCCCAGCGCCGCGTAGGCGAAGACCTCCGAGCCGCTGACCAGCTCGTAGTTCACCCGGTTGAGCATGGGCGCTTCGTCCAGCACGCCGCGGCTCACCAGCGTGCCCGCCACGCTCGCCAGGATGATGGGGGAGAACACCCGCAGCTCGAACTCGCGCAAGATGATCTCCATCGCGAACACCGCGCCCGCGATGGGGGCGTTGAAGGACGCGGAGATGCCCGCGCCCGCGCCGCACGCCAACAGGATGGACAGCTCCCTGCGGCTGAAGCCCAGCACGCGCCCCACGCTGGACGCGAACGCCGCGCCGCCATAGACGATGGGGCCCTCGCGGCCCGCGGAGCCGCCGCTGCCAATGGTGATGGCGGACGCGATGAGCTTGAGCAACCCGCGGTCCGCCGGCACCACGTTCGCGCCGCTCTTCACCGCGCGCACCACCTCCGGAAGGCCGTGGCCGTGCGTCTCCGGCCGGTCCCGCAACAGCCGCCCCACCGCCAGGCCGCCCACCGTGGGCGCGAGCAGCATCAGCCACCAGGGCAGGTGCGGCAGCACCGCGGGCAGGTTGTGCGCGTGGCCGAACACGGCGTTCACGGCCGCCAGGCCCACCAGCGGGTAGTAGAGCGACAGCGCGCCCAGCGTCAGCAGCGCCAGCAGGCGCAGGCGGCGCTTCACCTCGTCGCGAGGGCCGCCGGGCTCGATCACCCGCGCCAAAAGGAGCGCGCCCAGCGCCAGCGGCACGCCCACCAGCGCGTACTCCAGGTGCCAGCGCGCGGAGGAGAGCGACTCCATCAACGTGCGCAGCCGCTGCGGCTTGAACGTCGCCGCCAGCTCCGCGGCGCTGAACGTGATGCCGCTCATTACGCCAATGAGGTTGGAGAAGATGCCCGCGGCCAGCCCGCTGTAGAGCCCGACCACCGCGCCCGCGATGGGCAGCACCGAGGGGGTCGGCAGGCGGATGCGGTTGGACGCGCCCAGCAGGAAGTAGATGAGACGGGAGAGGCTCTGTCGCGCCCAGAGCGTGAGCGCGGCCATCCGCTGCGTTTCGGCAGGCGGAGGTTCGTCGGAGGTGTTCATTTGGTGCACCTACTAAACGGAGGAGCCCGGTGTGTTTCAAGCATCTTGATGACGCCCTCGCCCCGGCGCCGTCCGCCTGCACTCCACTCCACACATCACCCGAGCGGTGCCCGGCCCCCTGCCCCCGGAGCGTGCTACGACGCCCCCGGTTTCCACCCCATGAAGGAGGCATCGCACATGCTCAAGCAGGGAGACGTGGCCCCGGAGTTCACCGTGCAGGACTCGACGGGGAAGACGCACCGGCTGTCGGACTACCGGGGCAAGAACGTGGTGCTCTGGTTCTACCCGAAGGCGGACACCCCGGGATGCACCGCGGAGGGCTGCTCCTTCCGCGATCACAAGACCCAGTACGAGGCGAAGGGCACCGCCATCCTGGGCATCAGCTTCGACACGCCGGAGGAGAACCAGGCCTTCTCCCAGAAGTTCGGCTTCAACTTCCCGCTGCTCTGCGACGTGGATCGCAAGGTGGGGCTGGCCTATGGGGCCGCGGATGACGCCTCGGCCCCCAACGCGCGCCGGGTGGGCGTCGTCATCGGGCCGGACGGCCGCATCAAGGAGTGGCACGCCAAGGTGGACGCGCGGGCCTTCCCCCAGGAAGCGCTGTCGCGGCTCCAGTAGGGCGCCCGCGCTCAGGGCGCGAACGAGCGGGACGGCAGGCGCGAGCGGATGAACACCGCCACGCCCGCCAGCGCGAACCACGGCAGCACGTGCCCCAGCATCAGGTGGCCCGCGCTGCCGTCCGGGCAGTGCACGTGAAGGACCAGCAGGCTCACCCCCGCGGAGGACAGCCCCGCCGCCAGCGCCCGCACCGGCTGGAAGGCGGAGCGGCACAGGAGGACGAGCGCCAGGGCCAGCGGCACCACCGACAGCATCACCTCCGCGCCCAGGCACCCCAGGGTGCCCGCGAGGAACGGCCGCACCTGGACGCCCGAGCGCCCGCTCAACTGCGCCAGCGCCACGGCGAGCGCGCCCACGGCCACGAGCGTGAAGGGCCACGCGCGCTGCCCCGGCGCCAGGGCCACCATCGCTCCGCCGCCCACGCTCACGACGATGAGCAGCGCCACGAGCGCCACCGCCAGCGGCGACGCGCTGTTGAGCAGCATCCCGTTCCGGCCCACCCACAGCAGCCCCACCACGCCCATGCCCAGATAGGTGGCGAGCAGCACCGCCACCTCCCTCCACCACGGCGTGGGCCGCGGGTGCGCCGCCAGCTCCGTCAGCGACTGGCGCCGCGTCTGTTCGAGCCGGGCCTCGTCGATGGGCACGGCGGGGGGAGGGGAGGCGGGAGGCGCCAGCACCTGGAAGCCCTCCAGCAGGGCCCGGCAGTCCGCGCACCCGGCCGCGTGTGACGCCAGGTCCGGCGGCAGCGGGCCGTCCATCCGGTCCAGGACGCGTTCGCACTCGGGCGTCATCGGGAGGTCTCCTGCTGAAGGGGCGCGAGCAGCTCGCGCAGGCGCGCGTAGCCCCGGTGGGCGCGGACCTTCACCGCGCTCTCGGTGAGGCCCAGGGCCTCGGCGATTTCAGCGAAGCCCATGCCCTCGAAGCGGTGCATGAGGATGGGCAGCCGCTGGCCTTCGGGGAGCTGCGCCAGGGCGCGTTGCACCGCGCGCTCCAGGCCCGCGTCGCGCGGCTCCGGCGTGTCCGCCACGGCGGTGAGGGGCAGCTCCCCCTCCGGCGTGAGGTCCTCCGGGCGGCGGTGGCGGCGAGCGTGGTCCCGCGCGGCGTTGGTGGCGATGGCGTACAGCCAGGGCCGGACGCGCGAGCCGGCCTGATAGCGGCCCCGCGCGCGCACCAGGGACAGGAAGGTGAGCTGGGCCAGGTCCTCGGCGGTGGCGGGGCTGCCGGTGAGGCGCGCCAGGTAGCCCTGCACGGGGCGCGCGTAGCGCTGGAAGAGCGCGTCGAACGCCTGCGCGTCGCCCTGGCAGAACCGCTCCATCAACACCTCGTCCGAGTCGCCGGAGGCCCCCCCGGAAGCGCCCGGAGACGTCGGCATGTCTCCGGTACGCACGGGCGCGGCGCCAGGTTTCAAGGGAGGGGACGAAGGGCTCACGGGACGGACGCGGACTCTACGGCCCCCGAGGGCGCCGGGCGGGAGAAAGTCGCCTCCCGTCAGGATGAGGCGGCCGGCCGCATCCTCGCCAGCCACTCCTCGAAGGCGGGGTGCCCATGCAGGTGCGCCAGGTCCTCGTCGGAGGCGGCGTAGGCCGCGTCCCGGAAGCCCAGCCCTTCGGCCCGCTGGAGCAGCCGCACCGCGTCCGCCACGTTGCCCGCGCGCGCGAAGGCGCAGGCCGCGTCGTACGCGATGCCCGGGTCCGGCACGTGGCGGAGCGCCGCCTCGCTCACCGCCGCGGCCTCCGAGTAGGCGCCCCGGATGAACAGCGCCCGCTCCGCGCACCGGAACGCGGACGCCGCGTCCACGCCGGGCAGCCGCAGCGCCTCGTTCACCTGGCCCAGCCGGATGAGCGCGCCCGCGTACTCGTGCATCACGGTGCGGTCCTGCGACTCGCCCCACGCCTGCTTCCAGTAGCCCACCGCCCGGGCGTCATCCCCCACCAGGGAGAACGCCGCCGCCACCGCGTGCATCTCCACCGGCTGGCCCTGCACCTGGGAGAAGTGGTCCAGCGCGGGCCGCCCGTGGCCCTGCTTCAGCGCCACCCAGCCCAGCAGGTAATGGGTCCGGCTGGTGAGGTTCGGGGACAGCCCCTCCGTCTCCAGCACCCGGTTGCCCTGCCGCCACGCGTCGTCCAGCCGGTCCTCGCGCAGCGCCTGCTGCGCCTCGCGCAGGGCCTGGGCGCTGGGGCCCTCCTCCTCCTTCGCCTCGTTGCGCGCGCGCATCATGTCCGACAGCACGCGGAACGACTGGAAGCCGAACATGGCGAAGAGGACGCCCATGATGAGGGCCCCGCTCTTGATGCTGAGCAGCACCAGCCCCACGCACAGGCCCAGCGCCAGCACGTGCGACACGATGAAGCCCCGCCGCCCGAACATCCGCGTCGCCAGCGCCGTGCTGATGTGCCCGCCGTCCAGGGGCGGCACCGGCAGCAGGTTCAGCACCGCCCACACCATGTTGGCGAAGAAGAAGTTGCTCAGGAAGAAGTCCGCCATCTCCGAGCGGCCCCGCACCTGCATCAGCACCGCCCAGCACAGGACGCCCAGCGCCAGGCCCGCCAGCGGCCCCGCGAAGCTGCTCACCACCTCCTTGTGCCAGGGCAGGGGCGCGTCCGCGTTGGGCCGCGTCACGCCGCCCATGAACACCAGCTCCACGCTCGGCCGGTATCCAAAGAAGCGGAAGGCCACCGCGTGCCCCAGCTCATGGACGAGCACGGACACGAAGACGATGAACATCCAGGCCAGCACGTAGGTCGCCACCGCGCCCATGTGTCCGGGCGCCGCGGCGTCGGCCAACTGGTCCCCCAGCCACCCGGCACCCGAGTGCCGCCCCGGCAGGGGCAGGGACTGGTAGGCGAACACCGCGGAGAAGAGCAGGTGACTCGTGTGGACGTGGACGGGGACGCTCCCGAGCCGAAAACGGAACATGGAGGGGGACCTTAATCGTTGGCCCCCACTCGCGCAGGGTCGTTCTCATGGCCCGCGCGCTTCTGCTCGCCTTCCAGGTATAGGGTGTCCTCACGCCATGCTGAAGCTGGGTCCCTACACGCTCCCCAACCCCTACATCCTCGCGCCCATGGCCGGCGTGAGCGAGCGTCCCTTCCGCGTCATCGCCTTCCGCCTGGGCGCGGCCCTCTGCCCCACGGAGCTGGTCAGCGCCCAGGGGCTGATGCGCCAGAACCAGCGCACCCTCAAGTACCTGCGGTACGACCCGGCCGTGGAGAAACCCTACTCGCTCCAGATTTTCGGCGGCGAGCCGGAGGCCATGGCCCAGGCCGCGCAGGTGGGCAAGGCCGCGGGCGCGCAGGTCATCGACATCAACATGGGCTGCCCGGTGAAGAAGGTGGTGCGCAACGGCGCCGGCAGCGGCCTCTTGTGCGACGTGCCCCGCGCCGCCGCCATCGTCCGCGCCATCCGCGAGGCCACCGGCCTGCCCGTCACCTGCAAAATCCGCTCGGGCTGGGACGCGCGCACGCTCAACTACCTGAAGGTGGCGGAGTCGCTGCAGGAGGCCGGGTGCGCGGGGCTCGCGCTGCACCCGCGCACGCGCGAGCAGGGCTACTCGGGGCAGGCGAACTGGGCCCACATCGCGGACCTGAAGCGCCACTTCCCGGAGCTGCCCATCATGGGCAACGGGGACGTGAAGACGGTGGCGGACGCCCACCGCATGCTGGACAGCACCGGCTGCGACTTCGTGATGATTGGCCGGGGCGCCCTGGGCAACCCGTGGCTCTTCCGTGAGCTCCAGGGCGGCCCGCCCGCCACGCCGGAGGAGCGCTGCGAGCTGGTGCTGGAGCACGCCCGCGCCCACGCGGAGTTCGTCGGGGACGCCTTGGGGGCGGTGCGCTCCTTCCGCCGCCACCTGGCCTGGTACGCCCATGGCCTCAAGGGCGCGGCGCACTTCCGCTCGGAGGTGAACGGGCTGGACTCGCCGGAGGCGGTGGAGGACAGCGTGCGCCGCTTCTTCGCGGGCGCGGACACGGACCCCACGGCCCCCCTGGAGGAGCCGGAGGTGGACTACCGCGCGGCGCTGGGCTGAGCGGCGCCAGGGCCCGGCGGCACCAGCACGCGCCCGGTGGCCACCGCGCGGAAGTAGTCGCAGGCCGGGGTGGGGCGGCGCTCCAGCGTGTCGAAGTCCACGTGGTAGAGGCCGAAGCGCGGGCCCCAACCCTCCAGCCACTCGAAGTTGTCCAGCAGGCTCCAATAAAGGTAGCCCTGCACGTCCACGCCCGCCTCGCGCGCGGCCAGCACCTGACGCAGGTGCGCGTGCAGGTACTCCGGCCGCACCGTGCCCTGGCGGTCGTCGATGCCGTTCTCGGTAACCCACACCGGCTTGCCGTAGCGCTTCACCTCCTGGAGGAGCTGGAGGAAGCCCTCGGGCCGCTGCTCCCACCCGATGTCGGTGAGCCCGCGCCCGTCCGGGTCGCGGTACTTGAAGTCGATGAAGGGTGGGCGCGGCATGAAGCGCAGGTGCGCGCGCGTGTAGTAGTTGACGCCCACGAACTCCACGGAGTCGCGCGCCCCCTCGATGCGCACGTCCGTGGACGCCACGCCCGGCATGAACACGCGCAGGTGGCCGGAGGACAGCGCCTCGTGGAACGCGTGGTTGTAGGCGGGCGCCGCCAGCCGCACCAGCGAGCGGTCCAGGGGATGCCACCAGCGGTCCGGCGCGAACGCGAGCATGTTCTGGGAGATGCCCAGCTCCACCCGGCCCAGGCGCTGGCCCAGCTCCTCCCGCGCGATGACGTGCGCGCGCACCATGTTGCCGAGCGCGGCCATCGTCTTCGCCCCGTCCGCGATGCCCGGCGGCATCAGCCCCTGGAGGTAGCCGCCCAACAAGAGGACCATCGGTTCGTTGAAGGAGATGACGAGCGCGTCCAGCCCCTCCAACAGGGGCGCGCACCGGCGCACGTACTGGCGGAAGGCCTCCAGGCTCTCCGGAAGGTGCCAGGGCGTGGACGCGTGGAACCACGTGGGGTGGGTGAAGTGATGGAGCGTCACCACGGGCCGCAGGCCCATCGCGCGCATCTGGAGCAGCCGCTCGCGGTAGCCCTCCAGCGCCGCGCCATCGAACCGGCCGCGCTCGGGCTCGATGCGCGCCCACTCCAGCGACAGCCGGAACGCCGTGGCCCCCACCGCCTTCGCCAGGGCGTAGTCCTCCGCGTAGCGCCGCCAGTGGTCCACCGCGATGCCGCACCTTGCGTGGGGCTCCTTCAACTTCCCCTGCCGCTCCCACTGGGCCCAGTCGTTCTCGATGCCGCCCTCCACCTGGTACGCGGACGTGGCGACGCCAAAGGTGAAGGACGCGGGGAAGGTCAGCGCGGCGGAGCTCATGCGGGCGGGCACCGTAGGCCGCCGCCTCCACGACGGGAAGCGACGCGATGCGCGCGCGCCAGATGCACGGCAGCGGACACCCAGACCTGTAGCGCGGACCCTCGAAATGCGTCCGGAGCCGGAAATTCGGCCCCGCACGCGACGCGCCGGACCCCCGAAATGACCGCCACCAACGGTTCGAAGCGCCCGGAGGCCAAAAATCGGCCTCGCCGCGCACTGCAATACATCACCATGCGTTGACACACTGGCATGTCGCCCGTACCATTCATTTCAAGCACTCACGTTCAGTTCGAAGTGGGTGCAGGGCTCGCGTCCTCGCGGGCCTCAACACTGAACGGAGGATTCCGATGGCCGCGAAGAAGAAGACCGCGAAGAAGGCCGCGTCGAAGAAGACCGCGACGAAGAAGACCGCCCGCAAGGCCCCTGCCGCCAAGCGCGGTACGGCCAAGAAGGCCCCGGCGAAGAAGGCCGCCGCGAAGAAGTCCGCCCGCAAGACGACCCGCAAGAGCGCCAGCAAGGCCGCTGCGGCCCCGGCGACCCCGGAAGCCTGAAGTAACGGCGTCATTTCGGACGTCGGTTGACGTCCGGTGAACGGCTCGGCGAAACCCGCCGGGCCGTTTTTCTTTTGCGGGCCAGGGGTTTGAAGTCCCCCTCCGTGTCCGCCCGGGAGGGGCCATGTCGCTGCGTCCGGTGGAGTTCGAGGAGGTCGTGGCGGAGGCCGCGGCCCGGCTGGTGGGCGCGGTGGCCCAGAAGGCGTGGTGCCCGCTGCCCCGCCTGGCCTACCTGGAGCTGCGCGTCCCCGGCAGATCGGTCGTGCTGTGTCTCTGCGCCGAAGGCGAGCTGTCGCGCCTGTCCGTCGCGGAGGAGCGCTTCCCCACGCCGGGCGAGCCCGCCCCCTTCCAGCGCTGGCTGCGCCAGGAGCTCACCGGCTTCAAGCTTCAGGCCGCGCGCTATCTGGAGGAGAGCCGCGCCATCGTCCTGGAGTTCGAGCGCGAGGACGTGCGCCGCCGGTTGGTGCTGGAGGTGGGCGCGCCCGGAGGCCTGCTGCTCCTCAGCGACAACCACCGCGTCCTGATGCTCTCCGGTGAGGGCTTAGGCCCCAGGCGCAACCTCTATCCCGGAGCGCAGTGGTCGCCCCCGGAGCCCGTCTCCGCGGAGGCGCTGGCGAAGGGCCGCGCGCAGCCCTCGCGGCTGGAGCCGAGGGAAGGCGACGCGCTGCCCAGGCTGCAGGCCGCCGAGCGGGTGCTCGGACAGAAGGACCGCACCAGCCGCGCGGACGCCATCCGCCGCCGGCTCGCGCAGCCATACCGGGCGCGGCTGAAGCGCTCCTCGCGCACGCTGGAGAAGGTGCGCGCGGAGGCCCAGCGCGGCCCGGAGGCGGAGAAGCACCGCGAGGTGGGCGAGCTGCTCGCGCAGAACCTGCACCGGCTCAAGCGCGGCGCGTCCCAGGTGACGCTCACCGCCTATACGGAGACGGGCGTGGAGGAGGTCCAGGTGAAGCTGGACCCGAAGCGCACCCCGAAGGAGGAGGCGGACTGGCACTTCCACCAGTACCGGCGGCTCCTGCGCGGCGTGGAGCAGGCCCGCCACCGCGAGGCGGAGTTGGCGCGAGAGGTCGCCCACGCGCGGACGGCGCTCACGCAGATTGAGGCCATGGATGACGCCGCGCTGCTCGCGCAGGCGGAGGTGCTCCAGGTGACCCAGGGGGAGGAGGGCCCGAAGGGGGGCCTCCCCTTCAAGGAGTACGTGGGCCACGGCGGCGCGCGCATCTGGGTGGGGCGCGGCTCGGAGGACAACGACCAGCTCACCTTCAAGGTGGCCCGCCCGTGGCACCTGTGGCTGCACGCGCGCGGCCTGCCGGGCAGCCACGTGGTGGTGCCGCTGGAGAAGAACGCGGAGGTGGCGCAGGAGGTGCTGCTGGACGCGGCGCACCTCGCGCTGCACCACTCGGGCGCCAAGGGCGAACCGCGCGGCGAGGTCAGCTACATGCCGGTGAAGTTCGTGCGCAAGCAGAAGGGTGCGGCCCCCGGGCAGGTGACCTATGCCCGGGAGAAGACCTTCGTGGTGCGCATGGAGCCGGAGCGGCTGGAGCGGCTGCTCAAGTCGCGCCACGGAGACCCGGGCGTCCTGTCCTGAAGGGCGATGCCCGTGGGACGGATTCAACCCGGGGTGCCACGCGGGGCGTGTGGGCCAGGTCGACCGGCGGACGGGCATCCAGCCCCTGGCCTTGAGGTTCGGGAAGTGCCGGGTACGATGCCCCCCGCGTGACGCCCGAAGCCTTCCGCCAGATGTCCCTGTTCCCGCGTGGCTCGTCCGCGGAACGCGCCGCCACTCCCGCGCAGCGCGCGCCGGAGGGACCCGCGCCCCTGCCGCCGCGCAACCGCGTCGCGGAGGAGGCGCCGCGCGTCCTCACCGCGTCGCGTGAGGAGCTCTGGTCGCGCGCGGAGTCGCTCGCGTGGCGGCTGAGCGCGAACCTGGGCATGCCGGTGCGCCTGGCCGTGACGGACAACCGCTCCACAATGGTGTCCTTCCGCCGCGGCTCGCAGGTGCTCCAACTGCGGCTGCACCACATGTTCCTGGACGCGCCGGAGGTCGTCGTGCGCGCGGTGGCGGACTACGCGGGCCGCGGGCACCGCGCCGCGGGCGCCCTCCTGGACGAGTACATCCGGGGCCAGCAGCCGCTCATCCGTCAGCTCCGCCGGGAATCCGACGCGGAGTTGAACCCGCTGGGCCGCTGCTTCGACCTGCGCGCGCTCTACAACGGCGTCAACGAGGCCTACTTCCAGAACGCCATCCAGGCCCGCATCGGCTGGGGCCGCATGCCCCCGCGCCGCCGCCGCAAGTCCATCCGCCTGGGCGTCTACGACCACCAGACGCGCGAAATCCGGATCCACCCCGCGCTGGACAAGCCGGACGTGCCCGCCTTCTTCGTGGAGTTCATCGTCTTCCACGAGATGCTCCACCAGTTGTTCCCCAGCAGCAATCGCACCGGGCGCCGCGTGCACCACCCGCGCGCCTTCCGCGAGCGCGAGCGCACGTACCCGCACTACGCCGCCGCGCTGCGTTGGGAGCGCGAGAACCTGGGCACGCTGCTGCGCGGTTGAGCGCACGCCGAGCGGCCTGGACATTTACTGGTTTACCTGCTCGGTCTCATTCGGGGATGTCTTGACCGAAACGCTGTGGGGCCGGATGTTCGGCCTCATATGCGACGAGCAAAGATTGTCTGCACCCTCGGCCCCGCCAGTCAGACCCCGGAGATGTTGGAAGCGCTGCTGGAGGCCGGCATGGACGTGGCCCGGCTCAACTTCTCCCACGGCAGCCACGAGCAGCATCAGGCGAACATCGACATGCTGCGCGCGGCCTCGCTGAAGGTGCGCAAGGCGGTGGGCATCCTGGGCGACCTGCAGGGTCCCAAGATTCGCACCGGTCGCTTCGTCACCGGCAGCACGGAGCTGAAGCCGGGCGGCACCTTCCACATCACCACCGACGAGACGGTGAAGGGCACGGACGAAATCGTGTCCACCACGTACCCGCACCTGGCGGCGGACGTGAACCCCGGCGACCGCATCCTGCTGGATGACGGCCTGCTGGAGCTGCGCGTCGTGGAGACGGACAAGAAGCAGCTCATCAAGACGGAAGTCGTCCACGGCGGCACGCTGAAGAACAACAAGGGCATCAACCTGCCCGGCGTGGCGGTGCGCGCGGACGCGCTCACGCCCAAGGACCGCGAGGACCTCATCTTCGGCCTCAAGGCGGGCGTGGACTACATCGCGCTGTCCTTCGTGCGTCAGCCGTCCGACCTGGACTCCGCGCGCCAGGCCATGGCGGAGGTGGGCCGCACGGTGCCCATCATCTCCAAGCTGGAGAAGCCGGAGGCCATCGCGCGCCTGGACGCCATCCTCGACAAGACGGACGGCGTGATGGTGGCCCGCGGCGACCTGGGCGTGGAGATTCCCCCGGAGGAGGTGCCCGCCGTCCAGAAGGACATCATCCGGCGCTCCAACCTGCGCGGCCTGCCCGTCATCGTGGCCACGCAGATGCTCAACTCGATGATCGACAACCCGCGCCCCACGCGCGCGGAGGCCAGCGACGTGGCCAACGCCGTGTACGACGGCGCGGACGCGCTGATGCTCTCCGGCGAGACGGCGAGCGGCAAGTTCCCCCTGGACTCCGTGCAGATGATGGAGCGCATCATCCTGGCGGCCGAGTCCTCCGCCCGCGCGCAGCTCCAGCCGCGCGTGATTGAGGCCCCGCTGGGCCTGCCGCTGCACTTCCCGGACGTCATCGCGCGCGTGGCGTGCGAGGCGGCCAAGGCCAGCGGCGCCACGCTCATCGCGGCCTTCACGCTGTCCGGCGTGACGGCGCGCCTGCTCGCGCACTACCGGCCCACGGTGCCCATCGTCGCGTTCAGCCCGAACCAGGAGGTGCGCCGCCGCCTGTCGCTGCTCTGGGGCGTGGTGCCGCGCGTGCTGGAGCCCATCCTGGAGACGGAGACCATGCTCCGCCGCGTGGAGGAGGAGCTGGTGTCGCGCGGGCTGGCGCGCAGGGGCGACCGCATCGTGGTGGTGTTCGGCGCGCCGGTGGGCCAGCCGGGGAAGATCAACAGCCTCCGGCTGCACACCATCAGCGCCTGATGCAGCGCCCTACGCCGGGCTCTTCTTGAGGGCCCGGCGGGGAATCTCCGCCTCGACGAAGATGGTGAAGAGGTCCCTGTCGAGCTGTCCGGACCCCGCCTCCTTCTTGAGGATGTCCAGCGCGAGCGCGTGCGGCACGGCCTTCTTGTAGGGCCGGTCGCTCGCGGTGAGCGCGTCGTAGATGTCGCAGATGGACATCATCCGGGACTGCACTGGAATCTCCGGGACGGCGCGAGGGTAGCCCGTGCCATCCAGCTTCTCGTGGTGCGCGTACGCAATCTCCGGCACGCGGCGCAGCGCGCGGGTCCACGGAATCTGGGACAGGAAGCGGTACGTGTGCTCGACGTGGCTCTCGATTTCGCGGCGCTCCTCCGGGGAGAGCGTGCCGCGGGTGATGGAGAGGGATTGGATTTCGTGGGGCAGCAGCAGCGGCTGCCCGTGGTCGTGCGCGTCGGTGTACGTGAGCGTGCCCAGCTCCAGCAGCCGCTCGAAGTTGCCCTGCGCCAGCACCGTGGGCTTGTTGCAGGTGAGCAAAAAGCCCATCACCTCGTCCAACTGGGCCAGCTCCTGGCCCAGCCGCGCGTCCTCCTCCTGATGGATGGAGGGCAGGGCGGACAGTCCGCGGGCCTCCACGGCGGCGAGCCTGCGCCGGGAGCTCTGCAACTGCAGGTCCTTGCGAGCCAGTTGGAAGCGGGCGCGCAGCGCCTCCAGCTCATGCGGGTACAGCTTCTCCGCCTTGACGAGCACGTTCTCGCGCACGCCCACCTTGCCGAAGTCGTGCAGGAGCGACGCGTACCGCAGCTCCTGCAGCTCCACGGCGGTGAAGCGCGTCTGGGCATAGGGGCCGGTGGCCTGGTGCTCCAGCGCCTGGGCCAGGGACACGGTGAGGTCCGCGACGCGGCCGGAGTGGCCGGCGGTGGTGGGGTCGCGCGCCTCGATGGCGACCACGGACGCGGAGACGAAGCCCTCGAAGAGGCGGTTGATCTCCTCGTGGAGGAGGGCGTTCTCGATGGCGCCGGCGGCCTGGGCGCCCAGGGCGAGCAGCAGCTCCTCGTCCTCCTCGTCGAACACCTGGCCGCCGCGCTTGTTGAGGGCCTGGATGACGCCCGTCACCTCTCCGTTGGCGTCGCGCATGGGGACGCAGAGGATGGTGTGGGTGCGGTAGCCGCTGGAGACGTCGAAGCTGCTATTGAAGCGGGGGTCGGCGTAGGCGTCGGGGATGTTGATGACGGCGCCGGTGTGGGCGACCTGGCCGGCGATGCCGCTGCCCATGGGGAGCCGGATTTCATTCTTGGACCCCTGGGCCACCTTGCTCCAGAGCTCCTCGCGCTCGCGGTCGAGGATGAAGAGCGAGCAGCGGTCCGACTCCACGACCTTGGTGGCCTCATAGAGGATGAGGGGCAGCAGCAGGTCCAGGTCCCGCTCGGCGCTCATCGCCTTGGCGACATCCAGGATGGACGTCAGCTTCGCGAGCCGGCGGGACAGGTTGGGGGAGGCGGGCACGGACTGTGGAAGCACCGGGGCGGGCTCCGTGGGATGCGGCGGATGGCCGCGGGCGCACCGGGTTGTAGCACGCAGGCTGTCCCGGCCGCCCGGGCCCCCCCACCTGCCAGGTCCACCTCTGTCCGCAAGCCCCCTGTCCTGCCGGGCGAAGGTTCCAGGGGCTGACGGAAGCGGTTATGAAGCGCCGCCATGACCCGCCCTGTCCGCATCGCTCCGTCGCTGCTCTCCTCTGATTTCAGCCGCCTGGGTGAGGAGGTCCGCGCCATCGAGGCCGCCGGCGCGGACTGGATTCACGTGGATGTCATGGATGGCAGGTTCGTGCCCAACATCACGTTGGGGCCGGTCATCGTGGAGGCCATCAAGCGGGTGGCGACGAAGCCGCTGGACGTGCACCTGATGATCGTGGAGCCGGAGAAGTACGTGGACGCGTTCGTGAAGGCGGGGGCGGACGTGCTGACGGTGCACCAGGAGGCGAGCCCCCACCTGCACCGCACGTTGCAGCACATCCGTCACGCGGGGGCGAAGCCGGCGGTGGTGTTGAACCCGGGCACGCCGCTGTCGGCGATCGAGGATGTGCTGGGGGACGTGGACATGGTGCTCCTGATGAGCGTGAACCCGGGGTTCGGGGGGCAGACGTTCATCGAGCCCTCGGTGGAGAAGGTCCGCCGGCTGCGCGCGATGTTGGACGCGCGGGGGCTGAAGGACGTGGACATCGAGGTGGACGGCGGCATCAACGCCGAGACGGCGAAGCGCGTGGTGGCCGCGGGGGCGACGGTGCTGGTGGCGGGCAGCTACGTGTTTGGCGCGAAGGACTACGCGCAGGCCATCCGGTCGCTGCGGCCGTCGTGAGTCAGGCGGCTTCGGGGGAAGCGGGGGGGCGCACGGCGGCGGCGGCCATGCGGGCGATGCGGGTCATGAAGGTGGGGTCGCACGGCTTCACTTCGTAGTCGTCGGCGCCCAGCTCGAAGCACACGTGGCGGGTGAACTGATCCTCCACGCCGCTGAGCATGATGACCTTGCTGTCGCGGGTGACGGGGTCCTTCTTCAGTTGCGCGAGCAGGTCCCGTCCGTCCTGGTTCTGGTTGATGTCCAGGATGATGACCGCGGGCCGGTGTTTGCGGGCCAGCTCCAGCACATGTTCGGAGGTGGTATCGGACACGCAGACGAGGCCGGAGCGCTTGGCCTCCCGGGCGAGCGCGGACACGACCAGGGGCTCATCATCCGAGATGAGGACAGTGGGAGCAGTCATGGTCCTCTGTGGGGGGACAGGGGGGGAACACCGTGCAACATCTTGGAAGTACAGGAAGGCCCGGATCTTGTGAAGAGGGTGAACATTGTCCCGTCCTGAAGGGTAGGTAGGACAACAATCGGGGGAGCGAGGGGGTTGGGAGGGGTGGGGGAAGGGGGAGGCAAAAGAGTCCGTTGACTGAAGGAAGCGGCTCGGATAGATCCGCCCACGCTTCGCCGGGCCCGAGGGCAGTTCCTGGCGCAGCACCGGATATCGGGGAGTGGCTCAGCCTGGTAGAGCACTTGGTTCGGGACCAAGGGGTCGCAGGTTCAAATCCTGTCTCCCCGACCAAACGACGAAGCGGGCTGGAGGCCGAAAGGCTTCCAGCCCGTTTTCATTTCAGCACCTCTTGCTTCGGCCCCTCCAGCGGTTGGATGGCCATCGGCCTGGCCACCGGGCTCAGGTGCATGGGGCGCTAAGCCCCCGGACATGAATGTTGTACGCCTGCGGCATGGGACCGTTGCTGCAGGTGTCCGAGGATGAGCGTCGGCGGCTGCGCGAGATAGCGCGGTCCGCTGACGCGGGCTGGGTGGAGCGCGAGCGGGTGGAAATGGTGCTGCTCGCCGCCGAAGGTTGGAGTGCCCCTCGCATTGGGGTGCACCTGGGCTGGAGTGCTGCGACGGTGCGCCGGGTGCTACGCGCCTACGTGCAGAGGGGACCCGAAGCGCTTTTTCCGGCCTTGCCGGGCAGAAAGCCGGACGTTCCGCATCGCCAGTCTGTCGAGGCCGCGCTCCAATCGCTCCTCGCGCTACCGCGCGCATGGACGGCCACGCAATTGGCCCGAGCGCTTGAGGCGCATGGCGTACACCTGGGCCCCAGGCAGGTGCGCCGCTACCTGAGCGGCATGGGCGCGGGTTGGCGACGCACCCAGCTGACGCTGGAGCACAAGCAGGACGCGCGCTCGGTCTCGGCGGCGCGCCAAGCGCTCTTCAGGCTCAAAAAAACTACGTCGGCAAATATGGCCCGAGCGTCTCTTCGACGCCTCGGAGGTAGCCGTCCGGGTCGTCGCGAAAGCGTCGGCCCATGATGCGGGGGACGCGTCGGGCTTCGAGTTGAGCGCGGAGCTGCCGCCAGTCGTCGAGGTCCCCAGGCGCCAGGAGGGCGGCGTCGAGCTCAGGCAGCAGTTGGGCCGCGGCGATGGCCGGCAGCCGGACTGCACCGCGCACGACGAGGCTCGCGCTGCCACGCACGCGGCCCGAGGTCCGCCGCTCATGGTAGCGGCCGGTGCCGAAGAGGTGCTCCAAGGCATTATCGGTGCGGGGCCGGTATGACACGTCGTAGCAGTGAAAAAGGCCCTTCCAGTAGCGACGCGTTTCCAGGAGGAAATGGGCCAGGGCCTGGCGCAGCAGGCCCCGGTGGCGGCGGCGCGTCCAGCGCACCAGGGCGGCCAGCAGGGCCGACAGGCGGCGGCGCACGCCCGCGGCATCCAATCCGGGCTCATTCTGGAGAAGGGTCGCGGTGCGCTCCACCCACCGGTAGGCACGTGCGAGGGCGGGCCACATGGAGGCGGTGGCGCGGCGTGCTTTGCGCAGCACCGCCCGCAGGCGGCTCAACTCCGGGACGCAGGCCCCCCTTTTTCCACCCGCTCCAGGCTCTTCTCAATGGCGCCCAGGCGTCGGCGCAGCAGCAGTCCGGAGGGTTTGAGGGGAGGGCGGTGGTCGTCGGTGAGCGCGCTCCTGACGGCGGCCGCGTAGGCGCGCGTGGCGCGAGCGCTCGCGTCGTCACGGCCCTCCACGGCCCGCTCGACTTTGCGCACCTCGCGCACGCGCTTCTTCAGCTCCTTCTTCGCATGCCGGTCCACCTCGTACAGAGGCCGGGCCGCCTCCCGCAGGTAATGGAAATGGCAGAGTTGGTGCGGCACCCCAGGCAATGCATGCGCCACGGCATTGCGAATGCTTCGCTGCCCATCCGACACCACACCGACGAGGGGCACCCGGCCCAGCGCACGCTTCACTTCCGCCAGCAGCGGTACGAGTTCCTGCTCGCCGCCAGCCAGCAGGGGACGCGCCAGCAACACCTGCCCCGAGAGGCATTCGCGCACCACCCAAAGCACCTCATGCCCTATGTCCGGAGCGAGGCCGTCAATGGCAAGCACCACCCGGCCCTGGCGCTTGAGCGTCGCATGCAGCCGCCCCGCATCCAGCAACTGGAGGCTGACGAGTTCATCGTACCGGTCGAGCAGGTTGGTGCAGGTGCGCTCGGAGACGGCGACGCCCTTCTGGCGCAGCAGCGCGTGAATCTCCGGCACGCTGCGGTGCTCCCGGTAGCGCTGGGCTCCGATGAAGGCCAAGACGTCCAAGCCGAACTCATGCTCGGGCAGCACCCAGCGGCCCTCACCCTCGGCCCTGAGTGGCACGCCCTTCAGCAGGCACTCCTCCCGGTGGCACACTCGCACCTGCACCGAGAGCCCCACGCAACCCGCCAGCGTCGTCACACAGCGGCGCGAGCGCCAATCCGCTCGCGTCCGCGTGCCACACGCCTCACAGCGCCGCCGCGCGCTGTCGACTCTCACCTCACGGGTGGCCACCGGGCGAGCTGTCGTCCGCGCCATGGTGCTCCTCCTCTCAGAGGGGCAACACCTGGGGCTCAGGCCATATTTGCCGGCGTAGAAAAAAATGTGGTGCGTGCCAAAGCTGGACGCCCAGTACGCCGAGCGAATGGAAGACGTACTGGAGTTGTACCAGAGGCCCTTGTGCCCCACTGAACCCGTTGTTTGCTTCGATGAGCGGCCCGTGCAGTTGCTGGAGTGGGTGCGCCCAGCATCACCCGCCTGCCCTGGGCGTGAGGCACGTCGGGACTACGCCTACTTCCGCTGTGGCACGGCCAATCTCTTCTGTGCGGTGGAGCCCAAGGTGGGGTGGCATTTCGTGAAGGCCACGCCCAATAGAAAGAGTCCGGCGTTTGCCGAAGCCCTCCAGGACATCGCCGAGAGACACCCGGAGGCGAACACCATTCACCTGGTGCTGGACAATCTCAGTACCCACAGCCGCCATGCGTTGGAGGTGCGGTACGGGGTACGTGCAGGGCGTCGGCTCTGGCGTCGATTCACTCCACACTACACGCCTGTCCACGGCAGTTGGCTCAATCAGGCGGAGGTGGAGATTTCTCTGCTCTCCCGTCAGTGTTTGGGGCGTCGGCGCATCCCCACGCTCGACAAGCTCCGTTGTGAAACGCAGGCATGGCAGGAGTGGGCCAACCGCCACCGGCTCCAGATTCGCTGGCAATTCACCGTACCGAAGGCCCGAGCGAAGTTCCATTACCAGCCCACAGACTTCACCCGGCCAAAGGATTAGGACTCCGGCACTTGTCATTCATGGTCGCCGCCCTGGACAGCAGGGCGGTGCGCCCCGCGGCGTCGAGCGAGCAATGATGTGACATCGGTTCAATCTATCTAAGACATGCGAAAACGGCGCTGGCTTGGCTGAGGCCTGAGCCGCTTGAAGAACAACGGGCTGCGACATCCAAGGTCCCGATCGTATCGGCGATAACACCGCAGCTCCCGCCGGGCCCACCATTCGGAGTTGCCGCTGGAACAGACATTGATAGGAGAACCATGTACCGCGCCCCAGCGTTCGGGAATTTATCTTTGCAAACGCAGGGTGCGAATAATATCGTTTGACACAGACCCACGAAGGAACTTCCCAGACTGGTAAGTCCAGCGGGTCCCTGCGCTCCCGTCAGGCCCGTGTCGCCCTTGGGTCCCTGCGCTCCCGTCAGGCCCGTGTCGCCCTTGGGTCCCTGCGCTCCCGTCAGGCCCGTGTCGCCCTTGGGTCCCTGCGCTCCCTGCGCTCCCGTCAGACCCGTGTCGCCCTTGGGCCCCTGCGGACCTTCTGAACCAATCGACAGGTCGAACGCATCTTGATCCACCGCATCGGGACCGAAGGAAACCGTGAGCAGAAAGGAGCCAGGCGCGTCCAAGAAGGCTCGCGGGATGGCTGCGACAATCACCCCCCTTTGGACTCCCTGAACCACCAGGGGCACCCCCATCCGCGTCCGTTTAACGCGGCGGCGAAAAGCAAAGCAGAATCAAAGACATAGGTGCAGCCGAGCAGGCAGGC
>NZ_JAIQDE010000001.1 GCF_020037015.1 Corallococcus sp. AS-1-6 | reverse complement strand
AGACGTACTCGCTGGCCGCACCTACGAGGACGGCAACCTCGTCATGCTACCGCAGGGAACTCGTCGCGCCGCCTGACACGTTTCCACTCCAATTGACACGACCTCACTTGGGGTCATCGCGGGTGGTTAGCCCTTCGATGTACGACTCTTTCATTCGCAACTCCATGCCGGTTTATCCCGGCGCACTAACCGTCCGGCTAACGATGTGCTGCGGGCCATTGCCGGGGCATCAGGCTGCGGCGGACGCTCCCGGCCATAACGAAGCAGGTGGAGAAGCCGGAGTGGACGCGGATTGCAGGAGCGTTCGAGGCCAGCGGGCAGATGCAGCAGGAGTTCGCGTTGGCGCACGGCGTGCGACTGAGCACGTTGCAGTGGTAGGTGTACGGGCGTCGAAAGAGCGCGCTATCAAAGTCGGAGGCGCTAGGGATTGAATCTCGACCAAAAACAATCCCAAGCGGCAATGCATGCACAACCGAAACACTCGCTTCGTAGCCGTGCTCGTGGCGACACTCGCACTGGTGGGCGCGGGCTGCGGTGGCGGGGCCCATGCCCGTGCGAGCGCCGCCATGCCCAGCGCCACCGCAGTGCACCTGGCCCAGGCGCAATGTGGTCCCCAGGACTCCACCATCAGTTGCTGTGTGAAGACCCACCCGGGCAATCCCACGCGGTGCGGCGCCACGGACCTGGAGGCCGAGGACATCCTCCTCTTCGCCCGGGCTGCAGAGGAGCTCTCCCGCGACCTTCCGGAGTGGAAGCGCGCCTGCCTGGAGACGTACGTGCAATGCCAGGAGGACCACTGGTCGGGCTCCTGCTACGACTGCTTCCGGTACTGCGAGGGGCAGCAGGGCGACTGGCCCCGCGACAAGTGCCGGAAGCGGAAGGGCGGGCGATGAGCATGTCCGAGGACATCGACTGGGACCCCGTGCGGGAGCTGGCCTCGCGTGTGGAGGCGGGCGAAGCGCTGGTGCTGACCCCGCACATGCGCGAGTTCCTCCTGCGCACGGCCCGGCAGGTGGGCATTCTTGAGTCCGACGCGCAGGTCGCCGTCCAGGAAGCGGGCACGGCAACCGCCCTGCTGCGCGAGGCGCACAGGCAGATTCGTGACGGCTCCATCCGCTTGAACATCACGGAGATGAGGGCGCGGGACCTCGTGCGCGCGGGAGACAAGGTTGGAGCACGGAAGCTGCTGGAGGACCTGCTCGCCGTGGAACGGGTGCCGCTCTACCGCGAGCAGGTGGAGCTGTCCCTGGAGGACCTCGACTGACGGGCCCAAAGAAAAAGCCTGGCAACCCGTACTGGATTGCCAGGCTCTTTCACTGTGGAGGCGGAGGGAATCGAACCCTCGTCCGAAAGCCGTCGGCTCTTCGACCCTACGTGCGTAGTCCGCGATTTGCTACGTCACCGGGGCTCCCACGGACGGGATACCCGATGCCGGTCCTGGAAAGATCTCGTCACCTCGGGCCCAGGCACCCTTGGCGACCAGTCCGCATTATGACGGCCCATCCCTACCCCACGGACCGAGAGCAGGGGGACCGCGCACTAGAGACTGCTAGTTAGGCAGCCAGCGCGAGCTCAACGTTGTCGTTGGCTTTTGTGTTGTTGTCGGAAGTTTTACGAGCACCCAACAAGCTCGGCACGCGTCTCGAACGTCATTGCCCCCGTCGAAGCCAGGTCGCCCCCGGTTCGATGTACGTCATGCGGCCCCAACAGCTCCGCACCCGTCCTACATTAACCGCTGAACGCCCTCCGTCAATCCTCCTGAAGCCACGGAGGTCGCTCCTGCAACATCCCCTCCCCTGCCTGCCCTCCAGGCAGCCCCTCCTCCCGGAGTCCCCTGCATGCAGGCGTACGAGCTCCAGCACCCCACCGGCTCCTCCAGTTGGACCCTCGTGGAGACGCCCCAGCCCCAGCCGGGCCCCGGCCAGGCGCTCGTCCGCATCCACGCGGTCTCCCTCAACTACCGCGACCTCATCATCGCCCGCGGCACCTACCCCGGCCTCAAGCTCCCCCTCGTCCCCTGCTCGGACGGCGCCGGCCAGGTCGTCGCCGTGGGCCCCGGCGTCACCCGCGTGAAGCCCGGCGACCGCGTCGCCCCCACCTTCTTCCAGGTCTGGACCGACGGCGAACGCACCCCGGAGAAGGTCGCCCACGCGCTCGGCGGCGGCGTCCCCGGCGTCCTCGCGGAGTACGTCCGCCTGGACGCCGAAGGGCTGGTGCTCCTGCCCGACTGGCTCTCCTACGAGGAGGGCGCCACCCTCCCCTGCGCCGCCGTCACCGCGTGGAACGCGCTCGTGCCCCAGGGCGGACTCAAGCGCGGGCAGTCCGTGCTCGCGCAGGGCACCGGCGGCGTGTCCATCTTCGCCCTCCAGTTCGCCCACCTCCTGGGGGCCCGCGTCCTCATCACCTCCAGCCAGGACGACAAGCTCCAGCGCGCGAAGCAGTTGGGCGCACAGGGGCTCATCAACTACCGCCAGACGCCGGACTGGGAGGAGGCCGTGCTCACCCTCACCGGCAACCAGGGCGTGGACCACGTGCTGGAGGTCGGCGGCGCGGGCACGCTGCCCCGCTCCATCCGCGCCACCCGGGAGGGCGGCCACATCGCGCTCATCGGCCTGCTCACCGGCGCTCCCGGCAAGCCGGACACCACCGCCACCGCCTCCAGGCGCCTGCGCGTCGTCAGCACCTACGTGGGCAGCCGCGAGATGTTCGAGGACATGCTCCAGGCCATGACGCAGGCGAAGCTCCGGCCCGTCATCGACCGCGTCTTCCCCTTCGCCCAGGCTCGCGAGGCGCTCCAGTACATGGAGTCCGGCGGCCACTTCGGGAAGATCGTCATCACCGTGTGAGGCGTGGCTCTGGCGCGCAGGTGACATGCGCCGTCAGAAAGCCGCCCACCCCTGGCCTCCCTCCGGCGTAACGTCCCGCGCTTTCCCAGCACCGAAAGGGTCCGCGCATGCGCCGCCTGTTGCCCCTCCTGCTGCTGCTCCTGATGCCGGCGCTGCCGGCGTCCGCGCAGCAGCCTCCAGACGCCTCCCGCTTCTTCCCCTACACGCTGAACACCACGCGCCTGCCCAACGGGCTCACCGTGGTGCGCGTGCCGTTCAACTCGCCCGGCATCGTCGCGTACGTCACCGCCGTGCGCGTGGGCTCGCGCAACGAGGTGGAGCCCGGCCGCACCGGCTTCGCCCACTTCTTCGAACACATGATGTTCAAGGGGACGAAGGCGAACCCGGAGGGCCAGCGCGAGCGCATCCTCGGCGGCTACGGCTTCGACGACAACGCGTTCACCACCGACGACATCACCGTGTACCAGGTGTACGGCCCCACCGCCGGCCTGGAGAAGCTCATCGCGCTGGAGGCGGACCGCTTCCAGAACCTGGAGTACTCCGAGCCGGCCTTCCAGACGGAGGCGCTCGCCGTGCTGGGCGAGTACCACAAGAACGCCGCGGGCCCCGACCTCAAGCTGGAGGAGGCGCTGGCGAAGACGGCCTTCACCCGCCACACGTACCAGCACACCACGCTGGGCTTCTACGAAGACATCCAGGCCATGCCCCAGGCGTACGCGTACAGCCGCTCGTTCTTCGAGCGCTGGTACACGCCCGCCAACACCACCCTCTTCATCGTCGGTGACTTCAACGACGCGCAGGTCGTCTCCCAGGTGACGAAGGCCTACGGTGGATGGCAGCGCCAGCCCACCAGCGTCACCATCCCCACCGAGCCCGCGCAGACGAAGCCGCGCTCCGTCCACGTGGACTGGCCGCAGCCCACGCAGCCGCGCCACGTGCTCGCGTGGCACACGCCCGCCGCCCGCGCGGACACGCCCGACGCCGCCATCCAGACCCTCCTCGCGGAGTACCTCGTGGGCGACACCAGCCCCGCGTACAAGGAGCTGGTGCTGGAGAAGCAGTACGTGGAGTCGCTGAACGTCTACACCACGCCCCACCGCGACCCGTACCTCTTCCCCATCGACGCCACCCTCCAGGACGAGAAGTACCGCGCCGACGTGGACGCCGTGCTGCGCCGCGAGGTGAAGGCCCTGTCCGGCGGCCCGGTGGACGCCGCGCGCCTGAAGGCCATCCAGGACCACCTGCGCTACGGCCTCCTGATGGACATGGAGACGCCGCGCGACGTGGCCATCGACCTGGCGCTCTACGCGGGCGTGATGGGACGTCCGGACGCGCTCGCCAGCTACCTGAAGCAACTGGGCAGCGTGACGCCCCAGCAGCTCACCCTGTTCGCGAGGAAGTACCTCGAGGACCGCAACCTCACCGTCCTCACCCTCACCCCCAAGACGGCCGCCGCCGGAGGGACGCCGTGATGAAGACCCGCGCTACCGTGTCGCTCGTCCTGGCCGCCGCGCTGTCGCTCGCCGGCTGCACCCACGCCCCCAAGCCCCCGCCGGAGGAGCCGCCCCCGGCCCCGGCCCCCACGCCGCCTCCCGAGCAGGGCTCCGTGCCCGCGGTGCCGCTGAAGCAGCCGCAGCCGATGCAGCTCGTGGTGCAGGCCCGGGCGGACACGCCCATCGTCAGCCTGCGGCTCGTCTTCCACACGGGCTCCATTGACGACCCGAAGGGCAAGGAGGGCCTCACCGCCCTCACCGCGAAGCTGATGGCGGAGGGCGGCACGCGGAAGCTCACCGCCGCGCAGCTCCTGGAAGCGCTCTACCCCATGGCCGCCGAGCTCAAGGTCGTCACCGACAAGGAGATGACCACCCTCTCCGGCCGCGTCCACCAGGACTTCCTGCCGTCGTTCCTGCAGCTCTTCACGGACACGCTGCTGGAGCCGCGCTTCGACCCCGCGGAGTTCGAGCGCCTGCGCGCCAACGCGCTCAATGCCGTGCGCAACGGCCTGCGCAGCGAGGATGACGAGACCCTGGGCAAGGTGGGCCTGGACGCGCTCCTCTACGCGGGCCACCCCTACGCCCACTACACGGGCGGCACCGTGCAGGGGCTCCAGTCCCTCACGCTGGAGGACGTGAAGGCGCACGCGCGCCGCGTCTTCACGCAGGACCGGCTGGTCATCGGGCTCGCGGGCCCGGTGGACGCGAACCTCCAGCAGGCCCTCACCTCGCGCCTGGGCGCGCTGCCCGTCACGGGCGCGCCCCGGGTGGAGCTGCCCACCGTGAAGTCCTCCGCGGGGCGCGCGCTCATCCTCCAGAAGCCCACGCTCTCCACCGCCGTGAGCATGGGCTTCGTCACGCCGATGCGCCGGGGCGACCCGGACTTCTTCCCGGTGTCGTTCGCGCTGTCCAACCTGGGCGAGCACCGCCAGTTCATCGGCGTGCTCTTCAACGAGCTTCGCGAGCAGCGCGGCCTCAACTACGGCGACTACGCCTACGCCGAGCACTTCATCGAGGACCGGGGCAACGGCACCTTCAACCGCACCAACCTGGTGCGCACCCAGCAGGACGTGTCCCTCTGGCTGCGCCCCGTGGTGCCCGCCAACGGCGTGTTCGCCACGCGCGGCGCGGTGTTCTTCCTGGAGCGCATGTCGAAGGAGCCGCTCACCCCGGAGCGCTTCGAGTTGGTGCTCGGCTTCCTCCAGGGCTACACGCGCCTGTGGGAGCAGACCGACCAGCGGCGGCTGGGATATGCCATCGACTCGCTCTACTACGGCACGCCGGACTTCCTGGAGGCCTACCGCGCCGCGCTGGCGACGATGACGCCGGAGTCCGTGCAGGCCGCCGTGCGCCGCCAGCTCTCCCCGGAGAAGCTGGCGTTCGTGTACGTCACGGAGGACGCGCAGGGGCTGGCGCGGCAACTGAAGTCCGGCGCGCCCTCGCCCATCACCTACGCGTCACCCAAGCCGCCGGAGCTGCTCAAGCTGGATGAGCGCATCATCCAGCAGAAGCTGCCGGTGCGCCCGGACGCCATCCAGGTGGTCCCGGCGGCGGAGTTCATGGAGCGCTGACGTCCGCGCCCGCCTCCGGCGCTCAGGGGCTTCGCGGCAACGCCGTCCACACGCCGCGGAAGCGCTTGAGCGCCGGCTCCTTCTGGCGCTTGCACTCCACGCCGTCCACCTGGACGGAGCCGTCGTCGCTGAGCAGCAGGATGTCCTCCGACGTGTCGGGCGTGAAGAACGCCTCCGGGTTCACGCCGGACAGGTCCACGGACGTCACCGGCACCGGTGCGTCGTCGCCGCCCTTCCAGGTGAAGAGGCGCGACTTCGCCTCGGAGCCGGTGGCCCCCGCCATGATGAGGTAGCGCCCCCGCCACGACGACAGCGAGCGGATGCCCAGCCCTCCCAGCGCCAGCAGCCGGGGCTCACCGAAGCGCGCGGTCGCGCCGTCGCGCACCACCGCCTCCGGGTTCAACAGCGGCACCACCAGCGCCTGGCCTTGCGTCAGCGGGCTCCGGAAGCCAATCAGCATCCCGGGCGCGTCCAGCATCGCCGTCATGCCCTCGATGTTGAGCCCTCCCGGCTCCTTGGGCGGCAGCGGCTCCGCCTGCGCGAGCCCGTACGGCGCGAGCCGGGCGTCCGCGAGCAGGTCCTCCAGCAGCCGCGTGTACGGCTGCCCGACGAGTCGCACGTGCTCCGGGTCCTCCACGCCGGTGGCGAAGAAGCGCAGGCGCGCGGGCTGCTTCTTGCCGGCGCTGTTGCGGCCGTGCGACGTGAGCCAGAAGGCCAGGTTGCCCAGCCGCGAGCCCGCTTCGATGTCCGTCTCCGGCGGCTTCTTCTTCACCGGCAACTCGAGCGACGCGGACAGGTCCACCGTGCGCAGCGGGCTGCCTCCCTTGCGCGCATCGTAGACGCGCAGGATGTTGTCCTCGTCGTCCGCCACCACGAACAGGCCGTGGCCCAGCTCCACCGCGCCGGACGCGTCACAACTGCCTTCGAAGATGACCTGGGTCGCGGGCGCGGCGGGCAGCGCGTCGCGCCGCACGTTCGACTCGCGGGCGCCACAGCCCGCCACCAGGACACATCCCCACAAGAGCCACCGTCTCATGGCTCCCTTCTCGCACGCGCCACCCGCACCGGGAACCCGGAGGGCTTGCGCGAAATGTGTCGTAAGCAACAACAGACGCGGCGGCTCCGAAGGGCTCGGGATTTGTAGAAATGGCATGAGGCTGTAGCTCACATTCGGAGGGGTTGGTTTTCTTCCAGGGAGGGGAGGTGGGTGCTAAGAGCCTCAGGATGCAATGCCCCGACTCCGAACCTACGTGGAGCCGGTCCGCGTGCGGCGCGGCCCTGCGACTCGCGGTCCTGGGCCTGCTGCTCACCACGGCAGCGGCCCATGCTCAGCCCGACCCCTTCTCCCGAGGCTTCGACGCCGTCCCGGTGAAGCCCACGGCCGCGCAGTCCAGCGGCATTGGCCTGGAAGGCGCCACGGTGGAGCCGGTGGGCAGCTACCGGGGCGCGCTGCTCCTGGACTTCAACTGGCGCATCCTGGCGCTGAAGCTGGGTAACCAGAAGCTGGGGAACCTGCTGCCGTACCGGCTGGACGCGCACCTGCTGTTCTCCTACCAGTTGCTGGAGCGGTTGGAGCTGGGCGTGGACCTGCCCGTCACCCTGCTGCAGGGCGACAACTTCGCGCTGCTGGGGAACGCGCTGAACGCGCCGGGCTTCCCCGGCGCCGCGGGCGTCAGCAGCACCACGCTGGGGGACATCCGCGTGCTGCCGCGCGTGAGCCTCTTGAATCCGGACCGCTTCCCGCTGGGGCTCGCGCTGGTGGCGGAGGTGCGGCTGCCCACCGGCAGCGCGCAGAGCTTCACGGGTGAGCGCGGCGTGGTGTTCGCCCCGCGCCTGGCCGTGGAGAAGCGGCTGGGGCCCGTGCGCGTGCTGGGCAACGCGGGCGTGCTGGTGCGCCCCGCGGCGCAGTACCTCAACCTGCGCGTGGACGACGAGCTGACGCTGGGCGCGGGCGGCATCGTGGACCTGCCGGACATCCGCCGGCTGCGCGAGGTGAAGGCCACCGCGGAGATGCACCTGCGCACGCCGCTGGCGCGCCCCTTCAACTTCGACCAGGCGGACTCGCTCAAGTCGCCGTGGGAGCTGCTGGTGGGCGCCCGCGCGAAGGTGTGGGGTGACTGGGGCGTGGAGCTGGACGTGGGCCGCGGCCTCAACGTCACCACCGGCTACGGCCGTGAGGCCCTGCGGGTCATGCTGGCCGTGCGCTACGACAAGACCTTCAAGGACGAGGGCCCGGACTCCGACGGCGACGGCGTGCCCGACGTGCGCGACCGCTGCCCCACGCAGCCCGAGGACAAGGACGACTTCGAGGACTTCGACGGCTGCCCGGATCCGGACAACGACGGCGACGGCGTGGCGGACGGCGACGACATGTGCCCCGGCAAGCCCGGCCCGAAGGAGAACAAGGGCTGCCCGGTGGATGAGAAGGACACCGACGGCGACGGCGTCATCGACCCGCTGGACAAGTGCCCCACGGTGCCCGGCCTGAAGGACTTCGACGGCTGCCCGGACACGGACTTCGACGAGATCCCGGACGGCGAGGACGACTGCCCCGACGTGGCCGGCCCGCCGGAGAACAACGGCTGCCCGTACGACGCGCCGCCCTACGTGGTGGTGGAGTCGGACCGCATCCGCATCAAGGGCAACATCCTGTTCGAGACGGGCTCCGCGGTCATCCAGAAGCAGTCGTACCCGCTGCTGGACGAGGTGGCGACGGTGCTCACCAAGAACCCGACGCTGGGCCCCGTGCAGATTGAAGGGCACACGGACAACAAGGGTTCGCGCGCGCTCAACATGGACCTGTCCAACCGGCGCGCGAAGTCGGTGCTCGAGTACCTGACGAAGAAGGGCATCGACCGCAAGCGCCTCACGTCGCAGGGCTTCGGGTTCGACCGGCCCATCGCCACCAACGACACGGCGCTCGGCCGCGCGAAGAACCGGCGCGTGGACTTCAAGCTCGTCAAGTCGGAGATCGAATCCGGCCCGAAGGAGACCCTCGTCCCCCACGGCCAGCCGCCGCCCCCCGGCACCGAGCCGGTGCCCGGACCGGGCGCGCCTCCTGCGCCTGGAACCGGCGCGCCAGCCGGCAAGAAGTAACGCGGTCCACGGGACGGCCCGGCACACGGGCCGTCCCAAATCACTGCGATTGTTCTTTTGCGGGATGACTGGAGGCACGGGGCAAAATGCCCCGCTTCGGGCCTCGTCTTCCCCTCGCGCACGACGCGTCCTGCCGTGCGCGCTGCGTCGAAATCATCGGGAATATCGTCGAGGGTCGCTTTCACCCAGTGCCCTCCTCTGACCGGTTATTCTCGAAACATGAGGACATTTGAAACAGAAGGTAACGGCGCGGGGCTGACGCCGGAGCAGAAGCGCGCGCGGCTGGCGGAGCTGCTGCGCGGCAAGGTCCGCCCCACGCAGGCGCCGGTGTCCTTCAGCCAGGAGCGCATGTGGTTCCAGGACCGGCTGAGCCCGGGCAGCGCCGCCTTCAACATCCCGGTCCGCGTGCGCTTCTCCGGGGTGCTGGACGTGGCCGTGCTGCACGCCAGCCTCCAGGCGCTGGTGCGGCGTCACGCGCCGCTGCGCACCACCTTCGTCGAACAGGACGGCCGGCCGCTGCAACACATCGCGCCCGTGTTGGACCTGGCGCTGCCGCTGGTGGACCTCCAATCGCTGCCCGCGCCGGAGCGTGAGGCGGAGGCCTCGCGGCTGATCACCGACGAGGCGCGCCAGCCGTTCGACCTGGAGAAGGGGCCGCTGCTGCGCACGGTGCTGTACCGGCTGGATGCGCTGGAGCACGTGCTGCTGCTCAAGCTGCACCACATCATCACGGACGGCTGGTCCATGGGGGTGCTGGTGCGCGAGCTGAGCGCGCTGTATCCGGCGCTCGCGGAGGGCAAGCCGTCACCGCTGGCCGCGCTGCCCATGCAGTACGCCGACTACGCGGCCTGGCAACGCGAGTTCCTGAAGGGCGAGGTGCTGGAGTCGCACCTGGGCTTCTGGCGCCAGCGGTTGGATCCGGACGCGGTGCTGGAGCTGCCCACCGACAGGCCCCGCGCCGCGGTCCTCTCCGGACGCGGTGCGCGCATCAACGCGGTGCTGCCTGCGGCGCTCGTGGAGGAGCTGAAGGCGCTCGCGCTCGCGGAGGGCAACACCCTCTTCGGCGTGCTGCTCGCGGGCTTCCAGGTGCTGCTGTCGCGCTACAGCGGCCAGCAGGACGTGGTGGTGGGCACGTCCGTGGCCGGCCGTGGCCGCGCGGAGCTGGAAGGGCTCATCGGCCTGTTCACCAACTACCTGGCCCTGCGCACGGACCTGTCCGGCCAGCCGTCCTTCCGCGAGCTGCTCGGCCGCGTGCGCGAGTCCACGCTGGAGGCCTACGCGCACCAGGACGTGCCCTTCGAGAAGCTGGTGGACGCGCTGAAGCCGGAGCGCCAGTTGAGCGTCAATCCCCTCTTCCAGGTGGCGCTGACGCTGCAGAACGCGCCGCTGCCGCCGCTGCGACTGCCGGGGCTCGTCCTGGACGCGCAGCCGGTGGACAACCGCACCAGCAAGACGGACCTGTCGCTCATCGCCATGGAGGTGCCGCAGGGCATGCGCCTCACGGCGGAGTACAACACGGACCTCTTCGACCCCGGCTCCATCCAGCGGCTGCTCGCGCACCTGCGCACGCTGCTGGAAGGGGCGGTCGCGGACCCGGGCCGGCGCGTCTCCGAGCTGCCCTTGATGGACGCGGCCGAGGCCATGCGGGTCCAGCGCGAGTGGGCTGGCAGCGCCGCGCCCTTCCCGGAGGACTGCTGCCTGCACACGCTCTTCGAAGCGCAGGCGCGGCGGACGCCCGACACCGTGGCCGTGAGGTTCCAGGGACAGACGCTCACGTACGCGCAGTTGGATGCCCGCGCGAACCAGCTCGCGCAGGCGCTGCGCCGCCGGGGCGTGGGGCCGGAGGCCCGGGTGGCCTTGAGCGTGGAGCGCTCGCTGGACGTCGCCGTGGGATTGCTCGGCATCCTCAAGGCGGGCGGTGCGTGGGTGCCGGTGGATCCGCTGCTGCCTCGGGAGCGGCTGGCCTTCATGCTGGAGGACAGCGGCGCCTCCGTGCTGGTGACGCAGGGCCCGCTTCTGGAGCGCTTCCCGGAGGCGCTGCGCTCCCGAGCGCTGTGCCTGGACGTGGAGCGGGATGCGCTCGCGTGGGAGAGCGTGCTGGCTCCGGACTCCGGCGTGGGAGCTCGGAACCTCGCCTACGTGCTCTACACCTCTGGCAGCACGGGCATGCCCAAGGGGACCGCCATCGAGCACCGTGGCGTCTGCAACCTGGTCGCGCATGAGGCCACGGCCTATGGCATCGGGCCGGGCAGCCGCGTCCTCCAGTTCGCCAGCCTCTCGTTCGACCTGTCGGTGGAGGAGATCTTCACCACGCTGTGCAGCGGGGCCACGCTGGTGCTGGCGCCGCTGGAGGACCTGATGCCCGGTGAGCCGCTGCGCAAGCTGCTGCGCGACGAGGCCCTGACGGTCATCAGCCTCACGCCAGCGACGCTCGCGGCCACGGCTCCGGAAGGACTGCCCGCGCTGCGGACCGTCATCTCGGGCGGTGAAGCGCTGCCCCCGGAGGTGGTGGCGCGGTGGGCTCCGGGCCGCGTGTTCCTCAACACCTACGGCCCCACGGAGGCCACCGTCATGGCCACGCTCACCGAGTGCACGGCGGACGGGCGCGTGCCGTCCATTGGCCGGCCGCTGGCCAACGTGCGCGCGTACGTGCTGGATGCGCGGGGCGGGCTCGTGCCCGTGGGCGTGAAGGGCGAGCTGCACCTGGGCGGCGTGGGCGTGGCGCGAGGCTATTCGGGCCGGCCCGCGCTGACGGCCGAGCGCTTCGTGCCGGATGCCTTCTCCGGCGAGGCGGGAGCGCGGCTGTACCGCACGGGCGACGTGGTGCGCTGGCGCGAGGACGGCACGCTGGAGTTCGTGGGCCGGGCGGACGCGCAGGTGAAGGTGCGTGGCTTCCGCATCGAGCTGGGTGAGGTGGAGTCCTCGCTGGCGAAGCTGCCCCCGGTGCGGGACGCGGTGGTGGTGGCGCGCGAGGACGGGCCCGGCGGCAAGCGGCTGGTGGGCTACGTCGTGCTTCGCGACGGCGTTGACGCCAACGGCAGCGGGCTGCGGGCGGCGCTCAAGGACGCGCTGCCTGAGTACATGGTGCCGTCGGCCGTGGTGGTGCTGCCCGCGCTCCCGCTCACGACCAACGGCAAGGTGGACCGCAAGGCGCTGCCGGCTCCGGACCTGGCGGGGAGTGACCCTCGGGAGTACGTCGCGCCTCGCACGCCCACCGAGCAGCGACTGGCGGGCCTGTGGCAGGAGCTGCTCGGCGTGACGCGCGTCGGGGCGAAGGATCACTTCTTCGACCTGGGCGGGCATTCGCTGCTGGCCACGCAGGCGCTCAGCCGGATCCGTCAGGCCTTCTCGGTGGAGCTGCCCCTCCGGCGCTTGTTTGAAACCCCCACGCTGGACGCCGTGGCACGTCTCATCGACGAGGCGCTCGCGGGCAAGGCACAGCCGCTCCCCGCGCCGCGCAAGGCACGGGAAGCCCGTTCGCGGCCCGTGCCCATGGTTCCGCTGGAGGATGTCGCGCGCGAATGGGAGGCCCGCGCCGCCGCGCAGCCACGTGCCACCCTGACGACCGAGCTGCGTCAGCCGGTGGTGGCGGAGTCGAACGCGGCGGAAGCCAAAGACTCGCAGGCCCGCGCCGATGCGCGGCCACGTGCCCCCCTGACGACCGAACTGCGTCAGCCGGTGGTGACGGAGTCGAACGCGGCGGAAGCCGAAGACTCGCAGGCCCGCGCCGATGCGCGGCCACGTGCCCCTCTGACGACCGAGCTGCGCCAGCGGGTGCTGGTGGAGTGGAACGCGACCGCGGTCGAGTACCCGCGCGACTCCACGCTGCCGGAGGTGTTCGAGCAGGTGGTGGCCCGCTTCCCGGAGAAGGTCGCCGTCGAGTTCGGGGACACGCGCCTCACCTACCGGCAGTTGGATGAGCGCGCCAATCGGCTCGCCTGGCACCTGCGCTCGCTGGGCGTGGACACCGACTCGCGCGTGGCCGTGGCCCTGGAGCGCTCGCTGGAGCTCGTCGTCTCGCTCGTCGCCATCCTCAAGGCGGGGGCGGCCTACGTGCCCCTGGACCCGGCCTACCCGCGCGCGCGTCTGGCCGCGATGGTCGAGGACGCACGACCCCATGTCCTCCTCACGTCGCGGGCGTTGCTGCCGAACCTGCCTCATGAGGCCCTGTTGCCCGTGGTGCTAGAGGAGGTGTCCCTCGACTCGCAGCCCTCGCATGCGCTTCCGCGCAGCGCTCTGCCCCAGAGCCTCGCGTACATCGACTTCACCTCCGGCTCCACCGGCAGGCCCAAGGGGGTCGGCACGCCTCACGCCGCCGTGCTCCGCACCCTCTTTGGCGTCGACTACACCCCTCTCGGACCTGACGAGACGCTGCTGATGATGGCGCCCCTCGCCTTCGACGCCTCCACCTTCGAGGTCTGGGGCGCGCTGCTTCATGGCGCGAAGCTGGCCGTCTTCCCCGCCCACCCTCCGACGGATCCGCACGAGTTGGAGCGGGTGCTGGTGCATCACGGCGTGACGACGCTGTGGATAACCATCGGCTTCTTCACCCAGTTGGTGGATTCACACCTGCCCGCGCTGCGTTCCCTGCGCCGGGTGCTCACCGGCGGCGACGTCATCTCCGCATCCCACGTGCGCCGCGTGCTGGAGCAGTTGGGCGTCCCCGTCTCCGCGCTCTATGGCCCCACGGAGACCACGGTCTTCGCCACCAGCCACCGCTTCACGCAGGCCTCCCAGGTCGGCGCCTCCGTCCCGCTGGGCCGCCCGCACAGCAACATGCGGGTGTACGTGCTGGATGCTTCCGGCCAGCCTGTCCCCCCGGGCATCCAGGGCGAGCTGTTCATCGGCGGTGACGGGCTCGCGCGTGGCTACGTGGGCCAGCCCGCGCTCACCGCGGAGCGCTTTCTGCCCGACCCGTTCTCCTCCACTCCCGGCGCACGCCTCTACCGCACCGGCGACCTCGGCCGCTGGCGCGAGGACGGTGTGCTGGAGTTCATGGGCCGCGCGGACTCGCAGGTGAAGGTGCGCGGCTTCCGCATCGAGCTGCCCGAAATCGAAGCCGCCCTGCGCGCCCATCCTGAAGTGCGCGAGGCCGTCGTCATGGCCCGCGAGGACGTGCCCGGCGACAAGCGCCTCGTCGCCTACGTCGTCGCGCCCGAGTCCCTGGACGTGGCCGAGCTGCGCGCGTTCCTCAAGCAGCGGCTGCCGGACTACATGCTGCCCTCCGCCATGGGGCGACTGGACGCCCTGCCTCTCAACTCCAACGGCAAGGTGGACCGCAAGGCCCTCCCCGCGCCCTCCACCTTCCAGACCCGCGCACGGACGCGCCCTCCGCGCACGGACACCGAGCGGCTGCTCGCCACGCTCTGGGAAGAGGTCCTCCAGACGGGCACGGTCGGCGCCGAGGACAACTTCTTCGACCTGGGCGGCAATTCACTCAGCGCCACGCAGATCCTCTCGCGCATCCGCCGTGCCTTCCAGGCGGAGCTGTCCATCGCGAACTTCTTCGCGGCCCCCACCGTGGAAGCCATCGCCCAGCGGCTGGAGTCCCAGGGCCCGGTGCGCCCCGCCCTCGCCGCGCCCGCGCTCAAGCCGGTGCCTCGCGACGGCGGCCTGCCCCTGTCCTTCGCCCAGCAGCGGCTGTGGTTCCTCGCGAAGCTGGAGCCCGACAGCACCGCGTACAACCTCCCCTTCGTCATGCGGCTCGAAGGCCCGCTCGACGTGCCCGCGCTCGCACGGGGCCTGCGCGACCTGTCCCAGCGTCACGAATCCCTGCGCACCACCTTCCGTGAAGAGGCGTCCGGCCCCGTCCAGGTCATCAGCGCGTCCCCCACGCTGCCCGCCGGCTGGATGGACCTGAGCACGCTGCCGGATGCCGAGCACGCGCTCGGCGCCATCCTCGACGACGAGGCACGGCAGGTCTTCGACCTGGAAGCCGGTCCGCTCTGGCGCGTCCTGCTGGTGCGCATGAGCGAGCAGCACCACCTGCTGCTGCTGACCATGCACCACGTCATCTCCGACGCCTGGTCCATGGGCGTGCTCCTCCAGGAGTTGACCACGCTGTACGCCGCCCACGCAGAAGGCCGGGCCCCGAGGCTCAAGCCGCTGCCCGTGCAATACGCGGACTACTCCGTCTGGCAGCGCGGCTGGCTGCGCGACGACGCATTGGAGGCCCAGCTCGGCTGGTGGCGCCAGCAGCTCCACGGCGCACCGAAGGCCCTGGAGCTGCCCACGGATCGGCCTCGGCCCGCGGCCCAGACCTTCCGTGGCGCGGTGGTGCCCTTCCAGTTCCCTCGCGAGCTGTCGGACGCGATGCAGGCGCTCTGCCGCGGCGAGGGCGTCACGCCCTCCATGGTGGTGCTGGCCGCGTTCCAGGTGCTGCTCTCGCGCTACAGCGGCCAGGAGGACATCTCCGTGGGCTCGCCCATCGCGGGCCGTCACCACGCGGAGCTGGAGGGGCTCATCGGCTTCTTCGTCAACACGCTGGTGCTGCGCACGAAGCTGGACGGGGACCCGAGCTTCCGTGAGCTGCTCGCCCGCGTGCGCGACGTGGCCCTGGGGGCGTACGCGCATCAGGACGTGCCCTTCGAGAAGCTGGTGGAGGCGCTCCGGCCGGAGCGGGACCCGCGCCGCACGCCGCTCTTCCAGGTGATGCTCGCGTACCAGAACGCGCCCATGCCGGAGACGCTGGGCACGGGCCTCAAGCTCCAGCCGCTGGAGCCCCGGGGCGGCACGGCGAAGTTCGACCTCACCCTGGCGCTGAACGACACCGCCGACGGGCTGAAGGGCCTGCTCGAATACAACACCGACCTCTTCGACGCCTCGACCGCCAGCCGCATGGTGGGCCACCTGCGCGCGCTGCTGGCCGGGGCGCTGAACGCACCGGAGCGCCGCCTCTCCGCGCTGCCCATGCTCACGCTCGAGGAGCGCGGGCTGCTGCTCCACTCCTGGAGCGAGCCCGGCGCGGCCACGGCGGAGGACGCGTCCCTGCACGGACTGCTGGAGGCACAGGCCCGGCGCAACCCCGGCACCGCCGCCTTCGAGCACGAGGGCCACACGCTGAGCTGGGCGGAAGCGCACCGCCGGGCGCGGGAAGTCCTGCGAGCACTGCGCGGACGCGGCGTGGTGGCGCTGCCGCCTCCGCCCCCCCTCGTCCCGGTCTCCCGCACGGGCCCGCTGCCCCTGTCCTTCGCGCAGCAGCGGCTGTGGCTCGTGGATCAGCTCGAGCCGGGCAGCGCCACCTACAACCTCTTCCTGGCCCTGCGCGTGGAAGGCGCGCTAGACGTGCCCGCGCTGGAGAAGGCCTTCGCCTCGCTCATCGCCCGCCACGAGGCCCTGCGCACCGTCTTCGTCTCGCAGGAGGGGCAGCCCGTCCAGGTCATCCTTCCCACGGTGCCCTTCGCGCTGGAGACGGTGGAACTGGGCGCGGTCCCGGAGGAGGCCGTCGCCCGGCGGTTGCGGGAAGAGGCCCTTCGCCCGTTCGACCTGGAGCGCGGGCCCCTCTTGCGCACGGCGCTGCTGCGCCTGGACGCCACCACGCACGTGCTGTGGCTGAACATGCACCACATCGTCTCCGACGGGTGGTCCATGGGCGTGCTCGTGCGGGAGCTGACCGCGCTCTACGGTGCCCACGTCGCGGGGCAGCCCGTCCCGCTGCCTCCGCTGCCCGTGCAATACGCCGACTTCGCGACGTGGCAGCGCGAGTGGCTGAAGGACGAGGTGCTGGAACACCACCTGGCCTACTGGCGCCGGCAGCTCGCTGGCGTGCCGCCGCTCCTGGAGCTGCCCACGGACCGGCCGCGTCCCCGCATCCTGTCCCCGGTGGGCGCCCAGGTGCCCGTGCAGTTGCCGGAGGCGCTGTCGCAGGCGCTCCAGGCGCTGTGCCAGCGCGAGGGCGCCACGCTCTTCATGGGCCTGATGGCGGCCTGGCAGGCGCTGCTCTCGCGCTACGCGGGCCAGGAGGACATCCCCGTCGGCTCGCCCATCGCCGGGCGCACGCGCGAGGAGACAGAAGGGCTCATCGGCTTCTTCGTGAACACGCTGGTGCTGCGCGCGCGCGTGGACCCGAAGGCCTCCTTCCGCGAGCTGCTGGGCCAGGTGCGCGCCACCACCCTCGCGGCCTATGAGCACCAGGACGCGCCCTTCGAGAAGCTGGTGGAGGAGCTGCATCCCCAGCGCAGCCTGAGCCACTCGCCCCTCTTCCAGGCCGTGCTCGCGCTGCGGGACGCGCCGCCGCAGCCCCAGTCGCTGCCGGCGGGCCGCGACGGCTCCACGCTCCGGCTTCTGCCGATGGAGCAGTCGGAGCAGACGACCCCGTTCGACCTCACGCTCTCGCTGGTGCGGACGCCGCAGGGGCTGCGGGGCGCGCTGAGCTACCGCGCGGACCTGTTCAACCCCTCGACCGCGCTCCGGATGATGGACCACCTGCGCACGCTGCTGGAGGCCGCGGTCGCGAACCCCGGCCAGTCCGTGGCCCGGCTGCCGCTGCTCTCCCGCGACGAACGCCAGCGGCTCCTCGTGGACTGGAACGACACCGCCGTCGCCAGCCCGACGGACGTCCCCGTCCACGTCCACTTCACCGAGCAGGCCCGGCGCACGCCGGACGCCGTGGCCCTGGTGCAGGGGGAGGACTCGCTGACGTATGCGCGGCTGGAGTCCCGCGCGAACCAACTGGCCCATCACCTGCGCGCGCTGGGCGTCGTCCCGGGCGCGCGCGTCGGGCTCGCCCTCGACCGGTCCTTCGAGCTGGTGACGGCGCTGCTCGCCATCCTCAAGCTGGGCGCCGCCTACGTCCCCGTGGACCGCAACGCTCCGGTGGAGCGCACCGCCGCGCTGCTCGCCGATGCCGAGGTCAGCGTGACGCTGACGCATCAGGCCTTCGCGCCGCTGCTGCCCGCCTCCGGCGCCCGCGTCTGGCTGGATGCCGGGTGGGACGCCATCGCGACCAGGCCCACGCACGCGCCGGAGGTCCGCGTGGACGGCGAAGCCCTGGCCTACATCATGTTCACCTCCGGCAGCACCGGCCGTCCCAAGGGCGTCTGCGTGCCCCACCGGGGCATCACGCGCCTGGTGCTGGGCAGCACCTTCATGCGCTTCGGACCGGAGCAGGTCTGGCTGCAGTTCGCCCCCATCGCCTTCGACGCGTCGACGCTCGAAATCTGGGGGGCGCTGCTGCACGGCGCGAAGGTCGTCCTCACGCCGCCGCAGGCCCTGTCGCTGGAGGAGCTGGCCGCACAACTGGTGCGCCACCGCGTGACGGCGCTGTTCATGACGACCGCGCTCTTCGAGCAGATGGTCCTGCACCAGGGCGAGGCGCTCGCGGGCGTGAGCCAGGTCCTGGCGGGCGGTGAGGTGATGCCCTGGCCACGCATGCGCGACCACCTCGCCCGCCTCCCCGAAGGCGCGACGGTCATCCACGCCTACGGCCCCACGGAGAACACGACCTTCTCCACCACACTGCCGCTGGAGCGGAACTCTCGCGTGGAGGGCCCGGTGTCCATTGGCCGGCCCATCCCGAACGCCACCACCTACGTCCTCGACGCGCACCTGCAACCGGTGCCGGTGGGCGTCGCGGGCGAGGTGTTCGTCGGCGGCAAGGGCCTGGCCTGGGGCTACCTGAACCGCCCCGAGCTGACCGCGGAGCGCTTCGTCCCGCATCCCTTCGCCTCCACGCCGGGCGAGCGCCTCTACCGCACGGGCGACAAGGCCCGCTGGTTGGAGGACGGCACGCTCGACTTCCTGGGCCGCTTCGACTTCCAGGTGAAGGTGCGCGGCTTCCGCATCGAGCTGGGTGAAGTCGAGGCCGCGCTGCGCCAGGTGGAGACGGTGAAGGAAGCCGTCGTCGTGGCGAAGGGAGAGGGCACGGAGAAGCGGCTGGTCGCGTACGTGGCGCCGAAGGCCGGCGCGACGCTGGAGCCGGACGCGTTGAAGGCCCACCTGCGCCAGCGGTTGACGGAGGCCATGGTGCCCACCGTGTGGGTGGTGCTGGAGGCGCTGCCGCTCAACGTCAATGGGAAGGTCGACCGCAAGGCGTTGCCGGAGCCGGAGGCGCGGACCTCCAGCGCCGCGTACGAAGCGCCGCGAACGGAGCTGGAGGCGAAGCTGGCGGCCATCTGGGCCCAGGTGCTGCGCCTGCCGCGCGTGGGCGTGAAGGACGACTTCTTCGCGTTGGGCGGCCACTCGTTGCTCGCGACGCAGGTGGTGTCGAGGGTGCGCGCGGAGACGGGCGCGGAGCTGCCGCTGCGCGCGCTGTTCGAAGCCTCCACCGTGGAGGCGCTGGCCTCGCGCATCGAGGCCGGCTCGCGGGGTCCGGGGGGCGCCGGGCGTCCTCCGCTGGTGCCCGTGCCGCGCGGCGGGCCGCTGCCGCTGTCGTTCGCGCAGCAGCGGCTGTGGTTCCTCGACCGGCTGGAACCGGGGAGCGTCCACTACAACGTCCCCGCGGCCTTGCGGCTCGACGGTCCGCTGGACGCCGGGGCGCTGGCGCGAGGTCTTCAGGAGCTCGTCCACCGCCATGAGGCCCTGCGCACCACGTTCCACGCCCGCGAGGACGGCGAGCCCTTCCAGCAGCCGCACCCGCACGCCGAGCTGCCCCTGGCCCAGGTGGACCTGAGCCACCTGCCGGAGGCGGAGCAGGAGGAGGAGGCGCGGCGGCGGGCCCTGGAGGAAGCGCGCATCCCGTTCGACCTGACCCGCGCGCCGTTGATGCGCGCCACCCTGCTGCGCCTGTCCGCGCGGCGGCACGTGCTGCTCGTCACGCTGCACCACATCGTCTCGGATGGCTGGTCCAACCGCGTCCTCGTCGCGGAGTTGACCGCGCTCCACGCGGCGTTCTCGAACGGCCAGCCTTCGCCCCTGCCGCCGCTGACGCTCCAGTACGCGGACTACGCGACGTGGCAGCGGCGCTGGCTCCAGGGCGAGGTGCTGGAGCAGCAACTGGGGTGGTGGAAGCAGCAGCTCGACGGCGTGCCCCACGCGCTGGAGCTGCCCACGGACAAGCCGCGTCCGGCCGTGCAGACCTACCGTGGCGCGCAGGTCCCCGTGAGCCTGTCGCGGACGAGCGCGCGGGGCCTCAAGGCGCTCTGCCAGCAGGAGGTCGTCACGCCGTTCATGGCCCTGCTCGCGCTCTGGCAGGTCCTGCTGGCCGTCTATTCGGGTCAGGAGGACTTCGTCGTCGGCTCGCCCATCGCGGGCCGCGGGCCGGAAGAGCTGGAGGGGCTCATCGGCTTCTTCGTCAACACGCTGGCGCTGCGGGCCCGGGTGGACCGCCGGGGCTCGTTCCGCCAGTTGCTGCGCCGGGTGAAGGAGGGCGCGCTGGGGGCCTATGCCCACCAGGATCTGCCCTTCGAACGTCTGGTGGAGGCGTTGAGGCCCGCGCGGGATCCGAGCCGCGCGCCGCTGTTCCAGGTGCTCTTCAGCACGCGAGAGGGGGCCCCGCCCGCGCCGGAGGGTGAGGCGCTGACGCCGCGCCCGCTGGGCGTGGAGGAGACCGCGGCCAAGGTCGACCTGGAGCTGAGCCTGGTGGAGTCACCCGAGGGCATCTCGGGAGGGCTGCTCTACAACACCGCCCTGTTCGAGCCGCGCACGGCCGCGCGCATGGCGGAGCACTTCCGCACGTTGGCGGAGGCCCTCGTGGCCCGGCCCGAGGCACTGCTCGACTCCGTGTCGCTGCTGACGGACGCGGAGCGCCAGCGGGTGTTGGTGGAGTGGAACGCGACGGCCGCTGAGTACCCGCGCGACTCCACCCTGCCGGAGGTGTTCGAGCAGGTGGTGGCCCGCTTCCCGGAGAAGGTCGCCGTCGAGTTCGGGGATACGCGCCTCACCTACCGGCAGTTGGATGAGCGCGCCAACCGGCTCGCCTGGCACCTGCGCTCGCTGGGCGTGGACACCGACTCGCGCGTGGCCGTGGCCCTGGAGCGCTCGCTGGAGCTCGTCGTCTCGCTCGTCGCCATCCTCAAGGCGGGGGCGGCCTACGTGCCGCTGGACCCGGCCTATCCGCGCGCGCGTCTGGCCGCGATGGTCGAGGACGCACGGCCCCATGTCCTCCTCACGTCGCGGGCGTTGCTGCCGAACCTGCCTCATGAGGCCCTGTTGCCCGTGGTGCTGGAGGAGGTGTCCCTCGACGCGCTGCCCTCGCATGCACTTCCGCGCAGCGCTCTGCCCCAGAGCCTCGCGTACATCGACTTCACCTCCGGCTCCACCGGCAGGCCCAAGGGGGTCGGCACGCCTCACGCCGCCGTGCTCCGCACCCTCTTTGGCGTCGACTACACCCCTCTCGGACCTGACGAGACGCTGCTGATGATGGCGCCCCTCGCCTTCGACGCCTCCACCTTCGAGGTCTGGGGCGCGCTGCTTCATGGCGCGAAGCTGGCCGTCTTCCCCGCCCACCCTCCGACGGATCCGCACGAGCTGGAGCGGGTGCTGGTGCACCACGGCGTGACGACGCTGTGGATAACCATTGGCTTCTTCACCCAGTTGGTGGACACGCACCTGCCCGCGATGCGCTCCGTGCGCCGGGTGCTCACCGGCGGCGACGTCATCTCCGCGTCCCATGTGCGCCGCGTGCTGGAGCAGTTGGGCGTCCCCGTCTCCGCGTTCTATGGCCCCACGGAGACCACGGTCTTCGCCACCAGTCACCGCTTCACGCACGCCTCCCAGGTGGGCGCCTCCGTCCCGCTGGGCCGCCCGCACAGCAACATGCGGGTCTACGTGCTGGATGCCTCTGGCCAGCCTGTCCCCCCGGGCATCCAGGGCGAGCTGTTCATCGGCGGTGACGGGCTCGCGCGCGGCTACGTGGGCCAGCCCGCGCTCACCGCCGAGCGCTTCCGCCCCGACCCGTTCTCCTCCACGCCCGGCGCACGCCTCTACCGCACCGGCGACCTCGGCCGCTGGCGCGAGGACGGCGTGCTGGAGTTCCTGGGCCGCGCGGACTCGCAGGTGAAGGTGCGCGGCTTCCGCATCGAGCTGCCTGAAATCGAAGCCGCCCTGCGCGCCCATCCCTCGGTACGGAGCGCGGTCGTCGTGGTCCGCGAGGACGTGCCCGGCGACAAGCGCCTCGTCGCCTACGTCGCGTCCGAAGCCGTGGACGTGGCCGAGCTGCGCGCGTTCCTCAAGCAGCGGCTGCCGGACTACATGCTGCCCTCCGCCATGGGGCGACTGGACGCCCTGCCCCTCAACTCCAACGGCAAGGTGGACCGCAAGGCCCTCCCCGTCCCTGACGCCGCGGGCTCCTCCGCGTCCGGAAGCCACGTCGCGCCCCGCACGCCGCTGGAAGAACAGCTCGCCGGGTGCTTCGCGGAGGTGCTGCGCGTGCCTCGCGTCAGCATCACCGACAACTTCTTCGAGCTGGGCGGCCACTCGCTGCTGGCCCTGAAGTTGATCGCCTCCATCCGGGTGCACACCGGGCACGCGCTCCCCATGGCGGCCCTCTTCCAGCACGGCACCGTCGAGGCGCTGGCGCGGCGGCTCCAGGAGGAAGCCCCTCCGCGTCCCACCAACCTGGTGCGGCTGGAAGCCGGCGCCGAGGGGAAGCGTCCCCTCTTCCTCATCCACGGCGGCGGTGGCGGCGTGCTGGGCTATGCCGAACTCGTGCGCCAGTTGGGCCACGACCGGCCGGTCTACGGGGTGGCCGCGTCAGGCCTGGAGGGCGGCGCGCTTCCTCCGGCATCCATCGAAGCGCTGGCGCGCGACTACCTCGCCCAGGTCCGCGCCGTGCAGCCGCGGGGACCGTACCTGCTGGGGGGGTGGTCCTTCGGCGGGCTCGTCGCGCTGGAGATGGCGCGTCAGCTCCAGGCCGTGGGTGAAGCGGTGGAGCTGCTGACGCTCATCGACTCCGCCGTGCCCACGCCCCAGCCGCGTCCAGAAGCCGATCCGCTCGGGCTGCTCGCGCTCTTCGGACGGACGCTCGGCCTGCGTTGGCAGGACCTGGCCCTGGACCTGGAACGCCTGCGGCGCATGGAGGCACGCGAGAGGCTCGCGTACGTCCTGGAGCAGGTCCGCGCCTCGCCCGCGAACAACCTGGGCCTGGACCTGGAAGGCGCTGAGCGCCTCTTCGCCCTGCACGCGCGGTTCTACGAGGCCCTGCGCACCTACGTGCCCGTGGGCGGCTACCCGGGGCCCACGGTCCTCTTCCGGGCCACCGTGGGACCGCCGGCTTCCGAGGAGACGGACTGGAGCGCCTGGCTCACGGGGCCCGTCACGTCGTACGACGTGCAGGCAGAGCACTACTCGATGCTGAGCGCGCCCCACGCCACCACCGTGGCGGAGCCGCTGCTCCAGCACCTCCGGACGCTGCCGTAGCGGAAAGGGGCGCGGGCCCGGACGCGCGGGCCCGCCGCCTCACGCGTCCGAGCCGGGCTCCAGCCCCAGCGCTTCGCTCGCGAAGCGCGCCATGCGCTCCACCAGCCGCGCCTTGTCGTCCAGGTCGCTGCGGCCGGTCCGGTCCGACATGGCCTCCAGCCGCTCACCGCAGCGCAGGTCCAGGCAGACGTTCACACCCACCCGGCGCTTCGAATCCACATCCGTGGTGAGCAGGCCGATCTCCGCATCGGTGGCCGTCCGGCACCACTCACACATCTTGGGCGACAGGGTCGGGTCCCCCTGTTGATCCCTGCGGAAGGCGATGCCCGTGGGCCGATTGCCCCCGGGGGCGACGAACACCAGGAAGACGCGCACCCCGTACGGATCCACCCACGAGAGGTAGTCCCGGACGAAGAGCGGGAGCTGGGTGCCCTTGGGCAGTTCAACGTGCTTGCGATCCCTGGAGCGGAACGCGCGCAGCAACTCTTTCTCTGACTCGATTCGGAACATGGCGTGCTCTGACCGGACTGCCTTCAAGAACATCCTGAACGTGCTTCAGCCTGATTTTGTCCAACCCTCGCGGACACTGGGTTGAAATCACCACCGCGTACCAGCTTGCCGGGCACTCGCGTTCCGAGGACCCCCATGCACCTTTCCCTACGGCTCCTGTTGCCCCTGCTGGTCATCGGGTCGGGAGGAATCTCCTGCGGTGATGATGCCTCCCCCGCGCCCAACACGCCGCCCACCCTCACCGGCCCCACCGTGCAGGCCGCGAGCGTGACGTCTGGCACGCCGGTCGAGACGACGTTGGAGGCGTCGGATGCTGACGGAGATTCGCTCACCTACTCCTGGACGCAGGAGCCTGCCTCCCCAGCGGGCACCTTCGACAACCCCTCCGCGCCCCAGCCCTCCTGGACCGCGCCCGACGTGGACAGCGCCCGGAGCTTCCGGCTGAAGGTCACCGTGAGCGACGGCAAGGGTGGCACCACCGAGGGCTCCATCGAGGTCTCCGTGCGCAAGAGCAACCAGGCGCCCACCGTGAGCGACACCCTGGCGCCCACGTCGCTGGTGGCCGGAGCGACCGGCACCCTCTCCGTCACCGCGAGCGACCCGGACGGCGACCCGCTGACCTACACGTGGGCGCAGGTCGCCCCCAGCACCCCTGGCACCTGGGTGGGCGGCACCCAGGGCCCGAGCGCGCAGTGGTATTCGCCCGTCGTGGCCACGCAGACCGCGTTCACCTTCTCCGTGAGCGTCTCGGATGGCGTGAGCCCGCCCGTGGTGCGGACCGTCACCCTGCCCGTGTCGGTGCCCCGCTACGGCGCGGACGTCCAGGCGCTGTGGAGCACCGGGGAGTGCACGACCTGCCACGGCAAGGCCGGAAACCTGAGCCTCGCGGCGGCCAGCAGCCACGCGAACCTGGTCAACGTCACCGCCAGGGCCTGCGGCAACCTCCGGCGCGTCACGCCCGGCGACCCGGACAACTCGGCGCTCATCCGGAAGATGGAGGGCACGGAGTGCGGAGACCGCATGCCCACGGGCAAGCCCGAGTACTTCGACCAGCACCCCGGCCTCAACGTCCTGGTCCGCTCGTGGATCCTCGCGGGCGCGGCCAACGACTGACGCACGGCGGGCTCGCGCCGGTTCCACCCGGGACATAGGCTGGCGGTCGTGGCCGCGAACCCGCCCCTGCTGGACGACATGGTCCTCTTCGCGGAGGTGGTGGCGGCGGCCAGCATCACCTCCGCGGCGGAGCGCCTGGGCCTGCGCAAGTCCACGGTGAGCCGCCGGCTGGCCGCCCTGGAGGAGCGCCTGGGCATCCGGCTGCTCGAGCGCAACACGCGCAGGCTCCGCCTCACGGAGGCGGGCCGCGAGTACCACGCGCACTGCGCGCGGCTCGTCGCCGAGGCCCGCGAGGTGAACGCGGCGGTGAGCGAGTCACGCGGCACGCCCCAGGGCACGCTGCGCATCGCCACGCTGTCGCTGCTGGGCGAGCTGCTCACGCCCGTCATCGCGGAGCTGCTCCTGCACCACCCCCGGCTGCGCGTGGAGGTGTCGCTCGCGCAGACGCACGTGGACCTCATCGCGGAGGAGTACGACCTGGCGCTGCGCACCGGGCCGCTCGCGGACTCGTCGCTGATGGCGCGCAGGCTCGGGCGTCTGCGCACAGGCTACTACGCCAGCCCGCATTACCTCGGCCGCCACGGCACGCCCCGGACGCCCGAGGCGCTGACGGCCCACGAGTGCATCCTCCTGGCCGAGTCCGGCACCGACGAGGTGTGGTTCTTCGGAGAGGGCCGGAGCGCGCGCACCGTGCCGGTGACGGGCCGCCTGCGCGTGCCGAGCGAGCGCGCGGGCCAGGCGGCGGCGCGAGCGGGACTGGGCATCGTGCGGCTCGCGGCGTCGCTGGTGGCGGACGACGTGCGCGCGGGGCTGCTCGTCCCCGTGCTGGAGGCGGACACGCCTCCGGGCCTGCCCATCTTCGCCGTCTACCCGAGCAGCCGGCAGTTGCCCCTCAAGGTGCGCGCCTTCCTCAAGCTGCTGTCCGCGCGCGGCGCCGCGCTGCCGTGGCAGGAGGAGTAGAGGGCTCCTGGCGGAACAATGCGTCCCGCCAGGGGCGCTCGTCGCGGCTGCCGGCCGCGATTACATCCCGTGGACACGAGGCGCGGCCCCACGTGAGGCCCGCGCCCTTCACGCGAAGGATGGGCCCCATGGCTGGCGACGTCATTGAGCTGGGAGACGCGGAGTTCCAACGGGAGGTGCTGGAGTCGAACGAGCCGGTGCTGGTGGACTTCACCGCCACCTGGTGCCCGCCCTGCCGGGTCCTCGCGCCGGTCATCGACTCACTGGCCGCCGAGTACAAGGGCCGGATGAAGATGGCCAAGCTCAACGTGGACGACCACCCGCGGACGCCCGAGCAGTACGGCATCCGCGCCATGCCCACCCTGCTGTTCTTCAAGGGGGGGAAGGTGGTGAAGCAGGTGGTGGGCGCCGTGCCCAGGGCGAAGCTGGAGGAGGCCGTGCGTCAGGTGCTCTGACGCTCAGCCCACGCCGCCGGACGGCACCGGGCCCGCGAGCCGCGACTCCACGAAGCGCCGGGTCGCGCTGAGCGCCGCCTCGATGCCGTCCGCGCGCGAGCCGCCACCCCACGCCACCTCCGGCGAGCCGCCGCCCTTGCCCTCCACGCAGGGCGCCGCCTGGGCCATGAGCTGGCCCGCGTCCACGCCCTGGCCTCGGAGCGCGTCGCTCGCGGCCGTTACCAGCACCACCTTGCCGCCGCGCGTGGCGGTGAGCACCACGCCCACGCTGCCCGCCGCCTGCCGCAGCGCCTCCACCAGCGCCTTGAGGTGCGGGGCCGGGACCTCGCCCAGGTGCGCGGCGACGAGCGCCGTGTCCCCCCAGCGAGTCGCGTCCTGGAGGAGCTGCCGGGCCTGGTCCGCGGGAGCCACGCTCGTGGGCGCCGCGGCCTGCGCGGGCTTGCGGCGCGCCTCCTGCTCCAGCCGCGTCAGCCGCTCGCGCAGGGCCACCACCCGGCGCATGGGCTGCGGCCAGTTGTGCAGGGTCTGCGACAGCGGCGAGAGCGCGCGCAGCCGGGCCTCGCCCTCCAGGCGGGCGGCGGACTCCAGGGAGTCCTCCAGCGCGTCCACCTGCTCGCGCAGCGCCCGGGCCGCTTCGCGCGGCGTCTGTCCCGTGGGCGGTGTGAAGGGCAGCGTCAGCGGTCCGAAGCCGACGATGCCGTCACCATCAATCTTGCGCAGCATCGCGTTCGCCGCGGGCCGCACGCCTCCGTTGACGTAGCGCTGCAGCGTGCGCCACGCGTACTGGCGGAAGCCCGACAGGTGCTTCACGTAATACGCCGTCCAGCGGGGCACCGGCTGCGAGCCGCGCAGGCTCTTGAACGGATCCGCGCCCGGCCCCAGCTCGATGGTGAGCCCCACCTCCAGCGCGTCCTGCATCAGCCGGTGCACGAGCCCCCGGTACAGACCCAGCTCCTGCGGCAGCGACAGGTCATAGCCGAACAGCGGGGACCAGACCGTGTCGTCGCTGACGTGCGTGGCGTAGAAACCGTCCACGCGCCCGTCCTTCACCGCGAGCCAGTACTGGAAGATGCCCTCGCGCAGCGTCCACGCGAACCACTCCTCCGTGAAGTCGAGCGTGGAGTGGTACTTGTCCGCGTTGAGCGACCGGTACAGCTCCCGCAGCCGGGGCGCGCACTCCGGCAGCTCCCGCCCGTCCACGACGCGGTAGCCCGCGGCCTCCAGCAGCCGCCCGTCGCGGCGCCGGTTCTCGCGCACCTGCCGGCTGACCTCGTGCGTGGGCAGCGTCATGCGCGTGTGCGACCCGTAGACGAAGCCGTAGTCCCGCGCGGCCAGCGTGTTGAGCAGCGGCGACGCGTTCGCCGGGTTGATGGCGGGGAACACGATGGCGTGGCCGGGGAACCGCTCGACGAGGAAGGCGGTGAGGCGCTCCAGCCGGGCCTCGTCGAGCTCCACGCTCAGGTTGCGCAGCACCAGCCAGTGGTCCACGTAGACGCACTTGTCGATGCGCGCCGCCTTCAACATCCCGCCCAGCGTCCGCATGGCCCCGCGCATCACCACCGCGCGCGCCGCGCCGTACGTCCGCGCCGTCACCGCCTGCACCGGCAGGCCGATGTAGCGCACCCACAGCGAGTGCAGCGGGGAGTTGCCGTACTCCGCCTCGTTGATGGCCAGCGGGATGCGCAGGTCATCCATCGCCAGCAGCCGCAGGGTGGTGCGGTCGGAGAGGAAGGCGGTGCTGCCGCGCTTCATCAGCGGGACGAAGTAGTCACGCGCCAGACGCGCTTGAGGCGTCTGCGGCCAGGTGCACGTGTCGACCGTGTCCGCGTCGTAGAGGGTCATGCCCTCCACTCTAGCGCTTGAGCGCGCGCTCGATGCGGCGGCGCAGGCCGTCCTCGGACAGCATGCCGCGCTGCGCGTCGATGACCTTGCCGTCCCGGTCCAGGAAGTAGAGCGTGGGCAGCGCGTTCACCTGGAAGGCCCGCGCCATGTTGTCGTCCGCGTAGACGACGTACGGCCGCAGGTCCGGCTGGAAGCGCTGGAGGAAGTAGTCCACCTCCTGGGACGCCGTGGAGCCCTCGTCCCGGCTGGCCGCCACGAAGACGAGCCCCTGGGACTCGTACTCCTTGGCCAGCTTCACCAGGGACGGCATCTCCTCGCGGCACGGCGGACACCAGGTGGCCCAGAAGTCGAGCATCACCACCCGCCCCTTCAGGTCCGACAGCGCGAGCGAGCCGCCCTCGTGCTTCGTCAACTGGAAGGCCGGCGGCGACACCCCGTCCGGCACCAGCCGCGCCCGCTGCGCCTCGCGCACGCCCAGGAACGCCAGCGCCGCCAGCCCCAGCACCGCCACCACGGACAGCGCCGTCTTGGCCTTGTCCCCGCGCGCGCCCGGCGGCGGCGTCCCTTCCGTCCCAGCCTGCTGTGTCATCCGCGTTCCTTCCGTGTCAGGCGGCCGTGCACCCGCGTCAGGGCCCAGCGCACCCCCGCCCGCACCCGGGGCCTGCGCACCACCCACGCCGCCAGCGGAGGGCCCCAGTGATAGTAACCGTCGATGAACCCCTGGCCGAGCCGGCTCTTCCTGAGCACGTCGTCGCGGAAGGCGCGGAAGGCCGTGAGCTCCGGCGCGCCCTCGCCAAAGGCCGCCGTCACCACGAAGCACGACGACGCGGGGCTCACCCACATCAGCTTGCCGTTGGTGAGGTTCACCACGACCTTCAGCTCCCGCTGCTCCGTGTAGAGGAAGGCCAGAAGGTCGCGCCGCGCGGCCGGGAACTCCTGCCCGCCCGCCTCCTCGAAGTCGATGCGCGTGGTGACGGTGCTGCCCACCTCGTCCACCGTGAAGCGGTAGCGCCTGGAGCTGCGCCGGTGCTCCACCTCCAGGCCCTTCAGTTCCCCGAAGTAGGCCAGGAAGGGCACCCGGCACGCCGGGCAGACGAAGCGGTGGTAGGCGTGCGTCGGGACGAAGGCGTAGTCCCCCATGCGCTTGCAGCCCGTGTTGGGGCACACCAGCTTCACGGTCGCCTGGGCCGCGTTGCGCGGGTCGTAGCGCGACAGGCCCGTCCCCTTGTCGAACACCGGCGGCGGCCGGGACGGCTGGCCCACCATCTGACGCGTGGGGTGCGCGGCGCGCTCCAGCTCCTGCGCCTTGCGCCACGCCAGCTCCGCCGCCTCCAGCCGGCCGTCCGCGGTGTGCACCAGCGCCTCCGCGTGCGCGCGGAGGGCCGCCACCAGCCGGTCCACCAGCGGCGACACCGCCGGCTCGCGCGCCACCGCGAAGGCCTCCGCCAGCACCCGCTCCATCTCCGGCAAGAGCGCCTGCGCCGCCTTGCGCGACGGGTCCTCCGCGCGCCGGTACACCGGGGGCTCCGGCAGTTTCGCGAACAACGCCGAGGCCTGGGCCCGCACGCGCTCCAGCGCCGCGTCCCCCCGCCCCACGTCCAATCCCGCCGCCCGCGTCTGGGCGGCCCTGATGAGTTCTTCGGGCTGCAAGCGCCTGGACCTTAAGGGCCCCCAGGGCCCCTGTCAGCGACTCCCGAGCGACAGGTCAGGAAACTCGCCATGTGCCCCGGGCCAATGTAAGACGACGTAGGAGGATGTGAATCATGGGCGTGTTGAAGTTCCTGGTCTGGACGACCTGCGCGGTGGGTCTGGGCGTCTTCCTGGCGCGGGGCAACGTGGATGGCCGTTCCCCCCTGGAGCACATGGAGCGCACCTGGAAGCGCACCGTGAACCCTTCCACCCTGGACAAGGTGAAGGGCAGCGTGGGGGACGCGCTGGAGGACGCGAAGGGCGCCGTGTCGCAGAAGTCCGCCAACGCGGCGGGCCCGCGCGAGCGCATCACCGCCGAGGACCGGGCGGCCATCAACGACATCATCGCCAAGAAGAAGTAGGCGCCGAAGTAGGCGCCGGAGCCGGCGCCGCGGCGGCCATGGGTCCCCGCGGGGCCGGTTGCTGATCGCCGGCCTGCCCCTTCCCCCCGCCCCACCCCGTGCCTAGGTTGCGCCGGGGCATTGGGTTGGACGGTGGTGGGAAGGCGGGGCCCATGGGTTGGACGCGGTTCGGGGGCGGCATCACACTGGCGGTGCTGGCGTGCGCGCTGGGGACGGCGGCGAGCGCCGGGACCCGCCCGCCCGGGAAGCTGTGGCTGGAGTCGCGCAACCGCGCCGTCTCCCGGCAGCACTCCAACATCAGTGAAGTGGCCCGCAAGGCCATGCCGGCCGTGGTGTCCATCACCACGCGCCAGGACCTGGCGGACGTGGCCCCGGGCGAGGAGCCCCAGCGCGGCATCGGCTCCGGGTTCATCATCCACCCGGACGGCTACATCCTCACCAGCGCGCACGTGGTGGACGGGGCCTCGGAGGTCACCATCTCCATCCGCAGCGCCAACGGCTACGTGGAGGAGTTCCCCGCCACGGTGGTGGGCGAGGACGAGCGCACGGACTGCGCGCTCCTCAAGGTGGACGCGCCCCGGAAGCTGCCGGTGCTGAAGCTGGCGTCCGCGTCCCACGTGGGCATCGCGGACTGGGTGGTCGTCATCGGCAACCCGTTCGGGCTGGCGCACTCCGTGACGGTGGGCGTGGTGAGCTACGTGGGCCGCACGGACGTGACGCCCAACGGCCGCGACGGCGACTTCGACTACCTGCAGATGGACGCCTCCATCAACCCGGGCAACTCCGGCGGGCCGGTGTTGGACCTGCACGGCGACGTGGTGGCGGTGGCCAACGCCGTGAACGTGTCCGGCCAGGGCATCGGGTTCGCCATCCCCATCGACATCGCGAAGACGGTGATTCCGCAGCTCAAGGCCCACGGGCGCATGCGCCGCGGGTGGATGGGCATCAGCGTGCAGGACTTCTCCCCGGAGGTGGCGCAGGCCTTCAACCTGAACCCCCGCGGCCGGGGCGTGGTGGTGACGGACGTGGTGGAGGACGGCCCCGCGGCCCGCGCGGGCCTGCGCACCGGCGACGTCATCCTGAACATGGACCGGCTGTCCGTGGAGCGGGCCCACACGCTGCGCTGGCAGGTGGCCGCGCGCGGCGTGGGCCAGCACATCCGGCTCCACCTGCGCCGGCTGGGCCGCCCCATGACGGTGAAGGTGAAGCTGGAGGACCTGCCCCTGGTGGAGGCGCCGCCGTCCACGCTGGCCTCGGGAGGCACGCCGGGCGAGCGTGCCGCCGGAGCCCGCTCCGTGCTGGAGGAGCTGCTCTCCCCGGTGCCGCGCACCCCGTCAAGCCGCTCCGGAGGCATTCCCAAGGCCGAGGACGGCCTGGCTGCCCCCTGACGGCTGGGGCCTCCAGGGCCCTGGCGGGCCTCCAGGCTCCTTGCGTTCCGCGAAACCCGGCGATACACCGTCCGCCTTCACATCGTGGCGGATCCACCCACAGGTGGCGTCACGGGTCTTCAAGCATCGTTTCGCAGGAGAGTCCGTACCATGGCCGAGGCCACCCAGACGACGAAGCCCACCCATTGGCCGCGCACCGCCAAGGGCGGCGGCAAGAAGGCGTGCACCGTGGAGGGCTGCAAGCGCCCCTACCGCGCCAAGAACTACTGCTTCTTCCACTTCAAGAAGTGGCGCCAGGGCGACCTGCCCCACTCGCGCTACCGCGTGTGCTCCAAGCCGGAGTGCCGCGCCAAGGTCGGCCCCAAGGCCGGTCTGTGCGAGAAGCACTTCGCCGAGACCTACAAGAAGGAAGCGGCGGCTTAAGTCGCCCCGGCTGTTCGCGTGGCGCCGGCCCCCCGCCTCAACCGCGGGAGGTCCCCGGCGCCACCGCGCGGCCCAGGTGCTTGAAGGCGTTGAGCCACAGCTCCGCCTCGCGCTGGGTCAGCCTCGCACGCATCAACGTCCGCTCCAGCTCGTGCAGCACATGCTCCGGCGCCTGCGGGTTGAGGAAGTCCGCCGCCAGCATCGCCGCGCGCATGCGCCCGCTCAGCGCGTTGAGCGTCCCCAGCCGCGCGCCGGCCTCCTCCTCCGGGGGCAGCGCGGGCGCGGACGTGAGCCCCTGCCGGTGGCAGAGGTACAGCAGCACCGCGGAGGACTGCGCCAGGTTCATGGACGGCTGCACGTCCGACGTGGGGATGACGAGCAGGTCCTGGCAGTGGGTGAGGTCCTCGTCGGACAGCCCGCGCTGCTCGCCGCCGAACAGCAGCGCCACCCGCCCCCGCGTGCTCTCCTCCGCCAGCCGCCGCGCCGCGTCCTCGGGCGTCAGCGCGGTGCGCTTCTCCACCTGGGTGCGCGACGTGGTGCCCACCACGTACACGCAGTCCTCCAGGGCCTCCTGGAGGGTGGGTGTGACGCGCATGCCCGAAAGGATGTGGCCACCCTTCACGGCCATCTTCTCCGCCAGGCTGAAGTCCTGGACGACGGGTTCCGAGAGGATGAGACGTTCGAAACCGAAGTTCGCCATGACCCGGCAGACCGCACCGAGGTTGTCGGGTGAACGGGTCTGATGAAGGACGACAGTCAGCTCCGCACCTGGACGCATGCACCGGAGTTTAGCTGGTGGTGCGTCGGCGTGATCGGTATATTCCCGTTGATGCGTCGCTGGGTCCCTGGCCTGCTCCTGTCGCTGTCCCTGCTCACCACCGCGTGCGACGGCACGGGTGCCCCCGTGCGCTCCTCGCTCACGGCGCGGCAGGCGCTGAGCAGCTCGCCGGAGGTGGTGGAGTTCGAGTCCCCGGCCGTCCGCCTGGAGCTCTTCCGGGACATCGCGCGCCAGTCGGAGGTCCAGGCCGGGCAGTCCGCGCAGGGCGTGGCGCTCTTCCCCATCATCCAGGGCACCGAGTTCGTCGCGGCGCCGGGCTTCGAGCCCCGCGCGGACCTGCTCCAGCCGCCGGACGCGGGCAGCGGCCTCCAGTTCGTCTTCGACGCGCGGACGGGCGACCGTTGGCCGGAAGACCGGCGGGAGAGCCTGCAGGGCCTGTCGGAGCGCGAGGCCGCGGAGCTGGTGGCGCGCACGCTGCTGGCGCTCTGGGGCGTCCATCCGGAGGGCGCGGTGCGGGTGGACCGGGCGGCGGGCGCGCCGTATGCGGTCGCCTACGTGGACGGCATCCTGCGGATCAACCCGGCGTTCCTCTATCTGGCAACGGCCTACGGTCCTGCTTCCATGGCGGCGGGCCTCCAGTAGAGTCGCGCGCCTCATGAGCTGGCCCCGCTCCCGCCCCTTCCCGGCGGTCAGTGGCCGGGGCCGCGAGGCGCCTCCGACGTGAACACCTCCGCCCTCCACGCGCAACTCACCCACACGCTTCGCCAGACGGACCTGCCGTCGCTCGGCACGCCCTACAAGGGCAAGGTTCGCGACACGTACCGCAAGGGCGACACGCTCATCCTCGTGACGAGCGACCGCCTCTCCGCGTTCGACCACGTGCTCACCACCATCCCCTTCAAGGGCGAGGTGCTGAACCGCCTGGCGGCCTTCTGGTTCGACCGCACGAAGCACATCGTCCCCAACCACGTGCTGGACGTGCCGGACCCGAACGTCACCGTGGCGCGCGCCTGCCAGCCCTTCTCCGTGGAGGTGGTGGTGCGTGGCTACCTCACGGGCAGCCTGTGGCGCGACTACGAGAAGGGCACGCACACCGCCTACGGCGTGCCCTTCGCGGAAGGGCTGCGCAAGGACAGCGCGTTCGAAACGCCCATCCTCACGCCGTCCACCAAGGCCGAGTACGGCCAGCACGACGAGCCCATCTCCGAGGCGGAGATCCTCTCGCGCGGGCTGGCCACGCCGCGCGACTGGGCCCGCATCACGGAGGCGGCCCGGGGCCTGTTCCTGGAGGGCCAGAAGTGGGCGCGCACGCGCGGCCTCATCCTGGTGGATACGAAGTACGAGTTCGGCAAGGTCGGTGACGAGCTCTACGTCATCGACGAGATGCACACCCCGGACTCCAGCCGCTACTGGGTGGCGGACGAGTACGAGGCGCGCTTCGCCCGGGGCGAGGACCAGAAGATGTTGGACAAGGAGAACATCCGCCAGTGGCTCATCCGCGAGCGGAACTTCTCCGGCCACGGCGCGCTGCCCGCCATCCCGGACGACGTGCGCGTGGACCTGGCCACCAAGTACGTGGCCGCCTACGAGCGCATCACCGGCACGTCCCTGGCGCTGACGCCCGGGGACGTGCACTCGCGCATCGAAGGGCACCTGCGGGCGAAGGGCTACCTCTAGGCCCCCCGCCCGAGGCCGCGCTTCTCAGCTCGCGCGGCCGAAGACGCGCTGGAACACCGCGTCCATCTGGCGCGTGTGGTAGCCCGGGGAGAAGCAGTCGGAGACCTCCTCGGGCGTCATCATCTTGAGCAGGTCCGCGTCGTTGAGCAGGGCCTGCCGGAAGTCCACGCCCTCCTCGAACATCTTCATCGCGTTGCGCTGGACGACGACGTACGCGGCCTGCCGGTCCATGCCCTTGCGCGCGAGCTCCAGCAGGAGGCGCTGCGAGTTCACCACGCCGCCCAGCAGGTCCAGGTTCTTCTTCATCTGCTCCGGGTAGACGCGCATGTTCTCCACCAGGCCCGCGAAGCGGTGGAGCATGAAGTCCAGGAGGATGGTGGCGTCCGGACCAATCACGCGCTCCACCGACGAGTGCGAGATGTCCCGCTCGTGCCACAGCGCCACGTCCTCCATGGCGCTCACCGCGTAGCCGCGCAACAGGCGCGCCAGGCCCGTGAGGTTCTCCGACAGGATGGGGTTGCGCTTGTGCGGCATGGCGCTGCTGCCCTTCTGTCCCGGCGTGAAGGGCTCCTCCGCCTCGCGCACCTCCGTGCGCTGGAGGTGGCGGATCTCCACGGCGAACTTCTCCAGGCTCGCGCCCACCAGGGCGATGGCGGTGAAGAACTCCGCGTGCCGGTCGCGCTGCACCACCTGGCTGGAGGCGGGCGCGGGCTTCAGGCCCAGCTTCTGGCAGACGTGCTCCTCCACCGACGGCGGCAGGTGCGCGAACGTGCCCACCGCGCCGGAGATCTTGCCCACGGCGATGGTGTCGCGCGCGTGCTGGAGGCGCGTGCGGCCGCGGCGCAGCTCGTCGTACCAGATGGCCAGCTTGTGCCCGAAGGTGATGGGCTCCGCGTGGATGCCGTGGCTGCGGCCCATCTGCAGCGTGTGCTTGTGCTCGAAGGCGCGCTTCTCCACCGCGGCCATCACGCGGTCCATGCCCTTGAGCAGCAGGTCCACGGAGTCGCGCAGGGTGAGGCCCAGCGACGTGTCCAGCACGTCCGAGGACGTCATGCCCAGGTGCAGCCAGCGGGCGCTGGGGCCCACGCGCTCCTCCACGAAGGTGAGGAAGGCGATGACGTCGTGCTTGGTGGTGCGCTCAATCTCCTCGATGCGCGCGGCGTCCGCCTCGGTGAAGTCACCGGCGCGGGCGAGGCAGTCCGCCAGCGCCTCCTTGGGGGCGAGGCCTTGCGCGACCATGCCCTCCAGGGCGGCGAGCTCCACGTCGCGCCAGCGGCGGTAGCGGGCGACGTCGGACCAGAGGGAGGCCATTTCGGGACGGCTGTAGCGTGGAATCACTCGTAGACCTTCACGGCAAAGTCCCGGCGCGCCGCGAACCGGAGCACTTCCAGCGCGACGTCACAGGACGGACCTGACTTCTTCGCGGCGGTGAGGTTGAACGAGAGGTCCAGGCCTTCGGGCCGCGCCACCGCCAGCGCGCCGGGGTCGACCTTCTCGTGGATGATGCGATTCGCCAGCCTCCCCGCCTGCTGACCGAGCGCCAGCGGGGCCGGCGCGAGCGCCAGCGTCGCGCCCTCCTTCACCTGGCTGGCCGTGAGCGCCACCAGCGGCACCTTGCGGGAGGCGCTGAAGGCGATGAGCGCCTGGACGACGGAGGCGTTGCCCACGGTCTTGTCCGCAACCATCAAGAGGCCGTCCACCTTCCCCGCCGCGGCCTCCAGCACCTCGCCCACCCGCTCCTGCGCTTCCACGGCCAGCGGGATGATGGTCAGCCCCAGGCCCGCGCCAGCGGAGCGGGCCTGCGCCACCGCGCCCGCCGAGGAGCGCGGGTCATGCAGGATGCCCACGCGCTTGGCGCCAGGGGCCACGGCCTTGAGCGCGGCCAGCTCCGGCCCGAAGTCGCTGGTGAGCGCGATGCCGGTGACGTGGGGCGCCTCCAGGCCGTACTTCTCGTGGTACGGCACCATGGCGAAGAGCACGGGCACGTCCTCGCCCAGCGAGCGGCGCGCGGCGTTGGCGGCCAGCGGCCCCAGGGCGAGCACCAGCGCGGGCTTCTGCGCGGCCAGCGACTTGAAGACGCGCGCGGCCTCCGTGGGGCTCTCTTCCAGGGTCAGCTCGGTGACGTCCGCGCGGGCCTCGGACGTGAAGCCGGCGAGGAAGGAGGCGTACGGCGCCAGGCTCGAGGACTTCACGGCCACCACGCGGGGCCGCGTGGGGCCGCGCGAGGGGGCCTGCGCGAGGGCGACGACGGGCAGGAGGAGCGTGAGGAGCGCGAGCCTCCGGAGCGTCGTCCTCACGGCGCGGTCTGGCAGCAGCGGAAGCCCACGTCCGTGGCCTTCAGCGAAGGAGCGCCCCGGCGGCGCGCGGAGCACCGGGCGGTGTCGCCGGACGTGGCGAAGGCGCCGCCCTTGATGATCATCTCCGCGGAGTCGGGGAAGTTGGAGGAGGTCCACTCGGCGACGTTGCCGGACAGGTCCACCACGCCGTAGCCGGAGCGGCAGGACGGGAAGGCCCCGGAGGGCGCCAGGGGGCGGGCCGCGGCCGTCGTGCCGGTGTTGCAGGCCGTCTGGGCCTGCTCGTCGCCGGAGGAGAAGCGCGCGTTGCCAGGGCCCTTGCAGGCCTTCTCCCACTCCTCCTCGGAGCACAACCGCTTGCCGAGCCCTTCACAGGCGGCCTTCGCGTCCAGCCACGTCGCGGAGACGCGGGGCTTCCTGCCGGCCTGGTTGGGGAACTCGTATTCGTCGACGCAGAACGACTCCACCATGACGCTGTCCATGCGCATCTCGTCGGTGGAGCCGGACGCCTGCAGGTCCTCCGGAGACGAGCCCTTCTTGAAGCTGCCGCCGCTCACCAGGCGCATGCCGGCCGGACAGGAGCCCGTGGCCAGGATGCCGTCCGCCGCAGCGGCGGTCCCGGGCGTGGCGGAGGTGGGGCTGTTCTTCGCGGCCTGGGCCTGGCGCACGCGCAGGTAGAGGTAGCCACCGCCCGCGCCCAAGACGACGCCGGCCACCGCGAGGATGATCATCCACACCATCGAGCTGGGGCCGGAGCGGGCCGGCTTCGCCTGGGTGGCCCGCGTCGTGGGGAGCGTGTGCAGGCCGGAGGTGGAAGGCGGCAGCCGGCGCGCGGAGGAGCGGACACCGGATACTTCCGGAGGCGGTTCGCCCTTGCGCGAGCGGCCGCCCGTGGAGTGCTCGCTGGAAGCGCGGACCGCGCCCTGGGCCGCCGAGGCGCGTGGGGCCCGGGGGCCCGACGGCTCCGAGCCACGCGAGTTCACCGACGCCACCGCGCCCGAGGCCCGCGAGTTGCGGCCACCGCGGCTGGAGGAACGGGACTCCGAAGGCTCGTCGTCGTCGGAGCCCCGGCCAGACCGTGACTCCGTGGCGGATGCATCCGCGTTGCGGTTGCTGGACCGGCTGTCGGAAGACGCGTCGCCACGACCGGAGCGCCCATCGCTTGAGGACTCGCCGCGACCAGAGCGTCCGTCGCCCGAGGAGGACTCGCCGCGACCGGAGCGCCCGTCGCTCGCGGAGGACTCGCCGCGACCGGATCGCCCGTTGCCCAGGGCGGCTTCACCGCGACCATTGGAGCGCCCATCGCTGGACGCATCGCCTCGCCCATTGGAGCGCGCATCACCGGACGAAGCTTCACCACGACCGGAGCGCCCGTCGCTCGACGCATCACCGCGCCCCGAGCCGGAGGACGGCTCGCCACGTCCCCCCGCGCGTCCGTCGCTGGAGGAATCACCAGCGCGGGCCGCGCCCTCCGCGGAGCGGGCGCCGCGCGGATCCGCCGGGAACGACGGCTCCTCCGCCTTCGCGAAGATGCGCATCACCGGCTCGGCGGCCTTGGCGGGAGCCGCGCGCGGTTCATCCGCCGCGCGCGAGGCCGCACGGGCCTCCTGCTGCGTCGCCACGTCGGGGGCCTGCCCCAGCAGCCGAGGGTCCTGCGACGACGCCTCCGCGCCCTTGCGGCCCGACGACGCCACCGCGCGCATCTCCTGCTGCGTCGACGCGTCGGACACGGAGCGCGCTTCCGGCCCCGTGATGTAGTCCAGCGCCTTCGCGTTCGACCCCAGGATGGCCGCCAGCGTCGCCGCGTCCAGCGGCTGCGTCGCGTCCGGGGGCGGCTCGTCCTCCACCGCCGGAATGGGCGCGGCCGGCGTGGGCGCGCTCGCCACCGGCAGCATGCCCGTGGGCACGGGCGGCAGGGGCTTGTTCGCCGCGCGCGCGGCCACCGCGGCCGGCGGCAGCGCACCCGAGGCGGGCACCGCGCGCTGCCTGGACGCCGCGGCCGGGTGCCGCTGCAAGAGCGCCGCGAACTCCGCGTGCAGCTCACCGCCCGACTTCGGACGGGCCAGCGGATTCACGTTGAGCGCGCGCCGGTAGAGCGACTCGAACGCGGGCGGCAGGTCCGGATGCCGCACCGACACCTCGGGGACTCCTCCGTCCTCCGGCAGGAGCCCCGTCACCAGCTCCCCCATCAACACGCCCAGCGAGTACACGTCCATGCGCGTGTCCAGCTCCGCGCCATTCACGTACTCAGGGGCGATGTACGCCGCCGCCCGGTGCCCCTTCTGCGCCTGCACGAAGGGCAGGTGCGGCACCGCGAGCCCCAGCCCGTAGTCCGACACCTTCAACATGTCCGGCAGGACGAAGACGTTCTCCGGCTTCAGGTCCGAGTGCGGCCCGAAGCGGTGCGCCCCGTCCAGCGCCGCCGCCATCTGCGCAAGCAGCGGCTCCACTTCCTTCAACGAGAACAACTGCCCCTTCGCCGCGCGCTGCTCCATCATCCGGCGCAGGGACAGCCCTTCCAGGAGCTGCATCGTGAAGAAGGGCCGGTCCCCGTCCACGCCCTCCTCGTACACGCGCACCAGGTTGGGGTGGTTGAGCTTCTTGCCCACCCGCATGGACAGCGCGAACTGCGTGCGCTCCTCCGGCTGCTGCACCAGCCGGGGCTGGATGACCTTCAGCGCCACCTCCACGTCGATGGCCTGGTCCTGGGCGCGGAAGACGAAGCCCAGCGGCCCCGCCCCTACGACCTCCTGGATGGCGTAGCGGTCCGCGACGACGTCGCCCGGCTTGTACGGTGCGCCCTCCGCGCCCCTGCGGCGCGCCGCCCCCGCCGACTGACGCGCGGCCGCGTCGAACTTCTGGCCACACGTGGCGCAGGTTTCACTCGTATCGGGGACATGGCTGCCGCAGCGGTAGCAGAGCAAAGCAGTGAAACTCCAGAACGGGGCCGCGGGGGGGCGGCCTCCCCGGCGGGCGGCCGGGGGGCTCCATTCTGCCCGCTCCGGAGCCATTGAGGAACGACGTTGCGCGCCGGGCCCTAGCGGCCCGTGGACCCGAAGCCTCCGTCCCCCCGGGAAGTCACCTCCAGCACCTCCACCTCCCGCAGGGCCGTGGCCGTCACGGGGGCCACCACCAGTTGGGCCACCCGGTCCCCCCGACGCAGCGTGAAGGGGGTGTTGGACAGGTTGACGAGCAGCACCTGCACCTCCCCCCGGTAGTCCGCGTCCACCGTCCCAGGGGAGTTGAGGCACGTCACCCCGTGCCGCAGCGCCAGCCCCGAGCGGGGCCGCACCTGGCCCTCGAAGCCCGGCGGGAGCGCGAAGGCCAGCCCCGTGGGGACCGCCATCCGCTCCAGGGGCTGGAGCACCCGCTCCCCGTCGATGTCGGCCCGCAGGTCCAGCCCCGCGGCCAGCTCCGTCTCATGGCGCGGCAGGGGCAGCGGGTCCGGATGCGAGCGCACCCGGCGCACGGGGACGGTCAGCGTGGGGTCCATGCCCCCGCCGTAACACGCACCCCGGCCCCCCTCTACTTCCTGGCGCCAACGTCACGGGTCGTGTGACCCGGCCTCTCACAGCTCGGTCGCGCCGTCCGCCATGCGCAGCGCGGTGCGGAACCCGAACGGGTCCACCGGCCGCGCGGCCAGCTCCAGTTGGTAGTGCAGGTGGGGCCCGGTGGACCGGCCGGTGCTGCCCGACAGCGCGATGGCCTGCCCCTTCTCCACCCGCGTGCCCGCCTTCACCAGCAGCTCCGAGTTGTGACAGTACGCCGTCGTCACGCCCCGCCCGTGGTCCAGCACCAGCACGCGGCCGTTGACGGAGTCCTCGCTCGCGCGGCGCACCACGCCCGCGGCCACCGCCGTCACCGTCGTGCCCGAGCGCACCGCCAGGTCCACCCCCGTGTGCATCCGGCGCGTGCGCAGCGTGGGGTGGACGCGATAGCCGAAGGGGCTCGTCACCGGAGCGCTCTCCGACACCGGCCACCCGAGCATCAGCGCCGTGGACAGCGCCAGCGCCTGCGCCGCGCCCACGGAGGAGCCCTCGAAGCCGGGGGGCAACTGCTTCGCCAGGCGCTCCAGGCTGAGCGCTCCACCCTCCGCGCCCACCCGCTCCAGGGCGAAGCGCGCGGGAACCCGCCCGGCGAACACCGCCGTCACCCGCGCCTCCTCCAGCGGGAAGTCCGAGGCGAGCGCGTCCAGCAACCGCCGCGTCGCCGCGGGTCCCTTCACCGGATCCACCAGCGTCTCCGGAGCGATGCCCAGCTCACGCGCCAGCGCGAGCGAGGGCTCGCGCGCCTTCGGGTCCAGGGACTTCAGCGCCGAGTGCGTCCCCCACGCCAGCGCCTCCGCGCTCGTGGGCACGCGCGTGAGCAGCGCGGCCGGCAGCGCGGCGGGCACGGGCACGGACGTCCCGCTCACGCCGTCGTAGTACGCGAGCAGCGGCCGGGCCGTGGTGCGCGTGTGGAAGGCCCAGGCGCCCGCGCGCCGCAAGAGCGCGCCCGCGGGCGTGTGGTGGTACGCGCACCACACGCACAGCAGCGCGAAGGTGAAGTCCAGGAGTCCCCGTGCGCGTCGAGCGAACATGCGTCAGGGCCTCAGCGCAGGAAGGACAGCACCGGGGCCGCGTCCCAGACCGCCGCGAAGCCCAGCGGCGCCACCACGAGGCACCCCACGAGCCCGCGAGTCCACGCCCGCCGCGAGCCCACCGCTTCACACGCCGCGTCCGCGTGCTGGAGGTTGCGCAGCACCGCGCGCCAACCCAGCGACACGCTCACGCCGCACAGCGCCGCCACCGCCAGGCCCCGGGCCGCCCAGTCCGAGGCCACGTCGCCGAACAGCGGCCGCCACGACAGGTACACCGTGCCCTGGACGAGCCGGGCCACCGTGCACGCGCCCGCGAGCACCACGCCCGCGGTGGCCAGCGGCCGCACCCACCGCATCGGCGTGGGGCGCCGCAGACAGCGCCGCAGCAGCGCCTTCCACGAAGAGGCCTCCGAAGGGGACGTGGTCACCGGACGCCAGGGCTCCACGGGGCGAGCGGCGTCGGTCTCGCGGTAGCCGAGCGCCGGCAGCGCCAGGAGCAGGTCCGCCGCCAGCTCCCAGGCCAGGGCCAGGGCCCGCGCCAGCCGGGTGCGCGTCTCCAGGGAGACCCAATCCACCATCGACGCGAAGGCGGGGAACTGGCCCACCCACGCATCGAACGCGGAGTCCAACCGGTCCACCGCCGTGAGCAGCCGGTCATCCAGCGTGTCCGCCGCAGCGTGCACGCCCACCGCGACCAGCGCGAGCAGGCCCAGCGGCATGAACGCCCAGCGGAACGCCCCCAGGAACCGGGACAGGTCCGTGAGGAAGCTGCTCGAAGGCTCCGAGGAACTGGATGGGTGGACCGGCATGCAGCGCCTCCGGGGCGGTCCCCCATCAACGCGGGAGGCCCTCTCGGGGTTTTAAGCTTCCACCCCGCCGGGACGAAAACACCGTCTGCTCCCGCGAATGACAACGCCCCGCCCCTTCGCGCCCGGAGGCGGGAGGAGACGGGGCGTTTCCGGTCGCGGCCTTCCTCACGGAGGGCCGCTACACGGGGGCCGGATTCAGGCCTTCGCGTCCGGCGTGGTCGTCGCCGGGGCGGCGGCCACGGGAGGCGTGCCCTGCGCGGTGGCGCGCTCGGCCATGGCCTCCTTGCGCGACAGACGGATCTTGCCCGTCTTGTCGATGCTGACGACCTTCACCAGCACCTCGTCGCCCTCGCTCAGCACGTCCGACACGCTCTTCACGCGCTTGTCGGACAGCTCGGAGATGTGGATGAGGCCGTCGGTGCCCGGGAACAGCTCCACGAAGGCGCCGAACTCGGCGATCTTCCGCACCGTGCCCGTGTAGATCTTCCCGATCTCCGCCTCGCGCGTGAGCGCCTGGATCATCGCGATGGCCGCCTTCACCGCCTCGCCGTTCGCGCTGGCGATGTCCACGCGGCCGGTGTCCTCGATGTTGATGGCGGCACCCGTGCGGGCGATGATGTCCTTGATCACCTTGCCGCCCGGCCCGATGACGTTCTTGATGAACTCCGGACGGATCTGGATGGTCGTGATGCGCGGCGCGAACTGGCTGATCTCCTTGCGCGGCGCGCTCAGCGTCTTCGCCATCTCCGCCAGGATGTGCTCGCGGCCCTGACGCGCCTGCTCCAGCGCGCGGCTCATGATCTCCGTGGTGAGGCCGGTGATCTTGATGTCCATCTGGATGGACGTGATGCCCTTGGACGTGCCGCAGACCTTGAAGTCCATGTCGCCCAGGTGATCCTCGTCACCGAGGATGTCGGACAGGATGGCGATCTTGTCGCCCTCCTTCACCAGGCCCATGGCGATGCCCGCCACCGGCGCCTTGATGGGCACGCCCGCGTCCATCAGCGCCAGCGTGCCACCGCACACGGACGCCATGGAAGACGAGCCGTTGGACTCCAGGATCTCCGACACCAGACGCACCGTGTAGGGGAACGAGTCGCTGGCCGGAATCATGTTGCGCAGCGCGCGCTCCGCCAGGGCGCCGTGACCGACCTCGCGACGGCCGGGGCCGCGCAGGGGCTTGGTCTCGTTCACGCTGAACGGCGGGAAGTTGTAGTGCAGCATGAACCGCTTGAAGGCCTGGCCGCTGAGCAGCTCCAGCCGCTGCTCGTCCTCGCTGGTGCCCAGCGTGACGACCACGAGCGCCTGCGTCTCGCCGCGGGTGAACACCGCGCTGCCGTGCGTGCGGGGCAGCACGCCCACCTCGTTGGTGATGGGGCGCACCACGTTGTGCGGACGGTCGCCGATGCGGCCACCGTTCACGGTGAGCTCACGCATGTGGTCGTACTTCAGGTCCTCGATGACCTGCTTGGCGTGCTTCTCCACCTGCGGGGTGAACTCCGCGCCCATCTTCTCCTTGAGCGCCGCGACCGCCGCCTTCTTCGCCTTGGAGAGCGCCTCGTAGCGGGCCGCCTTCTCCTTGATGGCGTAGCCGGCCTTCACGCCCTCCAGCGCCAGCTCACGCACCTGGGCGCGCAGCCCCTCGTCGATGGTGGGCGCCTTGTCGTAGGCGCGGACCTGCTTCTTCAGCTCCGCGCGGAGCTGGTCCTGCAGGTCCAGCGCGGGCTGGGCGTTCTGACGGCCGAACTCCAGCGCCGCCACCATGTCCGCCTCGCTGACCTCCTCCGCGCCACCCTCCACCATCACGATGGCCTCGCGGCTCACCGCCATGACGAGGTCCAGGTCGCTCTGCTCGCGCTGCTTGGCCGTGGGGTTGGCCACGAACTGGCCGCCCACGCGGCCCACGCGGATGCCCGCGATGGGGCCGTTGAACGGGATGTCCGACACCCACAGCGCCGCGGAGGCGCCGGTGATGCCGTGGATGTCACCCTCGTTCTCCGGGTCCGCGGAGATGACGGACGCGATGACCTGCGTCTCGTAGGCGTAGCCTTCCGGGAACAGCGGACGGCAGGAGCGGTCCACCAGACGGGAGGCCAGCGTCTCCTTCTCCGTCAGGCGGCCCTCGCGCTTGAAGTAGCTGCCGGGGATGCGGCCCGCCGAGTACAGCTTCTCCTGGTACTCCACCGTGAGGGGCAGGAAGTCGACGTCCTTCTTCTCCCGCGCGCTCACCGCGGTGACGAGCAGCATGGTGTCGCCGTAGCGGACCACCACGGAACCGTCAGCCTGCTTGGCCAGGCGGCCCGTCTCGATGCTCAGCTCGTTCTCACCAATCTTGACGCTCTTCTTCAACATGTCGTGTGGCCTCTGTGCCTGCTTCGCGTGCGAGGGCCCTTGCCAGCCGCGGCCCGCCCACGTGCGTGGGGCCGGGACCGCCCGGAAAGGGGCCCTCTGGGAATGAGCGGTCGCCAGGGCCTGAAGCAGGCACATGCCAGACGAACGCTGCCTGTACTGCGGAAACGGGCTCCGTTGCGGAGCGCCGGAGGGATGGACCGGACCTCTTGATCCCTGATCACACCCGCCCACCCATGACTCCGGGTCGGCCGGTCTGAACGGAAACCAAAAGAGCCCGCCTCCACCAACTCCCTTGCCCAGCTCCTTCACCCACGTCCGCACTGCTGTTCTTGAAACCGTGCTGCGTGCTGCCCAAATGCGCGGGGCGCTGGTGATGTGCCAGCGCCCCGTGGACTTCTCGAGGACTACTTGCGGATGCCGAGGCCCTCGATGAGCTTCTTGTAGCGGGCCACGTCCTTGGACTTGAGGTAGTCCAGCATGCGGCGGCGCTGACCGACCAGCTTCAGCAGACCGCGGCGGGAGTGGTGGTCCTTCTTGTGGGTCTTGAAGTGCTCGGTGAGCATGTTGATGCGCTCGGACAGCAGCGCCACCTGCACCTCGGGCGAGCCGGTGTCGGACTCGTGGGTGCGGAACTTCGTGACCAGCTCGCTCTTGCGCTCCTGATGCAACGACATGGGCTTCTTCCTGAATCCCGCTCCGGGGTGACTGCTCGTGCCGCCTGGGTCCGCGGAGGGGTACAGACCCGGCCACATGGTCCTTCTAACGAGCGGGCCGCTTATAAGCTTCACCCCCTGGGGGGTCAACCTTCGCCGCCCGTCCGTCCGCCCTTCGGGGGCCGGGACAGTGCGAAGACGTACAACCGGCAGCCGCCCGGCATTCCACCCCCGCCCGGGGAGAGCTCCCGGGCCGAGGCCTCGTCCATGGCCACGTGCAGGTACTGTCCGCCCGCCTCGCCCCCGTCACCCGCCAGCAGGTGACGGGTCCGGGGGTACAAGCGCAGGAGCGCCTCCACCACGTCGCCGATGCCCGCCGCCGCCGGCACGCCCAGGGACAGCTCGCGCCGCCCGTCGAAGGCGCCGCGAAGGCCCGGGGCCACGCTCACGGTGATGTCATGGGTGCGGGTGACCACTCAGTTGAACACCCGCTGGTAGCGCAGCCGCCCGCCCACCACCTCCGCCATGGCGAGCAGCGCGTCATCCGGGCCCAGCACCCGCACCCGGCCCGGCACGGGGGCGACCTCCACGGGGACGCCGTGCAACACCCGCCGGGCTTCGTCCGCGTTCACCCGGACCGCCGGCAGGTCCGTCAGCGCGTCCGCCAGCGACACCAGCCGCCCGGCCACCGCCTCGCGGGACAGGGACGCCAGGTCTGCCAGGGGCAGCGCGCGGGCCAGGGTGAAGGGGCCGCTCATGGTGCGCCGCAGCGCCTCCAGGTGCGCCCCGCAGCCCAGCGCGCGGCCCAGGTCGTACGCCAGCGTGCGCACGTAGAAGCCCTTGGTGCAGCGCACGGACAGGGTCAGCCGGTCCGCGGAGAAGTCGCGCAGCACCAGCTCGTGCACGGTGACGGTGCGGCTCGCCCGCTCCACCTCTTCCCCGGCGCGCGCCAGCTCATAGAGCCGCTTCCCGGCCACCTTCACCGCCGAGTACATGGGCGGCACCTGGTCGAACGTCCCCCGGAACCGGGCGAGCACCGCCTCCAGGAGCGGGGCCGTCAGCGGGGGCACCGGGGCCTCCGCCGTGGGCTTGCCCTGCGCGTCCTGGGTGTCCGTCTCGACGCCCAGCCGCACCACGGCGTCGTAGGCCTTGTCGCCCTCCGTGATGATGCCGGCGACCTTGGTGGCCTCTCCCAGGCACACCGGCAGCACGCCGGTCGCCATGGGGTCCAGCGTGCCCGTGTGGCCCGCCTTCTTCACCTTCAGCAGGCCGCGCACCTGACGGACCACGTCGAAGGACGTGGGACCCAGGGGCTTGTCGATGACGAGAACGCCGTCCATGAAGCGGGGCCTACCAGCCTTCCTTGCCGCGCACCTCGCGCAGGAGCCGGTCGATCTTATCGCCCTCGCCCACGGATGCGTCGAAGGCGAAGAAGATTTCCGGCGACACGCGCAGGTTGACGGCGGACGTCACCTCGCGGCGCACGAAGCCCTTGGCCGCGTCCAGGCCCTTCTGCGTGTCCGCCTTCTCCTGGTCCGTGCCCAGCATCGAATAGAAGACCTTCGCCACCCTCAGGTCCGGCGACACCTTCACGCCGGTGATGGTGATGAAGCCGATGCGCGGGTCGCGCAATTCCCCCCGCGTCAGCAGGGCACCGATGGCCGCCTGGATCTCCTGCCCCACGCGCTCGGGTCGTGCATGCGTCGTCATTTCTTCTCCCAATCTCGCGGGTTGCGCAGCGCCCGGGCCCTGGCCCGCGCGTCGTCCAGCGTCAGCGTTCCACCTTCACCCGTGGGGCGGGGAGCCCCAGGCCCGGGGCCCGCGCCCTCGTGCCGCTGCTCCCACGAACCCAACCCCTCCGCCTCCGCCAGCGAGCGGTCGCTGCGCAGGAAGCGGGCGATCGCCGCCTCCGAGTGCGCGTGCGCGTCCTCGGGAGACAGGTGGGAATCCTCGTCCTCCGGCTCCGGCACCTTCGCCGGGGCGCGGAAGGCGCCAGCCACTGGCCCCTTGTCGGAGTAGAGCGTGTCCCCGAAGGAGATGATCTCCGTCTCCCGGGCCATCAGCGGCGCGACGTACATCTCTTCGATGAAGTGGATGATCTTCCCCAGTTGCTCATCCACGTGACCGCGTTCGTTGCCCACCACCGCCAGGGCCACCGACGCCTTCTGCCAGAGGTCCTGGTCGTCCACCTCCGCGACGGCCACGTTGAAGCGGGCCTTCACCCGGTCCGTCACCCGGCGGAGCACCTGCCGCTTGGACTTCAGCGAGGCGCTCTCCGGAATCTGGAGGGTGAGGCGTGCGACTCCCACGAACATAGAGGTCCCCCAGGCCCACGGCCGCCGGGGCGCGTCACCCACGCCCAGGCGCCGTCGCGTCGTCCATCCCCCGGGAAAGGTGGGGCCTTCCCCGGGGTCCGTCGAGTGCGCCTCTCAGGATTACGAGAGGCTCTGCCGGGTCTCCTCGATCTCGTAGGCCTCGATGATGTCGCCGGCCTTGAGGTCGTTGAAGTTCTCGATGCCGATACCGCACTCGAAGCCCTGCGCGACTTCCTTCACGTCGTCCTTGAAGCGGCGCAGCGACGCCATCTTCCCGGAGAAGAGCTGCTTGTTCTCGCGCATGAGGCGCACGAACGAGCCGCGCTTCATCACGCCGTCCAGGACGGCCGCGCCGGCGATGGTGCCCAGCTTCGGCACGTTGAAGGTGTTGCGCACCTCCGCACGGCCCAGCTTGCGCTCGGTGCGGATGGGCTCCAGGAGGCCCTCCATCTCCGTGCGAACCCCGTCGATGAGCTCGTAGATGATGGAGTAGCTCTGCAGCGTCACCTGCTGCGCCTTGGCCGCGGCCTCGGAGCCCGACTCCGGCTTCACGTTGAAGCCCAGCACGACGCCCTTGGAAGCGGCGGCGCGCATGACGTCGGTCTCCGTGATGGCGCCCACGCCCGCGTCGATGATGACCACCCGCACCTTGTGCGTGGTGAGCTTCTCGACCGCCTGGCGCACGGCCTCCGCGGAGCCCTGCACGTCCGCCTTGATGATGACGCGCAGCTCCTTGGGCCCACCGCCCGCCTTCGTCTTGGCGAAGAGCTGGTCCAGGGACTCGCGGCTGACCTTGCTGAGCTCCGCCTGCCGCTCCTTCATGCCGCGGTGGTCGGCGATCTGCTTGGCCGCCTTCTCGTCGGAGACGACGTTGATGGCGTCACCCGCGGTGGGCACGCCGGACAGGCCGACGACCTCCGCGCAGTAGCCCGGCTTCACTTCCTTCACCGCCTCGCCGCGGCTGTTGTTCATGGCGCGGACGCGGCCGTAGTGCGTGCCGGTGACGATGGCGTCGCCCAGCTTGAGCGTGCCCTCCTGCACCAGCACCGTGGCCACGGGACCGCGGCCACGCTCCAGCTTCGCTTCCACGATGGCGCCCACGGACGGACGCGACGGGTTCGCCGTCAGCTCGAGCACCTCCGCCTGCAGCGCCAGGTTCTCCAGGAGGAGATCCAGGTTCATCTTCGTCTTCGCGGAGACGGGCACCATGATGGTGTCGCCGCCCCACTCTTCCGGCACCAGCTCCTGGCTCGCGAGGTCCTTCTTCACGCGGTCGGGGTTGGCGCCCGGGACGTCCATCTTGTTGATGGCGACGACGATGGGCACCTCCGCCTGCTTGGCGTGCTTGATGGCCTCGATGGTCTGGGGCATCACGCCGTCGTCCGCGGCCACCACCAGCACCACGATGTCCGTCACGTTGGCGCCACGGGCGCGCATGGACGTGAAGGCCTCGTGGCCCGGGGTGTCCAGGAAGGTGACGTCGCCGCGCGCGGTGGACACGCTGTACGCGCCGATGTGCTGGGTGATGCCGCCCGCCTCGCCCGCGGCCACGCTGGCCTGGCGGATGGCGTCCAGGAGGCTCGTCTTGCCGTGGTCGACGTGGCCCATGATGGTGACCACCGGCGGACGGGGACGCTCGTCCTCGGCCCGGGCCTCGACCTCCGGCAGGTAGTCCTCCACCTCGAAGCCGACGCGCTCGACCTTCCAGTGGTAGTCGGTGGCGATGAGCTCCGCGGTGTCGGCGTCCAAAATCTGGTTCGCCGTGGCCATCTTCTGCATGCCCATCAGCTTCTTGATGAGCTCCGCGGTGCGGATGCCCATGCGCTGACCCAGGTCGGAGACGCTGATGCCCTCCTGGAGCTTGATGACCTTCTTCTCCTCGGCCATCTGGGTGATCTGCGTCTTGGCGCCCTTCTTCGTGGGCTTGCGCTTCTTGCCGCGGACGGGGATCTGGATGCGGCCCCAGACCATGTCCGACAGCTCCTGCTTGGACACGCTGGTGGTCTCAGGACCCGTGCGCTTGCGCTGGCCACGCTCCTTGTTCTTGGAGACGTCCACCAGCTCGCGGCCGCGGCCCAGGTGATCCGGGACGACCTTGTACTCGCGCTTCTCCGTGCCCAGCGCCGTGCGGCCCGGGGCCATGGGGTACTGCTTGGCCTGGGTCGTGGTGGGCGTGACGCGGCGGACCTGGATGAGCGGGCGCGAAATCACCACGGCCTGGGTGGCCGTGGGGCGCGCCTGGGCGCCCGGCGTGGGCGCGACCTGGGCGTGCGGGACGCCGCCGACCATGATGGTCGGGCCGGTCGGCTGCACCGGGGCCCCCGTACCACCGGCCGTGGGCGGCGAGGACGGACGCACCGGCCCCGTCTGGCCCGGACGCGCCTGCATGGGCGCCCCCGGACGGTTCATGGGCGGCCCACCCGGACGGCCCTGCATGGGCGCGCCAGGACGGCTGCCCGGCCCACCAGGCCCACCCGGACGGCTGCCGGGACCACCCGGACCACCCGGACGGCTGCCCGGCGGCCCACCAGGGCGCCCGCCCGTGGAACCCGGACGCTGCACGTAGCCGGGACCTCGGGAGATGACCGTCGCGGACGTCGACGTGGAAGAAGGCGTCCGTGCGGTAGGCGGGACCGGCGAGCGCGTAGGGGGGTTGGGCAAGCGGGGACTCTCCTGCGTAGGACTGCGCGGTGTCGCCGTGGCCGGGGTCGGCTCGGCGGCCCGGGGCGTCTCCACCACGGCCGCGGGAGGCGGGGTGGAAGGCGGCGTCACGGGCGGGGTGGCGGTTGCGGCAACAGGCGGGGCGGCCGGGGCCTCGGGCGCCTGCGGCGCCTCCGGGGCGGCGGCGATGGAGGCGACGGTCGTCTCCGGCGGCGTGGCCGTCACGGCCGGGGCCTCCGGAGCGCGGGCCACGGGGGCCTGCTCCACGGCGGTGGGCGGCGGCTCCATGGCGGCAGGCGCCTGCTGCGGCTCCGCCTCCATGGGGGCGGCGGCCTGCGGTTCCTGCGCGGGCTCCGGCTCGTAGGCGGGCTCGTTCGCCTGCGCATAGGCGTCCTGGCTCTCCGGGGCGGACGCGCCCGCGGGAGGACCGACCTTGCGGCGCACCACGAAGCCCTTGGCGGCGACGGGCGGGGCTGCCTGCTTGGGCTTGCGCTTGTCCAGGATCTTCTGGACCGCGGCAGTGGCCTGATCATCGTCCAGCGAGGACGAGTGGCTCTTGACGTCGTAACCAAGCCCGGCGAGCTCGGTCACGACCTCCTTGTTGTCGAGCTCAATCCCGTGGCTCTTGAGCTCCTTGGCGATTTCGTGAACGCGCTTCTTCGACATACCTTGATTGGCCTTCTGCTCCGCCGACGACGAGGCCGAGCACCCTAGTCCAAAGCCGAAATTGTGTGCGAGTGGTGCTTAACAACCACCTCTCCCCGCAACCTCTCCACCCACCCGCCCTCACTCCCAAGCCTGTCCGAGCGCCGACGGGTCGACCTGCCCCGCCTTGCCCCGGAAGGCCCTGCCCAGCGCCTTACGCTTGAGCGCTGCCGTCAGACAACCGGCACCGCACAGGTACGCCCCCCGCCCTGGCAGCCTCCGCCGCCTGTCCGCCACCACGCCGCCCTGGGGACCTACCACGAACCGGGTGAGTTCCGCCTGTGCCTTGCGAGAACCACACCCGACGCAGGTCCTGACCGGACCTGACGCCGTGATTTCCATGGGATGTGTCCCGGGCCGTTTGGTTGCGCGGCGCATCCTCCTACCCCCTGTCGTTACGGTGCCTTGGCCGCTTCCGCGCCCTCCGACCCGCCTGCCGATGCCAGCATGCCCCGCTCCGCGTTGAGCTCCGCGCGCAGCTTGGCCTCCTCCACCAGATAGTTCTCCGCCGCGCTCTTCAACTGGCGGGCCTTCTTGATGCCCACGCCCGGCACGTCGCCCAGGCGGGTGAGGTCCTTCTCGTTCGCGATGTCCTCCACCGTGCGGTAGCCGGCGAGGATGAGCTGCTCGATGGTCTTCTCACCGACGCCGCGCACGCGCGCCATGCGCTCCGGCTGCGACAGCTCGTCCGGGTGGCGGCGGGCCTCGGCCAGCCGGGCCTGCTCGCGCTCGTAGTCCATGCGCGACAGCTCCTGCTGGTCCTCCACCATGCGCTTGCGCGCCTCCTCCTGCATGGAGGCGATGCGGGCGGGGTCGATGCCGGGGATCTGCGCCAGCACCTCCGCGTTGGCGTCCGCCACGTCGCGCGCCTGACGGAAGCCGTGCGCGTAGAGCGTCTCCACCAGCATCTCGTTGACGCCCGGCAGGGCGCCGAGCGAGCGGCTGGCGAACTCGCGCATCTCCCGCACGCGGCTCTCGCTGTTGATGTCCAGCTTCCAGCCGGTGAGCTGGGCGGCCAGGCGCACGTTCTGCCCGCGCCGGCCGATGGCCAGCGAGAGCTGGTCGTCCGGGACGATGAGCTCCATGGCGTGGTTGGCCTCGTCGATGATGACGCGGCTGACCTCCGCGGGGGCCAGGGCCGAGCACACGAAGCGCGCCGGGTCCTCGTCGTAGGGGACGATGTCGATCTTCTCTCCGCGCAGCTCCTGCACCACCGCCTGCACGCGGCTGCCCTTCATGCCCACGCACGCGCCCACCGGATCCACGTCCGAGTCGCGGCTGGACACGGCGATCTTCGCGCGGCCACCCGGCTCGCGGGCCGCCGCCTCGATGACGACGATGCCCTCCGCGATCTCCGGCACCTCCATCTCGAAGAGCTTGGTGAGCAGGTTCACGGACGCGCGCGACAGCACGATCTGCGGGCCCTTGGACTCGCGCAGCACGTCCAGCACGTACGCCTGGACGCGGTCGCCCGGGCGGTAGGTCTCACGCGGGACCTGCTCACGCACGGGCAGCACGGCCTCCGCGCGGCCCAGGTCCACCACGATGTTGCCGCGCTCGAACCGGCGGGCGATGCCCGTGACGATCTCGTTCTTGCGGTCCTTGTACTCGTTGAAGACGTTCTCGCGCTCGGCGTCGCGGGTGCGCTGCAGGATGACCTGCTTGGCCGTCTGCGCGGCGATGCGGCCGAAGCCGCGGCGGAAGGTCTTCAGGCGGAGGATGTCGCCGTACTGGTCGTCCTGGGCCTTGGCCTCGGCGGCGTCCTCGTCCCGGTAGAAGATCTGGAAGACGAGCTCGTCGCCGGGCTCCACTTCCATGCCCTTCTTGTGGGCCTCGTCCATGGTGATCTGGTTCACCGCCTGGACGGGGTCGGTGATCTCCGCGACCACGGTGATGGCCTGGAAGAGCTCCACGACGCCCTTCTCCGGGTCGTACTTGGCCTCCAGGTTGCGGTCCTGGCCAAAGTGCTTCTTGGCCGCGGTGTTCATCGCGTCCTCGAGGGTGGCAATGAGCACGGCCCGTTCGATGCCCTTGTCCTTGGCGACCTGATCCAGGACGAGGTTGAGGTTGACGGCCGGGTTGGCGGGCGTGGGCATGGCTGTGTCTTCTCCGAAAATGGGTCCACGGGCGGCCCTGGCGCGAACAGGGTCCCCTGTATGTCGGCTTCTAGAACTCGAACTCCAGATGGGCCTTGGCGATGTCCTTGAAGGGGATGGCGAACACGCCGCCCCCTTCCACGTCCACGGAGATGGCGTCGGCCGCCACTTCGGTGAGCGTGCCGCTGAAGTTCTTCCGCGGAGGATCGCCCAGCGGGCCGAAGGTCTTCACCTTGACCTTCTGTCCCTTCACCCGTTCGAAATGCGCCGGCTTCTTCAAGGGCCGGTTCACCCCGGGGCTGGACACCTCCAGGTTGTACTCCTGGGGGATGAAGTCCTCCACGTCGAGCACCGGATCCACGGCGCGCGACACCTGGGAGCACTCGTCCAGACCCACCCGGCCACCGGGCTTGTCGATGAACAGCCGCAACACCCAGCCCTCACGCTCGCGGACGTACTCCACGTCCAGGAGCTCCAGGCCTTCGTTCGCCACGATGGGATCCAGCAGCGCCGCCGCCTTCTCCTCCACCGTCTGTTTGATGTTCTTCGACTCCATGGCCAGGAAACAGGTCTCCAAAAACACGAAAAGCGGGCACGGCGGCCCACTTTTCGATGTGATGCGTTCGAAAAATGTCGAGGCGTCCGTAACACACGCCCCCTCGGGGTGTAAAGGAAGGACACACCCCGAGGCGCCGGGTCAAACGCCCCCGGGGACTGAAGGATTCCCAGGGGTTCCGAGTGACGCCGGTGGCGTTATAACGCCCCCATGCACCTCATCGCCGCCGCACAGATGGTGTCCACCGCGGACAAGGCCCACAACCTGGATGTGGCCACGCGCCTCGTGCGCCAGGCTGCCTCCCTGGGCGCCCACCTGGTGGGGCTGCCGGAGAACTTCTCCTGGATGGGCCCGGAGCCCGAGCGCCCCTCCGCCGCGGAGGCCCTGGACGGCCCCACCCTGAGCCGGATGGCGGAGCTGGCCCGGGGGACGAGGACGACGCTCCTGGCCGGCTCCATCCTGGAGGAGGGGGCGCCCGGCGGCCGGCTCTACAACACCAGCGTCCTGTTCGGCCCGGACGGCGCCCGGCTGGCCGTCTACCGGAAGATGCACCTGTTCGACGTGGATGTGGGGGACGGTGCCACCTACCAGGAGTCCGCGGCGGTGGCGCCGGGGACGGAGGTGGTGGCGGCGGACACGGCGGTGGGCCGGCTGGGCATGAGCGTCTGCTACGACCTGCGCTTCCCGGAGCTGTACCGGCGGCTGTCGAAGGACGGGGCGACGCTGCTCGCGGTGCCGGCGGCCTTCACGATGATGACGGGCAAGGACCACTGGGAGGTGCTGCTGCGCGCCCGGGCCATTGAAAACCAGGCGTACGTGCTGGCCCCGGCCCAGGGCGGGCGGCACTCGGCGCAGCGGCTGACGTACGGCCACGCGATGGTGGTGGACCCGTGGGGGCTGGTGACGGCGCGGGCCTCCGAGGGCGAGGGCCTGGCGCTGGCGCCGGTGGACCCGGAGCTCCAGGCACGCATCCGGCGGAATTTGCCGTGCCTGGCGCACAGGCGGCTGGAGTAGGCGGGCAAGAGTGAACGCGAGGGGGCTGGGGGCCCTTCCGGCGCGGCGATTCCGGGTAGAGTGGCTTTCAGGAAGACCCCTCTGGTGAACGCACGACGCTGGCCTCCCCTGCTTTTCGCGGTCGCACTCATGGCCCTTCCTCCCGGCTGCACCGCCGATGAGAAGCCCCGAGGGCCCGCCGAGGCGCCCCTGCCTCCGCCCGTGCCGCGCGCGCACCTGCGGGGGCTGACGGGGGACGTGCAGATCAAACGCGCGGTGGCGGACGAGTGGAGCTCCGCGCGCGACGAGCTGCCGCTCTACGAAAACGACAAGGTCCGCACCGAGGCCGGGGCCAGCGCCCAGGTGGTGTTCGCCAATGGCAGCACGCTGCACCTGGGGGGCGATTCCCTGGTGGGCATCGCGGAGAGCAAGTTGCGAACGGACGTCACCGTCCTGCGGGGACGGGTGGACGCCACGCTGGAGAAGCCGGCCACCCAGTCGCTGTCCGTCACCACCCCATCCGCCACGGTTCGAGCGGGCAGGAAGATTGAATTCCAATGAAGGCCGCCCTCTGGCTGAGCGCGTGGATGGGGCTGTCCGTGGTGCCGTCAACCGCACCGACCACCGTGGGGCGCGAGCCTCCGGACGGCACGGCCCCTGCTGGAAGCGGCGCCGCGGCGGCGCCCCGGAAGGCGCCCGGGACGGAGCCGCAGACGGCGCTCAAGGCGCTGGAGATGTCGCGCGCGGCGGTGAAGGCCGCGCCGGACGACGCGCGCCGCCGCGAGGCCGAGTCCCGCCTGAAGGACGCGGAGGCGCACTTCCAGGCCGCGCGGTACGCGGACGCGCTGCACAAGGCGGACGAGGCGTGGGCGCTGCTCAACCCGCCCCAGCCCTCCAACTTCACGGTGGAGGTGGACCATGACGGCGGCACCACCACCGTCACCCACCGGCAGGGGCCTCCCGTCACCGTGGAGGCGCAGCACGCCACCCGCGTGCTGGCCCGGGGCGAGTCCGTGCGCGTGCAGCAGGGCACCGTGCTGCCGGAGCCGCCCGGCGCGCCGCAGCCCACGCAGCCCGCGGACAAGGCGCGGCTCACGCTGAAGCCCGCGGCCGGAGCCGGGGGCGGAGGACTGCTGGGGCCGGTGACGCTGGCGTGGAACCCCGTCGCGGGCGCCACGCGCTACGAGGTGGAGGTCGTCGCGGAGGGCGTGGAGGAGGGAGCGGCGCCGGCGCCGGTGCGCACGGTGCTGGCCGCGCGGCAATGGACGTTGCCGGCGCTGCCCGCGGGCCGTTATCGCTGGACGGTGACGGCGGTGAGTCCGGAGCAGGGGCGGTCGCTGCCCTCCCAGACACGGCGATTCGAGCTGGCCGCGGATTCGCTCGAACTCAACGTCAAGGTGAAGGACGGGTGGCAGAAGTAGCCGCCTGCCCCGAGCGAGGAGCCACCCCGTGCGACTTTTCAAAGCCATCCTCCTCCTGATGCTGGTGGTCAGCATCATCCCCACGTTGATGGTGGGCTGGCTGTCCGTGTCCCATACGCGCGAGCTGCTCATCCGCGACGCGCAGGAGCTGGCGCAGGAGCGCGTGAAGCAACTGCGGCTCAAGGCGGAGAGCTTCCTGGAGGACCCCACGGAGCGCGTGGTGGGGCTGTCCAGCGTGCCGGGCGGCTTCTTCAGCCTGCCGCGCGACACGCAGCGGCTGCACATCGCGGCGGTGCTCAACCAGCGCCCGGAGCTGCTGGCGCTCACCGTGTTCGGCGCGGACCGGCAGCGGCTGCCCGGGCTGCAGGCCTTCGCGGTGCACGACATGGCGCCCAGCGGGGTGGCGGAGCACGAGGAGCGCGCGCGGGCCCTCCTGGACGAGGGACTCACGGGGGTGCGCTACTCGGACGTGGTGGCGTCCCACGGCGGAGGCGGCGGCGGGCCGGTGGTGACGCTGGCGTTCCCCGTGGGCGACCCGGTGCAGGGCTACATGGCCGCGGACATCACGCTCGCGGGCCTGAGGCAGATGCTGGCGCAGGAGCGCGTGGGCAGCACGGGGTTCGCGTACCTGGCGGACCGGCACGGCCGCCTGATTACCGGCGGCGGAGACCTGGGCGCGGTGGGGGACGACGTGTCGAAGCGGCTGCCCCTGGCGCACCTGCTCAAGCAGCGCGAGGGCACGCCCGACACGGAGCTGTTCCACGTGGGCAACTTCGGCGAGGGGCGCGACGCGGTGGTGTCCGCGTACTCGGTGCTGCCGGAGGCGGGCTGGGCCATCGTGTCCGAGCAGCCGGTGGAGCACGCCTACCGCCAGGTGGAGACCATGGAGCGGCGAATCCTCCTGGGCCTGGGCGGCGCCATCCTGGTGGCGCTGGTGCTGGCGGCCATCTTCTCCCGCAACCTCACGCAGCCCCTGAAGACGTTCATCGCCACGTCGCTGGAGCTGGCGCGCGGCAAGTTCGGCGTGGAGGTGCACCTGAAGCAGAAGAACGAGCTGGGGGAGCTGGCCCAGACGTTCAACTACATGAGCAAGCAGCTCATGGCGTACGACATGGAGACGCGCGGCCTCTACGAGAGCCTGGAGAAGGGCTACCTGGAGACCATCGTCGCGCTGGCCAACTCCATCGACTCCAAGGACGCGTACACGCGCGGCCACAGCCAGCGGGTGGGCGACGTGGCGGTGGAGATTGGCAAGGAGCTGAAGCTCACCGAGCGCGAGCTGCGGCAGTTGCAGTACGGCGGCATCCTCCACGACATCGGGAAGATTGGCATCCCGGAGAACATCCTCTGCAAGCAGTCCCGGCTCACGGACCAGGAGATGTCCCTGATGCGCGAGCACCCCGCCATCGGCGACGCCATCATCGGGCCGGTGACGTTCCTGGGTTCGGTGCGCGCGTGCGTGCGCCACCACCACGAGCGCTGGGACGGCACGGGCTACCCGGACAAGCTCAAGGGCGAGGCCATCCCGATGCTCGCGCGCATCGTGGCGTGCGCGGACACCTTCGACGCGTGCACCTCCACGCGCCCCTACCAGAAGGCCATGCCGCTGGAGAAGGCGATGGAGATCCTGGACAACCTGAGCGGCGCGCAGTTGGACCCCCGGGTGGTGCAGGCGCTGCGCGCGGTGCTGGCCCAGCGGGGCGTGCGGCTGGAGGGCCACCGGCAGCCCGTCAAGCTGGCTTCCTGAAGCCCTGGCTCCCCGGGCCCTTTCGCTTTCGCGGCAGGTCCCCCACTCCGCCAGAAGGATGGTAGGGAGGGGCTGCTGCTCCAAAGCCTTGGAAGGTGGATTCGGTGAGCAATTTCTGGGATCGCATCAAGCCCGCGCCCAAGCCCGTCAGCGCGACGGATGCGAAGCTGTCCGCGGACGGCGAGTCGCTGACGCTGACGTGGGATGACGGCGTGACGACGACCGCCACCGCGCAGGTGCTGCGCCAGCAGTGCCCGTGCGCCGCGTGCGTGGACGAGTGGACGGCGAAGCGCACGCTGGACCCCTCGCAGGTGCCCGCGAACCTGCGCGTGCTGCAGATGCAGCCGGTGGGCAACTACGCGCTCGCGTTCGTCTTCAGCGACCAGCACGCCACGGGCATCTATCCGTGGAAGCACCTGCGCGACATCACCCAGTCGCAGGGGTGAGGCGCCCCACCGCGTCCTTCCGGAGGTCCCCGTGACGTCACGCTACCGGCTGCTGCAACCCCTGGCCACGGGGGGCATGGCGGAGCTGTTCCTGGGAGTGGCGAAGGGCGCGGAGGGCTTCGAGCGCACCGTGGCCATCAAGCGCGTGCTGCCGCACCTGGCGCGCGAGCCGGACATCTCCCGGATGTTCGTCTCCGAGGCGCGGCTGGCCATGCTGCTGCAGCACCAGAACATCGTCACCGTGCATGACGTGGGGGAGAGCGCGGAGGGGCTCTTCCTGGTGATGGAGCTGGTGGACGGCTGGGACCTGGGCGCGCTCATCCGCGCGGTGACGCGCCAGGGGCTGCGGGTTCCTCCGCACCTGGCGGTGTTCATCGTGAGCCAGGCCCAGGCGGGATTGCAGCACGCGTACCGCCGCCAGCACGACGGTCACCCGGTGGTGACGGCGCACCGGGACGTGTCCCCGTCCAACCTGCTGGTGTCGCGCGAAGGCGAGGTGAAGGTCACGGACTTCGGCATCGCGCGGCTGGCGGGCCTGTCGCGCACGGAGCCCGGAGCCTTCAGGGGCAAGGTGCCCTACGCGGCGCCGGAGGTCCTCCGGGGCGAGCCGGCCACGGCGCTGAGCGACCAGTTCTCGCTGGGCACCATCCTCGCGGAGCTGCTCGCGGGGCAGCACCCGTTCGGGTCCGCGGCGGCGGAGCCGATGGCGGTGGCGTACTCCATCCTCAACCGCGCGCCCGCGTCGCTGCCGGACGTACCGGCGTCGCTGGCCACGCTGGTGCTGCGCATGCTGTCGCGCGACCCGGCGGCCCGCTTCCCGGAGCCGGAGGACGTGTCGGAGGCGCTGGCGCGGTGGCTCGCGCAGACGGGGGAGCCCGCGTCGTCGCACGCGCTGGCCACCTTCCTGCGTGGCATCCGGTTGCCCATGTCCGTGGGAGACGTGGCCCGGGCCGCGCTCGCGGAGGCCCCGGAGTCGCAGTCGGCGTCGTTCGTGATGTCCGCCGTGCCGCGCGAGGGCGTGGACACGGGGCGCATCCCGTCCGCGTCTGGCGCCCGCTCGGTCACGGTGGCGTATGGCGGTGGCGCCGCTGCTTCGCCCGCGTGGAAGGCGCCCCCGGCGTCCGTCCCCGTGGCGGCGGAGGAAGAGGAGCCGTGGAGCCCGCCAGCCGGGGCCGTCTCACTGTCCGCGAACGGCGCCGTGGTCCACACCTGCGCCCTGTGCGGCTCGGCGCTGGAGTCCCCTGACTCGCCCTGTGAGTCCTGCACGCGTGGACCTTCCGCGAGCTGGAGCGAGGCGGGCGCGGCTCCCGCGAGTGGGCCCGTGTCCGTGGCCTCCGCGTCCCGGGCGCAGGCGAACCCGGCGGCGCGCGCCCGACCGCGGGCGCCCTCCCCCGCCGCTCCGGCTGCGCCCGCGCTGGCCACGCAGTCCCTCTCGGACGTGGACGACCCGGCGCGGATGAACCGGCCCAGCATCCGTCAGGCGGCGCAGGGCGACCTGGAGCTGGAGGAGCGCGCGCCCCGGGCGGAGAGCTCGCCTTCGGAGTTCGAGCCCGTGACGCCTTCCCGCCCCCGCAGGCGCTGGGGACCGGCGGTGGTGGTGCTCGGCATCGCGGCGGTGCTCGCGGGGGGCGCGCTGTTCGTGTGGCCCCGCTACGAAACCCAGGTGCTGCGCGCGCTCGGGCTCCCGGCGGCGGTCCTGTCCATCCGCAGCGAGCCCTCCGGCGCCACCGTCCTGGTGGACGGCGTGGAGGTGGGCGTGACGCCGCTGGTGATGGACAACGTCTACCCCTCGCGCTCCGTCCCGGTGCAGCTCAAGCTCAAGGGCTACCGCGTCTGGACGGGGTCGTTCATGGGCGGCAAGAAGTCGGACGTGGCGGCGGAGCTCAAGCGCTGACGCTCCGCCCCGAGCCCGCCCTACTTCACCAGCCGCAGGTGGCCACGGCGCGGCGGCTGCGGCTCGTCCGGGGGGCCTCCCTCGGGCGGCGGCGGAGGCGCCACCTCCGGACGTGACTCCGGCTCGTCGGCGCGCTCGGACTGCACCTCGCGCAGGAAGGCGCGGGGCCTCTCCGCGGCCACGGGCACCGGCGCGGGCTGCGGCGGACGCGCGACGGAGGCCGACGCCACCGGGGGCTGCTGGAGCAGCTCCGGCGGCATCTCCTCCGGGTACATCCAGAACTCCTTCGTCACGTGGCTGGCGATGGCGAACAGCGCCGACCAGGGCACCGCCACCGTGAAGCGCGAACCGGAGAAGCTCAGCGTGCAGCGCACGCCCCACTCGCCCACCGTGAGGTCGGGGGGCTCGAAACGGTAGGAGAGGTTGAGGCGCAGGTGCGCTTCGCCTCGGAGGCTGGCGGGGACGAGCACGCCGGGGCGGCGCGCGTCCAGGTGGATCATCACCATGCCCTGGTCGAGCGCGGCCAGCAGCCGCTCCTTCTTGTCGGAAACCTTCTTGTCCATTCCAGCCTGTCCAGCGGAGGAGTTGCGGGAGCGCCCTCAACGACGGCGCACTTCCCGGTCCATCTCCCGCTTCGTCTCCCGTTCCTTGATGTCGTGGCGGCGATCTTCGTGCGTCTTGCCGCGGCACAGGCCCAGCTCCACCTTGGCCCGGCCCTTCCTGAAGTACAGCACGAGCGGGATGATGGAGTAACCGCGCTCGCGCACCTTCGCCGTCCACCGGTCGATCTCCGCCCGGTGCATCAGCAGCTTCCGGCCCCGGGTGGGGAGGTGGTCGAAGACGCTGGCCGCCTTGTAGGAGCCGATGTGGGCGTTGAGCAGGAACAGCTCCGTGCCCTTCTGGAGCGCGTAGGCGTCCGACAGGTTGGCCGTCCCTTCACGCAACGACTTCACCTCGCTCCCCGTGAGCTCCAGCCCGGCTTCTATCTTCTCATCCACCGTGTAGTCGAAGCGCGCACGCCGGTTCTCGGCAATGAGCTTCACCCCCGGCTCCGCACCCACACCCTTCGACTTTCCAGCGGCCATAACGTGTCCCGGGTCTCCTAACCGGCCAGCGGCATGTTGTCGATGAGCCGCGTGGTGCCCGAGAAGGCCGCCACCAGCATGCGCGCCGTCTGCCCGGGCGCCACCGTGTCCAGGGGTGAGAGCGTCGCCGCGTCCCGCACCTCCACGTAGTCCTCGCGCAGGCCCACCGCCTGCAATTCACGGCGGGCGGCCTCCACGAGCGCCCGCGTGTCCCGGGTGCCGGAGGCGAGCAGGGCCTGGGCCGCCCGCATGCCCCTGGACAGGGCGAGCGCCCGCTGGCGCTCCTCCGCCGACAGGTAGGCATTGCGGCTGCTCAGGGCCAGGCCGTCCGGCTCGCGGATGGTGGGCATGCCCACGATGTCCGCGCCCAGGTGCAGGTCGCGGTTGAGCGCCCGGATGACCTGGAGTTGCTGGTAGTCCTTCTCCCCGAACAGCGCCACGGCCGGCCGGAACAGCGCCAGGAGCTGCGTGACGATGGTGGCGACGCCCCGGAAGTGGCCAGGACGCCGCTCGCCGCACAGCCCCTGGCTGACCTCCGTGACCTCCACGTAGGTCTGGTAGCCCGCGGGGTACATCGCCGCGGGCTCGGGCGCGAACACGGCCGTGACGCCCGCGCTCGCGCACTTCGCCAGGTCCCCCTCGAAGTCGCGCGGGTAGCGCGCCAGGTCCTCGCGGGGACCGAACTGCGTGGGGTTCACGAAGATGGAGGCCGCCACCACGTCCGCGCGCCGGCCGCCCTCCCGCATGAGCGAGACATGGCCCTCATGGAGGAAGCCCATGGTGGGCACGAGCGCCAGCGTCTTGCCCTCCTTCTGGAGGGACGCGACCCAGGCCTTCACTTCCGGAACGGTGCGCAGGACGTGGGGCGCCATGGCTAGACCGGGGCCCCGTAGATGCCGCCGACCTTCTCCGCGGGCTCGCCAGCGCCTTCCGCGTCCGCGACGACGGCCGTGGGCGTCACCAGCCGGATGCCCTTGGTGGCCTTGAAGCTGTGCTCTTCATCCGGGAAGGTGCCGGCGCGCACCTCGGAGAAGTACGTGTTCGCGGCCTCCGTGATGTTCCCGTGCAGGTTGGCGAAGCGCTTCACGAACTTCGGCTTGAAGTCCGGGTTCATGCCCAACAGGTCGTAGCAGACCAGCACCTGGCCATCACAGTGCTTGCCCGCGCCGATGCCGATGGTCGGAATCTTGAGGCTCTGGGTGATGGTGCGCGCCAGCTCCAGCGGCACGCCCTCCAGCACCAGCGCGTAGGCGCCGGCGGCCTCCAGCGCGAGCGCGTCGTCCAGCATGCGGCGCGCGGCGTCCTCGTCGCGGCCCTGCACCACGTAGCCGCCCATCTTGTGCACCGACTGCGGCGTCAGCCCCAGGTGGCCCATGACGGGGATGCTGGCGCGGACGATGGCGCGCACGGTGTCGGCGAACTCGGCGCCGCCCTCCAGCTTCACGCTGCCCACGTTGCCTTCGGACACCAGCCGCCCGGCGTTGCGCACCGCCTCCTCTGGCGACACCTGGTAGCTCATGAACGGCAGGTCGCCCACCACGTGCGCCCGCTTCGCGCCGCGGCTCACCGCCGCCGAGTGGTAGACCATCTGGTCCATGGTGACGGGCAGCGTGGACTCCTGGCCCTGGATGACCATGCCCAGCGAGTCACCGACCAGGAGCACGTCCGCGCCGCCCTCGTCGAGGATGCGCGCGAACGTCGCGTCATACGCGGTGACCATGCAGATCTTCTGACCGGACTGCTTCAGGCGCTTCAGCGTGTGGATGGTGACCTTGTCCTTCACGGTTCACCTCCTGTGGGCAAGACGGGTGGGACAGCCGCGTGGAGCGTCAGGCCCCTCGCCGTCCCCAGGGGGATCGCCGGAGGCCGGGGTTCCACGGGGATGCACTCTAACGCCCTCGGGGCCGCGTGGGGGGTTCAACCCGCGCCAGGCAGCCAGGCGGGCGGTGGCCGTCAGCCCCGGCGGGACTTGGGGGTGTAGTGCTGCACGCCGGACTTCACGCTCGCGATGACGTTCATCAGGTCCTCGCGGTCCGCCTCGTTGTGCACGAAGTCGATGTCCGACGTGTTCACCACCAGGAGCGGCGTGTCCTGGTAATGCGCGAAGAAGTCGTTGTACGCGTGCGTGAGCGACTCCAGGTAGCCCGCGTCGAACTTCCGCTCGAACTCACGGCCGCGCTTCTTGATGCGGTGCAGCAGCACGTCCAGTTGGGCCTGGAGGTAGATGACCAGGTCGGGCTGCGGGACGCGGGGCCCCAGCGCCTCGAAGACGCGGTCGTAGAGGGCCAGCTCGTCCGAGGCCAGCGTGAGGTTGGCGAAGATGCGGTCCTTCGCGAACAGGTAGTCGCTCACGGTGACGGCGCGGAACAGGTCCTGCTGGAAGAGTTCCTGCTGCTGGCGGAAGCGCGACAGCAGGAAGAACACCTGCGTCTGGAACGCGAACTTCTCCCGGTCCCCGTAGAAGCTGGAGAGGAAGGGATTCTCCTCCACCACCTCCAGGATGCGGCGGCTGCCCAGTCGCTCCGTGAGGAGGTTGGTGAGGCTCGTCTTGCCCACGCCGATGGGGCCTTCGACGACGATGTAGCGGTGGTCCATCGGCCCGAGGCCTCCGCCCCCGGAAAAGCCACGCATGAGACAGATGCGCGCGCGGGGGGCGGATAACACAACCATGCCCGCGTGCATCCGGCAATTTTCGCCGGGCCACCCCGCCCTTGCGCGCTCCGAGGCCATCCCCTACGGTGCCCGCGAACACGCAGGCAGCGGGAGCGACGGGCCACAGATGCGCGGCAGGCAGCGGGTGAAGACGGTGGTGGACCTGGTGGAGACGACGCAAGCGGCGCCCGCCGCCCGTCCGGTCACGGCCCCTCCCGCACCTCCGGTGGACGTGGATCCACTCTATGGCGTGGCCCTGCTGAAGACGGCCTTCGAGCTGAAGCGCCGGCCGGAGGGCTCCGTGGACGAGGTCCTCAGCGGCGTGCTCGCGCGCCTGCGCATCGACGAGGACGCGTTCCGCGCGTACCTCGCCCAGCAGGGTGGGCTCCTGGCCGCGCTGGGCCAGAAGCGCTGAACGTCACCCCGCGTCCCCTACTCCTGTGAGCCGTCCTCTTCCGGCGCGTCCGGGGGCGGCGGGGCCATGGCGGTGACGGGGCCCAGGGCGCGCTCGATGGCGGCGAACTCCTCCGGGGAGAGCGTCTCCGCGCGGCGGCCCGGGTCGATGCCCGCCGTCTGGAGCGCGGCGAGCAGCACGTCCGGCGGCGCCAGCCCCTTGTCGGACTTGAGCGAGTTGATGAGCGTCTTGCGGCGCTGCGCGAAGCCGGCCTTCACCAGCCGCGTGAAGCGGGCCTCGTCCACCAGCGGCGCGCGGGGCTTCTTGAGCCGCGTGAGGCGCAGCACGGCGGAGTCCACCTTCGGGGGCGGATGGAAGCGCCAGGCCTCCAGCGTGAGCACGTTCTCCACGTCGAAGTGCAGGCCGAGCAGCACCGTGAGCAGCCCGTAGTCGCGGTTGCCGGGCTCCGCGGCCAGCCGCACCACGACCTCCTTCTGGAGCGTGAAGACGGCGCGCGAGATGCGGGCGCGCTGCGCGAGCACCTGGAAGAGGATGGGGCTGGTGAGGTGGTACGGCAGGTTGCCCACGAGCGCGATTTCGTCCGCGCCGGCCACCTGGGCGAAGTCCACCGTGGCGGCGTTGCCGGGCACCACGCGCACGCCGGGGATGGCCTCCTTCTCCAGCACGGCCACCATGTCGCGGTCGCGCTCCACGGCGGTGACGCGCGCGCCGGTGGCGGCGAGGAAGCGCGTGAGGTGGCCCAGGCCCGGCCCCAGCTCCACCACGGGTTCGCCCTCGCGCAGCGCGAGCGCGTCCGCGATCTCCTGGAGCGCGTCCGGGTCCCCGAGGAAGTTCTGTCCCCAGCTATGCTTGGCCCGCAGGCCGTGGCGCTTGAGGATGTCGCGCGGAGATTCCACTGTCGGGCCCCTACTCCATGCGCCAGGCGGGGTCGGCCGCGAGGCGGAAATCACCGCGCAAGCCGCGGCGCCACGCTTCATACCCCGCGACGGCGATCATCGCGCCATTGTCCGTGCACAACCGCACCGGCGGCAGGAACATGCGCAGGCCCCGCTCCTCCGCGCGCTGCTTGCACAGCGCCCGCAGCCGCGAGTTCGCCGCCACGCCGCCGCACAGCACCAACTGGTCGTGCCCCAGCTTCCTCGCCGCGGCGACGAGCTTCTTCGACAGCACGTCCGCCACCGCCTCCTGGAACGACGCGCACAGGTCGTGGAGGGCCTGCCCTTGCGGCACGCCGTGCTTCTGGACGTGGTGGAGCACCGACGTCTTCAGCCCGGAGAAGGACACGTCCAGGTTGTCGCCCGGCAGCGCGCGCGGGAAGCGGATGGCCTCCGGGTCGCCCTTCTGTGCCAGTTCATCAATGGGCTGCCCGCCCGGGTACGGCAGGCCGAGGATGCGCGCCGTCTTGTCGTAGGCCTCGCCCGCGGCGTCGTCGCGCGTGCGGCCCACGAGGCGGTAGTTCCCGTAGTCGCGGACCTCGTAGAGGCTGGTGTGGCCGCCGGAGACGACGAGCCCCAGGAAGGGCGGCGCGGGCGCGTCCTCCAGGAGGCGGATGGCGAGCAGGTGCCCCTCCAGGTGGTTGGCGCCCACGAAGGGCTTGCCGGTGGCGAGGCTCAAGCCCTTGGCCACCTGGAGCCCCACGAGCAGCGCGCCGATGAGGCCGGGGCCGGACGTGACGGCGATGAGGTCGATGTCGTCCAGCGCCTTGTCCGCGCGGGTGAGGGCCTCGTGGACGACGGGCATCACCTGGACGATGTGGTTGCGGCTGGCCAGCTCCGGTACGACGCCGCCCCAGCGGCGGTGGATGTCCACCTGCGTGGAGACGACGTCCGACAGGACGCGCCGCCCGTCCTCCACGACGGCGGCGGCGGTTTCATCGCACGAGGTTTCAAGTCCCAGGACGAGCACGACGACTCCGACAACAAGGGCGGGCAGGAGGCGGACAGGCCGCCTCCCCTGCTCATTTCATCCCGTTGAGCAGGGCACGCACCTCGTCCGCCGAGCTTCCCGTCGGTTCGAGGAACAAATACTTCTTATAGGCCTCGGCCGCTCGGGTTTGATCGCCGGAGAACTGCCGCGAGCTGCCCAGCCAGAACCAGGCCTTGGCGTTCTTGGGCTCCGCGTTGACGACGTCCTGGAGCAGCCTGGCCGCTTCGCGGTAGCCGGCCTCGCTGGTGCTGCTGTTGTTGGCCAGCGAGATGCCCAGGCCCGTCTTCGCCTCGATGGAGTCGTTGTCGAGCGCGAGCGCCTTGCGGTAGGCGGTCACGGCCGCCTTGAAGCTCTTGCGGGCCATCGCCGCGCGGCCGTCCTTGATGAAGTCCGCGTAGGTGGCCTTGGGCGCGGCGGGCTCCGGGGGCGTCGCGGGCGGCGGCGTGACGGCGACGGCGACGACGGCGCCCGCGTCGGGGACGGCGGCGGGCTCGGGGGTGGCCGTCTTCACCGGCGTGCCCGCGTCCTCCGGGGCGGTGACGGTCTTCGCCGGGGGCGCGCCCGCGTCGGGCTCCGCGTCCACGGTCTTCGTGGGCGGCGGCGTGACGGCCGGCGGAGGCGTCGTCTCCGGCGGCCTGGGCGCCTCCTCGGGCTTCATGGGCTGCGTCACCTTGGGCGCGTCCGGCTTGGGCGTCTCAGCGCCGCCCGAGCCCTTGGAGAGCACCACCGCGGCCACGGCCGCGACCAGGAGCAGCCCGCCCGCGACGTAGAGGCCCGTGCGCTTGGGCTTCATCGCGGCGATCAGCGCCGCGTCGTCCTCGTCATGCGCGGGCTTGGAGGCAGCGGGCTTCGTGGAGGCCGCGCTGTTCGTGGGCGCGGGGCTGACCGGGGCGCTCGCGGTGGGCTCCGGCGCGCTCGCCGCGGATGGCTGCACGGGCGTGGCGGGCTCGGGCTCCGTGAAGTACGCCTCGGAGGCGGGCACGTCCTGCGCGGCGGTGTCCACCGGCTCCATGGCGGCCGGCTGCGCGTCGAAGGGCGTCGTCGCGGGGAACTCGACGTTGAGCGCCACGGGGGCCACCTGCGGCGGCACGATGCCGTGGCCCGGATACGGCGGCAGCGCGAGCTGCGGCGGCGCGGGCTCCTCCCCCGGCACCTCGTCGTGGAAGGGCTCCGTGCCGCTGACCAGCGTCACCTCGGAGGACGGCGGGGCCGGCGTGGGCGGCGGCACCGGCGCCAGCGGGCTGGGCGCGATGGCCGCGCCACCGAAGATGGGCGGGCGCGAGGGCAGCGGCTCCACGGGCGCCTGCGCGGGCTGCGAGGCGAACGGGCTGGGCGCGGCGGCCGGCGCGCGGCCCGCGGCCCCCCAGGGCGAACCCGGGCCCCAGGTGCTGGAGGCGCTCAGGCCCTCCGTGTCCACGCGGCTCCAGTCGAGCAGCAGGCTGCGCCGCGCATGATCCACCGCGCGGTGCGCGGGCGGCGGCTCCACGAGGAACGCCGAGCCCTCCTGCGACAGCGGCGGCACCGCGGGCTCTTGGCCCTCCTGTCCGAACGGGGGCGGAGCGCCCTCGCCGGGACGCGAGCGCGGCGGGAAGATGATGACCTGCGCGGGCTGCGGGGAGACCGGCGCGGGCGCCATCTCCGCCACGGGCGTGACTTCCTCCACGGGCTCGGGCTGCGCGGGCGCGGCTTCGGGCTCGGGTGGGACTTCCGCCACGGGCGCGGCCTCCACCGGGGGCGGCTCCACGGGGGCCGGCGCGGCGTGGGGCTGGGGCGCGGGCTCCTGCGCGGGCGCGACGTCCACGGGGATGGGCGGCGCGGCGTTCAGCCACTGCTCGATGCCCGGCTTGCTGCTCTGCACGGGCTCCAGCGGCGCGTTGCCCAGCTCGCGGATGAGGCCCTCGAAGTACAGCTTGCTGATGATGCCCAGCGCGGCCAGGTCCTCGAAGTCCGAGTCCTCCACCACGCGCGACAGCGCGCGCTTGCCGTCGAACAGGCGCAGGAGGCCGTTCACCTCGTCGGGGATCTCCGACAGGCGGTCCGCCAGTTGGTGGTAGTCAATCTCGAAGACCGTCTCCAGCGGCGGGAGCTGCTCGAGCATCCGGCCCCACTCGTCCAGCCGGCGCATGCCCTCCATGAGGAGGCCCTGCGTGGAGACCTCGATGCGCTCCGGGCGGTCCAACGTGGTGAACTGCACGTCGAACTGGCCTTCGAACGTGTTGAGCAGGCGGTAGAAGGCGTTCTCGCCCTTGAGCCGGCCCAGCTCCGCGTCGATGACGCGGCCTTCCTTGAAGTAGACGACGCCGGTGCGCTCGCCCTGGATGGAGATGACGCCCGTCTTGCGGCCGATTTCGAAGGTCTGGACCAGGTCCACGACGCCCATGTCGGCGAGGCTTCCCGCGAAGCCGCCCTTGGTCGTCTCGCGCTTCTCGATGCGTTCCTTCTCGGCCTTCTGAAGGATCATCTTCACGCGGGTGACGATCTCTTTGATGTAGATGGGCTTCGTCAGGTAGTCGTCGCCCCCGAGCTCCAGGCCGCGCACCTTGAACTCGACCGACTTCTGGTTCGTCAGGAAGACGAAGGGGATGAACTTGAAGCGCTCGTCGGACTTGAGCGTCTTGCAGAGCTCGAAGCCGTCCATCTCCGGCATCTTGGTGTCCGCGAGCACGAGGTCCGGCGGGCTGATCTGGACCTTCTCCAGCGCATCCTTGCCGTGGATCGCAGTCGTGACGGAGAAGCCGGCCTTCTTCAGGCTGACCTCCATCACGCGCAGACTCTTCGCGTCACCATCGACGAGGAGCAGGTGCTGCTTGGCCACGTGGCATGCCTTTCAAGACGGGCGGGACGGCGGATCCGACGGGGGCGTCCCGTGGGAGCAAGCATCGGGTCCGGTTTCCAGGTGTGTCAATGGGCGGGACTGTCCGGAAAACCGGCCGGCTCCCTCCCCGGGGGACAGGCGAGTCAGCGGAAGAGACCCTTCTTGGGCGGGTTCTTCTTGCGCATGTCGATGAGCCGCAGCTCCTGGTTCGCCTCCAGGTGCTTGGGGTTCGCACGGACGGCTTCCCGGAAGTGCTTCTCCGCGCGGTCCATGTCCCCTTCCACGCGGGCGATGACGCCCAGTTGGTAGTGGGCGCGATCACAGTTCGGGTCGGTGCGCACCGCATCCGCCATCCACTGTTTGGCGCGGGGCATGTCGGCCTTGCGGCCGGGGTCCATGTAGACGGCCCAGGCGCGCGCCGCGAGGTACAGGGGCTTGGGGTCCAGGCCGTACGCGCGCTCGTAGTGCTCGCTGGCGGCGACGAAGTCGCGCTTGCGGAAGAAGACCTCGCCCATGCGGAACAGGTCGTCCGCGTTGGTGTCCGCGCGGGCCGCGGCGGGGCTGCCGGGGCGGGCGCCGCTGGAGGCCGGGGGCTTGGGGGCGGCCTGCGCGCCCTGCTGGGCCAACTGGTAGTTCTTGCGGCGGGTGTCGTCGTGGAGGACTTCGTAGGCCTCGCGGATGGACTCGAAGACGGCGGTGATCTTCGGCGCCAGGTGGGGCAGCGACGGGGGCAGCCGGTCCGGGTGGAAGACCTTGGCGAGGCTCAGGAAGGCGGCCTTCACCTGGTCGCGCGAGGCGTCCTGCGGAACCCCAAGTGTGACGAAGTGGTCCTTCTTCGTCTGGATGTCGGCGTAGCGCTGCTCAATCTGCTGCGCGAGCCGGCCCTCGTCGGGCTTGGGGGGCTCCGCCGGCGCGGCGACGGCGGCGGGCGGCGCGACGCCTTCGGGCGTGGCCGGGGTGCTCGCGGCGGCGGGGGGAACGGGGCGGGCGCCGAGCGTGCCCATGTTCTCCATGGCACGGCGCAGGAGGCGCTGGCGCCGGAGCTTGGAGGCTTCGTCGGGGTTGGAGGGGTCTTCGGCCGCCACGTCGTCCTCGTCAAAATCCCAGTCGTCCAGATCACCGGACAACTCATCCCCAGTCTGGCCAGAAGCCCCCGCGTTGTCACCGGGGAACGCGGTGGCGAGGGGAGAAGGCAGCGGCTCGAAGGTCGCTTCGACGATGGCCTCGACGAGGAATTCGTTGGCGTCGCCGGCCGAGCGGACATCCGAGCGGATGAGGGCCTCCAGGTGGGCGTCCACCTGCTGGAGGGCGGCCTCGAAGGAGGCGGTGAGGTTCTGGGCGGGGTCGTTGGACTCGTCGAAGGAGACGATGCGCCACAGGTCGTCCTCGCTGGCGCGGGCGGGACGCACGGGCGGTGTGGAGGACGCGGGGAACTTGGGGGGCTGGACGGCCCAGAGGTCCGGCTGCGGGGGCGCCTCGGCGGGGACGACGGGGGCGGCCGGCGCGGGGGCCTGGGTGTCCGGGAGGGGGGCGGCGGCGGGGACGATGTCGCCCCAGCTCTCCGGCTCGACCTCCAGGAGGGGGAGGTCGGGCTCCGGGGGGGGCGCGACGGGGAAGCGCGAGGGCTCCTCGGTGAGCCACGGGTCCAGGGGGACGGAGGCGGAGCGGCGCAGGGCCTCGGCCATGTCCTGGAGCAGGGCGGCCTGGGCGCGCTTGCGGGCCTCCGTGAGGGCGGCGGTGTTGTCGCTGGAGGGGAGCTCCAGGGCGTCGCGGGGGGACGCGGGGATGGAGTCCGCCCAGGAGTTCGACGGGGCGGCGGGTTCAGGCTCCGCGGTGAGGATGATGTCCTCGGGCCCGAGCGTGAGCGGTTCGGGCTCCGCGGGCGCGGCGGCGAGGGGGACGAGGACCGGGGGCGGCGTGGAGGGCGCGGCCGGGCGGGAGCGCCGGGGGAGTGAGGGCGGATGGGCGGGCTTGCCCTGTTCGGACAGGCGCTGGGCTTCGGCGGCGCGGGCCTCTTCGGCGAGGCGGGCCTCTTCGGCGGCGCGGGCCTGTTCCGCGAGGCGGGCCTCTTCGGCGGCGCGGGCCTGTTCCGCGAGGCGGGCGGCCTCGGCGGCACGGGCCTCTTCGGCGAGGCGGTGGAGTTCGGCCTGACGGGCTTCCTCCTCGGCGCGAAGACGGACTTCCTCCGCGAGGCGCAGTGCTTCGGCTTCGGCGCGAACGCGAGCCTCTTCGGCAAGGCGGGCTTCTTCCGCGAGGCGTGCGGCTTCGGCGAGCCGAGCCTCTTCGGCCAGTCGAGCCTCTTCCGCGAGACGTGCCTCTTCTTCCGCGCGAAGGCGAGCCTCTTCCGCCAGCCGAGCCTCCTCTGCGAGTCGGGCGTCTTCGATCGCGCGAAGGCGGGCTTCCTCCGCGAGGCGGGCCTCTTCGGCCAGCCGGGCCTCTTCTTCAGCACGAAGACGGGCTTCCTCCGCGAGCCGAGCCTCCTCTTCCGCGCGAAGGCGAGCCTCTTCGGCAAGGCGAGCCTCTTCCGCGAGGCGAGCCTCTTCCGCGAGGCGGGCCTCCTCCGCCAACCGGGCCTCTTCGGCCAGCCGGGCCTCTTCGGCCAGCCGGGCCTCTTCGGCGAGTCGTGCGTCTTCCTCTGCGCGAAGACGGGCCTCTTCGGCGAGTCGAGCCTCTTCGGCGAGTCGTGCCTCCTCCTCCGCACGCAGGCGCGCCTCTTCGGCCAGACGAGCCTCTTCAGCGAGTCGTGCCTCTTCCTCCGCACGAAGCCGGGCCTCTTCGGCCAGACGAGCCTCTTCAGCGAGTCGTGCCTCTTCCTCCGCACGAAGCCGGGCCTCTTCGGCGAGTCGAGCCTCTTCAACGAGACGCGCTTCTTCCTCCGCGCGAAGCCGGGCCTCTTCCGAAGCCGGGCCTCTTCGGCGAGTCGAGCCTCTTCAACGAGACGCGCTTCTTCCTCCGCGCGAAGCCGGGCCTCTTCAGCCAGGCGGGCTTCCTCCTCCGCACGCAGGCGCGCCTCTTCAGCCAGCCGCGCTTCCTCAGCGAGTCGAGCCTCCTCGATCGCGCGAAGCCGGGCCTCTTCGGCGAGCCGCGCTTCTTCGGCAAGGCGCTCGGCTTCAATGCGCGCCAGTTCCGCAAGCCGGGCCTCTTCTGCGAGGCGAGCCTCTTCAGCGACGCGCGCATCCTCTTCGGCGCGAAGGCGGGCCTCTTCTGCCAGACGTGCCTCTTCCGCCAGTCGGGCCTCTTCCTCTGCACGGAGTCGGGCCTCCTCCGCGAGACGAGCCTCCTCTTCCGCGCGAAGCCGAGCTTCCTCCGCGAGGCGTGCTTCTTCTGCGAGTCGAGCCTCCTCCTCACGAAGACGGGCCTCTTCGGCCAAGCGGGCCTCTTCGGCCAAGCGGGCCTCTTCGGCAAGCCGGGCCTCCTCAGCGAGCCGGGCCTCCTCAGCGAGCCGGGCCTCCTCAGCGAGGCGAGCCTCTTCAGCGAGCCGGGCCTCTTCAGCGAGGCGAGCCTCTTCAGCGAGACGCGCTTCTTCCTCCGCACGAAGACGGGCCTCTTCGGCCAAGCGGGCCTCTTCGGCTAGCCGGGCCTCCTCAGCGAGCCGGGCCTCTTCAGCGAGCCGGGCCTCTTCAGCGAGCCGCGCCGCTTCGGCTACTCGCGCTTCCTCCTCGGCACGAAGGCGGGCCTCCTCCGCGAGTCGTGCCTCTTCGGCGAGGCGAGCCTCTTCGGCCAGTCGCGCCTCTTCAGCCAGCCGTGCTTCCTCAGCGAGTCGCGCCTCTTCCTCCGCACGAAGCCGAGCCTCTTCGGCAAGGCGAGCCTCTTCGGCAAGGCGAGCCTCTTCAGCCAGCCGTGCCTCTTCGGCAAGGCGAGCCTCTTCAGCCAGCCGTGCCTCTTCAGCCAGCCGTGCCTCTTCGGCGAGGCGAGCCTCTTCAGCGAGCCGGGCTTCTTCTTCGGCGCGAAGGCGAGCCTCTTCGGCAAGACGCGCTTCTTCCGCGAGCCGGGCCTCCTCTTCCGCACGCAGCCGAGCCTCTTCAGCAAGCCGGGCCTCTTCAGCCAGCCGCGCCTCTTCCGCGAGTCGAGCGTCCTCGTTCGCGCGAAGACGGGCTTCCTCCGCGAGACGAGCCTCTTCCTCCGCACGAAGACGAGCTTCTTCGGCAAGGCGGGCCTCCTCCGCCAGCCGCGCTTCCTCCTCCGCGCGAAGACGTGCCTCCTCCGCAAGCCGCTCCTCTTCGAGTGCTCGAAGTCGAGCCTCTTCCGCGAGCCGGGCCTCCTCTTCCGCGAGACGGGCCTCCTCTTCCGCACGCAGCCGAGCCTCTTCCGCGAGACGGGCCTCCTCGGCCAAGCGAGCCTCTTCGGCTAGTCGCTCGGCTTCGATACGTGCAAGTTCAGCGAGCCGCGCCTCTTCAAGGGCACGAAGCTGGGCCTCCTCGGCGAGTCGGGCCTCTTCCGCGACGCGCGCCTCCTCCGCAAGCCGGGCCTCTTCGGCGAGCCGGGCCTCCTCTTCGGCGCGAAGCCGAACCTCTTCCTCCGCACGAAGTCGGGCCTCTTCCGCCAGCCGCGCCTCTTCAGCGAGCCGAGCCTCTTCCTCCGCGCGAAGGCGTGCCTCCTCCGCCAGCCGCGCCTCTTCGGCGAGCCGAGCCTCTTCTTCGGCGCGAAGGCGAGCCTCTTCCGCAAGGCGGGCCTCTTCAGCGAGCCGAGCCTCCTCGGCAAGACGCGCCTCTTCCTCGGCGCGAAGGCGAGCTTCTTCGGCAAGACGCGCTTCTTCCGCGAGGCGTGCCTCCTCCGCGAGCCGGGCCTCCTCTTCCGCACGCAGCCGAGCCTCTTCCGCGAGCCGGGCCTCCTCGGCCAGCCGCTCCGCCTCGATGCGCGCCAGCTCCGCAAGCCGGGCCTCTTCGGCGAGTCGCTCTGCTTCGATGCGAGCAAGCTCCGCCAACCGCGCCTCTTCGGCTAGCCGCTCCGCCTCAATGCGCGCCAGTTCGGCGAGACGAGCCTCCTCGGCCAGCCGCTCCGCCTCCAGCCGCGCCAACTCCGCGAGTCGCGCCTCTTCCGCGAGACGAGCCTCCTCGGCCAGCCGCTCCGCCTCCAGCCGCTCCGCTTCGATGCGCGCAAGTTCAGCGAGGCGGGCCTCCTCCGCGAGACGCTCCGCTTCGATGCGCGCCAGCTCCGCGAGGCGGGCCTCCTCCGCGAGACGCTCCGCTTCGATGCGCGCCTCTTCCGCCAGCCGCGCCTCTTCCGCCAGTCGCTCCGCTTCGATGCGAGCAAGCTCCGCCAGCCGAGCTTCTTCCGCGAGCCGCTCCGCCTCCAGCCGCGCCAGCTCCGCCAGCCGAGCTTCTTCCGCGAGCCGCTCCGCCTCCAGCCGCGCCAGCTCCGCCAACCGCGCCTCTTCCGCCTGACGTGCTTCCTCGATCGCCCGGAGCCGTGCCTCTTCAGCGAGCCGCGCCTCTTCCGCGAGCCGCGCCTCTTCGGCCAGCCGGGCCTCCTCCGCCAGCCGCTCCGCCTCCAGCCGCGCCAGCTCCGCCAGCCGAGCCTCTTCCGCGAGCCTCGCCTCCTCGGCCAGCCGCTCCGCCTCCAGCCGCGCCAGCTCCGCGAGCCTCGCCTCCTCCGCGCGCCGCTCCGCCTCCTCGCGCCGGCGCGCCTCCTCGATGGCCCAGGCCTCCTCCTCCGCCTGCCGCAGCTCCTCCTCGCGCCGCAGCCGCTCGCGCTCCTCCCACTCCTCCACCGACAGGGCCTCGATGCGGCCCTCGCGCTCCAGCACCCGCAGCAGCGCCTGCTGTGCTCCCGTCAGCGCCTCCGGCCTCCGGAACGCCCCCAGCGTCTCCAGCAGGCTCCGCTCCGACGCCTCCGTCAGCCACGGCTCGCACGCCGCCACGTCCGGGCAGCGGTACACCCTCGCGGGCACGGACTCACGGGGCGCCGGCTCCAGCGCCGCCCGCACCACCCGCATGCCCGCGATGGGCGCGAAATCCCCCGCCGCCTCCACCGCCTCCGCCTCGAAGTCCGCGCGCTCCGCGAGCTCGCTCAGCCGCCGCACCTGCGCCAGCACCTGCTGCTCGTGCACCACCGCGGACTGGAGCCCGCTGTCCTCCAGCAGCTCCTCGTCCGGCGCCGAAGCCCCACCCCGCGCCCACAGCGCGTCCAGGGAATCCGCCCCCAACAGCCCGTTCTGGAAGAGCGCCTGCGCCGGCGTCTGGTAGCCGAAGCCCAGCTTCGCCCCCACCAGGTCACCCTCGCGCAGCCACAGCGCGGACTCGCGTCCACCGGCGTGCAGCGTCAGCCGGCCGGTGGCTCGGGACTTGTGGGCGGCATACAGCGCTTCGGCGACCTGCGAGGCGGACATTCGGCCACGGAGTGTAGCCCGTCCCGCCCGCCCCTCAATTCGACGGCGGCGCCTGCCTGCCCGCTGTCCCCAACTGCACCTGCCGCAGCGCCTCGTAGGCGCCAATCCCCACCGACGTCGAAAGATTCAAGCTCCGGCGCTCCGGCAGCATCGGGATGGTCACCGGCGTCCCCGTCCCCCCCTCCATCACCTCCGGCAACAGCCCCGTCACCTCCGAGCCGAACACCAGGTGGTCCCCCGGCTCGAACCGCGCCGCGTACAGGGATGTCTCCGCCCGGGCGGAGAACAGCCACCGCCGGGCCTGGGGGTACTCCGCCACGTAGGCGTCGTAGGTCGGGTACAGCTTCAGGAACACCTTGTCCCAGTAGTCCAGCCCCGCCCGCTTCAGGTGCCGGTCGTCGATGGAGAACCCCAGGGGCTCCACCAGGATGAGCCGGCACCCCGTCACCGCGCACAGCCGGGCCACGTTGCCGGTGTTGGGCGGAATCTGGGGCGACACGAGGACCAGGTGCAGGGGGGACGCCAGGGGCTCAAGCATGGGATAGAACACCGGACATGCACTGGAGGGTGACCAACGAAACGCGGCAGCGGCTGCTCGCGGACCGCGCCGAACGCGCCGAGTCCTTCGTCCAGCGCTTCCAGGGGCTCATGGGCCGCGCCTCGCTGCCCATGGGGGGCGGGATGCACATCGACCCCTGCAACTCCATCCACACCTTCTTCATGCGCATCCCCATCGACGTCGCCTTCCTGGACGCGGAAGGGCGCATCGTCAAGCAACTGTCCGCCATGCCTCCCTGGCGCACCTCGTCCATCTACTTCAAGGCCCGCTCCGTCCTGGAGCTGCCCGCCGGGGTCCTCCTGGCCAGCGGCACCCAGGAGGGCGACCGCCTGCTCTTCGCCCCGGGGGAGCCCCCGGGCGTTTAGGGGAGCCGGGGTGGCGGGGGCCGTCCCGCCCACCCACACCCGGAGGGTGGAATGCTGCGACACGAGAGAGCTTTTTGACCCCTTTTGGAACGCTTTGTTAACGTCGCGCCCCGATTTTCACGCCTCTCCCCCGGAAGAGTCCCTTCGCATGCGTATCGAGGTCGCCGGCAGCACCCACGTCGGGATGAAGCGGAACCACAACGAGGACAACTACCTCGTGCTCACCGAGGAGAACCTCGTGTGCGTGGCGGACGGCATGGGAGGCCACTCGTCCGGGGAGATCGCCAGCCGCATCGCGGTGGACGAGCTGGGTGAGTTCTTCCGCCTCACGTCCAAGGACCAGGACGCCACCTGGCCCTTCAAGATGGACAAGCAGCGCAACTACGACGAGAACCGCCTCGCCACCGGCATCAAGCTGGCGAACGCGCGCATCTTCGAGCGCGCCACGACGGACTCCAAGTACAAGGGCATGGGCACCACCATCGTGTCCGTGCACTTCGCGGAGAACGGCGTCTACGTGGGCCACGTGGGCGACAGCCGCGTGTACTTCTTCCGCGGCGGCATCCTCCAGCAGGTGACGGAGGACCACTCGCTGCTCAACGACTACCTCAAGGCGAAGAAGCTCACGCCGGAGGAGATCGAGAACTTCCCCCACAAGAACGTCATCGTCCGCGCGCTGGGGATGAAGGAGCAGGTGCAGGTGGACGTCACCCGCGTGGATCCGCTGGAGAACGACGTCTTCCTGCTGTGCTCGGACGGCCTGAGCGGCATGATCACCGACGCGCAGATGCAGGACATCCTGTCGCGCACGCCGGAGCTGGAGAAGGCGTGCGGCCAGCTCATCGACCTGGCCAACGCGGCGGGCGGCAACGACAACGTCACCTGCGTGCTGGCGCGCTACCACGCCGCCTGAGCGACCCCCGTCGCGAGAAACGAGAAGGCCCGTGCCCCCGAAAGGGAGCGCGGGCCTTCGTCCTTCACCCCCGAGCTCAGCGCCCCGTGAGCGGCGCGGGCACCCGGTGCGGGCCCCACGCGAGCACTTCAGTCAGCGCCTCACCGGGGGCCACCTGCGTCTCCTCGAACACTGCGCAGCGCTCCAACTTCGCGCCCTGCCCCACCCGCGCGCCCGGGCCCACCGACACGCCCGGGCCCACGCTGGCGCCCGCTTCCACGACAGCGCCCGCGCCCACGAACGCAGGCCCGCGAACGGTGCCCTCGACGCGGGCCTCCGGATGCCCCCAGGCTCCGTCCGCCCCGGCCTTCAGCCCGTGCAGCGGCGAGTCCGTCCCCAGCGCCTGCAACGGCACGCGCCCTTCGAGCACGTCCCGCACCGTGGCCAGGTAGCGCGACGGCATGCCCAGGTCGGACCAGTACGCGTCCACCGCGTGCCCACGCACCTGGAGCCCCGCCTGCATCACCCGCACGTAGACCTCGCGGTTGATGTCCTCGGGGCCTTCCGCCGTCATGAAGTCGAACACGCTGGGGGACATCACGTGCACGCCGGTGAAGTGCCACGGCCGCAGGCCTTCACCGCCCGGCCCGTACCCCGCGATGCGGCGCACCTGCCCGCCCGCGTCCGCCTCCACCGCCGCGTACTTCTCCCCTTCCGGCATGGGCAACAGCACCATCGTCGCCACCGCGCCGGACTCGCGGTGCGCCGCGACCGCGGGCCGCAGGTCCACCGGGAAGAGGATGTCCCCGTTGAACACGAGGAAGTCCTCGCCGGAGAGGAAGTCGCGCAGGCCGCGGATGCCTCCGCCCGTGCCCTGGATGACGGGCTCGTGCACGACGTGCAGCGGCAGCCCCGCGCGCTCGCACTCCGCGCGGGCCGCCGCCGTCATCGTGTCCGGCAGGTGATGCGTGTTGATGCCCACCTCCGTCACCCCGGCGGCCTTCAGCACCGCCAGGTGATAGCGGAGCAGCGGCTGGCCAAGAAACGGCATGGCCGGCTTGGGCCAGCGCTCCGTGAGCGGGCGCAGGCGCGTGCCCAGGCCCGCGCAGAGGACCATCGCTTTCATGGCTTCAGGCCGCCAGCTCGGGCACGTACTTCGAAATCAGCTTCTGCAGCCCCGCCAGCTCCGGCCGGCGCGCGAACGCGGCCTTCACGTAGCGCAGCGACGCGGGGATGGAGACGAGGAAGCCCGGGTTGCCCTTCACGCGGTTGATGAACTCGAAGCGGCCCGCGTCCTTCAGCTTGCGCTGGATGGTGAGCAGGTCGAAGAACGCCTTGAACTCCTTCGCGTCGATCTTCTCCCCGCTCTCCTGCTCGAACGTGGCGATGTAGCGGTCCAGCATCGTGTCCACGAAGTCGCGGTCCAGCTCCACGTAGCTGTCGCGCAGGAGCGCCACCAGGTCGTACTGGCGCGGGCCCTGGAGCGCGTCCTGGAAGTCGATGACGACCAGCTCGCCCTCCTTCACCATGATGTTGCGGCTCTGGTAGTCGCGGTGCGTGAAGCCTCGCGGCGCGGCGGCGAGCTGCTTCGCGATGTCCCGGAACGTGGCGTCCAGCTCCGCGCGCTCCGCGTCCGTGGGCGTCTTGCCGCTCCAGGCCTCCAGGCCCCACTCGCGGAAGTGGTGCAGCTCCCAGTCGTACAGGTCCTCGTCGAAGGCGCGCGTGAAGGCCAGGCACTCCGGGTCGCGCTGCTTCTCCGCCTGCACGCGCAGCTTCGCCAAGAGGTCCACCGCGCGCGTGTAGAGCGCCTGGTGGTGGCGGCCTCCCTCCAGCGCGGACTCGAAGGTGATGTCGCTCAGGTCCTCCAGCACCATGATGCCTGCGGGCTCGTCGTAGCGGAGGATGCGCGGCACGCGCACGCCCAGCTTCTCCAGGTAGCGGTGCACGTTGATGAAGGGCAGCTCCTTCGGGGGCTCGCCCTTGGTGGCCTCCTCGCTCTTCTTCGTCGCGTCCGGCGGCATCACCATCAGCACCCAGCTCTCCGGGGCGCGGCCGACGCGGTAGTAGGAGCGGTTGCTCGCGTCGCCCTTCAGCTTCTGGATGGGGGCATCGGGGACGGGACGGCCAATGGCCTGTCCCACCTGGTCGCGAAGGGCGGCCTCAAGTTCCATGGGGGGCGGGTGCTCCGGAGGGGGAAGGAAACGACGCCCGCGAGTATCGGAGGCACGGCGCGGCGGGTCAAAGCCCGCGTGGGCCACGCGTCCGCCAGACGCCTGCCCTGTCGCCTACGCGACGAGGAACCCCAGGGCAACACCCACACGGTCGCGGCATCCTGCGTCAGGAAGGGCCATGCCTTCGGGCATGTTCCCCCTGACGGGGCGGAGCACATATAAGGCCCCGACCCTCACTTTTTTCGGGAAGCCACGCACGATGGACATCCAACAGAACATCCTCACCGCCATTGGCCACACGCCGCTGGTGAAGCTCAACAAGCTCGTCGGTCCGAACGACGCCACCGTGCTCGTGAAGTGCGAGTTCATGAACCCCGGCGCGTCCATCAAGGACCGCATGGCGCTCTACATCATCGAAAAGGCCGAGCGGGAGGGGAAGCTCAAGCCCGGCGGCACCATCGTGGAGAACACGTCCGGCAACACCGGCATGGGCGTGGCGCTGGCCGCGGCGGTGAAGGGCTACAAGTGCATCTTCACCATGCCGGACAAGATGTCCCTGGAGAAGATCAACCGCCTGAAGGCCATGGGCGCCCAGGTCGTCGTCACGCCGACGAACGTCCCGGCCGAGGACCCGCGCAGCTACTACGAGACGTCCAAGCGGCTGGCCAAGGAGACGCCGGGCGCCTTCATGCTGAACCAGTACCACAACCCGGACAACATCGAGGCGCACTACCACACGACCGGTCCGGAGATCTTCCAGCAGACCGAGGGCAAGTTCGACTACTTCGTGTCCGGCCTGGGCACCGGCGGCACCATGAGCGGCGCCGGCAAGTACCTCAAGGAGAAGATCCCCGGCCTGAAGAACATCGGCGTGGATCCGGAGGGCTCCGTCTACGAGGGCTACTTCAAGACGGGCAAGCTCACCGAGCCGCACGTCTACAAGGTCGAGGGCATTGGCGAGGACATGCTCTGCGGCGCCATGGACTTCAAGGTCGTGGACGACGTGCGCCAGGTGGATGACCGCATGTGCTTCAACGCCGCGCGCCGGCTGGCGCGTGAGGAGGGCATCTTCGCGGGTGGCTCGTCCGGCGCGGCCGTGCACGTGGCGGTGCAGTTGGCGAAGGAGGTCGGCAAGGGGAAGACCATCGTGGTCGTCCTGCCGGACTCCGGCAGCAGCTACATCAGCAAGTTCCACTCCGACGAGTGGATGCGCGACAACGGCTTCATGCAGGAGAAGGGCGCCGGCACCGTGCGCGACATCATCGGCGCGAAGCCCCGCGACCTGAAGACGGCCAAGCGCGGTGACCGCGTGGACCGCGTGGTGGAGACCATGCGCAGCCACGGCATCAGCCAGATGCCCGTGGTGTCCGACGACGGGCGCGCCGTGGGCATGGTGCACGAGTACGACCTGCTCAACGCCCTGGTCGCCAACAAGGTGAAGTTCCAGGACGCCATCGACCCCATCGTCGCCCCGCTCCAGGGCGCCGTGTCCGCCGAGGCCAGCATCGACCGGCTGCGTGAAATCTTCGCGCGCGACAACGTGGCCGTGGTGAAGGACGGAGAGACCGTCGTCGCCATCGTCACGAAGATCGACCTCATCGACTACCTGCACCGCACCGCTGCTTAAAGCCGCGGGCGTCAGGCCCTGAAACACCGCGGGCCCGGAAGGAGGAGGACATCCTCCCTTCGGGCCCGTCGTGTTTCCTGGCGGTGAGGCGTGTTGTTGCTTCAGAGCCCCGGCGGGTCCGGCTTCGTCAGGTCCAGGGCCACCATGTGGTAGCCCGGCCCCACGTGCATGAAGCCGAAGCGCTCCGCGCGGTTCTTGATGGCGTCCAACTGCGAGTAGCCCAACAGCAGCTTGAAGCCCTGGCGCCGGGCCTCGTCGCGGACGGCGGCGACGATGGCGTTGACCGCTTCGTTGCGGTCCTCCTTGGTCAGCCCGGGCGCGGCGATGATGCCTTCAATCAACGCCACCGAGCTGTCCGTGCGGTACAGGAAGCCCGCCGCCTTGTCCGGCACCACGAAGCCGTACTCCGGCAGTGCGTCCGGCGTCATCGTCTCATCCCACGGCTTGCGCCACAGGTTGAGCAGCTCGTGGTGGACCTTGGGGTCGAAGCGGACGGGCTTCATGGACTAGGAGAGGAACGTCGACATGCGCTGGGCGGCGAGCTCCGTCGCGTTGCTCATGCCCAGGTTGGTGAGCGGGTTGCTCTTGGTGGACTTGAACAGGTCACCGAGGACGTCGGTGACCTTGCTCTTGCCCTTCGCCAGGTTCAGCGCGCCGGACAGCAGGCTGTTGCCGCCCGCGCCGTCCAGCAGGCCGGAGTTGGCGAAGGTCCCCAGCGCGTTCTTGAGCACGCCGCCGCCCGGGATGAGGTCGGTGGCCGCGCCCAGCAGCGCCTGGAGGGGGTTCTTGCCCTGCATCAGGCCGCTGGCGAAACCCATCGCCGCGCCGAGCAGCGGGTTCACCGCCGACACGAACGGCTTGACGATGTCCATCACCTTGCCGAGAGCCTTGCCGATGCCACCCATGGTCTGATCCTTTTCGGGGAGGGCCGCGCGGGCCCTCGAAGTGAGACTGACAGTGGGATTCTCGGCGGGACGCCGGAGAAGTTTCCGGTTCCGGGATTATCCGGGCCTCCCACTGGAAAGCCCCGGGATTCCGGGGCCTTGGCGGGGCGGCTCAGCCCCGGATGGGGCCCTTCTTGGCCTCGGCGGGATCCACGGCGGCGCCGGGCTTGGGGGCCACGGTCTGGCCGGGCTTGCTGGCGGAGCCCAGCGCGGCGCTGTAGCGCTGCTCGTGGCTCTTGTCGCTGCTGAAGCCGTCGCGCTGCTGGGCGGGGCTGATGACGACCTCCCCGTCGATGATCTTCTGCAGGTGGGTGCCAATCTCCTCCACCGTGGCGATCTTCGGGTCGCGCGCCTTGAGCTCCTCGTCGGGGATGATCTCCAACTGGGGCGGCTTGTCCGGGTGGATGGCGTAGTCGAGGATCTTCTCCACGTACTGCGCGACGGGGATCTTCAGCATCTCCGCCTGCTGCTTCACGTCTTCATCCGCGAGCAGTTCCGCGCGCACCACTTCCACGGGGCGCTTCAGCCGGCTGGGCGCCGGAGGAGGAACGACCTCATTGGTGTTGGACATGGGCTTCTCCTTTGGGCGTATTGGTAACCCAGGTCAGCCCTGGAACTCAAAGTGGGGGTCGTTTTCTACGGCGCCGGGCGGCGGGCGAAGAGGGCGTTGGCCACCTCCGTCATCACCACCTCGCCGTGCTGGTTCACGACCTCCAGGCGCAGCTTGAGCGCGCCGCGGTCCGGCTTGCTCGCGGAGGGCCTGGCCTCCAGCGTCTCGATGCGGATCCGGAGCGTGTCACCGGGGCGCACCGGCCTCTTCCAGCGCAGCTCGTCCAGGCCGGGCGAGCCCATGCCGGCGGCCTGGCCCAGGAGGCCCTCGACCATGAGCTTGTGGCAGATGGCGGCGGTGTGCCAGCCGCTGGCGATGATGCCGCCGTAGATGCTCTGGCCGGCGGCGTCCTCGTCGATGTGGAAGGGCTGCGGGTCGAACTGGCGCGCGAACGCGATGATCTCCTCGCGCGTCACCACGTACGGCCCCCGCTCCATGATTTCGCCGATGGGGAAGTCCTCGAAGTAGCGCATGGTGTCCCTTCTGTGGGTGCCGGGCCCGCCGGCGGTTCAGCCCTTCCCTACCCTCCGGCGGGCCGCGCGGCTACTGCGGAAGCGGCTCCTCCGGGTCGGCCACGGACTCCGGCGTGTCCGCGGGCGGAACGGGGCCGCGCCGCACCGGCTCGGCGCGCTCGTCCGTGGGGCCCGGCGGCGTGTCCCGGGCCTCCTCCGCCGCGGCCTCGTCCGCCTCCAGCGCGCTGGACTGGACGCCGCGGGCGGCGGCCTTGGCCAGCGTCTTCTTGAGGGTCAGCGTGTCGCGCACGGTGTTGCCGGAGGTGATGAGCCGCGCGGTCAGCGTGCCGCCGTCCACCGTCACGTCCAGGAAGCCGTAGGCCTGGTTGTCCCGCAGCGCGGTCCACGCGGGCTGGCTGGACGGGAAGGGCCGCAGCGTGGCGCCGCCGCTGCCCACCACGAGGTACGGGATGCCGCGCTGGGTGCTGGAGGCCACGGTGTCGCCGTACATGGGCTTGCTGCGCTCGTAGTCGTGGTCATGGCCGGTGAGGACCAGGTCCACGCCGTACTTCTCGAACAGCGGGCCGAACTGGCGGCGCATGGTGAGCTGCGAGCCGTGCTCGCCGCTGGACCACGACGGGTGGTGGAAGAAGGCCACCGTCCACGGGCGCGTGTTGGCGGCCAGGTCCGACTCCGCCCACGCCTTCTGCGCCGAGAGCGTGCACCGGTCCGCGGACGCCAGGCCCACCGCGCAGTTGGAGTCCAGGGAGATGAAGTGCACCGGGCCCCAGTCGAATGAATAGTAGCGCTCGGTGCCCTGCGGGTTGTTGGCCGGCAGGTACATGTTGTCCAGGTAGGGCTGCGCCTGGTTCGTCACGTACTCGTGGTTGCCGGGCGTGGCGAACATGGGCACTTCGCGCAGCAGGCCCGCCATGGGCGTGAAGAGGTGCGCCTGGAACTCCGCGTCCGTGCCGTCCGGGTACGCGTTGTCCCCCAGGGCCAGGAGCAGCTCCGAGCGCCACTGCGGCGTGTTCATCACCGCCATCACCTTCGCCTGCATGCTGCCGCCGGTGCCGAAGTCGCCCATCGCGGTGAAGTGCGCCTTCGTGGCCGAGGACGTCGTGGACGTCTGGAAGCTGCGCAGGCCCGTCCTGGTGCCGCAGGCCTCCACCACGTAGCCGTAGGTGCGGCCCGCGGACAGGTTGGACAGCTTCACCGCGTGGCGCGTGCCGGACACGCCCGCGCTGACGGAGGACGTGAGGTTCGTCCCCTCGCCGTAGCGCACCGTGGGGTTGCAGCCGCTGGCGGTGCGGAAGGCCACGATGGCGGACGTCTGCTTCACGCTCTGCAGGTACGGCAGCCGCGGCAGCGCGGGACCGGAGTCACTGGAGGACGGAGGCGCGCTGGCCGCGCACGCGCGGGCCTCCGCGATGGAGTTCCAGTCGTTCACCGTGTCGCCGTTGACGGTGATGCGCACGTAGCGCGCGCTGCGCGAGGAGAACGCCACCGTCTGCGCGGACGTGTCGAGCGCGCTGTCCCCCGCGTACGCCTGGGTGAAGGTGGCGCCATCCGTGGACGTGGAGACGACGAAGTGGTTCTGGCGCTCGTTGCCCCGGTGCCACGCGATGGTGGTGCCCGTGAGCGTCTGCGCCGAGCCCAGGTCCATCTGGAGCCAGACGCCCGTGCCCTGCGCGCTCCAGCGCGTGCCCAGGTCGTCGTCCTGCGTGTTGGCGGGGACGTTGCCGTCGTCACCGCTGGCCGTCACGGCCCGGGTGACGAGCTGGTTGCAGTCGGACGCGGAGAGCGACTCCGGCAGCGCGGCCGGTGGGAAGTCGGAGTCGGAGGGAGCGGGCGGTGACTCGCAGCCAGTCGCGAGCCACACGCCCAGGAGGCCGGTGGAGACAAGCAGTCGGTTACGCATCGCGCCAGGAACGTTGTGTCCCAACCGACATTCCCCCTGCCCCGGAGGGCAGGCGGGCCGCCTGGAGCGCGAGCGGGCGTCCGGACTACTTCACGCGGTCGAGCGCGTGCGCGAGGTCGTCGATGAGGTCCTGCGCGTCCTCGATGCCGACGGACAGGCGGATGAAGCCGTCCGCGATGCCCAGCTTCTCCCGCGTCTCCTTGGGGATGGAGGCGTGGGTCATGATGGCGGGGTGCTCGATGAGGGACTCGACGCCGCCCAGGGACTCGGCGCAGGCGAAGACCTTCACCGTCTTGAGGAAGGTGCGCGCCGCCTCCAGGCCGCCGTGGATGTCGAACGTCAGCATGCCGCCGAAGCCGGTCATCTGCTGCTTGGCGAGCGCGTGCTGCGGGTGCGTCTCCAGGCCCGGGTAGGTGACCTTCTTCACCTGCTTGTGCGTGGACAGGTACTGGGCCACCTTCATCGCGTTCTGCGCGTGGCGGTCCATGCGCACGTGCAGCGTCTTCACGCCGCGCAGCACGAGGAAGCTGTCGAAGGCGCCGGACACGCCGCCCACCGCGTTCTGCAGGAAGTACATCCGCTCCGCGATGTCGTCGCGGCTGGTGCAGACGAAGCCGCCCACCACGTCGCTGTGGCCGTTCAGGTACTTCGTCGTGGAGTGCGCCACGACGTCGAAGCCCAGGGACAGCGGCTTCTGGAAGTACGGCGTCATGAACGTGTTGTCCGCGACGGAGAGGATGCCGCGCTTCTTGGCGACTTCAGCGATGCGGCCCAGGTCGATGAGCTTGAGCATCGGGTTCGTCGGCGTCTCCACCCAGACCATCTTCGTCTTCGGGGTGATGGCCGCCTCGAAGTTCTCCGGCTTGGAGAGGTCCACGAAGGAGAAGTTCAGGCCGGAGCGCTTGAACACCTTGTCGAAGATGCGGAAGGTGCCGCCGTACACGTCGTCGGAGACGATGACGTGGTCACCGGCCTCCAGCATGTGCATCAGCATGTCCGTGCCGGCGAGGCCGGACGCGAACGCGGCGCCGTACTTCGCGCCCTCCAGCGCGGCCAGGCAGTCCTGCAGCGCCTTGCGCGTGGGGTTCTGCGTGCGGCTGTACTCGTAGCCCTTGTGCTCCCCCGGTCCGTCCTGGACGTAGGTGGAGGTCAGGTACACGGGCGTCATGATGGCGCCGGTGGTGGGATCCGGCTCCTGGCCGGCGTGGATGGCGAGCGTGTCGAAGCGCATGGCTTCGCGAACTAACACAGTCCCAGGGGCCGTGCAGCGCTCCCGGGGCCCTAGTCAAACTGGCCGTGCCGCCCCGCCCCCTTCGCGAAGCGCGTGGCCCCGGGGATGGACTCCGTCTGGAGCACCTTCACCCCGCCCTGAAACTCCTGGCGCATCGCGTCTTCGAAGGCCAGGTCCCCCTGGGCGTAGGCGGAGGTCCGGTCCGCGTTCATGCAGGCTTGCGGGAAGGCGGCGATTTGAGCGGCCAGCGCCTCCGCGGCGCTCCGGGCCTCGCCCTTCGGCACCACGCGGTTGACCAGGCCCATGCCCAGCGCCTCACCCGAAGACACGGGGCGGCCGGTGAGGATGAGGTCCAGCGCGCGTGACAGGCCAATCAGCCGGGGCAGGCGCACGGTGCCCCCGTCGATGAGGGGCACGCCCCAGCGGCGGCAGAAGACGCCCAGCACCGCGTCCTCCTCCGCCACGCGCAGGTCGCACCACAGCGCCAGCTCCAGGCCGCCCGCCACCGCGTGGCCGCTGATGGCCGCCACCACCGGCTTGGACAGGCGCATGCGCGAAGGCCCCATGGGCCCGTCCCCGTCCGGCTCCAATCGCAGGAGGCGCCCTTCCGACACGGCCTTCAGGTCCGCGCCCGCGCAGAAGGTGCCCGCGTCGCCGTACAGCACGCCCACCTTCGCGTCAGGGTCCGCGTCGAAGGCCCGGAAGGCGTCCGCCAGCGCCCGGGCCGTGTCCGCGTCCACCGCGTTGCGGACCTCCGGCCGGTGGAGGATGACGGTGGTGACGGGGCCGTTCTTCTCGACGCGCACGCTCATGGGGCCGGTTTTCCCCCGCCCCCGGGGCGGCCTGCAATATGAGGGGAACCATGTCGGATGAAGGCAAGCAGGACACGCAGGGCGCGGGCATGTTCGAGAACCGCCTGCGCAAGAACGCGAAGCGCCTGCGCAAGTGGGCTCGCGCGCAGGGGCTCACCGCCTTCCGCGTCTATGACCGGGACATCCCCGAGTACCCCTACGCCGTGGACCTCTACGGCGACCACGCCCACGTCGTGGAGTTCCCCCGCCGCAAGGCCCGCGCGAAGGGCGCCTCCGAGGACGCCGAGCGCGACGAGGTGCTCGCCGCCGTCACCGCCGTGCTGGGCGTGGCGCCCGAGCGCATCTCCGTGAAGACGCACACGCCCCAGCCCTGGGGCCGCTCGCAGTACCAACGCGTGGGCCAGGGCAGCGAACGGCTGGTGGTGGAGGAGCAGGGCCTCAAGTTCTGGGTGAACCTGGGCGACTACCTGGACACCGGCCTCTTCATGGACCACCGCAACACCCGCGCGCGCGTGCGCAGCGAGGCGAAGGGGAAGCACTTCCTCAACCTCTTCGCGTACACCGGCGCGTTCACCGTGTACGCGGCGGCGGGCGGCGCGGCGAGCAGCGTGAGCGTGGACCTGTCCAACACGTACCTGGACTGGGCGGAGGACAACCTGGTCCTCAACGGCCTGGCGGATCCGCGCCACGTGCTCATCCGCGCGGACGCGAAGGCGTGGCTGGAGGACCAGGCGAAGCACGGCGACGACAAGTACGACCTCATCGTCTGCGACCCGCCGTCGTTCTCCACGTCGAAGAAGATGTCGGGCACCTTCGACGTGCAGCGCGACCACGTGCGGATGCTGGAACACCTCCGGGCGCTCATGGCCCCCGGAGGCGTCCTCTACTTCTCCACCAACTTCCTGGGCTTCGAGCTGAAGGACTCCGCCACCCGGGGCATGGCGCAGGTGGAGGAGCTCACCCCCCGCTCCATCCCCGAGGACTTCCACCGCAAGGAGATCCACCGCTGCTGGCGCATGGTGGCCCCCTTACGGTGAGCGTCAGCCGCTGACGGCTACAGCCAGCAGACGTTGTCCTGGCAGCGCTCGCCGGATGGGCACTCGCAGTTGGCCTGGCAGACCTTGCCTGAGCCGTGGTTCACCGGCTTGCACTGGCCGCTGGTGCAGGCCTGGCCGGCCGGGCACTCGCAGTTGGCGCGGCACACGGTGCCGGTGGTCCCCGCGTCCGTCGTGGGCTGCGTCGGGGGCAGCTTGCACTTGCCGCTGGTGCAGACCTCACCGGACGGGCACTCGCAGTTCACCGTGCAGGAGATGTTGCTGCCCGAGCCCGCGTCCGGCACCGGCTGCTTGCAGTAGCCGTTGTTGCACACCTGGCCGGAGGGGCAGTCGCAGTTGGCGAGGCACGCCTGGCCCGGGTCCGGCTGCGGCGACTTGCACTGGCCGCTGGTGCAGACCTGGCCCGCCGGGCACTCGCAGTTGGCCTGGCACTGGCCGCCAGTCGGGATGGGCAGGCAGTAACCCACCTCGCACTTGGTGTCCGCCGAGCACTCCGTCGTGGAGGTGCACGGCGCGCGGCACTGGCCGTTCACGCAGTCGCGGCCCGTGGGGCACTGAGCCTCCGTGGTGCACGCGTTCGGGTCCGTCTGCGGCTTCTGGCACAGGCCCTGGATGCACAGGCCGCCCGGGCCGCACTTGTCATCCGCGTCGCACTGCTGACGGCAGGTGCCGTTGATGCAGTAGTGGTCCGTGCCGCAGTCAGAATTGACCCGGCAGACCGGGGTGCCGGCGTCGGAGCCCGCGTCCGGCTTCGTGCCGCCGTCCGTGCCCGCGTCCGGCTTCGTGCCGCCGTCCGTGCCCGCGTCCGGCTTCGTGCCGCCATCCGTCTTGGTGCCGCCGTCCGTGCCCGCGTCCGGCTTGGTGCCGGAGGTGCAGAAGTTGTCCTTGCAGAGGCCGCCCGCGCCACATTCCGAGTCGCGGTAGCAGGACTGGGCGCACCAGCCGTTGATGCACATCTGCGTGCCGGGACACTCGCTCGAATAGACGCAGTTCTGGGAGTCGGAACTCAGGTCCCAGCAGCTCCCCGAGCGACAGTACTGATTGGAGCCGCAGTCGGACGTGGTGGAGCAGCCGTAGCTGGTGTCGTAGTCGTCGTCAGGCCAGTAGCCGCCACCATTCGTCTCGAGGATGCAACCCGACAAAAGGCCTAACAGCGTAAGGAACGGCACGAGCAATGTGCCGCGAAGCGTGGTGTTCCTCATGAGTGGGGGCTCCAAAGGAATGGGATGGGTCCGGACCGGCCACCGGGGGGGTCATCCGATTTCGAGAGCCTTCGACGCAAGAGGGGGCCGGATTGATCAAATAATTTTGATCTTTTTTCGTCTCTCCGGAGACCCAGGGGCACGGAGGCAGTGTGCTCGTCTGGACCACCGATACAGACTGGAGGGCGTTCCTGGAGGAGGGGGACGTCCGGCGTCGCCCCGAAGGAGAAGGCCTGGTGTTCAGCCGAGGAGCGCGCACGTGGGCGTCCGCCGTCCCGCCGGAGTCCGGCGTGGGCGCGGTGGACGCGCGTGAGCCGGCGTCCTCGGACGAAGCCCGCCTGCGGCTCCTGGTCCAGCGGGTCCAGCAGGGGGACCTGACCGCCTTCGAGCAGCTCTACGAGGCCACGAAGCTGGACGCGGCGCGGACCCTGCGCCACCTGGTGGGAAACCGCGTGGAGGTGGATGACCTCCTCCAGGAGACGTACCTGCGGCTGCTCACGGCGGTGAAGGGCTTCCGGGGGGAGTCCCGGTTCAGGACGTTCCTCTACCGGGTGTGCGCCAACGTGGCGCTCAGCCATCTGCGGTGGAAGCGGCGCCGGCCGGAGGACCCCTTCGCGGACCCGCCGGAGGTGGTGGCGCCCGGAGAGGACCCGGAGCGCGCCGCGGAGCGTCGTCAGGCCGCGAGGTTGGTGGAGGCGGCGCTGGAGAAGCTCTCGCCCAGGAAGCGCATCGTCTTCGTCTACGCCGAGCTGAGCGGCATGAGCGCGGACGAGATTGCCCTGGCCGTGGGAAGCTCTCCCAACACCGTGCGCAGCCGCCTGCACCACGCGAGATTGGAGTTCACCGAAGCCATGCAGCGTCTGGTCGTCGCCCGGCCGGTGGGAGGTTCCCATGGCCGGTCATGAGACGCAGGCCCTGTGGGCGCTGGCCGCGGGGGAGCTGGACGCCGCCAGCAAGGCTCGCGTGGAGGCGCACGTGGCGGAGTGCGCCGCGTGCGCGGCGGAGTGGAAGCGCGTGGTGGAGGCCCGGACGCTGCTGCACACGGCGCGCTCGGTGGAGCCGTCCGTGCGGTGGGAGGAGACGGGGGCGAAGCTGAAGGCGGCCGCGGCGAAGCGGATGGCGGTGCCCGAGCGGCGGTTCCTGTCGCCCTGGGCGCTGACGCTCGCGGGGGCCTGCGCCGTCGCGCTGGTGGTGTGGCTGGGTGGGGCGCGCTGGAAGGATGCGGCGCGAGGAGCGGAGGCCCCGGTCGCGACCGGCCTGGGCGCTGGGGCTTCCGGCGAGCGGCCCGTGGACTTGAAGACCCGTGGGCAGGGTGGCGTTACGGAGGGAGCGGTCGCGTCGGGTGCGGAATCCCCTTCGGCGCCTGAGAGGGTCGCGGCTCATTCGGAGGCTGCGTCCACCACGGAGGCGGAGCGCGTCACCGGCGCGGTGGTGCGGGAGGCCACGGGTGTGGAGCACGCGCTGGCGGCGGGGATGCGGCTGCGCTCGGGCATGGCGGTGCGGACGCCGCCGAAGGCTTCGGCCGTGCTGCGGCTTCCGGATGAGAGCCGCGTGCGGCTGTCGGCGGGTTCGGATGTGGTGTTCGCCCGCGCCGAGGCGAACGCCGTGCACCTGACCGTCCAGCAGGGACGGCTGTCCGTGAAGGCCTCGCATGCGCGGCGGGATGCGTTCCTGGTGGAGTCCGCGGGCCTGCGGGTGTCCGTCGTGGGGACGGTGTTCTCGGTGGAGCGCACGGCGGCCGGAGCCGCGGTGGCGGTGCTCGAAGGACGCGTGCGAGTGGACGCGGAGGGACAGCCTCCGCGCTTCGTGGGCGCGGGCGAGCGCGTGGAGCTCGGGGGCGCGGGTGAAGCAATGAAGCCTCGGGAGCTCTCGGCGGGAGACCGGCAGGCGTTCCGGGACCTGCGGGACGCGGAGCCCGCTGCCGCGGTCGCGAGCATCGTGCCCCCGATGAAGGGACCATCACGCGGCGATGCGAGCCCGTCCGTTGTGACCCGCGACACGGTCTCGAAGCCGGGCACTGCGTCCGTGGAGAATCATGCCGCGCCGTCGCAGGCCGTCGCCAAGAAGGCGCCGGATGCCCCGGCTCCCGGCACTCCGTCCATGGAGGACAATGCCGCGCATTCGCGCGCCGTTGCGCAAAGGACGCCCGATGCCCCGACTCCCGGCGCTTCGTCCGCAGAGCACAACGCCGCGCATTCGCAGGCCTTCGCGCAGAAGAGTCCCAATGCCTCGGCTGTCAGCGCCCCGCCTGCGGGGAACAACGCTGCGACGTCTCAGGCCGTTGCTCAGAAGGCGCCTGCGGCCCCGACTCCTGGCACTCCGTCCGCAGAGAACGATGCCGCGCATTCACAGGCCGTTGCGCAGCAGAAGACGCCGGATGCCCCGGCTCCCGGCACCAATTCGGCAGAGAGCAACGCCGCGCCTTCCCAGGCCGTCGCGCAGAAGATGCCCGAGGCACCGGGCACCGTTGTCGCCCAGGCCACTCCGAACGCTCCGGCGGCCCCTGCCATGTCCGCGCCGGGAGAGGCGCTGGCGCAGGCGCCCAACACGGAGATTCCCCAGCCCGTGCATCCGCGCGAGTCCACCCCGTCCGACGACTTCGCGCCCTACCCTGGCGCTTCGGCGGGTTCGCTCGCGTCCTCCGCGCCGCTGCCGGGCGCCGTGCAGGCTCCGTCCGTGGCTCCGGCCACGCCCTCGGAGCCTCGCAAGCGCAAGACGCTGGGGGCGCTCGTTCCGGGCGGACTGCTGTCGGACGACTCCGATGAGCGCTTCCTCGGCTACGCCAAGGTCCAGACGGCCGGCACCACGTGCGGTCAGTTCCTCGTGGGCCTGGGGGAGATCGCCACCGCCAGCCCTCGCACGAGCCACCGGGAACAGGCCCGCATCCTGCGCGGCCGCTGCTTCAACCGGCAGCACCTGCCCGCGGACGCGGAGGACGAGTTCCGCCAGTACCTCCGCGAGTTCCCCAACGGCCACTACGCCACCGAGGCCCGCATCGCCCTGGGCATGTCCCCCGAACCCGAGCCCGGCGCTCCCGCGAAGACGCCCGCGCCCCTGCCCGCGCCCGTGACGCCGCGCTGGAACGGCTCGCCCCAGCGCGCGCCCGTCAGCCCCGGGGTTCCTCGTCGCTGGTGAACTCCGCGTCCACCTCGCCCCCTTCGCTCCGGGGGCGGCGGAAGGTCGCGGGGCCCTCCTCCGAGGGCTCCACCTTCGCGGCCGTCTCCTGCGGGTCGAAGCGCCGGGCGTCCAGGAACGGGTCCTCGCCTGGCACCGGCCCGACCTGCGTGAAGCGCACCGTGCCCGAGCGCAGCGTCTGCTCCAGCGAGCGCCGCACCCGCGCCGTCACCACACGGCGCACCGGCGGCACCATCAGCAGGAGCCCCATCACGTCCGAGATGAACCCCGGCGCGATGAGCAGCGCCCCGCCCACCAGCACCAGCACGCCGTTGAGCAGGCCCTCCTCGGGCACGCCGCCTCCGGCCATGGCCTCGCGCCAGTTGCGGAACACCTTCTCGCCCTGCCTCCGGGCGATGAGGCTCCCCAGCACGGCGGAGGCCGCCAGCAGCGCGAGCGTGGATCCCAACCCGATGTGATGCCCCAGGGTGATCAGCAGGTACAGCTCCGCCAGGGGCAACAGGATGCAGACGATGACGAGGGCCTTGAGCACGCCGGCACGTTAACGCCAGATTCACTCCCGCGCTCATTGCCGGCTGCACACGCCGTGTCCCCACCCGGGGTCACCGGCGCCCCCCGGCTCACTCCCCGTTGAGCTTCGCCATCAGGAAGCGCATCACGAAGTAGAGGAGCGCGAAGCCGCCCACCGCGAAGAACACCAGCCGCGACGTCAGCGACATGCGCTCGGACGGCAGGCCCAGGCTGTTCACCCGCTCGGCCCGGTCCATCGCCTCCGCCAGGCCGGGGGTGAGCTCCATGGGCTTCGCCGTGCGCCGGTAGTGCTCCGTGCGCAGGTACTGCTCGACCACCCGCTCCGTGGCGGCGCCCGTGAGGACCTCTCCCAACTGCGGGTCGAACAGCCGGAGCCGGGCCTCGTGGGCCAGCCCGGCGGCCTCCGTCAGCGCCTCGCGGATGAGGTCCTCCCCGTCCACCAGCGGCACGCGCAGCTCCGCGCCCACCACCCGCTTGCCGTCGCGCAGGGGCAGCACCTCCACGGTGCCCACGCCCAGGTCCCACTCGCGCGCGCCGTCCGGGCGGCCGGTCCCCGGGCGCGCCGCCAGCAGGGCGTCCACCCGTGCCATGTCGAAGGGGGCGCCTGGGGTCCGCGCCTGAAGGACCAACTCGTAACTCACGCGGGTTGCGAGTATACGCCGCGCGGTCGCTCCCGCCTCTTTCCCTCCGAGACGCCTTGATGAAGCCCTCCTCTCCCCCCCGCTCCGGCCGGCCCGGCTCCCCTCCCCCCGGACGTGGCGGCAAGCCCGGCCAGCGCCCGGAGAAGCACGGCCAGCGCCCGGAAAAGCCCCGCGCGGACCGCACGTCGCCGGAGCTGGGCCCGGACGGCACGCCCCAGGTGATGCTCCTGCGCCGCGGCTCCGACCGCTGGCTCGCGGGCCCGCCGTGGATCTACCGCGCGGACCTCAACGGCGACCCCGGCCTCCAGGGCGGTGAAGTCGTCCGCGTGGTGGACGGCCGCGGCTGGTTCCTGGGCAAGGCCTTCTATTCGAAGCAGTCGAAGATTTCCCTGCGCTGGCTCACCAACGACGACGTCCCGGTGGACGCGGACTTCTTCCGCCAGCGCCTCCAGTCCGCCGAGGCGCTGCGCAAGCTGGCGCTGCCCGGCGAGGCGACGTACCGGCTGGTGCACGGCGAGGCGGACGGCCTGCCCGGGCTCGTGGTGGACCGCTACGGCGACTACCTCAGCGTGCAGTTCCTGGTGCCCGCCATGGAGCAGCGCAAGGCGCTCATCGCGGACCTGCTGGAGGAGCTCTTCCACCCCAAGGGCATCGTCAACCGCTCCGACGTGAGCGTGCGCCACCTGGAGGGCCTCCTCCCGGAGAAGGGCCTCTTGCGCGGCGCGCTGCCGCCGGGCCCCGTGTCCTTCGACGAGGGCCTGGTGCGCATGCGCGCGGACCTGCTGGAGGGCCAGAAGACGGGCGCGTTCCTGGACCAGCGCGAGAACCACGTGATGGCGGCGCAGTATGCCTTCGGCGAGGCGCTGGACTGCTTCAGCTACGTGGGCGGGTTCGCGCTCCAGTTGGCCACGCGCGCGAAGCACGTCACGGCGGTGGAGATTTCAGAGTCCGCCTCCGCGCAGCTTCGCGACAACGCCCAGTCCAACAAGCTCTCCAACCTGGAGGTCGTGACGGCCAACGCCTTCGACTTCCTGCGCGACGCGGTGGACGAGGGCAAGCGCTACGACACCATCGTGATCGATCCGCCCTCCTTCGCGAAGAACAAGGACGCCATCCCGGCGGCGGTGCGCGGCTACAAGGAGCTCAACCTGCGCGCCTTCCAGCTCCTGCGCCCCGGCGGCATCCTGGTGACCGCGAGCTGCACGTACCACGTGGACGAGCAGGCCTTCGAGGAGATGCTCGCCTCCGCCGCCGCGGACGCGAAGCGCCGGGTGCAGATCATCGAGCGCCGCGGCGCCGGCCGCGACCACCCCGTCCTCCTCAACCTGCGCGAGACGCGCTACCTCAAATGTTTCGTCCTGCGCATGCTGTGAGATAGGGTAGGACCCATCCAAGGGGTCCATCCAGCGGACCCCGACGTGCGGGAACGGTTCAGTCATGGCACGCCGGGATTGGGACGACGCAGACGACGAGGCCCCCGCGTCCGGGACGCGGGCGTTGGAGCGCGCCCTCCAGGAGACGCGCACCGTCTACCGCCAGGCGGACGCGGCGTACGCCCCGTACTCGTGCCCGGCGAGCGGGGAGTGCTGCCAGTTGGCCGTCACGAAGCGCCAGCCCTGGCTGTGGCTCCCCGAGTGGGAGCTGCTCAAGCGCAGCAAGCCCCTTCCGCCCCCCCGCGCCGACGGCGCCTGCCCCTACCTGGACGCCGCGGGCCTGCGCTGCACCGTGTACGCGGACCGGCCGTTCGGCTGCCGCACGTTCTTCTGTCAGCGCATCCAGGGCCCCGCCCGCCAGCCGTCGGACGAGGTGTCCCGGCTCCTGCTCCGGTTGGAGCGGATTTCACAACGCGTGATGCCGTCACTGCGGGGGCCACGTCCCCTCCTGGAATGGTATGCCGGGGTCAATACCGCCCCGGCCCGGGAGGAACGATGACGTCCATGCTGCAGACGCGGTGGCGGAGCGCCCACCGGAGTCCCCCCGTGTCCGCGCGGTCCAAGCCTGTAGGTGCCCGAGCATGATTCCCCCACGCTGGCTGCTTGCGCCCCAGGAGTTCAAGGGCACCTTGAGCGCGGCCGAGGCCGCGGACGCCATGGCGGAGGGGCTGCGTCAGGCCTCGCTGGACGTGGTGCTGGACGTGGCGCCGCTCGCGGACGGAGGCCCGGGCACGCTGGACGCGCTGCTCGTGGGCATGCCCAAGGGCGAGCGCCGCAGGCTCACCGTGCGCGGCCCCATGGGCACGCCGGTGGAGGCCTGCTGGGCGCGGCTGGACGACGGGCGCACGGCGGTGGTGGAGATGGCGCAGGCCTCGGGGCTCGCGCTGGTGCCGCCGGAGCAGCGGGACGCGCGGGCCGCGTGCACGCACGGCACGGGGCAGCTCTTGCGCGCGGCGCTGGACTCGGGGTGCGAGCGGCTCATCGTCGGCCTGGGCGGCAGCGCCACCACGGACGGCGGCAAGGGCGCGCTGGAGGCGCTGGGCTTCCGCTTCCTGGACGCGGACGGGGCGCCGCTGCCGCCGGGGGGCTCGAGCCTCGCCAGGCTCTCGCGCGTGGACGCCAGCGGCAGGCACCCGCGCCTGGGGCAGGTGGAGCTGCTCATCGCCACGGACGTGACGACGCCGCTGCTGGGCGCGGACGGCTCCGCGCGCCTCTTCGGTCCGCAGAAGGGCGCGGACGCGGCGGCGGTGGAGGAGCTGGAGGCGGCGCTGGCCACGTTCTGCCGCATCGTGGACGAGGACACCGCGAACCTCCCGGGCGCGGGCGCGGCGGGAGGCCTGGGCTACGGGCTCGCGGCGCTCGGCGGCGGGAAGCTCACGTCCGGGTATGACCTGGTGGCGCGGGCGCTGGGGATGGAGCGGCGCGTGCTGCTCGCGGACCTGGTGCTCACGGGCGAGGGGCGCTTCGACCGGCAGACGTCCATGGGCAAGGGGCCCGTGGCGCTCGCACGGCTGGCGCGCGCGCAGGGCACGCACGTGGTGCTCTTCGCGGGCGTCGTGCAGCGGGACAACGGACCGGAGCTGTCCCTCTTCCAGGAGGTGGTGGAGCTGAGCGGCCAGGCCCGCCCCGGCGCCACCGCCCGGGAGACGCTGCGAGACGCCACCGCGAAGTGGGCGCTCGCGCGGCTGGGCCGGTAGCGGCGGCGCGGCCCTACTCCAGCGGATCCGTCGTGCGCACCACGCGCATCCCCGCGGCCTTGAAGCCCGCCAGGGCCTCCTTCGCCACGCGCGGGAAGTCCAGCGCCGCGGGCAGCGGCTCCAGCGGAGGCGCGGGCACGGGGCTCATCGCGTCCTCCAGGATGTAGATGTTCCCCAGCTTCGATTTGTCCGTGCGCTCCAGGTACTGCTGCAGGTCGCGCAGCGTGGACAGCACGCAGTGCGAGCTGGCCTGCCCGAAGACGTACACGCGGTCGAACGACAGCAGATGCTCCATCAGCCGCGCGTTGAACTCGCCCACGCGCTGGCCCTTCACCTGCGTCACCTCCGGCGCCATCACGGAGTAGTTCTCCGTCAGCGGGTGCTCGCCCTTCAGCTCGAAGTGCGTGGGCGTGTCCCGCACCAGCGCGTGGAAGAGGCTCGCCTCGTACAACGCGGGCACCAGCGCGTGGCTCTGTCCGCCCAGGAGCGCGTGGTACGGCCAGATGGTCAGCACGTACCGGCCGCTCGCCTCCAGCCCCTCGCAGTACGCCAGGCTCTCCTCCGGGTGGCGCGTCGCCCGCCAGCGGCCCTCCCGCACGTCCTTCGCGGTGATGACCGTCATGGGCTCGGGCGGGCGCCCTTGCGCGTCCCGCCACCACGCCGGATGGAAGATTTGGAAGGCCCGGTGCGTGTCCAGCGAGAAGACCAGCCCCGTCAGCCGGTCCAGGTGCGCGTACAGCCAGCGCAGCGTGCGCTGCGTGTCCTCCACCGCGCCCGGGACGAAGAGGCTCGCGCCCGGCGTGCAGAAGGCCACCTGCGCGTCGATGCCGAACGCCGCGATGCGCTGGCTGTCCTCGCGGGCCGGGCGCACGCGGTGCTCGGCGGCGTAGCGCCAGGCCTCCTGGGAGACCTCCGCCACGCGCTCCAGGTAGAGCTGGCCGACGCGGGCGTCATCGTGGAACCGGGGCGGGGGCAGCGGCATGACGTGCTCTCCAGGCCCGCCGGCGCCGCCGCGTCCATGGCGTCAGCGGCCCTGCGGGAAGTGGCGCCGGGTGATGGACTCCACCAGCGCCTGCGTGGTGGCAGTGTAACCGATGCGCTGCTCCTCCAGCGTCAGGCCTTCGGTCCCCACCAGCGACGGCGTGGACGGGGCGGACTCCATCAGCGGGAAGTAGCCCTGGGGCGTCGCCTCCCCCGCCTGCCCCACCAGCCCCAGCGGCCCCGTGCCCGTGCGGCGGCGGAAGAGGACCGGCGTCCCCGGCACGCTCTGCTTGCCCTCCGCCAGCTCGTTGCCGAACTTCATCACCGGCGTCGCGCCGGAGCACGACAGCTTGTAGATGGCCGCCACCCGGTCGCGCGTCAGCGCATGGAACATGGTGCGCGCCACGATGTGGCCGCCGTAGCCGTAGAACTGCGTCGCCGGCTCCCAGCCCACCTGCTTGCGCAGCTCCTCGAACTCGCGCGTCATCTGCGCGTCCAGCCCGTCCTCCAGGATGATGACCGGCTTGATGCCCAGGTCTCGCGCGCGCGTCACCGCGTACAGGTACTGGAGCTTCTTGTTCCCGGAGTCGAAGCGGATGGAGTCCCCACCCTGCGGATCCTCCGAGATGAGCTTGAACGCCGCGGGGATGCCCGACGTCAGCGTGTCGAAGGTGTCCAGCAGGTAGCTGGAGCGCTGCGGCCGGCGCTCGTGCATCGCGCGGTAGGCCGCGTCGTCGGAGCCGTAGCGCTGCACGTGCTCGTGGCCCATGGTGCCCACGGGGATCATCCCCAGCACGCGCGCGCCCTCCACGTTGCTCGTGCGCTGCACGCCCGCCTCCTGGCACGCGCGCAGGGCCAGCGCGTGCTGCTCCAGGCAGGTCGCCGCGCGCAGGCCCACCTCGAAGATGCGCGAGGGGTCCCCGACGACGTCCACCAGCTCCTGCACCTGCGCGCGCACGCGCCGCGCGTAGCCCTCCGGGTCCGCCTGCATGGACACGGCGCGCACGCCCACCTGATCCAGCGTCTCCAGGGCGATGCGCTTCTCCTCCTCGCACGTCACCGTGGCCAGCGTCCGGGCCAGGGCCTCGCGGTCCTGCAGCGCCTGCGTGGCCACCTGGACGCGGTAGTTGAGCTGCAACAGCATGGGCTCCAGCCACGACACCAGCGCCGAGGGCCCCGTGAGGGTGAGGATGGGCTCGCGCGGCAGGAACACCGCGCCCCGGGGGATGGCGCGCACGGACACCTGCGCCTTGCGCAGGATGGCCGCCTTGAAGCCCACGCCCATCTCGTAGTCGTGGCGGGCGAGGAACGCGTAGTCGTCCGGCCGGGGCTCCGGCAGGAGTGCCTTCACCCACGCCTCCAGGTCCAGCGGCATCACCTGGGGCCCGCCCTTGCGGTGCGAGTAGTAGAACGTTTCCTTCCGCAGGGGCCAGCCGGCCTCCGCCATGCTGAACTTGTAGCCATCCGTGGCGAGCAGCGACTGGGGCATCGGGCAGCGACTCCTTAGCGTTGACCCCGAGACTATGCGTGCCCGCCACCCCGTACCTAGGGCCAAGGGCTCCGACGGATGCGGGAAACCACGGGTGCTCCATCACCCGTCTGTCTTCCGGCGACCGACACATTGGGGAATACGCTGGATGCGACAGGTGCGGTTAAGCTGTCACGACACACAACGAAGCCAGGTGCCCATGCCCGCAGAGAACGAGACGCAGAAGGTCGAAGCCGTGCTGCGCGAACATGCGATGAGCTACCCCGGCGCCCACGAGGACTTTCCCTGGGGCCACCGCGCGATGAAGGTCAACGACAAGACCTTCCTCTTCATGACCGTCGACGGCGAGAAGCTGAACCTCTCCGCGAAGCTGCCCGAGTCCAAGGACGCCGCCCTCACGCTGCCCTTCACCGAGCCCACCGAGTACGGCCTGGGGAAGAGCGGCTGGGTGACCGCCCACTTCGAGGAGGCCTCGCAGGTGCCGGTGCCCGTCATCAAGGCGTGGATCGACGAGAGCTACCGCGCCATCGCGCCGAAGAAGCTCGTGGACCAGCTCCCCGCCCGGGGCACCGCCGTCCCCGGCCCCGCCGCGAAGCCGGCCAGGAAGGCCGCCGCGAGCAAGAAGGCCGCCGTGCGCCGGGCCGTGGCTCCGGCGAAGAAGGCCGCGAAGAAGGTCGTGGGCAAGGTGAAGACCGTGGCCAAGAAGGCCGCCGCCCGCGTGAAGACCGCGGCGAAGAAGGCCACCCAGAAGGCGGGCAAGGCGGTGGCGAAGACGGCCTCCGCCGCCAAGGCCAAATCAGCGCGCAAGGCCGCCGCTCCGGCCCGGGGCAAGCGCGCCGCGACCTCCACGCCCAAGCGCGCCCGCCGCTCGTAGGACAGGCCCGCTCCACGCGCGAAAGGAAGCGGGGCCCTTGCCGGGGCCCTGCCCTTCCCGCGCGCGGGACACTTCAAGACGCGGCTACTTCCCGCTCCGGTTGCCCCGGCCCATGGGGCCCCTGGCGGCGGCCTTCGCCACGGACGGCTTGCGGCGGGCGGCGGGCGCGGACTTCTTCGCCGGCTTCGCCTCCGGCTCCACGAACAGCTTGTCGTAGTCGCGCATGCTGCGGCGGATGACCTCCAGCGCCTCCGGCCGGTCGTAGACCTCCGCGATCTCCACGCTGCGCTTCCCCTCGCCCGGAATCTGCTTGTAGGTGAGGAAGTAGTGCTTCAGGCGGTCCAGCAGCGGGCGCGGAAGCTGCGCGATGTACTGGAGCTCGCCGTACACCAGGTCCGACTCCAGCACCGCGATGATCTTGTCGTCGGCCTCGTTGCCGTCGACCATGCGGAAGCCGCCCACGGGCACCGCGTGCACCAGCAGGTTGCCGTTGGAGACGACCTTCTCCGTCAGCACGCAGATGTCGATGGGGTCCCCGTCGCCGCGGATCTCCTTCACGCCGGTGCGCTCCGCGCAGCGCTTCGCCACCTGCTCGCCGCAGTACGTGCGCGGGATGAAGCCGTAGAGCGTGGGGCACTGGCTGCTGAAGCGCTGCGGCCGGTCCAGCATCAGGATGCCGGACTCCTTGTCCATCTCGTACTTCACGGCGTCCGTGGGGACGATCTCGATGTACGCGGTGACGACTTCAGGGGCCTCCGGTCCGGGCGAGATGCCGTGCCAGGGGTGGGCCTGCGACGGGGTCTGGGTGCTCTTCTTCATGGAGTGTCTCCCGAGCGCTGGCGCGCCTCGGCGTACAGCCCGGCCACCGCTTCTTCCAGGCGGCGGGTCAGGGTATCGCGGTCATCCAACGTCAGCCCCGCGGTGGGCACCGGCGGGCCCACCACCAACGCCACCCGCTGGCCCCACTGGATGGCCCGCCCGCCCTTGGGGAGGATGAGCCGGGTGCCGGAGACGGCCATGGGCACGACGGGGACCTGGGCCTGGATGGCCAGCGTGGCCGCGCCCTTCTTGAAGGGCCTCAGCTCGCCGTCCGGGCTGCGGGTGCCTTCGGCGTAGAACAGCACGCTGACGCGCTCGCGCAGCGCCGTCACGGCCTCCTGGAGCCGGGCCCGGTCATCCGCGCCGCCGGTGCGCTGCACGGGGATGTTGCCCGCCACGCGCATGGCCCGGCCGAACACGGGCACCTTGAAGAGCTCCGCCTTGGCGACGTAGCGCGTGTGCTTGTCGATGTGCGCGAAGTTCACCATCGCGTCGAAGTGCGACTGGTGGTTGCTCACGAAGACGACGTTGCCCTCGCGCGGGACGTTCTCCACGCCGAAGGCCTCATGCCGCACGCCCGCGGACGCCAGCCCCGACAGGGCCCACGCGCGCAGCACCTTGTCCGCCGCCGGGTGCTGGTTGAGCTCCGACAGCACCGTCACCGTCGCGGACGTCACGCCCGTGAGTCCCACCGTGGCCACGCCAGCGAACACCGTCTGGAGCACCTTGAGCATCAGACGAACCCGTGCGCGGGGAACAGGAGGACGTCCTCGATGCGCTGGACCCCGAGCAGCAGCATCAGGATGCGGTCGAGCCCCACGGCGATGCCCGCGGACGGCGGCATGCGGCCCACCGCCTCCAGGAAGCGCTCGTCCAGGGGATACACGGCACGGCCCAGCTTGCGGCGCAGCTCCTGCTCCTCCACCAGCCGCGCGCGCTGCTCCGCCGCGTCCGTCAGTTCGGAGAAGCCGTTCGCCAGCTCCAGCCCCTTCGCGTACAGCTCCACCCGCTCCGCCACGCGGCCGTCGCCGGGCTTCAGCCGGGACAGGGCCGCCATGGACGCGGGGTATTCAATCAGGAAGGTGGGCCGCTCGTGGCCCAGCCCCCGCTCCACCCGCTCCAGGAAGAGGTGGAAGAAGACGTCGTCGAAGGACGTGGAGCTCCCGGTGTGCACGCCCACCGCGTCCGCGGCCCGCTTGAGCGACGCGCCGTCCGAGTGCACGTGGATGTCCACGCCCGTGGCGCGCAGCACTGCGTCCCGCACCGTCACGCGCTCGTACGGCGTGCGCGTGAAGAAGGCGGGGTCCGCGCCCGGCTCTCCCTCCTCCGCGTCCGCCGCCGCCCGGCCCGCCGCCGCCAGCGCGCCCTCCAGGTCGTCCATGATGGCGTGGTAGTCCGCGTGCGGCCGGTAGAACTCCAGCAGCGTGAACTCCGGGTTGTGCGTCTGGGATACCTCGCCGTTCCGGAACACCTTGCAGATCTGGAACAGCGGCCCGGCGCCCTGCGCGAGCAGGCGCTTCATCGCGTACTCGGGGCTGGTGTGCAGGTAGAGCGTGCGCGCCCGGCCCAGGTCCGTCTCCGGGACGAAGGGCGTCTCGAAGGCGGTGATGTACGGCTCCATGCCGGGCGTGGGCACGAGCAGCGGCGTCTCCACTTCCAGGTAGCCCTGGCCAGCGAAGAACTGTCGCAGGGCGGAGTAGAGGCCCTGGCGTCCCCGGGCCGCTCGCCATGGGTTTACGTTGGGCATCGGCAGGTCGGAAGTAACATGGGCGGCCCATGTCCCCAAGGATTCCGTCCCTCCTCGCCGCCGCCGTGTGTCTGCTGAGCGCCTGTCACAAGGCGCCGCCCCCGGTCGCGGTCCCCCCTCCCAGCGAGGAAGAACTGCTGACCGGCGAGGTGAACGCCCTGTCCGCGGAGGCCGCCCTGCTCCTGGAGGAGCAGCACCGGCTCGTCTGGGACTTCTGGACGGAGGGCAAGGCGGTGGACATCGCCGCCACCTACAGCGGCAAGCAGGCGCTCTTCAGCCTGGAGAACCTGCGGCGCATCGACCGGCTGCGGCACCTGACGAAGGACCCGCGCGAGCTGCGCGCCCTCACCGCGCTCCACGGCCACTTCGCCGGGGAGTTCCTGTCGCGCGAGCTGGCCGAGCACAACGACGCCTCCGCCAACCTGGAGGCGTCCCTCAAGCTGAGCGTGGACGGGCGCGAGGTGCGCTACCACGACCTGGAGCGGCTGCTCGCCAACGAGAAGAGCGCCCTCAAGCGCAAGGCGCTCTACGCCGCGGCCACGCCCGCGCTCCACCGCCTCAACCAGACGCTCCTGCGCCGCGAGACGCGCACCCGCGAGCTGGTGACGCAGATGGGCTTCGAGTCCTACGAGGCCTTCGGCAGCGAGCTGCGGCAGGCGGACCTGGAGCGGCTGGCGCAGTTGGCGGAGGAGGTCCTCCAGGCCACCCAGGAACCGTACCGGCTGGTGATGGAGCGGCTCTCGCAGCGCGAGCTGGGGCTGCCCTTCGCGCAGATTTCCCGCGCGGACATCCCGCGCCTGTTCCGCTCGCGCGAGGTGGAGGACGCGTTCCCCAAGGGCGAGTCGCTGGCGAAGGCGCAGGCCACGGTGGCGGGGCTGGGCATCGACCTGAACGCGCTGCCCAACGTGAAGGTGGACGCGCGCGACCTGCCGCGCAAGAACCCGCGCCCGCTGGCCATGGCGGTCAAGGTGCCGTCCGACGTGCGGCTGTCCTTCAAGCCGGGCACGGGCGTGCTGCACCAGGGCCGCGTGCTGCATGAGGTGGGGCACCTCCTGCACACGGCCTTCACCCAGGAGGCCCGCTTCGAACTGGCGCGGCTGGGCAACCCCACCGTGGGCGAGGCGTACTCCGCGCTCTTCGAGGACCTGCTGGAGGACCCGGTGTGGCTGGAGGAGAACGCGGGCGTGCTGGGGGACGCGGACAAGCGCGCCCAGTACCTGGCGACCTCCAGCGCGCACAAGCTGTACCTCATCCGCCACGCGGCGGGCCGGCTGCTCTACCAGTTGGAGCTGCACCGCCGCACGGACGTGGATCCGCGCGAGCTCTACCGGGCCCTGATGGCGCGCACGGGCGCCATGCCCATGACCGAGGACGACGTGGAGCGCTACCTCGTGGACCAGGAGGACTTCTACCAGTCCGCGGACAGCTTCCGGGCGTGGTTCCTGGCGGGGCAGCTCCAGGGGCAGCTCAAGGCGCGCTTCGGCCCGGCGTGGTGGCACGCGCCGGAGGCGGGCGCGTTCCTCAAGGAGCTCTGGGCCCGGGGCACCGCGCCCTCCGCGCGCGAGCTGACGCAGGCGATTGGCGAGAACGGCCTGGCGCCGGACGTGCTGCTGTTGCGGCTGAGCACCACGCTCCAGGTGCCCATGAAGCTGGACCTGCGCCGGCTGGACGACACGCCCGCGCCCCCGCCGCCCGCGCCGGCCCCGGTGCTCCAGATGCCCCGGGCCCAGGCCACGCCGCTGGCCTCGTAGGCACACGCCTCCACACCCCGGCGGGCCCTTCCCGTTCCCGCCGGTTGCACGTAGGGTCCACGCCATGGTGTCCGTGAAACAGCTCCGTCCCTTCGCGAGCGCCTCGCTGGAGTCCTTCCGGGCCGCGTCCGGCGCCGTCGTCCTCATCCAGCAGCCCGTGGACGCCGCCTTCAAGGCCGTGGTGGCCCCCGGCATGGTGGGCCTGCGCACGGTGGGGATGGCGCACCGCTCGCGCATGGAGGAGCGGCTGCTCGCGATGCTGCGCGACTTCGACAACCTGGAGGTGCACTTCCTCCAGCCGAACCAGGACGGCGAGGAGTTCACCGTGGGCCGCACCGACGCGTGCGACCTGGTGGTGCCGGAGCCCTCCGTCTCCCAGCACCACGCCACCCTGCGCTGGAACGCGGGCGCCGGGGACTTCTCCGTGCGCGACGCCCAGTCCATGAACGGCACCTTCATCAACGGCGCGCCCCTGGGCTTCAAGGCCCAGGTGATGCTCCACGACGGCGCCACGCTGGCCTTCGGCGACGTGCAGTTCCTCTACCTGCGCGCGGAGACGCTGCACGAACAACTGCGCCTCGCCGTGCCGGGCACGCCCGCCCCCTGAAGAAGCGCGAAGGCCCCGCCTCCCCACGGGGAGACAGGGCCCTCGTTCAAGTCAGCGCGGACAGCCGCGGGACTACAAGAGCTTCATCAGCTCCGCGCGCTTGGCGGCGTACTCCTCGTCGGAGAGCACGCCCGCGTCCTTCAGCTCCTTGATCTCCTTGAGCCGCTGCGCCGGGCTGCGCGTGTCCGCGGGAGGCGCCGCCTGCGCGGGCTCCGCGGGGCGCTGCTGCTGCTGGTTCTGCTGGTTGGCGAACATCTGCGCCATGCCGAACCCCATGCCCATGCCCATGCCCTGCATGGCGCCGTCGGAGCCGCCACCGCCCTTGGCCATGCCCTCGGACGCGCCGAGCATCGCCTGGCCCTGGGCGTACTGCTGGAAGCCGCCCGCCAGCCGCGAGTACGCCACGTCCTTGGACAGCTTCTTCAGCGTGACTTCGTCCTCGGGCTTGATGCTGACGACGAAGTTGCCCATGCGGACGATGGTGAGGCCGTAGGAGTCCACGTGCGGCTTCAGGCCGGCGAGGATCTCCTGCTCCATCTCCTCCACGTAGGCGCCGCTCGTCACGTCCAAGAGCGGCCACTTCTTCTTCACCAGCAGCTCGGCGGTGCGGTCGCGCGTCACCTTGAGCACCTGGCCCTTGAACCAGCCCAGGAACTCCTCGTTGGTCGCGCGGCCCATGCCGACCAGGCCCACCACCAGCTTCTCCGGCTCCGTCACGCGGATGGAGAAGTCGCCGTACACCATGGTGCCGATGCCCAGGCCCGTCTCCGGGTCGCGCACGTCACCAATGGGGCCGCCGAACTTCACGCCCGTGTGCTCACGGTTGGAGACGAAGAAGATCTCCGCCATGAACATGTTGCCGCCGGTGAAGCTCTCCAGCAGGCGCGACAGGAACGGGATGTTGTTGGTGTCCAGCGTGTGGCGGCCGGGCCCCAGCTTGCCCTCCACCTTGCCGTCCTTGACGAACAGCGCCACCTCATCCGCGTCCACGGTGAGCTGCGTCTTCATCCGGACGTTCTTCTCCGGATACTTGTAGACGATCTCACCCTTCGCGCTGTCCGCGCGGGCGATGAAGTTCCGCTGCGCCTCGCCCTTGATGCTGTCGAAGATCCCCATGTCTGTTTCAGCGCCTCCGTGGCCGCGTGGGCGGCAGGTCTTCAAAGCTTCGTAAACCCCACCCCTAAATGCGGGGCCGCCAGCGCGAAAGCGCCACCGCGCTTCCCCCGGCATCCTGGCCTGAACATAACAGCTTCACGGGCGCCTGCCCGTCCGGCCGGCCCCCTGGCAGTCCACTCTCCAACCCGCCAGTGACTCAACCCCAGCGGCTGACCAGACGTTCCCGGTCCAGGAGCCGGATGCTGGCCGCCAGGAGGATGAAGTCCAGCACCAGCACCACCGCGCCCTGGATGGCGTAGTACCCCACGCCCGCCTTGAGCACGCCGGCCACCTGGCCTCCCACCAGCCCCACCAGCGGCAGCACCACCAGCGCGGAGAGCTGCTGCGCCATGCGCGCCTCGCTCACCCGGGCGGAGATGAGCACCGCGACGCCGTTGCCGAAGAAGGCGAACAGCGGCGCGAGCACGAACACGCCGAAGCCCCACAGCGCGTTGGGCATCAGCGGCGCGCCCACCAGCGGCCACGCCACCCAGTCCACGCCCACGCAGAACAGCGCGAACGCGGCCCACGTCAGCACCACCGCGGGCACCAGCGCGGCCAGGCACTTGCCCGCCACCAGCTCCGCCGCGGACACCGGCGACGCGAGCAGCGGCTCCAGCGTGCGGCGCTCCTTCTCCCCCGCCACGCTCTGGGACGCGATGAGGATGGGGATGAAGACGGGCATCACCAGGAACATGCCGAACCAGTCCGTGAGCGACTTGTCGATGAGGAAGCGCGCCGCGCTCGCGCCCAGGGGCAGCGTGGGGTCGTAGAAGAGCGCCACCGTGCGCAGGTCCGCGTGGTCCGGCTGCCGCACGTACGTCCACACCACGCCGATGGGCACCGTCACCATCACCAGCGGCAGCACCGCCATGGACACGAGCAGGCCCACGTTCTTGCGCAGGTCCAGCGAGTCCTTCCAGAACACCGCCAACGCGCGTCGCGGCCGGAAGGCCATGCTCACGTCCCCTCTTCCCGCAGCAGGTCCAGGTACACCTCTTCCAACGGCCGCTGCGCGGGCACCACGCTGTGCACGCGGGCCCCCGCGCCCACCAGGCACGCCACCACGTCCGGCGCCAGGGCCTCGTCCGCCAGCATCACCCGCAGGCGCCCGCCCTCCACCAGCACGTTGGGCCGGAAGGGCAGCGCCGAAAGGTGGGGGAGGAAGCCCTGCGCGTCGCCCTCCACGCGCACGTCCAGCGCCTGGCCCGCGCGGCGCAGGTCGCGCACCGGCCCCAGCGCCAGCAGGCGGCGGCGCACCACGGCCACGCGCTCGCACAGCCGCTCCACCTCCGCCAGGTTGTGCGAGCACAGCACGATGGTGCGCCCCTCGGACGCCAGCTCCGCCACCGCGTCGCGCACGGTGCGCGCGGACTCCGGATCCAGGCCGCTGGTGGGCTCGTCCAGGAAGATGACGCGCGGGTCGTGCACCAGCGTGCGCACGATGGCCAGCTTCTGGCGCATGCCCTTGCTGAAGCCGCCGCACGGGTCGTCCTCGCGGCCTCCCAGCCCGAAGCGCTCCAGGTAGTGCTTCGCCCGGGGCCACGCGGTGGACTCGTCCATCTCATGCAGCTTCATGAAGAAGCGCAGGTTCTCCCGCGCGGTGAGCCTGTCGTAGAGCCCGGGCTGCTCGGTGAGCAGCCCCACCACCTTGCGCAGCGACTCGCCGTCGCGCGTGACGGAGTGGCCCCACACCTCCGCGTCGCCGCTGGAGGGCTTGAGCAGCCCCGTCAGCATGCGCACCGTCGTCGTCTTGCCCGCGCCGTTGGGGCCCAGCAGGCCGAACACCTCGCCGGGCCGCACGTCGAAGGTGAGGTCCTCCACCGCGGTGCGCGCACCGAAGCGCTTCGCCAGGCCGCGCACGCGCAGGCCGCCCTTCGCGGGCGCCTCCGCGAGCGGGGGCGGGACGAGGAGGCTCACTCGATGGTCACCAGGACGAACTTGTTGTTGATGTCCCGGTCGATGAGGGTGACGGTCTTGTCGGAGCCCACGGCGTTGCGCAGCAGGTTCACGCGGTTGTGCTCCACCAGCGCCCACTCGCGGCCGGGCCGCGACACGTACTGGCGCATGCGCGTGTTGGCGTCGCTGGCGCGGAACTGCTCCACCGTGTTGCGCGAGTAGAACGTCTCCCCGCGCCAGTTCATCATGTACGCGGCGATGGGCTCCCCCGCCTTGCGCTGGTTGTAGTAGCGCCAGAACAGGTCGCGCTGCGTCCAGTGGTGGGACAGGTCCACCCAGTGGCCCCAGTTGAACCAGAGCGCGAACGCCGCGGCCAGGCCCCAGAAGGTGCTGAACAGCAGCACGCGCGAGCGCTGCAGCGCGGCCACCGCCGCCAGCACGCCGGCCACGCCGAACGCGAAGCCCATGCCCACCTTCACGTTGATGGTGCCGGACAGGGCCTTGAACAGCGCGTCCGACGCGGGCGGCCCCTTGAAGCCGCGCACCGCCAGCGCCACGCCCACCAGCGCCAGCCCGAAGCCCACCACCTGGAGCACCGTGCGCCCCGGCGCCTCCTCCGGCCGCGACGCCTGCCAGAAGAGGAAGCCCGCGAGCGCCACCAGCGCCACGCCCCACAGCCCCATCGCGGACACCTGCCCCTGCGACGCCACCGCCGTCAGCGTGGCCCCGCCGGTGAGCAGCAGGCCCAGCGCGACGGCCCGCCCGGCGGCCGGGCGCTCCGTGTTCGCCTTGGAGGAGAACGCGTCGAAGGCCAGATACACGCCGAAGGCCAGCAGCACCAGCGTCACCAGGTCGCCCATCCACAGCGGGCGCGAGGAGAAGAACGCGATGGGCTTGGAGACCAGGTCCTGCGGATAGGGCCGGTCGTAGTTGTAGACGAACAGGTCGGTGAAGTCCTTGGGGTTCTCCGCCAGGTCCTTGCCCACCAGGATGAAGAGCACCAGGCCGAAGATGAGGCTCACCGCGTGCTCGGAGATGCCGTCCCGCCACAGCCGGTCCACGAACAGCGCGATGAGGACGGACAGGCCCGGCAGGATGGGGAACACGTAGTGGTGGAACTTCGTCGCGCTGGAGGCCAGCAGGTAGAACGCGAACGCCACCCACAGCACGGCGATGAGCGCCAGGTGGTCCGCCTTGTCCCGCGAGCGCAGCTTGAGGCGCGACACGACCGCGAACGCGCCGGGCACCAGCGCCACCCACGGGAAGATGGCGAAGCCGCCCTGTTCGATGAAGTAGGTGAACGACCCGCCCGGCGTGGTGGTGTGCACGCCCGCGGTGAGGCGGTTCAGGTGGTCGTGGATGAAGAAGCGGTACCAGAACAGCTTGCCCTCGTCGTCCACGCCGTTGAAGAGCACCAGCGTCAGGTACCAGGGCACCGCCACCGCCGCGAACACGAGGATGCCCGTGCCCAGCTTCATCCGGTACATCTGCGCCCACAGCACGGGCATGGCCCGCGTGCCCGCGCGCACCTGGGCGCGGACCTCGCCGCTGGCGAGCCAGCGCAGGTGCGCCTCCAGGCTCTCGCGGCTCCACGGGATGACGCCGGCCACCGCGTACAGCACCAGGATGACCGCGGGCAGGCCCACGCCCAGCAGGCCCTTGGCCAGCGTGGCCAGGCCCGCGAAGACATAGAACGCGTACCACCAGCCGGCGCGGTGCTTCGTGGTGTCGTCCAACTGCCCGATGATGGCGCACGCCATGGCGCACACGAAGGTGGTGACGAAGGGCGTGTCGGTGACGGTCTGCCGGGTGAGCAGGAAGTACAGCGGCATGGTGGCCAGCACGAAGCCCGTGGCCAGGCCCGCGCGCATGTTCACCACCCGCGCCACCGCCAGCGACAGGAGCGCCACGGCGGTGATGCTCAGCAGCGCGAAGGGCATGCGCATGCCCCACTCCGTGTAGAGCCCCATGGCGCCGTCGCCCCGGAGCGCGCCGACGAGGTTCATCCCCAGCGCCTGCATCCACATGGTGAGCGGCGGCTTGGAGAAGAACCACGCGTTCTCCCAGAAGGGATAGACGTAGTCGGAGCGCTGGATCATCTGCCGGCCCACTTCGCCGTAGTGGGTCTCCCAGGGGTCCCACAGGCCGACCGCGCCCAGGTAGGGCACGAAGAGCAGCGCCGCGAAGCCCGCGGTCGCCAGCACGACGCGCGCGCTGAAGGACAGGGCCAGCCACCGCCGCCCCCATGAAGACGTCAGGGTGTCCTCACCGAGGATGGCCTGGGTGAAGGTGGATTCCCCCTGCGAGTTCTTTTCGCCGTCGCTTGCCACGCGCGCGTGCTCCTTCGTCGTCCGGGACGGGCCCCCGTGAACCCCATGGGGCCGGGGGGCTTATATCCCCCCCACCCCCGCCGGTCGACCGACCTGGAAGGGGGTGCGTCGTTCTCGCGCCAGCGCACGCGCCGCCGCGTGCACAGGTGCTGTGCAGGCGCCTGCACAGCCGCACGGGCAAGTCCGCGAAACACCGTCGTCCCGCCAGGGGCACGGGCCTTGTAGGGGCCCCCATCACGAACCCCGACCGCGTGGCCGGAGCGCGGCGGGCCGCTCATCAAGGAGCAGTGATGCTGGTTTCAGCGGTGACCCTGGGATGTGCCCTCCTGCTGGGGCAGGTGGAGGCGCCGGAGGAGCCGGAGCCATGGGACCTCCAGATGGCCCTTCCGGACGCGTCGTCTCCCCAGCAGCCCTCCGCCGGGCAGGCGCGGTGCCTCGCCCTGCCGCCCACGCCGGCCGTTCCCTCCGGGGCCTGGCGCGCCCGCTGCGACGACGCGAAGAAGCAGTGCCTGGTGTCGCCCGCCAACGAGCTGGACTCGGAGGGCCATGAGAAGGACCAGCCCCTGCAGCGGGTGGACAGGTGCGTGTCGAACCTGATGCCCATGGAGACGGTGCGCCAGTACCGCCTGGTGCCCGCCATCGCGGAGGCGCCGCCGGGCTGGTACCGCGACGAGCGTGGCCGGGTGCTCCAGTACAACTTCGACCTGCACCGGCGCGTCTACGTGGGCGGGGCCTGGGCGCCGCGCTGGCTGCGCGAGACGGACCGCCTGGACGAGCGCGTGCGGGTGGACTTCGGCGTGGACCTGGAGTGGCCGGGGGACTCGGAGCGGCTGCACCGGATGACGCTGCTGGACACGGAGCTGTACCTGGGCGACGCGGCCTCCTACGACGTCACGCTCCTGCGCTACGACTTCCGCAGCCAGAACGACGCGCCGCTCTTCCGGGTGACGACCTTCTACGGCCGCCCCCGGCGCTTCGACATCCACGCCAACCTGGGCTTCTGGATGGAGCTGCTCCACGGCGAGCAGGTGCGCCGTGGGGACGCGCACGGGGACTTCCTCTCCGTGGCCACGACGCAGGTGACGCTGGACCTGTGGCACTCGAGCGACCTCGTGTCCTACGTGCGCCTGCGGACCGGGCCCGCCGTGGAGCGCGACCGCACGAACGGCTTCTTCACGCTCGTCCCCGCGGCGGCGCTGGAGGGGGACCTCACCCTGGACCGCGACGGCTTCCACCACGTGCGCTTCGGCGCGGAGGCCCAGAAGGTGCTCCTCGCGCAAGCCGTGGAGGGCCGGCCCCTGCGTCCGGAGCGGCTGCGGCTGCGCGCGGGCTATGAGCTCATCGTCCTGGCCATCAACGACCAGCCCGTGAGCGTGACGCTGGACGGGCGCGGGACGTGGCGGGACGACGTGGCGAACGCGCCCGCCGGCTGGGAGTGGTCCGCGCAGGCGGGCCTGCGCTTCTCCCTGTGGGCCCCGGCCAGGAGGTCCGCGCCGGCGTCCCCTCCCGGGAAGGGCTAGGCCCGGGATGGTGGCGCTCGCGCTGGCGTTGCTCCTGGGCACCACGCCCGGCCTGTCCTGTCAGGGCCGGACGGCGGCCGGGGAGACGTTCCCCACCTGCTTCGACCCCGGCACCGGCTGGGTGCTGGGCACCGGCCTGCGCGTGCAGGACGACGCGGAGTCCCTCGCCGTGCGCACGGGGTTCCTGGTCCGCTGGGTGCGCACGAGCGGCAGCAAGGCGGACTCGCTGTGGATTGATTCGCACCGGCTGCTCATGACGGAGGCGTGGGGCGGCGAGCAGCAGGGGCTGACCTTCACCGCGTACGACGGCCTGCTGCGCAGGCACGTGGAGGAGGGCTCCCTGCTCGTCTCCATCGGCCGGCCCCGGCGCATCCCCTTCCCGTTCGACGTGGCCCTCGCCGTGCGCGCGGCGCACCTGGAGCGGCGCGTCTGGGAGGGCCCGGGCTGGACGCTGGAGACGGGGCGCGTGGGGCTGCTGTTGGATCCGCTCCGCACGAACACGGAGCGGGGCTGGCTGGCCGTGGGCCCCGCCGCGAGCCATGCCCTGCGACACGCGCCGGACGGCACCCGCAACGAGGTGTCCCCCTTCACGTCGCTGCTGATCGACGCGGGCTGGGAGACGCGGGATGGCAGGTGGGCCCTGCGCGCGACGGGGCTCGCCGGCTGGAGCTTCGGCTCCGACGGCGGCGCCGGGTTCCGGGCGCGGGGCGAGGTCGCGCTGGAGCACGTGCTCCTCGCGGTCAACGACGCGCCGGTGGTCGTGCGGCTCACGGCCACGGGCGTGAAGAGCGACGCGGGCCTCTTCCGGCGCGACGAGGGGATGCTGGGCGCGGGGCTCGCGGTGCGCCCGTTCGGCGCGAGGTGAGACGGCGTCACCGCCGCGGTGGGGAGCGCTCCGGCCCCTCGACCGCCGCCTTCAAGGCGCCCTCGGCCGCGCGCAGGCGCGCATCCCGGGGGTCCACGCGGCGGGCCTCCTCCAGGCGCAGCAAGGCCTCGGCCGTGTCTCCCCTCGCCAGCGCGCAGCGCACGCCCGCCTCCAGCGCGCCCGTGTCGGACGGCCCGTACACCCGGGCCTCCGCCGCCGCGTGGCAGCCCGCCTCCACCTGTCCGGACTCGAAGTACGCGCGGGCCAGCTCCACGCGCGTGTCCACCTGGGTGGGCGCCAGCCGCACCGCCGACGCCAGGGGCTCCACGGCATCCGCCGGCAGCCCCCACCGCCGCAGGGCGAGCCCCAGCTCCCGCAGCGGCCCCGCCACGCCCGGCACCAGCAACGCCCGGGCCCGGGCGACCCGCAGGCTCGCGGGCTCCTCGAAGCGCACGTCCGCCGTCATCCGCTCCACCACCCGCGCGTAGGCCGGGTAGGCCTGGGGCCAGGTGAAGACGATGCGGTACACCCACTCCCCGCGCGGCACGAACCACGCCACCAGGTGGGTCCGCCCCCCCACCCCGTCCAGCTCCGCGCGGATCCGCTGCGCGGGCCGGCCTCCCAATGACGCGGGCTCGACGGCGCCCGCGGACACCGTGTGCCCCTCCGGTCCCGCCCGCCCCGGCACCAGCGACGCGTCCAGGAAGTGCTGGGCCTGCGCCGAGCCGTCCCCGGGCTCCCCCGCCTCGATGGCCTCCGCCGTGAGCGTGGCCCGCCCCAGGCCCTTCAGCCCGTTGGAGAAGGCCCTCCGCCCCTGGCCGTCCTCCTCGCGGCGCCAGCCGTCCGGCAGCGACACCGCCACCCCGAAGCCGTCGTCGTGCTCCACCCGCCACCGGGACCGCTCCATCACCACCACCGCCGCGCCCAGCCCCGCGAGCCCCACCAGCGCCGCCGCCCGGACGCCCCCCGCCCCCCACGCCCGCGAGCGCAGGAGGACGCCCACGAGCAGGCCCGCCATCAGCCCGCCCATGTGCCCCGCGTTGTCCACGCCCACGCTCGTCCAGCCGAGCCACAGGAAGACGAGCACCGTGGGCAGCGCGTTCTCCCCGGAGAACCACCCGGGCCGCGCGCCCCGGGCCTCGCCCCGGCCGCGCCGCCCCAGCACCAGCAGCGCCCCCACGCACCCGAACACCCACCCGGACGCGCCCACGCTCACCGTGGGAGACCACCAGAGCGAGCCCGCCATCGTCGCCAGCCCGGACACGGCGAGCAGCGCCACGTAGTCCCACCACCGGCACGCGCGCTCCACCGCCGTGCCCACCCCCGCGAACACCAGCAGGTTGAGCCCCAGGTGCAGGGCGTCCCGGTGCAGGAGGTTGGCGGACAGCAGCCGCCAGCCCTGCCCCGCGTCCGTCACCAGGGGGCCCGACTTGGCGCCCCAGTGGATCAGCGCATCCACGCCGGGCGGCCCTCCGGACGCCACGAACGCGTACAGAATGGCCTGCGCCGCGATCAGCGCTATCGTGAGCGCCGGTACCCTGCCCTCACCACCCTTTCCGGCCAATCGACCGATGGACAACAGTGCCTTCCTGACCCTGGGATGGGCGAAAAACCCTGTTGTTCTCGGGGGATACATGGCTTGTCTCGGTGAAGGGCATTCTGCTATAGCTGTACTCGGACCGGACCCGTGCTGAAGCTCATCATCGAAGACGACGAGGGGCGCAAGACCGTTGTTCCCTTCGTGCGCGACGAAATCACCATTGGCCGTCAGGAGGGGAACACCATCCGCCTGACCGAGCGGAACGTGTCACGTCGACACGCCCGGCTCGTGCGCCTCAATGGCCACGTCGTGCTCGAAGACCTGGGGAGCTACAACGGCACCCGGATCAACGGCGAGCGCGTCGCAGGCCAGCTCCCTCTCAAGGAGGGCGACCTCATCCAGATTGGCGACTACGATCTGGCGTTGCAGGTCGAGGGCGCGGCCAACGCCAGCGCCCCCACTGGCGCCATCACCGCCAAGGTGCCCGCCTCCCGCCGGCCGGAGCCGGAGCCCGAGGAGGACGACGACGAGGACGCCGTCGCCAGCGGCCCCCGCCCCCGCGACACCATGGTGGACGGGGAGGACGAGGCGGAGGACAACGACGACTCGGACGACGAGCACGACCACACGCCCGTGTCCGCGGATGCCCGCCGCAACGCCACGTCCATCATCCGCATGGACCAGATGGAGGCGGACCGGCCCCGGCGCGTGGAGCGCGTGCCGGAGGACGAGCAGCCCCGGCTGGTGGTGCTCGGCCCCGCCGAGTTCAAGGGCCAGGAGTTCGACTGCAACCGCACGGAGCTGCGGATCGGCCGCACGTCGGAGAACGACGTGGCCCTGGACCACCGCTCGCTGTCCCGCACGCACGCGAAGGTCGTGCGCGAGGAGACCGGCGAGTGGCGCGTCATCGACATGCAGTCGGCCAACGGGATGACGGTCAACGGCGAGAGCTACGCCCAGGCGACGCTCGCCCACGGTGACATCATCGAGATGGGCCACGTGAAGCTGCGCTTCGTGGGGCCCGGCTCGCTGGAAGACGACATCGCCGCGCAGCAGGGCCGCGCCGGCTCCAAGAAGATGTGGGTGGCCGCGGTCATCGTGTTCCTGTCCATTGGCGCGGGCGCGGCGCTCTTCGTGGTGAAGGGCCAGGAGCTGCTGCCCAAGCCGCCGGACACCACGCCGCCCGTGGTCGCCGCGGATCCGCAGCAGCCGCCCCCGGAGGCGCCGCCGCGGACCCCGCCCCCGGAGACGAAGCCCCCGGAGACCGTGGCGGCGAAGCCGCCGGACACGAAGGCCCCTGACGCGCCGAGGACTCCGGAGCCGGTGAAGCCGCCCCCGGAACCCCAGACCCCGAAGGCGACGGAAGAGGACTTCGCCACCGCGCTCAGGGCCGCCGACTTCGAGGTCGCGAGCGCGATCCTCAAGAGCCTGGGCGAAGGCGCCCGGGGCCCGCAGGCCGTCAAGGCGCAGGCCGCGCGCGAGCGCCTGCTGGCCCAGGAGATGGAAGCCGACAAGAACCTCAAGGCCGCCCAGGAAGCCCTGGACGCCAGCAAGTTCAAGGAGGCGGCGGCCAGCTTCGCCAGGGTCTCCCCGGAGACCGTCTTCAGCTCCCGCTACGACGGCGTGAAGCAACGCCTGGACGCCCAGAAGCCGCAGGACACCGAAGCCGCCAGCCCGGCCAGCGCCGCCACCCTGACGGCGGAGGACGTGACGGCGGACACCCTGAAGACGATGAAGCCGGCGGACGTCGCGGCGAACATCGAACCCATCAAGGCCAAGGTGCTCACCCTGGCCAAGACGGACGCCAACGGAGCCCTGTCGCTCGCCAAGGACTGCGCGGCGCGAGCCCCCAAGGTCCCCGAGTGTCACCTGATGCTGGGCGTGGTGCACGCCACGCTGAAGGACTTCAAGGCGAGTGAGCAGGCCTACAAGACCTTCCTCCTGCTCACCCCCGAGGGCTATCCGAAGCGCGACCTGGTGATCAAAGCCCTGAGCAAGGTCACCCAAGCAGCGTCCCAGGCTCAATAACCCCCGCCTCCAACACTGGCGAGTAGCCCCCCCGCAGCACTTCCCTCAACCCTGCAGCGAGGAGACGCTGTGCAGATTCGCATCCTGGTAGTTGATGACGAGCAGGACAACTGCGACTACCTCAAGCTCGTGCTGACCCGTGAAGGCTACGAGGTCGTCACCACCACGGACCCCACCCAGACGGTGGACATCCTCCGTGGCTCCGACTTCCATCTCGTCATCCTCGACATGATGATGCCGCAGATGTCCGGCACCGAGGTGCTGGAGCTGATCCGCAAGTACGACACGGACATCGCGGTCATCGTCGCCACGGCGTACCCCACCGTGGACACGGCCGTCGCGTCGCTGAAGGCGCAGGCGTCCGACTATGTGAAGAAGCCCATGGAGCCGGAGCAGTTCACGGCCGCCGTGCGCAACGCGCTGCAGAAGAAGGGCCTGTCCCAGGACCCGGAAGCGGACCTGCACCGCGCCATTGGCCGCACCATCCGCGACGCGCGCAAGACGCAGGAGCTCACGCTCAAGCAGCTCGCCCGCCGCACCGGCCTGTCCGTGTCCCTGCTGTCCCAGATTGAGCGCGCGGAGTCCTCCGCGTCCATCTCGTCGCTCTACAAGATCGCCTCCGCGCTGCAGTTGCGCATGGGCGAGCTGTTCGGCGACACCTAGCGGCCGGAGAACCGGGGCGCGCGCTTCTCCAGGAAGGCCGCGCGCCCCTCCTTCGCGTCCTCGCTGCCAAACGCCTCGCCGCGCACCTGACGCAGGTGCGCGACGTCCTCCGGGGACAGCCCGGAGCGCGCCAGCAGCCCGAACGCCTCCTTCATCCCCGACACCGCCCTGGGCGCCCCCGCGGCCAGCGTCGCGCACAGCGCCAGCGCGCGGCCTTCCGCGTCCTCGGGGCACTCATCCAGCAGGCCCCACGCGAGCGCCTCCGCCGCCGGCAGCCGGCGCGCGGTGAGGAACAACTGCTTGGCGCGCGACAGCCCCACCAGCCGCACCGCCCGCGCCAGCCCCTCCGGCGAGTACACGATGCCCAGCCGGGCCGGAGGCATGAGGAAGAACGCGTCGGCGGCGCCCACGCGGAAGTCGCAGGAGGCCGCCAGGTCGAAGCCCGCGCCCACCGCGCCGCCCTGCACCAGCGCCACCGACGGCGCCGGGTGCCGCTCCAGCTTCAGCAGGCACGCCACCAGCGGGTCATCCGGCAGCCGCCCGTCCGCGCCCGGCGGCCCCAGGTGCGTCAAGTCGTAGCCCGCGCAGAAGTGCCCGCCCCGGCCGCGCACCAGCAGCGCGCGCACGTGGGCGGCCGGCTCCAGCGCCGCGTCCAGCCGGGCCAGCAACGCGTCATTCAGCGCGTTGCGCCGCGACGGGTTGGAGACGGTGAGCACCCGGACACCGCCCTCGCGATCCTCCACCTCCAGCGTGGGCTCCATCCGGTGGCGCCCGTGGCTACTCGAGCACCACGAGGACGTCACCCTCGTTGACCGGCTGCGCCTCCTTGCAGCGGATCTCCTTCACCGTGCCGCCCTCTTCGGCCTCCACGGGCATCTCCATCTTCATGGACTCGAGGATGACGAGCGTGGTGCCGGCATCCACCTTGTCGCCCACCTTCACTTCGATCTTCCACACCGTGCCCGTGATGTGCGCCGCAACGTCCGCCATGAACCGTCCCTCCTCGGGTGGGAATACTTAAGGCTTCGCGTGAGAATCCAGGAAGTGCGTGTCCAGCTCACCGGCGCTGAAGGCAGGGTCCTTCAGGATGCGCAGGTGGAGCGGGATGTTCGTCTTGATGCCTTCGATGCGGAAGGACTCCAGCGCCTTCACCGCGCGGGCAATGGCCTCGTCGCGCGTGGCGCCGCTGATGATGAGCTTGGCGATCATCGGGTCGTAGTTCGGCGTCACCACGTCCCCTTCCGCGTAGCCGGAGTCCAGGCGCACGCCCTCGCCCGTGGGCGGCTGGAAGACCTTCAGCGGGCCGGGGGACGGGAAGTACTTCACCGGGTCCTCCGCGTAGATGCGGAACTCCAGCGCCGCGCCCTTCCGCTTCACGTCCTCCTGCTTCACCGTCAGCTTCTCGCCCGCGGCGATGCGCAACTGCCAGCCGATGAGGTCCAGGCCGGTGGTCAGCTCCGTCACCGGGTGCTCCACCTGGAGCCGGGCGTTCATCTCGATGAAGTACACCTGCCCGTCGGAGTACAGGAACTCCACCGTGCCCGCGTTGGCGTAGCCGAACGCCTTCGCCGCCTTGACGGCCGCCGTGAAGAGCTCCTCCGCCAGGCCCGCGTTGCGTCCGTTGGCGAACAGCACCGACGGGGCCTCCTCCACCACCTTCTGGTGCCGGCGCTGGATGGAGCACTCGCGCTCCAGGCCGTGGATGAGGTGGCCGTGGGTGTCGCCCAGGATCTGCACCTCGATGTGGCGGGGCGCCGGGAAGTAGCGCTCCAGGTACACGCCCTCGCGGCCGAAGGCGGCCTTCGCGCGGTCCGTGCACTGGCGGTAGACCTTCTCCAGCTCCGCGGGGTTGTTCGCCGCCGCCATGCCGATGCCGCCACCGCCGCTGGCGGCCTTGCACAGCACCGGGTAGCCGATGCGCTCCGCGGCCTCCAGGGCGCTCTGCACGTCCGGCAGCACGCCGTCGCTGCCGGGCACCACCGGCACGCCCGCGGCGGACACCAGCTTGCGCGCCTGGCTCTTGTCCTTCATCCGCGCCATGGCCTCCGGCGGCGGGCCCACGAACGTCAGCCCCGCGTCCGCGCACGCCTGGGCGAACTCGCCGTTCTCCGACAGGAAGCCGTAGCCCGGGTGCACCGCCTGGGCGCCCGTCTTCTTCGCGGCCTCCAGGATGGCGGGGATGCTCAGGTAGCTGTCCTTCGCGGGCGCGGGGCCGATCCTCACGGCCTCGTCCGCCTCCTTCACGAAAGGCAGGTTCACGTCCGCGTCCGAGTACACCGCCACCGTCTTCACGCCCATGCCTCGGGCCACCGCCCCGATGCGACGCGCGATTTCACCCCGGTTGGCGATGAGCAGCTTCTGGAACATGGCAGGCACCCTGGCGTTGCGAAGGGCGGCCAAACTAACCCCCACCCCCTTGACTGACAAGCGTCCGGGCAGCCGCGCAACAGGTCCGTACAGTCCCGTAAATTTGCGGGCTTGCGAGCCCCTGGCGTACCTTGCCCGACGTGAATCCCCCGTCGACAGGAACGCACAGCGTCGTGGACCTGCATGGTGCCCGTCGCGCCCGCCGTCTGGACTTGTACCGGAACCGGCTCAACCAGCGGCAGCAGGACACCCGCGCCAACCTGGTGACGCTCTACGAGGGCGGCACCCTCTTCACGCCCGACGGCACGCAGCAGGGCCGCTCCCTGCTCAAGGCCCTGCAGTTGCTGCAGCGCGCCGGCACCCGCCTGGAGGAGCTGTCCGGCGACGGCCTGCTGCCCGCCCCCAGCGCGTCGGAGCGCATCGACGCGCTCTACGACGAGGTGGACGGACTGTTCACCCGATGCGACCGCCTCACCGGCAGGGGCACGGCGAGCGTCGCCCGCCTCCCCCGCTAGCGTCCCCGCCGCTGCCTGCTTACGGCAGCTCCGTCTGGCCCTGGCGGCGCAGGAACGTGGGGATGTCGAACTGATCCTCGTCCAGGGGCAGCGCCGCGTCCTTCACCACGGCCGTGCGCGCGCTCTGCATGGACGACTTGGGCGCCTCCACCGTGGACATGGTCGGACGCGGCGTGCTCTTCGCGGGCACCAGGCTGGCCACCTCCTCACGCGTCGAGGACAGCACGGACGGCGGCGTGGAGGGACGGCCCACCAGCGGCACCTGCACCACCTGCGGCATGGAGCGCACCTTGGGCGCGTCCCGGTGCACGAAGCCCGTGGCGATGATGGTGATCTTCACCTCGTCCTGGATCTGCTCGTCGATGAGCGACCCGAAGATGATCTCCGCCTCGCCGTCCGCCGCGTCGTGCACCAGCGTCAGCGCCTCGTTGACCTCCTGCAGGGTCATGTCGCGGCCGCCGGTGATGTTGATGAGCAGGCCGGTGGCGCCGTCGATGGAGACGTCCTCCAGCAGCGGGCTGGAGATGGCCTGCTGCATGGCGGTGATGGCGCGGCGGTCGCCACAGGCGTGGCCGGTGCCCATGAGCGCCAGGCCCTTGTCGCTCATGATGGTCTTCACATCCGCGAAGTCCACGTTGATGTAGCCGTGGTACTGGATGAGGTCGCTGATGCCCTGCACGGCGTTGAGCAGGACCTCGTCGGCGCGCTTGAAGGTCTCCAAGAGCGGCATGGGCTCATTGGAGAGCGACAGCAGGCGCTGGTTGGGGATGGTGATGAGCGTGTCCACCGCGGCCTTGAGCTCCACGATGCCCTGCTCGGCCTGCTTGCGGCGCTTGTTGCCTTCGAAGAGGAAGGGCTTGGTGACGACGCCCACCGTGAGGCAGCCCAGGCTCTTGGCGATGTCCGCGATGATGGGCGCGGCGCCCGTGCCGGTGCCACCGCCCATACCGGCGGTGACGAAGACCATGTCGGCGCCTTCCAGCACCGCGGCGATCTGATCGCGCGACTCCAGGGCGGCCTCGCGGCCCATCTCCGGGTTGGCGCCGGCGCCCAGACCCTTGGTGAGCGCCTGGCCCAACTGCAGCCGGGTGGGCGCCTTGCTCGCGGCGAGCGCCTGGACATCGGTGTTGGCGGCGATGAAGTCGACGCGGTCCAGCTTCGACAGAATCATCGTGTTGACCGCGTTGCAGCCCGCCCCGCCCGCGCCCACGACACGAATCTTCGCGGCCTGCTTGTTCTGCTCGAACTGGTCCATGTCGTCCTCGTGGCGGAAGCACCGCGGCGCCGTCCGCGGAAACACCCACCCTCGACAATCATCAGGAAGTCGGGCGCTTTGGCAAGTATTCCGCTACCAGCCTGTAGCGCCCTGCTGCGCGACCGAGTCCTGACGCCCACTTACGCGAATGGCATCAGCGGCCATGCGGACATCGCGCGCGCGTAAACACCCTCTTGACTCGCGTCCGGTGACTCACCGTGACCCGTTGTGCGCGCCCTCCGCGCACACCTGACGTGACAGGACGGGGCGCGGATGACGAAGAGGCCCGGCTCCCTCGGGGGGAACCGGGCCTCGCGTGTTTCATTCCGGGCGTGGAGCGCTACGGGGTGGGCTTCTCCACCTCCACCTTGCCCAGCTTCACGATGTTGAACTCCACGCGGCGGTTGTTCTCACGGCCCGCGGCGGTCTTGTTGGTGTCCACCGGCTTCGACTCACCGAAGCCCTCGGAGTCCAGGCGCTCGGCGGCGATGCCCTCGTTGACGAGGAACGTCTTCACGCTGGCGGCGCGGCGCTTGGACAGGTCCAGGTTGGCGGCGTCGTTGCCCTGGCTGTCCGTGTGGCCCTCGATGCGCAGCAGCTCCACCTGCGGGTTGGCGCGCAGCACGGCGGCCACCTGCTTCAGGATGGGGAACGAGCGCGGCAGGATGACGTCCTTGTTCGTGGCGAAGTAGACCTTCTCCAGGATGAAGATGCGCTCGCCCTCGACGAGCACCTTCACCTTGCCCTTGTCCGGGCAGCCGTCCTCGTCCTCCACGCCGTTGATGGTCTCCGGCTCCAGCGGGCACTTGTCCGCCGTGTCGGGGATGCCGTCCTTGTCGTTGTCCGGATCCGGGCAGCCGTCCTGGTCCTGGAAGTCGTCCATGTCCTCGGGCGCGTTGGGGCACTTGTCGTCCGGGTCCAGGATGCCGTCGCCGTCGCTGTCCACCGGCGCGGGCGGAGGCGGCGCCACGGGCTGCGTGTCCGGGCAGCCGTCGGTGTCCTCGAAGCCGTTCACCGTCTCCGGCTCGTTGGGGCATTTGTCCTCCGTGTCCGGGATGCCGTCGCCGTCGTTGTCCGGGTCCGCGCAGCCGTCCTGGTCCTGGAAGCCGTCGAAGTCCTCGGGGCCCTCCGGGCACACCGGCCGGGGCGGCTCCGCGGCGCGCTCCGGGGCGGTGTAGGCCACGGACGCGAGCACGCGGAAGGTCGGCGTGCCGTAGCCGTGCGTGAGGCCCGGGCCCGCGCCCACCTGCGCGGACAGGCCGGTCGGCGCGCGGTACTTCAGGGCCGCGAGCAGCTCCAGGGGACGCTCCTCCTCGTTCTGCTGCTTGAAGCCCATGGCGCCCACCAGCGACGCCTGGGCGGCCAGCGGCGAATTCCCCAGCGGGACCTCCGCGCCCACCCCGTACGCCAGCGCGCTGCCGACGTTCAGGTTGCGAAGCTGCTCCGCCTTGCGGAGGTCCACGCCCACGTTGGCGAGGAGGCGGAAGCGCTTGCCGTACTCCGCCACCACGCGCGGGTTGACGGACACGCCCGACCCGCCGAGGAAGTCCGACGCACCGCCCGTGGGCAGCGAGATGGGCAGCACCACGGACACGCCGTAGTCGTCACCGTCCAGCAGCCGCGCCTTCGGGATGAGGCGCAGGTCGCCGATGCCGCCCCCGCTCACCCCGTTGGCGAAGGAGGAGTCCACGGCCGGAGAGGCCTCCGAGCCCTGGATGGTGATGGGCAGCACGACGCCGATTTCGAACCGGTCGAAGAGGCCGACGGCGCCCATCAGGTCGAAGCCCACCTGGCTCTTCACCAGGGAGGTGACGTACGTGTCCGAGCGGGGGTCGAAGAAGTTGAGCGGCTTGTCGGCGTAGTTGACCGACAGCCCCACGTTCCACCCCAGGTGCCGCTGCACCTTCGCGCCGTGCACCGCGAGCACGTCCGCGACGCCCGGGCCCGGCTTGTACTGCTGCACGTCGATGGCCTGTGACACGGCGGTGGCCTGCGCGTGAGCGGAGCCGCTCGCGAACAGCGCCGTGATGAACACGGCCAGCGCCCCACCCGCGCGCGCCAGGAGGTCCCCGGCGCGGCGGAAGCGGCGGCCCACCAGGGGCAGCGCCAGCAGCATCAGCGCGAAGGGCGCCAGCGAACCGGAGCCGCCCGTGCTGCAGCCGTGGCCCACCACCAGGAAGTCATCGTTGGCGTCGAGCGGATCCGAGCCGCCCTTCACCTCCGTGCCGTCGTCGATGCCGCCCTGGTCGGTGTCCTTCATGTTCGGATCCGTCTCCGTGGCGTCACGGCGGCCGTCGTGGTTGGCGTCCTCCTCGCCGTCCTTCAGGCCGTCGCCGTCCGTGTCCGGGTTCTTCGGGTCCGTCTTCGTCGAGGGGTCCGCGTCCGGCTTGAAGTTCGGGGACGACGTGTCGGTGCCCGCCGGAGCGGTCTCCGCCGTGACGCCCAGCTCCGTGCCGTCGTTGATGCCGTCGTTGTCGCTGTCCGGGTCCAGCGCGTCGATGGTGCCGTCGCCGTCCGTATCGGTAATCCCGTCGATGCCGTCCGGCACGCCGTCGTCATCCGAGTCGGAGTCGAACGGATCCGTCCCGAGCTCCAGCTCCCTGGCGTTGTCGATGCCGTCGCCGTCCGCGTCCTGGTCGTCCGCCGGGTTGAGCGGGTCGGACTCCTGCACGTCCACGCGGCCGTTGTGGTTGCGGTCCTCGACGCCGTCGAACACGCCGCCCTTGTCGGTGTCGGGGTCGAGCGGGTTCGTCTTGGTGTCGGGGTCCTGGTCCGCCTTGAACGTCGCCGGGTCGGTGTCCTGGCCCTGGGGCTGGGTGAGGCCCAGCTCCAGGCCGTCCGTCAGGCCGTCACCGTCCGTGTCGAGCTTGTTCGGGTCCGTCTCGGTCGGGTCCACCTTGCCGTCGTGGTTGGCGTCCTCGTTGCCGTCGGTGAGGCCGTCGTCGTCCGTGTCGTCGTCCAGGGGGTTGGTCTTCGTCGACGGGTCCTTGTCCGCCACGAACTTGGACGGGTCGGTGCCGGTGCCCTGGGGCTCGGTGAGGCCCAGCTCCACGCCGTCGGTCAGGCCGTCGCCGTCGGTGTCGATGCTCTTCGGGTCGGTCTCGTCGGCGTCGACGACGCCGTCGTGGTCCTTGTCCTCGTTGCCGTCGAGGATGCCGTCGTCATCCGAGTCGCTGTCGAGCGGATCCGTCCCGCCCACCTTGACCTCGATGCCGTCGGGGATGCCGTCGCCGTCGGTGTCCGGGTTGTTCGGGTCGGTGCCCGCGAGGATCTCCTCGTCGTCCGGCAGACCGTCGTTGTCCGAGTCCACCTTGCCCGACGTGTTGACGGTGAAGGTGGTGGTCGCGGTCGTGCTGTTCGTGCCCGCGCCGTTCGTGGACACCGCCGTGACGGTGTACGTGCCATCCGCCAGCGGGCCGGGCAGCGCCTGGCTCCAGTTGCCGGAGGCGTTCACCGCGATGGGGCCGTAGTTGGTGCCATTGAACGTCACCGTCACGGACGTGGCGTTCGCGGACGTGCCCGTGACCGTCACGTTGGGGTTGGTCAGCGTGGAGCCGTTGGCCGGCGTGGTGATGGCCACCGTCGGGGCGGCCGTGTTCACCGTGAAGGTGGAGGTCGCGGTCGTGCTGGTGTTGCCCACCGCGTCCACCGCCACCGCCGTCACCGTGAACGTGCCGTTGGCCAGCGGGCCGGGCAGCGCCTGGCTCCAGTTGCCGGAGGCATCCACGGGGATGGGGCCGTAGTCCGTGCCCTGGAAGGACACGGTCACGCTCGTCGCCCCGCCCGCGGTCGTACCGGTGACCGTGACGTTGGCGCCCACCGTGGAGCCGTTGGCCGGGGTGGTGATGGCCACCGTCGGGGCGGCCGTGTCCACCGTGAAGGTGGAGCTGTCGGGCGTGCTCTCGTTGCCGGCCGCGTCCGTGGACACCGCGGTCACGGTGTACGTGCCATCCGTCAGCGGACCGGGCAGCGCCTGGCTCCAGTTGCCGGAGCCATCCACGGGGATGGGGCCGTAGTCATTGCCCTGGAAGGACAGCGTCACGGAGGTGGCGCCCACGGAGGTGCCGGTGACGGTCACCGTGCCGGAGGCCACCGTCGAGCCGTCCACCGGCGCGGTGATTTCGACTTCCGGATCCGTCAGGTCCACCGTGAAGGTGGTGTTGGCAGCCGTGCTCTTGTTGCCCGCCGCGTCCGTGGACGTCGCGGTGAGGGTGATGGAGCCCTCGGGCAGGGTCACCGGCAGCGCATAGGTCCAGTTGCCCGCGCCATCCACGGGGATGGGACCGTAGTCCGTGCCGTTGTAGCTCAGCGTCACGGACGTCGCGCCCGTGGACGTGCCCGTCACCGTCACGTTGGGGGTGTTCGTCGTCGAGCCGTCCGCCGGGGTGCTGATGGCGACGGTCGGCGGCGTCAGGTCCACCGTGAAGGTGGAGGTCGCGGTCGCGCTGGGGGTGCCCGCGCCGTTCGTGGACACGGCGGTCACGGTGTACGTGGCCTCGGCCAGGGGGCCGGGCAGCGCGTAGCTCCAGGTGCCGTCACCATTCACGGTGATGGGGCCATAGCTGGCGCCATCGAAGGTGAGCGTCACGGAGGTCGCGTTGGTCGTCGTGCCGGTGACCGTCACCGAGCCGGTGTTCACCGAGGTGTTGTTGGCCGGCGTGGTGATGGCGACCGTGGGGACGGTCAGGTCCACCGTGAAGGTGGAGGTCGCGGGCGTGCTGGTGTTGCCGGCCGCGTCCGTGGACACCGCGGTCACGGTGTTCGGGCCTTCCGGCAGGGTCACGGGCAGCGCGTAGGTCCAGTTGCCCGCGCCATCCACGGGGATGGGGCCGTAGTTGGTGCCGCCGTAGGTCAGCGTCACGGACGTCGCGCCCGTGGCGGTACCGGTCACCGTCACCGTGTCGGTGCCGATGACGGAGCCGTCGGCCGGCGAACTGATGGCCACCGTCGGCGCGGTCAGGTCCACCGTGAACGTGGAGCTGTCCGGCGTGCTGGTGTTGCCCGCCGCATCCGTGGCCGTCGCGGTCACGGTGTACGTGGCCTCGGCCAGGGGGCCGGGCAGCGCGTAGCTCCAGGTGCCGTCACCGTTCACGGTGATGGGGCCGTAGCTGGCGCCGTCGAAGGTGAGCGTCACGAACGATGCGCCCACGGACGTGCCGGTCACCGTCACGTTGGGGGTGTTGAGGATCGCGCCGTCCGCCGGGGTGCTGATGGCCACCGTCGGAGGCGTCTGGTCCACCGTGAAGGTGGTGGTCGCGGTCGTGCTGTTCGTGCCCTGGGCGTTCGTGGACACGGCGGTCACGGTGTACGTGCCATCCGCCAGCGGACCGGGCAGCGCCTGGCTCCAGTTGCCACCGGTCACCGTGATGGGGCCGTAGTTCGTGCCCTGGAACGTCAGGGTCACCGTGGTCGCGTTCGCGGCCGTACCGGTCACCGTCACGTTCGGGTTGGTCACCGTGGAGCCGTTGGCCGGGGTGCTGATGGCCACCGTCGGCGCGGGCACCGCGACCGTGAAGGTGGAGGTCGCCGTGGTGCTGTTGGTCGTGCCGTTCGAGGACACGGCCGTCACGGTGTACGTGCCATTGGCCAGCGGGCCCGGCAGCGCCACGCTCCAGTTGCCGCCCGTCACGGTGGCCGGGTAGTTCGTGCCCTGGAAGGTCACGGTCACGTTGGTCGCGTTCGCGGCCGTGCCCGTCACCGTCACGTTGGGGTTGGTCGTCGTCGAGCCGTTGGCCGGGGTGGTGATCGCCACCGTCGGACCCGCCACCGTGAAGGTGGAGGTCGCGGTCGTGCTGTTCGTGCCATACGCGTTCGTGGACACGGCGGTCACGGTGTACGTGCCATTGGCCAGCGGGCCGGGCAGCGCCTGGCTCCAGTTGCCACCCGTCACCGTGATGGGACCGTAGTTCGTGCCCTGGAAGGTGACCGTCACCGTGGTCGCGTTCGCGGCCGTACCGGTCACCGTCACGTTCGGGTTCGACGCCGTCGAGCCGTTGGCCGGGGTGGTGATGGCCACCGTCGGCGCGGGCACGTTCACCGTGAAGGTGGACGAGGCCGTGGTGCTGTTGGTCGTGCCGTTCGAGGACACGGCCGTCACGGTGTACGTGCCATTGGCCAGCGGGCCCGGCAGGGCCACGGACCAGGAACCGCCCGTCACGGTGGCCGGGTAGTTGGTGCCCTGGAACGTCACGGTCACGTTGGTCGCGTTCGCGGCCGTACCGGTCACCGTCACGTTCGGGTTCGACACCGTCGAGCCGTTCGCCGGCGTGGTGATGGCGACCGTCGGGCCCGCCACCGTGAAGGTGGAGGTCGCAGCAGTGCTGTTGGTCGTGCCGTTCGTGGACACCGCTGACACGTTGTACGTCCCGTTGGGCAGCGGGCTCGGGGAGAGCACCTGGCTCCATGCCCCACCGGTCACCGCGATGGGGCCGTAGTTCGTCCCGTTGACCGTGAGCGTGACGCTGGTGGCGTTCGCGGCCGTACCGGTCACCGTCACGCTGTTCGGGTTCGTCACCGTGGAGCCGTTGGCCGGGGTGCTGATGGCCACCGTCGGCCCGGCCACCGTGAAGGCGGAGGTCGCCGTGGTGCTGTTGGTCGTGCCGTTGGTGGAGACCGCGGTCACGGTGTAGTTGCCGTTGGCCAGCGGGCCCGGCAGGGCCACGCTCCAGTTACCGCCCGTCACCGTCGCCGGGTAGTTCGTGCCCTGGAAGGTCACGGTCACGCTGGTCGCGTTCGCGGCCGTGCCCGTCACCGTCACGTTGGGGTTCGTCACCGTCGAGCCGCTCGCCGGCATGGTGATCGCCACCGTCGGCGCTGCCACCGTGAAGGTGGAGGTCGCCGTGGTGCTGTTGACTGTGCCGTTCGTGGACACCGCGGACACGTTGTAGGTGCCGTTGGGCAGCGGGCTCGGGCTGAGCACCTGGCTCCATGCGCCGCCGGTCACCGGGATGGGGCCGTAGTTCGTCCCGTTGACGGTGAGCGTGACGGAGGTGGCGTTGGCCGCCGTACCCGACACCGTCACGTTGGTGGGGTTGGTCACCGTGGCGCCGTTGGCCGGCGCGGTGATGGCCACCGTCGGCGTCGCGGGGGCGGTGACGGTGAAGGTGTTGGTGTTGCTCGGGGCGCTCTCGACGCCGCTGGTCACCGTGACCGCGTAGACGGTGTGCGCGGCCACGCTCAGGGGCACCGTCGGCGTGAAGCTGAAGTTGCCCGCCGCGTCGGACGTCACCGTCGTGGCCTGGGGCTGACCGTCGATGTAGATGCGGACCGTCTGGTTCGGGCCCGGCGTCGTGCCCGTGATGGGGGGCGTGGGGTTCGACGTGGACGAACCATTGGCAGGGGTCAGCACGGTGGGAGCCGGGCCCATGGTGATGACACCCGGGTTGCCCGGCGCCGAGCCGTAGGTCGCACCATCCGGAGCGGTCAGCGTGGGCTGGATGCCCGCCGCGCCGCCCGAGACCGACGCGGGGCAGGCGTAGGAGCTGGCCTGCAGGTGGATGTAACCACCGCCACCGCCACCACCCGTGCCGTGCGGCGAATCCAAGAAGGTGCTGTTGCCGCCGTTTCCACCCTTCGCGGACAGCGCGCCGGTACCGCTACACGCCAGGGCGCCCGTGAACCGCAGGGAGAGGGTACCGCCCGCGCCACCACCACCCGCCGCGTCGTTCTGGGAGTCCGCCGCGGAGACGCCGTCCGCCGTGATGCTGCCTGTTCCCGCAAGCGCCGCGCCGCGCACGAAGACGACACCGCCCGCGTTTCCGCCGCCGGAGCCAGTATCGTCATTGCCGTGACCCGAGCCACCGCCGCCGCCGAACAGGACGCGAGCCGCCGGGCTGAACAGCATCTGGCCACCGGGGAGGCCGCCCACCGGACGCGCCGGAGCGGTGTCACCGGTCCACGTCCGACCGCCGATCCCCCCCGCGCCGCCGTTGCCACCACCACCACCACCGGAGTTGTGGCAGATGCCGCCACCCCCCGCGTTGAGGATGTTGCCCCGGCCCGAGATTGGCGCGGTCTGCAAGAACACCGTGGGCGGCTTGTAGCGGGCAGGCACAAGCCCCTCGCCCTTCATGGCGCCGCCATTGGGTTGCGACAGGTCATACGCGTTCGCGGCGCAGTTATCTCCGCTGCTGTTGAAGTAATCCGCGCCGCGGAACCCCGCGCCCGTGGCGGAGATGGCGCCGTTGTTCGTCACCGTCCCCGTGGCGAAGAAGGCGACGACGCCACCCACCGTGTCGTTGATGTCGGCGCTGGACCACGGACGGGCGACGATGCTCGCGCCCGCGTTGATGGTCACGTTCGTGTACTCCGGCACCCGGATGGCCTGCGCCGAGGTGCGGATGGCCGTCGCGCTCGTGCCTCCCGTGAACGCCGCCGTGAGCGGCGTGCCCGTGAAGGTCAGGCGCGTGCCCGTCAGCGCCGTCACCCGCACGAACTGCCAGTTGCCCACCGCGTTCGCGTTGAAGTCGAACGGGCCCGTCGCACCGGAGGTGACCGCGCCCGTGAAGCCGGTGGACTGGTAGATCATCACCAGGTCGCCCACGGCGAAGCCCGTCGTGTCCGTGACGTTCACGAACGTCTGGCCAACGGGAGCACCCGCCGTCAGCCGCGCGTACGTGTTGACGACCGTGTTGGGCGTGTTGACCGTCAGCGCACCGCTGTGGCCATCGCCCAGGCCAATGATGTCGGGTTCAGCGGAGGCGGGCGACGCCAACAGCACGGTACACAGCAGGGCCAACAGGCCCGCAGCCGAGCGGCGAAGTCCCGTGAGGGACGTCAGCAACCGCGAAGTCTTTTGTGGAGTCATAAGTTCAGAGGCTCACCAGGAGCGGAGAAATCCATTCCGGGAGCGATGGGCTCCCCCTAGCAAGCGGAGCGCCATCCTCTGTCGAATTCCCAATCCGTCCAAATCCTGGAACTTGCACGGCCGGTCGCCCGTGCCCAAGGCGGCCGTCCGGAAGTCGGATCCAGATTCCGGATTCTGGAAGACCCTCCGCGTCCTGGACAGACGCGTCAGCGTCCTCCTCTGACACGTCAATCCAGTCCCCGGACACAGGCTCCAGAAACGCGAAAAGGCCCCCGGAGGGGCCCTTGGCTCAGCGCGTCACGGTTCCGGAAACCGGACTAGAAGATCTCTTCCAGCCACTCGCGCATCCGGCCCTTCACCTTCTTGTAGACGTTGCCGTCCTCGCGGATGCGGAACATGCGGCGGTCCATGTGCTTGGCGCCGTAGACGACCAGGCCCACGCCCGTGGCGTACATGGGGCTCTTCACCACGTCCACCAGGCCGCCGATGCCGCGCGGCATGCCCCGGCGCACCGGCAGTCCCAGCACCTCTTCCGCCAGCTCCGGCATGCCCGCGAGCAGCGTGGAGCCACCCGTGATGACGATGCCGGACGCGAGCAGGTCCTCGTAGCCGCACTTCTGGATCTCCCGGTGCACGAGCTGGAAGATCTCCTCCACGCGCGGCTCCAGGATCTCCGAGAGGATCTGCCGGCCCAGGACGCGCGGCTGACGGCCGCCCACGCTGGGCACTTCAATCGTCTCGTCCTTGTTGATCATGGACGCGAGCGCGCAGCCGTACTTCTGCTTGATGCGCTCGGCCTCGTGCGCGGGGGTGCGCAGGCCGATGGCGATGTCGCTCGTCAGGTTGTTGCCGCCCAGGGCAATCACGGCCGTGTGGACGATGGAGCCGCCGGAGAAGATGGCGATGTCCGTGGTGCCGCCGCCGATGTCGACGAGGCACACGCCCAGCTCCTTCTCGTCCTCGCTCAGCACGGCTTCGGCGGAGGCCAGCGGCTGGAGCACGATGTCGGAGACGTTCAGGCCCGTGCGGTTGGCGCACTTGACGATGTTCTGCGCGCTGGAGACGGCGCCCGTGACGATGTGCACCTTGGCCTCCAGGCGCACGCCGGCCATGCCCAGGGGCTCCTTGATGCCGCCCTGGTCGTCGATGATGAACTCCTGCGGCAGGACGTGGATGACCTCCCGGTCCAACGGGATGGCCACCGCCTTCGCCGCGTCGATGACGCGCGCGATGTCCGCGTCGCGGACCTCCTTGTCCTTCACCGCGACGATGCCCTGGGAGTTGAAGCCCTTGATGTGGCCGCCGGCGATCCCCGTGTAGACGTGGGAGATCTCCGCCCCGGCCATCAGCTCGGCTTCCTCCACGGCGCGCCGGATGGACGACACCGTGGCCTCGATGTTGACCACGACGCCCTTGCGCAACCCCTTCGACGGATGCGTACCGATACCGATGATGTCGATACCGCTATCGGTCAGCTCGCCGACGATGGCGCAGATCTTCGTCGTGCCGATGTCGAGGCCGACGATGATCTCCCCCGACTTCTGCTTCGCCATGACTCCTCCCAGGCTCCCTCACTTTCGTGAAGGAAGCATCCTCACTGCGTCGAGCCCCCGCTCCTCTCGGAGTCGGACCCACTCGAAAGCCTCACCGCCACCCAACCCGGTCGGGCACGGTTATCCAGGCGAATGATCGCGGCTGCAAGCCCCCTTGTGCTGAGCTCGCGACGAACGCGCGCCAGCCGCTGGAGCTTGACTTCCGTGTCGCCAGCACCGAGGCGCACCTCCTGCCCCGTCGCCGTCACCAGCGCAAGCCCGGTGTTCTCCAGGCGCACCTCGGACAGCCGGTCGGATCGCCCCGGCGACAGCCGCGCATAAGCACGGGTTACATCCAGCGCCTCGCGGAACTTCGAACGCACCGCGTCCGGGTCCGCCACGTACGCGTCGCGCTCCACGCCGGTGACGAGCGGCAGGTCCAGCCCGTCCCCCGGGGTGACGCGCTTGAAGGGCTCGCCCTCCTCGTCCAGCACGTAGAGGTCGCCCAGCACCGCCAGCGCCGCGGGTGCGTGCTCCGTCACCTCCACGGACACCCCGCGCGGAAACCGCCGCGTCACCTCCACCGTGCGCACCCAGGGGTGCTGCCCCATGGCCCGGGCCAGCGCGGCCGGGTCCAGCGTCCACAGGTTCTGCCCCGCCGTGAGGCCGGACAGCTTCAGGAGCTCCGGGCGCGACGCGCGCTCCAGGCCGGTGAAGTTCACCGACTCCAGCGCGAAGCGCGGCGACACCACCGCCCACGCACGCAGCTCGATGGAACCCCAGATGAGCCCCGCCGTCGCCACCGCCAGCCCCAGCGCCTTCGCCACCGACGGCCCGTGCGAACGGACCGCGCCCTTCACCGCGTCATTGCGCGGTGCGGCGTCCAGGCGGCGGCGGTTCTTGGATTTTCCGAAGGCCATGACTAGGGAGGCGCATGCTGCGTGCGGACGTCGAACCACGCCAGTTTTTGGCTACAGGCACGTCGCTGTAGCGGCACGGGGGGACACGCCGGCCTCACAAGAGGCCGGAACTCCAGGAAAGAACGCGCAGCGGCTCAGGCCTTGAGTGAAGCGCCCTGGAGCAGCCGCTCACAGAGGGCCGGGAAGTCGATGCCCCGCCCCGCCGCGATTTTGGGCAGGAGGCTGGAGGCCGTCATTCCGGGCAGCGTGTTGATTTCCAGCAGGAACACGTCGCCACTGTCCGTGACGATGACGTCCGAGCGCGAGCCGCCGGAGCACCCCAGCGCCTTGTGGGCGCCCAGGGAGACCTCGTTGACGCGCGCGTACAGGTCCGGGGGCAGCGGCGCGGGGAAGAGATACTGAGTACCGCTGCCGGCCTTGTACTTGGCCTCGTAGTCGTAGAACTCGCGGGCGGCCTTCACTTCGATGACGCCCAGGGCCTCGTTGTCCAGCACGCCGCCCTGGACCTCCCGGCCCTTGATGAACTGCTCCACCAGGAGCGTGCCCGCGTACTTCGCGGCGTCCTGGACGGCGGCGGTGTACTCCTCGCGCGTCTTGCAGATGTGCACGCCCACGCTGCTGCCCTCGCGGCTGGGCTTCACCACCACCGGGAAGGGGAACGGCAGCCGGTCCGCCTCCGCGAGCGCTCCTTCCGCCGAGTCGAAGGCGCGGTAGGGCGGCGTGGGGATGCCGCGCGCGACGAAGATCTCCTTCGCGTACACCTTGTCCATGCCCACGGCGGACGCCATCACGCCGCTGCCGGTGTAGGGGATGAACATGGCCTCCAGGAGGCCCTGGATGCAGCCGTCCTCGCCGAAGCGGCCGTGCAACGCGAGCCACGCCACGTCCACCTTCTCCGCGACGAGGCGCGCGGGCAGGTCCTTGCCCACGTCGATTTCCACCACGTCGTAGCCCAGCCCCTTGAGGGCGCCGGCGACCGCGGCGCCCGTGCGCAGGGACACCTCTCGCTCGCTGGAGAGGCCGCCGTACAGCACGCCGACGCGCTTCGCCTTCAACTCGGCGGGGGTGAAGCCTCGGGGACCGATGGTCATGGCAGGAAGACTCCGACGAATTTGACTTCGGGGTGCATGACGACGCCGGAGGCTTCCCTCACCCGCTCTTGCATCAGGGTGATGAGGCCCCGCACGTCGCGAGCGGCCGCGCCGCCCAGGTTGACGATCCAGTTCGCGTGCAGGGGGGACACCTGCGCGCGCCCCAGGGTGTGCCCCTTCAGGCCCACGAGTTCAATGAGCCGCCCGGCGTGGTCGCCCGGCGGGTTGGTGAACACGCTGCCGAAGTTGGGCTGACTCAAGGGCTGCGTGCGCTTCCTGTAGCCCAGGTCCGCGTCCATGGCCGCCTTGCTGGCCGCGACATCGCCCTTGGGAAGATGGAAGCGCACGCGGGTGACGATACCTCCCGCGGGCAGCGTGGCGTGACGGTAGGTGTGGGGCACCTGCGCTTTCGTCAGCCACCCCACGCCGTCCGCGGTGGCGACTTCAATGGCCTCCACCACCCGGAAGCACTCGCCGTTCTTGGTGCCGGCGTTCATGGTGACGGCGCCGCCCAGGGTGCCGGGGATGCCCGCGAGGAACTCCGCGCCCACCAGGCCCTGCGCGCGCATCACGTTGACCAGCCGGGCGATGGCCGCGCCCGTGCCCAGCGTCACCCGGCCGTCGTCCGGGCCCACGTCCAGGGCCTCCGGGAACAAATCCGGGGGCAGCTTCACGGTGAGCCCCGGCACGCCGCCGTCCCCCACCAGCGTGTTGGCCCCGCCGCCCAGCACCGTCACGGGGATGCCCTCGTCGCGGGCCAGGCGCAGCAGGTCCACCAGCGCGTCCGGTGAGCGCGGCCGCACCAGCGCCTCCGCGGGGCCGCCCACGCGCACGCTGATGAGCGGCGCCAGGGGCTCGCCCGGCTTGACGTCCAGGCCCGGCAGCCGCGCCACGCGCGCCGCGAGCGGTGTCACCTGCCCCGGCTGCATCCCCTACCCGCCCTTCGCCGCGCCCATCAGGTTCAGCAGGTCCGGGCCCACCTGGGTGATGTCGCCCGCGCCCAGCGTCAGCACCAGGTCGCCCTCGCGCACGCGCTCGTGGAGCGCCTTCGCCACGTCCGCGCGCTTCTCCACGAAGGTCACGTCGCGGTGGCCGTGCGCGCGGATGGCCTCCGCCAGCGCGTCGCCGGTGGCGCCGGGGATGGGCTCCTCGCCCGCCGCGTAGACGCTGGTGACGAAGAGCACGTCCGCGTCGTTGAACGCGGTGGCGAACTCCTTCATCAGGTCGTGCGTGCGCGTGTAGCGGTGCGGCTGGAAGGCGGCCACCACCCGGCGGCCGAAGGCGCGGCGCGCGCCGGACAGCGTGGCCATGACCTCCGTGGGGTGGTGCCCGTAGTCGTCCACCACGGTGACGCCGCCCACCTCGCCGCGCACGGTGAAGCGGCGCTGCACGCCGCCGAACTCCGCCAGCGCGGAGCGCACCGTCTCCAGCGGGATGTCCATCTCCTCCGCGATGGCCACCACCGCCAGCGCGTTGAAGGCGTTGTGCGCGCCCACCATGCGCACGCGGAACTCGCCCAGGTCTTCATCCCGGCGGAAGGCGCGGAAGGTGGTGGTGAAGCCGTCCAGCGAGATGCCCTCCAGCCGGTAGTCCGCCATGTGCGAGCTGCCGTAGGTGACGAAGCGCTTCTCGATGCGCGGCAGGAGCGCCTGGACGTTGGGGTTGTCCAGGCACAGCACGTTGAGGCCGTAGAAGGGCACGCGGTTGCAGAACTCCACGAAGGCGGACTGGAGCGTCTCCAGGTCGCCGTAGTGGTCCATGTGCTCCGGGTCGATGTTGGTGACGACCGCGATGGACGGGTGCAGCTTGAGGAAGCTGCCGTCGGACTCGTCCGCCTCCACCACCATCAGCTCGCTCTTGCCCAGCTTGGCGTTGGAGTCGAGCACGTTCACCTTGCCGCCCACCACCGCCGTGGGGTCCAGGCCCGCCGCGGACAGCACCGTGGCCACCATGGACGTCGTCGTCGTCTTGCCGTGGCTGCCGGCGACGGCGACCGCGTACTTCAGGCGCATCAGCTCCGCGAGCATCTCCGCGCGGGGGATGACGGGAATCTTGCGCTGGCGCGCCGTCACCACCTCCGGGTTGTCCTTGCGCACCGCGGAGGAGATGACGACCACGTCCGCGTGCACCAGGTTGGAGGCGCGGTGGCCCTCGTAGAGCGTGGCGCCCAGCTTCGCCAGGCGGCGGGTGATGTCGCTCTCGCGCAGGTCCGAGCCGGAGACGCGGTAGCCCAGGTTGAGCAGCACCTCCGCGATGCCGCTCATGCCGATGCCGCCCACGCCCACGAAGTGCACGTGCGCCGCGTGGCGCGTCTTGAAGAGGCTGCCGGGCTTGTTGCTGACGGTCTTGCTGCTCATGCCTTGCTCCCGGGTGCCTTCTTCACGTCCTTCTGTCCGCGGTCGCGTCCGCCCGGGCCCCAGGCCTGGGTGGTGAGGTCCACGCACACGTCCGCCAGCTCCTTCGCGGCGGCGGGGCGGCCGAGGATGCCCGCCTTCTTCGCCATCTGCTTGAGCTTCGCCGGGTCCGTCATCAGGCCGCGCAGCGTTTCCGCCAGCTTCTGCCCGGTGAGCTCCGACTCGCGGAACATGATGGCCGCGCCCGCGTCCACCAGCGCGCGGGCGTTCACCTCCTGGTGGTTGTCCGTGGCGTGCGGGAAGGGCACCAGGATGCTGGCCTTCTTGCACACCGTCAGCTCCGCCAGCGACGTGGCGCCCGCGCGGCAGATGACCAGGTCCGCCTTCGCGTAGGCGGAGGACATGTCGTCGATGAACTCCACCACCTGCGCCACGTCCGCGAAGCCCTTGTCCGCGTAGCCCTTCTTCACGGTCTCCAGGTCCAGCTTCCCCGTCTGGTGCACGATGGAGAGCTGGTCCTTCACGTCGCCCAGCGAGTCCAGCGCCTCCAGCACGCGGGTGTTGAGGCCGCGCGCGCCCAGGCTGCCGCCGAAGATGAGGACGGAGAACTTCTCGTGCGCGGCGCTGCTGCGCAGGTAGTTGTCCATCAGCTTCTTGCGGATGGGGTTGCCAATCATCTGCACCTTCGCTTCGGGGAAGAACGCGCGCGCTTCCTCGAAGGCGGTGAAGACGACCTTCACGATGCGGCCCAGCACCTTGTTGGTGAGGCCCGGCAGCGCGTTCTGCTCCTGGATGGCGGTGGGGATGCCCATCAGCCACGCGGCCAGCACCACCGGCCCGCTCGCGTAGCCGCCCACGCCCACCACCACGTCCGGCTTCTGGCGCGACAGGATGCGGAACGACGCGAGGAACGCCAGGGGCAGCGCGAGCAGCCCCTTGATGAGGCCCAGGAGCCCCTTGCCCTTGAGCCCCTGCACCTTCACCAGCTCCAGCGGGTAGCCCTCCTTGGGCACCACGCGCGCCTCCAGGCCCTTCTCCGTGCCCACGAACACCACTTCGTTAGCCGGGTGGCGCGTGACGACCTCCTCCGCCAGCGCGATGCCCGGGAACAGATGGCCGCCGGTGCCGCCGCCCGCGATGAGCACCTTCACGCCGTCACCTCCCGCAGGTCCGTCGTGCCCGTGCGCACCGGCCGCGTCGCGCCCTGCGTGTTCGCGCTGAGCGACAGGAGCACGCCCGCGGAGCCCATCAGCACCACCAGCGACGTGCCGCCGTAGGACACGAACGGCAGCGTCAGGCCCTTCGTGGGCAACAGGCCCATGGCCACGCACATGTTCACCGTGGCCTGGAACGCGATGATGGAGCTGATGCCCAGGCCCAGGTACGTGCCGAAGGTCTCCCCCGCCGCCAGGGCCGCGCGGATGCCGCGCCACAGGACGATGGCGTAGAGCACCACCAGGAGCCCCACGCCGATGAGCCCCAGCTCCTCACCGAGGATGGAGAAGATGAAGTCCGTGTGCGCCTCCGGCAGGAAGAACAGCTTCTGCCGGCCGTCCCCCAGCCCCAGGCCGGTGATGCCGCCCGAGCCGATGGACATCAGCGACTCCGCCACCTGGTAGCCCACGTCGTGCCGGTGGGCCCACGGGTCCAGGAACGCGAGGATGCGCTTCATGCGGTAGGGGCTGGTCGCGATGGCGACGAAGGCCAGGGGCAGCGCGAGCAGCACGGAGCCCACCAGGTACGACAGCTTCGTGCCCGCCGCGAACAGCAGCACGAAGAGCATGAACACCAGGAGCACGCTGCTGCCGAAGTCCGGCTGGAGCATGCACAGCAGCACCAGGATGCCGCACAGGGCCAGGTGCGGCAGGAAGCCGATGGAGAACGTGGCCACCTTCTCCCGCTTCTTCGCCAGCGAATAGGACAGGTAGACGAGCCACGCGAACTTGGCGATCTCCGCCGGCTGGAGGCTGAAGCCCGGCAGGCGGATCCACCGCCGCGCGCCGCCCGCCGTGGTGCCGATGCCGGGGATGGCCACGGCGATGAGCAGCACGATGGCGATGAGCAGGAGCGGGTACGCCAGCCGCGCCAGCTTCCGCCACCCCAGCTTCATGGCCACCGCCATGGCCACGAGGCCCAGGCCCGCGGCGGACACCTGGCGCTTGAGGAAGTAGAGGCTGTCACCCAGCTTGTCCTGCGCGAGCACCGCGCTGGCCGAGTACGTCATCACCAGGCCCAGCGCCACCAGCGCCAGCACCGCGCACAGCAGGATCGGATCGAACCGCACGGGGGCGGCCGGAGGAGAGGTCTTCATCACGGTCAGAGCGCCCCGACGAGGCGCTTGAACGTGTCGCCCCGGTCCTCGAAGTTCTTGAACTGATCGTACGACGCGCACGCCGGGGACAGGAGGACCGTGTCCCCCGCCCTCGCCAGCTCGCGCGCCTTCGCCACCGCCGCGTCCAGCGTGCCGCACGCGTGCACCGGCGCGTCGTTCGCGTACGCCCGCGCCAGCGCGTCCGCGTCCTGGCCAATGGTGAGCACGCCCTTCACCTTGCCCCGGCCCGCCTCCACCATGGGCGCGTACGGCGCGCCCTTGCCCTTGCCGCCCGCGATGAGCCACACGTCCCCGGCGAACGCCTTGAGCGCCACCAGCACGGAGTCCACGTTGGTGGCCTTGGAGTCGTTCACCCACTCCACGCCGTCCAGCACGCGCACGCTCTCCAGCCGGTGCGCCAGGCCCGGGTAGCTGTCCAGGCCCGCCTGCACCGCGTCCTTCGCCACCCCGCCCAGCCGGGCCAGCAGCGCCGCCGCCATCGCGTTCTGCGCGTTGTGCGCGCCCCGGAGCGAGCGGTTGGTGAGCGTGTAGGACTCGCCCGCGAACTCCAGCTCGAAGCCGCCGGGCCGCGCGATGGCCAGCCCCGCCAGCCTCGGCGCGGCCACCACCGGGCGGCCCGTGAGGCTGAAGCCGTACACGGGCGCGCGCGCGGAAGTGGCCAGCCCCATCACCGCCGCGTCGTCCGCGTTCACCACGGCGAAGTCGCTGCCCGGGTCCTGGTTCATGAAGATGCGCGCCTTGGCCGCGCCGTACTCGGCGGGGTTGGCGTAGCGGTCCAGGTGGTCCGGCGTGAGGTTGAGGATGGCCGCGCCCGTGGGCTTGAGCTGGTGGATGCCCTCCAACTGGAAGCTGGACAGCTCCACCACCAGCGCGTCCCAGTCCCCGGGGGACATGGCGGCCTCCGCCAGCGGGCGCCCCAGGTTGCCGCCCACGAAGGTGCGCAGGCCCGCCTTCGCGTACAGCTCGCCGGTGAGCGCCGTGGTGGTGCTCTTGCCGTTGGTGCCGGTGATGCCCAGCAGGCGCGTGCCCGTGAGGAAGCGGCCCGCGAGCTCGATCTCGCCCCACACGGGGACGCCGGACGTGCGCGCGGCCTCCAGCTCCGGCAGGGACAGCGGCACGCCCGGGCTCACCACCACCAGGTCCTGGCGGGTGAGCAGCCCCGGGGGCGTGGCGCCCGTGACGAGCTCCACGCCCTTCGCGCGCAGCTCCTTCGCGACGTCGCCGAGCGCGTCCTCGGAGCGCGCGTCCAGCGCCGTCACCTTCGCGCCGTGCTGGACCAGCAGCCGCAGCGCCGCGACGCCGCTCTTGGCCAGCCCGAACACCGCGACCTTCCGACCGGACAGCGAGGGGTTCATATGGGCGGGCCGACCTCTACGGGAAAGCGACTAGCGCAGTTTCAGGGACAGCAGGGCCACGCCACCACAGAGGATGGCGACAATCCAGAAACGCACGATGATCTTCGGCTCGGCCAGTCCCTTGAGCTCGAAGTGGTGGTGCACGGGCGCCATCTTGAAGACGCGCTTGCCCGTCATCTTGAAGGACGCCACCTGGATCATCACGGAGAGCGCCTCCGCGAAGAAGATGCCGTGGATGATGGCGGACACCACTTCGTTCTTGGAGAACACGGCCAGCCCGCCCAGCGCGCCGCCCAGGGCCAGCGAGCCGATGTCGCCCATGAACACGGACGCCGGGTAGGTGTTGAACCAGAGGAAGGAGATGCCCGCGCCCACGATGCTCGCGCAGAAGACGGCCAGCTCCGCGCCGCCCGGCACCTGGAGGATGCCCAGGTAGCGGTACAGCGGCGTGGCCGTGAGCCTGGCGACGCCGTTCACCGTCTCCGTGTCCGCGATGTGCAGCGTGGTGCCCGCCACGTAGCAGAGCACGCAGAAGGTCACCGCCGACACGATGGTGGGCACGATGGCCAGGCCGTCCAGGCCGTCCGTGAGGTTCACCGCGTTGGACGTGCCCACGATGACGATCCACGCGAAGACGACGTAGAACCAGCCCAGGTCCGGGTTGAACCAATGGGACGGCACGAAGGGCAGCGTCAGCCGCGTGTCGATGAGCAGCGTGGGCCCGAAGGAGCCGTCCGCCTTCGTCCACGTGCACATCAGGCCGAAGATGGCGATGAGGAAGAAGAGCGTCTGCAGCGCCATCTTCTTGCGCCCGGCCAGCCCCTTGGAGTTGCGCTTGGACAGCTTCAGCCAGTCGTCCAGGAACCCGATGAAGCCGTAGCCGAAGGTGAGGAGGATCATCACCCAGACGCCGCGCGACTTCAGGTCCGCGAACAGGAGCGTGCCCGCCGCGATGCAGATGAGGATGAGCGCGCCACCCATGGTGGGCGTGCCCTTCTTCTTCTGGTGGCTGTCCGGGGTGTCCTCGCGCACGTTGCTCTGCCCGTGCTGCTTCAGGCGCAGCCGCGCGATGAGGCGCGGACCGATGAGCATCCCCAGGAGCAGGGCGAAGACGCCCGCGGCGATGATGCGGAAGGTCGGGTAGCGCAGGAAGTTGAGGACGCGCCCGGCCTCGGTGTTCTGGATGAGCTCGTACAGAAGGTACAGCACTAGTGACTCCCTCCGGGGGGGGCCGCGCCCGTGAGGGCCGCCACCACGCGCTCCAGCCGCATGCCGCGACTGGCCTTCACCAGCACCACGTCACCGGGCTGAAGCCGGGGCGTCAACCACGCCACCAACGGCTCCACTTCGGTGAAGTGGGCGGCGGAATCTCCCATGTCCGCGCTGCCCAGGCCGCCCGCGGACCGGGGGCCGAAGAACGCGACCAGCTTCGCGTGCCGCACGACGAGTTCGCCCAGCCGGGCATGCTCCTCCGCCTCGCCCGCGCCCAGCTCCAGCATGTCGCCCAGCACCGCCACCGCCCGGCCACCTTCGGGCACCAGCGTGCCCAGCGTGACGAGCGCGGCCTCCATGGAGGCCGGGTTGGCGTTGTAGCAGTCGTCCACCACCGTGATGCCGTTGCGGCCATCCACGATGTTGAGCCGGCGCGCGTACGGCCGCGCGGACTCCAGGCCCCTCACGCACTCCTCGGGGGAGTAGCCCAGGGCCAGCGCCGTCGCGAACGCCGCCGTCGCGTTCTGCGCGTTGTGCGGCCCCACGAAGTGCAGGCGCACCGGCCAGTCCTTCCCCTGGTAGCGCACGGTGGCCACCATGCCGTCGCGGCCCAGCGTGTGGACCGCCGTGAGGCGCACGTCCGCCCCCTCCGCCCGGCCGAACGTCAGGTGCTTCGCGCCGCTGCGCGCGGCCTGGCGCACGATGAGCGCGTCGTCCAGGTTCACGACGGCCGTCGCCTGGGGCAGGAGCTCGCGGAACATCTCCCCTTCCGCCTCCGCCACGCCCTCCAGGCTGCCCAGCCCCTCCAGGTGCTCCGGCTGGACGACGGTGATGACCCCGGCGTCCGGCTGGACCTTGCGGGTGAGCCGTTCGATTTCGCCCGGCTGGTTCATCCCCACTTCGATGACGGCCGCCACGTGGGACGGCTCCAGCCGGAAGAGCGTGAGCGGGACGCCCACCTCGTTGTTGAAGTTGCCCTCCGTCTTCAGCGCGGGGCCGCGCGTGGCCAGGATGGCGCCCACCATCTCCTTGGTGGTCGTCTTCCCGTTGGAGCCCCCCACCGCCGCCACCGGGATGCGGAAGCGGCGGCGGTGCAGCGCGCCCAGGCCGCCGAGCGCGGCCAGGGTGTCGTCCACTTCGTACAGGGCGAAGCCCGGGGGCAGGGCCGGCAGCGCCCTCCCCCGCTTCACCACCGCCCCGGCCGCTCCCTGGCGCTGGGCACCGTCCACGAAGTCGTGGGCGTCGAAGCGCTCGCCCTGCAGCGCCACGAAGAGGCACCCGGGGGTGAGCGACCGCGTGTCGGTGCAGACCGCGGGGAAGCCCGCTTCCACGGGATCCCCGCGCCGGGTCGCACCCGTCGCCTGCACCACCTCGTCATCGGAGAATCGAGCGGCCATGGAGGGGGGGTGTGGCCTTGAGCCGGTTCAGCCCGGGATGCGGTTGGCCAGCGCGCGCGCGGCGACCTCGCGGTCGTCGAACTTGAGCTTCTCGGTGCCCACCGTCTGGTAGGTCTCGTGGCCCTTGCCGGCGATGAGGACGACGTCGTCGTCCTTGGCCAGGTTGATGACCTGCTCGATGGCGGCGCGGCGGTCCGCGTCCACCAGGTAGCCCTTCTCCCCGTTCTTCGCCTTGCCCTCGGAGATGCGGCGCAGGCCGCCCTTCTCCAGGCCCGGCGTCACCTCGGAGATGATGGTCTCCGGGTCCTCGGTGCGCGGGTTGTCGCTGGTCACCATCACCAGGTCGGCGCCTTCCGCGGCCACCGTGCCCATCAGCGGGCGCTTGCCCTTGTCGCGGTCGCCGCCGCAGCCGAAGACGACGATGACGCGGCCCTTGGCCAGCGCGCGCGCCGCCTCGATGGAGCGCTTGAGCGCGTCATCCGTGTGCGCGTAGTCCACCAGGACGGCGGGCGCCGGGCCGCCGCGGTGGTTCTCCGCGCGGTCCATGCGGCCGGCCACGCCCGTGACGAGCTCGATGCCGCTCTTCACGTCCGAGCGGCTGATGCCCGCGCCCAGCGCGATGCCGGCGGCGAGCATGATGTTCTCCAGGTTGTGGGGCCCCAGGAGCTTGCTCTTCACCTTGATGTCGCCCGCGGGCGTCTTCAGGGTGGCCTCGATGCCCTTGAGCGAATAGGTGGCGTCCGCGGCGGAGATCTCCCCCGCGCCCGTGCGGCTGAACTTCCACGCCATGCGCTTCTGGTTGCGCAGCTCCGTGTAGATGCGGCTGGCGAAGGTGTCGTCGCCGTTGACGACCGCGGTGCCGGAGGCGCCCAGGTTCTCCACGAAGAGCTTGCGCTTCACCTGGAAGTACTCCTCCAGGTCCTTGTGGTAGTCCAGGTGGTCGCGCGACAGGTTGCTGAAGCCCGCGGCCTTGAAGGTGAGCCCGTGCACGCGCTCCTGCGCGAGCGCGTGGCTGGAGACCTCCATCACCACCGTCTCCACGCCCGCGTCCACCATCTCGCGGAAGATGCGGTGCAGCTCCAGCGGGTCCGGGGTGGTGTTGGCCAGCTCCGTCGTCTTGCCGCCGAACTTGTAGCCCAGCGTGCCGATGACGCCCGGCGCCGGAGAGCCGGTGTACATGGCGGCGGTGGCGAGGATGGCCTCCAGCAGGTACGTGGTGGTCGTCTTCCCGTTGGTGCCGGTGACGCCCAGGAGCGTCAGCTTGTCCGCGGGGCGGCCGTGGAAGTTGGCCGCGATGAGGGCCAGCGCCTTGCGCGCGCTGCTCACCTTGAAGAACGGCACCTGCGAGGACTGCCCCTGCTTCTCCGACACCACGGCCACGGCGCCGCGCGACACGGCTTCACCAATGAACTGGGCCCCGTCTTCCTTCAGGCCCGGCACGGCGATGAAGAGATCCCCCGGCTTCACGCGCCGCGAATCCTGCGTCACTCCCGTGACGTCGACCGCGGAACGGCCGCCCGAGGTCTGCTCGGCTCCACACCCTGCGAGGACATCCGTCAGCTTCATCTCTTCCCCTTCACACGCATTGCTTGCGGGGCCTGGAAAGGACACGGCCTCATTGCCGCGTCGCCAGTTCCAGCGTCACCCGGGCCCCCTTCTCCACCAGCGCACCGGCGGGGGGGGTCTGAGATACGACTCGTCCACTTCCTTGCAACTGTGGCTCCAGCGCCGAGGCGAGCAGCTTCACCACGGCCTCCCGTCCCGCCTGTCCCTGGACGTCCGGCACACGCACCGTGCCGGGCTCCGGGGTCTCGGTCACCGCATCCTCCAGGCCGGCCCGTGAGGGCACGGCCTTCGCCAGCGCCTTCGGTGCCGGAGGGGGCACCACGGGCGCGGCGGCCGCGGCCACCTCGGCGGGTGCCACCGTCCGGGACGGGGGCACGGCCAGGTGGGCCATGGCGGCGGTAGCGATTTCCTTGAAGGCAGGGGCAGCCACGTTCCCCCCGTATACGTCTGTCTTGGGTTCGTCCACCACCACGAGAATCACGGCGCGCGGGGCCTCGGCTGGCACCATGCCCGCGAACGACGCGATGCGTTTGTCGGAATACCCCCGTGCCACGGGGTCCGCCTTCTGCGCCGTGCCCGTCTTTCCGGCCACCCGGTAGTCGTCCATGGCGGCCTTGGGCGCGGTCCCTCCCTTGACGACCACGCTCTCGAGCATGCCCACGACCTGGCGCGCCACCCTCTGGGAGACGACCCGCCGCAGCTCCGTGGGCTGGTTCTCCAGGAGCACCACGCCGTCCGGGTCCACGACCTTGGAGACCAGGTACGGGCGCATCAGGACGCCGTCGTTGGCCAGCGCGCCGTAGGCCGCCGCGAGCTGGACGGCGGTGGAGGTCATGCCCTGGCCGAAGGATTGGGTGGCCAGGGAGATGTCCGATTTCGGAAACGGGATGACGCCGCGGCTCTCGCCGGTGAGCGCCAGGCCGGTGCGCTCCGCGAAGCCGAAGGCGTGGTAGGCGGCGACGAACTTCTCGCGGCCCAGGGCCTCGGCGACCTTCGCGGCGCAGATGTTGGAGGACACCTGGAGGATGCCCTGGGCGTTGAGCCAGCCGTGCGGGTGGGTGTCCCGGATGGTGTGCCGGCCGATGCGCATGGCGCCGTTCTCACAGAAGAACAACTGGTCCGGGGTGATGGCCTTCTCTTCCAGCGCGGCGGCCACCACGAAGGCCTTCATCGTGGAGCCGGGCTCGAAGGCGTCCAGCGCGGCGCGGTTGCGGATGGCGTTCTTCACGCCGTCCTCCGGCGTGTTGGGGTTGAAGCGCGGGTTGTTGGCCAGCGCCAGGAGCTCCCCGGTGCGCGGGTCCAGCACCACCGCCATGCCCGCCGTCGCCTTGGCGTCGTCCACGGCCTTGGCCAGCGCCTTCTCCGCCACGTACTGGAGGTGGCGGTCCAGCGTGAGCGTCACGGTGGCGCCCTGGCGCTCCAGCGGATCCATGGCGCCCTGGACCATCAGCTTGCGGCCCTTGGCGTCGCGGAAGCCGGAGGTGCGCGAGTTCTGCCCGGACAGCTCGTCCTCGAAGGCCAGCTCCAGGCCCTCCAGGCCGTGCCCGTCGGTGCCCACCATGCCCACGATGTGCGCGCCCAGCTCGCGCTGGGGATAGAAGCGCTTGGGCTCCTTGGTGAAGCCCAGGCCCGGCAGGCCCAGCGCCTTCACCGCCTCCACCTCCTGGGGCTTCGCCTGGCGCTTCACCCACGCGAAGCGCTTGGCGCGGGACAGGCGCGCGGTCAGGTCGCGGCTGTCCAGGTGCACGGCGCGGGCGAGCTGGCGGGCCGCCTGCGGCACGTCGGGGAGCATGGACGGGTCCACCCAGATGGAGTCCACCTCCACGCTCTGCGCGAGCGGCGTGCCGCGCCGGTCGTAGATGTCTCCGCGCCGGGCGGGGATGTCGATCTGCCGGACGTACTGGTCCTGCGCCAGGCCGCGCAGCTTCTCCTGCTGGAAGACCTGGAGGTAGACCGCGCGGCCGAACGCCGTGCCCAAGAGCGCGAGGAACAGCCCGAACAGGAGCTGGACCCGCAGCCTGAGCCCCTTCGTGTTCGACTCCGGAAGCCGCGCGCTCTTGAGGTCCCTCACCGCCCGGTCCCCCGCTCCGCCACGCGGACGGCCGGGGCCGCCGAGCGGGCCTGCGCGGTGCTGGAGCCCTTCACGCGCTCGTCCGCGAGGGACACCACCGCGCTGCCCTTGGGCATGGCCATGCCCAACTGCTCACGCGCCACGCGCTCCAGGCGGGTCGGGGCCTTGAGCGTGGCCAGCTCCAGCTTGAGCCGGTCGTTCTCCCGGGTGAGCGAGCGGCTCTCGCCCTCCGCGTTGGACAGGCGGTAGCCCATGTCCACCACCAGCACGCGGCTGGTGACGTGGAGGATGCCCACGGCCGCGAACAGGGTGAAGAGCATGACGGCGGGCAAGAGGTGCATCAGCACGCCAGCCACGGACACGGAGGGACGCGAGAGGGCCTTGCTCATCGGATTTTCTCCACCGCGCGCAGGTGCGCGCTGCGAGAGCGGGGGTTGGCCTCGACTTCCGCTTCGGAAGCCGCGACGGCCTTCTTGGACACGAGGGCGAAGTCACCCTGGCTGTTGCACACGCACACCGGGAAGCCCGGCGGACAGGTGCACCCGCCCACCAGGGCGCGGAAGGCTTCCTTCACCTTCCGGTCCTCCAGGGAGTGGAAGGAGATGACCGCGGCGCGGCCCCCCACCTTGAGCAGCGAGGGCAGCGCGGCGAGCAGCGCGTCCAGCGCCTCCAGCTCGCCGTTCACCGCCATGCGCAGCGCCTGGAAGGTGCGGGTGGCCACGTGGATGCGGTCCGGCCACGCCTTGCGCGGCACGGCGCGCTTCACCACCTCCGCGGCCTCCAGCGTGCGCTGGGGCAGCGCCTTCTTCAGCTCCCGCGCGATGGGCCGCGCGAAGGGCTCTTCGCCGTAGTCCTTGAGCAGCTTCGCCAGGTCGCGCTCGTCCGTCTCCGCGATGAGCTCCGCGGCGGTGACGCCGCTGTCGCCCATGCGCATGTCCAGCGGGCCGTCCTTCATGAAGGAGAAGCCGCGCTCGGCCACGTCCAACTGGGGCGAGGACACGCCCAGGTCCACCAGCACGCCGTCCACGGGCAGCAGGTCGTGCGCCACGCGGGGCAGGTCCGCGAAGTTGCCCTGCCGGGCCTGGAAGCGCGGGTTGCCGCCCATGCGGGCGGTGGCCGCGGCGAGCGCCACGGGGTCCCGGTCCACGCCCACCACCGTGGCGCCCCGGGCGAGCAGCGCCTGGGTGTGGCCCCCGCCGCCGAGCGTGCCGTCGAGGATGACCTTGCCCTCCGCCGGGTTCAGCAGCTCCACCGTCTCGTGGAGCAGGACGGTCTGGTGCTGGAAGTCCACGGGAGGGGGCCTTGGGTGCGGGGTCAGACGAAGGGAGCGCGCGCGAGCTGGAAGGCGGCCCGGGCATCGTTCATGTGCGGGTACAGCTCGAAGGCGTCGTGGGCGCCGGCCGCGCGGAAGATGGCGGCCAGGTACGGCGACAGCCCGGACAGCTTCACGTCCCCACCGGCGCGGCGGAACGCGTCCGTGCGGGCCATCAGCGGGCGCACGCCGCGGTAGTTCAGGTGCGACACGTCCGCGAAGTCCAGGACGACCTGACGGGTGCCCCGGTGCAGCCGGTGCATCAGGTCCTCGCACAGCTTGAGCAGGTCCGCCTCCTCCAGCTCGCCCTCCAGCATCAGCGTCTCCACGCGCTCGGACGCCGCCACCACCGCCCTGTTCCGACGAACCTCCTGCACCTGGTCCATGCGCCTGCCCACCCTTCTCTTTGCGAAACCTGAAGCTGTCGACTTCCTGGCTACGGCTGGCGCAGCTCGCCCAGCACCCGCAACACGTCCGGGGAGGTGGCTTCCTGGCGCGCGTCCTCCTGCGCCTTCGCCCAGCCTTCCTGGCTCCAAAGCTCAATCACCTTCACCATCCCCGCCCACACCACGTCCTTCTCCAGCTTCGCGTACGCCCTGAGCGACGGCGGAATCAGCAGCCGCCCCAGCTTGTCCAGCGGGCACTCCTGCGCGCTGGCCACGTACAGCCGCATCAACGTCTTGACCCCCGGCTCCATGGGGTTGCGCCGGGCGAGCGCGGTCTCCAACGCCTCCCACTCCCGCACCGGGTAGGCGTGGAGGCAGGGGTCCAGGGCCGTGGTGACGATGAGCCGCTCGTCGTAGGCGCCCACCAGCGTCTCCCGGAGCTTCGCCGGGAGGCTGGTGCGCCCCTTCGCGTCGATCTGGTGCTCATAGACGCCTCGGAACACGCGGGACGATCCACCTTTTCAGCCCGACACGGGACGGACCACCACTCCTTCCCACTTCTTACCCCTCTGCGGCCGGCATACATACGCGCCCCCCCCAGGGGGGTCAAGAAAGCGCGCAACAGGCTGGAACACCGCGCGCCCGGGGCCGGACATCCGCCAGGGCACACGCCGCGCGGCCTACCTTTGAGGATGGGGTAAACTTGAGTTCTTCCGCTCCCAGGCTGAGACTGGCGGCGCGTGAACACGAACGTTCGACTGAAGGTGGCCTACAAGACGCCGCAGTCGCTGGTCGGCGAGTACACCCGCAGCGTGGGTCAGGGCGGCGTCACCCTGGAGACGCGCAGGGCCCTTCCGCTGGGCACCCGCTTCACCTTCGAGCTGCACGCGGGCGGCATGCCGCGTCCGGTGGAGGTGCTGGGCGAGGTCGTCAAGGTGGAGCCGCGCCCCGGCGAGCGCTTCCTGCTCACCGTGCGCTACGACGGCGCGGAGGATCGCAGCGCGCTGGACGCGGTGCTCCAGTTCATCTTCGCCCAGGAGGAGCAGAACGGGCTGCGCCGCTTCCCGCGCCTGCCGCTGCACCTGCGCGCGAGGGAGGCCGACCCCCGGGCGCCGTTCTTCTACGTGCGCGACATCTCCCGGGGCGGCGTGGGCCTGGAGGTGGACGCCCCCGCCCTGCCCCGCGAGGTGCAGGTGGGCACGCCCTTCTTCATGGAGATGGAGATGACGGAGGGGCCGCTCCTGCTCCACGGCGAGGTGGCGTGGACGTCGTCCGTGCCGCGCAAGGGCGTGGCGCAGGCGGTGACGCCGGGCTTCGGCGCGACGTTCGGCCGGCTGCGGCCGGACATGCTCCAGCGGCTGGAGGACCTGATGGCGCTGGAGCACCTGCCGCCCGCGCCCTGGCGGGCCCGGGTCAGCTTCGGCCTGGATGCCGTGTCGCGGATGCCCTGACGCTGCTTCCAGGGCACCCGCGCGGTCCCGCCGGTTACAGCGGGTTGTACGGGTAGCCGCCAGCCTCTTCCAGGCCCGCGACGACGGCCTCGCGCAGCTCCGCCGGATCATACGGCGTGAAGGCGTCCAGCGCGGACAGGCGCTTGAGCTCCAGCGTGAGCGCGTCCCCCTTGAGCGTGGCGCAGAGCGCGCGGCGGGTGCGCTCGAAGGCGCGCGCGGTGGACTCCATCGCGTACAGCCGCACCAGCGCCACGCGCACGGGGTCCTGCACGCCGCCGGTGGCGGCCTGACGGGTGCGCGTCACCATGGAGTCCAGCGCGTACGCGTCCATCACCACGTCCGCCAGCGCGGCCATGACCTCCTGGTGCTTGTCCAGCTCCGTGCCGAAGGTCTCCGCGGCCAGGCGCATGCCGTGGATGGCCAGGTGCTTGGCGCACTCGGCGGCGATCTCCTCGTTGGCCAGCGCGTCCTGGCGGCCCGCGCGGGGGCGCTCGCCGCGGCCCAGCTCCTCCGCCACGGCGCGCGCCTGCGCGAACAGCGGCAGGTCGCCCTTCACGGCGCGCTTGAGCAGCATGCCGGTGATGAGCATCCGGTTGATTTCGTTGGTGCCCTCGAAGATGCGGTTGATGCGCGCGTCGCGGTAGGCGCGCTCCACCGGGTACTCCTCGATGTAGCCGGCGCCGCCGTGCACCTGCACCGCGTCGTCCACCAGGAAGCCGATGGCCTCCGAGCCGAAGACCTTCATGATGGAGGCCTCGGTGGCGAACTCCTCCATGGCGGCGATGACGTGCGCGTCGTAGTCCGCGTCCGAGCGCTCCTTGGACGCGAGGCGCCCGTCCACCAGCCCCGCCGTGCGGTACGTCATGCTCTCCACCGCGTAGACGAGCGTGGCCATGCGCGCGAGCTTCTCGCGGATGAGCGGGAAGGTGGCGATGGGCGCCTTGAACTGCTTGCGCTCCTGGGCGAAGCGCAGCGCGCTCTGCAGTTGCAGCTTCATGCTCCCGATGACGCCCGCGCCCAGCTTCAGGCGGCCGTAGTTGAGGATGTTGAAGGCGATGCGGTGGCCCTTGCCCAGCTCGCCCAGCAGGTTCTCCACGGGCACCTGCGCGTCCTCGAAGTAGAGCGGGCACGTGGACGAGCCGCGGATGCCCATCTTGTGCTCCTCCGGGCCCACGGTGAGGCCCGGGGTGTCCTTCTCCACGATGAAGCCGGTGAACTTGTCGCCGTCCACCTGCGCGAAGACGACGAACACGTCCGCGAAGGCCGCGTTGGTGATGTAGAGCTTGGAGCCGTTGAGGACGTAGTGCTTGCCGTCCGCGGACTTCACCGCCTTCGTCTTCGCCCCGCGCGCGTCGCTGCCGCTGCCCTGCTCCGTCAGCGCGTACGCCGCCACCCACTCACCCGAGGCGAGCCTGGGCAGGTACTTCGCCTTCTGCGCCTCGTTGCCGAACCACACGATGGGCAGCGAGCCGATGCCGGTGTGCGCGCTGGACGTCACCGACCAGGAGCCCAAAAGGCTCATGGCCTCCGCCAGCAGCAGCGACGTCGTCTTGTCCAGGCCCGTGCCGCCGTAGGTCTCCGCGATGTCCACGCTCAGGAGGCCCAGCTCGCCCGCGCGGCGCAGCAGGTCGCGCAGGAGCGCGTTGTCCTTGCCCTCGATGCGCTCGGCCTGGGGCAGCACCTGCTCGCGGCAGAACTGGAGCGCCGTCTTGAAGAAGAGCCGCTGCTCCTCGGAGAACGTCTCGGGCGTGAGGATGCGGGTGGAGCCCACCTCCTGGAAGAGGAAGGTGCCCCCGGCGAGGACATCCTGGGGGCGGGAAGCGGGCTCGGTTGCGGCGACCATCGACGACCTCCGGGGAGGGAGCATGTCCCTCCGAAGCCTTCGGGAAAAAGGCGCGCGGCACATTAGGGCGCGCGACACGTCACCGGTAGTAGCGGCGAGGCCCCACCGCCTCAATGCGACCCGGGACTCCACCCGGGGTGCGTGCCCGCCCGCCAGGCGGGAGGCTTCAGGGCCCCCGTCCTACGGGGAATCCGCGTCCGGAGCGGCGCGGGGCGTGGGGTACACGAGGCAGAGCGTGTCGAAGAGCCCCTCCCGCGGCGCGACGTACGTGCCGCCGAGCGCCCGCGCCACCTGCACCACCTCCGTGCCGAACGACGGGACGAGGCACAGGTCATCCGAAGTGGTGAAGCGCGTCTTCAGCCGGGCCAGCTCCCGCCGCAGCGTCGCGATGTCCTGGCGCCCGCCGCGCACCGGCACGGACGGGCCGTTGCGGTCCGGCCCCGGCAGCTTGCCCACGCTGGTGGTCAGCTCGAAGCCGTCCGCGCGCTGGATGACGCGCAGCTTGCCGGGCGCCACCTCCTCCAGCCACGCCCGGAAGCCCTGCTCGTCGCGCAGCACCACCCGGTAGGCCACCGGCGCGTCCGGGTGCTGGAGCCATACCCCGTCCGCCTGCGTCCGGAGCACCGCCAGCGCGTCCGACACCTGCGCGAGGAACGTGTCCACGTCCCCTACGGCGATGAGCACGTCCCTGCCCCGCACCCGCTCCGCGAGCCGGGCCGAGTCCGGAGCCCGGGCCGGAGTGAAGGCCTCCGCGCCCAGGCGCACCTGCTCTCCCGACAGCTCCAGGCGCAGGACGTCGTCCGGAAGGGGCTCGCCCCAGACGGGCGCGGCCACGGCCGTGACGGTCGCGTCCGCCCAGGTGCCCGCGTCCACGGGAGCGGTTGAAGGGGCCCCCGCATCCACTGCGAGTGAGGGCGTTTGGGCCACCGCGCGTGTGGGTCCGGCGGGCGGAGACTCCCGGCAACCACCCCATGTGAGGCTGCTCCACACCAAGAGGAAGAATGCAGGGTTACGGGAACGGGCTGGCGGGCGTAGCAGAATATTCCACCCGGAGCGTCTGAATGGCCTCATGATAGCGTCTCGCGGTTTTTGCGAAGGACTCCCCTCCACCGGAGCCGATTCGAACGTGCCGCCTTCCGCCGGCTTCCAGTTCGGCAAGTACAAGCTGCTCGAGCGCATCGCGACGGGCGGCATGGCGGAGATCTACCGCGCCCGGATGACGGCGGTGGCGGGCGTGACGAAGCCGGTGGTCATCAAGAAGATCCTCCCCGGCTACGCGGACGACAGCGCGTTCGTGTCCATGTTCATCAACGAGGCGCGCATCGCGCTGGGGCTGTCGCACGGCAACATCGCGCAGATCTTCGACTTCGGGGAGGTGGAGGGCGAGTACTTCCTCGCGATGGAGTGGGTGGACGGCCATCCGCTCTCCCGCGTGCTGCGCCGCGCGAGGGAGAAGGGGCTGCCCGCGCTGCCGCCGCCGCTGGCGGTGCTGGTGGCCATCGACATGCTGCGGGGGCTGGCGTACGCGCACACGCGGCTGGATGACAACGGCCGCCCGCTGCACATCGTCCACCGGGACGTGAGCCCGCAGAACGTGCTCCTCTCCTTCGAGGGGCAGGTGAAGCTGGTGGACTTCGGCATCGCGCGGGCGCGGCTCGCCGGGCGCTCCGACACCAAGGTGGATCCGGCGAAGGGCAAGTACGTCTACTTCGCTCCGGAGCAGGCGCGCGGCGAGGCGCTGGACGCGCGCACGGACGTGTTCGCCGCGGGCACGGTCCTCTACGAGATGCTCTGCGGGCGGCGCCCCTTCGAGGGCTCGCTCCAGGACGTGCTGCGGAAGATTGCCCAGGGCGACTTCGCCCGCCCGCGCGAGTGGACGCCGAACATCCCGGCCGCGCTGGAGCGCATCCTGCTCACCGCGATGGCCACCAGCCCGGAGCAGCGCTACCCCACCGCGCAGGCCTTCGCGGAGGCGCTGGCGCGCCAGCTCCACGTCACCGCGCCGGACGTGTCCGCCAGCGACCTGGGGCACTTCATGGGCTACCTCTTCGAGCCGGAGCTCGTGGAGGCCGGCCGCCCGGTGCAGTTGCCGCGCGAGTTCATCGCGCGGGTGGGCCGCTGGAGCGGCGTCGCCGAGCCGCCGCCCATCGCCACGCCCCCGGAGGTACCCCGCCACGACTCCGAGCCCGGGGGGGAGCCCCGCGAGCCCCGGGGCGACCTGACGACGCAGCCCCTGCCCCCGCAGGCGATGCCTCCCGAGCCGCCGCCCGCGTGGCACCGCTCCCTGCGAGGCTGGGCGGTGCGCGGCGCGCCGGTGGCGGTGGCGGCGCTCGTGGCCACGTGGCTGGGGCTGATGATGGGCGGCTCCAACACGTTCGCGGTGGAGCTCAGCTCCTCGCCCGCGGGCGCCACCATCCGCGTGAACGGCCGGACGCTGGTGGAGACGACGCCCACGCTCATCACCCAACTGCCGTCGGACCGCGACCACGTGCTGGAGGTGCTGCTGCCGGGCATGGTGCCCTTCAGCCAGCGCATCCACGCCGAGCGCGGCACCACGCTGGCGGTCCACGCGCGGCTCGCCCCGAAGCATGCGGCCACGGCGCGCGCCCTGCCCCCCGCGGGTCCGGCCGAGACGCCCGCGTCCATCGCCCGCTACTCCTCCGGCGGCCCGTTCGCGCTCAGTCCGGCGGCGCACGCCCTGCGCGTGCCCTCGTCCCAGGCGGCGCGCCTGCGGTTGGACCCCACCCGCGCCTATGGCCTGCGCGTGGAGGGCCGCGTGTCGGTGGGCGGCCCGCTGCCGGTGGCCCAGGCCGTGTACTTCCTGGAGGGCGGCACGGCGCTGGCCGCGCGCGACAGCTTCGGCCTGGTGGGCGCCGACGAGGTGCTGGTGCGCGACGCCTCCGTCCTCTACGTGTTCCTCTGGGACGACCGCCCCGACGACAACCGCGGCGCGCTCCAGGTGCACGTGCGCGAGCAGGCGAGCGGCGCCATCACCACCCTGCTCCTGGACGCGCGCCGGCACGCCGTCTCGCTGTCCCCCCATGACGGCTTCACCCTGCGGGAGCTGGATCCGTCCACCACCTACCGCGTCGTCGTGCGCTCGTCCGGGGAGCCGGCGCGCACGCGCGGCTTCGGCGGCGGCGCGGTGGACGGCGTGCTCGCGCTGCACGGCGCGGGGCCGTCCCCGGCCGTGGCCCCGGGCACGCTGGAGGTGCTGGAGGTCAACCAGCCCACGGTGATGCGCGGCGCGAGCTGGCTGCGGCTCGCGTTCCCGGACGACGACGTCCACGACAACTCCGGCGGCCTCACGCTGGAGGTGACGCCGGTGGCGCCGCTGCACCAGTAGCGCGCGCGACGGGCCGCTACAGGGCACCGCCAGCCTGTAGCCGAAAAATTGATCATCCGGAGGCCGCCCCTACCCTGGGCAGCCACGGAGGACGCTCATGAAGAAGCTGCTGGCGGTGCTGGCCCTGGGGTTCGCGGTGATGGCGACAGTGGGACTTTCCACCCGCGTGGACGCGCGGCCCGGAAGCACGGTGGACGAGGGGCCGACCGACGCCCAGATCGACGCGGTCCTGGACTCGCGGGCGCACGAGGTCATGGCCAAGCTGTTGGAAGCGCAGCGCAATGCCCACCGGACGACACCGCTTCCCCGGTAATCTCGTGGCATCCGGCGGGGCACGGTGCTACGACCGGCGCTCGCTTCGGTGCTCATCACACCCGCCCACGAGGGGGCCATGCCAGAAGGGTCCGCTGCACTCCAGCTCCAGGTTGGAGACCGGGTCGTCTACCCCAACCAGGGGGTCTGCCGCGTCGCCGCCATCGACGTGAAGGAGGTGGCGGGCCAGAGCCTCACCTTCGTCACCATGCGCCGGGAGGAAGACGGCGCGGTCGTGATGGTGCCGCAGGGAAAGATTGTCTCCATTGGCGTCCGCAAGGTGGCCAGTCCCGCTGACGTGGAGGAGATCTACGCGTTCCTCCGCTCGGACAGCGACAAGGCGGACCTGGACTGGAAGCAGCGCGCGCGCACCAACCTGGACCGCATGACCCAGGGCGGAATCCTGGGGCTGGCGGAGGTCGTCAAGGGCCTCCAGGTCCTCAGCGAGCTGCGGCCGTTGCCCACCAAGGAGCGCGAGCTCTACGACAACGCCCGGCACCTGCTGGTGTCGGAGGTCGCCGCCGCGCTGGGCACCGCCGAGGCCAACGCCGAGGACTCCATCGACATCGTCCTCTTCCCGCCCGGGAAGGAGCGTCCCAAGCGCACCGCCGCGGAGTTCGCGCGGCCCGGTGGCGACGAGGACGACATGGACCTGGACGGCGACCTCATGGGTCTGGAGGGCGGAGAGCTGGACCTGCCCTCGGACGAGGAGCCGCAGTCCGAGTCCGAGGAGGAGTCCTCCGAGGAGGGTGGCGAGGAGGAAGGCGGCGAGGAGGGGGCCGAGGACGCCCCCAAGAAGCGCGGCCGTCCGCCCAAGGCCAAGCCGGCCGAGGGCGCGGAGCCCGCCGCCCCGAAGAAGCGCGGCCGTCCGCCCAAGCCGAAGCCGGAGGTGGCGGAGGGTGCCGAACCCGCCGCCCCGAAGAAGCGCGGCCGTCCGCCCAAGGCGAAGCCGCCCGAAGGCGCCGCGCCCGCGGAGCCCGCCGCGCCCAAGAAGCGTGGCCGTCCTCCCAAGGCGAAGCCGCCCGAGGACGAGTGAACCCCACGGCCCTCCCGGCCGCCCGCGGCGCGCGTCCCAGCGCGCCCGGCACGCCGCGAGGGCCTTCCCGCCGAGGTGACGCCCCGTGATTCGCGTCGTGACGCTGGACCCCTTCGACGACAAGCAGCTCGCCAAGTTCAACCGCACGCTCTACACGGCCTTCGGCGTGGGCAGCGAGCACAGCGGCTCCGCGGAAGTGCCCGCGGGCATGTCCGAGCCCCTGGACGCGGAGAAGCTGCTCGATGAGGTGAAGGGCATCCGGGCCTACAAGGACGACAAGGTGCTGCTGCTCACCTCGCGCAAGCTGAAGGACCGGGACCTGCCCAGCGGCAAGGCGCCCACGTCGGGCTTCGCGAGGTACGGCAAGGACCGCGCCATCCTCTCCATCGCGCCGTTCAAGGACCTGGAGAAGGACTTCAAGCCCATCGCGCGGCACGCGCTGCACCAGTTGGGCACGCTCTGGGAGCTGCACCACTGCCTGGATCCGCGCTGCTCGATGTACCCACCCTGGACGCCGTCCTTCAACCAGGGCGACCACATCTTCTGCACCTTCTGCCGCGAAAAGAGCGAGCAGAAGATCCGTCTTGCCAAGTCCTAAGGCCCTGCGCGCCCTGCCCCTGGTGGAGCTGGGGGCCCTGCTGCTCGTCGCGCTCCTGTGCCTGGCCTTCCAGTTGCGGCTCCCGGGCCGGCTGCCCACGGACGCGGATGAGCGCGCCGTGGCGGACGTGCTGGCCCGCGACGCGCGCCCCGGGGACGCGGTGCTGCTGTTCCCCTGGTGGACCGAGCGCGCCCGCCTCTTCGTGCCGCCCTCCGTGCCCGTGTACGGGTGGCTGGAGTCGGACGGCGCGGACTTGAGCGCGCACCCGCGCATCTGGGTGCTGGGCCAGCCGGAGCTGCCCCGCTCCGACGAGGGCGCGTTCGAAGCGGCCTTCCTCCCCGGCCGCAAGGCGCTGGGCCCCGGGTCGCGCATGGGCCCGCTGTCGCTGCGCCTCTACGAGAACGGCCGCTACCGCCCGCGCCACTGGGTGGCGAGCGAGTCCGCGAGCGCGGCGCGCGTGTACCTGGAGCAGCCGGACGGCTCGCGCAAGGACTGCCCCTTCGACGGGCGCGTGCACCGCTGCCCCGGCCCGCCGCACCTGTACGTGGCGCCGGAGTGGCACGAGATCTTCTACGAGCCCCGGCACTGCCTGTGGATGCACGCGCCCGAAGGCGCGCAGCGGCTCGTGGCGGAGTTCGCCAACGTGCCCTCCGGCATGGGGCTGCGGATGGAGGGCGGCATCATCTTCGAGTTCGCGCACCCCAAGGACCCGCGCCTGTCCACCGCGTACGTGGGCGTGGATGACGCGGTCACGGGCGAGCGGCTGATGTACGTGCCCATTCCCCCGGGCCGCGAGGGCGTGCAGAAGGCGGAGGTGGTGCTGCCGCCCGGGCCGCCGCGCACGGTGAAGGTCTGGACACAGGCGGACAACGCGGAGTCGCGGCAGGTGTGCCTGGACGTGATGGCGCTGGAGCCCGCGGTGGGGGTGAAGCCATGAGCGCGCTGGGCACCGGACGCCCCGCGACGCGCGAGGAGAAGCTCACGGCGCTGGTGCTGTGGGTGCTGGCGTTCGCGGCGCTGTGGAGCACGGAAGCCGCCGTGGGCTTCACGCGCGACGAGAGCGTCTACTTCGCCGCGGCGGAGGGCTACTCGCAGTGGTTCCGGCTGCTGTTGCACTCGCCCGCGCAGGCGTTCACGGACAGCGCCATCGTGCGCCTGTGGGACTACAACCACGAGCACCCGGCGCTGATGAAGACGCTGTTCGGGTTGAGCCACCTGCTCTTCCACGACACGCTGGGCGTGATGCGCGACGCGACGGCGTACCGGCTGCCCGCGTTCGCGATGGCGGCGCTGGTGCCCGCGCTGTGCTTCCTCCTGGGCAGCGCGCTGTACGGCCGCACCGCGGGGTGGTTCGCCGCCCTCTCCTTCCTGCTGGTGCCGCGCCAGTACTTCAACGCGGAGCTGGCGTGCTTCGACATGCCGGTGGCCGCGATGTGGCTGCTCGTCGTGTACTGCTTCTGGCGCGCGCTGGAGAGCACCCGCTGGGGCATCGCGTGCGGCGTGGCGTTCGGCCTGGCCATCGCCACGAAGCACAACGCGCTCTTCCTGCCGTTCGTGCTGACGCCGTTCGCGCTGTGGCGCGCGTGGCACGCGAGCGAGGGCGCCCCGGAGGCCCGCGTGCGGCTCGTCCGCTTCGTGGGCCTGTTCGCGGCGGTGGCGGTGCTGTACGGCCTGCTGGTGGTGTTCCTGGGCGGGCCCGCCGGGTTCCAGAAGAAGTTCCTGCTCCTGAGCCCGCACACGCTGTTCTTCGTGGGGCTCGCGGTGGGCAGCGTGGTGCTGCTGCGCGACCTGGGGCGGGTGAGCCCACCGGTGACGCGGGCGCTGGTGCCGCTGGCGGCCATGGCGGTGCTGGGCCCGGTCCTCTTCTACCTGCACTGGCCCTACCTGTGGCACGCGCCGGTGGACCGCACGGCGTGGTACCTGGCCTTCCACGCGACGCACAACCACTACGCCTGGTTCTACCTGGGCACGCTGATGCGCGGGCCGCCCTTCCCGCTCAGCTACGTGGTGGTGAAGACGGCGCTGACGGTGCCCACCAGCCTCTTCGCGCCCATGGTGACGGGCTTCGTGGCGCTCGTGGGCCGCGCGCTCCTGAGCCTGAGCGCGCGCACGCGGGACTGGGTGCGGATGCCCACCGCGTCGGAGGCGCTGGTGGGCGTCAACGCGGTGACGTCCATCCTCATCATCAGCCACCCGCAGGTGCCGCACTTCGGCGGCGTGAAGCACTGGTTCCCGTCCATGCCCTTCCTGGGCATCCTCGCGGGCGCGGCGGTGGCGCGCGGGTGCTTCGCGCTGTGGGAGGTGCTCAAGGCGCGGCGGCCCTCGGTGTCACCGTGGGGGGTGACGGTGCCGGTGTTCGCGCTGCTCCTGGTGCCCGCGCTGCTGGGGCTGGTGCGGGTGTTCCCGTACGGCACGGCGGCGTACTCGGAGCTGGCGGGCGGGCTGCCGGGCGCTGCGACGCTGGGGATGCAGCGGCAGTTCTGGTCCAGCCACGTCACCGGCGTGCTGCCGTGGATCAACGAACACGCGAAGCCGGGCGCGCGCATCTACCTGCACGAGGTGAACGGCTTCTCGTTCCGCGACTACCAGCGCAACGGCATGCTGCGTCCGGACGTGCGGCCGGTGAACAGCCCGTTCGACGCGGACATCGTCGCGTACCAGTACCACCAGGAGTTCCGCGAGCACGAGTTCCTCACGTGGCAGGCCTTCGGCACGCGCACGCCCGTCACCGGGCTGTACCTGGACGAAACGCCGCAGGTCATCGTCTACCAGCGCCCGGAGTAGCAGCGGGCCAGCATGACGCAGGGGGCCATGTGCACGACCGTGCACTCGGCGGCCTCCCGGGCGTCCACGAAAAGCGGACAGGACGGAAAGGCGTGGCGCCGGGGTAGGCTCGTGGCTGTCGGCCATTCCACCTTCCCGGGGAGGAACACATGACGCGCTGGACGGGCTTGTTGACGGTGATGGCGCTGGGCGTGGGCTTCGTCGGCTGTGACGACGCGAAGCCGCCCGCGAGGGTGACGCGCGCGCAGGTGAAGCGCACGGGCCCCGCCACGATGGAGATCATCCCCGTGGAGGGGCAGCTCCCCTACTGCATGCTCTTCACGATGTCCGAGAAGGGCGTCATCCGGCAGCTCACGCTCACGCGCGAGAACCGCTCCATCCGCTGCGACCCGGGCCGGCCGGTCGCCAACACCAGCTTCCGCGTGCCGGTGCAGGAGGGGAAGGTGCGCATCTACATCTTCTTCTCCGACGAGCGCGTGCCGGCGGGCTCCGTGGCGCAGCAGCTCTACGACCTGCGCGACCGCGAGCGCGTCACGGCCATGGACCTGCGGCTGCCGGGGCGCGTCTTCGTGGAGACGCTGGAGTTCACGCCGGAGACGGGCGAGCCGGAGCAGACGGGCGGCATCGTGGGCGCGGGCGGCGTGGTGACCTCCGACGGAGGCACGGCCCAGGACGCGGGCACCCGCGCGCTGACCATGGAGCCGCTGGCCAACTGAGCGCCAGACGCGAAGAGGCCCGAGGGTGGATGTCCGCCCCCGGGCCTCCGTGCTGCTTCAAGCCGTGCCACCGTGGCCGCCTAGTTCAGCCAGCCACCGCCGTAGCGGCTGCGCTCCAGCCGGGCCAGGCGCTCGCGCTCCTGCCGTTCCCGCTCCAGCCGGGCCTGACGCTCCCGCTCCTGCCGTTCCCGCTCCAGGCGCGCCTGCCGCTCCCGCGCCTGCCGCTCGCGTTCCTGCCGCTCGCGCTCCAGCCGGGCCTGCCGCTCGCGCTCCAGCCGCTCGCGCTCCATGCGGGCCTGGTCCTGACGGCTCACGAGGGGGCTGGCGGCGTGGATGTCCGCCGCCATCACCGGGGAGCTCGCGACGAGCGCCACAGCCACCACCATCTTCTTGAGCATCGCCTTCATGACCTGCCTCCGTGAGCCGCGTTGTCGCTGCGTTCTGACCCTACGGACGGAGGAGCGCCTGCTCGATTCAACCTCGCCATCGGAAGATGGCCCTGCTGAAACACTCCGAAATCAAGTCCGAGTGAAGCCGCTCCGTAGGCGGACAGGAGGGGTAGGCTCGCGGCCGCTGCATTCCACCTTTCCTGGGAAGAACACGTGACGCGCTGGACGGGCTTGTTGACGGTGATGGCGTTGGGCGCGGGCTCCGTGAGCTGCGACGACGCGAAGCCCGTGAAGGTGACGCGTGCGCTGGTGAAGCGCACGGGCCCCGCGACGATGGAGATCATCCCTTTCGAGGGACAGCTCCCCTACTGCCTGCTCTTCACCATGTCCGAGAAGGGCGTCATCCGGCAGCTCACGCTCACCCGCGAGAACCGCTCCATCCGCTGCGACGCGAACCAGCCCGTCGCCAACACGCGCTTCCGCGTGCCGGTGCAGGAGGGGAAGGTGCGCGTCTACGTCTTCTTCACCGACGAACCCGTGCAGGCGAACTGGGTGGCTCGGCAGCTCTACGAGTTGCGCGACCGCGAGCGCATCACCGCCATGGACCTGCGGCTGCCGGGGCACATCTTCGTGGAGACGCTGGAGTTCACGCCGGAGACCGCCGCCGTCGCGGACGCGGGAAGCACCGACCCCGACGCCGGCGCCCGCACGCGGACCGTGGAGTCCGGCCCCCGCTGAGCTCCAGACGCGAAGAGGCCCGAGGGTGGATCTCCGCCCCCGGGCCTCCGTGCTGCTTCAAGCGGTGCCACCATGGTCGCCTAGTTCACCCAGCCGCCCCGGTAGTGCGAGTCGCGCCGCGCCAGCCGCTCCCGCTCCTGCCGCTCGCGCTCCAGCCGCGCCAGGCGCTCCCGCTCCCTGCGCTCCCGCTCGATCCGGGCCAGGCGCTCCCGCTCCCGCCGCTCGCGCTCGATGCGGGCCTGACGCTCGCGCTCCCGCCGCTCCCGCTCGATGCGGGCCTGACGCTCGCGCTCCTGCCGTTCGCGCTCCAGCCGGGCCTGACGCTCGCGCTCCATCCGCGCCTGCTCCTGCCGTTCCCGCTCCAGCCGCGCCAGGCGCTCCCGCTCCTGCCGCTCGCGCTCCATGCGGGCCTGGTCCTGGCGGCTCACGAAGGGAGAGGCGCCGTGGAAGTCCGCCGCCATCACCGGGGAGCTCGCGACGAGCGCCACAGCCACCACCATCTTCTTGAGCATCGTCTTCATGACCTGCCTCCGTGAGCCGCGTTGTTGCTGCGTTCTGAACCTTCTGACGGAGGAGTCCCTGCCCGATTCAACCGCTCCAAAGGCACGGGGCCCCTCCCGTTTCCCTCGGAAAAGGCCCCGCTGAAACACTCTGAAATCAAGCCGGAGTGAAGCCGCTTTTCAGTACGCCTCGCGGGCCATGGCCAGCAGGTCCGCCTCCGTCACGGCGCGCGGATTGCCCTGGTGGGACGCGTCCTGGAACGCCTTCTGCGCGATGTGCCCCAGGTCCTTCTCCTGCACGCCCGCGTCGCGCAGCCGCGTGGGGATCCCCACGGCCGCCGCCAGCTTGCGCACGCGGTCGATGGCGTTCGCCGCGAGCACCTCCTCGCGCGCGTTCGTCGTGTCCCCCAGCGCCGTGGCGATGCGCGCCAGCCGCGCCGTGCAGGACGCGCGGTTGAACTCCATCACCGCGGGCAGGACGATGGCGTTCGCCAGACCGTGCGGCACGTGGGAAATGGGCGTGAGCGCGTGCGCCAGCGCGTGGCTCGCGCCCAGGCCCTTCTGGAAGGCCATGGCGCCCTCCATCGCGGCCACCATCATGTCCGTGCGCGCCGCCAGGTCGCGGCCCTCCTTCACCGCCGTCACCAGCGAGCGCCCCACGCGCATCACCCCGTCGATGGCCACCGCGTCCGCGAGCGGGTGGAAGCCATTGGCGACATACGCCTCGATGCAGTGGGTGAGCGCGTCCATGCCCGTGGCGGCCGTGACGGACGGGGGCAGGCCCAGCGTCAGCTCCGGGTCGATGACCGCCGCCTTCGGCAGCAGGTGCGGGCTGAAGATGACCGTCTTGCGGCCCGTGTCCGCCAGCGTCACCACGCCCGAGCGCCCCACTTCGGAGCCCGTGCCCGCCGTCGTCGGGATGGCGATGAGCGGCGGCAGGTCGTCGCGCACGTACTGGTCGCCGCCCTTCGCGTCGTCGTAGCGGCTGAGCGGCGGCTCGTGCGTGGTGAGCAACTGCACCAGCTTGCCCGCGTCCAGCGCGCTGCCACCGCCCAGGGCGACGATGCCGTCCGCCTTGTGCGCGCGGTACGCCTCCAGTCCCGCGAACACGTCCTTCTCCGTGGGGTTGGGCTCCACGCGGTCGAACACCGCGCAGTCCAGCCCCGCGCCCTTGAGCACGTCCGTCACGCGCGCGGCGAGCCCCGCCTTCACCACGCCCGCGTCCGTCACCAGCAGCGGGCGCTTCATGTTCAACCGCGCCGCGTGCGCGGGCAGCTTCTGGAGCGCGCCCGCGCCGAACACGATGCGCGTGGGCCACGCCATCTCCGTGACGCGCGGCTCCGAGGGAATGTCGAAAGGCTTCATGAACGGTCCTCCTTCGAAATCAGATGAGCTCCAGGTAGCGCTCCAGCTCCCAGGAGGTGACCGCCCGCTCGTACTGGCGCACCTCCCACTCGCGGGTGCGCACGAAATGGTCCACGAAGCCGTCGCCCAGGATTTCGCGGGCGCGCTCGCTGTTCTTGAGCAGGGCCACCGCGTCCTTCAGGTTGCGGGGCAGCGGCTTGGTGTTCTTCGCCTCGTAGGCGTTGGACAGCACGGGCGCGGGCGGCTCGATTTCGTTCTCGATGCCCCACAGGCCCGCGGCCAGGCTCACCGCCATGCCGATGTACGCGTTCATGTCCGCGCCCAGTTGGCGGTACTCGATGCGCATGGACTTGCCGCTGTCACCGATGACGCGGATGGCGCAGGTGCGGTTCTCCAGGCCCCACGTCGCGGTGGTGGGCGCCCAGGTGTTCTCCACGCTGCGCTTGTAGCTGTTGATGGTGGGCCAGTAGAGCGCCGTCAGCTCCGGCATCAGCGCCACCTGCCCGCCGATGTAGTGCCGCATCAGCTTGCTCATCCCGTGCTTCTGCGACGGGTCGTGGAAGAGGTTCTCCTCGTCCTTCAGGTTCCACAGCGACTGGTGCACGTGGCCGGAGCAGCCCGGCAGCTTCGGGTCCACCTTCGCCATGAAGCACGCGGACACGCCGTGCCTCGCGCAGATCTCCTTCACCACCGTCTTGAAGAGCGCCGCGCGGTCCGCCGCCAGCTCCAGCGTGTCGTAGCGGATGGCGGCCTCGAAGACGCCGGGGCCCGTCTCCGTGTGGAAGCCCTCGATGTTGAGCCCGTACGCGTTGCACCCGTCGATGAGCGCGTGCACCAGCGGCGCGTTCATGGACGTGCGCAGCCACGAGTAGCCGAACATGCCCGGCGTCAGCGGCGTGAGGTCCTTGAAGCCCTTCTCATGCAGGCTCTGCGGGCCCTCCTTGAAGAGGAAGAACTCGTACTCCGCGCCGAACTTGGGCAGGAAGCCCAGCTTGCGCGCGCGCTGGCCCATCTTCTGGAGGAGCTGGCGCGGGCTCGCCTCGAAGGGCGTGCCGTCCGGGTTCACGAAGTCCAGCAGGAACGCCGCGGTGTCCGGCTCCCACGGGATGATGCGCGCGGTGGACAGGTCCACCTTCGCGGGCGTGTCCGGGTAGCCCGTGTGCCAGCCCGTCACCTTCGTGTTGTCCAGCAGCTCGTCGCCCAGGTCCCAGCCGAAGACGACGTCGCAGAAGCCCATGTGGCCCTTCGCGGCGCTGTAGAACTTCTCCAGCGAGACGTACTTGCCGCGGAAGACGCCATCCACGTCGATGGCGCCCAGCTTCACCTTGCGGACGCCCTTCTCGTCCATCCACCGGCGCAGGGCGTCCATGTCCCCCTGCTGTCCGGACACCGCTCGCGGCCCTCCCTCGCTCCGCTCCTTCGCGCGGGCCCGGCGGGCCATCGCCGGATGGGTGAGCACCTTGGCCTTGGGACGCGACGCCATGCGGACCTTCCTTTTCTTCGTCATGCGGCGGTGAAGCGGTGGAATGGAGGGGAGTGCACGCGCGCGTCAGGGTGACGGCAGCTTCGTCCACACGGCTTTCGTCTGGAGGTAGCCGTCCAGCGCGTGGTGGCCCAGGTCCTTGCCCCAGCCGGATTCCTTGTAGCCACCGAAGGGAGCAGCGTCGTCGAACTCGTTGAAGCAGTTGATCCACACCACGCCGCTCTTCACCTGCTTCGCCAGCGCGTGCGCCTTCGCGACGTCCCCCGTCCAGATGGACGCGGCCAGGCCGTACTGCGTGCTGTTCGCCATCGCGATGGCCTCCGCGTCGTCGCGGAAGCGCAGGCAACTGAGCACCGGGCCGAAGATCTCCTCCTGGGCGATCTTCATGTCCGGCTTCACGTCGCCGAAGATGGTGGGCTTCACGAAGCAGCCCTTCGCCTTGAAACCCTCCGTGTCGCGGCCACCGCCCGCGAGCAGCTTGGCGCCCTGCTGCTTGCCGCTCTCGATGTAGCCCAGCACCACGTCCATCTGCTTCTGGCTCACCAGCGCGCCCATCTCCGTGGTCGCGTCCAGCGGGTCGCCTACCTTCATCGTGCGCGCCTTCTCCACCAGCTTCGCGACGAAGGCGTCGTAGGCCTTCTCATGCACCAGCACGCGGCTGCCCGCGTTGCAGGTCTCACCCTTGTTGCCGAAGATGCCCCAGAAGCACGCGTCCACCGCGCGGTCGAAGTCCGCGTCCGGGAAGATGATCTGCGGGCTCTTGCCGCCCAGCTCCAGCGTCAGCTTCTTCAGGTTGCTCGCGGCGGACGCCTGGAGCAGCCGGCGCGCGGTGCGGCCGGAGCCGGTGAACGAGATCTTGTCCACGTCCGGGTGCCGCGCGATGGCCTCGCCCGCGGGGTCGCCCAGGCCGGTGATGACGTTGATGACGCCGGGCGGGAAGCCCGCCTCCAGCGCCAGCGCGCCCAGCTTCAGCGCGGTGAGCGGCGTGTACTCGGAGGGCTTCACCACCACCGTGCAGCCGGCGGCCAGCGCGGGGCCCAGCTTCCAGCCCAGCATGCACGTGGGGTAGTTCCACGGCACGATGGCGCCCACCACGCCCACCGGCTCCTTGAGCGCGTAGGTGTGGAAGGGGCCGTCCACGGGCAGCACCTCGCCCGTGATGGTGCTGGCCATGTCCGCGAAGTTCGCGAGCGTCGCGGCGGCCGGCGCCACGTCACCCCGGATGGCGTCCTTGAAGGTCTTGCCGTTGTTCAGCGACTCGACGAGCGCGAACTCCTCGCGGCGCTCGTAGAGCAGGTCCGCCAGCTTGCGGATGAGCTTGCCGCGCTCACGGCCGGTCATCTTCCCCCACGGCCCGGATTCGAAGGCGCGGCGCGCGGCCTTCACCGCGCGGTCCACGTCCGCGGCGGTGCCCGCGGGCACGTCCGCGATCTTCTGGCCGGTGGCGGGGTTCACCACCGCGAAGGTGCCGCCTTCAACGGGGTCCACCTGCTGCCCGTCGATGAGCAGCTTGAGCACGGGGAGCTTGGGAGTAAGCGAACGAGCGTCGGTCATGACGAGGCCTCGGGTGAGCACGGCGCGCGAGCGACCTGGAAGTGGCGGGCACCGGACACGGACGGCTGGACACGGTAGGAATGGAGACATGACGCGGCAAGCTGCCCCCATGAAGAACGTCCTCCTGCTGAAAGCCGGCGACGCGGCGACCTCCGTCCAGCTCTCCGTGGGCGACTACGAGCGGTGGTTTCTGCAAACCATTGGACTGTCCGGTCAGCGCTTCGACATCCTCCCCGTGCACCGGGGGGCGCCGCTGCCGAAGGACGCGAAGGGCTACGACGCGGTGATGATGACGGGCTCGCCCCTGTCGGTGACGCAGCGCGAGCCGTGGATGGAGCGCGCGGGCGCCTTCATGGTGGAGGCGGGCGAGCAGGGCATCCCCGTGCTCGGCGTGTGCTTTGGCCAACAACTCCTCGCCGAGGCCTACGGCGGCAAGGTGACGCGCAACCCCAACGGCCGCGAGACGGGCACCGTGGAGGTGGCGCTCTCACCCGAGGGCCGCGCGGATCCGCTGTTCACCGGCCTGCCGGAGCGCTTCGCGGTGCAGGCCACCCACGAGGACATCGTCGCGCGCCTACCCGAAGGCGCGACGGTGCTCGCGGGCAACGCCAACACCGCGAACCAGGCGCTCGCGTTCCGGAACAACGTGCGCGGCGTGCAGTTCCACCCGGAGATGCCCACGGACGCCATGCGCGCGGTCATCCTCGCCCGCGAGGACAAGCTGGACGCGCTCGCCCAGGAGAAGGGCGTCCCCGAGGGCGAATACGTCCCCCGGCTGTTGTCCGGCATCACCCCGACGCCACACGCGCACCGGGTACTGATGAATTTTCTCCAACACTTCACCTGACCGGACGGGCGCTGCTCCAGGCCGTGGGAAGACCCGCTCCCTAGCTTGCTCCGTGTTCCAGGACGGGGGCTGGGGATGAATCCGTTCGTGCTGCAGTACCGGAAGCTGAAGTGCCAGTTGAAGTACCTGGCCAGCTACGTGGATCTGGATCCACGCGGCAACCAGGTCGTGCGCCGCACGGACTTCAAGCGCTGCCAGAAGCCGGTGCTCCTGTTGCACGGCTTCTTCAGCACGCGCCGCGTCCTGGAGGTGCTGGAGCACCGCCTGCGCCGCGAGGGCTACTGCGTCTGGTCCATCCACCTGGGCGGCACCATGGACCGCTTCAACACGCACCGCATCGACGAGTTGGCGCGCAAGGTCCAGGGCAAGGTGGACCGGCTCTACGAGCGCCACCCGGGCATGGGGCCGCTCACCATCATCGGCCACTCCAAGGGCGGCCTCATCGGCACGTACTACGTGAAGCGGCTGGGCGGGGACACGCGCGTCAGGAGCCTCATCACCCTGGGCACCCCGCACAAGGGCACGCGCATGGCCTACCTGGGCTGCGCGACGCTGGGCTGGTTCAGCCGCAGCATGTGGCAGCTCACCCCGACGTCGCGCTTCATCAAGGAGCTCAACGTGGGCGCCTTCCCGCGCCACGTGCGGCTGGTGTCCATCTACTCGCGCGACGACGTCATCGCGCGCTACCCCTCGTCCGTGCTGGACGTGGAGGGCCAGCCCAACGTCTTCAACGTGGAGCTGTCCGGCGTGGTGCCCCACGGCGAGCTGCTCACGCGCCGGGCCGTGTGGGAGGTCATCCAGCGGGAGCTGGCGCTGGGCTATGCTGACGCCCCCGTGGCCGCGCCCGTCGCGGTGCTTCCGTCCCCTCCCCTTCCGGTGGCCCTGCCCGCCGCCGCCGCCAGCCCCTGACACATGCCCTCGCGCTGGGACCACCTCTTCGACCTCAAGCCCGTCGCCCTCGTGGACCACCTGCTGGACGAGGTGGCGCGGCTGCTCGCCAAGGACCTGGAGTCCTGGCCCCCGCCCGTCCAGGACCTGGACCCCGCGACCCTGGGCGAGTTCGCCCCGCTGTTCCAGGAGGCCACCCGGCGCCCCGCCCCGGCCGTCTACACGGAGGCCCTGCGGCTGGCGAAGTGGGACCTGGCCCGCGAGTTCGACGCCTTCGACGACTACTTGCGCAACAAGCGCTACCTGGAGCGGGGCCTGGGCCCCGACGACCGCGTCCCCCTGCTCTTCCTCACCCGCTGGCTCACCGAACAGATGCTGGGCCTGGGAGAGGCCACCCAGGGCCGCATCAAGCGCCCCCTGATGCGCGACTGCCTGGACCGCGTGGAGGCCCGCCTGGGCGACCGGTTCCGGCTGCCCCAGGCGTGAGCCCCCGGCCGCCCGCCTGCCTCCATCCGAGGGGTTCCAGACCCTTGGGGGGCATAGGAGCCGGGCCGCGTGGAAGCTTTCGTCCCGGGAGCTTGTCAGGAGGGAGGCCGCTGCCTTAAGCCCGGGTGCATGTCGCCGCCTGTGGAAGCCACCGCCCCCGACGAACGCCGCAAGCGCCTGATCCTCCTCGCGGGGTTGTGGGTGGCCCTCGCGGTGACGCTCTTCGCCCTGCGCTCGGTGGTGATGCCCTTCGCGGGCGCGGCGCTCATCGCGTACCTGGTGCAGCCGCTGGTGGCGCGCATCACCCGGCTGGAGGTGGCCGGCCGCTACGTGCCGCGCTGGGTGGCCATCCTGCTCATCTACGCGGGGTTCTTCCTCGCGGTGTACCTCTTCTTCGTCGCGCTGGTGCCGCAGCTCTACCGGGAGGTGGTGCGCATCAGCCGGGAGATGGCCGGCTTCGCCAGCGCGCTCACGCCGGAGCACGTGCAGGGGCTCGCGCAGCGCGCGGAAGGGTGGCTCAACACGTACGGCATCCCGGTGGCCCTGTCGGACCGGGCCATGGAGGGCGCGGCGGGGTCCGCGGGCGGCTTCAGCCTGGCGCTGGACCTGGAGCAGATGCTCACCGACGCGGTGGCGCGCGTGACGTCGCTCGTGAAGGAGAACCTGGCGGACATCGTCAACGTGTCGCGCCGCATCGTCACGGAGGTGCTGGCCGGCGTCTTCATGCTGTTCTTCATCCTGATGGTCGCCGCGTTCTTCTCCATCGACGCGCAGGCCATCCGCCGCTACTTCGGCACGCTCATCCCCGCGGAGCTGCTGCCGGACGCGAAGACGCTGGTGGCGCGCATCGACAAGTCGCTGTCCGGCGTGGTGCGCGGACAGGTCACCATCTGCCTGGTGAACGGCGGCCTCACGCTGCTGGGCCTGCTGCTGTTCGGCGTGAAGTTCGCGTTCCTGCTGGCCACCATCGCCACGCTCTTCAGCCTCATCCCCATCTTCGGCACCATCATCAGCTCGGTGCCCATCGTCCTCATCGCGCTGGCGGACGGCTTCCAGAAAGGCGTCGCGCTCCTCTTGTGGATCATCGGCATCCACGCGCTGGAGGCGTACTTCCTCAACCCGAAGATCATGGGCGAGGCCGCGCGCATCCACCCCGTGGTGGTGGCCTTCTCCCTCATCGCGGGCGAGAAGCTCTTCGGCCTCTGGGGCGCGCTGTTCGCGGTGCCGGTGGCCTCCATCGCGGTGGCCTGCTTCGACTTCGCGCGCCTCAAGGCGCAGCCGCCCCCGCTGGTGGCCGCGACGCCCCAGCAGGCGGTCGCCTCCACGGACGCCGCCCCCGCGGCCTGAACTTCTCCAACGGGGCGGGACGCGCGGGCGTCCCAAGCGTCCACCGGTGGAAAGACCCGGGGCCGGGTCCTACTTTCCCCCCTGGCCATCCCGGGAGGGAGTGACTAATTCCACGCACGCCTCCGCCTCTGAGGACGTGTGATGCCCCCCAGCCCCTCACCGGCCCCGGACTTCCGGAGCCTGTTCGAAGCCGCGCCCAACCCGTACCTGGTGCTGACGCCGGAGTTCGTCATCGTCGCGGTGACGGATGCGTACCTGCGCGTCACGCGGACGCGGCGCGAGGACATCCTGGGCCGCGTCATCTTCGACGTCTTCCCGGACAACCCGGACGACCCGCGGGCCAACGGCGTCACCAACCTGCGCGCGTCGCTGGAGCGCACGGTGAAGGCGCGCACCGCGGACGCGATGGCGGTCCAGAAGTACGACCTCCCCCGGCCCGCGGAGGCCGGCGGCGGGTTCGAGCCGCGCTACTGGAGCCCGCTGAACACCCCGGTGTTCGGCGAGGACGGGCAGGTGCGCTACGTCATCCACCGGGTGGAGGACGTCACCGACTTCATCCGCCTGAGGCACCTGGACGAGGAGCAGAGCCGCCAGCACGCCGAGCTGCGCGCCCGCGCGGACGAGATGGAGGGCGAAATCTTCCGGCGCGCCCAGCAGATTCAAGAGGCGAACCAGCAGCTCCGCGTGGCGAACGAGCAGTTGGGGGAGCTGGACCGGCTCAAGTCGGAGTTCTTCGCCAACGTCAGCCACGAGTTCCGCACGCCGCTGACGCTGATGCTGGGCCCCACGGAGGACCTGCTCGCCGGGCGCGCGGGCCCGCTGTCGGACGAGGTCCGCAAGGAGATGGAGCGGGTGCACCGCAACGCCGGGCGCCTGCTCAAGCTGGTGAACGCGCTCCTGGACCTGTCGAAGCTGGAGGCGGGCCCGAAGGAGGAGCGCTTCGCGCCCACGGACCTGGCCGCGCTGACGAAGGACGCCGCGTCCAGCTTCCGCTCCGCCATGGAGCGCGCGGGGCTCAAGCTCACGGTGGACTGCCCTCCCCTGTCCCAGCCCGTCTACGTGGCGCCGGACCTGTGGGAGCAGATCGTCCTCAACCTGGTCTCCAACGCGTTCAAGTTCACGCTCCAGGGCGGCGTCACGCTGCGCCTGCGCGAGCACGGGCAGCGCGTGTCCCTGGAGGTGGAGGACACCGGCTCGGGCATCCCCGCGCACGAGCTGCCCCGCCTCTTCGAGCGCTTCCACCGCGTGTCGGGCTCGCCGTCGCGCACGGTGGAGGGCAGCGGCATTGGACTGGCGCTGGTGCAGGAGTTCGCCAGGCTGCACGGCGGCAGCGTGTCCGCGAGCAGCACGGAGGGCGAGGGCAGCACCTTCCGCGTGGAGCTGCCCCTGGGCCACGCGCACCTGCCGCCGGAGCGCATCCGCACCACCGCCCGGCCGCGCTCCGCGGCGCGCGAGGCCACGTCCGCCTACGTGGAGGAAGCGCTGCTGTGGAGCAACGCGAAGCCCAAGGACCGCACGCAGTCCTCGCACCACCATCACCCGGCGTCCGCGGACGGCCACGCGCTGCCCCGCGCGCGCATCCTGCTGGTGGATGACAACCGGGACATGCGCGACTACATCCAGCGCGTGCTCTCCCCGGAGTACGACGTGGAGGTGGCGACGGACGGCCAGAAGGGCCTGGAGGCCGCGCTGGCCCGGCCGCCGGACCTGGTGCTGTCGGACGTGATGATGCCGAAGCTGGACGGCATGGGCCTGCTGAAGGCCCTGCGCGCCGCGCCCACCACGCGCGAGCTGCCCATCCTGCTCCTGTCCGCGAAGGCCGGAGAGGAGGCCACGGTGCAGGGCCTGACGTCCGGCGCGGACGACTACCTGGTGAAGCCCTTCTCCGCGGGCGAGCTGCTGGCGCGCATCGCGTCCAACCTGAAGCTCGCGAGGATGCGCGGGGAGATGGCCAACGAGCGCGCCCGCGCGGAGAACCTGGCGGAGGCCCTGCGCGCCCGCGACGACTTCCTCTCCGTGGCGGCGCACGAGCTGCGCACGCCCCTGGCGGCCTTCCAACTCCACCTGGAGCTGGTGGAGCGCGGCCTGGGCCGGGACGCGCCGCCCAAGGCCGTGGAGCGCCTGCGGCATGCCCGGTCCTTCATCCGCCGGCTGGCGATGCTCGTGGACGTGCTGATGGACGTGTCGCAAATCACCAGCGGCCGGCTGAAGCTCACCCGCACGGACGTGGACCTGGGCGACCTGCTGGTGGAGGTGACGCGCTTCGCGGAGGAGGAGGCGCGCCGTGACGGCACGCCGCTCACCGTGGACGTGAAGGGCCCGGTGACGGGCACCTTCGACCCGTCCCGCATCTCGCAGGTGGTGCACAACCTGGTCGCCAACGCGCTGAAGTTCGGCCGGGGCCGCCCGGTGGACGTGTCGCTTCAGCCCGACGGAGAGGTGGTGCGCCTGTCCGTGGTGGACCACGGCATCGGCATCAAGCCGGAGGACCGCGAGCGCATCTTCGAGCGCTTCGAGCGCGCCGTGTCCACGCACCACTACGGCGGCCTGGGCCTGGGGCTCTGGGTGTCACGCCAGGTGGTGGAGGCGCACCAGGGCCGCATCGACGTGGAGGACACGCCGGGCGGCGGCACCACGTTCCGCGTGACGCTGCCCCTGCGGGACCCGCCGGTGGACATGGCCGGCGGGCTCGCGAGCTGAACGGGAGGCAGGGGCCGCGCCGCTACTGGCAGGCGGCGGCGCAGCGCGCCTCGCGGCACGTGGGGATGCACCGGCCGCAGTCCACGCTGTTGGGGGGACACGTCCCGTCGCACCGCACGCCGGCGCAGTCCGGCCCCACGTCGCGGTGGGTGATGGCGGTGCCCTCACCGCAGCACGCGTTCGCCACGCAGTCCGAGTCGTCGTAGCAGACCTGGCTGGAGAGCACCGGCGGGGTGTCTCCAATGGGCAGGTCCTCCACCCCCAGGTCGCAGCCCGCCAACAGCCCCAGGGTGAGGCCCGCGACAGCGCGGGCGACGAGCAGCGGGAGGCGGGCACGACGCATGGGGGCTCCTTGGGCCGGAAGGGAACTACCGGTTCATCGAGCCCAGGAACTCCGCGTTCGCCGCCGTCGGACGCATGTGCTTGAGCACGAACTCCATCGCGTCGATGGGGGTGAACGGGTGGAGCACCTGGCGCAACGCCGTAATGCGCACCAGGTCCGCCGGAGACAAGAGGAGCTCCTCCTTGCGGGTGCCGGATTTGTTGATGTCGAGCGTTGGGAAGATGCGCTTCTCCATCAACTTCCGGTCCAGGACGATTTCGGAGTTACCCGTGCCCTTGAACTCCTCGAAAATCACTTCATCCATGCGGCTGCCGGTGTCGATGAGCGCCGTGCCGATGATGGTGAGGCTGCCGCCCTCCTCGATGTTGCGGGCCGCGCCGAAGAAGCGCTTGGGCTTGTGGAGCGCGTTGGCGTCCACGCCGCCGGACAGAATCTTGCCGGACGCGGGCACCACCGTGTTGTAGGCGCGCGCCAGACGGGTGATGGAGTCCAGCAGGATGCAGACGTCGTACTTCTGCTCGACCAGGCGCTTCGCCTTGTCGATGACCATCTCCGCCACCTGCACGTGGCGCGTGGCGGGCTCGTCGAAGGTGGAGGACACCACCTCGCCGCGCACGCTGCGCTCCATGTCCGTCACCTCCTCCGGGCGCTCGTCCACGAGCAGCACGATGAGGTAGACGTCCGGGTGGTTGCGGCTGATGGCGTGCGCGATGTTCTGCAGGAGCACCGTCTTGCCGGCCTTCGGGGGCGCCACGATGAGGCAGCGCTGGCCCAGGCCGATGGGGCAGAACATGTCGATGATGCGCGTGGTCATCTCCGACGACTCGTGCTCCAGCTTGAGCTTGCGCGTCGGATAGAGCGGCGTGAGGTTGTCGAACAGGATGCGCTCGCGCGCCGCGTCCGACATGGGGTCCGCGAAGTTGACCTTGTCCACCTTCTGCAGCGCGAAGAAGCGCTCGCCCTCGCGGGGCTGGCGGATGGGGCCCGTCACCGTGTCGCCGGGCCGCAGGTTGAAGCGGCGCACCTGCGACGGCGACACGTAGATGTCGTCCGGGGACGGCTGGTAGTCGCTGTCCGCGCTGCGCAGGAAGCCGAAGCCGTCGCTCAAGAGCTCCAGCACGCCCTCCGCGTGGACCTCGAAGCGCTTGTCGGCGATGCCGCCCAGCAGCGCGAAGATGAGGTCCTGCTTCTTGAGCCCCTGGTAGCCCTCGATGCCCGTGTCGTGGGCCATCTTCGCCAGGTCGACGATCTTCATCCGCTTCAGGTCATTGAGCTTGATGACCTGCATCGGGGTGCCGTCGCGCTGCACCTCCGTGATGGCGGGGCCCTCCGCGGACTCCTGCGGGGCGGCCGGAGCGGCCTCCTCGGCGGGCGCCTCCTCCTCCGTGCCGCGCAGCTCCTGGAGCTCGTCGTCGCGCACGGGACGGGAGATGGGCGTGAGCACCGGGCGGGGCGCCTCCGCGGCGACCTCGGGGGCCTCGGCCTCCTCGGCGGGAGCCTCTTCACGACGAGCGGGCGCGCGGCGCGACCGGGGAGCGGGCTTCTCCGCCTCCTTCGCCGCCGCGCGCTTGCGGCGGGGCTTCTCCTCGGTGAACTCCGGCTCGACTACCTTCTCTCGGGGGGAACGGGCTTTGGCCATGACGGTCTGCGCAACGGACTGAGGGGGAATCGCCCGAAGGCTCGGGCAGGCTGTACGCGGGACGGCGAGTCCGTCCGCGCGGCGCTCGGAAGCACCTTCCAGGGGGCAGCACCACCCAAGTCCTGGGAACGGACCGGAGGGCGCGTGGGCCTGTGGTTGGGAAGAGACGGCGCCGGGGGAACCCCTGCGCCAGGAACCGCGCTGGAAACTATTGACCGCCTCCAGAGCTGTCAAGGCATCCGTGCCTGGCTCTGTCCCGTTTTTCAGGGGGTTGCACTGGAGGGCGGGGGTCTTGCCAACAGGGAATCCGCTATGTAGCTGAAATTCGGGCCTAATGGGGCGGGCGGATGCGCCTCCTTGCCGTGAACACGCGTGCCCGGGTTCGCCTTCCCGGGGGGCGGCGGGCGGCCCTGTCAGGTGGTGCCGGTAGAGTCCCCTTCCTCCAACGCGGGGCGTGCGCAACTGGCCGCGCCCCTGAATTGGGGTAAGGACACACCCCGTGGACACCTTCCCGAAAGCCGAAGCCCGCGCCCGAGCGCTCCGTCAGGAGCTGGCCCACCACAACCACCGCTACTACGTGCTGGACGCGCCGGAAATCAGCGACGCCCAATACGACACGCTGATGCGGGAGCTCCAGGGGCTGGAGGAGCAGTACCCCCAGTTGGTGACGCCGGACTCGCCCACCCAGCGCGTGGGCGGCGCGGCGGTGGAGGACTTCGGGCAGGTGGTGCACACCACGCAGATGCTGTCCCTGGCGAACATCTTCGATGACGCCGGGCTGACGGAGTTCGACGAGCGCATCCGCAAGCTGACGGGCCTGTCCCAGGTGGGCTACGTGTGCGAGCCCAAGCTGGACGGCCTGGCCATCTCCCTGCGCTTCGAGGACGGCCGCTTCGTGCAGGGCGCCACGCGCGGCGACGGCACCACCGGCGAGGACGTCACGGGCAACCTGCGCACCATCAAGAGCCTGCCCCTGGAGCTGTTCCCCCAGGACGGCGTGAAGGTGCCCAGGCGGCTGGAGGTGCGCGGCGAGGTCTTCATCCGCAAGGAGGACTTCCGCAAGCTCAACGAGAAGCGCGAAGAGGCGGGCGAGTCCCTCTTCGCCAACCCGCGCAACGCCGCCGCGGGCAGCCTGCGCCAGTTGGACCCCAAGGAGACCGCCGCCCGGCCCCTGTCCGTCTACCTGTACGAGTGCGTGCCCGGCGACGGCGTGCCCGCCTTCAAGACGCACACCCAGAAGCTGGAGTACCTGAAGACGCTGGGCCTGCCCATCAACCGCTACCAGCACGCGGACGGGGCGGACGGGGTGCGCCAGCGCTACGACGAGTCCCTGAAGGGCCGCCACGCCCTGCCCTTCGAAGTGGACGGCATGGTGGTGAAGGTGGACGACGAGGACCTGCGCCGCCGCCTGGGCCAGGTGTCCAAGAGCCCGCGCTGGGCGGTGGCCTACAAGTTCCCGCCGGAGGAGGAGTCCACCACGGTGGAGGACATCGGCATCCAGGTGGGCCGCACGGGCGCGCTCACGCCGGTGGCGCACCTGAAGCCGGTGAAGGTGGGCGGCGTGACGGTGTCGCGCGCCACGCTGCACAACGAGGACGAGCTGCGCCGCAAGAACGTGCGCAAGGGCGACACCGTCTTCGTGCGCCGCGCGGGCGACGTGATTCCGGAGATCGTCTCCGTGGTGCTGTCCAAGCGCCCGGAGGACTCCCAGCCCTTCACCTTCCCCACCCACTGCCCGGTGTGCGGCGCGGTGGCGGCCAAGGACGAGGACGGCGCCATCATCCGCTGCACGGGCGCGTCCTGCCCCGCGCAACTGGTGGAGAAGGTGCGCCACTTCGCCAGCCGCCTCGCCCTGGACATCGAAGGCCTGGGGGACAAGCTGGCCACGCAGCTCGTCACGTCCGGCCAGGTGAAGGCGTTCGCGGACCTGTACGCGCTGACCCGGGACTCGCTCCTCGAGCTGGAGCGCATGGGGGAGAAGAGCGCGGACAACCTGCTGGCCTCCATCGCGGGCAGCAAGAACACCACCCAGCGCCGCTTCCTGTACGCGCTGGGCATCCGCCACGTGGGCGACTCCACGGCGCGCGCCCTGGCGGAGGCCTTCCCGGACGTGAAGGCGCTCTTCACGGCCAGCCTGGAGGACATCAGCCGGGTGAAGGACGTGGGCCCGGTGATGGCGCAGGTCATCCACACCTTCTTCCAGGAGCCCCAGAACCAGGCCGCCATCCAGGCCCTGCTGGACGCGGGTGTCCACCCGGCCCCCCCGGCGGTCGCCACGGGCGGCCCCTTCGTGGGCAAGACGGTGGTGCTCACCGGCACCATGGAGCGGCTTGCGCGCGAGCAGGCCAAGGAGGAAATCGAACGGCGCGGGGGTAAGGTCTCTGGAAGTGTCTCGCGCAAGACCGATTTCGTCGTCGCGGGCGAGGACGCGGGCAGCAAGCTGAAGAAGGCGCAGGAATTGGGCGTAAGAATCCTGGATGAGCAGGCGTTCCTGAAGCTGCTAGAAGGGGACGTCAGAGCATGAGGCCAGAGGCATGAGCACGCAGCGCCGGGCGACCCTGCGCATCCAGGGCACGGTCCAGGGCGTCTCCTACCGGGAGAGCGCCCGCCAGGAGGCGCTGCGCCTTGGGCTCTCCGGCTGGGTGCGCAACCGGGGCGACGGCTCCGTGGAGGCCACGGTGGAAGGCGAACCGGGCGCGCTGGAAGAGTTCATCCGCTGGTGTCACACGGGTCCCCGCACGGCGCGCGTCACGGACGTGGCGCGCACGGACGGGCAGGCCTCTGGCGAGTTCCGCACCTTCACCGTGGAGCGCACATCATGACGCCCTACGCGCTGGCTTCCCTGCCGGCCATGCTGGGCATCCGGTCCGGCACCAAGGTTTCCGTCATCAACCCCCCGCGGGGCTTCGTGCAGAAGCTCAACCCGCTGCCGGACGGGGTGGAGTTCCTCGTCACGGCCCAGACGGGGCTGGACGTCATCCTCTTCTTCACCTCCGACGCCACGGAGCTGGTGCAGCGACTGCCCGCGCTGTCGCGCGCCACCACGCTCAACGGCGGCATCTGGGTCTGCTGGCCCGCCGGCGAGGGCGTGAAGACGCGCCTGTCCGAGGACTTCGTGCGCCAGGCGGCGCTCGACATCGGCCTGGTGGACAACAAGATCTGCATCATCGACGAGACCTGGACGGGCCTCAGGCTGGTGCGGCGTCCGCGCGGGAAGCTGGACAAGCCGGAGGGGCGCAAGCAGGCCCCCGCCCAGGCCTGAACGTCCGTTTCCGAGCGCCCGGGGACCCGCCGGGCGGGCCCGCCTTCCATCTGCCCGACAGTGGATGAACGGGCGCATCGGGCCTTTACACACCTGGAGGGGCGTGGAAAACTCTCCGTGTTTCTGGGCGGTTGTGTGACGCCCCGCGTTGGCGGGACATCACGCCCAGGCAGGAATTTCGACGGGTTGCGCTTCCGGTTTCCTCCGGACCCCTGCTGCTCCGGGGCCCCCAGACACCCCCCCAAGGTGGCCCACTGACGGGCACCGACCGGGTGCGGAAGAGGGGGCGGACGGCACGGGCGTGGGGGGAGCCTCGAGCGCGTGAAGAGAAGCAGCCCCGCCCGGCACGGTGCCGGTCGCAATGCGGGGCGACATGAACTCGGAGGAGCAGGCGGCGATGTCCTCGTCCCCCACCCAGGTGATGCGTTCTCCCTCCGGGTCCTCCGGAAGGCGTGCACACGCCGGGGGGCCGCTGGCCGCCTCTCCCCTCGCGGCGTGCTCGGAGGTGTGGCGTCTCGCCGCCTCCCGTCCGGTGAGGTCCCCCCTACCGCGCGCGCTACCAGGATTCATCCATGAGCAGTGTGCTCGTCATCAATGCCGCGGGTCGGGAGACCCGGGTGGCCCTCGTCGAGGGCGGCCATATCGCGGAGTTCTACCTCGAGCGTAAGAAGGACAAGGGCGTCGTCGGAAACATCTACAAGGGTCGCGTCGTCCGGGTGCTCCCGGGCATGCAGGCGGCCTTCGTGGACATCGGGTTGGAGAAGGCCGCCTTCCTGTACGTCAGCGACGTCGTCTACGACCCGGACTTCGCCCGCGCGCAGTTCGAGTTGACCGAGGGCGAGCACGAGGACGCCCCGGAGGTCCCCACCGAATCCGAGGCCGACGCCGTCGAGGCCGCCGCCTCCACGGTCCCGGACGCCACGCACGCGCTGCCGGCCGGCACGCAAGCCCCCGCGGGCGCCCCGGCGCCGGTGCTGGCGCATGACGGCGCGCTGGCGCTGGACGTCCAGGCCCAGGCCGTCCCCCAGCCGGAGTCCCCCGAAGCGTCCCACGTCGAGGCGCCCGAGGCCGTGAAGCCGGCCCTGGAGGCCGCCCCGGCCCCGGTGGAGGCCCAGGCCGCCCCGGACGCCGTGGCCGTCATCGAGGAGACCCCGGCCGAGGGCGCCTCGCCGGAGTCCCCGGTGGAGGTGTCCACCGCCGCCGTGGCGGTGCCGCTGACGGAGAACGGCACGCCCGCCGCGGTGGAGGCCCCCGCGGTGGTGCAGGAGACGCCCGCGGAGAGCGCCATCGCCGCCGCCGAGTCCGGCGTGGCGCCCGCGACGGAGGGCAGCGCCGCCGAGCCGCCGCCGCACGCGGCCGCCCTGGGGGAGCTCATCCCCTCCCCCGCCGCCGAGCCCGCCCGCCCCGCCGAGGTCTCAGGCGAGCGCCGCACCCCGCGTGAGGCGCGCGAGGCCCGCGAGCCGCGCAACCGGGACGGCCGCGAGAAGGACAAGGACAAGCGCCGCCAGGAGCAGCCCCGCCGCGAGAAGCGCGACGAGGAGAAGGAGAAGCCCAAGCAGCGCAAGACGGACAAGATTGAAGACCTGCTGAAGGTGGGCCAGGAGGTGGTGGTCCAGATCTCCAAGGACCCCATCGGCACGAAGGGCGCGCGGCTCACCTCGCACATCTCCATCCCCGGCCGTCACCTGGTGTTCATGCCCACGGTGGACCACGTGGGCATCAGCCGCCGCATCTCCAACGAGAAGGAGCGCCGCCGGCTGCGCGAAATCGTGGACCGGCTGCGGCCGCCCGGCACGGGCTTCATCGTGCGCACCGTGGCGGAGAACGTTCCCCAGGAGAAGCTGGAGAGCGACATCCGGTTCCTCATCGAGGTGTGGAACCAGGTGGTGCGCCGCAACGAGAAGCGCGGCGGACCGGGCCTGCTGCACCCGGACCTGGACCTCATCCTGCGCGCCACGCGCGACCTGTTCGCCCACGACGTGGAGAAGCTCGTCGTGGACGACGCGGAGGAGTACGAGCGCATCCAGGGCTTCGTCACCGCGCAGGACCCGGCGCTGCGCGACCGCGTGGTGCTGCACGAGACGGACGAGCCCGTCTTCGACGCCTACGGCATCGAGCAGGAGCTGCAGCGCGCCACCCAGCGCAAGGTGTGGCTGAAGAGCGGCGGCTACCTCATCATCGACCAGGCGGAGGCGCTCACCGCCATCGACGTCAACTCGGGCCGCTACGTCGGCAAGAAGAGCCTCGAGGAGACCATCACCAAGATCAACGTCGAGGCGGCCAAGGAGATCGTCTACCAGCTCCGGCTGCGCAACATCGGCGGCATCATCATCTGCGACTTCATCGACATGGAGAAGGCGCAGAACCGCGACAAGGTCTTCAAGTCGCTGCAGGAGGCGCTGGGCCGGGACAAGGCCAAGACGAACGTGCTGCGCATCTCCGAGCTGGGCTTGGTGGAGATGACGCGCAAGCGCGTGCGCGAGTCCATTGGCCGCGTGCTGCACGAGGACTGCCCGTACTGCGACGGCAAGGGCTTCGTGAAGACGGCCACCACGGTGGCGTACGAGATCTTCCGGGAGATCCGCCGCGAGGCGCCGGGCTACAAGGACTCCACGCTCGTCATCAACTGCAACGCGGAGGTCGCGCGCCTGCTCCAGGGCGAGGAGCGCAACGAGCTGCGGCACCTGATGGACCGCTACAACAAGTCCATCCAGGTGAAGGCGCAGCAGAACTACCACCGCGAGCAGTACGACATCTACGGCCGGTCGGCCACGGGCCCCGAGCACAAGGTGGCCTCATCGCCGGGCTCCGGTGACGGCGAGCTGGCGATGCAGCAGCGCCGCCCGGAGAGCAACTACGGCGGCGGCCGTCAGGACCAGGGCCGCCGGGGCGGTGGCCGGGACCGCGACCGTGGCGAGCGCGGCGGCGGTGAGAACCGCGGCGGCGGTGGTGAGCGCGGCGGCGGCGGTGAGCGCGGCGGGGAACGCGGAGGCGAGCGCGGCGGCGGTGACCGTCGCGAGGGCCGCCGTCCCGAGCGCGGCGAGCGTGGCGGTGACCGCAACCGGGACCGGGACCGGGAGCGTCGCGGCGGCGGCGGCGAGGGCCGTGGCGGCGAGCGCGGCGGCGGTGAGAACCGTGGCGGCGAACGCGGAGAGCGCTCCGAGCGCGGCGGCGGCTCCGGCGGTGGCCAGGGCAACGGCAACCATAATGGTGGCAATGGTGGCGGCGCGCCTCCCGCGGCGTCCGGCGGAGGCTCGTCCGAGCCGTCCGGCGGGAGCAGCGAAGGCTGAGCGCATCAGCGACACCGGGCCCTTGAGTCCGGACCGTGAGTGACCGCGAAGGCCCGGTGGGTGCATCCCGCCGGGCCTTTCGCATTGGAGCCGGGGCACGGCCTCTCGCAGGGTGGGCAGCCGGGCGGCCGAGGTCCGTGCATGTGCGGACACCGTCCGTTCGGGCGGGGTGGGAGGGCTGGTTCAGCGGGGCGGGGTTTGGCTACGGTGGCACTTCCACGCTGGGGGGTGTCACTCGAGTCCCCGGCCCCATTTGAATCGCCTGGGATGAACCGCTCGCCTCCGCGCCTTCGCACGCCCCTGGACTCCCGCGACCTGGACGCACCGGGCTGGAAGCGCGCCGGGAGGGCGTCGTGAGGCTCCGGAAGCTGTCGTGGGGCGTGCGGCGTTCGCTGGTGCGCGCGCGGGCCTGGGCGGTCCAGACAGCGGCCCGCGCGTGGGCGCCCCTCGGGGCCACGTCGGCGGGCCGCTTCGCGGCGGACATCTTCCTCGCGGGGCGCACCGTGGCGCGCGGCTTCATGGGCGAGAACCTGCGCCTGCGCGCCGCCGCGCTCACGTACATCAGCATGTTCTCGCTGGTGCCGCTGTTGACCGTGGGCATCGTGCTCTTGCGCACGCTGCACCAGGAGCAGTTCCAGCGGAAGCTGCGCTTCGTCATCTCCGAGGTGCTGGCGCCGGGGGTCAGCGAGGAGTCCGCCGCCCTGCTCGACCGGTTCCTGCACCCGGGCGACTCCATCGCGGTGGGCAGCGTGGGCTTCCTCGCGGTGCTGTTGTCGGCGGGCTCGCTGCTGCGCCACATCGACGGCGCGGTGAACGAGCTGTGGGGCATCCGGCGCCAGCGCCCGTGGCTCACGCGGCTGGCCATCTACGCGGGCCTGCTGCTCCTGGGCCCCATCTTCCTGGCCATCTCCTTCTCCGGCACGGGCCGGGTCCGCGTGCTCCTGCAGACCTACGCCCCCTCCGCGCCGCTGTTCATCGGGGTGGGCACCACGCTCATCGCCATGGGCAGCCTGACGCTGCTGTACCTCTGGACGCCGTATGCCCACGTGCGCGTGCGCTCGGCGCTGGCGGGCGGACTGGTGGCCGGCCTGGGCTGGATGCTGGCGAAGCAGGTGTACGCCGAGTTCGCCGCGCGCAGCTTCCTCTACAACCCCCTCTACGCGTCGCTGGGCGCCCTGCCCCTGTTCCTCGCCTGGGTGTACGTGAGCTGGCTGGTGATGCTGTTCGGCGCCCGGCTGTCCTACGCGGTGGAGCACGTCTCCTTCCGCGACTCACTCTTCGCCTTCGGCGGCCACCCGCGCGCGCACGAATTGGTGGCCGCGCGCGTCGCCCAGGACGTCACCCTGTGCTGGGTGGATGGCCGCACCCCGCCCCTGCCCCGGGAGCTGGCCACTCGGTTGCGCGTGCCGGAGTCGCTGGTGCACGAGGTGGTGGACCGTCTGGTGGAGGCCCGCCTGCTGGAGCGGGCGCGGCGGGGCGGCCTGCGCCCCACGAGGGATCCCGCCGAAATCACCCTCGCCGACACCACGCTCGCCGTGCACGGGGTGATGATCTCCGGCGGCCCGGAGACCTGGACGGGGCCCAGGGCCCCGGGCTTCGAACAGTTCGAACCGCTGTTCCAGGCGGCCGACTGTGCCGGGGTCGACCTGCTGCGCCGCACCCGGTGGCTGGACCTGGTGACACCGCTGCGCCCGGGGCTGCTCGCCCCGCCCGCCCCAGAGGCCCCCAAGGCAGCGGCCAGCGGCGGAAATCCGTAACGTTTTTAGAGGGTTGGGAGCCTACCCGGCTTGCAAGGAGGAGGTGTTCTGTTATGTATTCGGGACTCGACCACGGGCCAGAGAGCCCTGTCACCAAGGGGTCACGGGGTTTGCGGGAGCGTCCGATGCTCAAGTCCGATCTGATCAACATCCTCGTCGCCAAACGAGGCGTGACCCAGAAGCAGGCGGAGGCGACCATCGAGACGATTTTCGAGTCGATGAAGGACGCCCTCTGCCGCGGGGAGAACATCGAGATCCGCGGGCTTGGCGCCTTCCACGTGAAGAACTACCAGGGCTACCAGGGCCGCAACCCGAAGACGGGCCAGGTCATCCCGGTGAAGCCCAAGCGCGGCCTGCTCTTCCGCACGGGCAAGGAGCTGCGCGACCGGGTCAACCGCCCCGCGCCGCTGCAGGCCCAGTCGGACCTGCCGCCCTCCTCCGAGTTCAAGGGCAGCAGCGGCACCGGCACCCTCTAGGCTTCAGCGCCCCACGGCGACCGGCGACAGCCGGCCGATGGGGCGAATCTGCAGGTCCCCGTCCAGCTCACCGTAGGTGAGCACCGCCACGTCCGGGAACGGTCCCTCGCACAGCTTGCGCAGCGGCCGGCGGATGTCCGGGGCCGCGAGCAGCACCGCCCGGCCCCCGTTGGCGATGAGCCGCACCCCCTCCAGAATCTCCAGGATGCGCTCCGGCTCCGGCGCGGGCCCCCGGGGACCGCTGGCGCGCAGCACCTCCTCCACCTCCGGGTCCACGAGGTACGCGTACAGCGGGCCCGTGGGCGCGAACTGGTGGCTCAGGTAGCGGTGCAGGGCCTGACGGCAGCGCTCGGCCAGGGCCGTGGCGTCGCCTTCGGTGGTGGGCGCCACGAGCGCCTCCAGGATGGCGCGCAGGTCGCGGATGCTCACCTGCTCCTGCACGAGCCGCCGCAGCACGTCCACCAGCAGCGGCAGCGGCACCTTCTGCAGCGCCTCCTTCACCAGCACGGGCGACTGGGCCTCCAGTCCCTCCAGCAGTCCCTGCACCTCCTGGAGTCCCAGCAGCGCCGCGGCGCGCAGGCGCAGCACGGCCCGCAGGTGGTCCGCGATGAGCTCCGAGGGCTTGCGCACCGGCACCTGGGCCAGCTCCAGCCGGGAACGGGCCCCCTCCCCCACGCGGCTGATGGGCCGCCCGCTGGCGGGCTCCACCGACGCCTCCGCCTGGACCTCCAGGAAGGCCAGCTCGCCGGGAGGAACGAGCGCGTACAGGGCGCCGGGCTGCACCACGCCGCCACCGGCGGGCACTTCGTCCAGCAGGATGCGGTACTCGCCCGGGCCCAGGTAGGCGGCGTGGGTCCGCACCCGGATGCCAGGGATGCGCACGCCCAGCTCGAAGAACAGCTCGTCGCGCACGGCGTTCAGCACGGTGTGCACGAAGGCGCCTCCGTCAGCCTCCGCGAGCGGCGTCAACTGCGAGGACAGGTCCAGCGTGAGCGGCGTCACCCCCACGGGTGCCTTCGCGCTCTCCGGCGGCTTGCCCGCGGCGCCAGCGGGCATCGCGGCTTCCGGGGAGGCGCCCTCTTTCGTCGGTGACTTCTCCGGTGACTGGCTCTTGCGCCGCAGCGCATACCCCAGCCCGCCGAGGCCCGCCGCCAACGCGAGGAAGGTCAGGTGCGGCATGCCCGGCATCAAGGCCAGCGCGACGCACAGGCCCGCGACGGTGGCGAGCGTGCGGAAGTCACCGAAGAACTGCGAGCCGATCTCCGTGCCGAGCGAGTCCTCCTCCTTCTCCGACGCCACCCGCGTGACGACGAGGCCCGCGGCCACTGCGATGCACAGTGAGGGCACCTGGGACACGAGCCCGTCGCCGATGGCGATGAGGGCGAAGGTGGCGGCGGCCTCGGAGAAGGACTGGCCGTTCTGCAACACGCCGATGAGGGTGCCGCCCAGCAGGTTCACCGCGACGATGACCAGGCCCGCGACGACGTCGCCCTTCACGAACTTCATCGCGCCGTCCATGGCGCCGAACATCTGGGACTCGCGCTCCAGGTCGCGCCGCCTGCGCCGGGCCGCCGTTTGGTCGATGGCGCCCGCGCGCAGGTCCGCGTCGATGGACATCTGCTTGCCGGGCATGGCGTCCAGCGTGAAGCGGGCGGACACCTCCGCCACGCGCTCGGCGCCCTTGGTCACCACCAGCAACTGCACCAGCGTGAGGATGGCGAACACCACCGCGCCCACCACGTAGTCGCCTCGCACCACGAACTCGCCGAAGGCCTGGATGACCTCGCCCGCGTGGCCCTCGGAGAGGGCCAGACGCGTGGACGACACGTTGAGCGACAGCCGGAACAGCGTGGTGAAGAGCAGCAGCGTGGGGAACGACGTCACCCGCAGCGCGTCCTTCGCGTTCAGCGCCGCGACCAGCAGCGCCACCGCCGCGGCCAGGTTCACCGCGAGCCCCATGTCGAGGAGCCATGCCGGCAGCGGGATGATGAGCGCCCCCAGCACCGCCGCCATCGCCACCGCGAGCACGACGTCTGAGGACTGACGGGCCTTCAGCAAGACCTTCAGGAATGGGGGCATCACGTCTGTCTCCGTGGACGGTCGTCCGGCTCGCGAAGCTCCATCGCGGTCCGCAACACGACGGCCGCCGCCTGGTACAGCTCCTCGGGGATGGACTCTCCGACGTCGAAGTGGATGAGGCTGCGGGCCAGCGGCACGTCCCGGACCACGGGGATGCCCCGCTGGCGCGCCTCCTCCTTGAGCGCGAGCGCGTCCTGTTCGCGGCCCTTGGCCACGAGGTAGGGCGCGTCGCATTCGCCCGCGTCGTAGCGGAGCGCGACCGCGATGTGCGTGGGGTTGACGATCACGGCGGTGGCCTTCTGCACTCCACGTGCCGGACCGCCCTGCGCCAGTTGGCGGTGCAGGGCCCGCCGCTGGCCCTTGTGACGCGGGTCGCCCTCGCTCTCCTTGTGCTCCCGCTTGACCTCTTCGCGGGTCATCATCAGCTCGCGCAGGTGACGGCGGCGGGCGAGCGCGTAGTCCACGGCGCCGCACCCCAGCACCACCCACGCCAGTCGAGTCACCAGCGCCGCCAATCGGCCGACCAGGAACTCCATTCCCCGGGTCCCCTCGAGCCACGCGGTCCGCAAGGCATCGGGGCCCACGTCCTCCACCTCGTTCCAGACGATGAGGCCCAGCAGCGCCGCCACGAACAGCGCCTTGCCCATTTCGAGCAGCGGCCGGACGCTGAAGAGGCGCTTGAGGCCCGCGGCGGGGTTGATGCGCTCGAGCTTCGGCGCGGCATGGCGGGCGTCCATTTCAAAGCCCACGGTGGCCACGGAGACCGCCAGCGAGGCCACGAGCGCTCCGCCCAGGGCAGGGCCGCACAATCGCGCGGCGGCCCAGGCCCCGTCCTCCCAGGCGCCAGCGGCGGTCTGTTCCAGCATCAACCGCGCGGTCCAGTCCTTCAGCCGAGCGAAGCCCTCGGGCGCGAAGGCGATGAAGCCCAGCAGCCCGCCCAGCGTCGTCGCGCTGGAGGTCAACATCCGGCTGCGCGGAAGCTGCCCCTTGCGCCTGGCCTCTCGCAGCCGCTTCGCGGTGGGCTGCTCCGTCTTCTCGCCGCTCACCGGGAGACCTCGCCCAGCAGCGCCAGCGCGCCCTCCGTCGAGGCCACGCCCGCGAGCAGCCGCTCACACAGCAGGCCCACGCCCAGCCACAAGAGCGCGCCGCCTCCGAGGATGCGCAGCGGAGCCCCCAGCTCCTGGAGGTTCACCTGGGCCGCGGCCCTCGAAGCCATGCCCAGGAAGCAGTCCACCGCGAGCGATGCGGCGGCCACCGGGGCGCCCACCGCGAGCCCCGTGGCCATGGCGCCGCCCACCATCACCACCACGTGCAGGGCCGAGGCCTCCGTGGGCACGAAGGCCCCCAGTTGAACCACTCCGAAGCCTCGCAGCAGGGCGGAGAGCACCACGGGGAACAGCGCGCCCGACACCACCCGCGCCACCAGCAGGTGGTACAGCGCGTCGCCCGTGGCCGACTCACGGCTGCCCGCCTGCGGCAGGCTCGCCTCCGCGGAGGTTCCCCGGAACAGGTCGATGAACCGGCCGCCCATCCTCGCCGCGTCGAAGGGCAGCGCGGCCACGAGCCCCACGGAGACGCCGTAGGCCAGCTCACGCACCACGAGCGCCGCCATCACCACCGGCGTCTCCACCGTGCCGCGGAACTCCACGCCCGCCTCGACGTGCAGGAAGAGCGAGAGCGCGAGCACCAGTCCCAGCCGGACCGTCGTCGGCGCGGCCTGGCCTCCCAGCAATGGACAGAGGAACGCGATGGGCACGAGCCTCGCCGCGCACAGCGCCACCGCGACCATGTGCGGCCCCAGGGCGAGGAGCTGTTCGCCCAACGCTTCCGGGTTCACAGCGCCACCTCCGCGATGAGCATGAAGAGTTGGTGGGTGAAGCGCGTGAGCTGTCCGGCGATCCACGGCCCCGCGAGCACCAGGGACAGCACCGCCGCGCACAGCTTGGGCACCACCGACAGCGTGCTCTCCTGCAACTGGGTCGTCGCCTGGAAGAGGCTCATCAGGAAGCCCACCAGCAGGCTCGCGCCGATGGGCGGCAGCGACGCGAGCACCATCAACAGCAGGGCTTCACGCCCCAGGGTGAGCAGGACGTCCTGGGTCATGGCGTCACCGGTAGCCGAGGATGAGTCCCCGCGCGAGCAGGGCCCAGCCATCCACGGCGACGAAGAGGAGGATCTTGAAGGGCAGGCTCACCTGGCCCGGCGACAACGTCTGCATGCCCAACGCGAGCAACACGTTGGCGATGACCATGTCGAGCACCAGGAAGGGCAGGAAGACGATGAAGCCAATCTGGAAGGCCTCCTTCAGCTCGGTGATGACGAAGGCCGGGATGACGACGAACAGGTCCGTCTCCTGCACCTGCTCGGACTCCTCCGGAGGACGCAGCTCGCGGGCCAGGTCCACGAAGCGGGCCCGCTCCTCCGGACCGCCGTGCTTCATGAGGAAGGCGCGCAGGGGCTCCGTCACCTGCTTCGCGGCGGAGAGGACCTGCGCTCCGGAATGCACCTCGTCGTACGCCGCCTGTCCCGCGTCGTACATGCGCTCCATCACCGGCGCCATGATGTGCCCCGTCAGCACCACCGCCAGCCCCGTGAGCACCAGCGTCGGCGGTGCCTGCTGCGTGCCCATCGCCGAGCGGGCCAGGGAGAGCACCACGGCGATCTTCGAGAAGCTCGTCAGCATCAGCACCGCGAACGGCAGCAGCGACAGGAGCGCGAGCATCCCCATCATCGCCAGCGGGCTGCCGGCATAGGACGCCTGCGACAGGGACTGCTCCGCGGCGAAGGCGCTCGCGGGCAGGAGCACGCCGCATCCCCATCCGAGGGCCTTCATCCCCCACCCCGCTTCCGGAGCGCGCCGCACGCCGTCCTGGGCTGTCGCGCACGGGGGAAGAGCACCGTCGGCTCCAGGTCCAGGTCGAACCGGGACTTCATCGCCGGCATGGGATTGGCGTGGGTCTCATGGATCTGCGCGAAGGTGTCGCCGTAGGCCACGAGGTACCGCCGTCCCTCCGCTTCCACGAGCGCGAGGCCACAGCGCTGGGAAAGCCCCGTCCTCGAGACGATGCTCAAGGGCGCCGGAGAGGCCGCGTCGGCACTCCTGGCCACGCCTCCCTTGCGAAGCAGCACCCAGCCCAGTCCGGCCAGCGCCATCGAGCCCATCAGCAGGCGCGAGGTGCCCACCAGCGACAGGCCCCCCAGGGGCGCGAGCGTCGCCAGCCCCACGAGCAGGGCCGACGCGAACAGCAACCTGCCGCGGGGCGAGAAGGAGGACAGCAGCGTGTTCACGGTTGCGCTCACGGCAGCAACGCCAGGATGCGGGCGCCCACTTCGCCTTCGATCTCCACCAACTCCGCGCGCGCGACCACGCGGTCGCCCACGCGCAACAGCACCGGGCTGCTCGCGTTCACGTGCAGCGGCAGCAACGTGCCCGGCTTGAGCGCCGCCAGCTCGGCCAGGGGCAACATCAACCGGGTCAGCTCGATCTCCACATCCACCGGGAGCGGCGGCATCGCCTCGCTCCGCTTGTTCGTCGCCACCATGTCCGACTCCTGTCGGGCCGCGCGCGAGTGCACGCTCCCCGTCGAAAATCCTTCCGCGAGAAACCCACCCCGGAGCGCGAAGCCCCGGGTGATCAACTGGCCCTGGCCCTCCACCCGACCGTCCCGGAGACGCACGCCCTCGATGAGCACGACGTCTCCCGCGGCCAGCGCATCCACCGCCGAGGCCTGCAATGGACTGCGCCCCATGAGGCAGCGCGCGGGGATCGACGCCGCCAGCACCTGGGGCGCCACCGCGCCTGCTGACTCCACGGGCAGCTCCTGGAACGCGGTCTGCACGGCACGGGCGGGCAGGAGCACCCGGCCGCCCACCGTCGCGCCCTCCACCGTCGCCGTCAGCAACACCGCCACATAGGGCTGTCTCGGGTCGACCCGCGTCAGCACGTCAGCGCGCCGCATCGACACCGCGGACAGACGAGGTCCCAGCCTTCGCACCCATTCGCCTTGCCCGCGCATCGCGGCCAGGGCCGACAGCAGCAGGTACACCAGCGTGGACTCTTCCAGCCGCGTCAGCTCCGCCACGGGAGCCGGCCGCGGCCCCGTCCCCGCCAGCCTCGCCAGCGCCGCGAAGACCAGCGGCACCTCCAGCTCCACGATGGCGGTGCCCCCCGCCGAAAGCTCCACCAGCGCGAACACCATTCCCACCGCCAGCTCGCGCTCCGGTTGGACCGCCGCCGGCACCAGGTGCCCCTCCACCTTGACCGCCGCCCCCAGGTCCCTCGACAGCGCCGCGCCTACGTCGCGCAGCAGCTCCGCGCCCCAGCGCCCCACCTGGGGCCGCTGGTCCAACACCAGGTGGGCGCGCGTCAGCCGGCGCGCTCCCGGGCGGAACGGTCGCGTGGGCTTCTTCGCGGCGCTGGGGGACCTGACTGGGTTCGTTTGCATCCGGAGCTCCAGGACGGCGATGGGACACACGTCCCCTGTGCACGGCCGTGGCCAGGGGGCCGGCTCGTGGAATCAAGGTGTTGGCAGGGGGTGGAGGTCCGTCTTCGGGATGGCCCTCCATGCCCGGGGACGCTCAGCGCAGGGCTTCGCGGATGCGCCGCTCCGCCAGCGCGGTCAGGGCCGGAGCAGCATCCGCTCGCGATGCGGCGCCCTCCCACTGGGGAAAGCGGCTGCGGTGGTACGGCGGAAGGCCGCGGAGGGCCTCCTGGCGCAGGGCTTCGGGTGCTGCCTCCAGGAAGAGGGCCAGACGGTGCGCGCCGTCCGCCCGCTCGCCGAACTCCAGCGCCACCTTGGCCTGCCGCTGGGCGGAGGGCATGGCGGCGAAGCGCTCCAGGTGGCGCAGCGCCCTGCCCGCTTCGGCGTCCACCAGTCCCCCCAGCAGCTCCGCGGCGCGGTCCCGCGCCAGGACACAGACGACCAGCGCGATGCGTTCCAACGGCAGGGACAGCGCGGGCAGCGTGACCTCCGCCACCGTGGCCCGCGGGGCTTCCTTCCTCGCGGGCAGGAGCTTCCGGGCCTGGCGCAGCACCCGTCCCACACGTGTGACGTCCATGGCGCGTGCTCAGGCCAGCTTGCGCGTGGAGCCCGGGGTCACCACCGGCCTCGCGGGCGTGGGCGGTGCAGGCGGCGCCGCGGGCGGCTGCTCCGACAGGGCCCGGTAGTGCCTCCAGCGCAGCGTCGTCCAGACGAGCGCTCCGGACAGCCCCGTCACCAGCACGCCCAGCAGGGCGAGCACCACGCGCAGCCGCAGCGGGACGGGACCTCCCTTCGGGGACGGCGCCTCCACGTGCGTCGTCACCTCGTCCACCAGCAGCGAGACCGCCTCCGGTGACAGCCCCTCCACGCCTCCCGCGATGAGCTCACGCAATGTGTCCGCCGACTTGCGGACGCGGGTTGCCTCGCCGGGCGCCGTGCGCAGCATGGCCGATGCCTTCGAGGGCGCGGGCGCCTGTCCCGGCCTCGGCGGCGGTGGGACCACCAGGTGCACGCGCGCCAGCAGGACGCCGTCCACCGTCTGGAGCGTCTTCTCCAGCTCCCGCTCCATGCCCCGGACGCGGCAGACCTGCTCCTCCAGCGGCGAGCGCACCAGCCCGCTCCCGCCAAACACGTCACAGCCCGTCTCCGCCGCGAGCCGGGGCAGCCCCAGCTCCGCCAGGATGCGCACCGCGTCCGAGGACTGCGCGTCCGTCACCTCGATGGCCCAGGTGGGTTTCTTGCCCGGCTCGGGCACCTTGCGCGCGTCGAGCCCCCGCTCGACGAGCACCGTCTGCAGCTCGTTGGCCTGACGCTCGTCGAGGCCGTGCTGGATGCGCTCCCGGCACGCCGAGGCGCCCAGGAGCAGGAGGAGACAGAGACAACGAAGGGGAGCGGAACGCATGGAAGAGAGGACTCCTCACACCTGGGTCTGGAGGACCTGCTTGACGCCGCCGGTGGCCTTCTCGACGACCTTGCCGGCGAGATCGAGCTCCTGACTGGCGCGGTAGACGTGGGCCTGGAGCGCGAGCAGCTCAGCGGGACTGAACGTGCGGCCGGACTCGGCGAGCTTCAGGATGTGGTCCAGCCGCTGCTGCGCCTGCCCCACCCGGTCCAGCACCTCCACCGCCTGCTGACCGCGCGCGGCCTGGGCCGAGTCCACGCGGGCCCCCGGCTTCACCTCCGCGCAGCCCGCCTTCGCCCGCTCCACGCCGTCCGCACGCGACGTGCCGGCGGTGGCCTCGGTGGGCGTGCGCACCGGCTTCGGCGGCCCCTCCGTCGTCACCGGCACGGGGCGCGACGGGGGCGTGCGCACACCCTCCAGCACCTTGCCGAACGTCTCCCTGCCGGACTCCACCGCGGGCGACGGACCCGCGCCGCCCACGGCTCCCAACTTGTCGATGGCCATCGCGAACGCGCCTCAGCGGATGTTGTTGATGGCGGCCTTCGCCGAGTCGTGGCGGACCTTCATGATGTTGGAGAGGGCGTTGTGCTCGCGGCTCTCCTTCTGCATCTCGTTCTGGAGCGACAGGTAGGCCATGTTGAACTTCTGGCCGTCCGCGGCCATCAGCTTCTGGGCCTCCAGCAGGTCCCACGCGTCCCCCTGCCCCGCCGCCGCGCTCCCCGTCGAAGCCGCCATCCCCGCCGTGCTCGCGCGCGCCGACATCGCGGAAGCGCCGCCCGCCGCCGGCACCGACGACACCGCTTCGGCCGGCACCGCTGCGGACACCGTGCCCGCCAGCGAGGACACCACGGCGCTGGAGATGGCCCCCGACGGCAACATGCCGCCCACGAGCCCCGCGCCCGTGCGAACCACCTCGCGCGCCGCTCGCGCCAGCGTGGGGCCGAACTCCGTCTTCGGCGTCTGGCGCGCGATGGACGGGGCGATGCTCAACGACGGGATGCGACGGTCTTCCAAGGGGTGCCTCCGGCAGGGATTCGCCGGGGCTGCCTTCCACCGTCCGTGCCAGGGGCCAACCCCTTGAAACGACAGGGGCGCGCTCCATCACCTTCGCGTCAGGCGTCTCCAGTGCGCGCGCTCCACGTCCACGGCGCGGGACGGCTGGGGAAGACCCGAAAACTTGCCACCGCGCCAACCTGCTTCACAGTTGTCGCGTCCTGTCGCACCCGAAGGTGAGCCCCCGATGATGAACCCCTCCAATGGTCCCCGTCCGAACGAGCGCGAGCGCTATCACCCGCGCGTCGAAGCCCGGCTCCAGGTGAAGGTGCTCCTGTCGGGCCGTACCGTGACGGCGCAGGCGCGCGACATCTCCATGAACGGCCTGTTCCTCCAGGCCCACCCGGCGGACTCGCAGCGCGCGCTCACCATCGCCCTGCCGCTGCCGGGCGACCGGGAGTTCGTCACCATGTGCACCATCCGCCGCCGGGAGGTGGACGGCGTCGCGCTGGAGTTCGGCGAGCTGGACTGGGACGACCTCATCGCCCTGGCCCGCTTCCTCCACCCCCACCTGCCGTAAGGCAGCCGGTGGAGCGCGTCAGTCCGCGGCCGAGCGGGCCGCGCGCAGCCGCTCCACCAGGTCCATCAGCTCCGCGCCGCGGAAGGGCTTGTGGATGTAGCCGTCCGCGCCCGCCAGCGTCGCGCTCTCCACGTCCGCCTTCTTCGCCTTCGCGGTGAGCATGTAGAGCGGCACCTTCGCCGTGACCGGGTCGCTCTTCAGGATGCGGCACACGGAGACGCCGTCCAACTGCGGCAGCACCACGTCCATCAGGATGAGGTGGAAGTCGCGGTCGCGGGCCAGCTTCAGGCCTTCGAGGCCATTGGCCGCGCACACCACGTCCACCGCGCCGTCGCTCAACATGGAGCGCACCAGCTCGCGGATGACGGGCTCGTCCTCGACGAGCAGGATGTGGAATGGCGCTTGCGCGTTGCCAGCCATGATTCCTCGGGGCCCCTCGTAGGCCATTGCCCTGGCGGCGTCCAGCGAAGCGACGCCTCCCGGCAGCCCTCTGTACGAAAGCGGTCCCCTGCCGGTTTTCCCTCCGGGCAGGGTCGCTCCGGCCCCGCCTAGATTTCGGCCACGCCGTCGCGCTCGGCCCAGCCCTCCAGGCCGTTGGGCAGGCGGATGCGGACGTACTTCCCCGTCTCCTCCAGGAGCTGCACCTTCAGGCCGGCGTGCACCTCGAAGAGCGAGCGCCCCTCCGAGCGAGGCAGCTCCCGCGCCACCAGCGTGGGCGCCAACACCACGGCCTCGTGCACGTTCTGGTGCACCCAGATGTGCGCCCCCAACAGCAGCGCCGCCGGCACCGCCGCCGTGAGGCAGAGGCCGGCCACCACCGCCACCGCCGTGCTCCGCATCGAGGGGAAGGCGCGCCGGAAGAGCAGCAGCGCGAAGCCCACCAGCCACGCGACGAAGAAGACCCAGGCCACGGCCGCGCCGTCCGTCGCGGCGGCCAGCCGGGGGAGGAAGGCCTCGTCGGCGGCGGCGCCCACGACCTTGTCCACCTGCCGCGCCCGCGCCAGGGCCAGGTTGGCCTCCAGGTCCTCGGCGCGTCCGCCCTGCTTCCGGGCCTGCTCCAGCGCCAGCACCGCGCGGCCCAGGTCGCCCCGGGCCAGGTGCGTGGTGCCCAGGTTGTAGAGCACGTCCGGCCCGCCGAAGCCGTGGGCGAGCAGCTTCTCGTACTGGGCCTGCGCGCTGGCGTAGTCCTCGCGGCCATACGCGTCGTTGGCCTGCTGGAAGACGGCCTCCGCTTCCTCGGCGGTGTAGTAGCCCTGCGTCGCCGCGTCGCTCATCACGCCCAGCCCTCCATCACCGCCGCCGCGGTCGCCAGCACCTTGCGCCGCTCGCCCGGCTCCACCCCGCCGCCGTAGCGGCCCAGGTCGCACGCCTCCAGCACGAAGAGCACGCGCGCGCGCCGCTCCGCGTCCACGCCCGCAGCCGCCAGCTTCTCCCCGAGCGCCTCGCGCGTCAGCCCGCCCACGGGGAGGCCCAGTTGGGCCGCCAGGAAGCCCACCATCGCCCGCTCCACCTCCACGTAGAACGCGCCCGCGTCCGCGCCCGCCTTGAGCTTCTCCGCCTCCGCCAGCCGCTTGCGCGCGGCCTTCGCCTGCTGACGGCCCTTGCCCGCCTCCGAGCGGGTGGCCAGCCGGCCGCGCATGCCGCCCGCGAGCGCCACGCCCGCCAGCAGGCCCAGCGGCGCCAGCACGCCCGCGACGAAGAAGGGCCGCATCCACACGGGCTGGGACGGCCCCACGAAGTGGGCCCGGGCGCGCACCGGACGCAGCCCCCCGGTGGCGAGCACGTTCTTCTGCTCGTTGGCCGCGTCCGCCACCTGCGAGGGCGTCATCGTCGACGGCAGCGAGGACACGCCGCCCGCGCCCGCCTCCACGGTGAGCGTCACGGGGTCCGTGCGCGCCGTCTCATACTGGCGCCGCGACGGGTCGAAGTACGGGAAGCGCAGCTCCGGCAACGTGAAGGTGCCCGTGCGCTGCGGCATCACCAGGTACTCCACCACGCGGCGGCCCTGGATGCGGTTGCGGTTGGGCGTGAGCCGGTCCGTCGTCGTGGGCTCGTAGATCTTCAGCGCGGCCGGGCCGGTGAGCTTCGGCGGGGTGACGTTCTTCACGTTGCCCTGCCCCTCCAGGATGACCTTCACCGTGATGGGCTGCCCCAGCTCCACGCGCGTCTGCGACACGTCCAGCGACAGGCGCCACGAGCCCACGTTCGCGTTGGACATGTCGGGCGGCGCGCCGTTCGGCAGGGGCCGCACCTTCACCTTCAGCCCGTTGGAGACGCGGTGCACGCGGTGGCCCGCGAAGAGGAAGCCCGTGGTGATGTCCGCCTCCGCCGGGGTGATGAGCAGCGTGCCGGACTTCACCGGGAACAGCGCGCGGCGGCGCAGCAGGTAGGCGCGGTACGGGATGCCGTCCACCACCTTCTGCTCGCCCGTGAGCTGCGTGGGGCTCTCCACCTCCTCCGTCCAGAAGCCCTCCAGCTTGGGCATCGTCACCGCGTCCACGCTGGACAGGTCCACGCGCGAGTAGATGTAGAGCGACAGTGTGGCCTGCTCGCCCACGTAGAGGTCGTCGCGGTCCAGACTCGCGCGCAGGAACAGGTCCGAGTCCCCGCGCGGAATCACCGGTTCGTCGTCCCGCAGGTCCGAGTCGTCGTCCCCGAACGGGTCCGGCATGTTGCGGAAGTTGCGGAACGGATCCGGCAACTGCGGCCGGCCGCCCTGCTGCGCCTGGGGCGCGTTGCCCACGCGGCCCTCGCGCACGGTCAACTGCACGGCGTCCGTGCGGTACGTGCGGCCTCCCGCGGTGAGCGTGGCGGGCGGCAGGGTGAGCCTGCCCGCGCGCAGCGGGCGCATGAGCAACTCGTGGCGCGTGATGTCCTGGATGACGGCGGGGCCGCCGCCGGACAACGAGATGGAGCGCTGGCTGCCGCGCGACGAGGAGAGCACCTCGAAGTCGTTGGACTCGGGCAGGCGCACCTGGGCGTTGGACGGCGCGTCCACCACCACCACGGTGAGCTTGAAGGTGTCGCCGGTGCCCACCTCGGTGCGATCCACCGTCTGGTAGAACTCGATGTCCGCCGCCCACGCTGGCGCCGTGGCCAGCAGGGCGAGCACGGCGAGCAGCGCCATGCGCCCGCTACCAGTCCTTCTCATTGGGCTTCCTCTGCTTCTTCTTCTGCTGGAAACGCCAGAGCTGGAGATTCTTCTCGTTCTGCTTCATCGCATCCAGCAGGCGCTCGGCCTCCTGCCGGTCGACGTCGCCCGGCGAACTTCCGCCGTCGCGCGGCTTCGACTCCGTCTCCTCCTCGCCCTCGCTGCCGCCGTCCGCGCCGCCATCGCGCGAGTCGCCCTCGCCCTCGTCCTGGCCTCCGTCGGCCCCACCGTCCGCGCCGCCGTCGCGGGAGCCCCCGTCGCCGCTGCCGCCGTCCTGGCCCCCGTCCGCGCCACCGTCGCCGGGGCCGGCATCGCCGCCGCCTCCGTCCGCGCCGCCGTCCTGACCACCATCCTGGCCGCCGCCGTCCTCGCCTCCGTCGGCCCCACCGTCCGCGCCGCCATCCGGACCGCCGTCCTGGCCTCCGTCCTGCGGCGTGCCGCCGTCACCCTTCTGGCCGCCATCCTCGCCCGCGTCCGGACGTCCGCCGTCGTTGCCGCCGTCCTGGCCTCCGTCGGTGCCGCCATCCGGGCCGTTCTGCGGCGGAGGCAGGTCGCGCAGCACCACCTCGTAGTTGTGCCGGGCCTGCGGATCCGTGGGGTCCAGCGTGAGCGCCTTGCGGTAGGACTTGAGCGCCTCCGCGCGGTCGCCCGACGTGGCCGCCAGGTTGCCCAGGTTGTACCAGCTCTTCTGCGCCAGGTCGGGCTGGCGCGAGGACTCCGCCACCTGCTTGAAGGCCTCGCGCGCCTCCGCGTTGCGGCCCAGCTTCGCCAGCGCGTCCGCGCGGTTGAACTCCACCGCCGGATCATTGGGCCGCTCCTTCTTCGCGGCCTCGAAGTCCTTCAGCGCGTCCTCGTAGCGTCCGGCCGCGTAGGCCTCGCGCCCGCGCTGCACCAGCGGGTGGTCCTTCTCCAGCGGCCCCACCGCCCACGCGGGCCCCGGCAGCGCCAGCAGCCCCGCCAGCCCCACCGCCATCGCGCGCGCCGCGCGCCGCCGCATCGGTTGCGTGCTCATGCGGCCCTCCGGCGCGAAGGGATGAGCGCCATGCCCAGCACCAGCAGCACCAGCCCGGGGACGGCGAACCACTGGAAGCGCTCGTCGTAGCGGACCGTCACGCGGCTCTCCAGCTCGCTCTTCTGCAACTGGTCGATGCGCTCCACCACCTGCCCCATGGCCACGCCGTTGGGCTGGTAGAAGAAGGCGCCGCCCGTGGCGTCCGCGATGGCCGTGAGGCCCGCGCGGTCCAGGCGCGTGATGACCGTGTCGCCGTTGGAGTCCTTCTTGTAGTCCACGAACTCGCCGCGCCGGTCGTAGACGGGGATGGGCTCGCCGGAGTCCGAGCCCACGCCCACCGCGAGCACCTGCACGCGCGCGTCCTTGAGCGCCTCCGTGGCCTCGCGCACGTCGCCCGTGAGGTCCTCGCCGTCCGACAGCAGCACCACCACGCGCTCCTTGGAGCCCCGGTCCGCGTTGTCCAGCACCTGCTTGGCCAGCCGCAGCGCCGCGCCCACGTTCGTGCCGCCCTGGGGCATCGCGTCCGGATCCACCGCGCGCAGGAACAGCTTCACCGCCGAGTAGTCCGACGTGAGCGGCGACTGCACGAACGCGTCCCCCGCGAACACCACCAGGCCCGCGCGGTCGCCCTTCAGCTCGTCCAGCAGCGTGTTGAGCTCCAGCCGCGCGCGGTCCAGCCGGCTGGGCTGCACGTCCCTGGCGAGCATGGACTTGGACGCATCCAGCGCCACCACCACGTCGATGCCCCGGCGCTTCGTCAGCTCGCTCTTCGTGCCGCACTGGGGCTGCGCGAGCGCGAGCCCGAACAGCATCAGCCCCAGCCCGTAGAGGCCGCCCTGCACCGCCGGCCGCCACACGGACACGCCGGGCGCGAGCGCCGTCACGTGGCGCTCCGCGATGAGCGCCGACAGCCGCGTCCTGCGGCCCAGCGCCTTGAGCAGCGCGAGCAGCCCCAGGAGCAGGCCCACCAGGAGCAGCCCCAGGAACAGCGGCTGCGCCAGGCCCACCTGATAGCCCAGGAGCGTGAAGCGCCAGGCCTCCACCGTGGGCATCATGGGAACACCCGCAGGACGGTGGCGCGCAGCAGCAGCTCCAGCGCGGCGAGCCCGAAGGCCACCAGCAGGAACGGGTGGAAGTTCTCCTTGTACGTGGCGCTGGCGCCGCCCTCCATCAGCTTGGAGCGCTCCAGCGCGTCCAGCACCTTCTGCAGGCCCTGCTTGAGGCCCTCCGGGTCGGTGGCGCGGTAGTACTCGCCGCCGGTGCGGTCCGCGATGTCCTGCATCAGCTCCGGGTTGATGGGGATCTCCGTCTCGCGCCACACGGTGTTGCCGAACAGGTCCGTGCCCTGCGGGAAGGGCACCTTGCCGCCCTTGCCCACGAGGATGGTGTAGATGGGGATGTGGAGCGACGCGGCCATGTTCGCCGCGTCCAGCGGGGAGATCTTGCCGGCGTTGTTGTCGCCGTCGGTGATCAGCACCACCACGCGGCTCTTCGCGTCGGAGTCGCGCAAGCGGTTGAGCGACGTGGCGATGGCGTCACCAATGGCCGTGCCGTCCTCCAGCACGCGGGTGCGCAGTTGCTTGAGCACCTCCTTGAGCACGCCGTAGTCCAGCGTCAGCGGGGACTGCGTGTACGCGGCGCCGGAGAACACCACCAGGCCCAGGCGGTCGTTCACGCGGCCGGAGATGAAGTCGGTCAGCACCTCCTTGGCCACGTTGAGGCGGTTCTGCGGACGGAAGTCACCGGCCTCCATGGACGTGGACAGGTCCAGCGCCACCACGATGTCGATGCCCTCCACCGACAGGTCGCGCACGCGCGAGTCGCGCGACTGCGGCCGGGCGATGGCCACCACCGCCGCCACCACCGCCGCCACGCGCAGGATGGGCAGGAGCGGCAGGAGGTACGTGCGGAAGCCCCGCCCGCCCTTCGCGAAGACGTGCGCGGCGGAGAAGCGCAGCGTGGCGCGGCGCTTGCGCTCCCAGAACGCGAGCGCCAGCAGCAGCGGCGCCAGCAGCAGGGCCCAGAGCGCCTCCGGGTTATTGAACGCGAGGTCCGGGGGCAGCATCGGGCTTGGGGGGAGCGGGAGGAACGTACGTCCTGGCGAGCAGGTCGTAGCCGAAGGCCAGCGCCTGATTGCAGGACTCGGGGGAGGCGTCGGCGCGGGCGTACTTCACCATGTCCGACTCGGAGACGAAGCGCATCAGCGCGTCCTCCGGCAGACCCGGCGTGGGCAGCCGGCGCAGGGACGCCATCAATTCGGACGACGTGCACTCCAGGGCCTCGAAGCCGTAGCGCTCGCCCAGGTAGCCGCGCACGATTTCGGAGAGGCGGAAGTAGAAGTCCTTCACGTGGCCGCGGCCGGGCAGGTCCTCGCGCTTGAGCGCGTCCAGGGACTGGCGCACGCGCACGTCCAGCGGCAGCACGGGGACGAGCTTCTCGCTCCTGGGCCGGCGCTGCCACCAGCGCACCAGCAGCCAGGCCGCGACGGCCACCGCCAACACCACCGCGAGCACGTAGAGCAGCGTCCAGGAGCGGATGGGCACTTCCTGCGGGGGCTGATAGTCGAACAGCTCCGCGCCCTGCCCCTGCGCGTCCGGCGGCAGCGTGGAGGTCACCTCCACCGTCTTGCCCTTGAGCACGAAGCGGCGCGGCCCCTCCGGCGTCGCCACGTCGAAGGTGAGGTCCGGCAGCCGCACGTCGCCCAGCTCGAACGCGGAGAAGCGCAGGCCGAACGTCGTGGTCGCGTCGTTCGCCTGGTCCTGGCGCTGGCGCGTCTGCTGGAGCAGCTCCACCGGGCCCTCCCCCGTGGGCGCCACCAGCTCATAGCGCTGGTCCTTCGGGTGCGTGAGCGTCACCTGGTAGGTGAAGGGCTCGCCGATGTGCACCGACTCCGGCTCCACCCGCGCGGACGCGCCCGTGGGCGCCACCGTCTCCAGGGCGACAGGGGCCTTGGGGGCGCCAGGAGCCGGGGCCTGGGCCCACACGGCCGGCGAGCCGACGAGGAGGACGGCCGCGAGGACGAGCGCGTGTCTCATGCCGCCATCCTCCGGGCCCGCGCGCGGAAGAAGTTCGCCAGCGCCTTGCCGTGATCATCCCCGGCGCGCAGCTCCACGTGGTCCAGCTCCAGCTTCTTGAACAGCTTGCGGCGCTCGTCGCGCTGGGCCTGCATGGCGCGCATGAACCTGCCGCGCACGGCGGTGGAGCTGGTGTCCACGACGAAGCGCTCGCCCGTCTCCGGGTCCTCCATCTCCACCAGGCCGTGGGCGGGGAAGCGGTGCTCCAGCGGATCCTCGATGACCACGGGCACCAGGTCGTGGCGGCGGCCGACGAGGCGCAGCGGCTTCTCGTAGCCCGTGGCCATGAAGTCCGACACCAGGAACGTCACCGCCTTCCGCTTGGACACCTGCGTCAGGTACGTGAGCCCCGCGGACAGGTCCGTGCCGTGGCCCTTGGGCTTGAAGGTGAGGATGTCGCTCACCAGCCGCAGCACGTGCATGCGGCCCTTGCGCGGCGGGACGACCTTCTCCACCCGGTCCGAGAAGAGGATGAGCCCCACGCGGTCATTGTTCGCGATGGCGCTGAAGGCGATCTGCGCGGCCACCTCCGCGGCGACCTCCGCCTTGGTGCGGTCCTTGGAGCCGAACTCGTTGGAGGCGGACACGTCCACCAGGAGCATCACCGTGAGCTCGCGCTCCTCGGTGAAGACCTTGATGAAGGCCTCGTTCATGCGCGCGGTGACGTTCCAGTCGATGAAGCGGATCTCGTCGCCGGGCTGGTACTGGCGCACCTCGGAGAAGGCCATGCCGCGGCCCTTGAACACCGAGTGGTACTGGCCGGCCAGCATGTCGGAGACCACCTTGCGGGTGCGGATCTCCAGCTTGCGGATGCGGCGGATGAGGTCCTTGGGCAGCACGGGCGCGCTCTTACCGGGGCCTGGTCAGGGAACTTCCACGCGGTCGAAGACGCGCTGGATGATCTTCTCCTGGGTGAGTTCCTCGGCCTCCGCCTCGTAGGTCATCGCGATGCGGTGGCGGAGCACGTCGAAGGCGATGGCCTTCACGTCCTCCGGGGTGACGAAGCCGCGGTGGCGCAGGAAGGCGTGCGCGCGGGCCGCCTGCGCGAGCGCGATGGTGGCGCGCGGCGAGGCCCCGAACTGGATGTAGTCCGCCAGGTCCTTGAGGCCGTAGCGCGCGGGCTCGCGCGTGGCGAACACCACGTTGAGGATGTACTCCTTCACCTTCTCGTCCATGTAGATGGCGTGGACGAGCTCGCGCGCGCGCACCAGGTGCTCCAGCGCGATGACCCGCTGGGCCTTGGGCGACGAGCCGCCGGCCATGCGGTCCATGATGACCTTCTCCTCATCCCGGGTCGGGTAGCCCACCTTCACCTTGAGCATGAAGCGGTCCACCTGCGCTTCGGGGAGGGGGTAGGTGCCCTCCTGCTCGATGGGGTTCTGGGTGGCCAGCACGAGGAACGGTGAAGGCAGGCCGAAGGTCTGGTCGCCGATGGTGACCTGGCGCTCGGCCATGGCCTCCAGGAGGGCGGACTGGACCTTGGCGGGGGCGCGGTTGATTTCGTCCGCGAGGACGATGTTCGCGAAGATGGGCCCCTTGCGGACGGTGAAGGCGGCCGTCTGCTGGTTGTAGATCATGGTGCCGACGAGGTCCGCCGGCAGCAGGTCGGGCGTGAACTGCACGCGCATGAAGGTGGCGCTGAGCGAGTCCGCCACGGTGCGCACGGTCAGCGTCTTGGCGAGTCCGGGCACGCCCTCCAGGAGGACGTGGCCGTTGCACAAGAGGCCGATGAGGATGCGTTCGAGCATGTACCGCTGCCCGACGATGACCTTGCCGGTCTCCTGGTTGAGGACCTCGACGAAGCTGCTTTCCTGCTGCACGCGTTCGGTGAGCGCGCGAATGTCGGTGTTCATGTCCCCTCTGTCGGCCTGGGCGGCGGGCAGCCTAGGGTTCCCGGGCGTCCGGCTCAACACCGCTTTGGGCCGGACATTCCGTCAAGCCGCCCCGTGCCGTAAAGGGTCATCTCCCATGTCCCGCCCGCCCCCGCCCCGCCGCTCCGCCCTCCCCCCTCGCTGGGACGCCTCCGGCCGCCCCGGAGCCCCGGGCGCCACGCCCCCCGTGGGCCCGGTGGAGACGGGGCTCCTGGCCCAGTTGGCCCCGGCCGTGGCGCCCCAGGTGCACTGGCTGCCCGGGGGTGGCGCGGTGCGGATCCTCGAAGGGGGCCCCCCCGAGGGCGCGCGCTCCACGGTCGTCTTCCTCCATGGGCGTGGGAACGCGGCGACCCACTGGTTCCCGTACCTGACGGCGCTGGCCCGGCACCACCGGGTGCTGGCCCTGGACCTGCCCGGCTTCGGACAGTCCACCCCGGCCGACGTGCACGTGAAGACCGCGGAGGACGCGGTGCGCTTCTTCACGGCGCCGGTGGAGGAGGCGCTGGGGATGGTGGCGCCGGGGCCGGTGTCGGTGGTCGGCCACTCGCTGGGCGGGCTGGTGGCGCTGGAGCTCGCGCTGCGCGGCGCGGTGCCGGTGGAGCGGCTGGTGCTGGTGGACGCGATGGGGCTGGGCCCGGAGATGCCGCGCGCCTCGCGCCTCTTCTTCCGCGCGGGGCCGGAGCGGCTGGCGCGCAACCTGGGCCCCTGGGCGATGGCGCGGATGCTGCCGCCGCCCCCCACGCCGCTGGGAGAGAAGCTGGGCGCGCTGGGCTACGAGCTGTTGAGCGTGCCCGGCGGGAGGCCCGAAGCCGCGCAGGCCTTCAACGCGCTGGTGCCGCTGACGGGGCCGCTGTTCCACCGCCGCGAGCGGCTGGGCGAGGTGAAGGTCCCCGTGCTGATCATGTGGGGCGAGCGCGACGAGACGCTGCCCGTCTCGATGGCGGATGAGGCCGCGCGCCGCCTTCCCCAGGCCCGGGTGCTGCGCGTGGCGTGCGGACACAGTCCGCAGTTGGAGCATCCCGAGCGCGTGCTCCCCGAGCTGAAGGCCTTCCTGGACGCGGAGCGCTCCGGGCCGTGAGCGGGCGCGGTGTCCCCGGCGTCACGTGAACCGGGTACAGTGCCCGGCCGTGCCGAAAGACTTTCTCGACTTGGAGGCGACGCCGGAGCGCTTGCACGCGCTGGCGGACGCCGGAATCCTGGGCCCGGACGCGTACGGGCGAGCGCTGCATCTGGCGGTCGCCTCGCCGTCGCGGCCCGCGTGGCGCGCGTTCCTGTCCACGACGTTGATGGCCCTGGGCTCGCTGCTGGTGCTGGCGGGCGTGGTGTACTTCTTCGCCTTCAACTGGGCGGAGCTGGGGCGCTTCTCGAAGCTGGGCCTCATCTGCCTGGGCATCGCTGGGGCGGCGGTGGGTGCGTGGCGGCTGGGCGACCGGCCCGCGGGCCAGTTCGCGCTGCTCGCGGCCGCGGTGCTGGTGGGCCCGCTGCTGGCCGTGTACGGGCAGGCGTACCAGACGGGCGCGGATCCATATGAGCTGTTCATCGGCTGGGGCGTGCTCATCCTGCCGTGGGTGGCGCTGGCGCGCTTCACGCCGCTGTGGATGCTCCAGCTCGTGCTCGTCAACACGGGCGTCATCCTCTTCTGGGGCCAGCGCATGACGCGCTTCGGTTCCTACGAGGCGCGGCTCGCGCTGGTGCTGGGGCTGCTCAACGGGTTCGCCTGGGCGACGTACGAGCACTTCGCCCACCGGAAGGTGTCCTGGCTCCAGGGGCGGTGGATGCCCCGCGTGTTGTCCCTGATGACGCTGATGCCGCTGGTGACCCTGGGCATCCTGTTCATCGTGAGCAAGCACGACCGCTCGCTGGAGTCCGCCCTGTCCCTGCCGCTGGTGCTGGGAGCGCTGGTCGCCATCTACGCCCTGCACCGGCACCTGCATGGGGAGCTGTTCCTGCTCACCGTGGCCGCGCTGAGCGTCATCACGCTCGTCACCACGGCGGTGGGCTACTTCCTCATGGAGTCCATGCACGCCGAGGAGCTGACCCTCTTCATCCTGCCCCTGGTGCTCATTGGCGAGGTGGGCCTGGCGGTGTACTGGCTGCGCCACGAGTCGCAGGCCACGGGCGTCTCGGAGGAGACCTGACCATGTCCCTGCGACCGACCATCCAAGACGTGCTGGCGGGGCTCAAGGCCGAGGGCCATGTGGACGCGGAGGTGGACGCACGCGCCCGCACCGCCCTGGAGATCCGTCAGAAGACGCTGGGGGCCTCGCCCTGGTTCGTGAAGGCGCTGGCCGGAGGAGGCGCGTGGCTGTCCGCCGCCTTCCTGCTCAGCTTCTTCGCCTGCGTGGGCCTGTGGAAGGAGGAGGTGGCGCTCACCGGCCTGGGCCTCGTGCTGACGGTGGCGTCGGTGTTCCTGCGCCGCAGCACCCAGGGCCCCTTCATGGAGCAGCTCGCCCTGGCCCTGTGCATGGCGGGCGTGGGCGCGTTCCTCGTGGGGCTGGGGCAGTTGGAACAAGACACCCTCACCCTCGCGTTCGCGGGGGCGGCAGCGTCCATCGCGCTGCTCGCCGTGTTCCCGGACCTCATCCTCTACTTCCTGGCGACGGTGGGGCTCTGCGTGTCCGTCGGCGTGTTCGCGCTCGACGCCGTGGGGGGCGCGGGCGTGGACGCGTGGATGCTCCTGTGCGCCGCCGCGCTCTCCGGCACCCTGCTCTTCGAGCCGCTGCTGCGGCGCGGGCCCCTGGGCGCTCGCGTGGGCCCCATCGCCTTCGCGCTCGCGTGCGCCGTCCCCGGGTGGCTGCTGTTCCGCAGCTTCGAGAGCTCGCAGGAGGGCTTCCGCTACGTCTTCCGCTTCGAGAGCGAGTTCGTGCCGAGCGCGTACCTCGCCCTCCTGCTGGCGCTCCTCCTGCTGTGGACGGGGTGGCGGGTGCTGCGCGAGCTGGGGCTGGCGCGGGAGCAGCGCGTCTGGATTCCCGCGGTCTGCGCGCTCGTGCTGCTCACGGGGATGACGCTGAACACGCCGGGCGTGCTGGTGGCGGTGCTGATGCTGACGCTCGGCTTCCACCGCCGCAGCCGCGTGATGCTGGGGCTGGCGGTGGCGTTCCTGCTGACGTTCGGCGCGTACTACTACTACGACCTGCGCATCACGCTCCTGGCCAAGGCCCTGGCGCTCACGGGCAGCGGGCTGGTGCTGCTGGGCGTGCGGCAGTTCTTCCTGCGGCGGCAGCCCGCCGCCCTCACGGAGGCCCGATGAAACGCGGCGCCGTCATCTTCGGTGGGCTCGCGCTGGTGTTCGTCGCGCTCGCCTTCCTCGTCGTGCAGAAGGAGACCGTGCTCGCGCGGGGGCAGCCCGTGCTGCTGCGGCTGGCGCCGGTGGATCCTCGCTCGCTCATCCAGGGCGACTACATGGTGCTCGACTACGCCATCAACCAGGGCTGGCGCGAGGGCCGCGAGCAGCCCCAGGAGGACGGCAACGTGGTGCTGCGCCTGGACGAGCACAACGTGGGCGAGTTCGTGCGCTACGAGCCGCCGGCCTCCACGCTCGCGCCCGGCGAGGTGCGCCTGCGCTTCCGCATCCGCAACTCGCAGATGCGGCTGGGCGCGGAGGCCTTCTTCTTCCAGGAGGGCCACGCGGAGCGCTACGCGAACGCGCGCTACGGCGAGCTGCGGGTGACGGACAACGGCACCAGCGTGCTCGTGGGCCTGCGCGACGAGAACTACCAGCCGCTGGGCAGCGCCATCCACTGAAGGCGCGCCCCCTTCGTCAGTCCGCGTCCTCGTTCTCCAGCAGGTCGGAGAACGGGGAGCCGTCCTCGCCCAGCGCCTTGTAGAGGCCGTCCACCTTCTCCAGCTCGCGCTTGAGCGCCTTGTGGTGGTTGCGGTTCTTCACCAGGCTCTCGCGGCCCAGCAGGCGGAAGGCCTCGTCGCGGCCCACCTGGCGGATGGCCAGGCCCAGCACCAGCCCGCGGAAGCCGTCCGCGTGGTCCAGGTCCAGCGGCGTGCCGCGCCGGCGCGCCTCGCCGACGAAGGCCTGGGCCGCGGCCCGCAGCGCCTCCGGCAGCGGCCGGCCGCCGGGGGACTGCTCGTAGTCCAGCGCCCGCGCCACGTGCTTCTCCTGGAGCACCAGGTCGCCCGTGCCGCCCGCGTGCTCCACCATCGCCAGCGTGTACGCACGCCGCACGATGTTGTCGAGCTGCCGCAGGTTGCCCGGCCAGGAGCTGGTGGTCAGCAGCAGCTCCGCCTCCGGCGCCAGCCGCGCGGAGCCGTCCGGCAGCCGCTCGCGGTGACGGCGGTTCACCATGTACCGCGCCCAGAGGGGGATCTCGTCCTGCCGGTCCTGCAGCGGCGGCATGCGCACCGGCAGCACGTTCACGCGGTAGTACAGGTCCTCGCGGAAGCGGCCGGCGCGCACCTGCGCGTGCAGGTCCGCGTTGGTGCCGATGATGAAGCGCACGTCCGCGAGCTTCTCGCCGGTGCCCTCGCCCAGCGGCCGGTAGCTGCGCGACTCCAGCAGGTGCAGCAGGCCCGCCTGCGCCTTCAGCGACAGCTTGTCGATTTCGTCGATGAACAGCGTGCCGCCGTCCGAGCGGGCCACCACGCCCGGCGCGTCGCGCACCGCGCCGGTGAAGGCGCCCTTCTTCCAGCCGAAGAGCTCCGCCATCTGGAGGTCCTCCGGCACCGTCACCAGGTCCAGCGTCTCGAAGGGCTTGCCCCGGCGGCCGGAGCGCTCATGGCACCAGCGCGCCAGGCGCGACTTGCCCGCGCCCGTGGCCCCGCTCACCAGGATGGTCTCGTCCTGGAGCGCGAAGGTGCGGAGGATGGGCAGCAGCTCCGCCATGGAGCGGCCCACCACGGGGAGGAACTCGTCCACCTCCGGCGTGGCCACCGGCCGCTGCGGCAGCGCGGTGAGGTACGGCGCGGCGATGTCCGTGAGCAGTTGGAGCAGGTCCCCGGCGTCGCGCCAGACGAACTCCTGCCCCATGGCGGCCAGACAGTCCGCCTCCAGCGAAATCATGCCCTCCATGCCCGAGGGCGTGCGCAGGGGCAGCACGCACACGTGCGTCGCGTGGCGCCCCAGGAAGCGCTGCTTGCTCTCGTTGCTGTGGAAGCCCGCGAGGCCCGGGTCGCCCGTCACCGGCGCGTCCGGCGCGTGCGGCTGCACCGTGCCGATGTTCACGTCGATGGACACCGCGCACCGGTGCTCCACCACCGCGCGCCACGCCGTGGCGGAGGTGAAGAACGGCGTCCCGACGCCCGCGTCCGTCACCTCGCGCGCGCCCACGTCCAGCGCCGCCAGCCGGCGGTACGCTTCACCGGGGCGGAGGTGGACGATGCCGCGCAGGACCCGGGCCCGGCCCGCATAGCGGCTGGCCGCCACCGCGCCTTCCGCCACGGCCAGCATCCGGCGCAACGTCGCAGCCGCCGCGGTTTCGAAGTCCCTGGAATCCCGAAGCGCAGCCATGAGCTGCGCCAACTCGTCTTGCATCCCCTCGCCTCTCGTGCCGAAGCCGCGCCACCGCCGACCGGCGAAGCCGTCCAGAAAACAGACGCGGACTCTATCGGAGATGACGGGGAGGTGCGGGTTCAGATGGAGAGCGCGGAAGGAGCGGCCCCTCCTTCCGCGCTCCGGGTGCATCCGGATGCGGTACACGCCGTTGCCAGCGTATGGGCGGGACGCATTGCGGATGTCGTGCCAGAATGGAAGTCCAATGATTTCGAGGGGTCACGAGGAGGCCCCCCTCCAGGCTGCGTCCGACTGGAACGCAAGCGCGTCCGGACAGGACGCAGGACCCCTGCCGTTCGACCCCCGAGGCCTGACGAACCCGGCCCTCCGTCCAGGCGGGCAGCCGGGTCATTCCATACCAGTCAGGGAGAAGTGGGGCAGGCTCCAGCCCCGCCAGACGCTGACCATGCGCAAGCCGAAGCAGGCGGCGCCGCCCCTGTCCCCGCCGCCACGGAGGGTTCCATGGCGCAAGAGGCTAGCACCCGCGCACCGGAGGCCCGCGACCCGGCGTGGGCGCTCCATCCACCGAACGACACCCCGGCGGGGCGCGCGGCGTCAGGCCTTGGAGGCGGTGTCCGGCTTGAGCACGAAGACGCGGTCCAGGCGCGGGCTGCCGCGCCCCACGGGCGAGTCCAGGTCGTAGTCGAAGTCGAACGTGGCCGCGACGCGCAGGCCGGACTTGCGGAACAGGCGCTTCACCTGGGCCTCGTCGTACGTGCGGAAGTACCACGTCGTCTCGATGAGCCAGTCCTTGTCCGGCCCGGTGACGCGCAGGCGGTTGCGCATGGGCGAGCGGCGCAGGCGCTGCTCCGGCAGGCCCTCGTGCGTGTTGCACACGACCTTGTCCGCGCCCACCTGCCCCACCCAGCGCTCGTGCTCCGGGCCGGAGCGCGCGTAGTCCGTGAGGTGGAAGCCCAGCACGTAGATGCCGTCCGGCTTGAGCAGGCGGCGGGTGCCGGTGAGGTGCTCCACCGCGGCCTTCTCGCTGTCCAGGTAGCGGAAGGTGGACACCAGCGTGTGGGCCAGGTCCACGCGCCCCTCCAGCGCCGGGTCGAAGAAGTCCTCCATGCGCGCCTGGGACAGCTTCACGCGGCGGCGCTCCGCCGGGGACAGGCGCTTGCGCGCGTGCGCGAGCATGGCCTCCGACAAATCATAGCCCGCGACCTTCAGGCCCCGGCGCGCGGCCTCCGCCACCAGCCGGCCCGCGCCGCACGCGGGCTCCAGCCACTGGTTGCCTCCCGTGCCGAAGCGCCGGCTCAGCGCCTGGAGGAAGTCCGCCTCCCGCACGGTGTCCGTGCCGAAGATGGCCTCGTAGTACTCCGGGTGCTCGTACCAGTCCTTGCGTCGTTCCATGGTGCCGTCAGTGCTCCGTGTGCCCCAGGACGCGCGCGAGCACGAACATCACCAGCAACCCGGCTGCCAATGCCACCAGGTTGCGTCCGGGCTTGTCCCTGCCGTGCTTGTTCACGTGCGGCAGCAGGTCCGACACGGCGATGTAGAGGAAGGTGCCGGCGGAGAAGGCCAGGGCCTTGGGCGCCAGCGACTGGAAGCGCATCACCGCGTCGAAGCCGAAGTAGAGCACCGCGCCCACCGGCACCATCAGGCCGTACAGCGCGGTGTACGCCAGGATGGTGCCGCGCTTCTTGCCCTCCGCCTGGAGGATGGACGCGAGCGACAGCGACGAGGGCACCTTGTGCGCGGTGATGGCCAGCAGCGCCATGGCGCCCACGCCCTCCTTCACCGAGGAGCCCAGGGCGATGCCGTCGAAGAGCGTGTGCGTGGACAGGCCCAAAAACGCGCTGAGGCCCAGCGCGTGGCCGTGCACGTGCTCGGCGCAGTCCGGCGGCTCCTCGCAGGTGTGGGCCACCAGGTAGCGCTCCAGCACCAGCACGAAGAGGAAGCCCATGGGCACCAGCGCGAAGGCCCACCAGCCGCCGCCCTCGTACGCCTCCGGGAGCATGTGGAAGAAGGCCGCGCCGAACATCACGCCCGCCGCGAAGGCCAGGAACGTCACGAGCCGCGTGGAGCGGTCATTGAAGATGACCACGCCCGCGCCGGCCAGCGCGCTCGCCACGACGATGAAGGAGTACAGGACGACTTCTGCCACGACCGGCGACATGGGGCGCGCACCCTACTCCCAAAACGACGCCGTCAGTAGCTTCGCACCACCAGCACCTCCACCCGCCCCGGCCTCACCTCCACCAGGTGGGTGGTGGGCCGGCCCGGGGCATCCACCTGGACGGTGTGTTTTCCCGGAGGAAGCCGGAATCGCGCCACCTGGAACTCCGCCGGCAGTGAAAGCCAGGAGCGCAGGTCGGCCTGGTTGCCCGCGTTGAGCACCAGGAAGGCGAGCAGCCCCAGCTCCTTGCTCTTCGTGAGCGCGCCCACGCCCGCGGCCACGCCCGCCTTCGCCACCGCGCCCGCGAGCTGCTTCGCCAGCATGCGGCCGATGCGGTCGTTCAGGTGCACCTGGGCCACGCGCGACAGCGACGTCACCGTCACCGCCGCTTGCGCCTGGCCCTCCACCGATACCCGCACCGGCGGTGTGCCGCCGCGGTCCCGGTACACGGGCACTTCAATCAGGTCCCCGGAGTCGCCGTAGTCGCGCGACGCCCGCTCCTTCTGGGGCGACAGGCCCGCCTCCACCACCACGACGAGCTGCCCGTCGCCGGGGCCGAGCGCGTCGTGCGCCACGTCCGGGAACTTCTGGGAGAGCATCGCGTAGGCGTCGTCGCGGCCCGTCTTCTTCGCCAGCCGCAAGAGGGGCTCCACCAGCCCGCCCAGCCGGGGCTCCAGCTCGTACGCCTTCATGTAGTCGATGAAGGCCGAGTCCCACTCGTGCTGGTCCTCGTAGAGCACGCCGCCCAGGTAGCGCGCGATGGCGAGCTGCTCGTACGGCTTCTTCTCCTCGGTGATCATCTTCTCCAGGCGCTCGTTGACGCGGCGGACCTCCACGAGCGCGTCCTCGTCCCGGCCCAGCTCCGCGTAGTTGAGCGCCTGGAGGACGGAGATCATCAGCTTCTCGAAGTCCTCGCCCCGGTAGGCGCGGCGCCGCTCGTTGCTGAGCAGGATGCCGGCCTCCTCGCTCACGGAGGTGACGTCCAGCAGCGCGCTCAGCTCGTCCGCCTGGGCCAGCACCTTCGTGCTCTCCTCCCACTGCCCGGACGCGTGCAGCACCATGCCCTTGTCCAGGAGCAGCAGGAGCTGGTCGCGCTCGGGGGCCTCCTTCTGCTCGTCGTCCAGCGCACGCAGGGCGCGCGGATAGTCGGAGGCCTGGTACGCGGAGCGCGCGGAGGCCGTGCGCGCCACGTAGTCACTGGCGCAGCCCGTCCCCAGGAGGGAGGAGGCCAGGACGAACAGCAGGCCCCAACGCGCCGCCGGTGAGGCGGAGGCGCGCGGGGCCTGGGGGGCGATGTCGGGGAGGTTGGACACGGCGGACGGCTACCAGCTCACGCCCTGCTTCTCGAACTTCTTGCGGATCTGCTTCTCGTCCGTCCAGGCGATCGTGCCGGTGCGCACGTCGTTCAGCTTCGCCGTCATCTTGTAATAGACGAGCTTGTCGCGGCCGACCTCCTGGATGATGGAGGCGAGGTCGCCCGTCATCAGGAAGTCCACCGACGCCTGCTGGCCCGGGGCCTTGGCGGCGTTCGGGTTCACGTAGCCGGACTGCTGGTACTCGTACTCCTCCGCGATGTCCTGGCGCGCCTGCTGGTCCACCAGCGCGAAGCGGCCCGTCTGCGCGAGCGCCGTCTGGATCTTGTCCCCCAGCGAGCGCATGTCGATGTGCTCGCTGGTGCTGTTGCGCAGCTTGCCCACGAGGACGATGGGCAGGGCCTGGCCCTGCGGCGGGGCCTGGGCGAAGCGCGGGGAGTTGGCGAGCGACTCGGCCATCTTCTTCGCGATGAGCTGCAGGTCGTTCTCGTTGAAGCGGTCGCCCAGCATCTCGATGGTGTTGGGGTCCTCGTAGGTGCCGCGCGTGAAGGCGCGGGGGCCTCCACAGCCGGCGAGCGACACGGCGACGAGGGCGGACAGCAACAGGCGGCGGGTGTTCATGGTGGGGTCGACTCCTAGTTCCATTCGCATTCGAAGCGGCTGCCTTCGAAGTTCCACTTGTAGGCAAGCACCGCGTCGCGGCGGTAGCCGGCCGTCAGCCGGCAGAGGCTCTGCAGGGACGCGCGCGGATAGTCGAAGGTGTACGTCTGCGCCTTCGCGCGCTCCTGCGGGGTGAGCTGCGAGGGGTGCGTGAGCGTGGGGCTGGCGCTGGCGGCCACCATCACGCGGTGCGCGCCGTACGTCTTGAGCGGCACGTGGCCCGCGAGCTGGATGCGGCGCACCGTGCGCGCCACCATGATGTCGCTGCGGTCCACCATCGTCTCGTGGCTGTTGCGGCGCTGGAGCAGCTCCGGGAGGTTCGCGGAGAACACGCGGGTGATGTCCCCGTCGTCCACGAAGAAGTAGAGGAACGCCTCGCGCGCGGTGCGGCTCTCCCCGGTGAAGTCCAGCGTCACCAGGATGTCCAACTGCCGGTTGGGCGCCAGGCCATGGCGCGACACCGCCGCCAGCACCGTCTTGTCCACGCCCGCCTTCTTCAGGCGGATGAGGCCGTCCGCGCTCGCGTCGCAGGCGCAGCGGCGCTCTTCGATCATCTTCACCAACTGCGCGGGCTCGAAGCCGGCCTGCGACAGCTTGGTCAGCTCCTCGTCGGTGAGCGGGAGCTGATCCGACCGCTCATAGATGCGCGGCAACTGGTTCGGGTCCCACTGGATGATGTTGTAGGTCTGCACGTCCCCGGACGGGAACGGCAGCGCCACGGACGGCGAGGCGGCGCGAGGCGCCTGGGCCGAGGTCAACGCGACAGCGGCGGCGAGCAGTTGAGCGATCATGGCGTGTCCGTCAGAACCGGTATCCGACGTTCATGAACAACCGGTTCGTGACTCCTCCTCCCCCGATGGGGATGTCCGGCGAGTAGTGCAGCCCCATGAGCACGCGGTCGCGGCGGTCCAGGAAGAGCTCCGCGCCCACCTGCGGCGAGATGGCGAAGCGGAGGCCCTCGCCCTCCGGGATGACGATGGCGCCCGCCTTGAGGCCCAGGGTGAAGGCCACCGGCCAGCCCCAGCTTCGGAAGGTGGGGCCCACGTTGCCGATGAAGCGCCCACCGTCGAAGACGTAGCCGCCGCTGACGTCCAGGCGGTACCAGTCATCCCCCCAGAGGGACACGGTGGCGCCGACGTACAGCGGCGGGCCCTCCGGCGCGCCCGCGGGGTTCTCCCGGGAGTTGATGGCCGCGCCCCAGTCGAACTGGAGCGACACGCCCCGGCGGTTGTCGCCGTAGCCCCCCGTGCCGTACTCCGACTCCTCGGGCCCGTCGGTGCGGCCCCGCTCCTGGGCGCTCGCGGTGAGCGGCGCGGCGACGGCCAGGAGCGCCAGGGCTCCGCACAACGTGACAGGACGCTTCATCTCTTTGGACTCCCCAGCGAGGGTGCGATTGCTCTTACGCGCGTCTTACGCCGCGTGGGTCGAGATATTCATCGCGCGGTGAGCGTCCGTGCAAGCGCCTGTTTTCCCTGGGGCTCTCACGGGCGCCCTCCTTCAAGAACGGGGCTCGGGGGCGCCCTGGATGGCCTCCTCCTGCTCGTCCCGGGAGGCCGGGGGCTGCGGCGCGGGGCGGGACTCGCTGCGCACCATGGGCAGCCACTGGGGCCGGGTGCGCAGGAAGACGACCAGCCGCTCGCGCACGAGGAAGCGCAGGTCGCCCAGCTTGCTGGAGTTCGCCGCGCTCACCAGCGCGCGCACGGTGAGGGTCTTGTCCATCACGTCGAAGACGACCAGCGTCTTCACCCGCCCGTCCCACAGCTCCTTGCCCTCGTTGGCGAGGATGCGGTCCAGCTCCGCGCGCAGCGCGTCGATGTCCGCCATGTAGTCCACCTGGAGGATGACGGTGCCCATGATCTCCGGGGACCCCTTGCTCCAGTTCTGGAACGGCTTGTCCAGGAACTGGTTGATGGGGATGACCATGCGCCGCTGGTCCCAGATGCGCAGCACGACGTACGTGAGGGTGATCTCCTCCACCGTGCCGAACTCGCCCTCCACCAGCACGTTGTCCCCGATGCTGACGGGCTGGGTGATGGACAACTGGATGCCGGCGAGCAGCGACGCGAGCGACTTCTGCGCGGCGAGACCGACGGCGAGGCCGGCGATGCCGGCGGAGGCCAGGAGCGACACGCCCACGTTGCGCACGACCTCGAACTGCATGAGCAGCAGCGCGGCGGCGATGACGTAGGTGGCGACCTCGAAGACGGCGCGCAGCACGGCCAACTGCGTGCGCAGCGAGCGAGCGCGGCGGTGGGGGCTGGACTCGGAGGTGACGCGGCTCTGGACGTAGGCCTCCGACACCCGGAGGAAGCGCAGGATGAACCACGCCACCGCGACGATGGTGAGCGAGTAGCTCACCCGGTCGCTCAGCAGCTTCAGCTTGGGAGGCAGCAGCAGGAACGAGGTGCCCAGCGCCAGGAGGATGGCGAAGAAGGGCAGCCGCAGGGGACCCCGGCCCGCGCCGACAATCTGGTCGTCCCAGGCGATGCGCGTCCAGCGCGCCACCCGCAGCCCCGCGGCCAGCAGGAGCTTCTCCAGGAGGTAGGAGAAGATCCACGCGCACAGCAGCGTCACCGCGAGCCCCAGCCACTGCCACGGCTCCAGCCCCAGCACCGTGCGCTCGAAGAAGAAGGCCGGGAGCGTCTCGGTGAGCAGCGGGCCGTACTCCTCGAAGAGCGGGTCCACCATCTTCACGGTGGGCTCCGACACCACCCAGGTGGGCGTGCCCTCCACGGCGATGCGCTGCAGCCGGATGGGGACGCTCTCGCCCTTGAGCGGGATGGCCCCCAGCGACACGAAGCGCGAGCTGGGGGACTCGCCCTCGGGCGTCTTCGGCAGGACGGACGTGTCCACCGACAGCTCCCGGTCCAGGACGAACTTCAGCTTCCGCGCGAGCTGGGCGCCCCGCAGGGGCTGCTCGGCCTCCGGGAGGTGGTCCAGGTAGAGGTAGAAGGCGGCGCGGGCGTAGTCCCCGCGATGCACCGCGTCCAGGAAGCCCTGCACCGTGGCGCGCGGCGACGTGCGGTCGAGGTCCTGCGGGACCTGCCCCAGGCCGTTGTCGAGGGCCAGCACGGGGAGGCCACCAAGGACGCACCCCAGGAGAAGGAGGGCCACCAGGACCCGGGAGGCATGGCGCTTCATGGGCGCCTCCTTACCCTTTTTCGGGCGGGTTGCCCGGGAAAGACGGTGGGTGTTTCCGAGCCCGCCCGGCCGCTGGGACGCCCGGGGTTGAATCCAGAAAAGCCGTGCTGGAACGCGACACGGGAAAGCATTGGTGCGCCGCTGGGTGGTGGGCTAGAACCGACCCCCAAGGAAGGTCGCCGTGTCCGAAGAGAAGCGAAGAATCCTCCTCATTGACGACAGCGAGATCACCCTCGCCATGGAGAAGGCCGTCCTGGAGGCGCGGGGCTATGAGGTCGTGGCCACCTCCACGCTCATGGAGTTTGAGAAAACGCTTCAGAGCTGGCGGCCGGACCTCATCCTCACGGACATCCACATGCCGGAGGCGAAGGGCACGGACATCTGCCGCACGCTGAAGAACGAGTACAACACGCAGGACATCCCCATCGTGTTGTTCTCCAGCCTGCCGGACGACGAGCTGTCGAAGCTGGCCGAGCAGGTGGGCGCGGACGGCTGTCTCTCCAAGGTGAACGGCCTGGAGGCGATGGGCGAGAAGATCGACGAACTGGTGCAGAGCATCCTCTGGTGATGACGATGCGCGCGGCCGTCCTCGCGGTGCTCGTGAGCGCGCTCCTCGCCGGTTGCAGACGCCAGGAGCCGCGCGCCCCGGAGAGCGGCGCGAACAGCGCTCCCGGGCAGCAGCAGACCGCCTCCCCCGCTCCCGCCGCGCCTCCGGGCGCCGTGCTGCTCCTCTCCGCGGACACGCGCGGCTATCTGGGCCCGTGCGGCTGCAGCGAGAACATGCGCGGCGGCATCGGCCGGGCGGCGTTCCAGGTGCAGGAGGCGCGCAGGGGCGGCCAGCCGGTGCTCTACATCGACGGCGGCAACAGCCTCTTCGGGGAGACGCACCTCCAGGCGGAGCAGGTGCCGCAGGAGGAGCTCAAGGCGAAGGCGCTCGCGGACGCGTTCCGCACCATGGGCATCGCGGCGCGCGCCACGGGCGAGCTGGACGACACGCGCGGCGCGGCCTTCCGCCAGGGCCTGGGCCTGCCGGAGATTCCGGCGGGCGGCGTGAAGGTGCTGGACGCGGGGCCGCGCAAGGTGGGCGTGGTGGCGGCGGCGTCCGGCGAGGCGCTGGTGAAGGCGAGCCAGCAGGCGCGCGAGCAGGGCGCGGACTTCGTGGTGGGCCTGTTGGACCAGCCGCTGGAGGCCGCGCAGGTCGCCGCCGCGCTGCCGGGGCTGGCCGCGAACCTGGTGGTGGCCACGCACAGCGCCGGTGAGTTCTCCGCGGAGGAGAACCGGCTGGTGCGCTCCGACGTGCCGGTGGTGGCGCTGCAGAGCAAGGGGCGCTCGCTGTTGCGCGTGGACCTGACGTACGCGCCGGCGAAGGGCCCCTTCGTCCCGCAGCGCTCGCAGGGGGACGTGGAGCGCGAGGTGACGGCGCTGGAGCAGCGCATCGCGCTCCTGGACAAGGAGATTTCGCGGCCCGGCATCGACCCGAACCTCAAGACGCTGAAGCAGGGCAAGCGCGACGAGCTCTCCGCGCGCAAGCAGGGCCTGCTCACCGCGCCGCCCGCGCCCACCGACGGCGTCAACGGCTTCGCGCTGCGCTTCCTGCCGCTGGAGTCGAACCTGCCCACCGCGCCGGACGCGCAGGCGCTGGTGAAGGCGTACGACGCGAACGTGGGCCAGTTGAACCTCGCGTGGGCGAAGGCGCACGGCCAGGACTGCCCGGCGCCCCCGAAGGGCCAGGCGGGCTTCGTCGGCAGCGCGGCGTGCGAGGACTGCCACGCGGACGCGACCGCCGTGTGGCAGCGCACGAAGCACCACCACGCGTGGGAGACGCTGGAGGAGGTGGGCAAGCAGCACCACCTCAACTGCGTGGGCTGCCACATCACCGCCTGGCAGAAGCCCGGCGGCGTGTGCCGGCTGGACAAGGTGGCGGGCCGCGAGGACGTGGGCTGCGAAAGCTGCCACGGCCCGGGCTCCCAGCACGTGGACTCGCCGAGCCCGGCCACCATCGTGGGCAAGCCGGGAGAGGCCGTGTGCGTCACCTGCCACAACACGGAGAACTCGCCGCACTTCGACTTCGCCACCTACCTGCCCCGCATCCTCGGTCCCGGCCACGGCGGAACCGGCAAGAGCGGGCAGGCAGGCGAGCCACCGGCGAAATAGGGTCGCTCGCTCCTACGGTGGGTCCTTCCCGGGGGCGTACCGAGCGACTTGTTGTTTGACTGTCAAGAAAGCTGGCGAATACTGCGGGCTTCGCCTGCTTCTGGGCGACCTCGCCTGGCGTTCCCATGCCGCTTTCTCTGCTCCTGCTTGCCCTGGCCTCGGTTCCCTCCTCGCAGGGCGTGGCGCCGTCACCGGTGCCGCCGCCTGGCGTGCATGCGGTGCCCTCCTCGCAGGCTCCCTCGCTGACGGCGAACGCCAGCCGGGCCACGCCCCCCGCTCCCATGGAGGAGGGCGAGGAGACGGAGGAGGTGGAGAACGAGTCCGCGGAGCTGGAGGAGCTGCGCGCGCTGGAGGGCGCGACGCTGGACCCGGAGGCGAAGCCGAGCGCGGAGATGATGCAGTCGCTGCGGCGGCTGGGCCTGACCAACCCGTTGCGGCTGCGAATGTTGGACGCGCTGGAGGAGCCCACCTTCCGCGAGGACGACACCGCCCCGCCGCTGGCGCGCATCACCGACCTGGCGAACTTCGATATTTCGCAGGTGAAGGACCGCTACGACATCCCGGTGGACATGCAGCCGCGGGTGGCCGAGTACATCCAGTTCTTCCAGGGCCCCGGCCGCAAGTGGTTCCGCAAGTGGATGGCGCGCTCCACGCGCTACCTGCCGGTGATGCAGCCCATTCTTGAGGCGAAGGGCCTGCCCCGGGACACGGTGTACCTGGCGATGATTGAGAGCGGCTTCTCCGCGAACGCGTACTCGTGGGCGCACGCGGCCGGGCCGTGGCAGTTCATCTCCAGCACGGGCAAGCAGTACGGCCTCAAGCAGGACTTCTGGGTGGACGAGCGGCGTGACCCCATCAAGGCCACCCACGCGGCGGCGGCGTACCTGAAGGACCTCTACGGCGAGCTGGGCCACTGGTACCTGGCGTGGGCGGGCTACAACACGGGCTCGTACCGGGTGCGCAAGATGGTGGAGCGCTACGGGACGAAGGACTTCTGGGTGCTGGCGGAGGAGCGCGGGCTGGCGAAGGAGACGAAGCACTACGTGCCCAAGCTCATCGCCGCGGCGCTGGTGGCGAAGAACCCCACCGCGTTCGGCTTCTCCGAGGAGGAGTTCCAGTACGAGTCCACGCTGGAGTACGACGAGGTGAAGCTCACGGACGCGACCGACCTGGACGTGGTGGCGCGCGCGGCCGGGGTGAGCGTGACGGAGGTGCAGGAGCTGAACCCGGAGCTCAAGCGCTGGTGCACGCCTCCGGCGACGGCCGCGAAGCCCTACACGCTGAAGCTGCCGCGCGGCACCACGACGCTCTTCGCGCAGAACCTGGCGAAGCTGTCGCCCGCGGACCGGCTGACGTTCCGGGTGCACACGGTGAAGAGGGGCGACACGCTGTCGCAGATTGCGCAGAAGTACGGCACGGCGGCGGAGGCCATCCTCCAGATGAACCGGCTGAAGAGCGCGCGGGTGCTGAAGGTGCGCGCGGAGCTGGTGATTCCGGTGCCGGCGAACGCCCGGGGTGGCAGCGGCGACGCGGGCGGTGGCGCGGTGGCGTCCGGCGCGCTGGCGGCGAAGGTGGCGCAGGCGCGGCGCAGCGGCGTGGTGGCGACGCGGCCGGAGGACGAGGTCCCGGCGGGCACGCCCCGCGGCCCCGTGGCGGCGGGCCCGGTGAAGACGGAGAAGGTGGACGGCAAGACGCGCATCACCTACGGCGTGCAGGAGGGCGACAGCCTGTGGCTCATCGCCAACCGCTTCCAGGTGTCGGTGGACGACCTGAAGAAGTGGAACAACCTGCCCAAGCGCAACCGCACGCTGTCGCTGGGCACGCTGCTGGCCGTGTGGCCGCCGGAGTCCAAGGGCGCGGCGCCGGCGAAGGTGGAGGAGCGCGGCGGCACCATCGTGGTGGCCAACGCCGTGGCGGGACAGGCGCCCGTGGGCCCCAAGGGCAAGGTGCACACGCTGGCCGAGGGCGAGACGCTCTGGTCGGTGTCGCAGCGCTACAACGTGTCCGTCGAGGACATCATGAAGTGGAACCACATCAAGGACCACCGCACGGTGCCCACCGGCAAGCTGCTGTCGCTGAGCGCGCCGTAGCGGCTTGAAGGGCATGGCGCGGCGGCCGGGGCCTTGCAGTCCCCGGCGCCATGCTCGCATCCGCACTGCTTCGAGAGTCACCGCTTCGTCCCCCTGAAACGCCCGACACGCGCGGGCCCGCGCCTGTCCTGCCCCGTGGAGTCGAACGTCCGGGGGACAGGACGGTCACCGGGGGCAACTCGCTGACGCGATTCAACGGGCCCGCTCCGGCCGTGGGTCCGGCACCGCGTGGGCCTTCCCCTGCCCCGCCGTCCGACGGAGTGTCCGTCCCCAGGGAGCGCTCCCGCGACACCGTGACAGGCACGGCGGCCACCGTCGTCGCGCGCGCGGTGACGGCCGGGGGCCTGGGCGTCATGGAGCCTCCGGCCGACTTCGCGGGCATGGAGATTCCAGCGGCAAGCGCCCTGGCGCATCCGCGCTTCGCCGGGTCGTCCCAGCTCGCGGACGTGGCGTCCGGTGTGACGGTGCTCGGCACGGGCGCGAAGGGCGAGGGGCTTCGCGCGGTGCAGGGCGCGCTCCTGGACATGGGGTTCGCGCTGTACGGCGGCGCGGACGGACGCTACGGCCCGGACACGGCGCGCGCGCTCCGCAACTTCCAGGTGCACGCGGGCCTGCGCTCCAGCGGCGTGCTCGACGCCGCCACGCTCAAGGCCCTGGAGGCGCTCGCTCCGGCTCCGGGCTCACGGGGACAGTCGCGCGCCCTGCCCTCTTCGTTCTACGCGGGCCAGGCCGTGCGCGTGGTCATCGCGCTGCGCGAGCACCGCACGTTCCTCTTCGACCCGGAGGGGAAGCTCGTGGACATCTTCCCCAACGCGGTGGGCACCGCCGCCACGCCCACGCACCCGGGCCTCAAGGTCGTCCGCGCGAAGCTGGATCAGGTCGCCACCGAGGACGCGGGCGCGCGGCTGTGGAACGACCGGCACGTGTTCGGCGCCCGGCTGCTGGACCTGTCCTGGGCGGATGGCCGCCGCAGCGGCGAGGAGCTGCACGGCACCAGCGCCCCCGCCCTGCTCGGGGGCGACGTGTCCCACGGCTGCATCCGTCACGCGAACGAGGACATCCTCGTGCTGCATGACGCGCTCGCCGTGGGCGACCGCATCGCGGTGGTGGAGACGCTCCAGGACCCGCACCTGGGCGTCCCCGTCACCGTGGGCTGACGGCCTACGGCTCGACGCCTACTGCTCTTCCAGGAGCATCTTCAGCTCCCGCACGCGCTTGCTGATGTAGTCGCGGTCCAGCTTGCGGAAGTTCTCCGGCAGGAGCGCCCGGCTGGTGCACTCCTGCACCGCCACCAGGTTCTGCATTTCAATCTCCAGCGGGTAGCTGGGCGGCACGAAGTCCGCCAGCACCGCGGCCAGGTCGTCCTTCGTCACCTGGTCGCGCCCGTCCGCCAGCGCGCGGAACTTCGAGCGCACCATCACCGCCTCGATGTCCGCGCCGCTGAAGGCGCGCACGCCTCCGGGGATGAGCGCGGCGAAGGACTCCACGCCCTCCACGGACACGCCGGTCTTCCTGCTCATCGCCTGGAACAGCTCGTTCCGCTCCTCGTCCGTCTGCGGATAGAAGAGCGCGAGGTGCTCCTCCGCGCGGCCCTGGCGCTTCAGGTCGATGGGCAGCAGGTCCGGCCGCGCCGTCAGCAGGAACCAGACAATCTTGCCGCGGTACTGCGTGTTGCCCATGAAGGACGCGATGGAGCCGAAGATGCGGCTGCTCGTCCCGGAGTCCCCGCCGGAGTCGCGGTTGCCGAGGAAGGTGTCCGCCTCGTCCACCATCACCGCCACCGGCCACAGGGCCTTCAGCAGGTTGAAGATCTTCTCCAGGTTCGCTTCCGTCACGCCCTGCCACTGGCTGCGGAAGTTCAGGAACTTCACCACCGGGATGCCAATCTCCCCGGCGAAGCAGCTCACCATGAACGTCTTGCCCGTGCCCACCGGTCCGCTCACCAGGTAGCCCATGGGCATGACCTCGATGCGGCCCTTCTTCAGCGCGGACGCCGCCTGCCGCAGCATCTGCTTGGCGGGCGCGTGCCCCGCCACCGCGTCCAGCGTGTGCGCGGGCTCGATGAACTCCAGCAGGCCGTGGCACTCCGCCTGGATGAGCTCCTTCTTCTTCTCCTTGAGCAGCTCCGGCGTGATGCGGATCTCCCGCTCCAGCGCCTCCGTCAGCACGCGGTCCAGGTTGATGCGCGACAGGCCCGCCGTCATCTTCGCCAGGCCCGCCAGCGGCACCTCCGACACGGACTGGAGCTTCTTGCCCTCCAGCTTGGAGCGCACGTACTCCAGGCGCTCCTCCTCCGTGGGCAGCGGCAGCTCGATGGGCGCCACGTACGGGTTGCGGCTGATGCGCGGCGACACGTCCGACAGGTTCTCCGCCAGGAGCACCACCGACACGTCGCCCGCCAGGAACTGCGGGTCGTGCGCCCACTTGTCCAGCGTGGCCACGACGAAGCGGTCCTCCGCGGACAGGTGGCTCATCTCCCCGCCCGGGACGAGCGTCTCCGCGAAGTCGATGATGAGCGCCATCGAGCGGCCCTCGCTCAGGCGCATGCGCAGGAAGTTCTCCAAGATTTGGAGCGCCCGGCCCGGGTCGCGCGGCAGGACCTTGGAGAAGTCCGTGCCGTACATGGCGTCGTAGCCGGTCATGGCCCGCGACAGGTCCTTCTGCGTCTCCGGCGTCGCCGAGCGGATGCCCGACGAGCGGTCGTAGAAGAGGACGTGGTCTCGCCCGCCGAACAGCTCCTCCGACAGGAAGGTCTTCAGCGTCCCGAAGCCGCGCCCGCCGTCCTCGAGCTGCAGGGGCTGCAGGTCCCTCACGGCCCCGTACAGCAGGAAGGTGCTGACCGTCTTCGTGTAGTACTTGCGCGCCAGTTGCTGCGCCCACCGGGGCAGATCCGCCAGCGGATCCGCCTTGTTCACCTTACGCACCTTCGTCACGGACATCCCTCCGGCGCCGCTCCCCCCAGGGACATCCGGGGGGAGGACCCCCAGGCCTACCTTAAGTATCAGGACCGCGGCGCCGCTAATCGCGGCAGCGCGCCTGCTTCTTCAGGGTCGCTTCCACCTTGACCGTGGAGCCCGCCGGGGACGGCGTCCCCACGGATACGTCCTCGTCCGCGTGGCATTTCGCCTTCAGCGTCAGCTCTCGCGTGCCCCACGGCACCCGGAGGGTGGCCGGGGTGACGGCGCCCAGGTCCTTGTTGCCCTGGAAGATGGCCGCGCCCGGGGGCGTGGACTCGACCCGCACCTCCACGGGCGCGCGCTCCAGCGTCGCCACCACGTCCAGGCCGTCCTTGTTCACCGTCAGCTTCCGGATGAACGGCTGGTAGCCCGGGGCGGACACCTCCACGAGCGGGGTGTCGTTGCTGAGCGAGAAGTCCTGGAGCACCTGCTCCCGCTCGCCCTGCTTCCGGGCGACCTGCTTGTCGATCTTCACCTCCGCGTCTTCCGGCTGGGTCTTGAAGATGACGACCACCGAGCGCGCCTGCCGCTTGAGGGTGACCGGGACCTGCGTGGCGTTGGTGCCCTCGGCCACCATGACGGACTGGTTGAAGGCCTCGTAGCCGTCCGCGGTCACCACCACCAGCACGTTGCCCACCGACATGGGCTTGAGGACGAAGCCGTTGGAGGGGAACTTCTCCGGAGGCCCCGCGTTGATGGACACCATCGCGCGGTCCTTCGCCTCCTGCGTCTTGAGCTCCACCATCACGTAGCCCTGCGCGGGCTTGCTCGGGGAGAAGACCAGGGCCACGCCCACCAGCAGGAACAGCGACGCCAGCCCCACGGCGCCGTAGAGCAGCCGCTTGTCCATGCCCTTGAAGCCCCCGCCCCGGGCGGGAGCCTCCGGCTCGGGCGCGTTCTTCTGGCGGGCCTCCTTCGAGGGCGGGCGCGGCGCGTTCCCGTTGTTGAGGACGGGGGGCGCGGGCGGACGCGGCGCGGGCGGCGCCGGCTCCGGCGGCGAGTCCGGCCGGACGATGCGCGGCAGCGCGCCGTCGTTGCCCCGGTTCGGCGTCGGCCGGGGCGCGGGCGCGTCGTTGGACATCAGCGTGGGCACGTTGGTCAGCGACGGACGCGGCGGCGCGGCGGTCAGCACCGGCGCGCTGTTCTGCGACAGGCGCGGCGGCGCCGGAGGCTGGGGCAGCGTCGAGGGCGGCGGGATGACGGCGGTGCGGCCCGACACGTCCTCCCCGTCGTCCGCGGGCGCGGCCGGGGACTCCAGCGGCGTGACGGCGCGGCCAATGGCGGCGCCCGGCTGGGTGGTGGGCTCCGGCGCGTCGTTGAAGACGGCGTCGCGGTCCACCATCTGCGTCGCCAGCTCCTCGTCCTCCTTGGGCGAGGGCGCGGCCGGCGCGGCGGTCAGCTTGGGCAGCGCCGCCAGCGTGGGCGAGCGGCGAGCCCCCTGCGCGGCGCCACCGGAGTTGGACGCGCGCGGCGGCGGCGCGGCGACGGGCTCCACGGCGGGCGCGGAGGGCGCCACCGCCGGGATGTTGGTCATGCTCTGCGTGGGCACCGGGGACGGGCCGCTGAAGCCCGCCTCGATGGCCGCCAGCATGCCGTCCGGCGCGCGGATGTCCGCGTACTCGGCCAGGCGCTGCTTCTCGCGTTCCACCTCTTCGGCGAACGTGGACTTCATGTACTGCATGAGGTCCTTGCGGCCGAAGATGGAGTCGTTCGTCAGCAGGAAGCGCTGGAGGTCATCGCCCAGCTCGCTGGCGTACTGGTAGCGCTCGTCCACGTCCTTCGCGAGCGACTTGAGGACGATGCGCTCCAGCGCCTCCGGGATGCGCCGGTTGTACGTGGACGGGGACGGCACCTCCGCCTTGCGCACCTTCTCCAGCACGCTGAAGTCGCTGTCGCCCACGAAGAGGCGCTCGCCGGTGAGCATCTCGTAGAGGCAGACGCCAATGGCGAACACGTCCGAGCGCCGGTCCAGCGGCAGGCCGCGGATCTGCTCCGGGCTCATGTAGCCGAACTTGCCCTTGAGGATGCCGGCCTGCGTCTTCGTCGCCTTGCCCGCCGCCTTCGCGATGCCGAAGTCGATGACCTTGACCTCGCCCTCGAAGGACACGAGCACGTTCTGCGGCGAGATGTCGCGGTGGACGATGTTGAGGTCGCGCCCCATCCCGTCCTTCTTGCGGTGGGCGTAGTCCAGGCCCTCGCACATCTTCGCCACGCAGAAGGCGACCAGCGGCACGGGCGCGGGCTCACCCTTCTTCCGGCAGCGGTCGAAGATGGCCCGCATGTCCTTGCCGGGGATGTACTCCATCGAAATGAAGTAGCTGCTGGCGATCTGCCCCAGCTCGTAGATCTGCGCGATGTTGGCGTGGGTCAGTTGGACGCTGATCTTCGCCTCATCGATGAACATCGAGATGAATTCTTCATCCTCGGCGATGTTCGGCAGGATGCGCTTGATGGCGACGAGCCGCTCGAAGCCGCTGGCGCCGAACTGTTTGCCGCGCCAGACCTCCGCCATGCCGCCGATGTTGACGCGGTCCAGGAGGAGATACTTCCCGAACGGGATGGGTTGCCGCTTCGGTTGAGAGGTCGTCACTTTGAGTGGGGGTCGAGTCCTTGCAGGGAGCCTATCGATCGCGGCTCCAAAGGGTCAACCGCGCGCGCGGACCTATTTCCGCCCGCTTGCCCGGCAGGCGGGCCTGGATCGGCCCGAATCAGGGTGAAGGCGCCGCCGCCGCGCCCCCATCCACGGTGGGGATCTCCAGGTCAATGCCCGGAACGCCTTCGGTCTCATCTGGCTCTGGAGGGAGCTGGGCGCGCACGACGGCGACGCGCGGCTCGCCCCGGTGGGAGAGCATGGCGGGCGCACCAAAGCGCACCTCGGCGGGCAGCCCCACCAGCGTCACCCAGGCCTGCTTGCCGTCCCGGGCCACGCAGTAGAGCAGCGTGCCGGGCCGGGCGCCTGGGGCGTCACGGACCGGGCCCTCGCAGTCCGTGCGCACCTGGAGTGTATAGGCCGGCACCGGCGTGCCGCGCTCCAGGTACGGCGGCGTTCCCAGCGCGTCCACCAGGGGCTGTAGCACCTGGGAGCGCGTGGGCACGGCCTCCACCGTGGCCAGCTTCTGGGCCTCGTTCTGGAAGCGCTGCAGCGCCACCGAGGCCAGCTCCGGCGGGTCCAGCGGCGTGCGGCCCTCCGCCAGCACCAGGTCCAGGAAGAGCGCCAGCACGAGCAGGATGGGCACGAGCCGGTAGCCCTTGAAGCCCTCCGGCTTCTTGCGCAGCCATCCGGCGACGAACACGGCCAGGCCCACGCCCGCGAGCCCCAGCACGACGCTGGCGCGCACGGCGGACGGCGGCGTCAGGAGCGCGGAGACCTCCGCGGTCCGGGCGCGCAGGGCATCCGAGAGGTCACCCCCGTAGATCCACCCGAGCGCCCCCAGGCACAGGACGTGGGTCAGGAGCGTCTTGCGCGAAGGGCCGCTCATCCCGCCAGCGTCCTCGCCGGATCCGTGGCGGCGGCGCGGCGGCTGGGGAAGTAGGCCCCGGCGAGCGCGGCCACGAGCCCCAGGAGCACGCCCCCCAGCACCACGGTCACGGGGAAGGAGAAGAAGCTCTCCGGCTTGAAGGGGAAGTTGGGCAGGTAGCCCTTCGCGAGCCGATCCACGAGGAAGGCCAGCACCAGCGCCGCCGCCGTGCCCGCCGCGCCGCCCAGCACGCCCACCACGCCGGCCTCCGCCAGCACGATGGCGCGCACGTCCGCGCGCGAGGCGCCCACCGCCTGCATCACGCCAATCTCCTTGGCCCGGGCGCGCACGGAGGAGGACATGGCGTGGGCGATGTTCACCGCCGCCAGCACGCAGATGAGGATGGAGAGCAGCGCCAGCGCGGACGTGGTGAGCGCCACCGCCGCGCCCGCGTTCTCCGCCAGCCGGCGCTCCTGATCATCGATCTCGAAGCCCATCCCCTTCACCGCCTCCACCAGCTCCGGGACGCGGGAGGGGTCCGCCGCCACCAGCGTGACGCCGGAGTAGCTGTCCGCGTCCGCGCCGGAAGCGCGGTTGATGCGCACCGCCGTGTCCAGCGGGATGGTGATGCCCGCGAGCATGGCCCGGTCGGACGCGCCCACCACCTGCGCCTGCTGCGTGGTGCTGGGCCCGCCGGACGTGGCGGCCACGTAGGAGCGGTTGAACTCCACCGGGAAGCCGAAGCCGATGAGCATCTCCGCGGACAACTGCGGCAGCTTGCGCGCGGGCGCGAACGTCTTGTTGTACAGCTCCAGCAGGCGCGTGGAGATGAGCGCGGGGATGGCCTTGCCCTCCCCCGGGTCCTTGAAGTCCTTCGCCTCCGGCAGCCCCACGTCCTTCTGCACCAGGCCGGGGTCCACGCCCACCGCGAGCACCTCCATGCCCATGCGCAGGCGCGAGCCGAAGAAGACGCCGTCGTAGCGGGTCACCGCCGGCACGCGGACGTTCATCTTCCGGTACGTCGTCTCCACGCCGGGCAGCGCGGCCAGGCGCTCCACCGCGGCCGTGTCCAGCTTGCCGCCGCCCAGGAGGCCCAGCGACACCGCCGGGGGCACCACGTCCACCAGCCGTGAGTCCGTGGGGAAGATGCGCTCGCGGATGACTCGCCCCACGCCCAGGCCCAGGCCCACGAAGAACACCAGCGCGCCCACGCCCATGGCCACGCCGAAGGCGGAGAAGAACGCGCCCTTGCGCTCGCGAGCGAGGGACAACCTCACCAGTCGCGACAGTGCGTCGAACCTCACGGGGCACCTCGCGAGGCCAGGGCCGCCGACGTGGGGGATTCCTCCACCAGCCGCGCGTCCTTGAGCCGCAGCACCCGCCGCGCCACCGCGCTCATGCGCTCCTCGTGGGTGACCGTCAGCACCGTGAGCCCTTCCTTGTGCAGCTCCTGGAAGAGCTGGATGACGCCCGCGCCGGTGGCCGCGTCCAGGTTGCCCGTGGGCTCGTCGCACAGGAGCAGCTTCGGGCCGCCGAAGAGGGCGCGGGCGATGGCCACGCGCTGGCGCTCGCCGCCGGACAGCCGCACCGGCGCGCGGTCCTGCTTGGCGCCCAGGCCCACGCGCTCCAGGAGCTGGCTCGCGCGCTTGCGCCCGTCCGGAGTGGCCGGACCGAAGTGCGAGGGCAACAGCACGTTCTCCAGCGCGGACAGGTTGGGGATGAGGTGGAACGACTGGAAGACGAAGCCCACGTGCGTGTTGCGGAAGCGCGCCAGCTCCTGGTCGCGCAGGCCGGTGAGCTTCACGCCGCCCACCTCCACCTGCCCCTGGTAGTGCACGTCCAGGCCGCCCAACAGGTGCAGCAGCGTGGACTTGCCGCTGCCGGACGCGCCCACCACCGCGACGAAGTCCCCGGCCTGCACGTCCAGCGACACGCCGTCCAGGACGCGCACGCGCGAGCCCTCGCCGTCCTCGTACTCCTTCACGACATCGCGCGCGTGGATCAAGGCGTGGCCGGGGTCGTCGTGGTCGTGGTGGGGCCAGGCGCGGGCGTCAGCCGCAGGGAGATTTCGGCCTGGAGCGCCTTGTCCTTGCGCGACAGGGCCAGGGTCACCGCGCGCAGGTCGTCCGTGGCGTCCAGCCAGCGCACCGTGGTGGCCTTGATGGCGAAGCCGCCAATGCCCCACGCGGCGGACGGCAGCGCCTTCACCGCGTCCGCCAGCCGGCGCAGGTCCAGCAGCACCACCAGCGCGGCGTCCTTGCCCACGGACTTCAGGTCCTCGGACACGGGGCCCGTGCCGGCCGGCTGCGCGAGCGAGGCCAGGGTGGACTCCAGGCGCGCCCTGGGCGCCGCGAGCACCAACTTGCCGTCCCTGGACAGCGCGAAGTGCGCGCCTTCGCCCGCGCGGTACGACGTGAGGTACGCCTTCTGGCCGTTCACGTCCGTGGGCTCCACCTTCGCGCCGAAGCCGCCCGCGAAGCCGGGCACCTTGTCCAGCGTGGCCTGCCCCTTCGCCACGTCCTTCACCTCCGCGAGCGCCACCAGGTTGACGAAGCGGAAGGGGTTGGTGCGCCGCAGGTCCAGCTCCGGCATGCCCGAGGACAGGTTGACGTTGGGCGACAGCGACAGCGCGAGCACCATGCCCGGCTTGAGGTTGTCCAGCACCTCCGTCTTCACGTTGAAGCCCGCCTCCTGCACCGCGCGCGTCACCTGCGAGCCGGCCAGGTACGGCCACACGCCGTCCAAATGCGCGGGGTCGCCGCGGAAGCGCGCCACGAAGAAGCTGTCCTGCGGCAGCCAGCCCGAGAGCGCCTCACCGCCCTTGGGCTCCAGCGCCGCGAGCGACGCCTGCGAGTCGGGCCACGGCGCGTCCGCGCGCAGCGTCACCGCGCGGTCCTCGATGTGGCCCGTGAAGGTGATGCCCTGCACGCTGCCCGCGGGCAGCAGGCCCATGCCGCCCGGCAGCCACACGTGGAAGTCGCGGTCGCCGGAGAGCCGCTTGAGGGACGCCTCCAGCACCGGCTCCTTCGCCAGCGACTGCTCCTCCGGCAGCGCCGCCAGCTCCGACAGGCGCGACACGGACGCGCCCGCGGACAGCAGCACCAGGTCGTGCTTGAGGAAGAGCATGCCCAGCATGGGCTCCGTGGAGCCCGGGCGGTGGAAGGTGACCAGCCGCCCCGCGTCCGTCTTGGTCTCCTTCTCCTCCGAGGCGCCCAGGCGCGTGCGGGCGAAGGTGGCGAAGGTCGTCTTCAGCTTGTCCGCGTCCTTCACGCCGATGACGGACACCGCCTGCGTGCCCCCGAGGAAGGCCGCGCCCGCGCCGCGCTTCGGGTCGATGCCCGCGTCCTCCAGCGCCTTCCGGCTGCGCAGGTCCACGCCCACCTGCCGCATCACCGCGGACACGTAGCGCTCCGCGGAGGGGAAGTTCTGGAGCTGCGCGACGAACGAGGCCACCTTGAGGTTCTGGAAGCGCGCGAGCTTCTCGCCCAGCGTGCCCAGGTCGTCGATGACGACGGCCGCCTGCGCGGTGCGCGGCAGGTAGCGCGACACGCCCCGGGGCGAATCCGCGGGCCCGGCCGCCTCCTTCCCGCAGCGCGAGCAGCCGGCGAACACGACCAACAGCAGGAGCAACGGAAGGAATCCAACGCGGCGGAGCATGGGCGGCAGGACAGGATGCCTGCGCCGGAGAGTCAATCTATTCGTGCGCCGTCAAAGGCCCCCGCCCGGGTCGCAAGGTGCCACGGTGAACAGGTACCCGTCCGGGCCCGTGCCCGGCCTACCGCACCCGCGTGCCGCCGTGCGGCAGGGGCGCGGAGACCTCCTCGGTGAAGTCGAGGAAGCGCTCCATCTGGCGCACGGTCTCGTCCGTGGCCTCCGTCTCCGCGGAGAGCACGTCCAGTTGCCGGTTGACGCTCTCCGGGTCGCGGATGGCGATGGACTGCTCGTGCGTCAGGCGCATCAGGTCCTCGATGCCGGCCAACTGGTGGCTCACCACCTCGCGGCTCTCGCCCGCCTGCTCGAAGCGCATCAGGCGCTTGCGCAGAATCTCCACGCGCTTGCCCTTCACGTCCTTGAGGCGCGGGTTGGCCTCGTCCGCGACCTCCGCCTCCAGCGCCGCCACCTCGGAGGTCAGGTGCTCGCGGTCGGACCCGCTCAGGTACGTGCGGTACTGGTTGAGCGCGGAGATGAGCCGCAGGAAGGACGTGAGCAGCGCGTCCAGCTTGGGCTCGCTGTCCGCCGCCAGCACGCGCCCGCCGGGCAGCTTGCGGTAGTTGGCGAGGATCTTCTCCTTCAGCCCCACCAGTTGCTGGTAGTGGTCGCGCTGGGACGGCGCCAGGTCCGCGAGCAGCGCGTCCACCGCCGCGCGCGCGGCCTCCGGGTTGTCCGGCTGCCGCGACCGCACGACGCGCTGGAAGCGCTTCATGGACGACAGGACGGCCAGGTAGACGCCCTCCACGCCCAGGGCCACCATCATGGGCAGCGGCTCCTGCGTCACGGCGCTGGACATGGCCGCCGTCGTCAGCCCCACCAGGTTGGCCGGCAGGAGGAACGCGGCCTTGATGTAGTTCGGTGTCTTCGCCACGTCCGACTCCCCTTCCCTCTTCCGGCCCCTGTCAGGGCCCCCGCGCCTCGGAGACGTACTTCAGCGCGCCCAGGTCCCGCGTGTCCTCCGCCGGTGGGGGCGCGTTCCCGCGCTTGAGCTTCTGGAAGAGCGCCGCGGCGCTCTGGAACAGCTCGTCATAGGTAACCGGCGCCTCGCCGGAAAGTCCGAAGAAGGCCCGATTGTCCGCCAGTGTCGCGGGCGGCGCGCTGCGGATGGCCTCCGTGGGGTCGCCCAGGTAGGGCGCCACCTCGCCCAGCAGCCGTGCCCCGGCCGCCGGGTCCTTGAGCACGCCCTGCCCCGCGTCCAGCAGCCCCCGCAGCACCCGCCGCACCGCGTCCGGGTAGCGCGCCGCGAAGTCGCCCCGGGCCACCAGCACCGTGGCCAAGAGGTGCGGGGCGTCCGCCGTGGTGGCCAGCACCTTGCCGCCCCGGTCCCTCGCCGCCAGCTCCACGTCGCCCCACAGCCCCACCACCACGTCCGCCCGCCCCTCCCGCAGGGCCCGGCCCGCGTCCAGCGTGGAGGGCAGGTCCACCCAGCGCACGTCGGAGGTGCGCAGCCCCGCCCGCGCCAGCACCCACAGGGCGAAGTAGTGCGACGAGCCGCCCGGATACACGCCCACCCGCTTGCCGCGCAGGCTGGCCAGGTCCGGCACGCCCACCGCCGCCATGGCCTCCTGGCCCCGGCTGCGCCCCACGAGCAGCACCGTGCGCGGCGCCGCGTCCCTCAACGTGGGCGCCCACGACGCCAGCCGGTCCACCGACAGGGCCGCCATGTCCACGCCGCCGTTCTCCGCGCCCACGGACAGGGCCTGCCTCAGCTCCTCCTCGCGGGCGAAGAGCACCGCGCGGGCGTCCAGCGCGTAGGCCGTCTTGAGCAGCCCCTGCGCGGCGCCCGGGGGCGTGGCGGGGTTGTCCAGGGTGGTGGCGCCGCCGGTGGCGACGAGCAGCGCGGCAGCCGAGCCGCGCGGGGTGAAGCCGATGAGCACGGGCCGCAAGGGCACCGACGCCACGTCCGCCACCGGGGCCGCGACGCCCGCCGGGAAGTCGCCCGGGGACAGCCGCACCGCCTCACGCGTGGAGGGGAAGAAGCGCGCCTGCAGGCGGTCGAGGTAACCCGCCCGCGAGGCGAACACGTACCCCGCGCCCAGGACACAGAGCGCGAGGAAGAGAAAGAGGCCGGGTCCGCGGTGCAGCTTCATCCGTGTGCGCCGGCCCCTTTCATGGGCGGAGACCTACTTGATCTCCACCTTCTTGCCGATGGTCTTTTCCGGACCCGCGCCCACGTCCGACACCGGCGCGGGGCTGTCCAGCAGGCCCATCTCCATCTTCATCTGCTTGACGAGCTCGTTGGCCTGGAGCTTCTCGGCCTCCTCCTCGATGAGCGCGCCCTGGTGGTCCACCGTGTCGAGCGCCATCTGCATGCGCGCCTCGTTGATGGCCGTCTTCTCCTGGACCTTGCGCAGCATCTCGTCGTGCGTGGAGTCCACGCCCGCGACGGTGAAGGACTCCATCGTGTCCGCGACCTTCGCCTGCCACTTGGCGCGGCGCGCGTCCCGGATGGCGTTCATCGCCTCGTGGGTCTTCTTGTCCTTCTCCCGCATGAACGCCTTCTTGACGTTCAGCGCCTTCTCGTAGGCCTGCTTGGCGATGTCCAGTTGCTGCTCGTTGCGGGCGAGCGCCTCCTTCTCCGCCTGCAGCTTGGTCGCGTAGGTGCCGGCCAGGTCGTCACGGCCCGCCTGGATGGCGGCCTTCACCTTGGCGGTCAGCTCCCGCACGTCCTGCTGGTACTTCTGGTTCTCCTTCTCCAGCAGGGTCACATTCGCCCGGACCATGGCGATGGACTCGTTCATCTTGGGGACCTGGTCGTTCAGGTCACGGATGTTCTGCTCGAGGATCAGCTCCGGGTCCTCGATGGAGGAGACGAAGAAGCCCGCGAAGCTCCGCATCGCTCTTTTGAATCGCTGCCACATGTCGGCTCTCACCTCCGCCTGTGCGTAATCCCAGTCACCTTACACGAACTCCGCCGCCCACAAGCATCCAGCCGCCCGGCGCGTGTCACCGTGACTACGCCCGCCGGGAACGGATGATTGCCCCCGGACCGCCACCGCCAGGCCGCCGCCCGCCAGCCCGGCCGGGTCCAGGGCCACCGGACGGCTCCCGGACGGCCACTCCCCGTCCCTTAAAGGGTCCCCCCGGGGTCGCGAAAGACGGTGTGGCCATGAACTTGCCGGGTGGGGAGGAAGCGGGGAAAACAAGTGTGTCGCATGGAACCAACCCCTCCCGTTGCCTTTGAAGACGAGCTCGCGCGGGTGGTGGCCGCCCAACGCCGGCGTGTGCTGGGCGCCGGGGCCGCGGTGCGGCTGGTGGGCACGGTCGTGTTCTTCGCCGTCAGCCTGGGGCTGTGGCTGACGGGCGCCCGGGACTGGGCGCACTACCCGCCGCTCCTGCTCTGCTACGGCGGCGTGGTGGCGCTGCTGTTCGCGCTGCGCGCCAGGCCCCTGACGAAGCAGTTGGGCGTCGTGCAGTCGCTGGTGGACGTGGGGCTCGTCTTCGGGCTCCAGCAGTTGGCCCTGCCGGTGTCGCCCTTCCCCGCGGGCGTGGCGGGCTTCAGCCTGGGGCTGTTCGCGCTGGTGGTGGCGCTGTCCGGCCTGGAGCTGATGCCCTGGCTCGTCTACGGCGCGGCGGGGCTGGCGTCGCTGGCCCAGGCCTTCCTCATGGCCCAGGCGGGCGTGGGCCCGGGCGCCATGGCCGTGGCCGCGGTGACGCTGGTGCTGGTGGCGGCGGTGAGCCACTACGGCACCGGGCGGCTGCGGCAGTTGGCCATGGACCTGTCGCACGCGGAGGTGGCCCGGCAACTGGAGGCCCGCCGCACCCACGACGTGGAGGACGCCCACCGCACCATCGAGCGGATGCTGGCGGAGGCCCACGCGCGCAACGCCCAGTTGGAGGCGCTCCAGGCCCACCAGGAGCAGTTGATGCAGTTCCTGGTGCACGACCTGCGCTCGCCGCTGTCCGCCGTGACGCTGTCGCTGTCGTGGATGGAGCAGGAGCTGCCCGTCGGCACGCCGATGGTGGAGTCCGTGCGCACGGGCCTGGCCGTCACCGCGCGCCTGGACCGGATGATCTCCGACCTCCTGGACGTGCCCCGGCTGGAGCAGGGCCGGCTGTCCCCGCGCAAGCAGCCCTTCCCGGTGGCGCCCCTCTTCGACGAGGTGCGCCGCTCGCTGGACGGCGCGGCCCGGCTGCGAAAAATCAGGCTGGAGCTGTCGTGCCCGCCGGGCTTCCAGTTGGTGGGCGACGCGGGCCTGCTCATCCGCGTGGTGGAGAACCTGGCCACCAACGCGCTCCGCTATGCCCCGTCCGGCGGGCGGGTGCGCCTGGAGGCCGGTGAGACGGAGGGCTTCCAGTGGCTGGCCGTGCGCAACGACGGCATCGCCATTCCGCCGGAGGCGCGCGAGTCCCTCTTCGACAAGTACATGCAGGGCCACCGCGAGAAGGAGGGCCGCCGGGGCTACGGCCTGGGGCTGTACTTCTCCCGGCTGGCGGCGGAGGCCCACGGCGGGCGGCTGGCGGTGGAGGACGCGGAGGGCTGGGCCACGTCCTTCGTGCTGCGCCTGCCGCGCTCGAAGCCGGCCTCGCAGCCGTCCGCGGACCCCTCGGCCGCGCAGCGCCGCTAGGACGCCTTCAGCTTCGCGCGGGCGAAGAGCTTCGTGGCCTGCGCGCGGGCGTTGGACAGCACCGCGTTCGCGTCCAGCGTCGTCAACTCGCCCTCGCGCAGCACCAGCTTGCCGTCGATGAGCACGTGCGACACGTCCGTGGAGCGCGCCGAGTACACCAGCGGCCCCGTGACGTCGTCCGGCAGCGGGCAGAAGTGGAAGCCGCGCGTGTCCACCACGGTGAGGTCCGCGCGCTTGCCGGCCTCCACGGAGCCCACCTCGTCCTCCAGGCCCAGGGCGCGCGCGCCGTGCAGCGTGGCCATCTCCAGGACGTGCATGGGCGTCATCGCCACCGGGCCCACGCGCGGGTTGTGCAGCACGGACGCGAGCCGCATCTCGTGGAACAAATCCAGCGTGTTGTTGCACGGGGCGCCGTCCGCCCCCAGCGACACGGGGATGCCGTCCTTCAAGAGCTCCGGGATGCGCGCGTAGCCCGACGCGAGCTTCAGGTTGGAGCCCGGGCAGTGGCACACCACCGTGCCGGACTCGCGCAGCAGCCGCTGCTCCTCCCCTTCCACCCACACGCAGTGGGCCAGGGTGACCTGGGGGCCCGTGAGCCCCAGCCCGTGGAAGAAGGCGATGTTGTCCTGGCCCGTCACCTGGCGGACGACGTCCGTCTCCGTGCGGTTCTCGCTGGCGTGCGAGTGGATGCGCACGCCCTTCTCCCGCGACAGCCGGCCCACCTCGCGCAGCAGCTCCGGCGAGCAGGACAGGGCGAAGCGCGGCGCGAAGGCGTAGCGCAGGCGGTTGTCGTGGGTGCCGTGCCAGCGCTCCATCAGCGCCAGGCTCTCCGACAGGGAGTCCGCCGTCGTCTCGCGCAGGCCGGCGGGCACCTCCGCGCCGGAGTCCATCATCGCCTTGCCGCCGACCAGCCGGAAGCCGCTGTCGCGCGCGGACTCGAAGACGGCGTCGTAGTGGTGCACGGTGCCCATGTCGAGCGCCGCCGTGGAGCCGGAGCGGATGAGCTCCGCGAAGGTGAGGTCCGCGCTGGCGCGCAGGGACGCCGCGTCGTGCGCCGCCTCCATGGGCCAGATGCGCTCCTTCAGCCAGTCCAGCAGCTCCCGCTTGTCCGCGTGGCCGCGGAACAGGGTCTGGCAGGCGTGCAGGTGGCCGTGGATGAGGCCGGGCATCACCACCTGCCCGGTGAGGTCCAGGACGCGGCGGGCGCCCTTCACCTTCAGGCCCCGGCCCACCTTCGCGATGCGCCCGTCCTGCACGAGCACGTCCGCGCGAGGCAGCACCTCGCGGTCGCGGTTCATGGTGACGACGGTCGCGCCAGTGAGAAGCAAGTCCACGTGAGGGGGGTCCTAGAGGAAGGAGCGGGTGAAGGCGTGCGGCAGCAGCTCGCTGAGCGGGTAGCGCGCCTCCTGCCCGTTGAGGGTGCGGCTTCGCACCGGAAGGTCAGGTCCGGCGAACTCCGCCATCACCTGGCGGCACATGCCGCACGGGGGACAGGGCTCCGGGGTGTCCACGACGACGGCCACGGCCACGGGCTTCTCGCGGCCCTGCGCCACGCCCGCGGCGAACGCGTTGCGCTCCGCGCAGACGGTGAGGCCATAGGTGGCGTTCTCCACGTTGCAGCCGGCCACGATGGAGCCGTCCGCGTACAGCACGGCGGCCCCGACGGGGAACTTCGAGTACGGCACGTGCGCGCGCTGGCGGACCCGAAGGGCCTCCTCGAACAGCCGCTCCCAGGGAATCTCCTCCGCCATGCCGCCCTCCTTCGCCGGACGAAGGGCCCTGGATGGGCCCCCGTCCCGCCTGAAACCCGGAGCCTGTCTCAGGCCCCGCCCTTGGCCTGCTCGTCCAGGTGCCGGGCGATGGCCAGCTCCAGCTCCACCGGCAGGTCCACGAACTTCACCCGCACCACCAGGCCCGCCGCGCCGGGCTTGGGCCCCAGCACCTTGCCCTTCACCACGGCCTCCTCGGGAGCCGAGGGCAGCGTGAAGCGCACCATCACGTCCTTGCCCTCGTCCAGGGCCTCGCCCACCCAGCCCACGCCGCCCAGGGACAGGTCCCCCGCGCGCTCCAGGAAGCCATCCGCCCCATCCCAGCCGACCTTCAGGCGCATGGGGACGCGGGGCGAGTCGCGCCGGTCCTCCGTCGTCCTGGTGTCCTGGTTCTCGTTCTGCTCGGACATCGCCGTCGTCTCCCTGCCGCTGCCGCTCTCGTATCCGACCCGGGTCGCGTTCCACCACCGCCCCGGGTCCAGGCCCGCGCATCATACGCGGGCCCGTCCGCTCCGTTGCTCCTGAAAATGCAGCTTCCTGGCCGCTCAGGCCCCGGTGGAGCAGAACTGCTCGTAATCGATGAGCTGGACCTTCGCTCCCGGCGCGCACACCGGACACTCCGGGTCGCGGCGCAGCCGCAGCTCCTGGAAGCGCGTGCCCAGGGCGTCGAAGGTGACGAGCCGCCCCACCAGGGGCTCCCCCACCCCGAGCAGGAGCTTCAGGGCCTCCGTGGCCTGGAGCATCCCGATGAGCCCGGGCAGCACGCCCAGCACGCCCGCCTCCGCGCACGACGGCGCCAGCTCCGGCGGGGGCGGCGCGGGGTAGAGGCAGCGGTAGCAGGGCCCCTGGCCGGGCAGGAAGGTGGTCACCTGCCCCTCGAAGCGGAACACGGAGCCGTGGATGTTGGGCTTGCCCAGCAGCACGCACGCGTCGTTGAGCAGGTAGCGCGTGGGGAAGTTGTCCCCGCCGTCCAGCACCAGGTCGAAGTCCGCGAGGATGCGCTCCACGTTGGCGGTGGTGAGCCGCTCCTGGAACGGCACCACCTTCACGTCCGGGTTGAGCGCCTCCAGGGCGGCCTTCGCGCTCTGGACCTTGGGCTGTCCCCGGCGCTCCAGCGTGTGCAGCACCTGGCGCTGGAGGTTGCTCAGGTCCACCACGTCCGCGTCCACCACGCCCAGCGTGCCCACGCCCGCCGCCGCCAGGTACAGCGCCGCCGGCGAGCCCAGCCCACCCGCGCCCAGGAGCAGCACCTTCGACTTGAGGAGCCTCGCCTGCCCCTCCTCCCCCACCTCCGGGAGGATGAGGTGGCGGCGGTAGCGCTCCTTCTGCTCGGGGGAGAGGACGACGGGCTTCTCCACCGGGAGGGCCGCGTCGCTCCAGCGGTTGTAGCCGCCCGCGAGCGAGGACACGCGCGTGTAGCCCATCTCCCGCAGCGTGCGGGCCGCGAGCGCGCTCCGGGTGCCGCCCGCGCAGTAGAGGACCAGCTCCTCGTCGCGGTCCGCCTTCTCCTCGATGCGCAGCTCCAGGTAGCCCCGGGGGATGTGCACCGCCCCGGGGAGCCGGCCACCCGCGTATTCGTCGGCCTCGCGCACGTCCACGAGCTTCACCTTCGCGCCCGAGCCCAGCAGCGTGTGGACGTGCTCATGGGAGACCTCGCGGATCTCCTTCTTCACTTCCGACAGCAGGTCGCGGAACGTGGGGGCCATGGGGCTTGCGTAACTACTCCAGCCGCTCCAGCACCAGCGGGCGGGCCGCGGGCGCCCGGTCGCCGAACCGGTAGGCCGCGAGCAGGCGCGCCTTCACGTCCTCCACGGGGCCGGCGTCGTTGTAGTGCACCTGCACCACGGGCTCGCCCTGCTTCACCGCGTCGCCCACCTTCTTGAGCAGCGTGAAGCCCACGGCCGGGTCGATCTTGCTGTCCACCCGCTGCCGGCCCGCGCCCAGCGCCACCGCCGCCAGCCCCACGCCCTCCGTGTGGATGCCAGTGACGAAGCCGTCGCGCGGCGCCACCACGTCCGTCGTGGCCTTCGCCGTGGGCAGGAGCGAGTAGTCGTCGATGGAGCGCGGGTCACCGCCCTGCGACTGGACGATCTCCTTGAGCTTCCGGATGGCGCTGCCGTCCTCCACGGAGCGGCGCAGCATCCCGCGCGCCTCCTCCACGTTGGCGGCCTTCTTGCCCAGCACCAGCATCTCCGCCGTCAGGGCGTAGGTGATCTCCGTGTAGTCGTCGGGCGCCTCGCCGCGGAGCATGTCCACGGCCTCGCGGACCTCCAGGGCGTTGCCCACCTGGCGGCCCAGGGGCTGATCCATGTCCGTGAGCAGGGCCACGACCTTGCGGTTCATCTCCGCACCCAGGCCAATCATGGTGCGGGCCAGCACGCGCGCGTCGTCCGCCGTCTTCATGAAGGCGCCGCTGCCCACCTTCACGTCGAGCACCAGCGCGTCGATGCCCTCCGCCAGCTTCTTGCTCATGATGGAAGACGCGATGAGCGGGATGCAGTCCACCGTCGCCGTCACGTCGCGCAGCGCGTAGAGCTTCTTGTCCGCGGGGGCGACCTGGGCCGTCTGGCCGATGAGGCAGCACCCCACCTCGCGCACCAGCCGGCGGTAGTCCGCGGTGGACAGGTTCACGTTGAAGCCGGGGATGGACTCCAGCTTGTCCAGGGTGCCGCCGGTGTGGCCCAGGCCGCGGCCCGAAATCATGGGCACGGGCACGCCGCAGGCCGCCGCCAGGGGGGCGAGGCTCAGGGACACCTTGTCGCCCACGCCGCCGGTGGAGTGCTTGTCCACCTTGATGGCCGGCGTGTCGGAGAGGTCCAGGACCTCTCCGGAGTGGAGCATGGCGCGGGCCCACGCCCCCAGCTCCCGGGAGTCCAGCCCCTTGAAGAAGATGGCCATGCACATGGCGGCCATCTGGTAGTCGGCCACGGTGCCGGCGGTGTACGCCTGGATGAACGCCTGGATGTCGGACGGGTCCAGCTTGCCGCCGTCGCGCTTGGCCTTGATGAGCTCGTAGGGTTGCACGGGGCAAGGCCATAGCAGAAGGAAAGCCCTGGCCGCATCTGGTAGATAGCCAGCCTCATGATGCTCCGTCGACTCCACGTGCTCGCCCTGGCCGCGCTCCTGTGCGCCTGTTCCAAGAAGTCCGAGGACGCCCCCAAGGCCCCCTCCCAGACTTCCACCGCCGCGAAGCCCCCCGAGGGCAAGCCCGTGGTCGTGGGGCTCGTCATCGACGTGGGCGGCCGGGGTGACCACTCGTTCAACGACGCGTCCCTGCGCGGCCTGGAGCTGTGGGCCGCCGGCAAGAAGTACGAGGGCGGCAGGTACGTGGACGCCCCCGCTGGCGAAGTGCGTCAGTCCATCTCCTCCGACCTGTCGGCGCTCGCACCGGAAGTGAAGCCGCTGCCCGTGCAGCCGCTGGTGCTCCAGAGCAAGGCGCAGGAGGACTACGCCCCCAACCTCCAGTTGCTGGTGGAGCAGGGCGCGAAGCTGACCATCGGCAACGGGTACCTGCTGGCCAACGCGGTGCGTGACGTGGCCACGGAGAACCCGGAGGCCAGGTTCCTGCTCATCGACAGCCAGCTCCTGGACGCGCAGGGCAAGGCGAAGTCGCTGCCCAACGTGCGCACGGTGCTCTTCAAGGAGCAGGAGGGCAGCTTCCTCGTGGGCGCGCTGGCGGGGCTCGTGACGAAGACGAACAAGGTGGGCTTCGTGGGCGGCATCGAAGTCCCCCTCATCAAGCGCTTCGACGTGGGCTACCGCGCGGGCGTGCGCACCACGAACGCGAAGGCGGCGGACGCGCTGATGGCCGTCTACACGGGCAGCTTCAACAGCGTGTCCGCGGGCAAGGAGGTGGCGCAGGACCTCATCGCCAAGGGCGCGGACGTCATCTTCCACGCGGCGGGCACGGACGGCCTGGGCGTCATCCAGGCGGTGAAGGAGGCCCGGGCGGCGGGCAAGACGGTGTTCGCCATCGGCGTGGACTCGGATCAGTCCCACCTGGCGCCGGACGCCATCCTCACGTCCATGGTGAAGCACAGCGACCTGGCCGTGTACCAGGCCGCGAAGGACCTGGTGGAGGGCCGGTTCACGGCGGGTGAGCAGGTGCTGGGGCTCAAGGAGAACGGCGTGGGCATGGCGGACGTGCGCGTGGAGTTCCCGGGCAAGGCGGAGGCGCTCCAGAAGGTGGAGACGCTGCGGCAGCAGGTGCTGGCCGGGAAGATTGCCGTGCCGGGCACGCAGGCGGAGCTGTCCTCCTTCCAGGTCGCGCAGCCCTGATCTCCCTCCAGCACATCGCGAAGCGCTTCGGGTCGTGCGTGTCCCTGGAGGACGCGTCGCTGGACATCGTCCCGGGGGAGCTGCTCGCCGTGGTGGGCGAGAACGGCGCGGGCAAGTCCAGCCTGATGAACGTGCTCTACGGGCTGTACCACCCGGACGCGGGCACGTTCCTGATGGACGGCAAGCCGGTGCGCTTCAAGAGCCCGCGCGACGCCATCGCGAAGGGCATTGGCATGGTGCACCAGCACTTCATGCTCGTGCCCACGCTGACGGTGGCGGAGAACGTGGTGCTGGGCCGCGAGCCCACGAAGCGAGGCCTGCTGGACCTGGACCGCGCCTGTGACGAGGTGGCGGCCACGGCGAAGCGCTTCGGCTTCCAGTTGGATCCTCGGGCCCGCGTGGACACGCTCACGGTGGGCTCGCAGCAGAAGGTCGAGATCGTCAAGGCGCTGCACCGGGGCGCGCAGGTGCTCATCCTGGACGAGCCCACCGCCGTGCTCACGCCGCAGGAGTCCGACGAGCTGTCCCAGGTGATGCGCGGGCTGGTGGCGCAGGGCCGCACGGTGGTGCTGATCAGCCACAAGCTGAAGGAAGTGTTGGGCGTGGCGGACCGCGTGGCGGTGATGCGCCGGGGCCGCACCGTGGCGGAGGTGCGCGCCAGCGAGACCACCGTCTCCGCGCTGGCCGCGCTGATGGTGGGTGAAGGCTCCAGGGGCGCCGCGATGACCGGCGTGCCCGCGACGGCTGTCACGGCCACCCACCTGACGGGCACCGGCACCACCGGCGCGGCGGCGGCGCTGCCCCCCGCGCCCGTTGAGCCGGCCGCGGCTTCGACGGGCCCGGTCGTGCTCGAAGCGAAGGACCTGCGGGCCACGGGTGACAACGGCCGTCCGGCGCTCCAGGGCGTGAGCCTCACCGTGCGCGCGGGCGAAATCGTCGGCATCGCCGGGGTGGACGGCAACGGACAGCGCGAGCTGGCCGAGGTCCTCACGGGCCTGCGCAAGCTGGACGGCGGCGAGGGCACGCTGCTCGGCGGTCCGCTGGTGGGGCTGACCCCGGCGCTGGCGAAGGCGCGCGGCGTGGGCCACGTCCCCGAGGACCGCCTGGCCCGCGCGGTGGTGAAGGCGATGACGGTGGAGGAGAACGTGGCCCTGGGCCGGCACCGCCAGCCGCCGTTCGCGCGCGGGCCGTGGGTGGACTTCAAGGGCCGCCGCGAGCGCACGGAGCAACTGCTGACCGGCTACGACGTGCGCCCGAACGACCCGACGGTGGCGCTCCAGGCGCTGTCTGGCGGCAACCAGCAGAAGGTCGTGGTGGCGCGCGAGCTGGACGCCAGACCGGAGCTGCTCGTCGTCGTGCAGCCCACGCGCGGGCTGGACATCGGCGCGGTGGCGCAGGTGCATGAGCGCCTGCGTGACGCGAAGGCCCGGGGTGCGGGAGTGGTGATGGTGTCGCTGGACCTGGAGGAGGTGCTGGCCCTCTCCGACCGCGTCTACGTCCTCTACGAAGGCCGCGTGACGGGGCACTTCCCGCGCAAGGACCTGGACGAGCGCGAGCTGGGCCGCCGCATGCTGGGCGCGGAGGCAAGCCATGGGTGAGCGGGCGCGGCAGGTGCTGCCGTCGGTGCTCTCCGTGCTGCTGGCGCTCGCGGTGTGCTGGCTGCTCATCGCCATCACGCGCGACGCGGACACCGCCACGCGCGCCTATGTCCAGATGCTCTGGGGCGGCGTGGGCAACTGGCCCGCGTTCCTGGACGGCGGCAGCGCCACCTCCGTGACGCGCCCCCTGGGCGAGGCCGCGATGAAGGCCGCGCTGCTCACCCTCACCGGCCTGTCCGTGGCGGTGGCCTTCAAGGTGGGCCTGTTCAACATCGGCGCGCAGGGACAGATGATCTGGGGCGCGCTCGCCGCGGCGCTCGTGGGCGCACACGTGGCGCTGCCCGGCGCGCTGCACGTCCCGCTGGCCCTCGCGGCGGCGGCGGTGGCGGGCGCGGCGTGGGCGAGCATCGCGGGCGTGCTGAAGCTCAAGCGCGGCGTGCACGAGGTGATCTCCACCATCATGCTCAACTGGGTGGCGGTGAGCCTGGTGGACAACTGGCTCGTCATCGGTCCGCTGCGCGCCGTGGCGGAGGGCGCGTCGTCCATCACCGGCACCGCCGAAATCCTCCCCTCCGCGCAGCTTCCCCGGCTGCTGGGGGACAGCTCGCGCCTCAACCTGGGCTTCCCGCTGGCGCTCGCCGCGGCGCTGGGCGTCTGGGTGTGGCTGACCCGCACGCGCTCCGGCTACGAGACGCGCGCCGTGGGCCTCACCCCGGAGGCGGCCCGCGCGGCGGGCATCCCCACGCTGTGGCGCGCGGGCGGGGCCATGGCGCTCGCGGGCGCGCTGGCGGGCCTGGCCGGCGCGGTGCTGGTGCTGGGCACGGAGGGCCGCTACCCGGGCTCGCTGGGCGCCCCGTACGGCTTCGACGGCATCGCCATCGCGCTCATCGGCAACAACCACCCGCTGGGCGCGGCGCTGGCGGCGGCCGTCTTCGGCGTGCTGCGCGCGGGCGGCACGCGCATGCAGTTGCTCGGCGTGCACAAGAGCTTCCCGGAGCTCATCCAGGGCTTCGCGCTGCTCTTCGTCGCCGGCCGCATGGTGTGGCTCGCCCTGCTGGCGCGGCGCCAGAAGCGCGCGCAGGCCCAGGCCCAGGCGGGAGTGGAGGTGCCCCGTGCTTGAGGTGCTCCACTCGCTCCTCTTCTCCACGCTGGACGCGGCCCCCGCCCTGGTGTTCGCCGCGCTGGGCGCCATGCTCTCCGAGCGCGCGGGCGTGGTGAGCGTGGGCGTGGAGGGCATGATGCGCACGGGCGCCTTCTGCGCGGCCGTGGCGGCGCTCGTGATGCCCACGCCGCTCGCGGTGGGGGTGGGCATGGCCGCGGGCGCGGGCATCGCCGCGGTGCATGGCTTCCTCAGCATCCGCTGGCGCTCGGATCAGGTCGTCTCCGGCATGGCCCTCAACCTAGTGGCCATGGCCGGCGGCACCTACCTGCTGGAGTCGTTCTTCGGCCCCAACGGCACGCCCTCCATCACCCAGTTGTCGCGCTGGAACATCCCGGGCCTGTCCCAGGTCCCGCTGCTGGGCGCGCTGTCCGGCCACGCGGCGCCCACGTACCTGGCGCTCACCCTGCCATTCCTCTTCCACCTGCTCTTGTCGCGCACGCCGCTGGGCCTGCGCCTGCGCGCCGTGGGCGACAAGCCGCACGCGGTGGCCACGCTGGGCCTGTCCGTGCCCGCCCTGCGCTGGGGCGCGGTGCTGGGCGGCGGGATGATGGCGGGCCTGGGGGGCGCGGTGCTGTCCACCACCGTCCTGGACCGCTTCGAACAGCACACGCCCTCCGGCCTGGGCTTCATGGCCCTGGCCGCCATGGTGTTCGGCCGCTGGACGCCGCTGGGCGCCTTCGCCGCCGCGCTCTTCTTCGCCGCCGGCAACGCGCTGCGGATCGGCCTGGCCTCCAGCGCTCCCTGGCTCCTCGACCTGGTGCCCCAGGGCTTCCTGCTCGCCCTGCCCTACCTGTTGACCCTCCTCGTCCTGGCGCTCCAGGGCCAGCGGGGCCACGCCCCCGCCGCGCTCGGCATTCCGTTCGAGCAGGAATCCCGCTGACCATTTTGAGAGGGAACGGGTAGTCCAGGACCCGGGTCGGAAATCACTTTTGGTCAGGTTGGACCTGCCAAATCTGAAGCGGCCACCTGCCCTGATGCGTCAGGTCATCCGCCGGCGGGCCGCCAACCCCCTGACCTTATTGGATCAAGGTTTTCGGTCTTTCCAGTGTGGGCTGATCTGCCGTTGGGTGGACGTCCGGCATGCCGCTGGCATGGGAGTGCGACCATGTCGGATTGCGGACTGGATACCGAGCAGGCGCAGCATGTGGGCCTGAGCGATTCCGGAACGCGGTCCCCCGGAGCCGGGACAGCGCCCGCGGGCGTTGGCCGGTCCGGTTTCCAGGCTGGGGTGGCATGAACATGCAGACGACGGCAACAGGCTCGACGTCACCCCAGCGCCCGCGAGTGATCGCGGTCGACGTGGAGTCCGGCGGCGTGGAGCGGGTGCGCTCCATCCTGACGCCGGCGGGCTACGACGTGCTGCCCGCGAGCGGGACGACGGCCGCGCTGGAGGCGGTGTCGCGCCACTCCGCGGACCTGGTGCTGCTGGACGTGGAGCGGGCCCGCACGGTGGGCCTGGCCGCGTACCGGCGCCTTCGAGAGGCGCTCTCCCCGCCGCAGTTCCCCATCCTCATGCTCACGCCTTCCGCGGACCGCCAGACGCGCCGCGAGGTGATGGAGGCAGGTGTGGACGACTTGCTGACGACTGAACCGCTGGACCCGCTGGAGCTGAAGGTGCGCGTCCACACCCTGCTGGAGCTCAAGGCGCACCGCGAGCACGGCGGCGTCCCGGAAGTGCTCCAGGACCCGCGCACGCGCTGGGTGCGCATGGAGCGCCTGGCGCGCGTGGGCACGCTGGCCGCGGACCTGGCCACGCAGATGGACCAGTTGGGCGTGGGCCTGCAGCGGGCGCTGGAGCACGTGCGCACCCGCGCCGCCCAGGGGCTGCCGCCGGACACGGAGGAGCTGCTCAAGCTGGGCGTGGCGGGCGAGCAGATGCGCCTGCACGGCCAGCACCTCTTGTCCCTGGGCCCCACGGGCCCCAAGGACATCCAGCGCTTCGACCTGCGGGAGGTGGTGCCGGAGGTGGTGTCGCGCCTGCGCGCCGCCGGGCGTCTGGGCCGCGCGGACGTGCGCGCGGTGCTGCCGGAGGACCCCATCGCCGTCGTGTTCAACCGCCGTCAGGTGGAGCAGGTGGTGGCGGAGCTGGTCTGCAACGCGGTGGACGCCGTGGAGGACGTGAAGGACCGTCCGCGCGTGGTGCAGGTGGGCGTGGAGCTGCCGGACATGTTCGGTGAGTTCGGCCCGCAGATCTTCGTGAAGGACACCGGCATCGGCATCTTCGAGGACGAGCTGCAGGCCATCTTCTCGCCGTACTACACGACCAAGGCCCCGGAGAAGAGCGTGGGCCTGGGCCTCACGGTGGCGCGCACCCTGGTGGAGAGCATGGGCGGCAAGCTGACCGTGAAGAGCCGCGTCAACCTGGGCAGCACCTTCACGGTGGAGCTGCCCGAGCAGACGTCCTCCTGGTAGCCGCCTTGTAGCCACCACACGGGCGGGGAACCCCGTCCCCGCCCGCGTGACGTACGGCTAGAAGCGGTAGGCCACGCCCGCCAGCGCTTCCATCGTGAAGTAGCTGTCGTCGAAGCGCGGGACGATGGAGGGCCCCATCCGCAGGTTGAAGTTCACGTTGAAGTTGTTGTTCACGAAGTACTCCAGGCCGCCTCCGAAGAGGATGGGGATGACCGGCCCGATGCCCTCGCCGATGTAGACGTTGAACGGCACGTCGAGGCCCGCGTTGATCATCAGCGCGCTGCCCACGGGGATGCCCACCACGAACGCCACCGGCAGCGCCATGCCGAACATCGTGTTCCCCCGGGGGAAGTAGACGAACGGCCCCGGCTGGAACGTGATGGCGAAGGCCACCTTGTCCGTCTTGGCGATCATCACCCGCAGCCAGCCCTGGAGCTTGAGGCCCGCGTCGGACGCGTCCACCAGGCCCTCGCGGCCCCAGTTGAAGCTGAACTTGCCGCCGATATCCACGGTGTCCGAGCCGCCGTGCAGCAGGCCCAGCGACAGGCCCGGGAAGCCGATCTGCGCGCTGAACATGTTGCGGCCCGAGCCGACGGTCTCCGCCGCCAGCAGGGACCAGCCCTGACCGCGAGCCATCGCGGTGCCGGGGAGGGCCAGGAGCACGGCCAGGAGGAAACCAGGAATGATGCGCTTCACGAGGTTCCTTTCAGCGATGGGCCGCGGCACGGGAGGCCACGACCCGGTGGGTTGAGTTGAAGGGTGATTCAGGACTCATCAGGCGGGCTGGCCGCGCTCGCGGGCCAGGGCCAGGAAGGCGTCGATGAGGGCCGCCAGCTTCGCCTCCGCGCGCTGGCGGGCCTGGGGGAGCGGCTCGCCGGGGGCGGGCGTCTCCTTGTGCTCGAAGTAGTATTTGATTTTGGGCTCGGTGCCGGAGGGGCGCAGGGTGACGCGGCCGCCGCCCTCCAGCGCGAAGGCGACGACGTTGGACGGGGGCAGGCCGCCCTCGCCCTTCTGGTAGTCGCGCACGGCGCTCACCGGGGTGCCGCCGATGTTCGCGGGCGGCGACGCGCGGAAGGCCTGCATGATGGCGCGGATGGTCTGCGCGCCGGCCGCGCCCGGCAGCGTCACGTTGCGCTGGGCGCCCACGTGCAGGCCGAAGCGGCGCTGGATTTCCTCCAGGTAGCCCAGCACCGTCACGCCGCGCGCCTCGCACCACGCGGCCATGTCCGCGACCACCAGGGCCGCGCCCACGCCGTCCTTGTCGCGCGTGGCGGTGCCCACGGTGTAGCCGAGCGCCTCCTCGTAGCCGAAGACGAACTGGGTGCCTTCCTTCGCCGTGCGCTCCAGCGCGCGGTTGGCGATCCACTTGAAGCCGGTGAGGACCTCGTCGTAGGCGGCGTCCAGGCCGCGCGCGATTTCGCCCAACTGCGTGGAGGACACGATGGTGGTGACCACGTGCGGGCGCGCGCGCTTCGTCCCCTGCGTGAGGACGTAGTGGCCCAGCAGCACGCCCACCTCATTGCCGGTGAGCAGGCGCAGCTTCCCGGAGGCATCCCGCGCCATCACCGCCAGCCGGTCCGCGTCCGGGTCGTTGGCCAGCACCAGGTCCGCCTTCACGCGCTCCGCCGTGGCGAGCGACAGGTCCATGGCGCCCGGCTCCTCGGGGTTGGGGAAGCGCACGGTGGGGAAGCGGCCGTCGGGCTGCTGCTGCTCGGCCACGGGCGTCACGCGCGGGAAGCCGGCCTCCTTGAGCGCGAGCGCCGCCCACGCGCCGCCCACGCCGTGCATGGCGGTGTAGACGATGGACAGCGTGTCGCTGCCCTTGCGGTACAGGCGCAGGTCCAGGATGGCGCGCAGGTACGCGTGGCCCTCGTCCTCCGGCAGGTCGCGCCACAGGCCCTTCGCGCGGCCTTGCGCGGGCGTGAGCAGGGGCACCTCGTTGGCGGGCTCCACCTTCGCGATGGCGTCCGCGATGCCCACGTCCTGCGGCGGGACGATCTGCGCGCCGTTGCCCCAGTAGACCTTGTAGCCGTTGTACTCGGGCGGGTTGTGGCTGGCGGTCACCATCACCGCCGCGGCGGCGTTGAGGTGCAGCACGGCGAACGCGGTGACGGGCGTGGGCACCGGCTCCGGGAAGACGTGCGCGGGGATGCCCTCCGCGACGAGCACGGCGGCGGTGTCCTCCGCCAGCTCGCGGCTCAAGCGGCGCGCGTCACGGCCCACCACCACGCCGCGCGTGGTGACGTCCGGCACGGTGGCCTTGAGGTAGCGCGCCAGGCCCGCGGTGGTGCGGCGCACCACGGCGCGGTTCATCCGGTTGGGGCCTGCGCCCAGCACGCCGCGCAGGCCGGCGGTGCCGAACTCCAGGTCCTGCGAGAAGCGGTCCGCCAGGTCCGCCCAGTCCTGCGTCGCGAGCACATTGGCCAGCTCCGCCTGGGTCTCCGGATCCGGATCCGCCCTGCGCCAGGCCTCCGCCCGCTCCCTGAGTCCGGTGGTGTCCATCGCGCGTTGCCTCGTCGTTGAAGAAGGGGGGGTGCTTCAGCTCTTGTAGTCGGTGAGGTGCTTGCGGCGCACCGGCCCCTTGGGGCCGTCCTTGTTGTTCTGGCACGCGACGCAGAACTCCGCGTAGGGCATGGCCTTGAGGCGGCCCATGGGAAGCTCGTCGCCGCACTCCTCGCACTCGCCGAAGGAGTCCGGGTCCTCGCGCAGCTTGCCCAGGGCCTTCACCACGCGCGCCAGCGTGCCGTCGGTGTTGCGGTTCCGGCTGGAGGCGATGGCCTGCATCATCTCGTTGAGGGGCTGCTCGTCCTCGTCGCCGCCCACGCGCGCCTCGTCGGTGCGGTTGGGCTCGATGCGCATGGGCGCCTTCCCGGTCAGCTCCGCGTGGAGCGCGAGCAACTGCTGGAGGAAGTCCTCTCGCTGCTTCGGGGTCACGGTGCGCGGCTCCGGAGGGGGTCAGTACTGCGCGGTGGAGATCTGCCCGGTGACGATGGCCACGGACGCGGAGGCGCCCAGGCGGTTGGCGCCCGCGCGGATGAGCTTCACGGCGTCCTCCGCGGAGCGCACGCCGCCGGAGGCCTTCACGCCCACGTCGTCGCCCACCACCGCGCGCATCAGCTCGATGTCCTTCACCGTGGCGCCGCCGGGCCCGAAGCCGGTGGACGTCTTCACGAACGCGGCGCCCGCGGCCTTGGACAGCGCGCACGCGACGACCTTCTCCTCGTCCGTGAGGTGGCCCGTCTCCAGGATGACCTTCACGGGCACGGGGTGGCTGGCCTCCACCACCGCGGCGATGTCCTGGTGCACGCGCTGGTAGTCGTGCGCCTTGAGCGCGCCCAGGTTGAGCACCATGTCGATTTCACGGGCGCCCGCGCGGATGGCCTCGCGCGCCTCGAAGGCCTTCGCGGACGACAGCGCGGCGCCCAGGGGGAAGCCCACCACGGCGATGGGCACGGCCGTCGCCCCCGCCAGCACGCGCGCGGCGGTGGCCACGTGGCAGCTATTCACGCACACGGTGGCGAAGCCGTACTGACGGGCCTCCTCGGCCACGCGCACGATGTCCTCCGTACGCGCCTCCGGCTTGAGCAGCGTGTGGTCGATGTACGGGGCCAGGTCCGAGGCCTTCACGAGGGTGGCCGGGTCCACGCGCGCGGTGGCGGTCTTCACGCCGGGTGGGCGCGGGGCCTCCGGGTTCAGGACGGCGGCGGCCGCGGGCGGCACGGCCTCCTGCTGGACCTTCCAGGCGTGCAGACGATGACGGGCCTGGTCGACCAGCTCTTCCAGGACGGTGAAGAACGCTTCGGCGTCGGACGGCATGCCGCGCCCCTTAGCCCACTCCCGGCCCTCGGGGAAGCGCTCGCGGGGGGAGGAGGTGCCCGGTCAACGCACGGGGTGCCGCGAAGGGGAGCGGGGCTGTAGAGTTCCAACCCGTGAAGGTCTTCGCGCGGCTGCTCGCACTCCTTGTCCTCCTCCTCGCGGCGGTGCCGGGCCACGCGGCCCTCCCCTCCCCCGCCCCGGGCCGGCTCTCGGTCTACTTCCTCAACGTGGGCCAGGGGGACGCGGCGCTCATCGTGTCGCCCACGGGCAAGACGGTGCTCATCGACGGCGGGCCTCCAGAGGCCGGCGCGCGGCTGGCGGCGCGGCTGCGCGAGCTGGTGAAGGGCCCGCTGGACCTGGTCATCCTCACCCACCCGCACCTGGACCACCTGGGCGGGCTGCGCGCGGCGGTGAAGGCGGTGGGGGCGAAGCGCTTCATGGACCCCGGCTTCGACCACCCGAGCGAGGCGTACCGCGACCTGCTGGACTTCGTGGGCCACGAGGTGGGCCAGGTGATGAGCCCGGAGCCCAACCCCCAGGCGCCCCAGACGCTGCTCACCGTGGGCCTGGGCGAAGGCGTGGCGCTCACCGTGCTCTGGCCGCGCGTGCCCCAGGAGTCGTTCCTCGCGAACACGCGCTCGGACCCGAACGCGAACTCCATCGTCACCAAGCTCACCTACGGGAAGACGGCGTTCCTCTTCACGGGGGACTCGGAGCCGCCCACGGAGGAGGTGCTGCTCCAGAAGCCCGTGGACCTCACCGCCACGGTGCTGAAGGTGGCGCACCACGGCGGCAAGCACTCCTCCACCGCGGCCTTCCTGGAGCGCGTGAAGCCGCAGGCGGCGGTCATCTCCTGCGGCGTGGGCAACGACTACGGCCACCCCAGCCCGGAGGTCCTGGGCCGCCTGCGCGACGTGCGCGCCCGCGCCTTCCGCACCGACCAGGACGGCGAGGTGCTGGCGGTGAGCGACGGCACCACCGTGACGCTGCGCTCGACGAAGGGCACCGGGGCCACGAGCCTGTCCGGGACGCAGCAGGCGGGGAGCCCGGTGGCGCTCGGCCCCATCCAGCCCACGCCGCACGGACGCTCCGGCCGCTCCACGGAGAAGGAGCCGGAGCCCGGCGCGCCCCGGACGCGCACGCCCGTGGAGCCCCCGGCGCCCGCGAGCGCGTCCGAAGCCACGGGCGAGCGCTACGTGTCGCTCAAGGGCAGCAAGGTGTTCCACCGCGAGAGCTGCAAGACCCTGAAGCGCTCGAAGAACGAGCGCACCGTCTACACAAGCCGCGCCGACGCCCTGCGTGAGCGCCGCCCCGCCGAGGATTGTCATCCATGAAGGCCCGCATCGCGCTGGGGGTGGGGCTGCTGCTCGCCTCCCTGGCCTGTCAGCAGCAGCCGCCCGCGCCGGCCGCGCAGAAGCCCCCGGAGAAGTCGCGCTACTTCGGCGGCGCACCGGACGGGAAGCTCCACGTGTACTTCTTCGACGTGGGCGCGGGGGATGCCGCGCTCATCGTCACGCCGCGAGGCAACACGGTGCTGGTGGACTCCGGGCCCGCGTCCGCCGAGTCGCACCTGGTGAACCGGCTGCCGGAGCTGCTGCGCCGGGAGCTGGACCTGGTGGTGCTCACCCAGCCGGACCCCAGGCACCACGGCGCGCTGGAGGCGGTGCTCAAGCGCGTGGGGGCGCGGCGGCTGATGGAGCCGCAGCTCCCGGACACGTCCAAGGCCTACGACGCGCTGCTGACGGCGGTGGGCTCGCGGGGGGTGCAGATCCTCTCGCCCGCGCCGCCGTCGTCCGCGCCCAAGGAGCTGGTCCGGCTGACGCTGGAGGACGGGGTGAACCTCACGGTGCTCTGGCCCCGGGCGCCCGCGGAGCCGCTCCTGAAGGAGGCCCCGGACGCGGAGGGGCGCAACGCGGCGAACTCCATCGTGCTGCGCCTGACGTACGCGGACACATCGGTGGTCTTCGCGGGCGGCGCGCGCGCGGAGACGGAGGCCCGGCTGCTGGAGCGCGGGCTCCTGTCCTCCGCCACGCTGCTGAAGGTCGCCTCGCCCGGTGTGGAGGGGGCGAACTCGCAGGCGTACCTGGAGGAGGTGCGGCCGCAGGCGGCGGTGCTCAGCGGGGATGACAGCCTGGGCAGGAGCCCGAAGGTGAAGGAGCTCCTCGCGCGGCTGCGCGGCGTGGACGCGCGGGCCTTCCGCACGGACGTGAACGGCGAGGTGCACGCGGTGAGCGACGGCAAGCAGTTCGAGCTGTCGCTCCAGCGTCCGACCCCGGGGGAGCCCGGAGGCACGCGGCGCGTCTTCCCGGGGTTGGATCCGCGCCCGGCGCTGGTGCGGACGGTGAAGCCCGCGCCCGCGGTGAAGCCGGCCCCCACCGAGCCGGCCCCAGCCGCCCGGACGGAGCCCGCGCGTGTCGTCGAGGCACCGCGTGACAGCAAGGCCCGCGTCGGCAACGTGACGGACGTGGATGACCTGCCTGTCGCGCGCAAGGGCACGCGGACGGAGGAGGCGCCTCCGAAGGCGGTGCGCTCGTCCAGCAGCACGCCCATGACGGGCAGCTACATGGCGAGCAAGAACAAGCGCATCTTCCACAAGGCCACCTGCCGGAGCGTGCGGCTCATCAACGAAGAGAACCTGCTCACGTGGAGCACGCGTGACGCGGCATTGAAGTCGGGCCGCAAGCCCGCGGGAGACTGCGACCCGTGACGAAGAAGAAGACGAAGCCCCGGTCCAGGGCCACGGTGGACCGCATCGAGGACGACGTCGCCGTGCTGGTGGTGGACGGCCAGCAGGTGACCCGCGCGCTGGACACCCTGCCCTCCGGCGTGCGCGAAGGGGACGTCGTGGACCTGGAGACGGGGACGGTGGACGCCGAAGCCACCGAAGCCCTGCGCGCCGAAGTCCGCGCCGCGAGGGAACAGGCGATGCGCGGCAAGAAGCCGCCCGCGGGCGACTTCGACCTCTGAACCGGGCCGTCCTGCTCGACGTGCCGGATTTCCCGGCCGGAACAGGACGTGGCGGGAGGGCCTGCCCGCCGCGTCGCGCGGAAAGCAGGCCCGCCTCACAGGATGGCTACGGCGCGGAACCTTCCGCCGGAGCCGTGGCCTCGCCACCCGCCGCGGCACCCTGCGGAGGCGTCGCGGGTTCAGCGGCCGCCGGAGGCGTCGCCGGTTTGGCGGCGCCCCCCGGCGCGGGAGTGGCCTGACGCGGGGCCGGAGCGGGCGCGGACGCCTTGCCGGTCACCTTGTTGACCATGTCCGCGAGGGCGGGAGGCAGCATGCCCGCCGCCGACAGGCCGAACAGCGCCACCGCCGGCAGGACGATGAGCAGCAGTAGCACCAGCGCCACCACCTTCAGCGGGCTGCCACGGCGGGCCGGCACCACCGGACGCTTGCGCGCGGCCTTCGAGTCCTGCGCCTCGCGCGCGTCCTCTTCCTCCTCGTCGTTGCGAGGGTCCTCGCGCGTCTCATCCTGGCCGGGGTCCTCCTCGTCCGAGCCGTCGCCCCGGTTGCCGGGCAGGTCCAGGTCGGAGAACAGCTCGTTGAGGGGCGCGCCGCTCGCCGCGGGGGACTCGTCCGCGGGCGCAGCCACCGCGCGGCGCGGGGCGGGCGTGGGCACCGGGGCGGGCGCGGCGCGCTTGTCGCCGTAGAGCGTGCCCTCGTCCTCGTCGCCGTCGCGCTCGAAGCCGCCGTCGTTGTTGTCGTCCTCGGACGGGGCGGGCTCGTTCTCCGCGTAGAAGGGCTGCTGGGGCTCCGGCTCCCGGCGGGCGGGGGCGCGCGCGGGCGGCGCGACGACCGCGGGCGGCGGCTCCGGGGGCGGAGGCGGCGGCTCCGGCGGCACGGCGGGCGCGAGCAGCGCGGCCAGCTCCGGGATGTCCGAACCGCGCTTCCAGTCCGGCATGCCCTGGCGCCAGAAGAAGCTGCGCGCGCTGATGGTGCCCGCGGCCATCCACTCGGCCACGGCCGACTCGTCCAGCGGGCCCTCCTGCTTGTTGCGCACCATCACGAACCACGGAGCCCCGGCCGTCTGGCGGGGAGGCGCGGTGCGCGTGGGCTCATCGTCCCAGGGGGTCTGGGGAGCCGACGCAGGAGGTCTGGCCAGGGGCGCAGGAGCTGCCGCGGCGGCCACCGGTGCCGGAGCGGGGGCAGGCGCGGGCGCGGCGGCGGCGCCTCCCGCCAGCGAACGCTCCTGGGCCCGGATGCGCTCCACGTCGGCGAGCGACACCACGCGGGTGCTCTCCTCCTCGGCGGGCCCTTCCACGGTGATGACGTTCTGGCAGTTCTTGCAGCGGACCTTGACCGTCTTGCCGCGGACCTTCTCGTCCGCAATGGAGTACCGCTTCTGGCAATTGTCGCAGGTGAAGTTCAAAGGGGGCGTCCGGCTCTCGGGGGAAACCGGCGGGGATGCTACCGCCAGAAATCTCCCGCGCAAACACACGGTTGACTCTCTTCTTCGGCCCAACTATTCAGCCGCCCTCTGTTTCACTCCAGGCTCTACGAGGGTGGCGCATGCCGGCGAAGGATCTCGGGACCAAGCACACGTGCTTCAAGTGCGGGACGAAGTTCTACGACATGAAGAAGCCGGACCCCATCTGCCCCAAGTGCGGGGCGGATCAGCGGGAGAACGTGGTCGCCAAGCCCGCCGAGGGCCGGCGTGGTCGCCTGGCCGCCGCGCCCAAGGTCATCGAGCCCGAGCCCGAGGAGACGCCCGCGGCCGAGGAGGACGAGGAGAACCTCGACTCCTTCGGTGACGACGAGGACGCCGAGGCCGGCGCCGAGCCCGCCGAAGACGACGACCTGTAGGGTCGCGCTCAGAGGTTCGCATCATCCGGGGTCCCCCGAGCGGTTCGGGCGGGCCCCGTTGCCGTTTGCGCGCCCCGAGGCAGTCACCGGGCCCGACAACGGCGCCCCCGGAAGACGGGGGCCCCTCCCCAGGGGCCACACCGCTCCGGGACGTCACCGCTCAGGTACCGTTCAGCCGCTCGTGCGACGACATCAGCGACAGCTCCGTGAGCGCGCTCTGGATCTTCTCGTAGAGGTTGGGCCCCATCTCCTGCATGCCCGCCGGCCGGGCGCCCTTGCGGCGAGCCCCCACGGGCAGGCGCTCCGCCTCGGCGGACACCGTGGCTTGCTTCCTGGTCTGATGCATGACGACTCCCCCTCGGGCGGAAGTGTTGGCTTCCGACAAAGCAATTTTGCCACCAAGACAGAAGTCTGAACAAGGGGCGTGCTTCCCGGCACTTGGACGGAACCCCTGGCCGATGACTTCGTTGCGCCGGGACCGGACGCGACAACCGTGTCAGGGGCGCCCTATTTCCCCGAGCCGGCCTGACGCAGTGCTTCCACGCCCCAGGTCTGATCGACCTGGACGGTCTCCCCGGCGCGGACGGTGACGGTCCGGGACGCCTCGGGCAGCCGCTCATGCCAGAAGACGAGCGTGTGGGACCCCTCCGGGACGCGCATCCGGAAGCGCCCGTCCGGGGTGGTGGTGGTGAAGTACGGGTGGTTGAAGGTGCGGACCACCGCGCGCATCCAGGGGTGCACGTCGCAGCGGACCTGGACGGTGCCGGGCTCGGCGGGCAGGGGGCGGCGCAGGGTCATCCCCTCCAGGGGCATGGCCACGTTGAAGACGGAGCGGTTCGTCCCCGCCTGGGCGCGCACGTTGTGCACCAGCGGGTCGGAGTTGCGCAGCAGCAGCTCGCCGCCGGCCTTCGCCGCGAGCGCGGGCGGTTCGTAGTGGCACTGCTTCTGGTCCAGCACGGGCTGCGGCGCGGGCATCTCCGGCTCGGCGAGCCCGGCGCCGTCCTGGAGCGAGACGACGGCGTGGGCCAGGGCGCCCTCCCCCCCCACCACGAGCGAGCGGTCCTCCGCCTGGTCGCCGCACACGCTGGCGACGGTGGCGGAGGTCGGCGCGCTGGAGGCCTGGGGAGGGGTCCCGGTCAGCACCACCCGCCCCTCGATTTCGCCCCACTTCACCGGCCCGGTGGGGCGCGGCGCGGCGGCGGCGGGGGGCGCGACAGAGGGGGCCGGCGGGGGCGGGGCTTCGCGGCAGGCCGTGGCGGCGAGGAGGAGCGCGGGGGCCAGGAGGGGGCGGAGTCGGAGGCTGGACACGTGCCCCGTCTAACGGGTGCGTGAAGCGGATTCAAACGCTCCAGAGGCAGGTGGGGAACACGGGATGGAGGCGTCCCCAATTACGCGTTGGAACCCCAGCACCCTTGTTGGTACAAGAGCCGAGCCGCGCGTCGGTGCGGCCGTGTGGGAGGCAGCAACTTGCGGGAGAAACTGAAGGCCTTGGCGGAGCTGCAGAAGGTGGACCTCGAGGTCGCCTCGCTCCGAAAGGCGGCGGACGTGCATCCCCGCCAGATTTCCGAGCTGGAGCGGGAGCTGGGGGTCGCGCGCAATGGCATCGAGGCCGAGCGGACACGCGTCGCCGACCTTGAGAAGCAGAAGGCCCTGCTCGAGCAGAACATCACGGACGAGAAGGACAAGGTGAAGAAGTGGGAAGCGCGCCTGTCCGACCAGCGCTCCACGCGTGAGTACTCGGCGCTCGCTCGCGAAATCGACATCGCGAAGAAGGGCATCCTCACCCAGTCCGAAGCGCTGACTGAGAAGGTGAAGGAGCTGGGTCAGGCGCGCGAGGCCATCAAGGGCAAGGAGGCGGACTACGCCACCAAGCAGCAGGGCCTGTCGGGCCGGATGACGGAGCTGCGCGGGAAGCTGGGCGAGTCCGAGTCCCAGGTGAAGGAGCTGGAGGGGCGCCGCGCGGAAGTCGCCGCGAACGTGGATGCCACCCTGCTTCGCCGCTATGAGGTCATCCGCAAGAAGAAGCTGCCCGCGATGGTGGGCGTGGTGGCGGGCACCTGCCAGGGCTGCAACATGAACCTGCCCCCGCAGATGTACAACATGCTGCGGACCTCGCTGGGCACGGACGTGTGCCCCTCGTGCAACCGCATCATCTTCGCCGTCGAAGCGCTGCAGGAGCCGAAGGAAGCCGCCGAGAAGTAGCGGCGGCGCGTCACCTTTCGGTCCCCTCCCCATGCCGACCCCTTCGCTCGTCGACGTCCTCCGTCACATCGCCCGTGAGGAGCCGCTGACGGCGACGGTGCGCGCCTTTCGCGGGCTCACCCGCGAGCACCTGGGCCAGTTGCTGGACGAAGCCGCCGAGCAGTTGGGCGGCGGTCCACGCGAGGCCGGGGCTGCCGCTTCAGAGCCCGCGCCCGAGTCCACGACGCCCGGCATCGAGGTCGTGACGCCCGCGGCGGGAGGGACGCTGAACCGCGTGCGCGTCTATTCGGACGGCGCGGCGCGAGGCAACCCGGGCCCCGCCGGCGCGGGAGCGGTGCTGATGAACGCCGAGGGCGCGGTGGTGGCGCGCCTGGGCAAGTTCCTGGGGCACCAGACGAACAACTACGCCGAGTACATGGGCCTGCTCATCGGCCTGCAGCACGCGAAGAGCCTGGGCGCCCGCGAGGTGGAGGTCTTCGCGGACAGCGAGCTGCTCATCCGTCAGTTGGGTGGGAAGTACCAGGTGAAGAGCCCCACGCTGAAGCCCCTGTTCCAGGAGGCGCAGAAGCTGCTGGCCACCTTCGGCAAGGTGAGGCTCGCCCACGTCCCCCGCGCGCAGAACGCGGAGGCGGACGAGATGAGCAACCGCGCCATCGACGAGCGCATGTAGCCCGGAGCGCGGGCGTCACTCCTCGTCACGGTGATAGAGGCACGAACGAGAAGAACCGCGCATCACAACGGATTCCACGGCATCGCTGAGCCGTAATTCGCCGCGTGATGGATCATTCGGCAGACTTGGCAGGAACTGCCACACGGGTTGCCGAAGCCTTTTGACCCAGTTAGTATTTCGGCGGGGTTCGTTACCGACCCTTCGATGCTCTTCTTCGCCCGCACCGTGGGAGAGGAGAAGCGGGCCAGTGTGGCCTGCGCGGTGACAGCAGTTAGTGGTGCAGAATGAAGTCAACCGTGTCCGATCGTGACCGGTTGAGCGTGCGGGGTTCAGCCGGTCGAGACCGAAAGGAAACGGCCATGGCCTCATTGAATACGCGAGCACGTCGTCTGCAGAGGAATACTCAGCGGACTTTTCAGCAGTGCATCACTCTCCTCCGTCGCAACGCTGGACAGCTCTCTCGCCTCTCGACACAGACGGGCTGGTCCATCGAAGAGTGCGACGACTTCCTGGAGAAGTACGGCTGGACGGACGTCGTTGATCCTGATCTCGATCTCCAACCCTCGTTACATGCGAGGTACATCGAGGTGGCCCGGTGCGACTGCGGCATGCCGATGCTCTACGCGACCGATAAGAAGGGAATGCTCCTCACCTACAACGAACGCCCTCCGACCTACTGCCATCGATGCAGGGGCGGGCTCGATGAAGAGGAGCTGTTCCCCTGCGGGAAGTGCGGTTCGGGTCGAGTGATGCACGAAGACTCGTGGTGTGAGGAGTGCGAGGACGACCTGGACTACATGATGAACAAGGACGACTAGCCGTCCAAGTCGATCGCTGGGCGCGCGCAAACTTGGCGCGCGCCCAGCACATGTAGCCCCAAAAAGTTCAAGCACTCAACGCTTCGACGAGCGGATGCAGCCCGCATCAGGGCATCGTGTCCCCCGCCACGGTATGGGACGGCTTGGGGTGGTCCCAGTTCTGGAGCGCGATGCTCACCGCGCCGGGCAACAGCGCCTCCTTCTTCACGAGCGCATAGGCCGCCTTGGAGTCCTGGCCCCGGGCATCCAACTGGCGCGCGAGCACCAGGTGCAGCGCGGCGCGCTCGCCCCAGTCCAACGTCGTGATGGCGTCCACCGGCAGCTTGCCGCTCAGCACGTCCTGCAGCTCGCCGTAGCCCAGGTCCGCGTTGGAGACGTCCAGCAGCTTCACCGCGAGCGCTGCGTCCCCCAGCCTCTCGAACTCCGCCGCCAACAGGATGCCCGTCTCCGTGTCGAGCTGGCGGAAGCCGAGGAAGTCCACGCTGGCGGCGGCCCTCGCCGCGAACTCGGGCTCCTCGGCGAGCGCCATCAACACCCGCGCCGCGCCCGCGAGCCCATGCTCCGGAGGCACCGCGCGCAGCTTCTCCGCGTCCACCTGCTGCCCGAGCGAAGCCTCGAGCCACACAGCCACGACTCCCTCCGGCCGCTCCTTCTGGGCGCTCTCGACGAGCTGCCGCATCACCTCGTTCGCGGAACCTTCCTGTGACGCGTGCCCCACCACCCTCGCGTAGAGCCGCACGTCCTCCAGGTCCAGCCGGTCCTCCTTGTCCTGGGATTGCAGCAGCAGATGCTCCGACAGCTTGCGCGCCGCCTCCTTGCGGCGGCCCAGGGCCACCAGCGTCTCCGCATGCGTGCTCAGGTAGCGCGCGTAGTCGGGGTCCTCCTGCTCCATCGCCTCCAGCAACGGGAGCGCCTCCGCCCAACGCTGCTGACGCGTGTGGCGCACCGCCAGCGCCCGACGGAGGAGCAGCTCCCCAGCATGTTCGCGCATCAGCGCCTTCAGCCGCTCCGTCCCCGAGGGCTCCGGCTCCAGGCGCGCGAGCAGGATGCCCAGGAGCAACGAGCCGGGCTCGCGCTCCACCGCGGCCTGGTAATGGGCCCGGACATCGTCGATGCGGTCGGCCCTGCGCATGTCGTGCATCCACAGCCGCTGCACGTCCATGTCCTCGGGATGCGCGTCGCGTTGGGCTCGCGCGGCGGCGAGCGACGCGAGGAGCCCCTCCTCTCGCGCGGCCAGGAGCTTCGCGGCGTTGGCCGCGTACTCCACCTCCGGAGTCTCCGGCAGGGCCTTCCAGAGCCCCTCCGCCAGGCGGGCCGCATCGGCCGTGCGGTGGAGGGCCATCAGCCAGCCGTAGCTCGACTTCCATCCCCCTTTCGCTCGCCCCAGATGGGTGCGCAGGGTGGACCTGCCGTCCTCCTTGCGCATGGTGATGCGCTCTGGCGGCTCGGTGAGCATGTAATCGATACGCCCCACGTGCCGGAAGGACGTGCCCGCCAGCACCTGGGGCGTGGCGTCCGACTGCTTGGAGTTCTGGTTCACCGAGTAGGTGACCGTCGTCGTATAGAGCGGCGCGGCGCCCAGCACGTTGTAGACGAAGAGGCCTTCCTCGCCCGTCACGAACACCGTCTCCTGCGCCAGCCGGCCCTGCTTCCCCTGGATGTCCACCTCCAACGGGCCAATGGGCAACTGCCACCTGTGGTGAGCGTTCGGCGCGAGCGTGAAGTGCGCGGGGCCCGCGGTGACCGTGACCGGCACGTCCAACCCGTTGACGAAGACCACCTTCGCATCGGTATTGAGAGTCCGGGTCGAGGCCGCGATGCCGAGCGCGCAGACACCGATGCCGCCCAGCAACAACCAGCCCCGGAGAGGAGAAGTCGAAGGTGCACTCACGGCCGGGCCTCCTGCACGAGCGTCGAAGCGGTCAGCAACAGCGGACGGCGATTTCCCGCGCCGGGCAGGTGCCAGCGGTCCACCCACGCGCGGAAGAGGACCTCCAGGGCACGCGGATCCGCCGCGTCGGCCACCAACTCCAGCGGCGGAGCCGGCGCATCCGCTCCGAGCCCTTCCTGGGCCACCGACCAGACCCGCTGCGACGACGCGCCTCCCGCTCCGGGCCTCAGCGCCTCCCGCACGCGCAGGGTGAGCACCGGCGGTCCGTTCACCGGCAGCCCCCGCCCCTGGTCCACGACGAGGACGCCCTGCCCCAGCGCTTCATCCACCGTCCGTTGCCAGGCGCTCACGAGCAGGTCCGAAGGGTCCTCCCGAGCCGACGTCCGCGTCCCGGCCGGCGCCTCCCACTCCACGTTGACGCGGCGGCTGTGCTTGCGTTGGACGGCGTCCAGCAGGCTTCCGAAGAACTCGCGGGATGGCGCCGCGGCGCTGCCCGGCTCCAACCGCTCCACTAGCCGCGCGCGCGCCTTGTCCAGCTCCGCGTCCACCCGGGCCTGGATCCGCGGGGTGAAGCGGGAGTCAGACTGCTCGCGCAGGTACTTGAGCATGGAGCTCAGGTCCCCCTGGGACGCGACGCGCGTCCAGGCGTGCGCCGAGGCGGTCTGCCGCTGCGGCCACACGGCACCGGCCACCAGCAACACGCCCACCCCCGCGGCGGCGAACACGCCGGGCCAGGCGGAGCGGGCGTTCTCCGCTCGCACGCGGCCCTTCGTGTCCGCGCGCGCCAGCAGCGCCGGAGGCAGGTGCTCCACCCCGCTCTCCGCGTCCAGCATGCCCCGGCCCAGCAACTCCAGGACGCGGCGGCGCCGGGCAATCAGCTCCTGGGCCAGCGCCTCCGCCTTCTCACGGCCGTGCACCGGCAGGGTCATGCGCTTGTCGTTGAAGCGCAGCTCGATGGCCGTGAACTGGTAGGCGCCGTTGACGTGGCGGTTCACCAACTGCAGGTCCTGCAGGTGCACGAGCGGCCACACGGTGATGCGGTCGATGGCCACCTGGATGAGGTGCAGGGGATGGATGGTGTTGAAGCGCCCATAGGGGCTCGCCATCACCCGCAGGAGCCTGCGCGCCAGGGCCCAGGTGACGCCGGAGAAGACGGCCGCGAAGACCGCGCACCAGACCCAATCCCAGACATCGCGCTCGGAGATGCCGAAGGAGATGAAGGCCAGGAGGAAGGCCGTGGCGGCGGCGGCGCCCAACGTGAGGATGGCCGGCATCACCCAGGTCATCACGGCGCGCCAGCCGTCGGTCCGCTCGGCCTCCGCGTGCAGCCATTCGCGGGTGACGGGCGGCAGGGCGTCCACGTCCAGGATGACGCGCGTGGGATACGCGACCTCCGTGGCGCTCTCCGGGTTGAACCGCCGGCCGAACGCGAGCAACTGGTTCGCGCCCTTGGACTTCTGCTGGGCGAAGAGGTGCGCGGCGGCCGAGGAGAGCTGCCCTCCGGTCCACCGGCGCAGCTCGGGGTCGGCGTCCTCCGGCAGCTCGGCGTCCAGCCGCTCCAGCTCCTTCGCGGCGTCGGCGTCCTGGCCGAACTCCAGCATCGTCGCGATGCGCCGCACCTTGAGGGCGAGCACGTCCATCCGCGAGATGCCGGGCAGCGACTGCGCCTGCTCGAGCACCTTGAGCGAGTCCGCCACCTGCCCCATCGCCTCCAGGCAGTCCGCCAGCGCCACCCGAGGGCCCACTTCCGATGGACCGTGCTTGCCCGCGCGCCAGAAGGCATCCGCGGCTTCCTTCATCTGCTCCAGCCGGAGCAGCGCCCAGCCCCGTTGCAGGTGCCCCTGCCAGTGGTCCGGTGCCCGCGCGAGCAGGGCGTCGAACTCCGCCAGCGCCTCCTTGGCGTCACCCTCGTAGAGGAAGTGGCGGCCCAGCAGGATGCGCGCGTCGTGGAAGTCCGGCTGCTCGTTGAGCAGCTCGGTGAGGAGCCTCCGGCCGCCGGCCTTGTCGCCGGCCTCGAACAGGCTGATGGCTTCCTGGAGCGCGGCGTTCTTCGCCGCCTCCGGGCCGTCCGCCTGTTGCGCGGCGCTGGCGTCGAAGGCCTGGCGTGCCTCGGGGTCGGAGAGCAGCTCGTACGCTTCGCGCAGGCGCCGGAACTCCTCCGGATGCGTCTCCGGCGGGTTCTGCCGGACGCGCTCGAAGTACGCCTTCTTTATGGCGCGCGCATCCGCGTCCTTCTCGACGCCCAGCACCTCGTAGGGGTTCTGGCGGGGCTCGTTGTTCACCTTCGCTCCAGTCCTGGCGTGTTCGCGGTCGCGTTCACGAGCCGCCACGCCTCATCCAAGCTGTCCACCGCGATCAATCGCAGGCGTCCGGACACTTCGGGCGGCAGCGCCGCCACGTCGTCCAGGTTGCGGCGCGGGTGCAGCACCACGCGCATGCCTTCGAGGTACGCGGCCACCAACTTCTCGTGCACGCCGCCCACCCGTCGCACTTCACCGTTCAGCGTCAGTTCGCCCGTCACGGCCAGCCGCGCGGGCAGCGGGCGCTGCGTGTACGCGGAGAGGCCCGCCAGCGAGAGCGCGAGCCCGGAGGACAGGCCGTCCTTGCCGACCTCCGTGTCCGTGTAGTGCAGGTGCAGGTCGTAACGGGTCGTGAGCGTCCCCAGGCTCAGCGCGGGAGCGCGCGCACGCACCACGCTGAAGGCCACGTCCGCGGCCTCCTGACCTTCGGGCCCCACGCGGCCACTGCACCGCAGCACGCCGCGCCCGGGGACCGCCACCGCCTCCAGCGGCGAGACATGCCCGCCCCCGGGATGCCAGCCGAGCACGCCCACGCGCCCGACCGCGGGCAGGTCACGCGCCAGCAGACGGCGGCGTTCGGCGACTTCGGCGTCGCGGCCCGCCGCCGCCAGGGACTCTCCATTCGCACCCGCTCGGGCGTAGAGCGCTTGTGCCGCGTCCAGCGCACCCGCTTCGAGCCGCAGGTCCCCCAGGCGCAGCGCCGCGGCCCCCGGTGCCCCCGCCATGTCGAGCACGGCGCGACGGGCCTCTTCGACCTGGGCGGCGGGCCGTCCCTCCAGCCACAGCAACTCCGCGCGGAGCAGGGCCGCGGCGGCGCTGGCCCGGGTCGCCGCGGGTGCGATGACGAGCTGCCGCTTCACCTCCGCGAACGCGCCCCGGGAGAGCGCTTCAACGGCCGCGTCGAGCTTCGCCTCGGAGAGCGCGGCACGCGCCGTGGGCAGCTTGAGCGCCTGCGAGGCCTGCTCCAGGGGAGGCGCGTCCAGCATGGCGGTGCTGGCCGGAAGTCCGAGCGCCGTTCGCGCCCCGAGCACCGACTCCGCGAGGCGGGGATCCTCCGGTGCAAGGAGACGGGCCCGCCTGAGCGCGGGCATGGCTTCGGTAGGCCGGTTCGTGCGCTCGCACAGACGGATGACGGCGCGCCAGGCCTCCAGCTCACCGGGCGCGGCTTCGGTGGCCTCGAACGCATGCACGAGCGCGTCGTCCGGCCGTTCCTCCTCCAGGAAGGTGACCAACTCCACGCGCAGGGATGCATCGCGAGGCGCTTCGCGAACGGCCGCCTCCAGCAGCGTCCTCGCCTCCGTCCGTTTACCGTCGCGCGCCAGGGCTCCACACAGGAGGCGGCGCGCGGGCCCACCTCCGCCCAGGTCCAATGCCTTGCGTGCGTGCTCCGCGGACCCGCGAAAGTCACGCTCCTGGAACAGCGCTTCGGCCAATGCCAGCCGCGCCGAGGGTTCGGCCGGACGCAGCACCACCGCGCGCTTGAGCTCAGTCAGGAGCACGCGCGCTCAACCCAGGTCGAACAGCAGGTCCGTGAGCTCGGCATCCAGACGGGCCGCGGCACCCCGGTCGCCCTTCGCGCGGGCCTCGCGCAAGGCGTTGCACAGCGACTCCAGCCGGGGACGGACATGCTCCGGCGCGGTCGCGGTCCGTTCGGTCGCCGCGTTCAACAAGGCATCCGCGTCCGCCTCCGGCGACACAGGCGCGGTCACGGGTGCGGACACCGGCGCCGCCGGGGCCGCGCCCCATTCACGCGCCAGCCGCTCCTTGGCCTCCAGCCGCTGCTCCGGTCCCAGGCGCTGCGAGCGCTTGTCCACCACCAGCGTGGCCTCCTTGCCCGTGGAGACCACCCGCGTCGTCACGTCCAGGATGCCGTTGATGTCGTACGTGAACGTGACCGCGACCTTCTCCGTCCCCGCGCGACCGGGCGGTACGCCCTCCACCGTGTACGCGTCCAGCAGCAGGTTGTCCTTCACCAGCCGCGCCTCGCCCTGGAACACGCGGATCTCCACCGCGCGCTGCCCGTCCGCCGTCGTGGCGAAGGTCTCCGTGCGCGACACCGGCACCGTCGTGTTGCGCGGGATGAGCGGCGAGAACACTCCGCCCACCCGCTCGCGCCCCACCGTCGCCTGCACCTCCACGCCCAACGTGAAGGGACACACGTCGGTGATCATGATGCCGTGCGCGGCGCTCACCGCGCCCGTCTTCAGCCCCGCCTGCAGCGCGGCGCCCAGCGCCACCGCCTCGTCGGGGTGCACGCCGTCGCGGGGCTCGCGTCCGAAGTATTCGGCGACCAGCCGGCGCACCAGCGGCACGCGCGAGCTGCCGCCCACCAGCACCACCTCCGCGATGGACTTCTTCGCCAGCTTCGCGTCCTTCAGCGCGCTCTCCATCGGATCGAGCGTGGAGCGCACCAGGCCGGTGATCAGCGCCTCGAACCTCGCGCGCGTCACCTCCACCTCCAGCGACGCGGGCGTGCCTCCCCGGCCCGGCGCGAGGAACGGCACGATGACCGGCGTGGCCTCCACGGATGTGAGCGCGATCTTCGCGGCCTCCGCCGCGGCCTTGAGCCGCACCTGCGCCGCCAGGTTCCCGGCCAGCGACACGCCGTGGGCGCGCTCGAACTCCGCGCCCAGCCACGCGGCCAGCGCCTGGTCGAAGTCACTGCCTCCCAGTTGGTTGTTGCCCGCGGAGGCCTTCACGTCCAGCACGCCCTGGAACATCTCCAGCACCGACACGTCGAACGTGCCGCCGCCCAGGTCGTACACCAGCACGTACTGCTCGGCGTCCAGGTGGTTCACGCCGTACGCGAGCGCCGCGGCGGTGGGCTCGTTGAGCAGCCGCTCTACCTTGAGCCCCGCCAGCTCCCCCGCGTCCTTGGTCGCCTGTCGCTGCGCATCGCTGAAGTAGGCGGGCACCGTGACCACGGCCTCCGTCACCGCGCCGCCCAGCGCCCGCTCGGCGTCCTCGCGCAGCGCTCGCAGGATGAGCGCGGAGATCTCCGTGGGGCTGTAGCGCCGGTCCCCGAGCGTCACCGGCAGGTCGCGGCCCATGCGCCGCTTCACCTCCGCGATGGTGCGCTCCGGATGCACGAGCAACTGCGCTCGCGCGGACTCGCCCACGTGGAGCCGGCCCTCCGCGTCCAGCCCCACCACCGACGGCGTGAGGCGCTGCCCCAACCGGTTGGTCAGGAGGTTGGGACGGCCCGCGCTGTCGAGCGCGGCCACCAGGGAGTGCGTGGTGCCCAGATCGATGCCAACGACATGACTCATGCGAGGAGAACCCAAGGCCTTTCGGCGAAGGACCGCGAGCGGCGGACTAGGACTCCGGCGGCGTCCACGGCTGCGCGGGCGCGGCGACGGTGGAGGCCTGCGGAGCGGCGTACAGGTTGCGAAGCTGCCTCAATCCCTCCTCGCTGATCCCCGCCTCCCGGGCGACCTCCATCGCGCGCTCCGGCGACGCGTGGGTCACCCACCTCCACCTGTACGAAGCGATGAGGCCGCCGATGCAGGCCAGGCCGAGCAGACCGCTGAAGACAGAATCCGCCGAATGACTCCCGGCGAAGGTGAAGATGCCGGTGAGCAGCGAGATGATCCCCACGACCAGGAACAGCAGGCGCGCCCACGCCGTGAGCACGGACTTGCCGCTCATGGAGATGGCCGTTCCCCGCCAGCCATTGCCCTCCTCGGCGACGACGAGCCATCCCTCCAGCGGGATGAGCGGCACGAAGTTGATGTGACCGAACTTCGTCGCCACGTAGCCGACGCCCGGAATCTCATCGACCTTGCCGTAGAGCCTCGAACCGAAAATGACCATGTGCGTCCCCCTCGAAACCGCCGCGCCGTGCCGCGAAGGCACCCGGGCGCGTGGGCGCGAATCCTGCGGCACCCGGGCGAACGCGCGCAATCCCCCGCCCCGGGTAGGACAGCGCCTCACGACCCCGGGGGCCACTGCCATCCAGGACATACGGCCCCAACGGCAATGATTGGCTCCGCGACACCCCGAGTGTCCCCGCACACCGACGCCAAGTCGCTCAGGGCCGGTGCACGCAGCGGAACCCCACTCCCGTCAATCCATTCTTTGGATAGGCGAGGCCCCGGTGGGCGGACCGGAACAGGGATGGGATGTGATTGAGCCAGGCGCCTCCCCGGTGGACAGGCTTCTCCGGCATGCCAGAGGCATCCGGAGGCGCGTCCTCGCCCAGCCGCTCCTGGTAGCCGGTGGAGGTCCATTGCCACACGTTCCCGGCCATGTCGCAGAGCCCCCAGCCATTGCATCGCGGCCCGGACTGGACCACCGGGGCCGTGCCGCCGAGGCAACCCCGCGCCCCGCACGACACCGAGCCGACCACGTGCTGCGCGTCGAACGACGCTCCCCACCAGAAGGTGGAGGTCGTCGAGGCACGCACGGCGTATTCCCACTCCGCCTCCGTGGGCAGCGCTCCCCCCACGAGCTCGCAGTAGGCCCGCGCGGCGCGCCAGTCCACGCAGTTCACGGGATGCTCCGTGCGCGCGGAGTCCAGGTTGCAGCGGCCAAGCCACCCGTTCGGCGTCTCCGCGTCGGTCCACCAACGCGCTTGCGGATCCTTCGCGCGCACCTGCTCACGTCGCGCCGCGAAGGCCCGCGCCGTCACGGGCGTCACGTCCATCCGGAAGCGCTCGAACGCGATCTCCGTCCGGGGCCCTTCGTCCACATCGCGGTCCGGCTCGCCCGCCGGTGAGCCCATCTCGAAGCGCCCGGCCGGCAGCCACACCGACTCAGGCGGGGGCACGGGCTCCACACGGATGCCGCCCTCTTTCGCGCTCCGACAGCCCACCATGAGCACGAAGAGGACGACACCCGAACAGACCCGGAAGGAGATCGAAGTCATCCGGAGGATTATCGCCCCGCGCCCTCCAGCAGGGACAGGATGAAGGCGTCGTACGCATCCTTCATCGGCAGCTCGTAGTCCACCTTGAGGCGGCGGCGCTCCGCGAGGACCGTCTCGCCCGTCCTCGGGTCGCGGGCCTCCTTCGTGTACGTCTCCCGGTAGAGCCCCGTCCCGCGCTTCTGCCAGCTCGGCACGTCGTTGAAGTTCACGCCCCGCTGGAAGAGCAGCTCGTTCTTCTCCGCCACCGACAGGCGCTTGAGCATGCCCGTGGCCTCCGCCACGTTCTTCCCTTCGCGGCGCAGGCTCCAGTAGCAGTGCGCGTTCAGCGCGTTCCTCACCGCGTCCTCGCTGCGCCAGCGGAAGTAGTCGCGCACGAGCGCCGCGTTCGGCAGCTCGCAGATGCGGCAGTCGAACACGCCCAGGTCCCCCAGGAGCAGCGAGAACTTCGCGCTCGCCTCGCCCGCGAGCAGGGAGTTGAGCTTGCGCGTCTTGCGCCCGAAGGTGTCCTCGTCCGGGTGGAAGAGCAGCGAGATCTCGTCGCTCTGCGTGTAGCCGTAGACGACCCGGAAGCCGCAGTCCATCAGGTGCCCGGTCGTCGCGACCATCAGGTCCCGGAAGCGCACGTCGAAGGGGCTCTCGAAGGCGTGCACCTCCTTCGTCAGCCGCGTGAAGCCGCGTCCATCGATGCGCGCCACCATGAACACGCCGGGCAGCACGCACAGGTCGTGCGCGGTCTCGAACACGCGCATCTTCGCGTCCAGTTCATCGAACTTCACGTTGCCACTCCTCCACGGTGAAACCGTCCGGCCCCAGCCGGACGAAGAACAGCGCGTCGAAGCCCTCCTCGGGATTGGGGACCTGCAATCGCTTGTACGTCCCGAGCACGCCCACCAGCGGCACGCGCTGCGCCTCCGGGCGCTGATCATTCCGCAGGAGCGCGTCCGCGACCTTCGACTGGAAGTAGAGCCCCACCACGCGGAAGCCGAACTGCTTCGCGGCGGCGATGTAGCGGGAGCGCTCCGCCACCGTGGGGTTGGTGTTGTCCACCACGAAGGGCTGCTTCGCCTCCAGGCACGCGCGCAGCAGCACCTTCTCCCGGTGCCGCGTCTTGAGCATGTCCAGGCTCAGGCGGACGTGCGTGGCGAAGAAGCGCTCCCGGTAGAAGCTGCTCTTCCCCGCCCCCTGGATGCCCGTGAAGATGACCGCTTCCATGCCGCCCCCCCTCTCGCGAAGGCGGACGCACGACACCGCCTCATCCTGAAGGTGGACCCGCCCGGGCTGGCTGTTGTATCCCCCGGAGTGCCGGAGCGGTCCGGGTGAACGCCGGCCATCGCAGGCATGGATGGCGGGAGGAAAGTCCGGGCTCCAGAGGGCAGGGTGCTGGCTAACGGCCAGTCGAGGCGACTCGCAGGAAAGTGCCACAGAAAACAGACCGCCCGTTCCCGCGAGGGGGCGGGTAAGGGTGAAACGGTGCGGTAAGAGCGCACCGCGTCCGGGGTGACTCGGACGGCACGGTAAACCCCACCTGGAGCAAGAGCCAATAGGAGCGCGTCCCCGAAAGGGGACAGGGATGGCCCGTCCCATGCGTTCGGGTTGCTCGCTGATGAGGTCCCTGGGCAACCAGGGCCCTAGATGAATGTTCGCCGCCCATCCCGAAAGGGGTGGGGACAGAACCCGGCTTACAGGGCCGCTCCGGTTTTTTTCCCTGTCACCCGCCCACGGGGACCTGCGCCAGCAGCAGGCGCCCCTTGCCGTCGTTGCGCACCGCCTGCGGGTTGGTGATGGGCAGCCGGCTGTCGTTGCGCGGCTCCCAGAACCCCATCCACACGTTCAGCGCGCGCGGCGTCGCCCCTTGCGGCAGCGCGATGACGAACTCGTCCTTCACCGTCTCCCCCACCTTCCACTGCGTGGTGGGGTACAGGCCGCCCGCGGGCTTGTGGTCCACGTTGAGGCGCTCCATGCGCCCGTCCGCGTCCTCCACGTGCACGAAGACGAGGTAGTCCTCCTCCAGCGGCTGAAGCACCTTGAAGAAGACGGTGACGCGGGCCTGGTCCCCCGCGGGGATGCGGCCCGGCTGCACGGACGCGCCCACCACCTCCACCTTGCCGCCCAGGTTGGCGCCGCTGCGGATGGACAGCGGGGGCACCTGGGCGACGGTGGCCGCGCGGCGCTCCTGGTCGCTGGCCCCGCCAGGGGCCTCCACGATGCAGGCGCTGGAAGTCCCCAGGAGGACGGAGGCGGTCAACAGGACGTTCAGGGGCGGAAGGCGCATGACGGAGGGCCGTTCTACCCGGCCACGGGCGCTGCATCCAACTGCGTGTTGGTGTATGCGGAGCGGCGATGAAGACCCTTAGCCCCCTCGACGCACTCCTGGCGCAGGTGCCCCCCGCCCCCTCCCCCGCCCCCACTCCCGGCGGCGGGACGACGCAGCCGGGCACGGGCACCCCGCCGGACACCGGGCTCACCGGCGGGGAGATTGTCGGCATTGGCGGCGCGGCCGTCTTCGTCGTCCTGGCGCTCGTCGCGGCGCGCAAGCTCTTCGGCCGGAAGCGCGTGCCGGAGGCCCCCAGGAAGCCCGAGGCGGAGGCGCCCCAGCTTCCCGCGGAGCGCCCCGAGCTGCGCGTGGAGCTGCCGCCCAACGAGGCGGAGCTCGCCCGGCGCCGCGACCTGGATGACGCCCACGCGCGCATGGACGAGCTGCGCCGGGAGCGCGAGACGGCCTCGTTCGCCGCCCACGCCGCGAAGGACCCGGCGGAGAAGGCCCGGCTGGAGGCGCAGGTCCGCGCCCTCAAGGAGCGCGAGGAGGAGGCCAAGCGCGTCGAGTACCGCGCCAAGAAGGCGCTCGACGACGAGACGCGCGAGCGCCGCAAGCGGGAGCAGGTCGAAGCGGTGCGCCTGCGCGACGAGGCCATCGCCCAGGAGGCCGCCCGGGCGGAGGCCGCCCGTCAGGCCGAAGAGGCCGCCGCGCGCGCGAAGGTGGAGGCCGAGGGCGGCCGCACGCTGGCGCAGGGGCTGGACCGCACGAAGAACCAGGGCTTCATGGCGCGCCTCAACGGCCTGTTCGGCGGCCAGCGCGCCATGGACGAGTCCGTCCTGTCGGAGCTGGAGGAGATTCTGTTCACCGCCGACATCGGCGTGCGCACCGCGGACCACCTGGTGGAGGTGGCGCGCGACAAGCTCAAGCGCGCGGAGCTGAAGGACCCGGAGCGCATCAAGGGCGCCATCCGCGACGAGGTGGCACGCATGGTGGACCTGCCCGTGCCGCGCTCGCTGGAGGGCGGTGGCCCGCCGCACGTGGTGATGGTGGTGGGCGTGAATGGCGCCGGGAAGACGACGACCATCGGCAAGCTGGCCGCGCAGCTCACCGGCCAGGGCAAGAAGGTGGTGCTCGCCGCGGGTGACACCTTCCGCGCCGCCGCCACGGAGCAACTGGACGTGTGGGCCGAGCGCGCGGGCGCCCAACTGGTGAAGGGCCCGGAGAACGGCGACCCGAGCGCCGTCATCTTCGAGGCGGTGAAGAAGGCCCAGGCGGAGGGCGCGGACGTCATCATCGCGGACACCGCGGGCCGGCTGCACACCAAGGCCCCGCTCATGGAGGAGCTCAAGAAGGTCAAGCGCGTGATGGACAAGGCGCTGCCCGGCGCGCCCCATGAGGTGCTGCTCGTGCTGGACTCCACCAACGGGCAGAACGCCATCCAGCAGGCCAAGCAGTTCCACGAGGCCGTGGGCGTCAGCGCCATCGCGCTCACCAAGCTGGACGGCACCGCCAAGGGCGGCGTCATCATCGGCATCTGCGACGAATTGAAGCTGCCCGTGGTCTGGGTGGGCGTGGGCGAGAAGATCGCCGACCTGCGCCGCTTCGAGCCGCGCGAGTTCGTGCAGGCGCTGTTCGACTGAAGCGTCCTACTGCCCCATCAACTGGGGCAGGAGCTGTTCCAGCAGCTCCTGTGTCTGGGCGTCCAGCTTCACGCCGCCCATGCCGCCGCCCATGGCCTCCATCAGCCCCTGGAGGTCCGCCGCCCCCAGGTCCTCGTCGCCGTGGGCCTCCTCCCACCAGCGGGTGCGCAGCCGCGTCAGCGCCTTCGCGTTCGCGGGGCTCGCCTTCGCCAGCTCCTGCGTGAAGCACGCCTTGCACGCCCACTTGAAGCGGTACGTGTCCACGTACGCGCGCAGGGCCTTGAAGAAGGCGCTGTCCCCCACCAGCTTGCGCGACGCGTGGTGCAGCAGCGGCGCCTTGCCGTACACGAGCGCGCCGTACTCCAGCTCGCCGCCGTCGAAGTCGCCCGTGGGCCGGTCCGCGCGGCCGTCGCGGCCTCCCGTCATGCGGAAGAACTGGTAGGGCATCACCAGGGCCTCGTTGCGCAGGGACTCGGCGGCCTCCGGGCCGTGGGCCCACTCCATGTAGAGGAGCGCCGCGTACTGCGCCAGGGACTCGTCCACCACCGGGTCGTGGATGGGGTCCGAGCCCACGAGCCCCGCGAAGTACTGGTGCGCCACCTCGTGCGCCACGGTGAACTCCAGCGTGCGCTCCAGGGACGCGCCCACCTGCGAGCCCACCTGCGCCAGCATCCCCGCGCCGCCCTGCGCGTCCAGCAGCTCCTGGAAGGCCTCCATGCCGGGCATGCCCACCAGCAGGGACAGCGGGTCCTGCTTCGCGCGGTAGAGGGACGTGCCCACCGTCACCAGCCCCGGGAACTCCATGCCGCCCGCGCCGCCGCTCAGGGGCGCCTGCACCACGCGGAAGTGGGTGTAGGGCAGCGGGCCCAGCCGCTTCTCGAACTCCGTCAGGGCCTGCGACGCGTACTTGAGCACGCGCTTGCCCACCGCCTCGTCCCGCGCCGCGAAGTGGCTCTCCACCGTGACGCCGTTCACCGTGGCGGTGGCGGACTGGTAGCCGCGCGTCACCAGCACCGGGAAGTCGCGCACCGCCGCCGCCGCGAAGCTGTAGCGCACCCGGCCGTCGCGCTCGGGCACCGCGCCCATGGGGGTCCCGGTGGCGTGCGCCGCCCAGCCCGACGGCACCGTGAGCGTGGCCAGCACGTGCGCGGGCTCGTACAGCGCCAGGTCCCCCGTGCCCTGCGGGCCGGCCCACGGCTGCCCCTGCTCATCCACCGGCGGCACCTGCGGCACCACGCCCACCAGGCTCACCACGTCCGCCGTGGCGGAGAAGGCCCCGTGGTCATCCGGTCCCCCCTTCGCGCCGCCGCCCAGGAGCCCGCCCGCGCCCATCAGCGACTCCGCGCCCGGCGCCGCCCGGGGCACCGTGCCCTTCAACGACACCTCCAGCGACACCGTGCCGCCCGGGGGCACCGGCGGCTCGACCGGGACGCGCTGCAGCGTGGGCTCCGGCCCCAGCTCCAGCGCCACGGCCTTGCCGTTGAGCTTCGCGCCGGAGAGCGTCACCTGGCGGGAGCGGGTGTTGGGCGTCAGCCGCAGGTACAGCTCCGTCACCGGCCTGGGGCCCCTGGCCACCAGCTCCACCTGCACCTTGCCCCAGACGCGCCGCTCCTTCGGCTCCACCTCCAGTTGCACGCGGTAGAGCGGCACGGACTCCAGCGGCCCCAGCGCCCGCGCGGCCCGGTCCCGCTCCTCCGGCTTCAGGTGCTGGAGGCACAACTGCACCTCCGGCGCCACGCTGCCCACCCCCGGAACGGCGGGGGCGGCGGGGGCGGGAGGTGCCGCCACGGCCACGGGGCCCGCGGCCAACGCGCACAGCAGCCACCATCCGGGGAAGGTCCGCATGGGGGCATGCTAATTGACCCCGTCCAGGGCCGCTCGCTACAAGCCTCCGGGTGCGCCACTCGCGAACGTTGACCCTCTCCGCCGCCGCGCTGAGCCTCCTGGCCTGCGCGAAGCAGGTCCCCTCGTCCACCGCCGCCGCGCCGCCCGCACCGCGCTCGGTCCAGTTGCTGAGCGCCACGCCGGAGCGTGAGACGGCCCGCCTGGAGCAGCGGCGCGAGGACGTGGAGGTGGACACCCGCGAGGGCGAGCGCACGCCGCGCGTCGTCGCCACCGGCGAGTCGCCTCAACTGCTGCTGGACGGCGCCAAGGCGAGCCTCTGCGGGGACGCGGCCTGCACGCAGGGCTTCGCCGTGGACAACTTCCTGCTGCTGGAGGTGCTGGACACGAAGGGGAAGGTGTCGCGCCGCGCCGCCGTGGGCTTCGCGGACAGCGTCTTCATTGGCAACGAGCAGGTGGACAACGTGGGCCGGCGAGCCTTCAGCTTCGAGCCCAACGAGGTGGACCTGTCCGCCCTGCTGCCGGAGTCCGAGCCCTTCCGCCTCCGCGCCACCGCGCTGGACTACTGGGGCGTGGGCCGAGTGACGAACGTCTTCCTGCGGCTGGAGCCCGGCGCCGGCCGCGCCGAGGACGACCTGCGGGGCCACTGAAGCGGCCCCGGGACTTCCAGAGCCGGGGCGGACGAGCACGTCCGCCCCGCCCGTCGTCAGAAGCGCACGCCGTTCGCGGGCATCGCCGGGCGCAGGCCGGAGAACCCGATGTCGCCGTCACACGTCCCGCCGCACACCTCGTTCGGGGTGAGCGCCGCGGGGCCCCGGGTCGCCGCGTAGGCGCCAGCGCCCGCGGCGGCGGCCACCACGCCCACGCCCACCCAGACGTACCACTTCTGGTACCAGGCCTTGCTGGTGCTCTCCTTCACCTCCGGCGGCTGCTCGGTGCCCAGCGCCAGGCCCGGCTGCTCCACCGGCGACGCGGGCTTCGAGGGCTCCAGCACCGTCGAGCGCGGCACGTCCTCCGCCTGCGCCACCGCCGCCGCCGGGGTGTCCGAGGACGGACGCAGCCGCCCCTCCACGACGTAGAGCTGGCCGGCGCGCACGCTGATGTTCTTCACGTCCTTGAGCCCCGGCCCGCGGAACTCGATCTCGTGCGGCCCCTGCGCCAGGGGGTGGTTCTCGATGGGGGTGGTGCCCACGCGCGTCCCGTCCACGAACACCACCACGCGGGGCACGTCCGCGCGCAGGGTGGCGAAGCCCGTGGCCGCGTCCAGAGAGATGACCAGCTCCGTCGTCAGGCCCGGCGACAGCGTCACCTGCTGGTTGAACTCCGAGTAGTTCTGACGGCGGGCGATGACGGTGTGCTCCCCCGGCGTCAGCTCCAGCGGCGTCTGCGGGTTCACCTCCTGGCCGTCCACCGTCACCTTCGCGCCGCGCGCGTTGCTGCCCAGCTTGAGCGCGAGCGTGGCCTTCGCGGGGGCCGCGTCCTCGACGGTGGCCGTGGCGGCGTTCTTGCCCGTCTTGCCCTTGCGCGTGCCCAGCTTCTCCTTCTTGGGCGGCGTCTTGCGCTTGGCCGTCGGCTTCGGCGGCTTCGCGGTCTTGGGCCTGGTGCCCTTGGGCGTCGTGGGCTTCGTCTCCGAGGGGCCCAGGAGGTCATCAATGTCCTGGGCGAACGCCGCGGACGGCAGCGCCAGGGTGGCGACGAGCGACAGGATGGCGAAGCGGCGAAGACTCATGTCGGCCGAAGGTTAGAGAGTCATCCCAGGGGAAGCAAACACCGTCCCACCGGGCCGTGCGTTGGGAGAATATCCGACCCCCATGCACCGCGCCCTCGTCACCCTCCCCCTTGGCCTCTGTGTCCTCTCGCTCGCGGCCTGTCCGGGCAAGGCCCCACCCCGGGTGGAGACCTCCACGGCCTCCGTGCCGCCGCCCATCCACGTGCCGCCCGGCTGTGAGAAGGACCTGTCCGGGGACTACCACCACGCGCAGAACCCGGCCTTCCGCTACCTGGGCCAGGACGACGGCCGCACCCTGTCCCTCGCGGTGGTGCGCGCGTGGGCGGACGGCGGGATGGAGTCCCCGGACGCGGGCTCGGTGGGCATCGTCCTCACACGCACGCCGGAGGGCTTCGTGGGCGAGACGCGCGCCACCGGCTTCAGCGTCTCCGGGACGCCCTGCCCCGTCGCCTTCCCCACGGAGGCGGTGGCCTGCACGGACGCCGGCCTCACGCTGAGGGCCGCCTCCAGCACCGCCATCGACGAGGGCTGCCGCCCCGCGACCTCCGGCCCCGCGCCGGTGCGCCAGGAGCAGGTGCTGCTGCGCGGCGCGCCCGACGCGGGCCTGTAGCGGGAAAAAGCACCGCGCCGCCCTCCCCGCCCTGGAGTTCCAGGAGGGAAGCGGCGGCGCGAGGGGGACGGCGGGAAGCGAGGCGCGGACGGCTCAGGCAGCCTGGCGCGGCTGCTCCTCCGAGGACGCCACGGCGGGGGCGGCGTCCGGCGCCTTCGCCCGGCCCGCCAGGCCCTGCAGCAGGCTGGACACGCCCACGTAGAGGAAGCCCGCCAGGAACAGGATGATGAAGGGCACCGACGTGTAGATGCGCGAGTCGATGGCGAACCACAGCGCCCCGGTGAAGTAGGCGGCGAAGAGCAGCTCCACCACCGGCATCAGCGTCTTGCTGCCCCGGTAGCTCTTCTTCACGGCCTTGACGCTCTTGCCCTCGGCGCCCGTCTTCGGCGTGCGCGCGAAGCCCGACTGCTGGTTGAGCAGCGCCTCGCCCACGGCCTTCGCGTTGTTGATGGCCAGGCCGATGCCCAGGCTCATCAGGAAGGGCAGGTACTTGAAGCGCTCCCAGCCCTTCACGCCGCGCTCGCGCTGGGCGGCCACGTAGAAGACGCAGACGCTGGCCGTCGCGGTGATGAAGAACGGCAGGTCCAGGAACAGCGTGCCGTACAGGCCGTGCTGGAAGCGCACCACCATGCTGATGGGCATCAGCACGGACAGGAGCACCATCAACAGGTAGGCCATGTTGTTGGTGAGGTGGAAGAAGGCCTCGCGCTTCACCAGCAGCGGCAGGTCGCTCTTGAGGATGGTGGGGAGCAGCTTCTTCGCCGTCTGGATGGAGCCCTTGGCCCAGCGGTGCTGCTGGCTCTTGAAGGCGTTCATGTCCACCGGCACCTCCGCGGGGGAGATGACCTCCGGCAGGAAGATGAACTGCCAGCCCTTGAGCTGGGCGCGGTAGGACAGGTCCAGGTCCTCCGTGAGCGTGTCGTGCTGCCAGCCGCCCGCGTCGGAGATGGTGCTGCGGCGCCAGATGCCCGCGGTGCCGTTGAAGTTGAAGAAGCAGCCGGCGCGGTTGCGCGCGGTGTGCTCGATGATGAAGTGCCCGTCCAGGAAGATGCTCTGCGCCTGCGTGAGGATGGAGAACTCACGGTTCAGGTGGCCCCAGCGCACCTGCACCATGCCCACCTTCGCGTCCGCGAAGAAGGGCACCGTGCGCATCAGGAAGTCCGGGCTGGGGACGAAGTCCGCGTCGAACACCGCCACGTACTCGCCCGTGGCCAGCTTGAGGCCGTTCTCCAGCGCGCCCGCCTTGAAGCCCTGGCGGTTGACGCGGTGGATGTAGACGATGTCGTGGCCCTTCTGCCGGTGGCGCTCCACGCAGGCGCGCGCGATGGCGCACGTCTCATCCGTGGAGTCGTCCAGCACCTGGATCTCCAGCAGCTCGCGCGGGTAGTCGATGCGGCACACCGACTCCACCAGGCGCTCCACCACGTACATCTCATTGAAGATGGGCAACTGGATGGTGACGCGTGGCAGCGCCTTCAGCGTGCCGTTGGGCGTCGGCAGCTTGAACTTGTGGCGGTAGTACAAAAACGCCATGCGGTAGCGGTGGGAGCCGTAGACTCCCAGCACGCTCAGCAAGCTGAAGTAGACTGCCAGGAAGATGATCTCGACGGTGGTCATCGGTGACGCTCAGCCCCTCCCGCTGGCACTGGCGCCAGCGGTCCTACCAGACGTGGCGGCATGCCGACCGACCGCTCACGCTGACCGCCGCCTGTGGGTCTGCTGAGCCCCGCCCCGTATGTGCCCGAAAAGACAGGGCTTTGACCTTCCGGCTACTGATCGCCGGCGGACAATAGGGAGCCACCCGGGTCGTGTCAAACTATTCCCCGGATTCGAGAGGCCTTCAGCGGCGGTTTTGACGCAGGTTGTCACCCCCTTCTTCCCTGCGTCGGGGCGATGCCGGGACGACGTCCCAGGTGCTCCGAGCGCCAGAGGACCTAGCGCGCGGCGCGCAGGGGCACGGGAGCGGCGGGCGCGACAGCGAAGCCTTCCGCGACGTGGGACTCGTCGCGGGTGGCGCGGTCCAGCACGCCCTGCACCAGCGCGGGGAAGTCCAGGCCCGCGCGGGCGGCGATCTTCGGCAGGAGGCTGGTGGGGGTGAAGCCCGGCAGGGTGTTCACCTCCAGCACCACGTCGTTCTCCGTGTCGGAGCACATCAGGTCCACGCGGCCGTAGCCCCGGCAGCCCAGGGCGCGGTACGCGGCGAGGGCCAGGGTCTCCACGTTGACGCGGCGGGTGTCGGACAGGCGGGGCGGCAGGAAGTACTGGGCGCCGCCGCCCTTGTACTTGGCCTCGTAGTCGAAGCCCTCGCGCGGGTAGGACACCTCGCAGCTCCCCAGCACGCTGTCGCCGAGGATGCCCACCGTCACCTCCTGCCCCTGGACGAAGCGCTCCACCAGGGCCTCGCCGCCGAAGCGGCACGCCTGGACCACCGCGGGCACCAGCGCCCCGGCGTCATGCACCACGGACAGGCCCACGGACGAGCCGCCCTTCGCGGGCTTCACCACGCAGGGGAAGCCGCTGTCGCCGTGCAGCGCCAGCGCGCGCTCCGCGTCCTCGCGGGCCACCCGGTAGCCCCGCGGCGAGGCCAGGTTGTGCAGTTGGAAGAGCTTCTTCGCCATGGGCTTGTCCATGGCCAGCGCGGAGGCCAGCACGCCGGAGCCGGTGTACGGAATCTCCAGCAGCTCCAGGAGGCCCTGCACGCGGCCGTCCTCGCCCATGCGGCCGTGCAGCGCGAGGAAGGCCACGTCGATGTCCGCCGCGCGCAGCGCCCGGTCCAGGCCCGGGCCCGCGAAGACGCGGGTGACGGTGTGCCCCAGGGTCTCCAGGGCCGCCACCACGGCCTCCCCCGTCTTGAGCGAAATCTCCCGCTCCTCGCCCCACCCGCCCATCAGCACTCCCACGCGCTTGCCCATGTCGATGATGCCTCCTTGGGCCCGCGTCAGAGCACGGATGATGCCACGCACCGGAAGTGCTCCCCGGCGCGGACGTCGCGTTCAAGTGACTGGAATGACGGGGGTTTCCCGGGGCCCGGGGCGGCAGGCGGCCGTGTCCGGGGGGACACGGCGCGGCCCCCGGGCCACGTGCGGGAGTGCTGACAGGGCGCCGCGCCCCGCGCCCCTGGAGGCAGGGGACGCGAGGCCGGGTCCGGCAAGAGGGACTTCAGCCCCCGTCGCCGGCGCCGCCGTCGGACAGCAGCCCGCCATCCTCGAGGCCGGCGTCCGGGTCACCACCGGCGTCGGTGGTGCCGGCGTCGGACGTGCCAGCGTCGGAGGGGGTGGCGTCCTCGGCGGTGCAGACCTGGTCGCGGCAGACGTAGCCCTCCAGGCACTGGCCGCGGTCGCAGGGCTGCCCTTCGGGGTCGAAGCTGACGAGCAGGCTGCAGGCGGACAGGCCCAGGACGAGGGCCGAGGGAACGATGAGCGATGAAAGGCGGCGCATGGCTAGTAGTTCCGGAGATCGTCTTCGTCGAGCTTGGGGCGCTTCTTCTCTTCCTCGCGCTTGCGCCGGGCCTCTTCCTCCGCCTTGCGCTTCGCCTCCTCGTCCGCCTTGCGCTTCGCCTCTTCCTCCTGCTTGCGGCGGGCCTCCTCCTCCTTCTGGCGCTGCTCCTCCTCGCGCTTGAGGCGGGCCTCCTCCGCGCGCTGGCGCTTCGCCTCGGCCTCGCGCTCCTTGCGCGTCATCTTCTTCGCGGGCGGCGCGGGCGGCGGCGTCGGGGGCGGCTCGAAGACAGGGGGCGGGGGATTGTTCGCCGGAGCCGGCTCGGCGGCGGGCGTGGGCGTGGCGTTCGCCTTGGGGGCCGGCTCCGCCTTGGTGGCGGGCGGGGGCGGCATGGGCAGCGCCTGCTCCAGGGGCTTCTCCTCGCGGACCGGCGCGGCGGCCTTGGCCGGAGGGCTCGCGGGGGCGCTGGACGACGAGCCCCCACCCTTCTTGTAGAACGCCAGGTAGCTGCCGGCGCCCGCGGACACCAGGCCCGCCAGCACGCCGATGTCCGCCACCAGCGCGTACGTCTTGCCGGTGCTCTTCAGGTCCTCCGCGCGCGTGCTGCCCTGCGGCGCGGTCTTGAACGCGTCCGCCTTGGAGGAGGCCTCCAGGCCGAAGTAGATGCCGCCCGCCAGCAGCGCCACGCCCGTGGCGAGCAGCACGTAGCCCGCGGTGCGGCGGCTCACGCCTCCGCCGCTGGCGAAGTGCTTCACCGGCTTGCCGTCCACGCGCGCCGCGTCCTGGCCGACCAGCCCCGTCAGCAGCGCCTCCGAGCCCGTGGCCATCGCCTCGCCGCGCGGCACCTGGCCCAGCGCGTAGGACAGGTTGTGGCCGTCCGCCACGTCCATGCGCAGGCCGGTGACGGTCAGCGGCGCGTTGCCCGGACCGCCGCGCACCAGCAGCGCCAGCACCTGCGGCACGTCCGCGAGCGCGCCCAGCTCCTGCAGCGCCTTGTCCCGCTCCTCGTCGTCGGCGTTCTTCGCGATGCGCTCCACGAGCGCGGCATAGCGCTGCTGCACCGGCAGCTTCGTGAGGGAGAAGGAGGACTCGCCCTCGCGCGCCCGGCCCTCCGTCACGGTGTAGCCCGGCGCCACCAGCGTCACGTAGTGGTCCGCGCGCGTCAGGCCCGTGAGCGCCAGCGGGGACACGCCCCGGTAGGTGCCGTCCACGAACACCTGCGCGGCGGCGGGCTGCGTGCTCACGTTCAGCGTGGCCTGCGCGCCCTCCACCTGCGCCTTGCGCTCCTTCTCCACGAAGGCGACCTCTTCGGGCGGGAAGAAGTTGGGATTGAACGTGGCGCGCGGATCCACCGCGAGCACGCCGCGCATCTCCAGCTCCGCGGCCTTGTTCTCCCCGTTGGCCACCTGCGTCGCGGCCTTCATCACCCGCGCGCGGCTGAGCAGCGGGAACGCGCGCGACAGGTCCGACTGCTCGTAGGCCTTCACCGCCTTGTCGAAGCTCTGGAGCGCCTTCACGGTGTCCAGTTCGTCGTAGGCCTTCGCGCCGTCCTTGAACGCGGCGTTGCCCTCCACGGCCTTCGCCTGACGCGCGCTCGCGCCCTGGGGGTCCAGCGCGTCCGTCAGCCGCACCAGCTCCAGCCGGCCGGAGCGGGCCACGGCCTGCTCCGCCCAGTGCGCCAGCGCCAGCGCCTCACCCTCCAGCGAGGCATCCACGGGAATGGCCACCACCGCCACGCGGGGGCCCGCCGCCGTCGGCAGCGTTCGCGGCATCAGCCGCAGCGGTACGTGTTGCTGCTGCGCGGCGGCGGGGCCCACGGCCAGCACTCCCACCAGCCAGCCACTGAGCGTCGCGTGCAGCGCGCGATTGAAAGGACGTCGCATCCGGTCTCCCTCGTTGCTGTGCGCATTACACGCACTGCGAGGCGGAACGCCACCTCGAAAGGGGGTTTCAGCGACCCGCGGTGCTCCCGGTGGCCCGGGACGCGGGCCCTGGCGCCAACCCATGGAGGTAGTTGAGCGCCACCTTCAGTTGTGGATCCGCGAGCTTCGCCGTCACCGCCCAGTCCTTCAGGTTCGCGGGCAGGGTCCGGGGCTGGGTGGCGACCTCCGACGTCGTCTGGGACGGCTCCGCCTTGAAGTGGCGGCGCAGGTCCTTCTCCCGGGGCGCCTCGCTCGCCGCCTTCCCGGAGGCGTCCTCCGGCACCAGGAAGTCCGGGGTGATGCCCTTCTCCTGGATGCTGCGGCCCTTGGGCGTGTAGTAGCGCGCGATGGTGAGCTTCAGGCCGGAGCCGTCCTCCAGTTCGATGATGGTCTGCACGCTGCCCTTGCCGAAGGTCTGCGTGCCCATGATGACCGCGCGGCCGTGGTCCTGGAGCGCGCCCGCGACGATCTCCGACGCGGAGGCGCTGCCCGCGTTGACCAGCACCACCAGCGGGTAGTCCTTCTCCGTGTCGCGGTCGCGGCTCCTCTCCTCGGAGGCGTTGCGGCCGTCCCGCCCGCGCGTGGACACGATGGGCAGGTTGCCCGGCAGGAAGCGGTCGCTCATGGCCACGGCCTGATCCAACAGGCCACCGGGGTTGTTGCGCAGGTCCAGCACCAGCCCGTCCAGCTCCCTGCCGCCGTTGAGCGCGCGCAGCCGGTCCAGCTCCTTCTTCAGTGACTGGTCCGTGCGGTCCTGGAAGTTCTTCACCTTCACGTGACCGATGCCGTCGTAGAGCGCGCTCTCCACGGACACGATGCGGATGTGGTCGCGCAGGATGGCCAGCTCCCGGGGCGCGTTGAAGCCCGCGCGCATGAGCGTGAGCAGCACGCGGCCCCCCGCCGGCCCGCGCATCTTCTGGAGCGCGCGGCCCAGGTCCATGCCCTGGGTGCTCTCCCCGTCGATGGCGAGCAGCTCGTCCCCGGCCTTGATGCCCGCGCGCGCCGCGGGCGTGTCGTCGATGGGCGCCACCACCACCAGCCGGTCGCCCTTGCGCGCGATTTCAATGCCCAGGCCGCCGAACTCGCCGGACGTGTCGATCTTCATCTCCCGGAAGACCTCCGGAGGCATGAAGACGGTGTGCGGATCCAACGTGTCGAGCATCCCCTGGATGGCGCCCTGGATGAGCGTCTTGCGGTCCACGCTCTCCACGTAGTTGTTCTCCACGTAGGAGAGCACCCGCGCGAACAGCTCCAGTTGGCGGTACGCGGACTCCTCCCGGTCGGCCGCGTCCCCCGGCTTCTGCGCGAGCACGGGCGCGCCCCACAACAGGAGCGCGGCGAATCCCACGCGCCACGGCTTCGGGAAACGGGTCACGGGAGCGCGTCCTCGGGGGTCGGGTGGAAGGGGCCGTCGCAAGGCCCCCGAGTCTACACCCGGCCCGCCGGACGATTCCCGCCCTTAGAGGCGGGTCCGGTCCGCGAAGCCCACCAGGTGGGACACGAACGCGTCCGGCCGCTCCATCTGCGGCACGTGGCCGAAGCCCTCCACCACGTGCACCTCCGCCTGGGCGGGCAGGTGCTGCCGGTACCAGGCGAGGATCTCCGGCGGCAGGAGCCGCTCGCTGCCGCCCCACAGGAAGAGCACCGGCATCTTCAGGTCCCGCACCGCCTGGGGCGCGATGCTCGCCTGCGTCGCGAGCGCGTCCGCCGCGAGCGCCTGCACCGTGGGCGTCGTGTAGAGCTTGCGCAGCGCCGGCGCGAGCAGCAGCGCGCCCAGGGGCGGCTGGTGGAAGAGCTTGCGCGTCAGGGCGCGGACGTCCGCGCTCGACTTCACCGCGAAGTGCCCCAGCAGCGCCGACAGCGCCTGCGGCGTCAGCTCCGCGCCCGCGGGGGCCACCAGCGCCAGCGCCTTCACCCAGGCCGCATGCTCGGAGGCTAGGTTGACGGCCATGGCCCCGCCCAGCGAGTTGCCCACCACGAGGGCGGGCGTCTTCACCACGTCCTCGAAGTAGGCGCGCAGCACGTCGAACTGGCTGCGCACGCAGGTGGGGCCGCCGCAGTACTCGCCGGAGAAGCCGTGGCCCGGCAGGTCCGGCGCGAGCACGCGGGAGAAGCGCTTCGCCAGCCCGAAGAACGTGCGGCCGAAGCCGTTGGCGGATCCGCCCAGCCCGTGCACCAGCACCACCGGAGGCCCCTTGCCCTGCCCCTCCAGCGCGTAGTGGTGCACCGCCTGCCCACCCACGCTCACCATCTCCGACGCCACGCCCCGCGCCACCAGCACGCGGCGCATCGCTTCCTGCATCCCACCCATCAGGTCCACGCGAGGGCCTCCTTCGTCCACCAATGACCACCCACTTCTAACGCGCCCGCCCCTTGGACGCAGCGCATCAGAGCGGACAGTGTCACGGCGCCCCGGCAGCCGCGGTGGCTGGGGCCAGCCAGGGGGCGGGGTCGACAGCCTGCCCGGCGCGGCGGACCTCGAAGTACAGGTAGGCGCCCTTGAGGGAGCCGGTGTCCCCCACCTCCCCCACCACGTCCCCCGGGGCCACGCGAGCGCCCACGGCGACGGCGATGGTGGAGAGGTGGGCGACCAGGGTGTGGAAGTCGTCGCCGTGGTCGACGATGAGCAGGTTGCCGTAGCCGCGCAGCCAGCCCGCGTAGACGACGGTCCCTTCCGCCACCGCGTGCACGGGGGTGCCCGCCGGGGCGCGGATGTCCACGCCCTTCTGCACGGTGACGGTGTTGAAGCGCGGGTTCACCACGCGGCCGAAGCCCACCTCCACGATGCCGGCCACGGGCCGGGGCAGCTTGCCCTTCAGCGCGCCGAAGCCGCTCGTCGCGGGGGCCTCGTGCAGGTCCGCCAGCATGCGGGCGAGCTCCGCGTCCGCGCCCTCCAGCTCGCGCACGGCGCGCTTCGCCAGCTCCGCCTCGCCGGCCAGCCTCCCCACCACCTCCTCCAGCGCCTCCTGCTGCGCCTGGGCCTGCTTGGACTGCTGCTGGAGGAAGGCCACGCGCTGCGCCAGGGACGTGTGCAGCCGCTTCAGCTCCAGCGTCGCCTGCCGCTGGAGGGTGGCCACGTGCTGCACGGTGCGCAGGAGCTCCAGGTCGCCCGCCATGCTGGCCTCCAGCGCGCGGGCGCGCCACATGAGCGCGGCGAAGTCGTCCGCGGACAGGAGCACCTCCAGCGGGCGGCGGCGCTGGAGCCGGTACAGGGTGCGCAGGCGCGGGGACAGCCGGCGCAACTGGGCGCGCAGGGCCTCGCGCAGCACGGCCTCCTCGCGCTCCGCGAGCGCGACGCGGCGGCGGAAGAGGTTCAGGTCGCCCTCCAGCGCGCGCACGCGGCGGCGGGAGAAGGCGGCCATGTCCTCCATCAGCTCCATGCCCTCCAGCACGGAGAGCTTCTTCGCCTCCACCAGGGCCAGCGTCGCGCGCTGCGCGGCCAGCTTCTCTCGGATGGCCGCGCGCTCCGACTCCTCGTCATGCTGGGCGAACGCGGCGCTCGCGCACAGCAGCGCCCAGAGCCACGTGAAGCGCCGCATGCGCGAGGACAGCGCTCCGCCGCGACGCCAGGGATGCGCCGCCCCGAGACGCGACCACAGCCCTGCCGCGGTGCCCTCCGCGCCCGGTCTCATACGCGCAGGAAGCGCCCCACCGCGACGAAGCTGCCGCCCAGCCCCAGCGCGCAGCCGGCCGCGAGCAGCTCCAGCGCGGTGCGCGTCTCCACCCACGGCGCGGCCACGCCCGGCCCCAGGAGGAACGCGAAGAGCGAGCCCAGCGTGGGCCCCAGAAGCCGCCCGAAGAGCCACAGCCCGCCCACCGCCAGCAGCGCGCCCAGCAGCCCCTGCAGCAGCCCCTCCAGGAGGAACGGCGCCTTCACGAAGCGGTCCGTGGCGCCCACCAGCTTCTGGATTTCAATCTCCTCGCGCCGCGAATAGATGGCCAGTTGGAGCGTGGCCGCGACGATGACGATGGTCGTCCCCAGCACCACCACCAGCGCCACCAGCGCCCCGAAGCTCAGCGCGCGGGCGATGGCGGACAGCCGCTCCACCGCGGCCTCGCCGTAGTCCACGCCGGTGACGCCGGGCAGCGCGCGCAGCTCCTTCGCCAGCGCCGCCAGCGCCGCGGGGGAGCGGCGAGCCTCCGGCACGCGCAGCTCCAGCGTCGCGGGCAGCGGGTTCTCCGGCAGCTCCGACAGCGCCTCGCCCAGGTCGCCCAGCTCGCTCCTGAGCCGCTTGAGCGCCGCCTCCGGCGGCACCACCGTCACCTCGCCGTGGCTCAGCTCCACCACGCGCGTGTGGACGCCGTGCACCTCGTCCTCGCCCAGTTGCGGCGCCAGGTAGAGCGTCACCTCCACCTCGCCGCCCAGCGACGCGAGCAGGTTGTCCACCACGTGCGACGCGCCCCGCGCCAGCCCCGCCGCGAACAGCGCGATGGCGATGGTGGACACGGCGATGAAGTGCACGAAGGGCGAGTGCTTCAGCCCCCCGGCCGCCGAGCGCCAGAAGTAGGCCGCCTTCGACAGCACGCTCATACCAGCATCCGCCGCGCCGCCTTGACGCCGTCCTCGTCGGAGACGATGAGCCCGCGCTCCAGGCGCACCGTGCGCTTCTGGTAGCGCGACAGGAGCGTGGCGTCGTGCGTGGCCACCATCACCGTGGTGCCCCGGATGTTGATGTCCGTGAGCAGGTCCATGATTTCAACGGTGAGCGCCGGGTCCAGGTTGCCCGTGGGCTCGTCCGCCAGGAGGATGGTGGGGTCGTTCACCAGCGCGCGCGCGATGACCACGCGCTGCTGCTCTCCACCGGACAGCCGCAGGGGCAGCGAGTTCGCCTTGTGCTCCAGCCCCACCCGCTTGAGCATCCGGAGCACCTTCTCCCGCGCCTCCGGGCGGGGCACGCCCAGCACGTCCAGCGTGAAGCCCACGTTGTCCGCGACGCTGCGGTGGGGCAGGAGCTTGAAGTCCTGGAACACCACGCCGATGTTGCGCCGCAGGTACGGCACCGCCGACTCGCGGATGCGCGCGATGTTCTTGCCGCCCACCAATATCTGCCCCTTGGTGGCCTTCTCCCCGCAGAAGATGAGCTTGAGCAGCGTCGTCTTCCCGGCGCCGGACGGGCCGGTGAGGAAGACGAACTCGCCCTTCTCCACGTTCAGGTTGATGTCCTGCAACACCGGCGGATCGCCGGGATACGCCTTGTAGACGTGGAAGAACTGGATCATGACCGGAGAAGCGCGAGCCCTCCGGGCAGCGTACCACGCCCCCGGAGCCCGCCCAGGAACGGGCCGGGCGTGGCCAGGGGGTGGCACCGCGGGTGCGGCCTTAGGAGGGCTCGCCCTCGCTCGCCAGGTAGCTGAGGATGACCTCGTCCAGGCTCTTCTCGGAGATGAGGTCCTCTCCGAAGAGCGTCTCCACGCCCACCTCGTTGATGCGCGGCTTCTCCTTGAGGGCGCGCGCGGCGGCCACTTCCGGAGGGAGCTGCGAGCCGGTCGCCGCGGCGGGCGGCGGAGGCGGCGTGGGGGGGCGCGGCTGCGCGGGCGCTTGCGGCGGCAGCTTCGGCTGCGCGGCCATCTCCGCGTCCGTGGCGAGCTGACCCGGCTGGTACGAACGGACCGTGGACTCGTAGTTGTCGTACACGCCGTTGATGAGGTTGCGCAGCATCTCCTTGTGCTGCTCCTCCATCAACTCGCGCACGACCTCCGCCAGGTTCTCCGCGTTGAGGATGTCCGCGTAGGACGTCTTCTTGGACGCGAGGATGTTCCCGCCCACGAACAGGTGGGTGATGATGTGGGGGTTGTTGACGCCCGAGTCCTCGGTCTGGACGTGGTAGACCTTCCCCTTGTGCTTGATGTTGTGATTGAAGCCGGTGACGGCTTTTTCGAAGGTTTTCGCCATTGCCGAGGTCGGGCACCGTAGCAGCGGGGTCCAGGCTTCACAAGGTAAGCGTCACGCGTCCCGCACCTCTTTTACGCGTGCCTGCCCGCTTCCCGGGGTGTGCGTCCGCCACCTCCCGCGACGCTCGGTGTACGGATCCGCACGGGGACACCAGCCTGGCGGGCATGGGCGCCTCTGTTGAAAAGCCGAAACGCCCTGGGGTACGTAAACCCCTCTGACGATCGCGCCGTCAGTCCCTTCCTCCCTGCCGCGGACCGGAACACCACCGATGAAGAAGCCGGACACCATCGCGGACAAGGTCCGCCTGCAGGATGCCCAGGCGCTCGCGCAGGGCTACTCGCCCGCCATCCGCGCCATGGAGATCGCCTCCATCATCGCGTTCGTGGGCCTGGAGAGCGCGCTCGTCTACAAGCTCTGGAGCACCCACCACACCGGGCCGTGGATGCTGACCCTGGCGGTGGTGCTGGGCTACCTGGCCGCGGACTTCGTGTCCGGCGTGGTCCACTGGATGGGCGACACGTGGGGCTCCACGGAGATGCCCATCCTGGGCAAGGCGTTCATCCGCCCCTTCCGCGAGCACCACGTGGACGAGAAGGCCATCACCCGCCACGACTTCGTGGAGACCAACGGCAACAACTGCCTGGTGTCGCTGCCGGTGGCGGCGCTGGCGGTGGCCATCCCGCTCGCCGGCCCGGGCTGGGTGTTCCTGGCCGCGTTCCTGGGCGCGATGATCTTCTGGGTGATGGCGACCAACCAGTTCCACAAGTGGTCGCACCTGGATGAGCCGCCCGCGATCATCGGCTTCCTGCAGCGCGTGCACCTCATCCTGCCGCCGGACCACCACCGCATCCACCACACCAAGCCCTTCAACCAGTACTACTGCATCACCGTGGGCTGGATGAACCGGCCGCTGAAGGTGATCCACTTCTTCCCGCTGATGGAGCGGCTCATCACCTGGGCCACCGGCCAGCTTCCGCGCCAGGACGACATCGGCACGGAGGCCGCCCAGGCGCTCGTCGCCGTGGACGGCGCCCAGGAGCTGCCCGTCCTCCAGGCCGCCAAGGAGCTGCTCAAGTCCTCCGCGGAGGAGCCCACGGCGAGCGTCTCCACGCCCCCCGTGCGCTGAGGGCCGGGCCAGGGGCGGCCAGGCCGCCTAGAAGCGCAGGTCCACCTGCTCCGCGGAAGGGATGGGGCGCCCCAGGAAGCGGGCCCCCACCTCCACGAAGCGCTCCGGCACGTCGGTGACGAAGAAGGCGTGCTCGGGCGCGCCCACGGACGCTGGCGCCAGGAGGTCCTTCTCCCCCAGGAGCCGCGCCACCGCCTCCGCCGTGGCCTCCGCCGAGTCCACCAGCGACACGTGCGGCCCCACGACCTCCGCGATGACGCCCTTGAGCAGCGGGTAGTGGGTGCAGCCCAGCACCAGCGTGTCCACCCCGTCGCGCGCGAAGCCGGCCAGGTACTCGCGGGCCACCAGCAGCGGCACGTCGCCGTGGGTCCACCCCTCTTCCGCCAGGGGCACGAAGAGCGGGCACGCCTTCGCCTTCACCGAGACCTTCGGGTCTCCCGCCTCCAGCGCGCGCTGGTACGCGCCGGAGCGCACGGTGCCCGGCGTCCCGATGACGCCCACCCCGCCGCCCCGGGTGCGCTGGAGCGCCGTGCGGGCCCCGGGCTCAATCACGCCCAGCACCGGCACCGGCAGCGCGGCCTGGAGGGCGGGCAGCGCCGCGGCGGAGGCCGTGTTGCACGCCACCACCAGCAGCTTGATGCCGCGCTCCAGGAGGAACTCCGCGTTCTTCAGCGAGTAGCGCGTCACCACCTCGCCGGACTTGGTGCCGTAGGGCACGCGCGCCGTGTCCCCCAGGTACAGCGTGCGCTCGTGGGGGAGCCGCGCCATGAGCGCCTTGAGGACCGTGAGGCCTCCGATGCCGGAGTCGAACACGCCGATGGGACCGTGGCTGTCTTGCCGCATGGGGTGAGTCCCTATCACGTTTGATGCCAACGCCCCCTGGAACGCACGAAGGGCCGGAAGCCTGGAAGGCCTCCGACCCTTTCGTGCGGCCCGTTCCGGGTGGGCCCCAGCGACTACTGCACGCGGTCGAGCGGAGCGATGGCGGCCTCCGACGCGCTGGGGAAGTCGTGGGCGTAGACGCGCAGGCTCAGCATGTCCGCACCCCGGGGCGAGATGTAGCGCCGGCCGCCCGTGCCGTTCGCCTGCAGCGACACGAAGTACTCACCGGGGCGCAGGAACTCGAAGATGGCCGGGGACTCGTTGCAGGAGAACCACTGGCCCGCCTCGCCGTAGACCCACTCGTTGGTGTGCACGTCCTGGAAGTTGATGCCCACCTCCGCCACGCCGGCCTGCCCGCAGCTCAGCCGCGTGGCGCCTTCATAGAGCTGCCAGCCCACCGCGGCGCCGCCAATGACCCAGGTGTTCGCCGTGATGGACGCCGGGATGCCGGCCTGCGAGGTGAAGCCGCCGCCGTAGTAGTAGAGCGGCCGCTCGTACGCGTCGACGCCGACGACCTCCAGGTAGTGCTGCCCGGGGGCGAGCTCCGGCGTCTCCACGTAGCGGCCCTGGCTGCCCTCGTTGCAGTTGAAGCGCCCCCACGGGCCGTCATCCACGCGGGCATCCACATAGGCCACGCCGGCCTGGCCGCAGGTGGGGTAGGACGTGCCCGCCTCCGTGGGGAACAGCCAGTTCACATAGGCGTAGGAGGTGGCGCCGGTGCGGCCCGTGTTGAAGTTGATGGGCACGGCCACGTTGCCGTCCACCGTGAAGGTCCCGCGGTACGAGTAGACGGCCACGCCGTCGTAGTCCACCGCCTCCGCGCTGAACGAGTACGTGCCGGGCGCGAAGTCGTGCAGGACGATGCCGTCGAAGCCGTTCGCCGAGCAGGGATACTGGCCGCCATTCTCCAGGATCTCCCCGTCGATGTAGATGTCCACCCCGTCGATGTTCCGCATCTGGCCGCAGGTGGCGCCGTCGAAGCTCCACGACATCCGCACGTCACCGGGGTAGCGCGGGTGGTTGCTTTCAACGATGCAGCCGGTGAGGCCAGAGGAGAGACAGAGGAATGCGGCGAGCGTTCTCGCGTTCATGATGGGCATCCGTGGTTCGGGATGGTTGAGGTCGTCGGCCCGGAACAACCCTCCAGACGACCAACCCCGGGAATTATTCAGTGCCGTCCAAAGCAACCGGGCGTCGTAAGCGGGTTTGACCCACCCGAGGACGGAATGTTACGCGCTGGACCCCATGATACCCCACCTGCCCCTGGCCTTTGGCGCCATGAACTACGTGGAGATCATCCGCGACGCGTCGTTCATCGAGCTCGCGGTGCTCCTCCTCCTCATGGGCGTGTCGGTCGCCTCCTGGGCCCTCATCGCCATGAAGGCCACCCAGTTGTCGCGTGCTCGCGCCCAGTCGCTCACCTTTCTAGACACGTTCTGGAAGGCGTCCCGGTTGGAGGCCATCTACCAGTCCGCCCAGAAGCTGGAGGGCTCGCCGCTGTCGAAGGTGTTCTGCGCGGGCTACGAGGAGCTGAGCAAGCTGGCGCAGACGGGGACCCAGGACGGCGGCGCCGAGGCCGCGATGAGCGCCAAGCTGGGCGGCATCGAGAACGTGGAGCGCGCGCTCAACCGCGCGGCCACGGCGCAGATCACGGAGCTGGAGAACCGCGTGTCCTTCCTGGGCACGGTGGGCGCCGCGTCGCCATTCGTGGGGCTGTTCGGCACGGTGATTGGCATCCTGGGCGCGTTCAACAACATCGCGGAGCAGGGCAACGCGACGCTGGCCACGGTGGCCGCGCCGGTGGGCAACGCGCTGTTCGCCACGGCGGCGGGGCTGTTCGCGGCCATCCCGGCGGTGGTCGCGTACAACTCGTTCGTCAGCCGCATCAAGGTCTTCGACACGGAGATGTCCAACTTCTCCGCGGACTTCCTCAACATCATCAAGCGGCACTTCTTCCGCTAGGGGACCCGTCACATGGGCATGGGCGGAGGCAAGGGCGGCGGTGGCCGCACCACCATGAGCGAGATCAACGTCACGCCCATGGTGGACGTGATGCTGGTGCTGCTCATCATCTTCATGGTGACGGCGCCCCTCATCCAGCAGGGCGTGAAGGTGAACCTCCCTGAGACGAAGGCGGCCCCGGTGGAGGCGACGGAGAAGAAGGTCGTCCTCTCCATCGACGCGGGGCGCAAGGTCTACATCGGGGACGCGGAGGTCGCGCTGGAGGAGCTGGAGACGAAGCTCGCCGCCAACGCCAAGGCGCAGGCGGACAAGGAAGTGTATCTGCACGCGGACCGGGACGTGCCGTACGGCGTGGTGGTGGAGGTGATGGCCGCGGCCCAGCGCGCGGGCATCTCCAACGTGGGGATGATCACGGAACCCGCCACGGGCTCCAAGGCGTCCAACTCCGGCAAGGCCCCCGCCAAGGGCAAGCCCAAGGAGGCGAAGCGCTAGCCCATGAGTTCCGCGGTCTCCCACAGCCTGCTGGTTTCACGGCCCACGCGGCTGTCGCGCTTCCTCGTCGTCTCCGTGGTCGGGCACGTGGCGGTGGTCGCGGCGGCGCTCCTCTACGCGAACTTCACGTCCGCGCCGAAGGTGAACCTGGACCAGAAGCCCATCAACGCGTCGCTGGTGCGGCTGGGCAAGCCGCGCGACCCCAAGCTCCTGCCGCGCAAGGAGGTGGCGCAGCCGCCGCCCAAGGAGGTCGTGGCCAAGCCCACGCCCACGCCTCCCGCGGAGACTCCCGCGCCCTCCCCCGCCGCCGTGGCGGTGCCCGGCGTGAAGCCCGCCCCGGCGCCCGCGCCCCAGAAGGGGGAGGCGAGCGCGGAGGACCGGCGCAAGAAGCTCTTCGGCGCGTTCGACAAGTCCGCGAAGCCCACGGAGCCGGAGGAGCTGGAGGGCGCCGAGGACGGCGACCCGGACGGTGACTCCGCGGTGGCGGAGGGCGAGCGGTACTACGGCCTCCTGAAGTCCCAGGTGCGCCGTCACTACAACGTGGCGGACACCATCCCCGACGCGGAGCGCCTGTACCTCAAGGCGCAGGTGGCCATGAGGCTGGGCCGCGCGGGCGAAGTGCTGGACGTGAGCCTGGCCAAGGCCAGCGGCAACGAGCTGTTCGACGCGGCGGTGGTGGCCGCCGTGCGCAAGGCATCTCCCTTCTCTCCTCCCCCCGACGCGCTTCGCGACGCGCTCCAGAAGAACGGCGTCGTCCTGGTGTTCAGCCCATGAAAGCCCTCCTGCTGTCGCTCCTCCTCGTCCCCGCGCTGGTGCTGGCGCAGGCGCCCGTCATCGAAATCTCCGGCGCGAACTTCCGCCCGCTGCCGCTCGCGGCCCCCGCGCCCGTGGTGCAGGAGGGCGCGGACAGGAAGTCCGCGCAGACCTTCGACTCCGCCTTCACGTACGACCTCACCGCCTCCGGCATCTTCCAGGTGCTGGACCGCGCGGGCTTCACCGCGGACGCCAAGGAGGGCATGACGGCGGGCAGCATCAACTTCAGCCGCTGGGCGGACGTGGGCGCGGAGTCGCTGGTGAAGGTGTCGCTCGCGCAGGACGGCGGCGCGCTGCGCGGCGAGTTGCGCCTGTTCAGCGTGGCCACGGGCAAGGAGGAGCTGAAGGTGGCCAAGGACGCGCCGGCCGGTGAGCCCCGGCAGTTGGCGCACGCGCTGGCGGACGCGCTCTACCGGCACTTCACCCGCGAGGCGAGCCCCTTCCTGTCGCGCATCACCTACGTGCGCAAGGCGGGCGCCAACCGCGACGTGTACGTGGCGGACTGGGACGGCATGAACGCGCAGGCGCTCACCAGGGGCGGCACGCACATCCTCCCCACGCTCAGCCCGTCCGGCCAGGTGGCCTACACGTCCTACCGGAAGAACCGGCCGGACATCTACGTGCAGTCCCCCGGCGGCGAGGCGAAGCCGCTGGTGACCGAAGGCCAGATGGCCACGGGCATCGCGTACTCGCCGGACGGCAAGCGCATCGCCTACGCGCTGGCGGAGGGTGAGAGCGCGCAGATCTACGTCGCCTCGGCGGACGGCTCCGGCGCGAAGGCCGTCACGGACACGCCCTACGGCCTCAACACCAGCCCCACCTGGTCGCCGGACGGCAAGCGCATCGCATTCGTGTCCAACCGGGGCGGCAGCCCGCAGGTGTACGTGATGAACGCGGACGGCTCCGGCGTGAAGCGGCTCACCTTCCAGGGCAACTACAACCAGACGCCGGACTGGTCGCCGCGCGGGGACCTCATCGCCTTCACCGCGCGCGACGAGCGCAACGCCTTCGACCTCTTCACCGTCAACGTGGACACGGGCAAGGTGACGCGCCTCACGCAGGACCAGGGCAACAACGAGGAGCCCACGTTCTCCGCCAACGGCCGGCTCATCATGTTCAGCACCAACCGCAACGGCGGCGCGCACCTGTGGGTGATGACCTCCGACGGCAACAACCAGGTGCCGCTGCCCATGGAGAAGGGCTACTGGCTGACCCCGGACTGGGGCACCGCCCCGGCTTCGAAGTAGTCCGCCACGGCGGGCGTCCGTTGACAGGGGGGACGCGCCGGAGTGCATTGCGCGCTCCATGAGCGCTCCCCTCCCCGCCCACAAGGCCCACTGGGGGTTGGACCCCCAGGTCGTCTTCCTCAACCACGGCTCGTTCGGCGCCTGCCCCACGGCGGTGCTCCAGCACCAGTCGGAGCTGCGGGCGCGGCTGGAGGCGGAGCCCGTGCGCTTCCTGGCCCGCGAGGCGGAGCCGCTCCTGGACGAGGCGCGCGCGGTGCTCGCGGCCTTCGTGGGCGCGGACGCGGAGGACCTGGCGTTCGTGTCCAACGCCACCACGGGCGTGAACACCGTGCTGCGCAACCTGCGCTTCCAGCCCGGCGACGAGCTGCTCACCACCGACAACGAATACAACGCGTCCAGGAACGCGCTGGACGTGGCCGCCGCGGAGCAGGGCGTGAAGGTGGTGGTGGCGAAGCTGCCCTGGCCGGTGACTTCGCCGGAGTCCGTGGTGGACGCGGTGATGGCTCAGGTGACGCCGCGCACGCGGCTGTTGCTCGTGGACCACATCACCAGCCAGACGGCGCTGGTCATGCCGCTGGCGGAGCTGGTGCGCCGCATGCGCGAGCGGGGCGTGGAGACGCTGGTGGACGGCGCGCACGGCCCGGGCATGGTGCCGCTGGCGCTCCAGGCGCTGGGCGCGGCGTACTACACGGGCAACTGCCACAAGTGGCTGTGCGCGCCCAAGGGCGCCGCGTTCCTGTACGTGCGCCGCGACCTGCAGCCGGGCTTCAAGCCGCTGGTGGTGAGCCACGGGCACAACTCGCCGCGCACGGACCGCTCGCGCTTCCGGCTGGAGTTCGACTGGGTGGGCACGCTCGACCCCACGCCCTTCCTGTGCATCCCCACCGCCCTGCGCGTCGTGGGCGGGCTGGTCCCGGGCGGGTGGCCGGAGGTGATGGAGTCCAACCGGGAGAAGGTGCTGGCGGCCCGGCGGCGGCTGGACGCGAAGCTGGGCAACGCGGCGCCGCTGTGCCCGGAGTCCATGGTGGGCAGCATGGCGTGCGTGGCCCTGCCGGACGGCTTCCCGGAGCGCCCCGAGCCGCCGCTCTACGTGGACCCCCTCCACGTGCGCCTGTTCGAGGAGCACCACATCGAGATCCCCGTCACCGCCTGGCCCCGGGCGCCCCGGCGGCACCTGCGGCTGTCCGCGCAGCTCTACAACACCCCGGCGGACTACGAGGCCCTGGCGCGCGCTTTGGAAGCGCTGCTGCGTTGAGTAGTGTTCGCGGCATGCCTCGCTTCGCATCCATCGATATCGGGACCAACTCCGTGCTGCTGCTGGTGGCGGACCGCCAGCCGGACGGGCGCTTCCAGGCCGTGGTGGAGCGCGCGGAGATCACCCGCCTGGGCCGGGGCGTGGACACGAGCCGCGTGCTGTCCTCCGAAGGCATGGAGGCCACGCTCTCCGTGCTGGTGGCCTTCGCCAACGAGGCCCGCGAGCTGGGCGCGGAAGCCATCGCCGTGTCCGCCACCAGCGCCGCGCGCGACGCGAAGAACGGCGCGGACTTCATCGCGCAGGCCAAGGCCCGCGCGGACGTGACGGTGGAGATCATCCCCGGGGAGATGGAGGCGCAGTTGTCCTTCGCGGCGGTGGCCCAGGACTTCGCCACCGAGGCCGCGGGGCCGCTGCTGGTGGTGGACATCGGCGGCGGGTCCACGGAGTTCATCTACGGCAGCGACGCGGGCACGGTCGCCTTCCGCCACAGCTTCGACGTGGGCGCCGTGCGGCTCACGGAGCGCTACGTGCGCACCGACCCGCTGTCCCCGGATGAGCGCGGCGGCATCGAGGCGCACCTGCGCGACACCTTCTCCGCCCTGCCCCCGCCGCCCCCGGGCGCGTTGCTGGTGGGCGTGGCCGGCACGGTGACGACGCTGTACGCCGTGCGGCACCAGATGGCGACCTACGACGCGGAGGCGGTCCACGGCGGCACGCTGTCCCGGGGCGAACTGGACGCGCTCACGGACCAACTGTGCGCCATGCCCCTGGACGCGCGGCGGACGCTGCCCGGCCTCCAGCCCAAGCGCGCGGACGTCATCCCCGCGGGGGCCCTCATCCTGCGCGAAGCGGTGAAGGCGCTGGGCCTGGATGCGTGCCGCGTGAGCGACCGCGGCCTGCGCTGGGGCCTGCTGGCGTACCGCTTCGGCTCCAGCTCCGGCGCCCCCCGCTCATGAACGCCTCCTCCCCCGTCGCTCCGTCCCGCTCGCACGCCACGCAGTCCGTGCGCGCGGGCTACGCGCTGTTCATCCTCACGCTGATCAACCTGGTCAACTACCTCGACCGGTACATCATCGCCGTCGCGCTGCCGGAGATTCAGAAGGACTTCGGCATCAACGACGCGCAGTCCGGCCTGCTGGGCACCGTCTTCATCATCGTGTTCATGCTGGCGTCGCCCCTGGGCGGCTTCCTGGGGGACCGCATCCCCCGCCGGCTCCTGGTCGCGGGCGGCGTCATCCTGTGGAGCCTGGCCACGGGGGCCAGCGGCCTGGCGTCCAGCTTCACGGCGCTCCTGCTGGCGCGCGCGGTGATTGGCATTGGAGAGGCGGGCTATGGCGCGGTGGCGCCGTCCATCATCTCCGACCTGTATCCGCGCGAGCAGCGCACGCGGATGCTGTCGTACTTCTACATCGCCATCCCGGTGGGCTCCGCCATGGGCTACGGCCTGGGCGGGTGGCTGACGCAGACGTATTCGTGGCACGCGGCGTTCTTCGCGGGCGGCGTGCCGGGGCTCGTGCTGGGCGCCATGGCCTTCTTCATGCCGGAGCCCCAGCGCGGCGCCATGGACGGGCCGGACGCGGCGGTGAAGCTGCCCTTCATGGAGGGCCTCAAGGGGCTGGGCCGCAACATGGCCTTCTGGGCCACGACGGCGGGCTACACGCTGATGACGTTCTCCATTGGCGGCCTGGCGTTCTGGATGCCCACGTACCTGGTGCGTGAGCGGCAACTGTGGCTGGAGCACCCGGGCCGCGTGGGCCTGGTGTTCGGCGCCATCACGGCGGTGGCGGGCCTCACCGGCACCGTGGCCGGCGGCTTGCTGGGCGACAAGATGGACCGCAAGCGCGCGGGCGGCGGGCTGTGGCTGTCCGGCATTGGCCTGATGCTCGCGGCGCCGTGCATGTACCTGGCGGTGAACCTGAAGGACACGACGCTGACGTTCGCGGCCATCGGCGTGGCGCAGTTCCTCATCTTCCTCAACAGCGGCCCCATCAACGCGGCCATCGTCAACTGCGTGCCGCCCGCGTTCCGCGCCTTCGCCATGGGCCTCAACGTGCTGTGCATCCACATGCTGGGCGACGCCATCTCGCCCACGCTCATCGGGCAGATCGCCGACATGTCCAGCCTCCACACCGCCATCGCCATCAACGCGGTGCCGGTGCTGCTGGGCGGCCTGGCGCTGCTCGTGGGCGCGAGGCTGTTCCGGGACGCCGTGCCCCGCGCGCAGCAGGTTTGAGTTGAAACGCCCGGGCCCGGAGCGCATCCGAGCCCGGGGCAACGGCGTGGGCAGGTTCCCTGCCCGCCAGGGAAGGAAGCGAGGCGCTCGTGGCGGTCGTGCATTCGCAGCCGGTGCACGTCTGGGAGGTGCCGTCGACCACCCTGGTCGTCGCATGCGGCCATGCCCAGCAGGCGCCCTCCCCCCATGCCGCCTCTCACCCGCAGGCCGTGCTCGCGCTCTACACGGGCGGGCGGGCCGTCATCGACCAGCGCACCCGGCTGACGGTGTCCGCGGGCGACGTGATGCTCATCCCCGCGGGGGAGAAACACCGCACGGTGGTGTCCGAGCGGGCGGAGGTCTGGGGGCTCGGGTTCCATCCGTCCGCCTTCACGCACACGGAGGTGGGGCCGCTGCTGGAGCCCTTCGAGCGCGTGCGCCAGGGCGCCTCCGCCGTGGTGCCGATTCCGTCCGGGCGGCAGGAGCACCTGGTGCGGCTGCTGTCGGAGCTTCGCGCGGAGACGCGCGCACCGCACCGCGCGCTGGGGGAGCAGGTGACGCGCAGCCTCTTCTCCCTGGTGCTCGCGGAGGTGGCCCGCTCCAGCACGTGGGCGCCCGTGGAGTCGCGTCCGACGCTCGCGGGGGAAGCGCTCTCGTACATCGAACGGCACTGCCTGGAGCCCATCTCGCTGCGCGAGGTGGCCGCCGCCGTGGGCCGCTCGCCCGCGCACGTCACCACCGCGCTGAAGCAGGCCACGGGCCGCAGCGTGGTGGAGTGGATCATCTCCGGGCGGATGGCGGAGGCGCGGCGGCGGCTGATGTCCACGGACGAGCGCGTGGACATCATCGCGGAGCGCGTGGGCTACGCCGACCCCACGCACTTCATCCGCCTGTTCCGGCGCGCGGAGGGGCTCACGCCCGCCGCGTGGCGCAAGCAGCACCGCGCGCCGTCCGCGCACTGACGGCCCGTCGTCTCAGTGCCCCTTCTGCCGTGACGGTGCGGGCTTCCCCGTCACCTCCGTGTAGCGGCGGTCCGCGTCCTCCAGGATGAGGGCGTGGTTCATCATCGCCGCGGCGATGGTGCCCGCGCTGGCCGCCGCGATGGCCGCCTGCATCGGCGTCGTCATGTCGCCCACCGCGACGACGCCGGGCACGGACGTCTCTCCCGTGGGGCCCACCTTCACGTAGCCCAGGTCATCCAGCGCGAGCCCCAGCCGCGTCACCAACTCGTGCTGCTGCTGCGGCGGCGCGGAGAACATCACGCTCCGGGCGATGCGCGTCCCGTCCTCCAGCTCCACCTCCGCCAGGCGCCCGTCCTTCCCGTGCAGCGCGCGGATCCTCCGCTCCTCCAGCGGGATGCCCAGGGCCTGGAGTCTTTCACGCTGCTCCGGCGGTACCTCGAAGGCGCCGTGGGTGAAGACGATGAGGTCCTTCGACCAGTTCTGGATGATGGGGGCGCCGTCCAGGTACTGCGGGTTCTTCGCCAGCATGGCGAACGGTTGGTCCTGGACCTCCCAGCCGTGACAGTAGGGACACTGGAAGATGCTGGGCCCCCACAGCTCCTTGTAGCCGGGGATGTCCAGCATGACGTCCACCACGCCCATCGCCAGCAGCAGGCGCCGCGCGTCCACCGACGTGCCGTCTCCCAGCGCCACGCGGAAGCCGCCCTCGTGCTTCTCCACGGAGCCCACGCGCGTGTCGAGCGCCTCCACGTTGGGGTAGGCCTTCAACTGCTCGCGGCTGATGCGCCGGAACTCCGGGGGCGGGATGCCGTCCCGCGAACCGAAGCCGTGCATGTGCGCCGCCGCCGCGTTGCGCGGCGGGCCCGCGTCGCAGAGCAGCACCTTCTTGCGCCCGCGCCCCAGATACAGCGCGGCGTTGAGCCCACCCGGGCCGCCTCCCACGATGACCACGTCGTATGCCGCCATTGCCCTGCTCCTGGTGTTGATTCCCTTGGAGGAGGAACCTAACGACCGGACCCGGGCCCACAGGAGGGCGGGGCTTTCGACGGCATCGGCGGATCTTCCGGTCCGCCCACGCCGCCTGCTACCGCGCGACGGTGCCGTCGAGCTTCGGCCGGTACTCCTCCGCCAGCCGCTCCACCTCGACCGCCAGCCGCTCCCCTTCCGCGAGCAGCCGGGCCTTCAGCCGCTTCCGGTTGCCCAGCGTGAAGAACAGCTCCAGGTCATGGCGGGTGGCGTCCCAGCGCTCCGCGAACGACAGCGTGAACAGCGCCAGCGGCGGGATGGCCACGAAGGTCCCCAACCCCCACGCCCACCCGCCCCACACCGCCGCGACCGCCGTCAGGCCCCACCACCACACGACGGACACCACCGCCGCGGTGAGGAACTTCACCGTGGCCTGGACGTCCAGCTCCGCGCTGCGCGCCGCCATCCGGGGCAGCGGATAGGGCAGCGCGAACACCGCCAGCCCCAGCGCGAACAGCGGCAGCCCGAACAGCAGGCGCGCCAGCGTCCTCACCGCGAACGGCACCACGTTGCCCGGGCGGTACTCCACGGACAGCTCCTCCGGCCGCGACGCCTGCACCAGCGACATCCGGTGGCCGAACGAGGACAGGTGCTGATGCAGGCGCGCGTAGCGCTCCGGCTCCTGCGTCCGGAACAGCCGCACCCCTCGCGCCCACAGCCGCAGCCGCTCCGCGTCCAGCGCGCCGCCCTGGCGGAAGGCGTAGAGCTGCTCCGCCACCCGCACCACCGGCAGGTCCGCCCACTGCTCCAGGTTCAGCGTCACCGCGCGCAGGCCCTCCGCCACCCGCTCCGTCAGCGCGCGCACCGCGTCCTGCTCCGACGCCGCGTCCTCCGGCAGGAAGGCCGTCACGTCGATGGGGGCGCCCTGGTCGATGAGCACCTCGCTGCGGAAGACGTTCTTCTCCGCGTAGGTGAGCCCCACCGGGACGATGCGCACCGGGGCGCCCTCGCGCGCGGCGTTGAGCGCGATGCGCGCCGCCCCCGTCTTCAGCTCCGCCAGCTCCGGCTCCGAGTGGCTCTTCCCCTCCGGGAAGATGGTGATGGCCCGCCCCTGCACGAGCGCGCCCTTCGCCGCCTCCAGCGTGCCCTCGTTGCGCCCCATCTGCGCCGGGTCGTCCTGCTTGCGGTACACCGGCAGCGCGTCCAGCCCCTTCAACAGCCAGCCGATGACGGGCAGCTTGAACAACGGCGCCTTGGCCATGAACGTCACCTGGCGCCGCGTGAGGATGAACACCAGCGCCGGGTCGATGAGCCCGTTCGGATGGTTGCCCACGAAGAGCACCGGCCCGGACGGCGCTTCGCCCGGGGCGTTCACCTTCACCCGGTAGAAGAGCCGCAGCGCCAGCGCCACCACCGCCCGCACACACGCGTAGAACACGTCGTGGACTGTATACCGGCCCCCCACCCCGGGCCCGTCCACGCTCCGGACACTGTCACCGCCAGGGGCGGCATGGACCCCCTGCCCCGCCAGCGCTCCGGCTTCGGCCAGTACAGAACAGTCCGGCGGGCGGCGATCCACGCGGCGGCGCTCGCGACACACCTGGGAAGTGCGCGGACATGGAAAGTGGACCGCCGCGTCCAGCGTCCGTGAGTCACTCACGGTCCCCACAAGACACGGCAGTCCCCGCCCCCCTCCTGTGCTCGCACGGGAGGGGGGTTGTTCGCTCGCGGGGGCGGCTCAGCGAGGCTGGAGCGTCACCTGCGTGTCCGCGACGGTGCGGCCCTGCGCGTCCGTGAAGCGCGCGCGCACGGGCACCGGGCCCGTCAGCCATCCGCCCTGCACGGGCGTGCTGAAGGGCAGCGTGACGTCCACGCCCGCGGCGACCTCCGGGGCCGGGCCCTCGCTCGGGAAGAAGCGCAGCGGCTCGCCACCGGCGGGCAAACCCTCCAGCGACAGGCGCGCGCGCTCCGGCGCGGTGTAGCTGAACTGCACCGCGTTGCCCTCCGCGCACGTCAGCGTCCCACCGGGCCGGGCCTCCGCCAGCACCGTGCCTTCGGGCGAGACGCAGAAGGCGCGCACGCCCCAGGCCCCTTCGCCCGGGGCGGACGAGCGCGCCTGCCACTCCGGCGCGTCCCGCGGTGCCTGGCGCTCCAGGGTTGGCGCTACGACGACCAGCGCCACCGTCGCGGCGGCGGCGCCCAGCGCCAGGGGCATGAAGAGCGGGGATGAGAACCACCGCCTGCGCTCGGACGTCACCACCGCGCGCGCGGGGGCGGGTTGAAGTCTGGCGAACAGCGCCTGCTCCAGGTGCGCGCTCCGGGACTGGGGCAGCGCCCGCCGCTCCAGCACCGACTCCACGCGCGACAGCCGCGTGTACGTCTCCTGACAGTCCGGGCAGGTGGCCAGGTGCGCGCGCAGGCGCTGGAAGCCCTCCGCGTCCAGCCCGTCCCGGCCCTTCTCGAAGAGCGCGGCCATGGCCTGCTTCGCCCGGCGGTCGTCACATCCACTCATCGCGCACCCCGCCGCTTGAAGAAGCTCCAGCCCTGCGTCTCCAGGTCCTCGAGGTACCCCTTCGACTGGAGGAACCCCAGCAACCGGGACTTCAACCCGAACTCGCGCCGCCGCACCTGGATGCGCGTGAGCCCCAGCGCCGTGGCGGCCTCCTCCTGGGGCAGGCCCTCGCCGAAGCGCAGCTCGAACAGCCGGTGTTCTTCACGTGACAGGCCGCCCTTGAACGCCGCGAGCAGCGCCTCCACCTCGCGGTCCTCCAGCAGCTCGTCCAGCCCACCTTCGTCGGAGGAGGCCTCGGTGAGCCCCTCGAAGGCCTCGTCGCGCCCCACCAGCTCGCGCTCGCGCGACTGCTCCAGCAGCACGTTGCGCGCGATGCCCATCAGGAAGTGGGCATAGGGACGCGTGCCGTTGTAGGCCGCGCGCGTGCGCGGCTCGAAGGCGCGGGCGAAGGTCTCCAGCAGCGTGTTCTCCAGCTCCATCGCGTTCCTCAGACGGGTGAAGGCTCCCCGCCATGCGGCCGCCTTGAGCAGTCGGGCGAGCGGCTCCGCGTGCGCGCGATACACCTCCGCCAACACCTCCGGGGTGCCTTCGCGAAAACGGCGCAACGTGTCGTCATCCCACTCCATCCCTCAAGGGCTTACCGCGTCCGTCGCGGTCCCGTCATCCGCATGTTGTCGCGAGCGGCCACCGGTGGATTGTCGGTTGCGCCCCGTGGCATTCTTTCGCACAGCGCATCGCGCAAACCCTTGATGTCCATGCCCTCTCACAGGCCCCTGGTCCTGGGGGTGCTCCTCTTGCTGGCCGGAACCGCCACGGGCGCCGCGCCGGAGCAGGTGCACTACGCCCTCATCGTGGCCAGCAACACGGGCACGGAGCGGTCCCAGGCGCCCCTGCGCTACGCGGACGATGACGGCGCCCGGTACTACGAGCTGTTCGCGCCCCGCTCGCGGGAGGTGGTGCTGCTGAGCGTGCTGGACGCGGAGACCCAGGCCCTGCACCCGGGGCTCGCCGCGAAGACGCGCCCGCCCACGCACCCCGCGCTGTCCGCTGCGCTCTCCCGCCTGAACGCCCGCATGGCGGAGGACCGGGCGAAGGGCGCCGTGCCGGTGCTGACCTTCGTGTTCGTGGGCCACGGCAAGCGCGGCGCCGCGGGCGAAGGCGCCGTCAGCCTGCTGGACGGGCCGCTGACGCGCACGGAGCTGTACGAGCGCGTGATTTCGCCGAGCAAGGCCTCCTTCCTCCAGCTCATCGTGGACGCGTGTGACTCCTACTTCTTCGTCCACTCGCGCGGCGCGCTGCCGGTGGGCCCCGCGTACGTGGACGCGGTGAAGGGGCTCCTGGGAAACCGCGAGCTGGCGCGATTCCCGCAGGTGGGCGTGGTGCTGTCCACGGCCTCGGAGCAGGAGAGCCAGGAGTGGAGCGCCATCCGCTCCGGCGTCTTCAGCCACATGGTGCGCTCGGCGCTGTCGGGCGCGGGCGACGTCAACGGGGACGGCAAGGTGGACTACGCGGAGCTGCGGGCCTTCGTGGCCGCCGCGAGCCAGGGCACGAACGACGTGCGGGGCCAGCCCAACGTGTTCATCCAGCCGCCCGCGCTCAACCGCGCGTTCGCGCTGACGGACCTGGGGGACGCCGCGTCGCTGGGCTACCTGATGGTGCCCACGGGCCTGGCGGGCCGGCTGTGGGTGGAGGACGCGCGCGGCATCCGCGTGGTGGAGCTGCACAAGGAGCGCGAGCGTCCGCTGGTGGTGGCCCTGCCCGTGGGGCGCGGCTACTACCTGCGCGGCAGCGGCCGGGAGGCGCCGTTCGCCATCACCCGCGCGTCGGAGGTGGTGGACGCGGGGGGCCTGCCCTGGCACGACGCCAGCGTGGCGGCCCGGGGCGCGGTGCAGGACGCGATGCGCGACAAGCTCTTCTCCGTGCCCTTCGGACCGCGCTTCTACCGGGGCTACATGGCGAGCCTCGGCATCACGCCGTCGCCGGACGAAGCGGACGCCGCGCTGGTGCCATGAGCCTGCCCGCATCCCTGCTGTTGATGCTGCTGCGCATGTCCGCGCCCTGCGACGCGAACACGCGCGTGGTGCTCATGCCCTTTGAGAGGCTGGCCCTGCCGTCCGAGGACGCGCGCGAGCTGGAGGACGCCACGCGGCGCGCGGTGGCCGCGTTGCCGGACGCGTGCCTGGAGTCGCGCGAGGACACGCTGGCGCGGCTGCGCGGCTCGGGCGCGGCGCTGACGGCGTGTGGCGACGCGGAGTGCCGGAGCGCGCAGGCGTCGGCGCTGGGCGTGCGCAGGCTGGTGCGGGGCGTGGCGCTGGGCGTGGGGGGCAAGCGCAGCGTGGCGCTCACGGTGACGGACGCGCGAGGCCCGGAGACGCGAGCGCAGTTCGAAGCCCCCGCCACGACGCCGGGCGAAGCGGACGCGCGCGCGAGGCAGGCGCTCCACCAGGTGTGGTCGCCGCTGGTGACGGCGCAGGCGACGCGGGAGCCCCAGCGCTCGCGCGTGCTGCCCAGGGTGTTGTGGGGCGCGGGCGGCGCGGCGCTCCTCGCGGGCGTGGGCTTCGGACTTGCCGCGCGGAGCACGGAGTCCAAGGTGTCGAGGAACGGCGGCGAGTGCGCCACGGCCGGCCAGTCCTTCGCGGACTGCTTCGAGTCCCGGCTCGAAGCGGGCCGCCGCCAGGCGCGGACCTCCAATGTACTGCTGGGCGTGGGCGCGCTGCTCGGCGTGGGCGGCGCGGTGTCCTTCATCTGGGAGCTGCCATGAGGAACCTGCTCGCCGCGCTGACCGGTGCTGTCGTCCTCACGGTGGGGGCGTGCACGTTCGCGCCGGACCTGTCGCGCTTCGCCGCGTGCGATGCGCCGGGAGGCTGCCCCTCCGGCACGTCGTGCCTCCCGTCGGAGAACCGCTGTCTGCCGGCCTGTGGCGAGGGAGGCCCCTGTGACGACGACCCCGAGCCCGTGGACCCGCCGGACGCGGGCACGGACGTGGACGCGGGCACGGGCACGGACGCGGATGCCGGCGCGACGGACGCGGGCACGGACGTGGATGCCGGCGCGACGGACGCGGGCACGGACGTGGATGCCGGCGCGACGGACGCGGGCCCTTCCGCGCTCGCGCTGGAGTCCCTCCTGCCTGAGGCGGTCGAGTCCATGCCCTATTCAGGCCAGCTCCAGGCCCGGGGCGGCACCCCGCCGTACACGTTCAACGCCACCGGCCCGCTCCCCGCGGGCATCCTGCTCGACACCGAAGGCCGCCTCACCGGCGCGCCCAAGCAGGCGGGGGACCAGGTCCTCCCGGTGGAGGTGACCGACCTGAGCACCCCGACGAAGCGCGCCAGCGGCAGCCTCACCCTGCACGTGCGTCCGCTGCTGCGGGTCGCGGGGCCGGAGCCGCTGGCGGACGCCATCAACAAGCGCGACTACACCGAGCGCGTCTCCGCCACCGGCGGCAAGCGGCCGTACACCTTCGCGCTCGCGCAGGGGCAGTCACTGCCGGCGGGGCTGACGCTCGCGGCGGACGGCCTCATCACCGGCACCACGACCCAGGCCGGGAAGACGACGTTCACGGTGGTCGTGACGGACAGCGACACGCCGCCCCAGTCCGCCACCGGCTCGCTCTCCATCACCCTCACGAGCGCTCCCGGCACCGTCACGCTGATGTCGAAGGCCGTGCCCAAGGGCCGCGTGGGCTCTGACTACATCTACGACGTGCGCGCCAGCGGCACGGGCAACTGGAGCGTGAAGAGCGGAGCGCTGCCGCCGGGCATCCTCCTGGACACGAAGGACGGCATCCTCTCCGGCAAGCCCACGAGCCCGGGCGACTTCACCTTCCTGCTCGGCGTCGCGGACCTGCTCTTCTCCGACGAGCGCTTCTACACCCTGCACGTCGACTGACGCGCGGGCCTCACGGGTAGCGGTCCACCACCTGGATGACGCCCGTGTTGTCCTGCACCACGGAGAAGCCCTTCATGGGGCTGGGGTACGCGATGAGCCCCTCGCCGTCCCGGTCCCAGCGCGTGTCCAGCAGCACGCCGCAGAAGGGCACGGACGTGGCGCCGCTCTCCGGGGTGAAGATGCGGTCGTACCGGCCGAACACGCGGTGCTTCGTCACGTACAGCCGCCCGCCGATGCGCGCCCCTGGCAGCTTCGCCTCCCCTTCCGCCTGCGGCAGCGCGATGACGAAGCTGTAGTTGTACCGGGCCGGCCCCGGGTGGTCCTGGATGCTGTCCACGATGACGGGGATGCGGTCGCCCACCTTCAGCCCCAGCCGCTCCATCTGGAGCTGCGCGCCGCGAGGACAACTGCCCTCCGGCGGCATCCACGCGGGCCGCGGCGCCTTCTGGGCCGCGTCCGGCCCGTGCTGACACGCGAGCGCGAACAGGCCCCACAGGGCCAGGCCTCCCATCACTCCACGCCGCGCACGGTGGGTCCGCATGGACGAAGGCCTCCGGTCAGAACGTCCCGATGCTGAAGTGGAACTGCGTGGGCGCTTCGTTGAGCGCTTCGTCCCGGTCCAGGTTGAAGCCCACGTCGAAGGCCAGCGGGCCCACGGGCGTCACGTAGCGCAGGCCCACGCCCGCCGCGTAGCGCAGCACGCCCGGGTCGAACAGCGTGCGGTCCTGCCACAGGTTGCCCGCCTCGAAGAAGAGCCCCAGGTCCACCGCGGCGATGGCCGGCACGCGCAGCTCCGCCTTGGCCAGGGTGAAGAGCTCGCCGCCCTGGCTCGCGGGCACCTGCCCCGCGAGCACCGCCTTCAAGTCATCCGGGCAGCCCGCGGGGGAGATGACGGCGCGGCACGCGGCCAGCCGCTGGTGCAGCACCTCGCGCACGTCCTGCGGCAGCACGCCGTCCTCGCGGAAGCCCCGGAGGCTGGAGGAGCCGCCCAGGTAGAACAGCTTGGACCCGATGTTCTGCGCCCCCTGCGTCAGCGGCACGATGGTGCCCGCGCGCGCGCTCACCGCCACGCTCGCGCGGCGGCCCAGCGGCGCGTACGCGCTCACGCTGCCGGACAGCTTCACGCCGTCGATGGGGAACTCCGGCACCCGGTTGCCCGCGACGTCCGTGGGGTGGACGCTGAGGCCGCGCATGAACTCCACGCTGCTGCTGAGCACCATGCCGCGCCGGGGGTTGGCCGGATCATCGCGGAAGTCCAACGTCATGGACGGGCGCAGCGAGTGCAGCGCGAAGTCGCCGTACGGGTAGCGCAGGCGCTCCTGGTCCGCGCGGTTGATGAGCTCCAGCACGCCCCCGCGCGAGCGCAGCCGGTTGTTCTCCAGTTCGTACTGGAGCGACACGTTCACCCACGACGCCAGCGCCCAGTCCACGCCCATCACCGCCGCGAACCGCGTGGACAGGTACGACGGCCGGTGCACGCGCTCGCCAATCAGGTCCAGCCGCGCGCCAATCTCCTGCGGCGCCAGGAAGGACAGCCGGGGCTGGGACAGCGCCAGGTTGCCGCGCCCGCCCAGGCCGCTGAAGCCGTCCAGGTCGGACTCACACGCCTCGCCGGACAGCTCCCCCGTGGAGCACCCGGCCGGCAGCCGCGAGGACGACAGCGCCTCCGCGCTCGCGCCCGCGTAGTTCACCTTGCCGCGCGCCAGCAGGTTCAGCCCCCGGCCGTCCAGGTTGCGCCACGCCGTGTCCAGCGTGATGCGCGGACCGTCCACCAGGAAGTAGCCGCCGGACACCTCGCCGTCGATGCGCGGGCGCTCCTGCACCGTCACCAGCACGTCCTTGGAGGCCTCGCGGCGGTTGGGGTCCGCCAGCGACACCTCCGCCTGACGGAACAGCCCCAGCCGCGACAGCCGGCGCTGCGCCTCCGCCAGGGCCTCCACGGACAGCGGCTGTCCGGGCTTCAAATCCAACTGCGCCAGCACCACGTCGGGGTCCGAGCGCGTCAGCCCCTGGAGCAGCACCTGCCCCACGCGCACGCGCGGCCCCGGGTCCGTGCGGAAGGTCACCTGCGCGGAGGTGCCGTTCTCCTCCACCGACACGGAGTTGCTCACGTGCGCGAAGAGGTAGCCCTCGCGGCCCAGCCCCCGCTCCAGCGCGACCTGCGCCTGCTCCACCTTCTCGAAGCTCAGCGGCGTGCCCACGGGCAGCAGCAGGTTCACCCAGACCGGGTCCACCTCCAGCGGGATGCCCAGGAAGATGGGCGCGCGGATCAACGCCTGGGGCCCCTCCTCCACGTCGAAGTCCGCCTCCGCCGTGTGACGGGCCACGTCCAGGGTGAGCCCCCGGAAGGTCACCTGCGCGGACGCGAAGCCCTGCTCGCGGTAGGCCATCGTCATCGCGTCCGCGGCCTCCAGCCACGCGTCCTCCACGTAGACGGTGGACGGGTCGGGCGGAGACATCCCGCGCGGGTCCTGGCGCCGCTCGCGCCCCTCCGTCTCCAGCGGGTCCTCGCGCATGGGCAGGTCCAGCTCCGGCCACGTCTCCAGCGCCGCCACCTGGTTGGTGAGCATGGAGCGCAGCACGGCGGAGGACAGCGCCGCGTTGCCGCGGAAGCGCACGTCCGTCACGCGCAGCGGGGCGCCCTCTTCCACCTGGAAGCCCAGCACCGCCGCCTCCCCGTCCGGCCGGAGGACCTCCAGCGCCCGCACGCGCGCGTCGTGGAAGCCGCGCCGCCGGTAGAACGCCTCCAGCCGCCGCGCGAGCCGCGCCGCCACGGACTCGTCCATCGCCTCCTCGCCGTCGTAGGCCACCACGCGCGCCAGCAGCGAGTCCGGGAAGCGGCGGTTGCCCGCGAAGCGCAGGTGGAACGCGGGGCCCGCGGACACCGGCACCGCCACGGAGGCCTCGCTGTCCTCCACGACGACGGCGGGCGTGCCCACCCAGGCCCGCCAGTGCTGGCCCTCGCGCAGCAGCACGCGCAGCCGCTCCAGGCCGCCGTCCAGCTTCGCCCGGTCGAAGACCTCTCCGGGCTTCATCCCCAGCGCCTCCACCAGGCGCGGCAGCGGCAGCGCGGGGCTGCCGGAGAAGGTCACCTGCCGCACGCGGGTGGGCTTGCCCTCCGACACCACCAGCGTCACCGCCACGCCGCCCGCGGGCACCGGCCGCTCCTCCACCTGGATGTCGACGGCGTCGTAGCCCTTGCGCTGGTAGGCCTCGCGCACGGCGTCCGCCGCGGTGTCCAGCTCCTCCGGGTCCAACGGCCCGCCCTGGAGCAGCCCGCTCGCCTCCAGCAGCTCTCCGGACGTGAGGACCTGGTTGCCCCGCACCGCCACGTGCGACAGCCGCGGCAGGGGCGAGAGCTGGAACACCAGCCGTACACCACCCGGCACGTCCTGCGTGAGCGCCACCACGTCCGCGAAGCGCCCCGTGGCGAACAACTGCTCCACCGACCTGCGCACCGCCCCCGGCGTCAGCGCCTGTCCCTTGCGCACGGTGACGAGCCCCGAGAGCCCGTCCGGGGCCATGCCCTCCGGGAGGTGCAGCTCCACGGCCACGACTTCCGGCGCGTCATCGTCGTGGCCCGGGGGCGCGGCGAAGGCGGGCCGCGCGCACACGAGGAGCAGCACCGCGGCCAGCGCGGCTACTCGACCTCCCAGCCCAGCTTCAGCTCGAGCCCGAGGTTTCCGAACGACGCCTGGCTGTTCTCGTTGTCCCACTGGGCCTGTGCGGAAAGACGGTCGTCGAAGCGGTACTCAGCGCGTGCCCGGGTGCCTCGCCCACTCACTGGCTGGGTCATCCCGATTTTAAGCTGCTCGGAAAGGAACTTCGACTCCAGTTGTGCGGTGGGCTCCGCCTGCCGGGTGGCGTCGTTGTAGGTGGTGGAGATCTGCAGGGACAAATCCCGGAGAACGGGGTTGCTGGGCAGGAACCGGCGCACCTGCCGGTCCAGTCCCGACACGTTGAAGAGGGCCTCCGCCGCCAGACCGTAGCTCGCCGACGCGGCCGTGTCCTTGTCCGCGCTCGTCACCCCCAGTGTCAGCAGCGACAGGATGTCCCCCTCCGTGAGCACCGGCTCCGAGGACAGCACGACCAGCGGGTTGGCCGGCCGGCCGAACGCGTGCAGCTTCACCACGAACTCGCGCACGGACGTCTGCGCCTGCACCTCGAACACCGGGTCGATGCCGGACGCGTCGCGGAACTCCAACTGCCCCTGGTCGATGGTGAAGAGGTTGTTGCGGAAGAACGCCTGGCTGCCCTCCGCCGCCTCCACGCGGCCCAGGAGCCCCGGCTTCACGTCCGTGCCGGTGAGCCGCACGTCACCCAACAGCCGCGCCTTCGCCAGGTTGTTGTCCACGCGCACGTCGCCGAAGTGCACGTTGACGTCCCAGGTGAAGAAGGGGTCCCTCGCGCGCTCGCCCCCGCCGCCCACGGCGAGGTTCGGCTTCTTCTGCATCGTCTTGAGCAGCGCTTCGATGTCGAGCGGCTTCTGGTAGCGCAGCTTGATGATGTCCAGCCCGCCCGTGACGGTGGGCCCCGTGGGCGGCCCCACCACCTGCAGCAGGCCGGACACGGTGAGCGGCAGGTCCTCCGTCATCCGGTACGGCACGGCGTCCAGTTGCAGCGTCAGCGCCAGCCGCTTGGGCACGAAGCGCTCCAGCCGGATGTCGCCGCGCGCGGACACCTGACCTTCGTTGACCTGGGCCTGCAGGTGCTCCAGCAGCACGCGCTGGCCCGTCATCTCCAGGCGGCCGGACATGCCGCGCACGGTGAGCGGCAGGTCGCGCATGGACAGCCGCACGTCGGACAGCTCCGCGGTGCCCACCACCGACGGCGCGTCCAGGGGCCCCGTGGCCTCCGCGTCCACGCGGAGCTGGCCGCCCACGCGCTCCATGCCGGGCAGCAGCGGCTCCAGCAGCCGCACGTCCATGCGCCCCTCGCGCAGGCTCATGTTCATGGCGCGCCGGCTCATCCAGCCGCCCAGCGTGACGTCCACCGACGCGCCGCTGAAGCGGAAGGGCTGCACGTCCAGCCGGCCGTTGAGGTACGTCAGCACGATGGGCCCCTGGTTGCGGCCGCGCAGGTCGCCCCGCGCGAGCGACAGCTCCCGCACCGTGGCCCCCACCGAGTAGCCCTCCGGCTGCAACAGCGGGCCCTGCACCGTCACGCGCCCCGCGAGCATGCCGGTGACGCCCGCCAGCGCCGGCGTCTGCGGCAGCAGCGGTCTGATTTCAGGCAGCAGCAGGTCGACGGTGGAGTCGAAGAGGTAGGGCTCCTTCACCGTCATGTTCAGGTAGCCCTGCGCGTCGCGGAAGGGGCGCCCGGTGATGCGCAGTTGCTTGCCCTCCTGGTGCAGCGCGAGGTCCATGGCGCCCAGGTCGCGCGACGCGAAGGTGATGCGCGGGCCCTTCAGCGTGGCCTGGATGTCGGGCTTGTCCGCCGAGCCCGCCACGGTGCCCGCGAGCGCGAGCGTGCCCTGGATGCCCATCTCCTCCGCGGTGTCCTGCCCCACGGCCTCCGCGAGCGACAGGTTCTCTCCGCCGAAGCGGTAGTCCAGCGCGCCCCCGGTGAAGCCGAAGGAGCCCTCCACCCAGGTGCGCCCCAGCCTGCCGTCCAGCACGGTGCGCTCCAGCACCATCTCCTTGCCGTCCACGAAGCGCAGCCGCGCGGAGCCCGCGCCCAGCCGGCGGCCCAGGTACGTGGTGTCGCGCAGGTCGAATGCCACCAGCCCCTCCAGCTTCTCCAGGGGACTGTCGATTTCGACGCGGCCCGAGGCCGCGCCCGCGAACTGGCCCTGCACCACGGCGATGGACGGGCTCAGGCCCGCCACCAGGTCCACCAGGTCCTCGGTGCGCCCCTGCGGCACGGTCACGTCCAGGTGCAGGTGCAACAGACGCGCGAAGGTGAGCTTCGCGTTGCCGAAGTACTGCGTGCGCCCCTTCTGGCCGGTGAGCGACGGGAAGGACAGCAGGCCATTCGAGTACGACAGCTTCGCCTGCGTCACGCCCAGGCCGAAGCCCCAGAAGGTGAAGTCGCGCAGGGACAGGCTCGCGTCCACCTTCACGTCCGAGTACGGCCCCACGATGGAGTAGTTCGCCGAGCCCCTCCCGGACCACGGCAGCTCCGCGATGTGGCCGAAGTCCGACAGCTCCAGCTCGCCGTTGCCCTGGATGTCCAGGCCGCGCACGGTGTCGAAGTAGAGCGTCACGTCGCCGTGCACGCGCGAGCGCCCGGACTCCACCGTGAGGCGGCTGAAGGACACGCGGTCCCCCGTCAGCTTCACGGCCGTCTGCGCGCGGCCCCGCTCGAAGGTGAGCAGCGTCTTGCCGGCGCTGACCGGCGCGTCGAACGCGCGCGTGGCCAGCACGAAGCGGCCGCTGCGCAGGTCCAGCGGCCCGGACAGGGACGGCCGGGGCAGCAGCGTCCCGGTGAGGTGCGCGTTCGCCGTCGCGGGGAAGTCCACCCACGAGCCCGCCACGCCCGCGCGCTCCAGGATGCGCCCGAAGGACGCGTCCTCCGTCTGGAGTGTCACGTCCACGGGCAATTCCGGCGTGAGCTTCAACGCGCCCGACAGCTTCACCTTGCCGCTTCCCAGCGGGGCCTCCAGCGACTCCACGCGCACGCTGTCCCCCGCGTACGACAGGCGCGCGTTGAGGCTCACCGGGCCGTACTGCTCATAGGCCAGGTTGCTCGCGGACAGGTCCGCGCCCACCGCGAGCGAGGACGGCTTCCCCGTGACGGACAGGCGCGTCCACAGGTGCCCGGTGGCCGGACGCGGCAGCAGCTTCGCCTGCGACAGCGTGCGCAGCGGCAGGAACACCTGCGCGTCCAGCGCGAGCACCGGGTGGCACAGCGTCTCCACGCGGCCGGACACCGTGGCGGTGACGTCGTCGAGCGTCACCTCCGCGCGCTCCACGTCCAGCAGGCCCTCGTCGGGGTCCAGCGCGCCGGTGAAGCCCAGCTTCCCCAGCGTCAGCTCGCCGCCGCCCGCGCCCAGGCGCACCAGGCCCCGCCGCGCGCCCACCTCCAGCTCCATCACGCCCCAGTGCTCCACCCACCCCACGTCCAGGTTCTCCACCTCCACGCCCCGCCCGTCCGGCAGCGCGAGCCGCACCTCCGCGCCGGTGATGTCCACGCGCCCCACGCCCACGCGGGTCAGCGGCGTGAGCGGACACGTTCCGTCGGAGGAAGGCGGGGCCGTGGAGGGCCGGGACAGGTCCAACGCCACGCGCGGATGGCGCACGCGCACGTGGCCCAGCATGAAGCGGCGGGACAGGGGCGACAGGAAGCCCAGCGCCACCTCCGCCTCGTCCGCGGCGAACAGCGGCGTGTCACTGCCCGGCGCGAACACCGACACGCCGTGCAGCACCACGCGCGAGCCCAGCGGATCCAGCTCGCACCGGCCGATGCCCACGTCCACGCCCAGCAGGTCCGGCAGGTGCCTGCGCGCCACGGTGCAGGCGGCGTCCCAGGTGAACGGCTGACGCAACAGCAGGATGCTCCCCGACACCACGAGGAGCACCAACAAGAGCGCCTTGCGCGCTGCACTGTTGCGGCTGGGGAGGGACAAGCCGCTAGAGCTTACCGAGTCCCTCGAGGTAGCGGTCGATCTCCGCCAGGTCGATTTTGGTGTTCGCCGTCCGGGGCAGCGACGTGGCGGGAGCGCTCGCCCGCTCGCTCGCCTGGGAGGCAGCCGAGCCCCCCTGGAGCCCCAGGTTCTGGCCGATGCGGTGCACCAGCTCCGCGCCGATGGTCTCCGAGCGCGCGAGGAACGCCTCGAAGAGGGCGTTGTCGCACAGGGTGTTGATGACGCGCGGGGTGCCGCCGGAGTGCTCGTGCACGGCGAGCAGCGCCTCCGGCGTGAAGGGCATCCGCGGGCAGCCGGCGAGCCGCAGCCGGTGCTTCACGTACGCCTCCGTGGACTCCGCCGTGAAGGGCTCCAGCTTGTAGCGGAGCGCCACGCGCTGGGCGAGCGGCGGATCCAGCTTCAGGTTCTTCTCGATCTCCGGCAGGCCGAAGAAGACGAAGGAGATGAGCTTGCGCTCCGGCACTTCCAGGTTGAGCAGCCCCCGGAACTCCTCCATGAGCTCGCGCGTCTCCAGCATCTGCGCCTCGTCGATGAGGACGACGGCCTTCTTGCCGGACTCGTAGATTTGCAGCAGGCGCTGGTAGAGCTGCGACAGGAGCGCCAGCTTCTCCTGCGCGGGGTTCTCCACGCCCAGTTGGAGCGCGATGCGGCGCAGGAGCCACTGGGCGGTGATGCCCGAGTGGATGATGACGAGCAGCGCGGCCTCGTACTCGGACTCCGGAAGCGAGTCGAGCATGCGCCGGGCGAGCGTCGTCTTGCCCGCGCCGATGTCGCCAATGAGGATGGACAGGCCCTTCATGTAGCCCACGGCGTGCATCAGCCGCGTGAGGGCCTGCGAGTGCTGCGCGGAGTTGTAATAGAAGCGGCTCACCGGAGCGTTGGAGAACGGCTCCTGGGTGAGTTCGAAGAAATCGAGGTAGGTCGTCATCGCTCGCCGGGCCTCGTGGGGACGCGCTACACGTACCCTACTTTACGAGCCTTCTGCGCGCCCGCGGCGGGAACCGGCGTCGCCGGGCCCTTTCCGGCGCGAGGCAGCGGGTCCTCCTCCGGTGCGGTCAGCGCGGACAGCCGCGTCACCTGCGACCCCACGTCGCGGTACTTCGCGTCCATGGCGGCCACACGCTGGAAGTGGAAGAGCGCCTTGCCCTGCTCGTTGAGCGCGTCGTAGGCGCTCGCCAGCTCGAAGCCCAGCGCCTTCGCCACCTCGCCCGTCGCGAGCACGTTGGAAAGCCCTTCCTTGAACACCGCCACGGACTCTTCCGGCTTGCCGCGCAGCGTGTGCAGCATGCCAATCATCGTCAGGCAGTCCAGCTCGCGCGGGGTGCCCACGCAGCCCTGGCGGGCCACGTCGAACTCGTGGACGGCGTCGTCCAGCAAGCCCATTTCCTTGTAGGCGATGCCCAGGTCGTAGTGCGTGTCCACGTCCTCGGGCTTCACCACCTTGGCCAGGCCCTTCTTGAACTCGGCGAAGACCTCGTCCACCGAGTACTGGAAGTCCTCGTCCGCCGGGGGCACCGCCGCCAGCGACTCGCCGCCCAGGTCGTCCAGCTCGCCGGCCAACTGCGCCGCCAGGTCGAACGCGTCGCCGCCACCGGCGCCGTCGTCGAGCGAGGCCTCCGTCACCGGCTGCACGGAGGGCACGTGCACGGGCTCGGCGGGAGCGTCGTCCTCGGGGGCCGCGCCACCGCCGGCCTCCAGCTCCTCCAGCCGCGCCATCAGCTCGCCGGCGCGCACGTGGCCCGGGAACGCGATGGCCACCGTCTCCAGGATTTCGCGCGCCTCTTCCAGCAGCCCCTGGTCGAGGAAGAACGACGCCTCGTCGCACTCCTCGGAGGCAGGCTCCTCCTCGGGCTCCGCTTCCGGCTCGGGCTCCGGAGCGTCCGCCAGGGCCTCGGGCTCCGGCTCCGGCGCCTCCTCGAACGCGTCGGCCTGGGGCTCGTCGTAGGACAGCCCCTCCACCGACGGGAGCACCATGTGCGCGGCCGTGGGCTCGTCTTCCTCTTCGTCGCCCAGCGACATGCCCTCCGCGTAGGCGGGCTCTTCCGCCGGCGCGGCGAAGCTTTCGTCCAGGCCCGCGTCGTCCAGCGCGGAGGCATCCAGGGGCGCGAGCCCCACGCGCGTGGGCGCGTCGTCGTCCTCGCCCAGCGACATGCCGGGTTCGACCAGGGCCTCGTCGTCGCCGCTGTCGTCCAGCGTCGGCAGTTGGCGCGTGTCCGGCGCGGCCTCTTCCAGGAGCGCGCGGGACGGGGACAGGATGCGCGTGGGCGGCGCCTCCTCCTCGTCACCCAGCGACATGCCGCCGGGCTCGTCCGCGAGCACCATGGGCTCGTCGCCGCCCGCGTCCGCCGCGTACGCCAGCGCGTCGTCCTGGGCGACCAGGGGCTCGTCGTCCGACGCATCCAGGCCACCCAGGCCCGGCTCGTCCGCGAGCACCAGCGAGTCCTCGTCGGACCCCATCACCAGGTCGTCCTGCGGCGGCAGGTCGTAGACGGTGTTCTCGGCGGAGCTGATGGGCTCGCCCATCACCGCTTCCTCGCCGCTCAACGTGGTCTCCGCGACCTCGTCGTCGACGATTTCGTCCGAGTCCGACCCGTGGCTCAGCGCCGCGAGCGCCAGCTCGTCACCCGAGGGCTGCGCGAGCGCGTCCTCCGGCGGATCCGCGACGAGGATCTCGTCCTCGTTGGAGTCCACCAGGATGGCGTCCTCCTCCAGCGACTCCACGCCCGGCGTCATCGCCGGCGCCACGACGCCCCCTTCCGCGCGGAGCACGGACAGGAAGGCGGGCACCTCGGGATGCGCCGGGTTCTCCTGGAGGATGGTCGCCAGGTACGGCTGCGCGCGCTGCACGTCCGCGCGGCGCGTGCACAGGCGCAGCACGTTGAGCAACTGCTCGGACGCCTGCGCGCCGTTATTGGCCGCCACGTAGATGTGGTACGCCTTTTCGTGCGCGTCCAGGTTCTCCGGATCCACGGAGAAGACCTTGCGCAGGTGCTCCAGCGCTTTGTCGTGGAGCCCGTACTTCACGTAGACGTCCGTCTCCGTCAGCAGCTTGGCGAGCTGCTCGCGGCTCATCCCCGCCGGCGCGGGCGGTGCCACGGCTGCGGGCGGCGCGGCGGGCGCGGGACGGGACGGGGGCGCCGAGGGGGCGGGCGCGCTCCACGCGGGCGCGGCCGGCTCCTCGTGGTGATGCACGGCGGCGGGCGCGGGCTCCGGCTCCGGTTCGGCGACGGGTCCCCGGCGCGCGAGCAGATCCGGATCCTGCGGATCCAGCAGCTCGATCTGCGTCCACACGCCATCGGACTCGGCGGTGCGGCCGCGCTCCTGGTGGATCTTCGCGAGTTCCTTGTAGACGGACACCGTCTTGGAGACCTGGCCCAGCCCCTGGAACGCCTGGGCCAGGAGCGTCAGCGTCTCCACGTCGCGGCCATCCGCCTTGAAGCACACCTGGAGCTTGGCGAGCGCGCGCTTCTGGTCGCCGCGCTGCAGGTACGACGAGGCCAGCTCCTTCGCGAGCGGGAGGTTGTCCGGCTCCAGCGCGGAGAGGCGCTCCGCGACGCGGAGCCAGTCGTCCGCGCGGGCGTTGCGCTTGAGGTACTCCGCGGCGCGCTTGAACTCCTGCGCCGCTTCCTTCGTCATGTTCTCGCGCGCGTACAGCTCCGCGAGCTTGATCTTCGACGCCACGTTCTCGGGGTCGAGATCCACCATCTTCTTCAGCGTGTCGAGGCTCGACTTGGTGTCGCCCGCCTTGTCGTAGTGGTTGGCGACGATCTGGAAGTACGCCATCGCCTCCGACATCAACCCGAGCTGCTGGTGCAGCTCCGCCAGCTTGAGGTTCACCTCCAGCAGGTTCGGGTTGAGCTTGAGGACCTGCTTGTAGAGGGCGACGGCCTTGAGGAAGAAGCCATCCGAGGAGTAGCTCTCCGCGACCTTGGTGAAGAAGTGCGCCGCCTGCGCGTTGTCGTTCTTCTTCTGGTACAGCTCCCCCATCTTCTGGAGGACCCGGATGTCCTTCGGGTCGACCTCCAGGACCTTCTGATACTCCTTGATGGCTTTGTCGTACGCGCCCTTCGCGACCAGCTTCGCGGCGGCTTCGATGATCTTGTTCTTGTCCATCGAGCGTGCGCTTCCGGCAGGCAGAAACCCCGAGGAACTTCGCGGGTTTCAGTCCTTCTCTGGGGGGGAGCATCGGAGGCTAACGGAATCCTCCGATGCGGGTCAAGAAACAGCCTGCCCTCCCCCAGGGATGGATCACCCGCCTGGACGCTCGCACGCCCGGCGGGTTTTCCACGCCTTCACGGCCAGGCGCTACGGCGTCTCTTCCACGGCCTTCTTCAGCCGGCGCGAACCCGTCTCGCTCGCCAGCAGGCGCTCCACGAACCGGGTGTCGTAGTTGCCCTCCTGGAAGGACTCCTCCGCCAGTGCGGCCCGGTGGAACGGGATGTTGGTGCGGATGCCCTCCACGACGTACTCGGAGAGCGCGCGCTGCATGCGGCGGATGGCCGTCTCGCGGTCCTCCGCGTGGACGATGAGCTTGGACAGCAGGCTGTCGTAGTGCGGCAGCACCGTGTAGTTCTCGTACGCGGCGGAGTCCACGCGCACGCCGTAGCCGCCCGGCACGCTGTAGCCGGTGATCTTCCCCGGCCACGGCGCGAAGGTGACGGGGTCCTCCGCGTTCACGCGGCACTCGATGGCGTGCCCGCGGATCTGCACGTCCTCCTGCTTGAAGCGCAGGGGGTGCCCGTAGGCCATGCGGATCTGCTCACGGACCAGGTCCACGCCCATGACCAGCTCCGTCACGGGGTGCTCCACCTGGATGCGCGTGTTCATCTCCATGAAGTAGAACTCGCCGCGCTCGTCGAGCAGGTACTCGATGGTGCCCACGTTGTTGTAACGGAGCTTCTTCATCGCCGCGACGGACACCTCGCCCATGCGCTGGCGCAGCTCCGGCGTGAGCGCGGGCGACGGGCTCTCCTCGATGAGCTTCTGGTGCCGCCGCTGCACGGAGCACTCACGCTCGTTGAGGTGGATGATGTTCCCGTGCTCGTCCGCGACGATCTGAATCTCGATGTGGCGCGGCTTCTCCACGTACCGCTCGATGTAGAGGTCGCCGTTGTTGAAGGAGGCCAGCGCCTCCGCCTGCGCGGTGGAGAACGCCTGCGCGAGCACGCCCGGCTCGCGGACGATCTTCATGCCCTTGCCGCCGCCGCCCGCCGCCGCCTTCAGGATGACCGGGAAGCCGATCTCCTTGGCGAACGCCTCCGCCTCGCGCGGGTCCTTCACCGTGCCGGGGCTGCCCGGCAGCAGCGGCATGCCTGCCTCGCGGGCCGCGGCGCGCGCGCGCACCTTGTTGCCCATCAGCCGCAGCATCTCCGGGCGCGGGCCAATGAAGCGGATCTTGCAGTTCTCGCAGACCTCCGCGAACTCGGCGTTCTCCGACAGGAAGCCGTAGCCCGGGTGGATGGCGTCCGCGCGCGTGATTTCCGCCGCGGAGAGCAACTGCGGCACGTTGAGGTAGCTCTCCTTGGACGGAGGCGGCCCGATGCAGACGGCCTCGTCCGCGAAGCGCACGTGCAGCGCGTTGGCGTCGGCGGTGGAGTGCACCGCCACGGTGGCGATGCCCAGCTCACGGCATGCGCGGATGACCCGCAGGGCAATCTCCCCGCGGTTGGCGACCAGTACCTTCTTGAACACGGCCGTGCTCCTAACGCGAGGGCCTGGGGCGCGTCCCGCCCGGAAGGGACAGGACGCGCCTGACGGGTCAGCAGACTCAGGCCGGCTCGATGCGGAACAGCGCCTGGCCGAACTCCACCGGGCGACCGTTCTCCACGAGGACCTCGGCGATGCGGCCGGAGACCTCGGACTCGATTTCGTTCATCAACTTCATCGCTTCCACGATGCAGAGCACCTGCCCCTTGCGCACCACCGTGCCCACGTCCACGAACGGGGGCTGATCCGGCGCGGGGGTCCGGTAGAACGTCCCGACGAACGGGCTGGTCACCAGGTGACCCGGCTTCTCCGCGGGCTTCTCCGGCGCCGGCGCCGCGGCCGGAGCCGAGGGCGCGGCGGCGGGGGCCGCACGAGGCGCGGCCGGAGCGGCGTACTCCACCGGCGGCGACACCGTCACCCCGGGGCCCGAGGGCGCCGTGTGGTGCACGATGGTCGTCTCCGGCGCGTGACCGCGGCGGATGTAGAGCTTCTCCGGTCCCTTCGTCCACACCAGCCGGGTGACGTCGGAGGCCTCCAGGATTTCGACGATCTGCCGGAGGGCCTCCACGTCCAGCGACGTGGAACCCGAATCCCGCCCGGAGGCCGCGCCCGAGGACTCGGCCGACCGGGTTGCCTTGCGCTTCGTTGCCATTCAGACCCCTCCCGGGTCGACAGGTGAAGGGAAGCGGCGCTCAGCCCGCGGTGGCGACGCGGGTGAGGTACTTGCCACCTTCACGCGTGTCGATCTTCAGCACGTCGCCCTCGTTGATGAACAGGGGCACGTTGACGGTGAAGCCGGTCTCCAGCGTCGCGGGCTTCATGGCGCCGGACACGGTGTCGCCGCGCACGCCCGGGTCGCACTTGGTGACCTTGAGGTCCACGGAGTTCGGCAGCGTCACGTTGATGGCCTTGCCGTTCCAGAAGAGGATCTCGACGTCGAGGTTCTCCTTCAGGAAGTTGACCGACTCCCCGAGGCCTTCCTTGGTGAGGAAGGTCTGCTCGAAGGTCTTCTTCTCCATGAAGTGGTACTCGTCACCCTGGACGTACAGGAACTGCATGTCCTTGGACTCGATGTCCGGGGTGCCCACCTTGTCGCCGGACTTCAGCGTGGGCTCCAGCACGCGGCCATCCAGCAGGCTGCGGATCTTCGTGCGGGTGAAGGAGGAGCCCTTTCCAGGCTTGACGTGCTGGAAGTACTCGATGACGTACGGCTTGTCCTCCCACAAGATCTTCAAACCATTGCGGAATTCGGACGTGTCGACAAACCCGGCCATGGGACCGACTCCTTCATACAGACGTAAAGGCGAAAGTCCGGGGTGTCTAGCCCATGCCCTGGTTCCTGCAAAGAGGAAAGCGGAGGCACGCTGCGTCGCCGGGCAGGCTCGACAAGCCCCTGCCCGGGCGGACGTGCGCGGCTACAGCTCCGCCTTCACCTGCGGCGCGGTGACGCGCAGCACATAGCGCCCCTTGCCGAAGTTCCCGTCCGCGCGCAGCGCCAGCACCAGGAAGTACTCCGGCGTCAGCAGGCGCATCACGGTGAGGACCTTCTCGCTGTTGACGGACACCTCGGTGACGGTGCCCGTCTTCAGGGACTCGGCCGCGTTCTTCAACTGCGTGAGCAGGTTGGCGTACTCCACCCAGGTGCCGGACACGTCCAGCTCCGTGGCTTCGTCCTTCTGGAACGTCTCCACGGAGATGCCGTCGAAGCCCATCACGCTGCACGCGAGGGCTCCGTCCACCTGGTTCACCACCGCTTCAAGGTGTGTGCGGAAGGCCATCTAGCCCCCAACGCCCGGGGCCGCCGCGGGCTGGCACGAGGGATATTGACCGTCCTGACCGGCCCCGGAGCCACACGGGCCGGCGGGGACATTGGGCGTCTCGGTCCCGGAGCAGGCCGGAAGCGCGGGGGTCCCGTTGGCGACGTCGATGCCGTAGACGATCTCGTTCGACTCGAACGTCTTGCCGCCCGACGCGAACTTGCCCGCGAGCTGCACGGTGACCCGCACCGTGGCCGTCGCGGTCCCGGACAGCGCGGTCCGCAGGGCCGTCGCGGCTTCGGCCGTCATCAGGTTGACCACCAGCTTGTTCTCGTCCGACGCGGGGTTGATGACCGCCGTGTAGGGGACCTCTCCGTCGGGGATGTTGATGCTCGGCGTCGAGGAGTAGGACAGCTTGAGCGTGTCCACGAAGGCGGCGGCGGAACCACCGACGTCGGTCTCCGGCTCCAGGGGAACGCCGTTCACTTCGATGGGCGTCGCCGTGTAGGTCGACTTGACGATGAGCCCCAGGACGTAGGCGTTCCGGTAGGCCAGGTTGAGCGAACCCGCCGCGATGCCGGTATCGTTGGCGCCGAAGTCGCAACTGTCGTCCGGCTGGATGGTCTGGAGGATCTGGACGACGGGGGCGCTTTCAGAGCACGAGCAGAGCCCGAGCGACAGGGCCGCCGCGATGAAGAAGGGCTTCATTGGAGTGTCTCCCAATCAGGCGCGGTGCCTTTAGAGGCTCTGCGCGATGGTCTGCCGGTTGAGGATGCGGGGCGTGATGAAGATGAGCAGTTCCTGCCGCACGTCCGTCTCCAGGGTGCTCCGGAAGAAGAAGCCGAGCACGGGGATCTTCGACAGGAAGGGCACCGAGTCGGACGAGGAGCTTCCGCGGCGCACGTAGATGCCGCCGATGACCGTCGTGTCGCCATCCTTCACCAGCACCTGGGTGTTGGCCTCCTTGCGCTGGATGGACGGCTGGCCGTTGGCGCCCGTGTTGGACGGGTCCGGCTGGTTGTTCTGCGCCGCGATGGACATGAGGATGCTGCCGTCCTGGGTGATGTGCGGCGTGACTTCCAGCGACAGGCGCGCTTCCACGAAGGTCGTGTTCACGCCGCCGGCCGACGTCTGGCTGAACGGGATGGACAGACCCTGGCTGATGCGGGCCGTGTTGTTGTCCAGCGTGGTGACCTTGGGCGACGAGATGGTCTTCACCGTGCCCTCGGACTCCGCCGCGGACAGGCGCAGGTTGAGCTGCACGGCGCCGCCCGCGGAGCCGAAGGCGAAGCCCATGGCGCCACCGAGGCCCTGACCCACCGCCGCCGGCAGGTTCACCGCGAAGTTGGGCTGGGCCGGAACGCCCGCCGCCGTGCCGCCCGCGCCGCCCGTGACACCCACGGTGCTGGGGAAGATGAGGCCGGTCGGGTTGCCGGACGCCGCCGACAGGCGCGTCTGACCGCCCCACTGCACGCCCAGGTTGCGGCTGAAGGACGTGCTCGCCTCCACGATGCGGCTCTCGATGAGGACCTGCGGCGTCTGCGTGTCCAGGCTGCGCACCAGGGCGCGCGCCTTCTCCGTGTTGGAGCGGATGTCCTTGATGATGAGCACGTTGGTGCGCGTGTCCACCGTCACCGAGCCGCGGTCGCTGAGCACGTCCTTCACGCGCGCCGACATGTCACCGGCCACCGCGTAGTTCACCGGCACCAGGCTGACCAGCAGGTCCTCCTGCTGCTGCAGCGACTTCTTGCGCTCCTGGCGCAGCCGCGCCTCCTCTTCCAGCGTCTTCAGCGGCGCGATGCGGATGATGTTGCCCACCTGCTCCTGGCCCAACTGCTTGGTGCGCAGGATGAGGTCCAGCGCCTGGTCCCAGGGCACGTTGCGCAGGCGGATGGTCACGCGGCCCGACACGTCGTCGGCCACGACGATGTTGCGCTTGGAGATCTCCGCGATGACGCGCAGCAGGTTCTGGATGTCGATGTCCTTGAACTCGAAGGACACGCGCTTGCCGCGGTAGCGCGCCTGCTGGGGCGCGCCCTCCGCCGCGTACGCCGGGGCCTCCGCCGTGAAGCCGGCGGTGCGCTGGGTGACGGCCACCTCCTCCGTCTTCACGCCCTGCACGTCCAGCCGCCAGCTCAGGCTGTTGGCGCCCTGGGTGACGTTCTCCTCGATGGCGCCGTCCGCGGCGACCACCAGGCGCACCTTGCGGCCCTCGCCCGGCACGCTGAAGGCGCTGATCATCTTCACCGGCGTGTCCAGCGCGCTGGTGTCCAGGCTGCGCTCCAGCTTCTTGGGCAGGCGCGCGTTCTCCAGCGTCAGCACCGCGCTGCGCGGATCCGGCCGGTCCACCTTCCACGCCGTCGCGCCGGACAGCTTGAGCTGCACGCGGCCGCCCGAGGGGCTCTCGTCGAAGGACAGGTCCTTGACCTCCACCACCGCCGGCTGCGGCGCGGCCTGCGCCACCGCGGGCTGCGGCTTCGCCGTCTCCTGCACGGGCAGGGGCTGCGGGCGCAGGGGCTCCGTCTCCGCCACCGCGTCGCGGGGCTGGGCGGGCTTGGACTTGCGCGCCACCGCGCCGCCCAGCACCACCTCCAGGCCGCGCTCGGCGCGGTCCACGCGGTAGGCGGGCATGTCGCCCTTGGCCACGAGCACCAGGCGCACCTTGTCCTCGTGGGCGCCCACGCGCACGTCCTTGAGCAGGTTGCCCTTCACCTTGGGCGCCTTCGCGCTCAGGCCCACGCCGTACACGTCCACGGCCAGGCGCGGCGGGTCCACCAGCTCCAGGACCTCGTAGCGGGCGATGTCGCCGTCGGCGGCGACGCGCAGCGACTCGCCGTCCAGGGACAGCCGGGTGATGCGCTGGGCCGGGTGGGCCACCTCGCGCTCATCCGCCTCCGTGGCGACGACGTTCTCACGGCCCGGCGCCTGGGACGGGGCGGCCTTGGAAGAGGTCCCCTCCTCCGGCACCACCGCCACCATCGCCTCCACCACCGGCGCGGGCTCGGCCTTCACCGGCGCGGCATCCGCCGGCTTCGCCGCGGCTGGAGCCTGCGGAGCCTGGGCGGTCGCGGCGGCGGGGGCCACCGGCGAGCCGTCCACGGAGATGACCACGCGGTTGCCTTCCGCGCGGACGTCGTACTGGGAGGCCTGATCGAGCGCCACCAGCACGCGGCCCACGCTGGCGCGCGCGTCGGAGAACTGGGCGGCCACCACGCCGGACACCGGACCGGTGCCGTCATGGTGCCCCTTGATGCCGGTGGCGTCCGCGGACGACAGGTCCACCACCAGCCGCTCCGGCCCGCTGAGCCGGAAGACGGTGAAGGTGGGCGGCCGGGTCCCGGTCACCACGACCTGGGCACCGGCTCCCGTCCGGGACACCTGCAGGTCCCTCAGCGTATTGAGATCCGCGCCGTACACCTTGGCGCTTGCCAGGACGACCGCCCATGCGGCCGCCATGATCCACTTGCCCCTCGTCACAGCGCTCTGCTCGAGCATGCGTCCCCTCAACAAGTTGGAAGCGGGCGACGACTGCCCGCGGGCGCGCCGTGGGGCGCTACTCCCAGTTCTTGCCCGTCATCAGGTTGTAGGCGGGGTCCTTCACGCCATCCGCCTTGAGCTGGAGACTCACCGGATTGCTGATGAGCTCGCCCTTGGCGCCGGTGAAGACCTCGGTGACGGTGACCGAGTCCCGGAGAATCTGTGTGACCTTGCCGCCCTGGCGCCCCACGCGGGTGTTGCGCCGGACGATGTGGCCGCGACCCAGGGGGTCCTCGACCATCGCCAGCGGGCTGGCGTCCCCCGTGACGACCGCCACCAGCTTGAGCTGGTCGAGGTCGAACACGCACAGGGGTTCATTGCAGGCCCGCTCCGGTGCGTCACGCGCCACCGGCCCGAGCTCCTCCAGCGGACTGCGGAACGGGTCCCGCTTGCCCACCGGACTGTAGGTGTAGACGAACATTGGCGCCGCCGACGCCTCGGTCTTCTCCGCCACCGGGGCCGGCGCGGGGGCGGCGGCCTTGGCAGGAGCAGGGGGTTTGGCCTTGGGCGTGTCCCCACAAGCGGACAGGGTCAGGGCCATCACCGCAACGGTCATCGTGGACTTGAACGTCTTCATCCGCGTCATCCCTTGTCGCCCTTGTTGCCGGGCGGATCAAGTTTCTAGTTGCTCTTCTTCTTGTTCTTGTCGGCGGGCTTCGTACCGGCGGCCTTCGTGTCGACGAACCGGAACGTCGTCGCCAGGAAGCTGCTCTGGAGAACGACCTTCTCGTTCTTCAGGGCCGCGCCATCGAGCTTGATGTTGTTGACGTTCACGATGCGGCGCATGTTCGCCATCTCCTGCAGGAACATGGCGATCTCGTGGTAGTTGCCGCTCACCGTCATCTTGATGGGGATGCGCGCGAAGAACTCGTTGCCCTCGACGTACTCCTTGCCGGGCTCCACGCGGGCGATCTCCAGGCCGGACTTCTTGCCGATGTCGTTGATCTGCGCGAGCAGCTCTTCCATGTCGCGCCGCTCCGGCAGCTCCGTGAGGGCCTCCGCCAGCTTCTGCTCGAGCACGTCCATCTCACGGCGGCGCTCGTTGAGGTTCTGGGCGATCTCGCTCTTCTCCGCGAGCTCCAGGTCGAGCTTGCGGCGCTCCGTCGCGCGGCGGGCGATGTTCTCTTCCGTGGGCTGGATGAGGGTGAAGAAGTTGGCCACGGTCAAGACGACGACGATGGCCGCGAGCCCGCCGAACTTCGCCGCGGGGGGGGCCTTCGCCAGTTGATCCAGGTATTTTTCCATGACAGGGGTCCTTCGCCGCCAATCAGATGGCGTAGTTGGCGGTGAGGGTGAGCTTGAAGTCGACGTACGTCGCCGTGCCGGCCGCACCGGGCTTGCTCTGCACGGCGTTGGTCAGTTCGACGTTGCCGAAGAAGGGCTTGATGTCGCTCGCGGAGAACTCCTCCACGCTGGCGGTCTCCGTGTTGAAGAGCTCCACGCGCGACGTCTTGCTGGCATTGCGGCCCTGATCCACCAGGCGCCCCATGCCCTTGGGCGTCCACACCATGCTGCCCAGACCGCGCATCAGCTCCGCGACCTCGTCGTGGCTGACGGCCGAGCCGTCGATGGTGACCCTGTTGGAGGACTCCACGAAGTTCTTCAGCCAGACCTTCTTGGGGATGGCCGAGGACAGCGCGTCCATCATGCGCACCGGCCCGTTGCGGCCCTTGCGCAGCGCGTCCAGCACCGCGAGCTTCTTCTCCACTTCCGTCTTGCGGGCGTTGATGTTGGTCACCTCGCCGATGACCTTCTCCAGCTCCGCGATCTTCGCGCGCGTCTGGGCGATGCCCTGGTTGGCCCGCTGCAGCTCGCCGTCGCGGTCCGCGTACCAGAAGTAATTGCCCACCACCGCGGCGATCAGCACCGCGGCGTAGAGGGCCAGGATCTGCCGGCCCATCTCCCGCTTCTTCACCGCCCGGACGGGCAGCAGGTTGATTCGGATCATCATGTGCGTGAGTTCCTCGTGGCCAGAGCGGTATCAGCCCAGCTTGTCGCCCGGGCGCCGGAGCGCCAGTCCCACTGCCACCGCGGCCATGGGCGCCACGTCCATGATGAACGCGGGGTCGAACTTGCGGTTGTCCACTTCGATCTTCCGGAACGGGTTGAGGATCTCCACCGGGACGCCGGTCCGCGCCTCGATGGTCTTGAACAGGGCGGGGATCTTCGCGGTGCCGCCGGAGAGGTAGACCTTGGTGAAGTTCGAGTCCGCGGCGGTGCCCGCGTAGAAGTCCAGCGAGCGCTGGATTTCACCGGCCACCTGCTCCGCCACGCTGGAGAGCACGCGCTCCACGTCCTGGGGCACCACGGCGTCCGCGTCCGCGCGGTTGCCGCCGATCTTCAGCGCCTCCGCCTCCTCGTAGGAGACGTTGAGCTGCTTCTGGATCTCCTCGGTGAACTGGTTGCCGCCGATGGTCACGTCACGGGTGAAGACGGTGACGCCGTTGGCGATGATGTTGATGTTCACCACGGAGGCGCCGGCGTTGATGAGGACGACGGTCTCCTTGTCCGGCAGCTCGTAGTTCGTGGAGAACATGTTCTGGACGGCGAACGCGTCCACGTCCACCACCACCGGGGCCAGTCCCGCCTCGGAGACCACGGTGGTGTAGTCGTTGATCATGTCCTTCTTGGCGGCGACGAGCAGCACGTCCATCTGGCCGGTGGCGTCGTTGCCGCCGCCGTCCAGGATCTGCGTGTCGATGTTCACGTCCTTCACGTCGAAGGGGATGTACTGCTCCGCCTCCCACTGGATGCTCTCCTCGAGCTCTTCCTGGCTCATGCGGGGCATCTGGATCTTCTTGATGATGACCGAGTGGCCGGACACGCCGATGGCGACGTCCTTGCCCTTGACCTTCAGCTCGGACATCAGCTCCTGGACGGCCTGGACGATGGCCGTGGAGTTCATCAACGCGCCGTCCACGATGGCCTCGGGAGGCAGCGGCTTCATTCCGAAGCTCTGGAGCGCGTAGCCGACTTCACCGCGCTTGCGCTGCTCCTTGAGCATGATCATCTTGATCGACGTCGACCCGATATCCAGCCCGAGTGCCAGTTTGCCCTTCGCCATGCGTAACTCCATCGGAGAGGGTGCCAGCGTAGCACCGGCTTGATACCCCTCCTAAAAAGTGCTTGGCGCCCGGCCGCCCTGCGGACGGGGGAGCGCCGTGAATGCCAGCCACGACCGCGCCCCCTGGCCCACCATCGCGGAGGCCCGATTTTCCGGCCCCGGCGGCGTTCCGTCAAATGGCGCTGGAGGATTCCTCAAGGGTCGCCGGCCGGGCGTCTTTCCTGCCCTCAGGTCCGGGAGCCCTCCGCGTCCGGGTCGATGCCGTACTCCTTGATCTTGTAGAGGAGCGCCCGGTGGCTGATGTCCAGCACCTCCGCCGCCCGGGTGCGGTTGCCCTTCGTGCGCCGCAGCGCCGCCCGGATGTAGGACTCCTCCAGCTCCCGGATGGCGCGCTTGAGCGACAGGTCGCTGCCATCCTGTAGCGGCGGAGCCGTCCCGGCCGGAGCGGGTGCGGAAGCCGCCCACAGCTTTTCCGGCAGGCTGCCGGGCGCGACGTGGGTGCCCTCCGCGAGCAGCACCGCGCGCTCCATGGCGTTCTCCAGCTCGCGCACGTTGCCCGGCCAGGCGTAGGCGGTCATCAGGGCCTCCGCCTCCGGGGTGAAGCCCTCCACCGGAGGGTCCCGGTTCAAGTCGCGGTTGAAGCGCTGGAGGAAGGCGTGGGCGAGCAGCGGGATGTCCTCGCGGCGCTCGCGCAGGGGCGGCAGGGTGAGGTTCACCACGTTGAGGCGGTAGTAGAGGTCCTCGCGGAAGTCGCCCTGGGCCACCAGCTTGCCCAGGTCGCGCAGGGTGGCGGCCACCACGCGCACGTCCACGCGCTCCACGCGGCTTTCGCCCACCGGGCGAATCTCCCCCTCCTGCAGCACGCGCAGCAGCTTCACCTGCGCGCCCAGGGGCAGCTCGCCCACCTCGTCGAGGAAGAGCGTGCCGCCGTCGGCTTCCGAGAACAGGCCCCGGCGGGCGGTGCGCGCGTCGGTGAAGGCGCCCTTCGCGTGGCCGAACAGCTCGCTCTCCAGGAGGCCGTGGGGGATGGCGCCGCAGTTGACGGCGACGAAGGGCATGGCGGCGCGGCGGCTCTTTCCGTGCAGCTCGCGCGCGATGAGCTCCTTGCCCGTGCCGCTCTCCCCGGAGATGAGCACCGTGGTGTCCACGGGCGCCACGCGCGCCACCTGCTTGAGCACCGCCTGGAGCGCGGCGCTCCTCCCCAGGATGTGGTCCCCGGAGGCGCCGGGGAGCCGGGCCTCGTGCAGCCGGCGGTTCTCGCGGAGCAGCCGCTCGCGCTCCTCCGCCTTGCGCAGGACGAGGACGATCTCCTCCGGTTTGAAGGGCTTCTGGACGTAGTCGTAGGCGCCCGCCTGCACCGCCTCCAGCGCCTGCTCCTGGGAGCCGTACGCGCTCATCACCACCACGGTGAGGCCGGGCTGCTCCGCGAGCGCCGCCTTGAGCACGGACAGCCCGTCGCGCTTGGGCATGCGCACGTCCGTCACCAGGACGTCGTAGGCGCGCGTGGACAGCTCGCGCAGGGCCTCGTCCCCGTCGGAGACGGCGCGCACGTCATAGCCCTTGTCGGTGAGCACCAGGGTGAGGATGTGGCGGATGGACGGCTCGTCGTCGGCGACGAGGACGGTGCGGAAGAGGGGCATGGGGGATGCCCATCATATGCCGTCCGGCCCCGCCGTCAGGCCGCTGGCAGCGACAACCGGAAGCACGCGCCGCCGCCGGCCCCGTCTCGCGCGTCCAGCCGGCCGCCCATGCCCTGCGCCAGGTTCAGGGAAACCGCGAGTCCCAGGCCCGTGCCCTGCCGGCCCTTGGTGGTGAAGAACGGCTCGAAGAGGCGCGCGCGCACCTCCGGAGACAGGCCCGGGCCGCTGTCCTCCACCTCCACCAGCAGTTGCGCGTCCTCGCGCCGGGTGGAGACGCGCACACGCCCCTCCCCTCCCATGGCCTGGGCCGCGTTGAGCAGCAGGTTGATGAGGATCTGCGACAGGGGGCCCGGATCCGCGCGGGCCAGCAGGCCGGGCGCCACGTCCAGGGTGACCTCCACCCGGTCCAGCTCCGGCCCGGCGCGCACCAGCCGCACGCACGTCTCCACCACCTGCCCCACGTCCACCGGCCCGGGCTGGGTGCTGGCCGGGCGGCCCAGGTCCAGGAGCCCCCGCACGATGCGGTCGATGCGCAGGACCTCATGGTCGATGCGCTCCAGGAAGTCCTTCAGCTCCGGCCCCTGCGCCCGGGAGCGGGCCAGGGAGAGGTAGCCCAGGATGCCCGCCAGCGGGTTGCCCACCTCGTGCGCCACGCCCGCGGCCAGCTTTCCCACCGTGGCCAGGCGCTCGGAGGCGACGAGCTCCGTCTGCGCCCTCGCGAGCCGGGCGTTCGCCTCGCGCAGCGCCTCCAACTGCGCGCGCGTGAGGGCCTGTTCCTGACGGAGCGCCTCCGCCATGCGCTGGAGCTCGCGCCGGATGCGCGACAGCAGCGGCCCCCCCTGGCCGGAGAGCGGCGCGTCCAACTGCAGCCGGCCCAACTGCTCCACGGACTTCTCCATGGCGCGCAGCGGGCGGCCCACCGCCAGGTCCAGCACGCCATAGGCCAGCAGCGTCAGCACCAGCAGATCCAACCCCAGCGCCAGCGGCAGGAAGGCGCGGATCCGCGCGAGGCTCTCCATGTCCAGCGACCCCGGCAGCGCCAGCCTGCGCGCCGTGTCCAGCAGGCGGATCAGCACCGGCTGCAGGGTCAGCCATGACAGCCCCGTGGACAGCGAGCCCAGGAGGAACGCCACGCTGGCGATGCGCCACTTCATCCCCGCACCGGCGCGGGGCGCTTCACCGCGCCCCTCCGAGCATCATCGCCACCTCCGGAGACAGCACGCGCGCAAGCCACGGCCCCAGGAGCATCAGCTCCAGCCCCGCCAGCGCCAGCCACGGGCCAAAGGGGATGTTGGTGGGACCGGGGACCCACTCCTCCTCCTCCCCGGCGTCATCCAGCGGCGCGTCCGGGATGGGCTGGACCAACAGGCACACCGGGACGAGCACCACGCGCTTCCATAAAGGAAGGCCGGGCTTCGTGAAGTCCCAGGTCATGGTGGCTTCGGGCTCCTCCGCCTCCTCTTGTGCTGGAGCCGCCCGCGGCGAGGGCGTCACGGACGCGTCGGCCTGCGGGCCCTGCGGAGAAGCCGGGCCTTCCGCCTCCGGCGCGCCGCGCGGGCCGGCCCTTCCCGTGAGGGCCAGCAGCGCCACGCCCACGATGGAGCCCTGGAGCGACGCGAAGAAGAGGATGCCCAGGAGCGATTGCCAGCCCAGGAACGCGCAGAGGAGCGCGACGAGGAACTTGTCCCCGCCGCCCAGCGCTTCCCGTTTGAACGCGCGCCAGCCCACGTACTCCATCAGCCGGAAGCTCAGGAACCCCACCGCCGCGCCCAGCGCCGCCTGCCCCACCGCCTCCGCGCCCTGGGGGATGGCCAGCAGCACGCCCGCGGCAATGCCCGGCAGCGTCAGCGAGAACGGGAGGATCCAATGTTCCAGGTCGATGAAGGTGAGCGGCACCAGCAGGAACACGAGCACGAGCGCGGGCACCAGCGCGTACGTCCAGTCGAAGCGCTTGAGGCACGCGAGGAAGAGCAGCCCCGTGAGCAGCTCCACCAGGACGTAGCGCGGGGAGATGGGCGCGCCGCAGCCGCGGCACTTCCCGCGCAGCCCCAGCCACGACAGGACCGGGATGTTCTCGTACCAGGAGAGCACGTGCCCGCACTTCGGGCAGCGGGACCCGGGTCGCACGATGCTCAGCCCCTCGGGCACCCGCGCGATGACGACATTGAGGAAGGACCCGATGCACAGGCCGAGGATGAACAGGAAGAGGATGAAGAGGGGCTCGGCCCAGCCCGGCGCGTAGGTGAACGTCACGGAGCCGGAATCCTACCCGCCGCTTCCGGAGCTGGCGACTGCGCGATGAAGGACGAAAACCGTCAGCGGCAGTGACAAAAATTGGCAGGCCCGCGAGTGATCCAACCCCTGCCCGGCTCGCCTGCCCTGGGAATCCCGGGGGTTGGGCGGATTGTTCGGCGTGGCACTCTTCGTGCTAAGAGTTCGCACGTCGTCCAACCCCCCTCTGCCCACCGCGGAGTCCCCAATCATGATGAACCGTCTCTTCCGGAAGAAGGGTGGCTTCACCCTCATCGAGCTGATGATCGTGGTCGCCATCATCGGCATCCTGGCCGCCATCGCCATCCCGAACTTCATCCGCTTCCAGGCGAAGTCCAAGCAGTCGGAGGCGAAGACGAACCTGAAGGCCATCTTCACGGCCCAGAAGGCGTACTTCGGTGAGAAGGACAAGTACCAGGTGAACTTCACGGTCATCGGGTTCGATCCCGAGGCCGGCAACCGCTACAGCTACGGCATGGCCACGGGCTGCGCCGCCGCCGTCGACGCGACCCCCACGGCGCGTCGCGCTGGCGCCACCGCCGGCTGCATCGGCCAGGACGCGCTGAAGTTCCCCACGGCGCCGGCCGCCGCGGACGCCGTCAACGCGGTGGGCGTGAACCCCACCATCGAGGACTGCCCGAACTGCTCGTTCAACGCGACGGCGATCGGCAACGTGGACAACGATCCCGAGGGCGACACCTGGGGCATCACCTCCGCCACGGTCGCCGGTGAGGCCACCGTGCAGAACCCCTGCGGCATCGACGAGGACACCCCGAACGGCCTGAACCTGGTCGCGGGCGAGCCCACCAACGCGTTCAACGACGTGAGCTGCGGCGGCTAATTCGCTGCACGCCGTGCAAGCCTGCCGGGCCCGCTTCATTTGATTCACCGAAGCGGCTCGGCATGGCACAATTCAACGGGGCGCCCGGGCATTTCGGGCGTCCCGTTGTCGTTTCGTGAGGCCATGCGAAAGCTGCCCCTGCTGCGATTCGTTCCGGGACTGCTGCTGGTAGCCCTCCTGTCCGCGCCCCCCGTCCCCCTACGCAGGCAAGGTGGCGGCCCCCTTCTCCCACGCCCCGACCTGCTCAAGGCGCTGTTCACCGCGCAGAAGGGCCTGGTGACGGACTACTTCTGGATCCTCATGCTCAACCGCATTGGCAGCGCGGTGCGGGCGGAGGACTACCTCCATGTCTCCGACTACGCGGAGCTGGTAACGGACCTGGATCCGAAGTTCCGGCAGCCGTACCTCTACGGAGGCCTCACCATCCCCGTCTACACGGGCAAGGGCGGCTACCTCAACACAGCGGAGTCCACGGCCCTGTTGCGCAAGGGCGTGGCGAACATCCCGCACGACCAGCCCCTGACCTTCCAGCTCGCGTACAACCTGATGTTCTTCGAGCGGAAGTACAAGGAAGCCGCGGACCTCATCCAGGAGATGTCCCGGTGGGAGGGAGCCCCGCCCTACTACGCCGCGCTCGCGACACGGCTGTACGCGCAGTCCGGTGACTTCGACGCGAGCATGTCGTTGACCCTCGCGCTGCGCGACAGCGCGGAGGACGAGGAGTCCCGCGCCTTCTACGAGCAGCGCATCCAGGAGATCCAGCAGGAGCGCGTGCTCCGGGGCATCGACGCGGCCATCGCCCGGTATCGCGCTCGCGAGGGGCGCCTGCCCGACACGCTGCCCGCGCTGGTGACCGCGGGCGACCTGCGAATGATTCCCGAGGATCCGCTGGGCGGGGAGTTCTTCCTGGGGGAGGACGGCCGGGCCTACTCCAACGCCTCCAAGTTCCGGCTGGAGCTCATCGAGGACGAGAAGACCGAAACGGGCGAACGCATCCTGCCCAAGCCCCGGACGACCCAAGCGCCATGACGACTCCCCATCCTGACGCCCCTCCCATCCTGGCCCAGGGGCTGGCCAAGACCTACAAGGTCGGCTTCTGGTTCAACCGCACCGTTCGAGCCCTGCAGTCGCTGGACCTCCAGGTGGGTGCCGGGCAGATCTACGGCCTGCTCGGGCCCAACGGGGCGGGCAAGTCCACCACCATCAAGATCCTGATGAACCTGGTGCGCCCCAGCAGCGGGGTCGCGCGCATCTTCGGCCAGCCGGTGGATGAGGCCGCCACCCGGCGGCTGGTGGGCTTCCTGCCGGAGAACCCCGCCCCGTACGAGTACCTCACGGGCCGGGAGTTCGTGACACTGGCCGGACAGCTCGCGGGCCTGAGCGGCCAGGAGCTGGACGTGCGCGTCAAGGAGGTCCTGGGCTCGGTGGAGATGGCGGGCGCGGAGAAGCTGCAGATCCGCCGCTACTCCAAGGGCATGGTGCAGCGCGTGGCGCTGGCCCAGGCGCTGGTGAGCCGGCCGAAGCTGCTCATCCTGGATGAGCCGACGAGCGGGTTGGATCCGCTGGGCCGCCGACAGATGCGCGACCTCATCCTGGCGGAGCGGGAGAAGGGCACCACGGTCCTCTTCTGCAGCCACATCATCCCGGACGTCGAGTCGCTGTGCGACCGGCTGGCGGTGCTGGTGGGCGGACGGCTGGTGCGCGAAGGCAGCGTCCGGGAGCTGGTGTCCGCGCAGGTGCCCACCGTGGAGGTCGTGGTGGAGGGCATGGCGCCGGACGCGGTGAAGGGGCTGGGCGTTCCCCTGGAGTCGCTCCAGGCGCTCGACGGTCGCGTGCTGCTCCAGGTGTCGGACGTGGACACCCAGCGGCTCTTGAGCGGCGTGCTGGGCGCCGGGGGCCGGGTGAACCAGGTGCAGCCGGCGCGGTTCTCGCTGGAGCAACTGTTCATGAACGCGCTCAAGGAGTCCGGGCGCGCGTCCACCGTGGGCGGGGAGATCAATACATGAGCGCCTTCAGCGCGATGATGTGGAATGGCTTTCGCGAGGCGCGCCGCAACCGGGTGACGGTGGTGGTGGGCGTGTTCGCCGCGGTGGTGCTCTTCTCGTCCACGCTGGTGACGGAGGTCACGGTCACCACGTTCGACCGCGTGCTGACGGACTTCGGCCTGGGGATGATGAGCATCATCCTCGTCTTTCTGTCGGTGTTCCTGTCGAGCAGCCTGCTCAGCCGCGAAATCGAGCGGCGCACCATCTTCCTGGTGGTGAGCAAGCCGGTGTCACGCACCCGGTTCCTGCTGGCGCGGCTGGCGGGCACCATGCTGACGCTGGGCGTGCTGCTGGTGGCGATGACGCTCGTCTTCCTGCTTCAGTTGGTGATGTTCGGCGCGAACATCACCTCCACGCAGCTCCTGGCGAGCGCCGGGCTGTGGTTCGAGCTGCTCGTCATCAGCAGCGTGGGCATCCTCTTCTCCAGCTTCGCGGGGCCGGCGGTGTCGGCCATCGCCACCACGGGCCTGTACTTCACCGGGCACCTGACGGGCGACCTGTACGCCATCGCCAGCCGCTCGGAGAGCACGTTCATCCAGGTGCTGGGCAAGAGCATCTACTACGCGCTGCCCAACCTGGAGCGGGTGAACTTCCGTCCGCAGGCCACGTACGCGCTGCCGGTGGACGCCAGCACCTTCCTGTCCGGCGCCGCCTACAGCGTCGCGTGGGCGGGCGTGCTCATCGCCCTGGCCACCGTCATCTTCGAGCGGCGCGACTTCCGCTGACGTGAAGCACGGCGGCCCCGGGCTTCAGGCCCGAGGCGTCGGCTCGTCCAGCTCATCGGTGAGGCCGTGCTTGGCCAGCCGGTAGCGGAAGGAGCGGAAGGACAGCCCCAGCAGCTCCGCGGCGCGCGTCTTCACCCCTTGCGCCTGCTTGAGCGCGGCCAGCAGGTGGCGCCGCTCGCTGTCGTCCAGGTGGCGCTCCAGGTTGAAGCCCGGCCCCATCGCGGGCTCGCCGGCCTCGCCGGAGCGGGCCTGGGGCTCCGCCTCGCCGCGCACCGTGGGCGGCAACGTCGTGGGCCCCAACAGGTCCGAGTCCGACAGCGTGGCCGCGCGCTCCACCATGTTCTGCAACTGGCGCACGTTGCCCGGGAACGCGTAGCGCTCCATCAGGGCCAGCGTCTCCGGGGCGAACCGCAGCGCCGGGCGGCCCAGCTCCTCCGCCAGGCGCGCCAGGAAGTGGGTCGCCAGCGGGGCGATGTCGTCCGGGCGCTCGCGCAGGGCGGGCAGCTCCAAGGTGATGACGTTGAGCCGGTAGAAGAGGTCCTCCCGGAAGCGCCCTGCCTTCACCTCCGCCTCCAGCCGGCGGTTGGTGGCGGCGATGACGCGCGCGTGGAAGGGAATCTCCGCCGCGCTGCCCACGGGCTTCACCTTGCGCTCCTGCAGCACGCGCAAGAGCTTCACCTGCGTGGACAGGGGCATCTCCCCCACCTCGTCCAGCATCACCGTGCCCTCGCCCGCGGACACCAGCAGGCCCGGACGCTCGTGCGTGGCGCCGGTGAAGGAGCCCTTCATGTGGCCGAACAGCTCGCTCTCCAGCACGCCCTCGTTGAGGGCGCCGCAGTTGAAGGGCAGGAAGGGCTGGGCGGCGCGCTGGCCGCGCAGGTGGATGGCCCGGGCCACCAGCTCCTTGCCGGTGCCGCTCTCCCCCGTCACCAGCACCGTGCTGCGCCCCGGAGCCACCTTCTCCACCAGGTTCCACAGCGCGCGCATGCGGGGGCTCGAGCCCACCATCAACCCGCCCAGGCCCGGCAGGAGCCGCTCCTTCAGCGTGCTGTTCTCCTGGCGCAGCGCGCGCTTCTCCAGCGCCTTGTGCACCAGTTGCCGCAGCTCCTCGTTGTCGAAGGGCTTGCAGATGTAGTCGTAGGCGCCCTCGCGCATGGCCTCCACCGCGGAGGACGGCGTGCCGAAGGCGGTGATGAGCACCACCTCCGGCGGCTCCTTGCGCGCGCGCGCCGCCCGCAGCACGTCCAGTCCGCTGCCGCCGGGGCCCAGCTTCATGTCGGAGATGACCAGGTCCACGGAGTCCCGGGCCAGCACCTCGCAGGCGGCCGCCACCGCGGGCACGCTCGTCACCGCGTAGCCGTCCCGCACGAGCAGGATTTCGAGGTACTCGCGCATGGACAGCTCGTCGTCCACCACCAGCACGTGGCCGCGCGGGCTCCCCTCATGGAGCGCGCTCACAGCGGCAGCCCCACCAGGAACTCGGTGCCTTCGGCCGGGTGCGAGCTCACGCGGATGGTGCCGCCGTGCGCGCGGATGAGGGAGTGCGCGGTGGACAGGCCCAGCCCGGTGCCACCGCTCCGCGTGGTGAAGAACGGCTCGAACAGGTGTCCCATCATCTCCTCCGTGATGCTGCCGGCCGAGTCCCAGACCCGAATCTGCGCTTCCTCGTCCACCCGCGCCAGGGCCACGCGCACCGTGCCCCGCGCCCCCGCCGCCTGACAGCCGTTGCGCACCAGGTTGATGAGCACCTGGCGCAGTTGATCCGGATCCACCGGCGCGGTCAGCGGCTGGGGCGGCACCCGCACCTCCAGGGTCACCTCGCGCGTGAGCGGGTCCGCGCGCAGCATGTCCACCGTCTCCGACACCAGCGTGTCCAGCGCCACCGGGCGGCGCTGCGGCTGGGGCGGGCGGGCAAAGCGCAGGAAGTCCTCCACCAGCCGCGCCAGCCGGTCCGACTCGCGCGTGAGGATGCCGGTGAGCCGCTGCACCACCGGGTCCTTCGACTGCTCCTGCGCCAGCAGTTGCGCGGAGCCGCGCATGGAGGCCAGCGGGTTGCGCAGCTCGTGCGCGAGCTGCGCCGAGAGCGTGCCCAGGCTGGCCAGCCGGTCCGTGCGCTTCAGGTCCTCCTCCATGCGCCGCAGGTCGGTGAGGTCCTGGAAGACGATGAGCAGCGCGCCCGCCTCCCCCTCCAGGGGTGACACCGACAGGCCCAGCACCCGCTTGCCGCCCGGCGTCTGTACCGGCAACTCGCTGCGGATGGAGCGCGGCGCCAGCACGGACACGCCCGGCAGCAGCTTCTCCAGTGGCTGCCCCACGCACGCGAGGGCGTCCTCCTGGAGGATGCCGCTGCCCGCGGTGTTGAGGAAGGTGACGCGCCGGTGGATGTCGCAGGTGACGAGCCCCGACGGCATGGAGGACAGGATGAGCTGCTGGAGCCGCCCCAGCCGGCGCAGGTCCGCCTCGCTCTGGGACAGCGCGCCGCCGGTGGCGGACAACTGGCGCGACAGGTAGCCGGACAGGACGGCGATGAGCACCAGCGCCAGCGCGTTGCTGCCCAGCACGAAGAGCACCCGCGAGGGCGACACCATGATGCCGCCCGCGGGCGTGGTGAGCCGCATCACCAGGAGGAGCGCGGTGAAGGCGAACGTGGACACGGCAGCGGCCACCAGCGCGCCGCGCCAGTCCAGCACCACCGCCGCGCCGATGACGGCCAGGCTGTAGAGGAACGTGAGCGGGGAGTCCGCGCCGCCGCTCAGGTAGACGAGCCCGGTGGCGATGAGCACGTCGCCCACCACCTGCACCGTGGCGTCCAGGCGCCCGGCCGTGCCCCGGCGCAGCCGCAGGCCCGTCACCACGGTGAGGAGGTAGGCGCCCGCGATGACCGCGAACGACAGCGAGTCCGCGCGGCTGGGCTCCTGCACGGGCTGGGTCATCAACCGCACCACCGTCACGACGAGCGACAGGCTCGCGGCGACGGTGCGGAACAACACCAGCCACACCAGGCGCGAGCGCAGCCCCGGGGCCGCGCTTCGCGCCGCGCTTCCCGGCACCGCGTTACTTGATCGCGCCGGCAAGCGAGAAGATGGGCAGGTACATGGCGATGAGGAAGCCGCCGACCACGCCGCCGAGGAACACCATCAGGATGGGTTCGATCATCGACGTCAGCGCGCCGATGGCCGTGTCCACCTCGTCGTCGTAGAAGTCGGCGATCTTGTTGAGCATGGTGTCCATGGCGCCCGTCGCCTCACCGACGCCGATCATCTGCACCACCATGGACGGGAACACCTTGGTCTCCAGCAGCGGACCCGCGATGTTCTTGCCCTCGGCGATCTTCCCGCGCACGTAGTAGATGGCCTCTTCCACCGTGCGGTTGCCGGCCGTCTTCGCCGTCACGTCCAGCGCGTCCAGGATGGGCACGCCGGAGGAGATCATCGTGCCCAGCGTGCGCGTGAAGCGCGCCACCGCCACCTTGCGGAGCACGTCGCCGAACAGGGGCAGCTTGAGGAAGGTCTTGTCCCAGAACTTGCGGCCCCGGGGCTGGCGGTAGCTCCAGGTGAAGGCGGAGACGATGGCGGCGATGCCCGCGACCGTGTGGAGGAAGTACGCCTGCGCGAACTTCGACAGGTCCACCACCACCTGCGTGGGGCCCGGGAGCTGCGAACCGAAGTCCGAGAACATCTTCTCGAAGACGGGCGTCACCTTGAGCAAGAGCAGTGCCGTCACGCCGATGGCCACCAGGATGACCACCGTCGGGTAGGTCATGGCGCCCTTGACCTTCGCCTTGAGCTTCTCGTTCTTCTCACGGTAGGCGGCGAGCCGGTTGAGGATGGTGTCGAGGATACCGCCCACCTCGCCCGCGGCGCAGAGCTGCACGTAGAGCTCGTCGAAGACCTTGGGGTGCTCCTTCAGCGCGTCCGCGAAGGTGCTGCCCTGCTCCACCTTGCCCTTGATGGCGAACACCACCTTCTTGAAGGCGGGGTTGTCCATCTGGCTGGCCAGGATGTCCAAGCACTGCACCAGCGGCAGGCCCGCGTCGATCATCGTCGCGAACTGGCGGGTGAAGATGAGGATGTCCTTGCCCGTCACGCCGCCCAGGCCGGGCAGGCTGATCTCCCCGTCGAGCGCGCTCTTCTTGCGCACCTTCGTCGGGTTGAGGCCCAGGGACTTCAGGCGCGCGTTGACGGCCTCGATGTCCGAGGCCTCCATCTCGCCCTTCTTGCTCTCCCCGCTCTTGGTCTTCGCCTCCCAGAGGAACTGGGCCGTGTTCTTCTTGGACGCTGTCGCCTTCTGCTGCACTGCTGGTGCTGCCATGACGGGACCTCCGGGGAGGGCGAGGAGTCTAACCTGTGATTTTCATGCCCCAAAACTAACGGGCGCCCGCTCCCCCGGCCGGCCGCTGGGCTCCGCCCGGCCCACCGCCCGTCGCGAGGATGTTGCGCAGCTCCTCCGGGTCGGAGGAGCGGCCGAAGGCCTCATCCTGGGAGATGAGCCGGCGCGCCAGGAGGGCGGCCAGCGCCTGGTTGAACGTCTGCATGCCGTACTTCGCCTGACCCACCTGCATGGACGAGTAGATCTGGTGGACCTTGTCCTCGCGGATGAGGTTCCGGATGGCGGGGTTGGGCACCATGACCTCCAGGGCCAGCACGCGGCCCGGAGCGCCCTGCTTGGCGACGAGCGCCTGGCTCATCACGCCCTCCAGCACGAAGGACAACTGGGCGCGCACCTGGGGCTGCTGGTACGGCGGGAAGACGTCCAGGATGCGGTTGATGGTCTGCACCGCGCTGTTGGTGTGCAGCGTCGCGTAGCAGATGTGGCCCGTCTCCGCGATGGTGAGCGCCGCCTCGATGGTCTCCAGGTCGCGGAGCTCGCCGACGAGCACCACGTCCGGGTCCTGGCGGAGGATGTACTTGAGGGCCGTCTTGAAGTTGCGCGTGTCCGCACCCACCTCGCGCTGGTTCACCAGGCAGTTCTTGTGCGGGTGCAGGTACTCGATGGGGTCCTCGATGGTCATGATGTGCTCATGACGCTCGGTGTTGATCTTGTCGATCATCGAGGCCAGCGTGGTGGACTTGCCGGAGCCCGTGGGGCCCGTCACCAGGATGAGGCCGCGCGGCTTCTTCACCAGCTCCGCCACCACCGGCGGCAGGCCCAGCTCCTGGAACGTCAAGATCTTGAAGGGAATCGTGCGGAACGCACCGGCGACGGCGCCGCGCTGCATGAAGATGTTCGCGCGGAAGCGTGACAGGCCCTTCACGCCGAACGACAGGTCCAGCTCGTTCTCCTCCTCGAACTTGTGCTTCTGGGCGTCCGTGAGGATGGAGTAGCAGAGCTGCTTGGTCTCCACGGGCGTGAGCGGCGCCGTCTTGAGCGGGACGAGCTCACCGTCCACGCGGAGCTGCGGCGGCGAGCCGGTGGTGATGTGGAGGTCGGAAGAGCCCTTCTCGACCATCGCCTTGAGGAGCTGGTGCAGGTTGGCCACGGATGCGTGTCCTGTCGGAGGAAGAAGTGGGGAGAGGAGGTGGGGTGACTAGAAGCGGTCCGGCGCGGTGTTGCCCACGACCTCTTCGAGCGTCGTCATGCCGTCCATGAGCTTCTTGAGCGCGCTCATGCGCAGGCTGCTCATGCCCAGGCGGATGGCCTCCTGCTTGAGCTCCGCGGCGGAGGCGCCGTTGATGACCAGCTCCTTGAGGCCGTCCCAGAAGGGCATGACCTCGTAGATGGCCACGCGGCCGCGGTAGCCGCGGTCGTTGCACTCGCGGCAGCCGACCTTCTCGTACATGGTGAAGGTGCCCATCTTGTCCGGCGGGATGCCCGCGTCGATGAGGGCCTGCTCGTCCACCTTCTCCGCGGGGCGCTTGCACGCGGGGCACAGGCGGCGCGCCAGACGCTGGGCGAGGATGAGGTTGAGCGACGCCGTCACGAGGAACGGCTCGATGCCCATGTTGAGCAGACGGCTCACCGTGCCCGGGGCGTCGTTGGTGTGCAGCGTGGAGAGCACCAGGTGGCCCGTGAGCGCCGCCTTCACGCCGATCTCCGCCGTCTCGAAGTCGCGGATCTCACCGATCATGATGATGTCGGGGTCCTGGCGGAGGAAGGAGCGCAGGCCGGCCGCGAAGTTCAGGCCGATGTCTTCATGCATCTGCACCTGGTTGATGCCGGCGAAGTTGAACTCGACCGGGTCCTCCGCGGTGCAGATGTTGGTGCCCACGTCGTTGAGGCTGGAGAGCGCGGAGTACAGCGTCGTCGTCTTGCCGGAGCCCGTGGGGCCCGTCACCAGCACCATGCCGTAGGGCCGGTCGATGGCCTCCTTGAACCAGGCCAGGGGCTGCGCGTCGAAGCCCAGCTTGGTCATGTCCAACTGCAGGTTGCTCTTGTCGAGCAAGCGCATCACGACCTTCTCGCCGAAGAGCGTGGGGCACACGCTCACGCGGAAGTCCATCTCCTTGCCGCCGCCGATCTTGATCTTGATGCGGCCGTCCTGCGGCAGGCGCCGCTCGGAGATGTCCAGCGACGCCATGATCTTCAGACGGCTGGTGATGGCGTTGCGCAGCTTCATGGGCGGGCGCATCACCTCGTACATCACGCCGTCGATGCGGAAGCGGACCCGGAAGTCCTTCTCGTACGGCTCGATGTGGATGTCGGACGCGCGCTTCTTGATGGCGTCCATGAGGATGAGGTTCACCAGCTTGACCACGGGCGCGTCGTCCGCGGCCCTGGCCATCTCATCCACGTTCTCCTGCTCCTCCTTGGCGACCTCGATGTCGTCGCCCACGTCGCCGACGATGTCCTCCAGCGAGGGGCCCTTCTCCGCGTAGTAGCGCTCGATGGACTCGCGGATGGAGATTTCGGACGCGACGACGGCTTCGATGTTGTAGCCGGTGAGGAACTTCAGGTCGTCCACGGCGAAGATGTTGGACGGGTCGCACATGGCCACGATGAGGGACGGGCCCGCGCGGTTGACCGGGATCACCAGGTGCTTCTCGGCCACTTCCTTGGGCACGAGCTTGATGATGTCCGGATCAATGTCGAAGTCCTTCAGGTTGATGGCCGGCACGCCGTACTGCTTCGACAGGAAGTCGGTGAGCTTCGACTCCTCGATGGCGCCCGTCTTGATGAGCGCCGTGCCGATGCGCGCGCCACTCTTCTGCTGCTCCTCCTGCGCCTTGCGGAGTTGCTGGACGGAGATGAGGTTCTCGCGCACCAGCAATTCACCGAGTCGACCGGACATTTCTGGGATGCCTCTTTGAGCGTGAGGAGGGAACAGCCAGGGTCCCGGCTGTCGGCGGGACCCGCGGGGGGAAATGAGCCCGTGCGTCAGGGGCCTGAAGCCCTGGCACGGATCCTCCCGGATTAGAGGAAACCGATGCGCGGCCTGTCAAGGCGCCCTGGCGTGCTCCCTTGCTGTCCGGCGCCCGCTTCCGGGAGGGCGCGCCCCTCGGCTCTGGAACCCCTACCCGTCGCCGCGGGCCACCACGGTGCGGGCGGCCTCCACGTCGCGTTTGATTTGACCCACCAACTCGGCGGCGGAGCCGAAGCGCTGCTCGGGCCGCAGCCGCTCCAGGAACTGCACCCGCAGCTCCTTGCCATAGAGGTCGCCGGTGAAGTCCAGCAGGTGCGCCTCGATGGTGACCTCCGTGCCACCGAAGGTGGGCTTCACGCCGATGTTGGCCGCCCCCGGCCGCCAGGGCCCATCCGCCTCCGCGAGGAGCCGCACGCGGATGGCGTACACGCCGGGCGCGGGCCGCAGCTCGTTCTGCGTGTCCACGTTGGCGGTGGGGAAGCCGATGGTGCGCCCCCGGCCCGCGCCGGACACCACCGTGCCATCCAGGTCGAACGGGCGGCCGAGCAGGCGTCTGGCCGCGCCCACCCTGCCCTCCAGGATGTACTCGCGGATCCGCGACGAGGACGCGACGACGCCGTCCACGTTCACCGGCTGCACGACGTGCACCTGGGCGCCCCGCTTCGCCGCGGCGTCGCGCAGGGTGGCGACGGTGCCGGCGCGCTGGGCGCCGTAGGTGTAGTCGCTGCCCACGACGACGTGGCCCACGCCCAGCGTGTCGAAGAGGGCGGCCTCGAAGTCCTGCGGCGTGGAGCGCGCGTAGTCGCGGGTGAAGGACTGCACCACCACGTGGGACAGGCCGCACGCGGCGAGCAGCTCCAGCTTGCGCGGCAGGAGCGTGATCAGCTTGGGCGCCAGGTCCGGCTGGAGCACCTTGCCCGGGTGGGGCTGGAAGGTGAGCGCGTTCGCGGGGGCGTGGCGAAGCGCTTCCGCGAAGAGGGCCTGGTGGCCCACGTGCACGCCGTCGAAGTTGCCCAGCGCGAGGGCCTGCCCCTGAAGCTGGCGGCCCGCCTCGGACACGGACTGGAAGACCTTCATGGCCCTTCCCTATACCACCCCGCGCGCTTTTGCCCTGGCCAACCCACGCGGCTCCATGGTTAGAGGCCCCGTCCCCGCCATGCGCCCTGCCCTGCTCCCTGATCCGGTCGGCCTCAAGTTCGTCCCCCTGGAAGCGCCCCCGGACTGGGACGCGGAGTTCGGCTTCACGGGGCCGCTGGAGCTGGAGATCGGCTCCGGGGCGGGCGGTCACGCGCTGGAGTACTGCCGCCGAAACCCCGGCGTGCGCTTCGTGGCCTTCGAGTGGCGCAAGAAGTACGCGCGCGACACGCAGGCGCGCGCGGAGAAGGCGGGCATGAAGAACCTGCGCGTCATCGAATCCGACGCGCGCTTCGTGGTGCCGCGCATCTTCGCCCCCGCGTCCCTGGACGTCATCCACCTGCAGTTCCCCGACCCGTGGTGGAAGCGCTCGCACGCCAAGCGGGCCGTCGTGCAGCCCGAGTTCGCGAAGGTGATGCTGGGGCTGCTCAAGCCCGGCGGCCGCTTCGACATGCGCACCGACGTGCAGGACCGCGCGGTGGCCATGCTGGAAATCCTGGAGGCGGCGGGCTTCCACAACCCGCTGGGCGCCGGGGTGTTCCACCCGTACGACCCGGAGGAGGTGCCCTCCACCCGCGAGCGGCGCTACCTGGCGTCCGGGGAACCCGTGTACCGCGCACGCCTGGTGAAACCCGCGCCCTAGCCCGTCTGGCGCGTGTCAGGCCCTGGACGCCCGGCGTCCTCCGGGCCCGCGGGTGCCCGGCAGGGCCCTTGGCAGCGCCCCCCACCCGGAGGAGAATCCACCCACGGGGTTCCCGCCCCGGGGAACACTCGTGACGTTGGGCCACGACCGCAGCCTGTTGGGGGGTGGGCGCCTCATGCCGGAAGCCGAAAGGAAACGGATGCCGGAGGGCGTGCGCAGGAACGGCCCCGCCAACGACTTCGCCGGGCGCACCGTGCTCATCGTGGACGATGATCCGGCGCAGATCCGCCACGTGCGCGAGGGCCTGTCCCCGCACGGCTACGTCTTCAAGGAAGCGCTGGACGGAGCGCAGGCGCTGTCCGCCATCCGCGCGGGCCGGCCGGACCTCATCGTGATGGACGTGGAGATGCCGGGCCTGGGCGGAGTGGAGGTGTGCCGCATCGTCAAGGCGAACGCGGGCGAGGGCGGCTTCGGCTTCATCCCCGTCATCCTGATGACGGCCCGGCAGGCGGCGGGCAAGGTGGAGGGGCTGGAGCTGGGCGCGGACGACTACCTGGTGAAGCCCTTCGACATGCTGGAGCTGGGCGCGCGCGTGAAGTCCATGCTGCGGCTCAAGGCGTTGCAGGACGCGCTTTTGGAGAAGAACCGCGAGCTGGAGTGGGCCAACCGCGAGCTGGACCGCCGCCGGCAGGAGCTGCTCGCGCTCAGCCGCACGGACGCGCTCACGGGCCTGTTCAACCGGCGCTACTTCGAGGAGCGGCTGAGCGAGGAGTTCATGCGCTCGCGCCGCTACCGCTCCCCCCTGTCGCTGGTGATGCTGGACATCGACCACTTCAAGCGCATCAACGACACTTTCGGCCACCCCTTCGGGGACGAGGTGCTGCGCGCGGTGGCGCACACGGCGCGCGCGACGCTGCGGGAGGTGGACCTGCTGGCCCGCTACGGCGGCGAGGAGTTCATCGCCCTGCTGCCGGAGGCGGCCCCCCAGGACGCGCTCCGGGCGTGCGAGCGGGTGCGCGAGGCGATTGAGCGGCTGGAGCTGACGTGGACGGGACCGGACGGCATGTCGCAGGAGGTGAAGCTGACCGCGTCGCTGGGCGTGGCGACGGTGCCCGCGGACGACCTGCCGGGCACGGAGGCGCTGCTGCGCGCGGCGGACGCGAGCCTCTATTCCGCCAAGGGGACGGGCCGCAACCGCGTCCACCAGCACGCGGCGTGACGCACCTCCCGCTTCCCCACGGCGACGGTTTGACCTAAATCGGAGGCCCCATGCGCCCGCTCGCGATGACGACCTGGCTGCTGTTCGCCCTCCTCTCCCTGGGCGGCTGCAGCCGGCTGCAGCCGGACACCCCCGTGGGGGCCTACCAGACGTTCCACCGGCACGTGCAGCGCGGAGAGCTGCCCAAGGCGTACGCCGGGCTGTCACAACAGACCCAGCAGGTCCTGAAGACGCGGGCTCAGCAGGTGAGCGACGCCTCTGGGGGAATGGTGAAGCCGGAGCCGCTCGCGCTGTTCTTCGCGAATGTCCCGGTGCCGCCGGATGTTCAGGAGGTTTCGCTGCTCCGGCAGGAGGGCGACGTGGCGACCTTGGCGGTGCGCTCGGCGGGAAGGTCGGGCGAGGTCCGGATGGTGAGGGAACCGTCCGGGTGGAAGGTGGACTTTTCAGCATCCCCCCAGCCGTGAGCCCGGGCATGCCCGGGCTCCGCGCATCAGGTAACGTACAACCGTGAACGACAGGAAGACACGGCGGGTGCTCCCCGCAGTCGAAGTCATCCGCAGGCCGGGCTCCACGCCCGGCGGCCCGGTGACTCCGTCCTCGACTGCCCCCACCCCCTCCCCCACGCCGAGGCCCACGCCCCGGCCCACGCCGGTGGCGCCCTCCGCCCCGGTGGTCCCCCCCAGCGCGGAGGGCGCTCCGCGCGCGACGCCGGCCCCCCGCCCCACCCCGGGCGTGGCGCCCGCGCCCCGCCCGAGCGGCCTCTCCCCCACGCCCCGGCCGTCCACGCCCGTGGCGCCGTCCGCGCCCCCGCCCCGTCCGGCGGCAGGCCCGGCGGGTCCGGCGGGCGCGGTGACGACGGCCTCCGCGCCGCCGCCCCGGCCCTCGGGTCCGACGGCGCCGGGCTTCACGCCGGGGGCCGCCTCACGTCCGCCGCCCCGGGGTCCGGGGATGGGTGGACCGCCGCGCGCGGGCGGGCCTCCGGGCCGCTTCGCGCCGCGCCCCAGCACGCCGCGTCCGCCGCCCACGCCGGAGCAGATCCTGGCGCTGGCCACGCGCGAGCACGTGCCGGCGCGCATCGCCAAGGGTGAGCTGGAAGGGAAGATGAAGGCGCGCATCTGGCGCAAGCTGCACGCCGAGGAGGCGAAGCGCTTCGACCAGGTCTACGAGCTGATGGGCCAGACGCCGGGCCTGTCGCTGGGAGACGCGTTCGGCATCCTGCAGAGCGGCCTCACCGTGCAGGAGTTCATGGCGCGCAAGGAGCGCAGCCAGCGCAAGGCGGCCATCAAGCAGGCGCGCGGCCAGGTGGACAACGCGCTCGTCGCGGACTTCCTGGGCGCCTTCATCGAGCAGAAGACCGAGCTGTCCGTGGTGCTGGCGGAGCGGTCGCTCCTGGACACGCTGCTGGCGGAGGAGGCCATCGCCTTCACCTTCGAGCGCACGGGCCGGCTGGAGAAGCTCCAGGTGGTGCTCATCGCGCGCAGGGGTGACTGGGAGCGGCTGATGCCGAACCTGGAGCGCGACGCGAAGCTCACGCAGAAGCCGGCGCAGGTGGCGCGGCAGCCGGACAAGCGCCCCTACTCGGACCCCCGGCCGTTCCTGCCGCACATCGGGCAGACGGTGAAGCTGGTGCTGCGCAACGGCATCACGGTGGAGGCGCCGCTGCTCCGCGTGGGCCGCTTCGACGTGCTGCTGGGAGAGCCCGGGCACGAGCTGTTCATCCCGCTGCACGCGCTCCTGCGCTTCGAGGCGCCCCCCGCCCCCGCCGAGGATGCTTCCGGCGACGCGGCGGATTCCAAGCCCGACGCCGAGGGCTGAAAGCGGCTCGCGGCGCCGTTATGTCCGGGCGGCCCTGCCTTCAGTGGCGGGCCGCCCGTGTCCTTCCTCCCCCAGGAGACCCCGTCCATGCGCCCCTTCTTCTCCCGCATCATCAAGCCCTGGCTCGCGCTCACCGCGGCGGCGGTCCTCGCGGGGGCGTCACAGCAGGCGTGCTCCAAGGAGTCCTCCACGAAGGAGCCGGGCGCGCCCGCCGCGCAGGAGGTGGGACGGCGGGAGAACGGCGTGCACGTGGTGGAGCTGGCCGTCACGGAGAAGGGCTATGAGCCCTCGCCGGTGCAGCTCAAGAAGGGCGAGCCGGTGAAGCTGGTGGTGACGCGCAAGACGGACCTGACGTGCGCCACCGAGCTGGTGATGGACGAGTACAAGATCGACACCAAGCTGCCGCTGAACACGCCGGTGGAGATCGCCTTCACGCCCAACCAGTCCGGGACGCTGAAGTACGGCTGCGCGATGGGAAAGATGATCGCGGGCACGTTCGTGGTGGACTGAAGGCCCCACCCGCCTTCCGGAGCCCCCCGCATGCGCCCGTCCTCGTTCCGCGTCCTCGTGCTCACCGTGGCGGCGGTCCTCGCGGGGGTGACGCAGCCCGCGTGCTCGAAGGAGCCCCCCGCCGCGAAGGCGCCGGGAGCGGACGAGCACGAGGCACGCCACGGCTACATGGCCATCCAGGACGAGGGGCACGTGGTGAACGGGACGCTGATGCTGGAGGTGTCCGTCACGGAGAAGGGCTTCGAGCCCTCCTCGCTCGTCCTGCTCCGCAAGGACAGGCCGGTGACGCTGCTGGTGACGCGCAGGACGGAGGCGACGTGCGCCACCTCGCTGGTGATGGCGGATTACGGCATCGACGTGAAGCTGCCGCTGAACACGCTGGTGGAGATTGCCTTCACGCCCCGTCGCTCCGGGATGCTCCATTACGGGTGCCCGACGGGTGAGGCCACCGGCCGCTTCTTCGTGCAGTAGCGCCTCCGCCCGTTAACTGGCGATGTCCGCCCGGGCGGGTAGGCTCACGCGCCTGCATGGGCAGCTCGGAGCTCTTCACCCGGCACGTCTTCCTGGACCTCGAAACGACGGGGCTCGACCCCCGCGTGGACGAGGTCATCGAGGTGGGCTGCCTCTTCTTCGAGCACGGCCGGGAGGTGGACCGCTTCTCCCAGTTGTATTCGGCCTCGCGCCCGCTGAACCTCACCATCCGCCGGCTCACCGGCCTCTCCGACGCGCAGCTCGCCGGGCAGCCCCGCTTCGACGCGGAGCGGGCCCTGCTGCGCGAGCGGCTCAAGGGCTGGACGGTGGTGGCGCACAACGCCCCGTTCGAGAAGGGCTTCCTGCCGGACGTGCTCGGCGGCGTGCCGGTGCTCGACTCGTGCGAGCTCATGCACTACCTGCACCCGGAGCTGCCCAGCCACTCGCTGGAGTCGCTGATGCGGTGGGCGAAGCTGGGCTCGCAGCAGCCGCACCGGGCGCTCCATGACTGCGTGGCGGTGCACGCGGTGCTGGTGCACGCGCTGGACGGCTGCGTGCGGGACGGGCGCGCGGAGGACGTGGCGGACCTGCTGGCCACGATGGACCCCCGGGCCCGCGCGGCGCTGGGGCCCACGCCGCTCCTGGAGGCCCTGTCGGAAGAGGATGCGCGCGACCTGGCGATGGACGCGGAGGCGCGCCCGCTCCTGGAACTGCTCTCGCGGCTGTGGGAGGCGTGCCGGGCCACGCCTGCGCCGCTGAACCTGGAGACGACGGGCGGCTTCCTGCGCGCGCGGCCGGAGCGCAAGCGCGCGAATGGCGGCAGGCCGCCCCCGGAGCCCGAGCTGGACGCGACGCCGCTGCCGGTGCGGCCGGAAGAAGTGGCCCAGGTGCTGGGGCCCGGTGGCGCGCTGGAGCGGGGCGGCGGGTTCCTGTCCCGGCCCGCGCAGTTGGAGATGGCGCAGGCGGTGGCGCGCACGCTGTCGGACGGCGGGCAGGTGGCGGTGGAGGCCGGCACGGGCACGGGCAAGTCGCTGGCGTACCTCACGCCCGCGGCGCTGTTCGCCGCGCGCAACGGGCTGAAGGTGGGCGTGGCGCCGCACACGAAGACGCTCCAGGACCAGTTGCTGGAGAAGGACCTGCCCCGCCTGCACCAGGCCACGGGGGGCGCGTTCGGCTACGCGCTCCTCAAGGGCCAGACGAACTACCTGTGCCGCCGCCGCGCGCTGGAGGCCACGCGCGTGGAGCCGGGGATGAACCACACGGCGCGGGCGCCCCGGGCGTACGTGCGCGCGTACCTGCGCCGCAGCGTGGACGGGGACCTGGACCGGCTGAGCCACTGGTTCCGCGAGCGCTTCCCGGGAATGCACGGGCTGGTGCCGGCGGTGCGCTCCGAGGCGGCGACGACGCTGGGCGAGCGGTGCCCGCATCACCACAAGTGCTTCTACCACTCGGCGGTGGCGCAGGCGCGCGAGGCGGACGTGCTGGTCATCAACCAGTCGCTCGCGTTCGCGTGGCCCGCGCGCTACGGGCGCCTGGACCACCTGGTGCTGGACGAGGCGCACGAGCTGGAGGACGTGGCCACCACCGCGCTCACGGTGGAGCTGTCCGACCTGGCCTTCCTGCGCCTCACGGAGCGGCTGCACGGACGCGACGGGCGCCGGGGCCTCTTCGCGGAGCTGCGCCGCGCGCTCGCGGCCACGCGCCGGGATGAGTCCCGCGTGCTGATGTCCGAGGTGGACGACGCCCTGCGCACGCTGCTCCAGGAGGCGCGCGTGCTGGGCGAGCAGGTGACGGCCCTGTGCGAGCCCGCGGCGGCGATGCCCGGCGAGGACGCGGACGACGCGGCCTACGCGCCGGAGCTGCGGGTGACGGACGCGGTGCGCGCCCTGCCCGCCTGGGAGCCCGTGCGCGAGGGGCTGGTGGCGGTGCGCACGGCGCTGCAGCGGGTGCACACGCTCTTGTCGGTGCGCGTCCTGGCGGCGCTGCCGGAGCTGGCGGTGAAGCAGCCCTCGCTGGAGCGGGAGCTGGCCGGCGCCACCACGGAGCTGGGTGAGCTGTCCGTGCTCGCGGGCGAGCTGGCCGGAGAGCCGGACGCGAAGCGCTGCTACGCGGCGCGGGCGGAGCCTCGCAAGCAGCGCTGGAGCGTGGGCGCGCAGCCGGTGGACGTGTCCGAGTCCGTGGCGAAGGACTTCGCCGCGAACAAGCGCGCGCTGGTGATGGCGTCCGCCACGCTGGGCACCGGGGACGGCGTGCCCTTCGTGCTGAAGCGGCTGGGGCTCAGGCCGCCCATCCTGCGCGCACCGTCTCCGTTCCACCTGGGACAGCAGGCGCTGGTGGTGCTGGTGACGGACGCGCCGCGCGCGCACGAGGAGCCGTTCATCGACTGGGCCTCCGGGCGCATCTCCGGCCTGGCGCAGGTGATGGGCGGCCGGGTGCTGGGCCTGTTCGCCTCCACGCGGCGGCTGGAGCGCGTGTCGCGCGAGGTGCAGGCGCGGCTGGAGCCGCACGGCATCGAGGTGCTGCGCCAGTCGCGCGGACACGGCCGCTCGCTGGCGGCGCGGCAGGAGCGCGACACGGGCACGGTGCTGCTGGGCACCAAGAGCTTCTGGCAGGGCGTGGACATCCCCGGGCGCGGCGTGGGGTGTGTCTTCATCGACAAGCTGCCGCTGGAGCCGGCGTCACGGCCGCTGGTGGCCGCGCGCGAGGAGCCGCTGGCGAAGGCGGGCAACGAGTACCTGGGCTTCCTCCAGTACCGGCTGCCGCGAGCGCTGCTGCTCCTGCGCCAGGGCGTCGGGCGGCTCATCCGCTCCACCACGGACCGGGGCATCGTCGTGGTGGCGGACCCCGGACACGCCAGCTACCGGCCGCTGCTGCTCCAGGCGCTCGCGGGCTACCGAGTCGTCGCGCTGCCGTGGGCGCAGGCGCGGCTGCTCTTGCACTCGGAGCTGCTCCAGATGGGGCTCACCGCGGACACCGCGCGGGTGTGAGCCCCCTTCCCTACCGCGCCAGCCGCTCGCGGTAGCGCGCTTCCAAGGCGGACAGCTCATCCACCCAGGCGCCGTTCGCGCTGCCCGTCCTCGCCTGCGCCAGGACCTCCGCCAGCACGCGCGCGTCCTCCTCCTGCTGCGCGCGCAGCCGCTGGGTCATGTCCCTCGCGGCCTCGAAGACGTCCTGCAGCTCGTCGCCTTCGCGCAGGCCGTGCTGCGGCGGGTGCAGGCGCCCTTCGGCCACCTCGCGCATCATCCGCTTGATGCGGAAGAGGGGACCCGCCATCCGGTGCGTCACCACGATGGTCGCCAGCGCCACCACCACGATGAACGTCACCAGGCAGCCGCCCAGCACCCACCACGTCAGGTGCTGGTGACGCTCCAGCTCCGCGCGCTGCGCGACGATGGCCGCGCGCTCCGCCTCGTACTTGGCGTCGATGGCCTGCGCCTGCTCGCGGAACTGCTTCTCGAACGCCGGGTCGTTCATGTGGGCCATCAGCTCGTTGGAGAGCGTGGCCCCGGACAATTCGCGGCTCACCTCCGCCGCGGCCGAGCGCGCGTCCACCGCCGTCGCCGTCTCGTGCATCAGCGAGTTCGCCGCGCGCACCAGGAAGATGCCCAGGAGCGCCGCCATCACCAGCGACACACCGACGATGTACGCGGTGAGCTTCAACTGGAAGGGCGCGTCGAGCAGGAAGTTGCGCCAGCGGCGCTTCGTCGTCGGGGCCTGGGCCGTGGTCGTCGTCATGTCTCGCTGCTCCAGTCGAAGGTCGCGGCGGCTTCCTCGATGGCTCGGGGGATCAGGGCCTTCAACAGGTCCGCGGGCGGAGCCCCCGCGGCGTTCACTTCCACCTGTCCCATCAGGGACTGCTCCGGGTACGTCATGCACAACAGTGCCAGACGCAGGCCTCCACTGTCCGTCTTCTGGATCTCCGCCGTGATGCGGTAGCCGTGCACGCCCAGCTTCTTGAGCGCGCCCTTCGCCGCCGCCTTCGACTCCTTCTCCGGCGCCATCTGCGCGCCCCGGCGCACCAGCTTGGAGCGAAGCCGCGCCTCCGTCACCTTCACCAGGTCCGCGGGCACGGTGCCCGTCTTGTCCTTCAGCGCGTCCAGCGACAGGTAGAAGCGCGGCCGGCGCGCCTGGTACGCCTTGATGGCCTTGATGGACTCCGCCACCGCCGCCTGCACCGTGGCGTCCGCCTCCCCCTGCACCGCCTGGAGGCAGTCGAGTCCCTTCGGCTCCAGCAGCGCGCCCAGCCCCTTGGCCACCGCCGCGCGCACCAGCTCGCTCGGGTCCTTGAGGCCGCCGCACAGCGGCGTCACCGCTTCGGGATCCTCCGTCTGGCCCAACACCAGCGCGGCTTGTGAGCGCGCACGCGGATCCCTCCCCTTCTCCAACTGACGTCCCAGGAAGGTGATGCGCGTGTCCCCCTGCGCCAGTGCGGCGCTCGGCGGCAGGAAGAAGAGGAGCAGGAGTGCTGTCGGCAGCCGCATGGGATGGGCAAAGAAGTGCCAACAGTGTAGCCGCGATTTACCTGTCCACGACAGTTGCCTCTCAGGGCAATCGCGCCCACCTTCGTTGCGCACAAGGGCGGACGTCCTCCCGGGGGAGGACGGCTGGGGTGCGGCGGACCCGAGGCGGGTCACCGCGGGCTGGGGGAGCGATGAAGCGCGGAGTCATCCTGACGGGTGTTCTTCTGCTGGCGGGGTGGTTGAGCGGCTGCCGGGACTCGGACCGCCTCACGTCGGTGGGCAAGCCGCGACCTCCCGGGCCGACGCCGGTGGAGTCCACGCCCACCCTTCCCGACTCCGAGAACTCACAGCCCCCTCCCGGCCGGCCACCGCCGGAGCCGGAGGGGGTGGACCCGCCGCCGCCCGACCCGGAGGCGGAGGTGCTGGACCCCACGCCCATCCCGACGACGGACGGCGTCCCGGGCCCCCTGCCGGGCGTCTACACGGACAAGGGCGAGGCGCCGGTGACGGACCTCATCCGCGGGCTCGTGTCCTTCCCCATCCGCGACCCGGCCGCGCTCGAGGAGCGCATCGCGGACATCTACAAGCCGGGCGGCTCCCGCTTCCGCCAGTACATGACGCCCGCCGAGTGGATGGCGAAGCACGCCCCGCTGGATAAGGACGTCACCGTCGTCACGGACTGGCTGAAGTCCGAGGGCATGCAGGTGCCCTACGTCGCCACCAACCGGCTGCTGGTGCAGTTCGTGGGGACGGTGGCCCAGTTCAACAAGGCGTTCGGCGTGACGCTGCGCGTGCTGGAGCGCAAGTCGCCCCAGGGCGGGAATGATCCGCACGACGTCTACGGCCTCGTGGAGAGCGTCAAGGCCCCCACCTTCGTGCAGCAGCGCATCCACGCCGTCGTGGCGCTGGACCTGCCGGCGGAGACGGGCACGCTGCCCGGCGAGTTCGGCCAGCCGTCCACGGAGCCGCCGAATCCCGTCAGCCGGGGCCTCACGCCCCAGCAGGTGGCGCGCGCGTACAACGTGGACTCGCTCTATGAGCAGGGCCACCAGGGCCAGGGCATGAAGCTGGGCGTGGTGATTGGCGCCAGCTTCCGTTGGAAGGACGTGCGCGCCTTCTGGAAGATGTGGGGCATCGAGCGCGAGGACCCCAAGGTCATCCAGACCATGGAGCCGCCCGTCACGCGCTACCGCGAGGGCACGCTGGACGTGGAGTGGGCCGCGGCGATGGCGCCCAAGGCGGAGGTGCTCGTCTACATGGGCCCGGACGCGCGCAACACGTCCATGCTCTACACGTACAACGAAGCGATTGGCCGGGGCGAGGTGAGCGTCATCACCACGTCCTTCGCCCACCGCGAGGACTCCGAGCCCAAGGCGGTGCACGAGGCCTACAGCCACGCCAGCACCATGGCCGCCGCGCTGGGCATCACCGTCGCCGCGGCCAGCGGCGACTCCGCGGGCGTGGACGTGCCGGGCAACAGCCCCTACGTCACCGCCGTGGGCGGCACGCAGTTGAAGATGAGCGGCATGACGGTGACGGGCGAGACGGCCTGGTACTACTCAGGCTCCGGCATCACCCGCACCTTCGCGACGCCGGAGTGGCAGAAGGGCCTCTTCCCGATGCCCGCCAAGCGCGCGGTGGTGGACGTCGCGCTGAACGCGGACACCGGCTTCTGGTACACGTGGCTGGGCGTCACCACGCCCAACACCGGCACGTCGTTCTCCTCGCCCATCTTCGCGGGGATCATGACGGTGGTGAACGGCGCGCGCGCGGACGCGCAGAAGCCCCGGGTGGGCTGGCTCAACTCGCAGCTCTACACGCTGCCCGAAGTGCAGAAGACGTTCCGCGACATCACCGTGGGCGTCACCGACCGGCAGTACGAAGCCGGGCCGGGCTGGGACATCCCCACCGGCTGGGGCGCCCCCGACGCGGAGGGCCTGCTGCGGACCCTGCCCTGAGCCGGCAGGGACATAGGGCGGACGGGCAACCGGGCCCCGCTCCGGCTGTCATCCCGGATTGACGGGATGCGAATGCATGCGCAGGGCGTGCTGTTCGGGACAGGACCATGTCCCTGCCCCCCCTGCGCGCAGCCCTGTCCTGCCTCCTGCTCCTCGCAGCCGCTTGCGGCAATGCCGTCGCTGGACCGAGCGACGCCGTGGCGGAGAGCCCCTCCACGTCCGCTCCGGGGACCGTCATCCACACTCCGGCCGAGCCCGTGGAGGACGTGGGCCAGGGGCCCGCCACGCCGGCGCCCACCGACACGCAGACGTCCGTGGAGACGCCCACGGCCGAGGCGCCCACGACCGGGACGCCGGTCGTCAGCGCGCCTGCCCCCACGGCGAGCGTGTGCTCGCCGCTCAGCGCGCTGTCCAGCCTGACGGGCAACCTGACGACGTGGCTCCTGACGGCGCCCATCGCCGCGGCCAACAGCGGCGGCTTCAAGGAGCCGGGCGGCACGGAGCTCGCCGCGTTCGAGGGCGCGTTCCGCACGCTGCTGACCGAGGGCCCCACGCCGCGGGTGGTGCAGGACCTGGCGGGGATGGGCTACGGCGTGTCCACCTTCCGCAACGACACGGGCGGCGGGTGGCTGGTGGTGCGTGAGCAGGGGCTGCTGTCGCGTGGCGGCGGCACCTTCATCATCAACCTGTTCCCCGCGCGCGACCTGTGGCTGGAGGCGCCGCACGCGGACTCTGATGAGGGCACGCTGCGTCAGACGGCCACGCAGTTGGTGACGCTGGGCGCGCGCGCGCTGCTGGTTACGGGCAGCAACCGCTGCGCCGTCACCACCGCCAGCCCGTGCAGCGGCACCACCAGCGTGTGCGGCACGAAGGGCCTGCGCATCTCCGACGTCGCGCACTACGGCAACAACTTCTTCACCGCCGCGCACCGCGCGCTGCGCGACACGTACCCGGACGCCATCGCCGCCAGCATCCACGGCATGGACGCGGGCACCGGCCCCGAGGCCGCCGTGGTGAGCGACGGCACCGGCGCGCTGCGTCCGGGCGCGCTCTCCAACCGCCTGCGCGACGCGCTCAACACCCACCTCACGGGCACCAAGAAGGCCTTCTCCTGCAACGCGGCGGATGACGCGGGCAAGCACCGCACGCTGTGCGGCACCAGCAACGTGCAGGGCCGCATCGACAATGGCGCCGCGGACGCCTGCTACACGGAGGCCGCCGCCGCCACGGACCGCTTCATCCACCTGGAGCAGTCCGCCACGCTGCGCGGCACCGGCGCGTCGTCCCGGGCCGTCATGCAGGCGCTCGCGGACACCGTGCCCTGCACGCTCGGCGGCTCCGGCCTGGGCTGTCAGGCCGTGGCCGCGCTGGACTGCCCGTGAAGTGTCAGGCGGCGGACGTCCTCACCTGGCGTGCCAGACGGCTGCGCGTCGCGTGAAACAGGCGGGCTGATCCGTCCGCGGGTCCGCTCCCAGTGTCCGGGGCTGGGCATTCAGTGACACTGGAGGCCCGAACTTTCGGTTTGGCAGCGGACGCTTCTCATCCGCCGAGAGGGGCAACCCTGGTCGGGTCCGGAGCCCTCCCTAGATTCGAGCGGCCACCATGGCGCTCCTTTCGACCCTGACACTGTTTCCGGCCTACTCCCTCGACACCTCCATCCTGGTGGCGGTGCTCGTGGGCGTGCTCATCCTGGCGCTCCTGACGGAGACGCTCGGGTGGGTCTTCGTGGGTCTCGTGGTCCCCGGTTACCTGGCCTCGGTGTTCGTCATCCACCCGGAGGCGGGTTGCACCGTCGTCGCCGAGTCACTGCTCACGTACGGTCTGGCGCTCGCGTTCTCCAGCGGACTGTCCCGCACGGGGGCCTGGAGCGAGTTCTTCGGCCGCGACCGCTTCTTCGCGGTGGTGCTCGCCAGCGTGGTGGTGCGCGCGGTCAGCGAGACGTGGCTGTTGCCCGTGCTGGGGCACTGGATGGACGAGCGGTGGGGCACGTCCTTCATCGTCGACCGCAGCCTGCACAGCATCGGCCTGGTGCTGGTGCCGCTCACCGCGAACGCCTTCTGGAAGCTGAAGCTGCGCCGCGGCCTGTGGCAGGTGGCGGCGCCGGTGGCGCTCACCTACGTCATCCTCCGCTTCGTGCTGCTGCCCGGCACCAACCTGTCCTTCTCCAGCCTGGAGCTGATGTACGAGGACGTGGCGCAGGACTTCCTGTCCAGCCCCAAGGCCTACATCATCCTGCTGACGACGGCGTTCCTCGCCGCGCGCTTCAACCTCAAGTACGGCTGGGACTTCAACGGCATCCTCGTGCCCGCGCTGCTGGCGCTCACGTGGCTGGAGCCACTGAAGCTCGTAGCCACCCTGGCGGAGGTGCTGCTGCTGGTCGTGGCCGCGAAGGCGGTGCTGTCCGTGCCGGGGCTGCGCACGCTCAACCTGGAGGGGCCGCGCAAGACGGTGCTCGTCTTCTGCCTGGGCTTCCTCGTGAAGTGGTGCATCGGCTGGGCCATGGGCGCCCGCGTTCCAGGCCTCAAGGTCACGGACCTGTTCGGCTTCGGCTACCTGGTGCCCACGCTGCTGGCGGTGAAGATGCTGCAGAAGCAGGTGATTGCCCGCGTGCTGCTGCCCACGCTGCACACGTCGCTGGCGGGCTTCCTCATCGGCAGCCTCGCGGGCTTCGGGCTGTCGCTCATCGAGCCGCGGCCGGCCACCGCGCTCACCGCGGAGGCGCCGCGCGAGCACGTGCCCGGGCTGGGGCTGGACCAGTCTCCGCTGGGCCTGATGGTGATGGGCCGCGCCACCGCGCGTGAGAGCGACGTGGGCGGGCAGTCGCTGCGGCTGAAGCACGGCGACCTGCGCGAGTACAGCGGGCTGTGGAACGGGCTGGATGCGTGGCTGGAGTCGGGCCGCGCGGAGAGCCTGAGCGCGCTGCGCACGAAGGCGGTGGCGCTGGGGCTGGAGCTGCGCGAGTTGCCGAAGCAGGACGGCGTGCCCGCGCGCTTCGCGCTGGTGGAGCGCGTGGAGGGCGCGGGCAAGGCGGGCTGGGACACGTCGCTGCTCATCCCCGGCGCGCAGGGGCCGGTGCTAGAGGTGCCGCGTCCCCTGACGGAGGCGCCGAGCGCCGAGGCCGCCGCGCTCTTGTGCGAGCGCGTGAGCTGCCGCGCCATCATCGTGAGCGGCGTGGATTCCCACCGCGCGGGCCTGGTGCTAGGCGACGCGCTGGCGCAGTCGGAGACGCCGCTGCGCCACGCGCACGACGCGCTGTCCTCGCGGGAGCGGGTGCAGTTGCGCGTGGACCCGTCGCTGAAGCCGGGCCAGGTGGTGCTGCACACGCCGGACGGCAAGGCGCCTCGGGGGCTGGACCTGCTGTGGCCGGGCGCGACGGTGACCGCTCAACCTCCGCCGGAGCCCGGCGGCAACTGGGGCGAGTCGCGGGTGAGCGTGCTGCGCGCGGGCGCCTTCGACCTGGCCTCGCTGGTGCTGGAGCACGCCCAGGCGCTGGCCGCGCCGATGACGGAGCGCGACGCGCTGGGCACGCTGATGGTGGCGCCGGAGGTCGCTCGCGTGCCGGCGGTGCGCCCGTCGGACGCGGAGCTGCTGGTGCTGGAGCAGCAGGTGGCCTCGCCGCTGTTGGGCGGCGGGACGGCGGACGTGCCCAAGGCGCTGCGCGCGCGCTGGGCCGGGGCCATGGCGGCGCTGATGGGCCTGCGGGTGCACCCGGTGACGGAGTGCGCGGGCGCGACCGGGTGCTGGTGGGTGACGGACGCGGAGGGCACGCCGGGCCGGCTGGGCGCGGGGCTGATGGTGCGTCCGGGCGGCTCGCCGCTCGCGCTGGAGGTGCCGTCACCGGCGCGCGAGGCGGGCACGCTGCAGGTGGCCTCGGAGCTGTGGCACGAGTCGCGCGCCACCGCGCTGGTGTTCGCCACCGCGTCCGGCGACCTGCCCCACCCCGCCACCTTCGGGGAGCTGCGCACGAGCTTCCAGGCGTTCCACCAGGCGGTGCACCGCGCGCTGCCGAAGGAGCAGGGCTGGGTGCTGCACCTGCGCGGCTTCTCCGGCAGGCCGTCCGTGGAGGCGGACGTGCTGGTGGACGTGGGCAGCCCGGTGCTCACCGAGGCGCAGCGGCCCGCGGACCTGGAGCGGCTGTTGTCCCAGGAGGGCCCGCTGGGCTGGCTGGGGCAGCGCGTGCGCTACCACGACGGCTCTCCGGAGCTGACGGGCCTCAACGACGCGAGCCCGCAGCAGGTCTTCTCCCGCACCTTCGGCGGGGCGCGGCTGGCCACGCTGTGGCTGTCCGAGCCGCTGCGCGGCGCCTTCGTGGGCCCCCGGCTGGCGGCGGAGGAGCTGGCCCTCACGGGCCTGTTGCCCGAGGAGCCTCGCGAGTCTCCCGAGCGCGCGCTGCTGGGGGACCGGCTGGTGGCGCCGACACAGCCGGTGTCCGCCGCGCTGAAGGAGCACTTCGCGGAGCTGACCGCGAGCGCGGAGCGCTACGTCGCGCAGCAGAACGTGCATGACCTCCGCGCGCTGGCGCAGACGAAGCGCGTGGGCAACGTGACGCGTCAGGTGAAGTCCGGCTTCAGCGCTGAATACGGCCTGCCCTTCCTCCTGGTGGAAGCGCGGCAGGGCAAGCAGGTGCTGCGCGCCGTCTATTTCCTTCAGCAGCACCCGTCGCCGGCGAAGCGCGCGGAGCTGACCGCGGGTGACGCGGAGCTCGCGAGCACGGTGGACCTGGCGCTGCGGCACCGCCGTCCGGTGGTGCTGACCGGGGAAGTCTCCCGCGAAGAGGCCCGTCGATGAAGACCCGCAGCCGCGCCCTCGTGGCGCTCCTTGGACTGATGGTGGGCCTGGCCCTCATCTGGGGCGCGAGCCTCGCCGTGCTGGGCAACACCGACACGCCCACCGCGCGGCGCGACGCGAAGTTCGTCAACGCCGAGCGCCTCATCTTCTACCGCCTGGAGCCGGGCCGGGAGATGCGCGTGCGCGTCCCCGCGGAGGCCGAGGAGCTGCTCATCGTCACGCACGAGCTGCTCCCGGACGGCACTCCCTACGCGCCGGAGAAGCAGTACCAGTACGGACTCAAGGCCATCCTGCGCGGGCCGGACGGCGTCCTGCTGGAGCGCTCCATCTTCACGCGCACGCGCCAGAGCAAGGGCCAGCCGCAGGAGGACGGCACGTTCCTGCAGGAGAGCGCCTTCACCACGCACGCGGACCAGCAGGTGACGGACGAGCGCGAGTTCGTGCTGCGCCTGCCCAAGGAGCGCCCGGAGTACTCCGTGCTGTACCTGCGGGCCGCGGGCGCGAACGACACGCTGCTGGCGCGCGTCTACGTCCGCGCGCACCGGACGCTGCCGCTGCTCGCGTCGCAGAAGCTGGCCCAGGCCCGCGCGGAGGTGCGCGCCGGGCGCGCCACCTTCGAGCCCTTCGAGAAGCTCTCCTCCGACACGCGCCGCTGGCTCGCGGAGGAGCACTGGGAGCGCCTCAACGCGGAGGGTGAGGCAGGCACGGACTACCAGATTGAGCCCGTCTACCGCACCGCCTACCGGCTGCCGCTGGTGGAGGCCACCGAGTCCGTGCAGGAGCGCCTGGGTGCGGGCCGCGCCGTGGCCCTCAACGTCACCGGGCCCGCGAAGCCGGTGCTGTGGCTGTGGAGCGACGCGACGGACGCGAAGGCGCAGCCGCACGGCCCCGTGACGGTGCGGACCCTCTCCGCGGACGGCACCGCCCACACGATGGAGCTGCCGGGCCCCGTGGCGGGTTCGCCCATGTCGCATCCGCTGGAGCTGCCGGAGGGCGTGCACACGGTGATGGTGCGCAACGACGGCCAGGAGGACCTGCGCTACACGGTGGAGGGCCCCTTCGAGTCGTGGCTGCTGCCCGCCGAGTCGCGTCCCCAGGCGGGCGTCGCGTCGGAGGGCCGCGTGGCCTTCCTGCCGGACACGCGCCGCACGGAGGCGTTCGCCACCGGCCCGGCGTGCCCGGTGCTGGAGCTGGACATCGACCCGCGCATGGACGCGGTGGGGCGGCTGGTGCGCATCGACGCGCGCTCGCTGGACCGCGCGCCCTCGCGCGAGCCGCTCAACCTGCGCCTCACGGTGCTGGATGCGCAGGGCCAGTCCCTGGGACAGGCCTCGCTGGACGCGACGCCGGAGCCCGCGCCGTTCGAGAGCGCGGCCCTGGTGCCGCTGCCGGGCGGCGCCCTGCCCTGCACGCCCGTGGCGGCGGCGGACCCGGACGCTGGCTCGGGAGAGGTCACGGACCTGCCGGCGTGGGTGTCAGGCGCGGCGAGCGCCCGGGTGTTCCTGCCGATGGGGGCGCGCAAGCTGCGCGTGGAGGCGCCGCGCACGACCATCGTGCAGCTCTACAGCTTCCTGTCCAGCGGTCAGCCCATCGCGGCGTCCGCGCCGTACACGAACGACGCGCTCACCGGCGTGCGGTGGCGCAACGCGCCCGTGGACCAGCGCGCGTGGCACCCGATGCGCCCCGCGAACCTGAACGCGCTGATGCAGGGCGGCGCGCGGATGGAGCTGCTCAGCCAGGTGCGCCTGGAGCCCGTGGGCCCCCGGGAGGAGACGCCTCCGCCGTCGGGTGACGCGGTGGTGGTGCGGCCGTATGGCTCGCCGTCGGTGGTGGAGGTACTGGAGTCCGGGCCGGAGGACACGGTGGACCGGGTGAAGGCGCTGTCCACGGTGCTGGAGCCGGGCCGCGCGGTGCGGGCGCGCTTCGACGCGCGCACGCCCACCCGTCCGGAGGTGCGCCTGTCGTTGAAGGACGCGGCGGCGCTGGGAAACGAGGTGGAGGTGCTGCTCGATGGCGAGCCGCTGCACCGCTTCACCGTGCGCTCCACGCGGGCGCGGGAGCTGCTGCCCCCGCTGCCGCCGGGTGAGCATGAGGTGCTGCTGCGCTCCACGGCGCCGGGGCTGACGGCGCTGCTCAACCGGCCTCCCGCGGCGGGCAGCGGCCTGCGCTCGCGCACGGTGTATCCGGTGGGCCAGGGAGGGCTGCGCGTGCCGGTGCGCAAGACGGGCCCCGGCGCCGTCACCCTCAACGTGGTCGTCTACACGCCGGTGGCGGAGGGCGCGACCGAGCCCCAGTTGTCCGTGACGGTGGATGGCGGCAACCCGGTGCGCCGAGCCAGCGTGCTGGTGCCGCACGTCACGCGCGCCGAGCGCACGGTGGTGCTGCCGGCCTCCCAGCGCGAGCCGGCCATGCCGGTGGGCCGCCCGGGCGTGAAGTGGTACGCGCGCACGGTGCCGGTGACGCTGGGCGAGGACATCGCGCCGGGCGTGCACACGGTGCGCATCCAGGCGCTGGGCGCCGGCCCCATGTGGGCGCGGTTCTTCATGTTCGGCCAGGCGGTGGAGAACACCGCGCCGCGCATGTGGAACCGGGGCGGCTGGCAGCCGGACGAGGACATGTTGTGAGCTTCCTCGGGAAGACCGGGTCGTGGCGCCCGCTCGTGGCCGCGGGAGTCGTGTCCGTGCTGGGCGCTGGCGTGAATGCCCATGCCCAGGCGGCCATCCCCGCGAAGGGCGCCACGCGGCCCGCCCCCGAGCGCGTCCCCCAGGAGGATCCATCCGTGAACGTGCCCGAGCAGTCAGGGTGCCGCGTGGACGCGCGCTTCTCCGGGCTGTGGCCCCGCGCGGACGCCGTGACGTTCCACCCCACCACGCTGGAGGAGCGGACGGCGTTCGCGAAGCTCATCCCCGCGTTGCTGGCCGCCGCGCCGGAGCGGAAGGACGTGCCGCCGGAGCTGACGAACGTGGCCGCGTCCGTGGGCTTCTTCCTGGAGACGTGGACCACGCCGCGCGACACCTTCTGGGTCTTGCGGGAGCGGCCGGACGGCTACCACGGCGCGGGCGCGTATGTGATTCGCACGGGCGAAGCCACGAACGACGTGGTGCAGGTGCCCCACCCCTACTTCGACATCGGCACGGAGGACATCGGCTCCAGCCTCTTCTCCTGCCCGCCGGAGGGCCGCGCGCCGCGCCTGTTCATGACCGCCACCGCGCACCGCTACAAGGGCACGCCCGGTGAGACGCCCGAGGACCCAGAGCACCCCGCGGACGTCGCGCACAACCCGGAGCACCTCTTCCAGAGCGTGACGGACCTGGCCGCGCGGCAGCTCGTCTCGCCGCGCGTGGTGCAACTGCACGGCTTCGGCGAGTCCAAGGTCCAGAAGGGCCGCACGGAGAAGCTGGCCGCGGTGATCAGCGACGGGACGCGCAGGCCCGGGACGTGGGCCCGGAAGGTGGCCGCACCGCTGGAGGAGGCGCTCGGCCCTGGAGTGAAGCTGTTCCCGACCGGGGTGCAGGTGCTCGGCGGGACGCAGAACGCGCAGGCGCGTCTGCTCCAGGCCTACCCGCAAGCCCGCTTCCTGCACCTGGAAATGTCATCCCGTACGCGCAAAGCGCTGGTGACCCCGGCGCGTCTGGCCCTGCTGGCCCAGATTCTGTTCGCACCCTTGGAGGACTGAGCGCCGATGTTTCCTGTTCGACGCCGCGCCCGTTACACCCTGCTCGTGGGAGCGCTCGCGGCGCTGCCCGTCATCGCGCAGCCCGCCGTCTCCCAGCCGTCCGTCATCGCTCGCAGTGAGGAGGGCATGAGCTGGCAGCCGCGCGCCATCCGGGGACCGGTGGCACTGGAGGACCTCCGGGGCCACGCGCCCTATGTGCCTGGCGGCGTGCCTCAGGTGACGGGCGCGATGGAGGTGACGTCCCAGCAGGGCGCGGCCGTGTGGCTGGGCCCGCTGGACGTGGTGCGCGTCACCGGCCCCGCCGGGGCGCTGCGCTTCACGCGCGTGCCGCTGTCGGAGGGCGGCGAAGCGCCCGAACTGCGCGTGGAGGAAGAGGGCGTGTCGGAGCGTCCGGGCCGCTGGTACCTGGCGGAGCCCATGGGCGCCGGCAGCATCTGGTGGGTCACGGCGACGAAGAACGCCCGCATCGTGGTGGAGCGGCCCACGCCCACGTCCACGGCGAGCACCGAGGAGCGGATGCGGGACGCGCTCCTCCAGTGGGTGGACGGCAAGGGGCCGCGCCCGGCGCTGGCGTTCGACGCGGCCACGCGCGCGCGGCTGGACGTGGACGCGGCGCTGGAGGCGGAGTTCGTGAAGGACGAGCCCGCGTCCTCGGCCTTCCGGACCGCGGTGCGCGACTGGCGCAAGGCCTCCGCGCTGCGCGAGTGGGCGCTGGTGTCACCGCTCTACGGCCGGGCGGTGCGCGTGGAGCGCCCGCGTCCCACCGGTACGGAGGTGGTGCTGGACGGAATGGACGCGCCCTGGGTCCGCCCGGAGGGGAAGGGCTCGGTCTGGGCGATGGAGATGGAGGGCCCGGGCGTGCTGTCACTGGAGGCGCGCGCCGTGCTGGGCAACGGCTCGCCCGCCGAGGCGCCGACGGTGGAGGTGTACGGCGTGGGCGGGGTGCTCGCGCAGGCGCAGCTCACGCCGCAGCCCGCGTGGGCGGAGGCGCCCGAGGGCGCGGCGCTGCCGGACGGGCGCACCGCGCGGGTGCTCGCGTCGGGTGAGCGCGTGGGCATCGCGGAGGAGATGCGCGTGGCGCTGCCTCCGGGCAAGCACAACTACCGGGTGAGCTGGAAGGGCCCCGCGCCGCTGCTGCGTGCGCGCGTCGCCACGCGCCGGCCCACGCTGTCCGAGGCGCTGTCGCACCAGACGCACTGGACGGAGCTGGCGGAGAAGGCGTGGGAGGTGGTGAAGCAGGACCCCGCCGCCCGTCCGTCGCTGCTGCGCCAGCGGCTGGTGGCGCTGATGCCGGACCTGGCGCGCGGCACGTACGGACGCATCAAGACGGAGGGCCTGTCACCGCTGCTGACGGTGATGGCGGCCCTGGTGGACGGCGACACGGACGTGGCGGTGGAGGCGCTGAAGGGCGCGGATGCGTCGCCGCTCGCGTGGCACCTGCGGCTGCTCGCCGCGAAGAAGCTCCTGGACGCGAACAAGCCGGACGTGGCGCACGCGCTCCTGGGCACCGCGCCCGCGCTGCCGGAAGCGGGCTTCCTCACCGCCGAGGCATCGGAGCTGGTGGCCCGCCTGCCGCTGGGCGACCCGCTGCGCAGCCGCGAGCTGGCCGCGCTGGAGCTGGCGTGGCGCGCGGATCCGCTGTCGGAGGACATCCGCCGCGGCTACCGCACCGCCTGGTGGCGCGCGAGCCGCTGGTCGCAGGTGACGCCCGCGCCCCGCGACGACGGGACCGAAGTGAAGGTTTCGCACTGGCTGGACCTCCAGGGCCTGGAGGCGGATGCGTCGATGACGGGCAGCGCGCTGTGGCCGCTTGCCGCGGGCGGCACCACGCACGTGCGGGCCACGGGGCTCGCCGAGGCCCCCACCCTGCTGCGCGCCTACGTGATGACGCCGCCGGGCGCGAAGGTGAATCCGGTGCTGCGTGTGGGGAGCAACGCCTTCCCGCTGCTGCCGCTGTCGGCGGTGGAGCCGGTGGAGATTGCCCTGCCGCCGGGTGAGCACGCCCTGAAGCTGGAGGGCGTGGAGGGCACGCGCGCGTTCCTGTCGCTCGCGCCCGCGAAGGCGGAGGCGACGCCGGGCGAAGTGGGCTACGTGCGCTCGCAGTGGCCGGTGAAGGTGGAGAAGAAGGCGGTGCGCTTCCGGGTGCCGGACGCGAAGCTGCCGTCGCCGGTGCGTGTGCAACTGCGTCCGTTGAATGCCACGCCGGGAAAGCCGCTCGTGGTGCGCATGAACACGGACGTGGGCCATCCGCGCCGGCTGGTGCTGATGCCCACGGCCGCCAGCCCGCGGCACGTCGCGCTGGACGGAGCGAAGGGCACGTCATCCGCGCCGGTCTCCGCGGTGGTGACGCTGCCCGCGCAGGCGCGCGAGGTGTGGTTCGAGCCCGAGGATCCGAAGGCACAGCTCGCCGTCTCGCTGTCGGTGCGCCGCGCGGAGGTCGCCACGTCCGAGGAGCCCCCTGCCCTGCCGCAGCAGCCGCAGGCGGGCACGGCGTACGAGACGCTCCAGGCGCTCTCCCGAGCGCTGCGCACGGGGCCGGATGACGTGGAGCCGCGCCTCGCACGCGCCGAGCTGCTCTCATCTCTTCAGGAGGACGGCTTCGCCCGCGCGGACGTGGGCCGACTGCTGGACGCGCAGGCGAAGCTGACGCCGGAGCAGCAGCGGCGCCTGCTGGCGCTGATGGACCGCCTGTCTCAGGCGGCCCCGCGCACGGTGCGCTTCGCACAGGCCATCACCCAGCCCACGCTGGTGTCCCCTGCCTTCCCGGCGCTGGACACGGACAGCGCGAAGCTCACGGCCACCAGCGCCTCGGCGCGCAACGGCAGCACGGGCGCGCAGGTCAATGGTTCGCTCGCTGCAACAAGCACCTCAGCGAGCAGCGGCAGCACGGACGCGCAGGGCAATGGTTCGCTCGCCGCAGCAAGCACCTCGGCGCGTAACGGCAGCACGGACGCGCAGGGCAACACGTCGCTCGCCGCGCTCAGCGCGCAGGTTCGCGAAGGCCACACGGCCGCGGCGCTCTCCGCGGTGTCGGGAGACAAGAGCCTCGCGGGCCGCTACCTCCGGGCCCGGCTGCTGTCCGCTTCGGGTGAAGACGCGGCGGGCGCGCTGGCCATGGCGGCGCTGTACCGCGAGACGGGCCTGCCCCAGGTGGGCCTGGAAGCGCTCGGCATGCTGGAACGGCTTCAGGACTCGCCGCAGGCGTGGAAGGACGGCGGTGCTCCCCTGGGCGCGGCGCTCGCGAGCCAGCTCCAGGCCTGGGCGGATCACCCGGATGTCCGCCGCATGCGCTTCACCGCGGGCCGCTGGACCCGCTGGGAAGGCCTTCGCGACGCGGAGGAGACCGCGGGCTCGCTCGTCGCCACTTCAGAGGCCGGCACGGACGACGAGGACGTCGCCATGTCCGTGCGCAAGGCGCTGCTCGCTCCCCCGTGGAAGCTGTCGGAGGCGAAGCTGCTGCCCGCCGGTGCCTCGCGCGTGATGAGCCTGGTGGTGAAGCAGCCCCGGCCCCTGGGCGCGGAGGTCCTCTGCGGCACCACCCCGCGTCCGGGCGTGGACGCCGCCGGCACCTGCGCCTTCGCGCTCCGCGTGGACGGCCGCGTGGTGCGCGAACTCCAGGTCGCCGAGGGCGAGACCGCCATCCTGGGCACCCGCCTGGACGTCCCCGGCCGCCACCAGGTGGAAGTGGTGATGGCGCGCGCCGAAACGCAGCAGACCGGCCTGGTGCGCTTCGTGGAGTCCGAGGAGGCCACCGCCAACGCCCGCGTCGTGGCCGCCCCGCAGCCCCTCTCCCTCCTGCGCAGCCGTCCGGGCGCGCCGGTGGTGATGACCGTGCTGGGCCCCACCGCCCTGCGCGTGCGCGCCACCGCCCTCGCCCCCGCCGCGGGCCGCGAGCTGCTCCTGCGCAGCACGCCGCTGCCCGCCGGTGACGGCACCGGCGGATCCAGCGCGGAGGAAGGCCCGCTCATGCACCTGGGCCTGCCCGAGGACGCCGACCCCGGCCTCCAGGGCGCGTCCCAGCCGCTGGGCCACATGGGCGAGACGTGGCTGCTGCTGCCCTCGCGCGGCCCGCACCGCGTGAGCCTGGAGTCGCCCGCCGGTGAAGCCCTGGTGCAGGTGCAACTGGGTGTCGCCTCGGATCCGAGCGCGCTCGCGGCCCCGTCGTGGGCCCAGGGCACCACGGGCCTGGAGCCGCTGCCCTGGCCCGCGCTGCCGCCCAGCCTGTCGCTCCTGCCCGAGGGCATGCCTCCGGAAACGCGCACCGGCGGCCTGGGCATGCTGTCCGCGGAGATGGGCTACCGCAGCGAGGACGTGCAGGAAGGCGAGCTGCTCAACCGCCCGCTCCAGACGGGCCTGGAGGTCCGCCTCTCCCTGCGCCGCGAGCTGTCCCCGGGCCGCGCGTGGCTGCGCTTCACGCCCGAGGCGCGCTACCCGCTGAACCAGTCCGCCGTGTTCGGCGGCACCGTGGCCGGCTATGTGAACCAACTGCCCGGCGACCTGCGCCTGTCCCTGCAGGGCTCCGTGTTCTCGCAGACCATCGACGGCGCGATGCGCTGGAGCGCGCGGGGCCGCGTGGCGGCGGACCGCTACGTGCGCCTGTCCCCGGACGTGGGCCTCATCCCCGGCCTGGGCCTGACGCTGGAGTCCATGCAGGGCGGCAGCGCGGTGGACGCCACGCGCTACGACCAGAACGTCTACTGGCTCTACGGCAAGGACCACCCGCGGCGCCTGTCGCCCCGGCTGTCGCTGCGCTGGCAGCCCTTCCAGGACCACGTGGCCACGCTGGGCATGTCCGCTGTGAGCAACGCGAACCTCTACACCGTGGACAACGCGGGCGCCTACGCGAGCTGGGCGGCGCTCCTGGGCGGCAAGCTCCAGGGCACGCGCGTGGAGCTGGGCTACGGCGCGTCGCAGCGCTTCCAGGATGATCACCGCGCCACGGCCTACCTGCGCCACCGCGTGTCGGGCCGCGTGGACTGGAACGTGTGGATGGGCAAGAGCGGCAACCGGCTGATGCTCTTCGCCGAGGACCGCGCATTCCTCTCCGGCCCGTACGGAATGCAGAACATGTTTTCACTCGGAGCGCGGTGGGATTGGACGGGTGGACGTGGGCTCCAGGACGTCACGCCCACCGAGGAGGAGTTCGAAGAGCTGCTCGATGAACGACGTTTGCAGCCTTGAGGAGGGGGGAGCTGTCGTGATCCGAACGCGGGCCTGGGGGGACCGGGCAGGTTTCTCAAGCAATGAATAGCTCTGGCCGCGACATGCACCTGGCGAACGAACCTCTCGAGTCCCAACTGCTGGAAGCCCTGCCGCCGCTGCACCGCCGCGTGCGCGGGGCCCTGGTCGAAGCCCTGGCCCAGCGTCTGGTGGAATCGTGCCCTCGCCCCGCTGGACTGGACGGGCTGGCCCCGTGGCTGGGCGTGGCCCTGGAGGCCCTGGAGACGGAGCTGGCCGCGGTCCACGCGGAGATCGTCCAGTTCACCCGCCAGCACAACGAGGCACAGGACGACGCCGCCCGCCGCCAGGTGCTGGTGGAGCACATCAAAGCCACGGTGAAGGACCGCAAGGACCGCAAGGAGGACCTGCGCGCCCTGGACCGGTGGATGGGCTTCGACGCCCTGCGCGAGCGGCTGGAGAAGCGACGCCACAAGCTGCTGATCGAAGAAGAGACGGCGCTGCGCGCGCTGACAGGAGTGCTGGGCACGGCCCACGCGCAGGAGCTGCAACCCGCCGCCGTGCCGCTGGCGAGGCAGCTCCTGGACCGCGCCGTGGACGCGCCCCGGGCGCAGAACCGCTTCGCCGCGCTGGAGGCCTTCCGGCAGCTCGCGCGGACGGTGCCGGGCGTCGCCGCGTCGCTGCCCGAAGTGGGCCCCACGCTGACGAGCCTCGCGGGCCAGGAGGACGTGAGCCCGTTCTTCCAGGCGGAGGCCCTGCGCGCGCTGCTCACGGTGGACGCGCTCACGGGCCTGGCCCTGCTGCGCCAGCGGCTGCGCGCGAAGGCCCCGTCGGAGAAGGACTTCCTCTTCCGCCGCCAGGTGCTGGAGCAGTGCGCGCCGCTCTTGTCGGAAGAGCACCGCATGCCGCTGCTCACCGAGGTCGCGCACCACGACCCGAGCGAGTACGTGCGCATGGGCCTGTGCGCCCTCATCGCGCAGCGCCCGGACGGACAGCCGCTGCTGCGCCGTCTGGCGGGCCTGGAGCAGGTGCCGGCCGTCGCGGGACAGCCGCTGTCGGAGCCGAGCCCGCGCGTGCGCACCGCCGCCGTGCTGGCCGCGGTGGACGCGGCGCTCGCGGCCCCGAAGGTGAAGGGCCCTGCCCTCCAGGTGCTGGTGGACGTGCTCGGCCGTGACACCGCGCCACTCGTGCTGCGCGTGTCGTGCGAGCGCGCCGCCGCGCTGGCGGAGTCGCTGGGCGCCGCCGGCCTGGGCCCCGCGCACGCGGCGCTGCTGGACGCGGTGGAATCGCTGACGACGCAGCCGGGCGCCACCGGGCCGGTGGTGGAGGCCGCGGCCGCGGCGGCGCAGGTGCTGCGCCGGGTGAAGGACCCCGTGCGCCAGGCGTGGACGGCGTTCCTCGCGGGCCGCGTCTCCAAGCTCCGGCCGGGCAGCCGCACGCGCATCCCGCTCCAGCCCGCGCCGGAGAACCTGCCGCCGATGCCGGAGGGCCCCGCGTGGCTGGGCGCCATCCTCGCGGACCTGTCGCAGGACGGGCATGGCCTGTACGCGGAGCGCACGGACAAGACGCTGACGCTGTGGCACGGCGACCGGCAGGAGCGCCGCCTGTGGCGCGTGTGGCACGAGCTGGGCCGCCCCGCGCCGAACAAGCGCCAGGCGTTCCTGCACACCACCGGCCGCGTGATGTCCGGCACGCTGCGCGCGCACCCGGGCCACCTGGACGAAATCACGGAGACGCTGGTCCCCGGCGAGCGCGTCCACGTGGCGAGCCAGGGCAGTTGGGGCCGGCACCTGCCCACGGTGGATGACCTGCTGGACCTGCCGCTGTCGAAGGACGGCAAGGTCCACCTGTTCAGCAGCCACGGCGAGACGGTGCTGGTGCCGCCCGCCTCGCGCCTGCGCCGGCTGACGAACCGGCTGAAGGTGTCCAAGGACTACCGGCGGCTCGCGTCGCTGCGGCTGGACTCGCTGGGAGGCGAGGAGCCCCGCGAGCGCCGCCGCTTCGTGGAGCAGGTGGAGCGCGAGCTGGGCGTCCAGGTGCGCTTCACGCCGTACGGTCAGCACAAGCAGGTCCCCGCTCCGCTCGCCACGCTCTTCCACGAGCCGGAGCCCGCGCCGAAGCCGGCGTCCACGCTGCACACGCCCGCGCTGCTGGGCCTGCAGAGCGGGTTCCTGGCGCTCCTCACCGAGCGCATCATGGAGAACGAGGGCTACTTCCTCGGCATGGGGGGCAACGGCATCGCGGCGCTGGGCCTCTTCACCGCGGCGCTCTTCTCCATCTTCCTGGGCGACACGTACGTGAAGCGCCAGAACGTGCGGAAGTCCCGGGAGAAGATCCCGCTCGTCATCGGCGGCTGGGGCACGCGCGGCAAGTCCGGCACGGAGCGCCTGAAGGCGGCGCTCTTCTCCGGCATGGGCTTCGAGGTGTTCGCGAAGACGACGGGCTCGGAGGCGATGTTCGTGCACAGCGCCCCGGGCGCCGGGCCGTCCGAGTTCTTCATCTTCCGCCCCTACGACAAGGCCACCATCTGGGAGCAGAAGGACATGGTGGAGCTGGGCGCGCGCCTGGGCACGGAGGTGTTCCTCTGGGAGTGCATGGCGCTGCAGCCCAACTTCGTCGAGCTGCTCCAGAACGACTGGATGAAGGACGACTTCGCCACGCTGACCAACGCCTATCCGGACCATGAGGACATCCAGGGCCCCGCGGGCATCAACGTCGCGTCCGTCATCACCAACTTCATGCCCAACGGCGGCCGGGTGGTGACGACGGAGGACCACTTCCTCCCCCTCTTCAAGCAGGCGGCGAAGGAGAAGGACACCACGCTGCTGCACAGCGCGTGGTGGGAGGCAGAGCTGATCCCGGAGGAGTTCCTCGCCCTGTTCCCCTACCGCGAGCACCCGCGCAACATGGCGCTGGTGGCGACGCTGGCGGAGCAGCTCGGCGTGTCGAGGCCGTACGCGCTGGCGCTGATGGCCGAGCACGTGCAGCCCGAGATTGGCGTGCTGAAGGTCTTCCCGGCGGCGAAGGTGCGCGGGCGGCAGCTCCAGTTCATCAACGGGCACTCGGCGAACGAGCGCACGGGCTTCATGAACAACTGGATCCGCACGGGCCTGGGGGACGTGGCCCCGGACGCGAACCCGGAGCGCGCGGTCATCACGGTCATCAACAACCGCTGGGACCGCGTGTCGCGCTCGGAGGTGTTCGCGCGCATCATGGTGGAGGACGCGCCCGCGGACCGGCACGTGCTCATCGGCACGAACCTGGAGGGCCTCCAGAAGTACGTGCGTGACGCGTTGGACCGGCACCTGTCGAGCACGGAGGTCGTCGCCGCGGAGGAGGTGGCGAGCCCCGAGGGACAGGCCCGCGCGGAGGCGCGGCTCGCGAAGGAGCTGGCGAAGCTGAAGGTGCCGCGTCCCACGACGGCCACGTTCCTGGACCGGCTGGAGCGGTACGCGGCCGGCGCCGGGCTCCATGCGACGCCCACGCTGGCCCTGACGGCGGCGGTGGAGAAGGCGCTGGAGGGCGGAGACGACGAGGTGGGCGTGGAGAAGGTGCGCCGCGCGCTGGAGCGCGAGGTGGGCCCGCTCATCGACGAGGCGCTGTCTCCGGCGACGCGCGTGCAACCGCAGCCCCTGCCGGAGGTGCTCACGGCCGCGACGAAGGACGAGGTGCGCGAGCACGCGCTGTACCTGCTGGCGCGCATGGCGGTGCACGCGCGGCTGAAGGCGCTCCTGCCCCGGGGCGAGGCGGACGCGCAGGGCCGCGTGAAGGCGTTCCACGCGAAGTTCCGCGACGCGTACCGGGCCATGATGCTGGAGCAGTTGGTGCCGGTGTCCGACTCGCAGGCGACGGGCGACCAGGTGGTGGACGCGTGCGCCCGCGCGGTTGCGCCCGGGATGCAGGTGAGCATCATGGGCGCGCAGAACATCAAGGGCACGGGCCTGGACTGGGTGTACCGCTGGATGGCGCTGGACCGGGTGACGACGGCGCTGAAGGCGCTGGAGGGCACGTCGGTGGAGGCGCGGCGGCGGGCGCTGGAGTCGCTGGAGACGTTCGACGACTCGGGCTTCGTCGACGCGGGCCTGGCGCGCACGGTGCTGCCGGGGCTCGTCGGCAAGGCCGCGTCGCCGGACGAAGCGGACCGGCTGCGCAAGCTGGCGGAGCGCGCGAGGGCTCGGCATGAGCTGAAGCTTTCGGCGCTGACGCACACCGCGGCGGGCGGGGCCACGCAGGTGGTGGTGCGCAAGCTGGAGAAGGTCTTCGACTACCTGGACAGCGTGACGCGCCGCCGGTTGAGCGAGATGTTGCTGGAGGACCTGGAGACGGGCCGCGTGTCGCATGCGCGCGCGGCGGTGGAGACGCGCAAGCTGTACGAGCGCCAGAAGGGCGGCTGGCTCTTCCGCGGCCTCAAGAAGCAGCCGAAGCTGGCGCCGGTGGTGGAGGCGCCCACGCCCGCCATGCCGGCCCCCGCGGAGGTGGTGTTCAAGACGACGGTGGAGCGCCCCGGCGCCAAGGTCCCGGTGCAGGTGCATCACGTCCCCCTGGACACCAACGCGCTGGCGAAGCTCGACGGACCCGTGCTGCTGCGTGACGAGCCGCTGAAGAAACAGGGACCGGACGTGCTGGGCCCAGAAGCGGCGGATGACGCAGGCGAGCCGCTGTCCTGAGTCCCCCCGAGCGAGACACCCGAGGAGCGATGTTCATGGAGGAGAGCCCCATCACGGACGCGATGCTCGGGGAGCGCGTCCCTTCCCTCCCCCGCCTCGGCGCGGTGGAGCCCCTGCCGCGCGGGCGCGTGGAGCCCCTGTGCGTGGAGGAGGTCCGGAGTCTCGCGGCCTTCGCTGCATTGGAGGTGGAGTGGAACGCGCTGGTGAAGCGCGCGGACGACCAGGTGTTCCACCGGCACGAGTTCGTGCGCTGCTGGGTGGCGAGCTTCGCGCCCGGCGCGGCCCTGCGCATCCTCACGGCGAGGAACGCGCTGGGCATGCTGGTGGCGGTGCTGGCGCTCCAGGAGGAGCAGGGCCACCAGTACGGCGTGCCGGTGCGGCAGTTGTCGTCGCTGACGAACAAGCACTCGTGCCGCTTCGACCTGGTGGCGGACGAGCCCCGGCGCGCCGCGGTGGCCTTCCTGTCGCATCTGCTGGGTGACCCGAGCTGGGAGGTGCTCCGGCTGTCGGACGTGCCGGAGGGCGGCGCGGCCTGGGAGCTGCTCCAGGCGGCGAGGGGCGCGGGGATGCCCTGCGGCGCGTGGCCGAGCGCGCGCTCGCCCTACCTGATGTTGCCCTCCACGGTGGCGGCGTGGACGAAGGGCCGGAGCAACGCGAAGCCGCTGCGGCGAAGGCGCAGGCGCCTGGAGGAGAAGGGCCGCGTGGAGGTGGAGCGCGTGTCCGGCGTGGAGGGCCTGGACGGGAAGCTGGAGGAGGCCTTCGCGCTGGAGCGGAGCGGCTGGAAGGCGCGGGAGGGCACGGCCATCGCGCAGGCGCGGCACCGCCGGGACTTCTACACGGGGCTCGCGCGCACGGCGGCGGAGCGCGGCTGGCTGGGGCTGTATTTCCTGAGGCTGGACTCGCGCCCCATCGCGTTCCAGTACGGGCTGGAATACGCCGGCCGCTATCTGGCGATGAAGCCGGGCTACGACGAGTCGTTGGCGGAGGTCAGCCCGGGGCACCTGCTGACGGAGGAGCTGATCCAGGACTGCATTGGAAGGGGACTGGGAGAGCTGGACCTGTTGGGGGACGACGCCCCCTACAAGCGCGAGTGGACGAAGCAGGTCCGGCAACACCACTGGTTGTTCATCTACCGGGACACCTGGATGGGACAGACCTTGCACCGGTCCAAGTTCCGCTGGGCGCCGGTGGCGAAAAGGATGGTGGGCAGATGGGTCCGACGGCGCTGACGTTCTACCGGGCCGCGAAGCGGCTCCAGGCGCTCCCGAGGCTCGCGAGCGTGGTGGCCACGGTGGGCGACCGCATCCACAACAGCCACGTGGACCGGAAGGCCACGCTGCACCCCTCGGTGGAGCTGGGCTACGGAGGCATCGGCGTCATCATCGCGCCGGGCGTGGAGATTGGAGAGAAGAGCTTCATCTCCCAGAACGTGAGCCTGGAGCCCCTGCCCGGCGTCGTCGGCGTGCCGCGCGTGGGCCGCGACGTCTTCATCGGCGTGGGGGCGCAGGTGCTGGGCCCGGTGGTGATTGGCGACGGCGCGAAGATTGGCGCCAACGCCATCGTGATGGAGGACGTGGCGCCGGGAGCCACCGTGGCGGGGATTCCCGCGCGCGAGCTGAAACGGCAGGCGCCGCCCACGGGGACGTGAGCCCGCTTCAAGCTCCGTCCGGGTGCGTGGCCTCCGCCGCTCGCGCGCGCGCCCCCGCGGCGATCTCCATCACCTCCTGGGTGCTGGCCTCGCGCCGGGTGGCCGCGAGGCGGCGGCGCAAGCGGGTCGCCTGTTCATCGAGCCACCTCTCCGCGGACTGCGTCGCGAACAGCCGTGCGCCGTGCTCCGAGGCGAGCGCGTCCAGCAACAGGTCATGGAGCGTGATGTAGAGGAACTCCCGGGTCGCGGCGAAGGCGAAGGCGTCCTGGCCCACGTAGCGCACGCCGTTCGTCGCCTCCGCGGCGCTCCCCTCGAAAGGCAGGAGGCGGGTGCTCACCGGCCGCACGAGGCCCACGCCCTCGAAGCGGCTCGAGACGATGTCGAAGCTCGCCAGCCGGTCCACCGCGTAGCGCCCCAGCACGTCCTCCGCGAGGGAGAGCAGGAGCGTCGTGATGCCGGCGACGCGGGTGGGTGCCGTGTACGCCCGCTCGACCGCCACGCCCCTCCGGTGGAGCAACGACACGGCGCGGTGCCCGACACAGAGGGTGGGCCCGCGCCCCAGCACCGCGCGCCGCGCCGTGGCCTCGGCGGCCACCTGGGCGTTGTAGCTGCCGCAGAGGCCCAGCTCGGCGCCGATGACGAGCAGCCCCGCGCCTCCGGGGCCTCCCGTGAACGGAGCCGCGACCCCTCGCAGCAGATGCTCGACGCCGCGCTGGTAGGCACGCGCGGGCTCCACCGCCCTGCGCGCTTCCCGGAAGTGATGGGCGGAGAGGCTCTTCATCGCGCGCACCGCCTCCCCAAGCGCTTCGAGGGACTGCAAGCGCCGCCGTCCTTCGACCTCGCTCCTCACGGCGCCTTCTCCTGCTCCCTCGGGAAGAAGGACCTCAGACGCGCCTTCCAGTCTCCAGCCTGGGCGTGTCCCGCGTTGGCGGCCTCCACGACCTCCGGCGCTTCCACGCGGGCGTGCTCGGCCGCGGCCCATACGGCCGCCTCGGCCCGGGCGGGCGGCAGCGCATCCAGCCAGCCCTCGGTCAGGGCGGTGAGCGCGATGACCTGATCCGCCACCGTCCGGACGGTGAAGCGCTGCTGCCGGAGGAACTCCCGGAGGATGAACCCCCGCGTCACGGCCGTGCGCGTCGCGGGGTCCACGTCGAGGCCGACGCGCGTCAGCGCCTCGAGCGCCTCGAACCGGGACGCGACGATGCGCAGGTTGCGCGCGGCCGCGCGGAGCGGGTCGGGCTGCGCCGCGCCTCCGACGCGCGACACGCTCCGGCCCAGGTCGATGGCCGGACGCTGGTTGCGCTCGAAGAGCGCCGTGTCCAGGTAGAGCTGCCCGTCCGTGATGGAGATGAGGTTCGTGGGGATGTACGCGGAGATGTCGCTGTCGGTGGTCTCCACGATGGGGAAGGCGGTGAGGGAGCCGCCGCCCAGCGCCTCCGTCAGCGCGGTCGCCCGTTCGAGCAGTTGGGCATGGATGTAGAAGATGTCCCCGGGGAAGGCCTCGCGGCCCGGGGGCCTGCCCAGGAGCAGTGCCAGCTCACGGTAGGCATCCGCGTGCTTCGTCAGGTCGTCGAAGACGACGAGCGCGCCCTCCCCTTCGTCGCGGAAGAACTCGGCGGCCGTGGCGCCGGCGTAGGGCGCGAGGTACTGGAGTCCCGGAGGGTCACCCGCGTCCGCCGCGATCACCACCGTCCCCGAGAGCACCCCGCGCTTCTCGAGATGCTCACGCACGCTCTGGACGCGGGAGCTGGCCTGTCCAACGGCGACGTAGACGCACGGGGCGTGGGCCGCGACCTGGGCCGCGACGATGTCCAGCGCGAGCGCCGTCTTGCCGACGTTCCGGTCCCCGACGATGAGCTGCCGCTGTCCCCTGCCAATGGGGATGGCCGAGTCGATGGCCATCACCCCCGTCAGCAGCGGCGCGTGCACCGGGGCGCGCGCCGTGAGCTCCGGCGCGGCGAGGAAGACGGGCCGGGGCCGTCCCCTCGGCGCGGGCCGGTCATCCAGGGGACGCCCCAGCGGGTCGACGACCCGTCCCAGCAGCTCGCGTCCCACGGGCAGCGCGGGCAGCCGCCCCAGGGCGTGCGCGCCATCACCGGGGCGCACCCGCGAGGCACCATCCAGGAGCACGACGCCCACGTGCGCGGGCGCCAGCTCGTAGGCCATGCCGAGCGCTCCCGAGTCGAAGGTCACCAGCTCCTCCGCGCCGCAGTCCGGCAGCCCCACCACCCGCGCCACGCCGTCCCCGGCCTCGACGACCGCCCCGCGAAGCTGGACGGCCCTCCTCAACCCGAGGTCCCCCGCCTGGGCCAGGCGCCGCGTCAGCGCCGCGTCAGCCATCCTGTCCTCCCGCGCCCGCCCGTGCGCCGTCCATCGAACGCTTCACGGCGAGGGCCGCCTGCCGGGCCACGGAGAGCGCGGTGGCGTCGACCTGCCCGGCCGGCGTCGTCACCCGCACCCCGGCCCCCAGCTCACCGACGACGCGAGCCTTCAGCCCGTCCCCCAGCACGCCCGCGAGCAGCGCACGAGCCTCCGCGTCGAGAGGCCGTGCGCACTCCACCAGCGCGGCGCCGCGGGCCTCCGCCGGCACCGAGTCCAGCTCGGCGCGCGCGGCCCGGATGAGCGCGAGGTCGAGCGACGGGCCATCGAGCGCGCCCAGGAGCGAGCGGACGGACTCGGCCGTGATGCGCCCCACCGTCTCCGACAGCTCCGCCGCCTGGGACTCGCGCCAGGCCGACAGCTCCTGCGCCAACCGCTGCCTGTCGGCGGCCTGGGTCACCCGCGCCGCCTCGATGACGCGTGCCGCCTCCTGCCGGGCCGAGGCGAGGAGTTCCCTGCGCCGCGCGTCGCCCTCGCGTCCTGCCGCGTCCCGTGCCTCGCGAGACGCGCGCGCCAGCGCCTCCGCCTCCTCCCGCAGACGCCGGGCCTCCTCCTCCGTCCGGGCGTGCCGCTCGCGCTCGGCGTCGAGCGCGCGCCGCACCGGCTTGAAGAGGAGCCACCCCAACGCCACGGCGAGCAGCAGGAAGTTCACCGTCTCGAAGAGGAAGTTGGCGAGCGAGGGCGACAAGGCACGTCACCTCGCGGCCACGAAGGGATTGGCGAAGAGCAGCACCAGCGCGATGACGAGACAGAAGATGGCGGTGGACTCCACCATCGCCAGGGCCACGAACTCGTTGCGGGTGATGGCGCCCGCCTCGTCGGGCTGCCGGGCCAGGGCCTCCATGCTGGCGGCGCCGATGCGGCTCTCTCCATACGCGGCCCCCACAGCCCCCAGCGCCATCGTCAGCCCCGCCGTGATGATGGACCCCAGCGCCAGGACCGTATGCTCGTTCATGCTCAGCCTCCCTCGCCGATGCGGATCGCGGCGCCCACATAGACGCTCGTGAGAATCGTGAAGATGTAGGCCTGGAGCAGGCCGATCAGCAGGTCGAGCGCCATGAGCGGCACCGGCACCAGGAGCCCGACGAGCGCGACGATGAGCGCCACGATGAGGTGCCCGCTCATCATGTTGCCGAAGAGGCGCAGCGCGAGCGCCAGCGTCCGTGACAGCTCGCTGATGAGCTGCAGCGGGAAGAGCAGCGGATTGGGCTGGAAGTAGTGCTTCACGTAGCCCAGCGCTCCGCGGGCACGGATGCCCGCGACCGGCACCGCGAGGAACACCACCACGGCCAGGGCGCTCGTCGCGGCGAGGTTGGCCGTGGGGGCCTGGATGCCGGGGAGCTGGCCCAGGAGGGCCGCGCCGGAGATGAACAGGAAGAGGCTGCCCGCGAAGACCTCCAGCCCGGGAGAGCGGCGGCCCACGGCCTCGGTGACCAGGTCCTGGAGGAACCTGAACGTCAGCCTCCCCGCGGCGGCCCACCGGCCGGAGGGCTTTCGCACGACGGCCCAGCCCAAGGAGGCACCGAGCGCGACGAGCAACAAGCTGGTCACCGCGCTGGTCACCATGGTGCGCGTGACGGGCACGGGGCCGAGCCAGAAGAGCACCTGCTCTGAGAAGACCGGCGCGTTCATCGGAGCCTCCGGTGCGCCCGCGTCCCCGCCACGGCGAAGCCGGTGAGCCACCCCGCGGCCCCGGCGACCAGGTGGCCGGCGAGGGCCGACAGCAAGAGGACCCCACCGACGAGCACGAGGCGCAGCAGCGTCAACGCGGGCTGGGGATGGGTGCCCACCGTGCGCGCGAGCAGTCCGGCTTGCACCGCGCCGACCAGGGCCCCCAGGAGCGCGAAGAACCAGCCGTTCATGTCCGCGTCTCCCTCACGGTCCGATACGCCATGAGACTTCCCGCGAGGGTGCCCAGCGTCAGCAGCAGCAGCGTGAGGTGCACGCCCGTGCCGAACCGGACGTCGAGATACCGGCCGAGGAGCGCGCCTCCCGTGGCCAGGAGGACGATGGGCCACCCGACGCTCCCGATGAGCGCGAGCGCCCGCCAGGACCACCCGCCGGACTGCCGCCGCTGGAAACGGAGGAGCTCCTTGCGCGTGCGTTCGCGGGCATCCCCACGCCGGGAGGATGACGGGCGCTCAGCCATGAGGCCCCCTCGCGCGAGGCACCGGCCCCTGGTACCGGAGCTCGCGCACGATGCGCTGCTCGAGCTCGCCCATGCGCCGCCGCGCGACGACCTCGCTGTCTGGAGAATGGACGACGCGGTCGAGCGCCGCGAGCACGTCCTCGCCGCGCGCGCCCACCGCGGCGAACGGCGTGTAGAGGGTGGCCGTGTCCCGGCCTGCGTCGAGGAGTCCTCCGGCCGTGGCCGCGAAGCGCAGGCCCTCCTCGCGCCGCAGGAGGCAGAGCCCCGCCTCGGCCACGGAGACGAAGGGCTCCTCCGCCGGCCGCAGGCCCACCTGTCCGGAGCCGGTGGGGACGCGTGCCGCGAGGACCGGCTCGTCCACGACGCACGCGTCCGGCGTCCAGATGACGAAGCGCAGGGAGTGCTCAGGCATGGAGCACCTCCGGGAGCGCGCCCCTCATGAACAGGCGGTCCTCGGGCAGCGCGTCACACCGTCCATCGAGGATGGCGGCGACGCCCTCCACGGTCTCCGACATGGAGACCCGCTGTCCGTGCATCCCGGTGAAGCTCTCGGTGACGAAGAAGGGCTGCGTGAGGAAGTTGCGCAGCCGCTTCGCCCGGCCCACGAGGAGCCGGTCATCGGGTGACAGCTCGTCGATGCCGAGCATGGAGATGATGTCGCGGAGCTCCGCGTACCGGGCCAGCAGCCGCCGCGCGTCCTCGGCGACGTCGTAATGGCGCGAGCCCACGAAGCCGGCGTCGAGCGCCTTGGACGACGACGTCAACGGATCCACCGCCGGGTAGTAGCCCTCCGCGGCCACGTCCCGCGACAGGACGAGCGCGCTGTCGATGTGCCAGAACGCGTGCGCCACGGCAGGGTCGCCGTAGTCATCCGCCGGCACGTACACCGCCTGGACGGAGAGCATGTCCGCGCGCCGGGTCGCGGTGATGCGCTCCTCGATGGCGGCCACGTCGTCCGCCAGCGTGGGTTGGTAGCCCACGCGAGAGGGGAGCCGGCCGAGCAGTCCGCTCACCTCCATCCCGGCCTGGACGTGGCGGTAGAGGTTGTCGACCACCAGCATCACGTCCTGGCCCAGGTCGTCGCGGAAGTACTCGGCGATGGAGAGCGCGGCCTCGCCCACCATGAACCGGGCCCCGGGCGTCTCCTTCATCTGGCCGAACACGAGCGACGTGCGCGCGAAGACGCCTCTTCGCTCCATCTCCCGCCACAGCTCGAGCCCTTCGCGTGAGCGCTCACCGATACCGGCGAAGACGGCGACCCCTTTGAAGCCGGCGACGGCGTTGTGGATGAACTCCGTCAGGACGACGGTCTTGCCCACGCCAGCGCCGCCGAAGACAGCGGCCCGCCCTCCCCGGACGAAGGGACAGAACAGGTCGATGACCTTGATTCCCGTCTCGTACACCTCCGTCCAGGGCCGCCGCGCTCCGGGGGGCGGAGGCGGGCGGTGCACCGGGCGCCAGGTCTCCGCGCTCACGGGGCCGCCGCCATCGAGCGGTCGCCCGCGCAGGTCGACGACGCGGCCGAGCAGCGCCCGTCCCACCGGCACCCGCAGGGGAAGTCCGTCCCCCTCGACCTCCGCGCCTCGACGGAGTCCTCGCGTCTCGTCGAGTGCGATGGCCGTCAGACGCGAAGCGCCGACATGGGCATGGACGACGGCGGAGACCTCCCCCTGGGGGCCTGCACACGAGAGCGCCGCGCCCACGACGGGCAGCACGCCCTCGACGTCGACCTCCAGGACGGTGCCGCGAATCGAGGCGACGCGCCCTCGGATGACGGCCTCCTCGCGCGTCAAGGCGGGCCTCCCGCGTCGAGGGACACGGCCGACCCACAGCCGCGCGCCCGGAGGCAGGCGCGGCCGGACATCGCCGCCCATATGCCTGGCCTTCCCGTCCGCATCCCGTGCTCCCGTGCACACCCTTCATGGGTTTATGCACGGCGGGTGCATCCGCAAACGCACCGGATGCGAGGACAGCGGCTCGGGCGCCGGGCCGCTCGCGGCAGCCGGAGCCGTGAGGGCTCAGCCGCCCTTGGGCATCTTCAGCGCCATCGCGACCAGCGAGAGGGTGAGGTCCTCGGGCTGGTAGGGCTTGAAGGGGTTGAGCGTCGTGCCGGTGGAGTCCAGGTGATCCAGGCCGGACAGGGTCACGGACTTGGAGCCGGGGATGAACGCGTCCTGCGGGAGCACCAGGCCGTCGGACTTCACGCCGTAGCGCTGCTGCATGTACTCCTCCATGGCGAACAGCGGCGACGTGGGGTTCGCGGTGGTGGAGGCCATGCACACGGCGGGGATGCCCGGCGGCATCGGGTGCTTCGCGAGGAACGCCTTGCGCGAGTCGTACGTCAGGTCCTCACCGGCCTGGATGCTGCCGCCGAGCGCCTCGACCGCGCCGCCCACGCCGTAGCGCACGAGCGGGTTGTCCAGCAGGTCCTGCGCCATGGGCGAGCCGCCGTAGGGCGACTGGATGGTGACCAGGGCGCGCACGTGCTCCTGGAGCTCCGGGTACATGGACAGCGCCGCGGCGGAGTCCAGGCCGCCCTTGCTGTGGCCGATGAGCACCACCTGCTTGCCGTTCTTGGAGGCCTCGAGCACGGCCTGACGGACGATGGCGGCGTTGTGCTCCACGCCCATGTCCGTGTCCACGGGCACGCGGCCGACCTGGAGGCCCTGGGCCTCGAGCGCGTCCAGGTTCTTGTCGAAGTAGATCTGCTTGGGCGCGGCTTCGGAGAGCAGACCGCCCACGGCCAGGAACACGCAGTCCTTGGCCTCGGGGGGCATCACGTTCTGGCCCGCGCGCACGGCCTGGTTGAGCTTCATGAACTCCGCGGTGGAGTCCTTCGCGGGCGGATACGCCTTCTGGATCCAGCCGATCTTGTCCGCCTCGCCCTTGCCGGGCCAGGGGATGGGAAGGCGCAGGGCATTGACCTGCTGCGACCCCGCAGGAGTAACGGAAGAGAAGCTGTCCCCCTTCACGATGGCGTTGAAGCCCTGCGCGCCCTTGGCCCGGGCAGGGACTTCCGCGGCGACCCGCGTCTGCGAGGACGGCGTGAGGCTGGAGGGGCGCGTGACCTGGACCATGAGGGGACCTCGGAAGGGGGAGCCGAGTTTGAGCAGCAGGGAGGCTTGCCTACATTGTCGGCAACTGGCGCCGGGAGTTGCGTCCCCGTTCCAAGTCCGTGAGAAGCCGAGACTCCGAGCACGTGGCGCGGTGCGGCGTAGAGGAAGGCCGCTTCACTCTCGATGAGCCGCCAACCTCATCCACATGCAGGCTCCGGCTCACTCCGGTGGTGGATGGCGCCGAGTGCGGCAGCGCTCGAACGGAGTTCGCACCGCACCCGCGCTGTGTCTCATGGGCTCGGATGGACGCATCCAGGCTCCGCACGAAACCGAAGAAACAGGGGTGAGGTAGAACCGGCGGCATGTTCAAGAAGCTCCACATCCAGAACTTCAAGGCGTGGAAGGACACTGGCGACATCCAGCTCGCCCCGCTCACGATGTTCTTCGGAACCAATAGCTCGGGGAAGACGAGCCTCCAGCAATTCCTTCTCCTGCTACAGCAGACAGCACAGTCGCGAGACCGGAAGCGGGTGCTGCACCTGGGCGACGAGAGCACTCCCGTCGATATGGGGACCTTTCCGGAAATGCTCTTCCGCCAGGATCCTGCCGCGCTTCTCCGCTTCAACATGGAGTGGGGCATGAGGGTGCCGGAGGAGGGAGTGCCGGACGCGATATCTTTCGGGGCTTTGATTGGCCAAGAAGACGCACAGTCCACCAGGGTCGAGGTGAAGCAGTTCATCTACCGGCTGCCGACACCCCAGTCCACGCAGGGCATCGGCATGGCCAGGCGCGCTCATGGACCAGGGTACGAATTGCTTCTGGAGAACGTTGAGTTCAACCGCGAAGGAGCTGCCAGGGAGGCGCTATCAGCCCCCATTCACTTCTACGGCTTCCCGCATGAAGCCGAAGCCCGCTACAAGTTCCTCGGCGACCTCGACAGCCTTGCGCTCGAACTCGAAGACCAACTGGACGCCATACAGTATCTGGGCCCCCTGCGAGTGCCGCCTCGAAGAACCTATCTCTGGTCCGGTGAGGCCCCCGAGAACGTAGGCGAGGACGGCCGCCTCACGGTTGCCGCGCTTCTCGCTTCGAGTGAGCGGTCAATCCAGGTGGAGGAACACCCTGGCCGGCCTCTTGCGCAATTGATCGCAGAGAGGCTGGTCCGCATGGGACTGCTGGACTCCTTCGAGGTCCGGCCCATCGCGCCCTATCGGAAAGAGTACGAAGTCTTTGTTCGCACTCCTGGCAGCCCGATGGCGGTTCGTCTTCCGGACGTTGGGTTCGGCGTGTCCCAGGTCATGCCTGTCTTGCTTCAATGTTTCTATACCGAGCCCGGCTCCACACTGCTCTTCGAGCAGCCCGAACTCCACCTTCATCCCAAGGCACAGTCGGAGCTCGCGGATGTCTTCATCGACGCGATTCACGCCAGTGAGGATGGGCAGCCTCGAAACATCCAACTGATCATCGAGAGCCACTCCGAGCACCTCTTGCGCCGGATCCAGCGGCGTATCGCGGAAGGGAAACTCCGGCCGGAGGAGACAGCCATCTACTTCTGCGCACCTGGCCCCGAGGGCTCGCGCATCGAGAAGCTGAAGCTTGACGAGTACGGGAACATCATCAACTGGCCGAAGGACTTCTTCGGCGACGACATGGGAGACCTCGTCGCGATGACCGAGGCGGCGATGAAGCGCCAGCAGGAGCAGCCCCCCCAATGAACGCGCCCCCTGCGCTATTCGTCATCGACACCAATGTGCCGCTCACCGCCAACAACAATGAGAAGACGGTCAGCCCCGCGTGTGTTCAGGCCTGTGTCCAGGAGATCCACGCGGTGATCCAGAGCGGACGCATCGTTCTTGATGACAACTGGCGCATCATCAACGAGTACAAACACAAGCTCTCTCCCACGGGCCAGCCAGGCGTGGGAGACCGCTTCCTCAAGTGGGTCCTGACCCATCACGCCAATCCGGCTCGCTGCGTCCGGGTCTCGCTGACGCCACGCCAGGAAGATCCCCGCGACTTCGAGGAGTTTCCCCGTGACCCGGCGCTCGCCGGCTTCGATCCGTCGGACCGCAAGTTCGTCGCGGCGAGCTGCGCCCACGAGGAGCGACCGCCCATCCTCCAGGCAACGGACAGTAAATGGTGGGGACTGCGGAGAGAGTTTGAGCGCTGCGGGGTCCGCGTCCGCTTTCTGTGCCCCAAGGACATCCAGGAACTCCACGAGCGCAAGGGTGGGGAGTGATGACTGACGACTTCTTCAAGTTCCCCCACACCCCGCACCTCGCCTGGCTCTCCGCCAGACCGGTACGCCATGACAAGGTGCTCTCTCCACCTGAGGCACGCGAGTTCCTCGATGGCGAAGTCCTCATCGAGGAAAAGGTAGACGGGGCGAACCTTGGCATCTCCGTAGGCCCCGAAGGCGAGCTGCGAGCCCAGAACCGCGGCGCCTACCTCGGTCCCCGAGCAGCCCCCCAGTTCCAACCGCTGTGGCCCTGGCTGGAGACCCGGCGCCAGCAGCTCGTCGAGACGCTGGGCCAACACCTGATGCTCTTTGGCGAATGGTGCTTCGCGGTCCACAGCGTGCACTACGACGCCCTACCCGACTGGTTCCTCGCCTTCGACGTCTACGACAAGCGGGCCGGACGCTTCTGGTCCTCCTCAAGACGCGACGCCCTCGTGGCCTCGCTCGGCCTCGCTGCCGTCCCTACCGTCGCGCGCGGGCGTCTCACGGCGGACGAGGTGGTGAACCTGCTCGGCCCCTCAAGCCTCACCCATGCGCCCATGGAGGGCGTCTACCTCCGGCGTGATGAGGGTGACTTCCTCCTCGCGCGCGCGAAAGTCGTTCGTCCCGAGTTCGTCCAGGCCATCGAGGAGCACTGGTCCTCGCGCCCATTGGAGCGAAACACCGTGGCTCCGCGATGACGCGATGGGGGGCGAGGACTGGAACGCGAATTCCGGGACCTGAAGCTGGAGCCCCAAGCGTCGTCAGCAGGCCACCCGCCTCGCCCCCGGCCGCTCCCCTGCCCCCGGCCGTCAGCCCTGCCTACATGCTCCGTCCGCCCGGGGATGACCCGTCCAGGAACTGCTGCGCCCGGCCCTCTTGTGGCATATACCCACACCATGCCTTCCGCCCTCACCGCCTCCCAGATTCGCGAGGCGTTCCTCCAGTTCTTCGAGGAGCGCGCCCACCGCCGTGTGGCCTCCTCCTCGCTGGTGCCCGTTGGCGACCAGACCCTGCTGTTCACCAACGCCGGCATGGTCCAGTTCAAGGACGTCTTCACCGGCCGTGAGCAGCGCGACTACCGCCGCGCCACGACCTCGCAGAAGTGCGTGCGCGCCGGCGGCAAGCACAACGACCTCGACAACGTGGGCTACACCGCGCGCCACCACACGTTCTTCGAGATGCTCGGCAACTTCTCCTTCGGCGACTACTTCAAGGCCGACGCCATCGCGTTCGCCTGGGAGTTCGTGACGAAGCGCCTGGGCCTGGCCATCGACCGGCTCGCCGTCACCGTGTTCAACGGCGAGAACAACATCCCCTGGGACGAGGAGGCCTTCGAGCTGTGGGCGAAGCAGGGCGTGTCTCGCGACCGCATCCTGAAGCTCGGCTACAAGGACAACTTCTGGGCCATGGGCGACACCGGCCCGTGCGGCCCCTGCTCGGAGATCCACTACCACCAGGGCGACGACATCCCCTGTGTGGAAGAGGCCGCGGGCCGCAAGTGCCAGGGCGTCGCGTGTGATTGCGACCGGTGGCTCGAAATCTGGAACCTCGTGTTCATGCAGTTCGAGCGCAAGGAGAAGGACGCGCCCCTCATCCCGCTGCCCAAGCCGTCCATCGACACCGGCGCCGGCCTGGAGCGCATCGCGTCCGTCGTCCAGGGCAAGCGCTCCAACTACGACACCGACCTCTTCCAGGGCATCCTCGCCACCGTCAGCGAGCTGTGCGGCAAGCCCTACACGCAGGAGACCGGCGCGTCCCAGCGCGTGGTCGCCGACCACGCCCGCGCCACCGCGTTCCTCGTGGCCGACGGCGTCCAGCCCTCCAACGTGGCCCGCGGCTACGTCCTGCGCCGCATCATGCGCCGGGCCATCCGCCACGGTGATCAGCAACTGGGCATCAAGGAGCCCTTCTTCTTCAAGGTCGTGGACCGCGTCATCGAGCTCATGGGCGACGCGTTCCCCGAGCTGCGTGACGGCCGCACCTTCATCCTCGAAGTCGCCAAGCACGAGGAAGAGGGCTTCCGCCGCACGCTCGACCGCGGCCTCAAGCTGATGGACGAGGAGCTGGCCAAGCTCCAGGCCTCCGGCGGCAAGATGATCTCCGGAGAGGTCGTCTACCTGCTGCACGGCACCTACGGCTTCCCGTGGGACCTCACGCAGATCATCGCGCGCGAGCGCGGCTTCGACGTGGACCTGGAGGGCTTCAAGCAGCTCCAGGAGAAGGAGGCCGCCAGCCAGGACTTCCACGGCGAGAAGAAGTCCACCACGGAGGTCTTCCAGACCGTCCTCGCGCGCACCGCCCCCACCCAGTTCCTGGGCTACGAGGGCGAGGGCCACGAGGGCGAGGGCAGCGTCCTCGCGCTCGTGCAGGACGGCGTGGAGGTGCCGCAGGTCTCCGCGGGCGCCACGGTGGACGTGGTGCTGGACCGCACGCCCTTCTACGGCGAGTCCGGCGGCCAGTTGGGCGACACGGGCCGCATCGTCGCGCACGGCGGCAAGACCGTGGCGCAGGTGAAGGACGCGCAGCGCCCGGTGCAGGGCCTCATCGTCCACAGCGTGGAGGTGAAGGAAGGCACGCTGAAGGTCGGCGACATGGTGCAGACGTCCGTGGACGTGGAGCGCCGCAAGGCCATCCGCGCGAACCACTCCGCCACGCACCTGCTCCACAAGGCGCTCAAGCGCGTGCTCGGCGAGCACGTGAAGCAGGCGGGCTCCGTCGTCGCGCCGGACTTCCTGCGCTTCGACTTCTCGCACTTCTCCCCCGCCACCCAGGAGCAGTTGGAGCAGGTGGAGGACCTGGTCAACACCTGGGTGCGCGACAACGCGGACGCCCAGACGCGCGTCATGAACATCGACGACGCGAAGAAGTCCGGCGCGGTCGCCATGTTCGGTGAGAAGTACGGCGAGACGGTGCGCGTCGTCACCGTGCACCCGGAGTCCACGGAGCTCTGCGGCGGCACGCACGTGAAGCGCAGCGGCGACATCGGCCTGTTCAAGGTCACGAGCGAGAGCGGCGTCGCTTCCGGCGTGCGGCGCATCGTGGCCGTGACGGGCGTGGGCGCGCTCCAGTTCGTGCGCGAGCAGGAGCACGAGCTCAAGAAGGTCGCGGCGCTCTTGCGCACGAACCCCAAGGAGGTCGCCACCCGCGTCGAGGCCACCCAGAAGCGCGTGAAGGAGCTGGAGCGCAAGGTGGAGGAGGTCTCGGTGAAGGCCCAGTCGGCCTCGCAGAAGGACCTCCTGGACCAGGCGCGCGAGGTCAACGGCATGAAGGTGCTGGCCACGCGCGTGGACCCCGCGGACGACAAGGTGTTCCGCGGCATGGCGGATCAACTGCGCGACCGCATCGGCTCGGGCGTCATCGCCATCGGCGGTGAGAAGGACGGCCGCGCCGTCATCCTGGTGGCGGCCACGAAGGACGTCGTCGCCAAGGGCATCAGCGCGGGCAACCTGGTGCGCGAGATGGCCAAGGAAGTGGGCGGCAAGGGCGGCGGCAAGCCGGACATGGCGCAGGCCGGTGGCCCGGACGCGGACAAGCTGCCCGTGGCGCTCGAGAAGCTCTTCGAGCTGGTGAAGGGCGCGAGCCCGGCGTGAGTCCCCGCGCTTCATCCCGCACCCTGGCGTTCCTGACGGCGGCCCTCCTCTCGGGGGGCTGCACGAAGGAGTCCTCCACGTCCGAAGAGGGCCAGGAGGCCGACGCGCGCACGCTCCAGAAGCTGCGCGCGGAGGCGGACCGGGTGAAGCAGGGCGGCGCCGTGGCCACGCGTCCGCGGCCGGCGCAGCGCGAGCCGGAGGAGTCGAAGCTGGCGGGCCTGGCCGCGGGCATGGGCGACAGCGGCCCGCGCAAGCTGCGGCTGCCCGAGCGCAACGACACCGTGCACGTGGACACGGTGGCGATGAAGGTGACGGGGCTGGAGGCGTCGCACTCGGTGAAGGGCTCCGGCAAGGCGGGGCTGGGCCTCACGACGGAGGACCTGTTCCTGCGCGTGGAGCTCATCACCCAGAACGTGGGCGGGATGCCCGCGCCGCTGTCGCTGGAGGGCGCGAAGCTCACGGACGCGAAGGGGCAGACGTATCCGCTGGCGCGTGACGCGCAGGCGGTGGCCGGCACGAAGCCCCTGCCCTCCACGTGGGCGCCCGCGCAGCGCACGGAGGTGGCGCTGCTGTTCGAGGTGCCGCCGGACGCCGTGCAAGACGATGGGCTGGTGCTCGTGGTGCAGGGCTCCGGCGGGGACGTGCGGATCCCCTTGCGATGACCGGGCCGGCCCCCAAGCTCCTCCCCCTGCGCATCCGACTCCCGTACACGGGGGAGGAGGAGTTCATCGAGCGGTATGGCTCGAACGTGGGGCGCGGTGGGGTGTTCGTGGCCACGCGAGCGCTCAAGCCGGAAGGCACGGGGTTGGCGTTCGAGTTCGTCCTCGCGGACGGCACGCGGCTGTTGCGCGGTGAAGGCGTGGTGCTGAAGGCGGATGCGGGGAGCGCGCGCACCGGGATGACGGTGCGCTTCACCAAGCTGGACGCGGCGAGCAAGGCGCTCATCGACCGCATCGTCGCGCGGCGGAGCGGGACGGAGGTGGCGCCGCCGGGGCTGGTGCGACGGACTCCGGCACGACCTGTGACAGGGAGCGAGGCGCCGGCACCGGTGGAGCCTCCGGCGAAGGTTGCCCCCGAGGAACCGTGGACGCGCGCCGCGCCGCCGAAGGCGTCCATGACGTTGCCGGCCGTGAAGCTGCCCGTCGCGGCTGAACCGCCGCCGGACCTGGCGGAGCCGGATGAGCCGGTGTCGCTGTTCCCGGAGCACGCGGCTGACGAGGAAGAGGAGCTGGCGCCACTGCCGACGGTGGACTTCCCGAGGAAGCCCCGGAGGCATCCGGCTGGCGTGGATGCGCAACGGGCGACCCAGGAGATGTTCACGGTCCAGCCGTCCAGCAGGGTCCAGGCCGAGGAACGGCCGCCCGTGGCCTCCGGCACCTTCGCGGCCGTGATGGCGCCGGAGCCTTCCACGGATCCACGGCACGTTGAGGCTTCCGTGGGGGCGGCGGATCCAGCCTCGGCCGATGACGGCCGTGCGGAAGCTTCGGCTTGGGAGACGCCCGCCAGTACCGCGAACATCCCGGCGACTTCATTCACCGACGCCTCTGCATGGGATTCGGCGCCGAGCACCGCTGACGCACCGGCTGCTCCGGCTTGGGATGCGACCTCCACGGAGGCGCCCGCCGGTACCGAGAACGCCGCGACGACTTCGTTCGCTGGCACCGAAGCCTCTGCTTGGGATGCGACTCCGAGCACAGCGGAGACCAATGACGGCCACGCGGCGGCAGCGCCCTGGGACCCGACTCCCTCGGACGCGCAATCCGCGGTGCCTGGTGAGCACGCCTCCGTTCCGGATGCACGCGAGGACGATGCGCCTTCGCCGGAACATGTGGCCTCTGGCGCTCCTGACGTTGGCGAAGCCTCCGCGCACCACTTCACTCCGGCATCCGTGGACGCGTTTGATCCGAACGCCGTGCTCGGAGCCGCGCACGCTCCCGAGCATTCCGGGTGGGTTTCCGAATACGCGGCGGAGGAGACTGGTGACACGGCCTCCGCGTTCGTGGACACGCCAGGAGAAGCGGAACCGGCGCGCGTGGAAGCGACCGCCGTGTCCGGCGAGACGCAGCCGGACTCCGACCCGTCGTTCGACTTCGACGTCGACCTCAGCATGGAGTCGGAGGAGGCCTCCGCTCCGGCAGAGTCCCATTTCGCATCCGCTCCGGACTCCCATGCGACGGAATCAGGCTCCGACGCCGTCAGCTCCCACGAGCCGCCCCATCCAGAGGCGAGCAGTGAATGGACGGCTCAGGACTCCGACACCGAGGGAGCCGATACCGAAGCAGCGCTTCCGTCGGCGGAGCACTTCTCTACCGTCCCGGACTTCGGCGCCGTCGTGGGCTCGACCGAGGAGCCCCTCCCTCCGGAAGAGACGTCCGCGGTAGTCACGGGCTCCGACGCAGGAGAGGACTCTTCCCAGGCGACATCGCAGCCCGTGGAGTTCCATGCGGCGGATGCCCTGAAGGAACCGACGCCGAGCCAACGGGAGGCCGAGCGCCTTCGCGCATGGGGCATCGACCCGGACTCTCTTCCGCGTGCGCTCAGCACGGACTCGGAGGACGCGGATCCGTTCAGCGCAGCGCTTGAACAGGTTGTCGGGGACACGGGCACCGACGAGCCGGCGACGGTTCCCGAGCTCGACACGCAGGCCGTTACGAATTCCGCGGATGCGCCTACTGCGAGTTCGGACCGTGCGCCCGAGCCCGTCTCGGCGCACCCTCTGGAAGAGGAGGACGCATCAACGGTCGTCGTGGTCGAGCTGCCGACCGAGGATGCATGGACGGCGCTCGTCGGCTCATCGGCGCTCTCTTCCTCCGAAGACACGACTCCCACAGTGGCTGCGCCCGTTGTGGACGCGTCATCCGAATTCGAACCGGCGTCGGTTCAAGCGCCAGGGCACGGAGAGGCGCTCGCTTCGGTTCTGGATGCGGAATCCCACGGAGAGGCACCAGCCACGGTGACGCCCGGGGAGACTCCAGCTCCGGCGGTGTTGGGCCCCTCGAACGCGCTCGAATCCGACACGCAGCCGCCCGTCGAGGAATCGACGCCCCTCCAGTCACCGGCCGCTTCGGGCGAAGCCACACAGCCCACAGCAGCAAGTGCGCCCAGTGGCGACGAAGCCGCCACTCCGGTCAGCACGACCGGAGAACCATCGCCAGGCGAATCCGCTGCCGCGCAGCCCACACGGAACAACGAGACTTCCGGTGCGGACAGCTCGACTTCGGAACAACCGCCTGCGCGGACCTCCGCTGAGCCACAGCCCGCCCCCACCAGCGAAACCACCGTACAGAGCAGTACGCCTTCGCAGCAGGCATCCGTCACGGAGCCGCCGCCTCGTTCCAACGAAGCCACTGCGCCCATCAGCGCAGCTTCGGAAGAGCCGCCCCCCCAAGCGTCGGCCGTGACGGAGTCCCTGCGTTCCAGCGAAGCCACCGCCCCCATCAGCACGGCGTCGGAACAGCCGCAGCCACGCGCATCGGGCACGGCAGAAACTCCGCGTTCCAGCGAAGACACGGCGCCCATCAGTGCGGCGTCAGAGCAGTCGCAGCCACGCGCATCGGCCACGGCAGAAACTCCGCACGCCAGCGAAGACACGGCGCCCATCAGCACGGCGTCGGCACAGCCGCAGCCACGCGCGTCGGCCACGGTAGAAGCTCCGCGTTCCAGCGAAGCCATCACGCCCATCAACGCGGACTCGGAACGACCGCGCCCTCAAGCATCGGCCGCGACAGATTCCCAGCGATTGAGCGAAGCCGCGGCGCTCATCAGCACAGCGTTGGGACAAACATCGAGCGCGGCCGCATCCCCGGGCTCTAGCGAAGCCACCGCGCCCGTAGGGACGGCTTCGGAACGACTGTCTCCCCAAGCATCCGCCGCGACAGATGCCTCGCGCTCCAGTGAAGTCAGCGCGGCGGCGGGACAGCCGCATCCCCAAGCATCCGCCGCGACAGATGCCTCGCGATCCAGTGAAGTCAGCGCGGCGGCGGGACAGCCGCATCCCCAAGCATCCGCCGCGACAGACGCATCGCGCTCCAGCGAAGTCAGCGCAGCGGCGGGACAGCCGCATTCCCAAGCATCCGCCGCGACAGACGCCTCGCGCTCCAGCGAAGCCACCACGGCCTCGGCACAGCCGCCTCCTCAAGCACCGGCCGCGACACAACCTCCGCGCGCCAGCGAAGCCAGCACGGCCGCGTCCCAAACCTCCACAGCCCCCCAGTCCCCGCGCACCGACGAAGCCGCGCCTCCCCCTTCCGCTGACGCCCAGGGCGGCGCCACCACCGCGCGCAGCCGCCGCCGCACCTTCTTCGACCTCGCTCCCGCCGTGCCCGTCACCCCGCCCGCGGCGGCGGAGGTCGTGCTCGGCATCGACGTGGGCACTTCGCAGGCTCGCGTCGCCGCGCTCATCGACGGCGTCGCCACGCCCATCCCCATCCCCGGCACCGACGGCTCGGGCCTCCCCTCCGTCATCGCGGTGAACAGCGCCGGCGAGTTCCTGGTCGGTGCCGCCGCCCTCGTCGAAGCCGCCCGCGCTCCCCGCCACGCCGCGACCGGCCTCAAGCGTCTGCTCGGCATGCGCGCCCGCTCCCCGAACCTGCGCTGGCTCTCCCCGCAGCTCACCTTCCCCGTCGCCACCGACCTCCTGGGGGACGCAGGCGTGGAGCTCGATGGCCGCCACGTGGCGCCCACCCTCCTCACCGCGATGCTGCTGCGCGAGCTGCACCAGGCGGCCACCGCGCACCTGGGCCGCAAGGTGACGCGCGCCGTGCTCTGCGCGCCTTCCCACTTCACCGAACGCCAGCGCGCCGCCCTGCGCGAAGCCGCCACCATGGCCGGCCTGGACGTCTCCCGCGTGCTCACCAACAGCGCCGCCGCGGCGCTCGCGTACGCGCACGGCCGGGGCCTCGCCCGCAAACGCGTCCTCGTCGTGGACCTGGGCGGCGGCGGCCTGGAGGTCTGCGTCGTCCAGGTCACCGGCGACGACCTGGAGGTCGTCACCACCGGCGGCGACCCCACCCTCGGCGGCATGGACTTCGACGGCCGCATCGCCGAGGCGCTCGTCAGTGACCTCGCGGAACAGGGCCACCCCCGCCCCGAACACCTGCTCGACTGGGGCCCCCTGCGCACCCTCGCGGAGTCCACCAAGGAGACCCTCTCCACCCAGGACAGCGTGGACGTCACCCTGCCCACCGGCCCCGGCCCCAAGCTCGACCGCGAGCGCGTGGAGGCACTCACCGCCGACCTCGCCCAGCGCGTCGTCTCCGTCACCCGCGAGGTGCTGGAGTCCAACGCCCTGTCCCCCCAGGGACTGGACGCCGTGCTCCTCGTGGGCGGCCAGTCCCGCTCACCGCTCGTGCGCCGCCGCCTGGAGGAGAGCCTGGGCGTGCCCGTGCGCGACGACGTGGACGCTCGCACCGCCGTGGTGCGCGGCGCCGCGCTGCTCGGTCACGCGCTCCTGCTGTCGGAGACCGGCAAGCCCGCCGCCAGCGTCTCCGAAGTGCTCACCGCCCCCATCGGCGTCGCCGAGGACGCCGGCACCTTCCGCCGCGTGCTGGAGCGCAACACCCGCCTGCCCACCGCCAAGACGCTCGTCATCCCCGTCACCGTCCCCGGTCCGCTGACGCTCGCCTTCTTCCAGGGCACCGCCGCCACCGCCACGGAGAACGAATGGCTCGGCGCCCTCACCCTCACCGTGGAGCGCCCCGGCGAGGTGGAGGTGCACCTGGAGCTGTCCACCGACGGCACCCTCGCCTTCAGCGCCACCCTGCCCGGCGCGAAGCGGCAGCCCGTGACGCTCGCGACGGAGGACCTGGATGACGCCTCCCGCGACGCCCTCATCGCCCGCTCGCCCTTCCACACCGAACCGGAGGCCCGGCCGAGCGGCCTGCTTTCCGGTTTGAAGAAGCTCTTCGGCCGGCGCTGAGGCCCTCGGCCTCCTGGCTCCACCGCGCGGGCAGGTGCCCTGTCGGGCCCCGCCGTCCCAGCTTCCATTCCAGGTCCCACACTTCCCTCAGGAGGAACCTGGACATGACACGGACTTCGATGGTGGCTGGACTGGCGGTGGCGGGCGTCTGCGTGGCCGGCCCCGCGCTCGCGGTGGACGCGACGGAGGTGACACGCAAGTTCAGCGCGGGCAATGAGAACCTCGCGCCCGGTCTGGACGTGGGCGTGGGCTTCGGCGGCTACACCGGCAAGCTGGGCAATGAAACGGGCGTGGGCGGGCTCTTCAACATCACCGCCAACGCCCAGCCCTGGGAGTACCTCGGCCTGGAGTTCGGCTACGAGGGCCAGAACATCCCCATCAATGACGCCCGCGTCCTCGGCGGCAATCACATCTGGCGCAACAACGGCTCGGGCGTGGCCAAGCTGGGGCCCTTCATCGACAACAAGTGGCACCCCTTCGTGGGCGCGGGCTTCGGCTTGAGCTACCTGCACGCGTCCCAGGGCTCACGGCCCACCTACGGCAATGACTGGCAGGTGGAGTGGCCGCTGGCCGCGGGCATCGAATACCGCATGGGCCACCTGGCCGCCGGCGTGCGCGCCACCTACCGCCTGGTCGGCGGCGAGGACCTGACCACCATCCCCGGCACCACCGACGAGGCCAAGGGCAGCCTCTTCAACGGCAACCTCACCGTGGGCGGCCGCTTCTAGCGGCCCGTCGCGTCCGCGGCACACCGCCGCGGACGCGGCCTCACGGCCTCACAGCTCGAAGCGCGTCATCAGCACTTCCGGACGCGGATCTTCCTTCCACGCGTCCAGCACCGCCTGCGCCGGAGACCGGCCCGAGGCCGCCACCGCCTCCAGCGGCGCCAGCAGCGGCGCGTCCTCGGGGTCCAGCCGCTGCAACCCCCGCTTCGCGATGGCCACCAGCTCCCCGGCCAGCCGGTGCAGCTCGCGAGGCCCCAGCTTCCCGGCCAGGCCCTCGCGGCGCGCGGTGTCGTGGAAGGCCAGGTGCTCGGTGAAGTTCAGCCGGGGCAGGAGCAGCTCCACCTCCTCCAGCGCCTGGGCGTCGTAGAGGATGCCGCGCCAGAGGGCCCCCAGGGCCCCCGTCATGGCCGCGCTGGTGCAGTCCGCGCCGCGCACCTCCAGCACCTTCTTCAGCCGCACCTCCGGGAAGAGCGTGGACAGGTGGTCCGTCCAGTCCCCCATGTCCGGCGGCTTGCCCTCGTAGCCCTCCTTCATGAGCTGGCGGAAGGTGAGCTTCGGGTGGCGGTACTCGCCCTCGCGGCGCAGGAACAGGAGCGGCGCGTCCAGCGCCCAGTCCACATACGCCTGATAGGAGAACGAGCCGTCGAACCACGACGGCAGGTAGCCGCAGCGCGTGGGGTCCACCTCTTCCCAGACGCGGCTGCGGAAGGACATGTAGCCGGAGGGCTTGCCCTCCAGGAGCGGGCTGTTGGCGTACAGCGCCACCAGCAGCGGCGTCAGGCGCGCCACCGCCACCGTCTTGCGCACGCAGTCCGCCTCATCCGCCCAGTCCAGGGACACCTGCCCGGTGGACGTCATCAGCATCATGTTCAGCGCCAGCCGGCCGCGCTCCGGCAGCGTGCGGCGCATCACCTGGTAGCGCGTCTTGGGCATCCAGGGCATCTCGCCCGTCGTGCCCACCGGCCGGTAGCCCAGCGCCACCAGCCGCAGGCCCAGGCCGGACGCCGCCGCCTTCGTCTCCTTCAGGTGCGCCAGGTTCTCCTGGTGCGCCTCGCGCGCCGTGCGGAACGGGCTGCCGGACAGCTCGAACTGCCCGCCCGGCTCCAGGGAGATGGCCGCCATCCCGCGCTGCAGCGCGATGACCGGCGACTGGGGCGTCTCGCGGAAGGGCTCGTAGCCGCCCGGCGCGAGGCGCTCCAGCAGGGCCCCCACTCCGTTCGGTCCCTCGTAGGGCACGGGTTGGGCGGACCCCACGGGGTAGATGAACTTCTCGTGCTCCAGCCCGAGCCGGTGCTCGGTCCGGGGCTTCTCCGCCTTGCGAAGCTCTTCCACCAGGGGGGCGGCGGAAGTGAGGGGCTCGGAGGCCACGCGCTTGAGGTCGAGGGACATGTGGGCGCCCTATATAACGGGGCCCGTGGCCCTTGCCCTCATTTGAGCACCCCGACCCCATGCGTCCTGCATCCCCCGTCCCCACCCTGTCTCCCCGGCCCCGTCTGTCGGATTTCCTCCAGGGCATGGGGGTGCTCGGCCGCGCCTTCGGGCTCATCTTCCGCTCGCGCCGCCTCTTCCTCCTCTCCAGCCTGTGCGCGGTCCTCACCGCCATCACCCTGGTGGGACTGGCCGTGCTGCTCTACCGCTACGCCCCCGGGCTCCTGGAGTCCGTGTGGGCCCGCCCCGAGTCCTGGTACGGACAGGCCGGCTGGTACACCGCGCTCGTGCTGGGCGCGCTGGTCGCCTGGGTGGTGGGCGCCAACGTGGTGCCTCCACTCCTCCTCACCCCGCTGCAGGACCCGGTGTCGGAGGCCACCGAGGCCGAGTGTGCGGGGGCGGACGCCGTGCTCTCCCCCGCCTCCTTCCTGCGGGGTTTGACAACGGGGCTGTTGCACACGCTCGCCCGGCTGGCGCTGCTCTTCCTGGGGCTGGCGGTGCTCCTGCCGCTGAACCTCGTCCCGGGCCTGGGCAGCGTGGCGTTCACCGTGCTGGCCAGCCTGTGGACCATGCTCTGGATGGCGGCGGAGCACCTGGCCGCGCCCATGACGCGCCACCTGTACCCCTTCGCCGAGGTGCGCCGCATGCTGCGCGAGCGCCGGGCCCTCTGCCTGGGCTTCGGCGCGGGCGTCTACCTGCTCCTGTGGGTCCCCATCCTCAACACCTTCTTCCTCCCGGTGGCCATCGTCGGGGGCACCCTGCTCTACCGGGCCCTGCGGGAGGCCGGGGACCTGCCCCCGCCGCCGGACGCCCGGGGCTGAGCGCGAAATAAAGGGGCATGCCGGGTGTCCGTACGTCCAGGCCGCTTTGGGAACGCATTGCCTGCGGCAGACGTTCTCGGTCGCTAGTGACAAGGCCACGCCTTGAAGCACCAGGAAGCCGTGATTAGGCTTGCCCGGCCGCTGCCAGGTCCCTTGGCTCACGCTGAACCGTTCGGATTCACAGGGCTTTTCACGCATCACCCGGGACGCCTCTCGCGCCCCAGCTTGGATGAACCGCATGCCGCGTATCTTCCGCCGCATCACCGCCGTCGCCGTTCTGTTGGGGGCCTGGGCATTCGCAGGCAGTGACCGTGCGCCCCTCCCGCTCACCGTGGGAGCGGCGGAGGCGGGGCAGGACTCCTGGGACGGCGCGCTGCCTTCCGCCGGCAAGGGCGAGAAGGCCCCTCACGACCTCAACAGCCTCCGCGTCCTCACGAAGGTCATCCTCTACGTGAAGGAGAACTACGTCGACCCCAAGCGGGTGAAGCCCAAGGAGATGATGATCGCCTCCCTGGAGTACGTGGAGAAGAGCGTCCCGGACGTGCTCGTGGACGGCAACCCGGAGACGGGCAAGCTCAACGTCAACGTCAACGGCAAGCAGAAGGAGTTCGACATCTCCCACGTGGACTCCCTGTGGAAGATGTCCTTCGCGCTGAAGGACGTGTTCGACTTCCTGTCCAAGAACATGCGTCCCATCGAGGAGACGCGGGACATCGAGTACGCGGCCGTCAACGGCATGCTCTCCACGCTGGATCCGCACTCGGTGCTGCTGCGCCCGGAGCTGTACCGGGAGATGAAGCTGTCCACCAAGGGTGAGTTCGGTGGCCTGGGCTTCGTCATCCAGATGAAGGAGGGCAACCTCACCGTGGTGAAGGTGCTGCCCAAGACGCCCGCGTCGCGCGCCGGCATCCAGAAGGACGACCGCATCAAGAAGATTGGGGAGGAGTCCACCGTCAACATGGACCTCAACGAGGCCGTGTCCAAGCTGCGCGGCCCGGTGGACAGCCGCATCACCATCACCGTGGAGCGCGACGGCTGGGACAAGCCGCGCAACATGACGGTGGCGCGCGCCATGATTTCGATTGAGTCCGTGCAGCACAAGCTGCTCGCGGGCGGCGTGGGCTACGTGCGCCTGAAGAACTTCCAGGGCAACACCACGCGCGACCTGGAGGCGGCGCTGACGGACATCCGCAAGCAGGCGGACGCCAAGGGCGGCTTCAAGGGCCTGGTGCTGGACCTGCGCGGCAACCCGGGCGGCCTCTTGGAGCAGGCCATCCAGGTGTCGGACACGTTCCTGTCCAAGGGCACCATCGTCGCGACGGTGGGCTTCAGCGACAAGCTGCGCGAGGAGAAGCGCGCGCGCATGACGGACGGCGAGGAGAACTACCCCATCGCGGTGCTGGTGAACGCGGGCAGCGCCTCCGCGTCCGAGATCGTCGCGGGCGCGCTCAAGAACCTGGACCGCGCGGTCATCATCGGGCGCCAGACGTTCGGCAAGGGCAGCGTGCAGGTGCTCTACGACTTCCCGGACGACAGCGCGCTCAAGCTGACCATCGCCAAGTACCTCACCCCGGGCGACGTCTCCATCCAGGAGGTCGGCATCGTGCCGGACATCCAGTTGGTCCCCACGCGCGTCACCGCGGACCGCGTAGACGTGTTCGCGCCGCGCAAGTCCATGGGCGAGGCGGACCTGGATCAGCACTTCGGCAACCCGGAGTCCTCCACCGTCGCCAAGAAGCGCGAAGAGGTGCTGGACCGCGAGAAGCCGGGCACCAGCCTCAAGTACCTGAAGGTGGACGAGAAGGCCGCCCAGGCCGCCGCCAAGAAGGAGGAGCCCAAGGAGAAGGTCGCCGCCAAGCCGGGCGCCAAGGACAAGAAGGAGCACGGCCAGAATGATCCGCTCCTGGACGTGGACGTGGCCGGCCAGGGCGAGGACCTGGACGACCAGCTCGACGCGGAGTCCCAGGAGGAGATCAAGGAGGACTTCGAGGTCCAGTTCGCCCGCGACTTCGTCCTGAAGGTCCCGGCGGTGAAGCGCAACGAGCAGATCGCCAAGGGCAAGGCGTTCGTGGAGCAGAAGCGCAACGAGGAGGAGCAGCGCATCAACAACGCCATCGCCGCGCTCGGCCTGGACTGGACCCCCGGCCCCACGCCCAAGAACGTGCAGTTGGACGCCAGCTTCTCCCCGGGCGCCGACGCGAAGATCGCCGCCGGCGAGCAGTTGGACATGGTCATCAACGTGGAGAACAAGGGCACGGAGCCGCTCAAGCGCGTGCGTGGCTGGACGGAGAGCGACAACGCGTTCCTCGACCGCCGCGAGTTCCTCTTCGGCGCCATCGCCCCGGGTGAGAAGAAGTCCTGGAAGGTGCAGGTGCGCCTGCCCAAGGACCTCACCAGCCGCCGCGACGACGTGAAGGTGAAGCTGTTCGACGACAACGGCCCGCTGCGCGACACGCTGGTGTCGGAGCTGTCCTTCGTGGAGCTGCCCCGCCCCACGTTCGCCTTCAACTGGCAGGTGGTGGATGACTGCGCCGAGTGCAACGGCGACGGCGTCGTGCAGCGCGGCGAGGACGTCACGGTGGTGATGGACGTCACCAACACGGGCGCGGGCCCGGCGCTGGACTCGTTCGCGCAGATCAAGAACGGCGGCGACGCGAACATCTTCATCGAGAAGGGCCGCTTCAAGCTGGGGGAGATCAAGCCCGGCGAGACGAAGACGGCGCGCTTCCAAGTGTCCCTGAAGAAGGGCTTCAAGGGCGACACCTTCCCGCTGAAGCTGGCCATCCTCGACGAGCCCCTGGAGGAGTTCGTCCTGGAGAAGCTCCAGTTGCCCGTGAAGGACGGCCCCGTGGCCCCGCTGGAGGCGAAGAAGGGCCTGGTGAAGCTCAACGACAAGGCGGAGCTGTTCGCCTCGCCCACCGCGGACGCGCGTCCGGTGGCGAAGCTGCCGCAGGGCGCCACGCTGGCCCTGGAGGCCACCACCAAGGGCTACTACAAGGTCTCGCTGGAGAAGGACCGCTTCGCCTTCGTGCGCACGCAGGACGCGAAGGAAGTGAAGACCGGCAAGGCCCAGGCGCCCAAGACGGTGGCCTACACGACGACGCACCAGCCGCCGGACATCAAGCTGGACGTGGATCCGTCCCACGGCGGCGTGGTGGTGAACGGCGACAAGTTCACCCTCACCGGCGCGGTGAAGGACCCCAACGGCCTGCTGGACGTCTACGTGCTGGTCAACGACCAGAAGGTCTACTTCAAGGCCGTGGATCCCAAGGGCGGCGAGCCCAACACGCTGAAGTTCACCTCCGACTTCGCGCTCAAGGAGGGCAACAACAACGTGCTGGTGGTGGCCCGCGAGAGCACCGAGTTCGCCAGCCGCCGCACGCTGGTCATCCGCCGCCGTCCGGCGGAGGTGGCGCAGAAGGTGACGACGCCCGCCGCCGCGGCCACCACGCCGGTGAAGCCGCGCCAGTAACCCCCCTCCGGGGACGCCCCCGGAGCGCCTGACCCACGGGCGGCTCACTTCCAGCGGACGCTCCCCTCGCACCGGGGAGCGTTTCCCTGGAGGAGGGCCGCCCGTTTTGTTGACGCTTCATCGAGGGCCGATTTAGGGTCCGCCGGAGGTGGGCGCCCGCTTGGCCGGCATGCGTCCCGGAGGCGTGATTCCCCCATGCGGACGTTCAGTCGGTGGCTGGTGCTTGCGACGGCGCTGTCAGGGGCCGCGGCCCATGCGGACGACAACGACCTGGTCATTTCCCGCTTCGGCGTCGAGCGCCGGGGCGCCACTGCCGTCATCACCAACACGGAGTTCGCCGAAGCCAGCGCGGACTTCCGCTCCTTCGCGCGCACGTTCGGCGCGGTGATGACGTCCGCGAACCTGATGCCCCCGCGCACCACGGGCCACTCGGGCTTCGCGTTCAACGCGGAGCTGTCCGTCGTGTCGCTCCCGGAGGACGTGGCGCTGCCCACGGAGGCCGAGCAGCCCGGCTCCGTGCTGGTGCCCTCCCTGCACGTGCGCAAGGGCCTGCCCTTCTCGCTGGAGCTGGGCGGGCGCGTGGGCTGGATCGAGAAGAGCGGCATGGTGACGGCCACGGGCGAGCTGAAGTGGGCCGTCAACGAGGGCTTCACGTACCTGCCGGACGTGGGCCTGCGCCTGCACGTGACGAAGCTGTTCGGCGCGCACAACCTGGACCTGGCCACCACGGGCCTGGACATCGGCGTGGGCAAGCAGTTCCCCCTGGGCGGCATGGTGACGCTCACGCCCTACGGCGGCCTGGACCTGAACTTCGTCAGCGCCACCACGCGCACGCTGGACTTCGACCCCAGCCGCACCCCGGCGGACACGGCGGGCAACGACTCGCGCGACGCGCTGACCAACTCCGCGCCGTACTCGCGGGTGAACGCGGGCGACAACCTCACCCCGCGCTTCTACGCGGGCGCGCGCTTCATTGGCGGCGTGCTCCAGTTGGGCGCGGAGGTCTCCCTCACCAACCTGGGCAGCTTCGACCAGGAGGGCGCCGGCAGCCGCGACCTGCCCTCCGTCTTCGCCTTCAACACCACGCTGGGCCTGGACTTCTAGTCAGCGCAGGGCCTCGCGGATGCGGCCCGGGCGGTTGGTGATGAGGTAGGACACCCCCATGTCCCGCAGCTCGCGGGCGCGCCGGGGGTCGTCCACCGTCCACGCCGCCACGCGCAGGCCGGCGTCGTTCCACGCCGCCACGCGCTCCGGCGTGCACGCCTCGTGGAAGGGGTGCACCGAGTGCGAGGACACCAGCGGGCTCAGCCCGTACGCCTGCAGCGCCCAGGGCTTGTCCGGGTCGATGAGGAAGCCCCGGCGCAGCGTGGGCGCCACCGCCGCCAGCCGGAAGAGGCACAGCGGGTTGAAGCTGGACACCACCACGCGGCCCGCCAGGTCGCGCTCGCGCAAGAGCCTCGCCACGCCCGCCGCCAGGCCGCCGTCGTCGAAGCGGTCGCACTTCAGCTCGATGTTGACCAGGAAGTGCTCCGGCAGCGCGTCCAGCACCTCCTCCAGGAGCGGGATGCGCGCGGGGGCGAAGCCCAGGCGCGTGCCCACGTCCGCGCGGGACAGCTTCCACCAGGGCGTGGCGCGCACCTCCCAGGGCTGCCCCGCCAGGCGCTCCAGGCGCTCGTCGTGGCACACCACCACCTCGCCGGAGCCGCACACCATGGCGTCCAGCTCCACGCCGTCAGCCCCCTGGCGCACGGCCTCCGCGAAGGCCTCCAGGGTGTTCTCGGGAGCGTCTGCGCTGGCACCACGGTGAGCGAGCAGGAGCATGGGCGCGCAGTGTGCGCTCAAACGCCCCCCACGGGCAGCGCCGGCGTGGCGAGGGCGTCATGGGGCGGACGCGGCCGCGCGACTTGCCTCGGGGGTGGGTTTATTGCAGTGTCCGGCGCATGCTGGGCCTCGGAGAGTTCATCGTCCTCGGCTTCATCCTGCTGGTGGTCTTCTCGGCCGCCCGGATGGGGCAGTTGGGCAACGCGGTGGGCAAGTTCGTCTACTCGTTCCGCAAGGCGTCGCGCGGCGACGACCTGGTGGACGTGAAGCACCTGCCCCACTCGCGCCGGGGCACCACCGACGCGGACTACACCGACGGCGCCCCCAAGGACCGCCGCTCCTAGAACTCCTCCCCCGTCGGAAGCACCAGCGGACCGGGCGGGCTGCCGGGCGCTGGCGCCAGCAGCAGGCGCGCGGCCTGCTGCCTCAGGGCGGGGAGCAGCCCCGTGTCCTCCACCAGCTCGCGCAGGTCCGCGGTGGACAGCAGCGGAACCAGCTTCGCGCCCACCTCCGGCGGCAGGTACGGGTTGAAGGCCAGCGCGCGGCGCACCTTGTGGCGCACGGACCAGCGCGGCGACTTCCAGATTTCGACGAGCGGCTCCGGACGCGCGGGCCTGCGCGCCGCGATGCGCACCACCAGGTCCTCCGTGAGGCGCGGGTTGATGAGCACGTTGCGCAGCACGGCCGGGTTGCTGACGGTGGCCAGGCGCGACAGCACGTCCGGGTCGCGCGTGAGGCGGGCCTGCTGCTTCAGGTGGCCCAGCGACTGGTTGGCGGCCTGCGCGTCCGCGCGGGCGGCGGCGTCCGCGTCCAGCTCCTTGCGCGCGGGGCCCTGGGCGAAGAGGTCCGCCACCGCCTCCAGCGACTGCACGTGGGCCATGCGCCGCAGCGCCTCCACGTGGGGGATGTGCTCGGCCTCCTGGTCCAACGCGGCCAGGAAGTCCGACAGCACGCAGGTGGCGGGGGCCTGCCCCGCGCGGGACAGGGACAGCAGGTGGCCGATGAGCTCGTTCGTGTCGAACGGCTCACGCCGGGCCAGCTCACGCGCGGCGGCCTTGCGGCGCACGGTGGCGCCTCCGCCCAGGGCGTGCAGGTTGCGCGCGAGCGCGCGGGCCTCCTCCAGCGTGGACATGGCGACTCTCAGCCTCCCGTGCGGTCCGCGGTGGGCTCGGAGGGGATGGGCTCCAGCGTCACCTCCAGCCGGTGGCCGGTGAGGTCCGTGGGGAACTCCTGGAACAGCACCAGGAAGGGCACCTTGCCGCCCGGCGGCACCGGGAGGGACGCCGCGTCCATGCGCTGACGGAGCGCGGTGGCGGCCTCGCGGGTGGTGACGGCGTGGAGCTCCTCCGGCGTGGCCAGCGCGCCCGCCAGCCCCTCCGTGGAGCGCACCCGCTGGTCGCCGTCGAAGAGGGCGGCGCGCACGCGCACGGCCGCGGCGGCGCCGGTGCGGTTCTCCGCCTCTCCGCGCACGACGAAGAGCATGCGTCCGTCGCGCGTCTCGTAGAGGCCGTTGGACACGTCGCTCGCGACGAACGGGCGGGACGCGGGCATCACCAGCGTGCGCAGGCGGTCCGGGGACAGCGTGGAGGGGTCCACCTTGCCGTCGCGCAGGTACAGCGCGCCCAGCGCGCCCAGCGCCACCACCAGCACGGTCGCGATGGCGAGGTTGAGCACCAGCCCCGTCAGCTTCCGCGCGCGGCCGGGCATCCGGCGCTGGGGCATGCCCACGTCCTCGATGCGGGCGGAGGGCTTGGCCACGGTGACGGCCGGGCCGGAGCGCATGCTGGCCAGGTCCACCACCTCCCGGCGGGGCGTGGTGATCTTGAACGGGTCGCCGTCGTCGTACGCCGGCACGTCGCTCAAGAGCGAGATGCCGCCGGGCTCCTCCGCGCCCGCCTCGGCGGGCACGTCCCCCAGCAGCGCGGCGCGGCCGGTGTCGGAGGCGGCCACGCCCTCCTCACCGGAAGCCCCCGCGCCGGAGAAGTCGAACAGGTCGCCCATCGGCTCCGGGCCGACGTGGGTGGCCTCTGAGGTGTGCTCGGGCGCGGCGGACAGGTCCGGGGCCGCAGCCGCCACGTCGATGGACGCGAACGGGTCCTCGCTCTCGAAGCCCGGAGGGGGCGTCATCGGCCCCACCGCCGTGGCGCCGCTCGGGGAGGGCGCCGCGGCGACGTTCGCGGCATGGCGCAGGGACGCCGCGTCCGGGGCCGCCGGAGCGTCGATGGGGAAGTCGAAGAGCGGATCCGCCGCGAAGTCCGTCGAACCGGCGGCGGCAAGCCCCGGCGAGGCTGCGGGCGCGGCCCCGGGACGTGACGCCCTGGCGGGGACCGAGGCCAGGGGCATGCGCGCGACGGGGGCTCCCGCCGGAGGCATGGCGGCACGCGAGGGCGCGGCGCCCGACGGTGCCGGTCCGCCGGCCGGGAAGGCACCAGGCCCCGGAGGCATGGCCGCACGCCCCGGAGCGGCGGACGGGGAGCCCCCGGGAGGCGGAGGAGCCACCGCCCCGGGAGGGAACGGTCCCCTGGGCGCCACGGGCGCGGCCTCCGCCGCGAACACCCCCGGGGGTCCGCCCGGAGCCACGGCCGCCGGACGGGCCGCCCCTGCGTTCCCCACCGCGAACGCCCCCGGAGGCGCGGCCCGGGCGGCGGGAGGCGCGAAGGCCCCTGGAGGCATCGGGCGGGGAGCCGCTACCGGAGGAGCAGCCACGGGCGGCTGGGAGGCCGCCGCTGGAGCATCCAGCATGAAGTCCGCGAACGGGTCATCCAGGTCCGGCACGACCGGATTCGGGGGTGGCGGCGGGGCCGCCTGACGCCGGGACGCGACGCCCGGAACCGGCGTGGGCGGGTCGAACGGCATCATCGCCCCGGCGGCGCCCGGCGTGGCGGGGGCCCGGACGGAGGCCGCTTGCGGGGCGTCCACGTCGATGTCCACATCCACGTCACCCCAGGACTGGACCTGGGACTTCACCGCGGGTGCGCCGGGCGCGTAGTACGCGGCCCCCGGCCGGGTGACCTCCCCGGTGGGCTCCGGCGCCGCTCCGAACGCCTGGAACGGGTCCGCCTGCTCGGGCGGAGGGCCGGCGGGCGGGGGGGCGCTCAGGGCCGGCGCGGGCTCACGCGCGACCCGAAAGGTGTTCTGGCATTTGGTACAGCGGACCTTGACCCCTTTTTCCGTCACCTTCTCGTCGGGGATCTTGAACCGCGTCTGGCACTGTTCGCACTGGACGATCATGGGGTCGGGTCGGGGGGACTCAGAGCATAGGCCCACCCGGCAACCACGGCGAGTCGGACCCGGGTAACTTGCTCGCTTCCAACCCCTTTGATACGAGGTTCGCCCCTTTGGAAATTGAGAAGTAAACCAGTAAATGCCAAGGCGCAGCCGGGGTCGGAGACGACAGACATGAGCGAGGCCGAGCAAGCAAACGCTCCCAGCACCACCAAGGAGCCGAAGATCATCAAGCGCTACACGAACCGGAAGCTCTACGACACCGTGGAGAGCCGGTACGTCACGCTCGATGAGATCGCCGCGATGATCAAGGAGGGCACCGAGGTGCGGATTGTCGACAACCGCACGAAGGAGGACCTGACCTCCGTCACCCTCGCGCAGATCATCTTCGAGGAGGAGAAGAAGAAGAACCAGATGCCGCTGTCGGTGCTGCGGGAGATCATCCGCCACCCCGGCGAGTCCATCTCCGGGTTCATCCAGAAGGAGGTCTCGCCGCGCGTGGCCTCCATCCGCGAGGAGGCCGAGCAGCGGCTGGACAAGCTGCTGCGCCGCGAGGACGGCAGCCCGCAGGAGGCCGCTCCGGAGGCCCCCGCCGCCGCGCCCGCCGCGCCCCAGGCCGAAGGCAACGCCGCGAGCCTCAACCCGGCGGAGCTGCTCAAGGCCAGCCAGCGCGCCTTCGAGGACTTCCAGCGCCGCATCGACGAGCGCGTGAAGCAGGTGGTGGAGAACCTCACCGGCAACCTCCCCGCCCTGGGCCGCGACATGCAGGCGCTCACGCAGCGGCTGGAGGAGCTGGAGAAGAAGCTCGACGCCGTGGAGAAGGGCGACAAGAAGGACGCGAGCGCGTCCTGAAGCACCCCAGGCCTGGACGCCGTGGCGCCCGCGGGGAAGCGGGCGCAAGGCGCCTCAGGCCACCTTCGGCCGGGCCCGCTTCCGCTTCGCCGGAGGCGCCCCGCCGTGGATCTCCGCCGCGATGGCCGCGAGCATCCGCGCCCCGGGGCTCTGGGGCGCGTACTCCCAGATGGTCTTCCCGTGGCTCTGCGCCTCGTCCACCTTGACGCTGTAGCCCAGCGGCGTGGCGGCGAGCGCGTCCGGGAAGTACGCCCCCAGGCGCTCCAGGATGGCCGTGGCCAGCGCCGTCTTGCGGTACAGCGTGGGCACCACCTTGGTGACGCGCAGGTCCGCGCGCCCCTCCGCCTCGCCCACCTGGCGCACCGTCTCCGCCAGCTCCGCGCACCCGTCCAGCGCCAGGTACGTCAGCGCCACCGGCACCACCACCTCCGTGGCCGCCACCAGGATGTTGCGCGTGGTGAGCCCCATGGACGGAGGCGCGTCGAAGAGCACCACGTCGTAGCCCGCGTCTTGCGCCTCCCGCATGCGGTCCGCCAGCCGGTGCGCGCGCCGCGGGTCCTGCGCCACCACCACCGGGAAGTCCGCCATCTCCTTGTACGCGGGCACCACGTCCAGCCCGCTCACGCCCGTCTGTCGCACCACGGAAGACAGGGACACCTGCGCGTCGGTGAGCAGGTGGAAGACGTTGCGCGGCAGCGTGCGCACGTCCACGCCCAGTGACTTGCCCGCGTGGCCCTGCGTGTCCAGGTCCACCAGCAGCACGCGGCGGCGCTGCTCCAGCGCGAGCCACGCGGCGGTGTTCACCGCGAGCGTCGTCTTGCAGGTGCCGCCCTTCTCGTTGATGAACGCGATGCGCCGCATGGCCATTGAGGGCGTGCCGCGCCCTACCCCTTCTTCTTCGAGGACGTGTTCGACACCAGCGTGTCCACCTTGCCCTCGACGGACGCGAGCAGCTTCTCCAGGTCGTCCACCTTCGAGCGCAGTTGCTCCAGGTCCGCCGTGGACGGCAGGTTCATGGCGGACAGCGCCGTGCGCAGCGCCGTGTCCAGCGTCCCCTTCGCCGCCAGCGAGCGGGACACCAGCGTCTGCACCGCCGCCACGAACTTCTCGTTGGAGAGCAACTGCTGCGCGAGCTTGCCCACGCGCTCCTCGCCCGTCTCCACGAGCTTCTTCATCACCGGGTTGTTCTTGAGCATGGTCTTGGAACCGTTCAGGTCCGGCCCACCGCGAGACAGGCGACATGGCCTTCGGGACAGGCGGGACGTCAGGAAGAGGACGCCGCACTCTGGGAGGGGCCAACGCGACGTGTCAAGCAGGGGAACAATGGCGGTTTCCGCTCGTGGACTCTCGTTGACTCTCCGGGAACCCATCCCTACGGTTCGCGCGCCCTCTTATGGCCGGACTGCTCGACAAACGCCTGTGGATCGTCTCTGGCAAGGGGGGCGTGGGGAAGACGACCGTCGCCGCCGCCCTGGCCCTGGCCTCGGTGCGCGCTGGCCGGCGCACCCTGGTGTGTGAAGTGAACACCCAGGAGCGCGTCAGCCGCATCCTGGAGCTGCCCGAAGCGGGCCCGGAGGTGAAGCTCCTGGAAGAGAACCTCTGGGCGGTGAACGTGCGCCCCCAGGAGGCCATGCGCGAGTACGGCCTGATGGTCCTGCGCTTCGAGACCCTCTACAAGACGGTCTTCGAGAACCGGCTGGTGCGCTACTTCCTGCGCTTCATCCCGTCGCTCCAGGAGCTGGTGCTCCTGGGCAAGATCATGTTCCACCTCCAGGAGAAGCTGCCGGACGGCCGCTGGAAGTACGACACGCTGGTGCTGGACGCGCCCGCCACCGGCCACGCCATCTCCTTCCTGAGCGTGCCGCAGGTGCTGCTGCAGACGGTGCCGCCGGGCCCCATGACGCGCGAGGCGATGAAGATGCGCGACCTGCTGGTGGACCCCGCCGTCACCGCCGCGGTGCTGGTGGCGCTGCCGGAGGAGATGCCGGTGAACGAGGCGCTGGAGCTGCACGGCGCGCTGCGGGACCGGGTGCACATCCGCACGCACGCGGCGGTGCTCAACCAGGCCTTCCCCGAGCGCTTCACGGAGGCCGACCTGGAGGCGCTCGCGGGCCACCCGGAGCTCATGCGCGTGGCGCAGGCGCACCACGACCGCGCCTCGCAGGCGGTGCTCGCGGGCACGAAGCTGGAGCGCAACCTCCACGCGCCGGTGTACACGGTGCCCAGGTTGTTCGTGCCGCGCTTCGGACGGGACGCGGTGGAGACGGTGATGGGGCACCTGAACGCGATGGTGACGGGAGGCACGGGAGCATGACGGCGCTGCAAGCGGCGCTCGCGAACAAGCGCGTGCTCATCTGCGTGGGCTCCGGCGGCGTGGGCAAGACGACGGTGGCGGCGACGCTCGCGCTGCGCGCGGCGGTGGATGGCCGGCCCAGCATCGTCTGCACCATCGACCCGGCGAAGCGCCTGGCCAACTCCCTGGGCCTGTCCGGCCTGGGCAACGAGGAGGCGGAGGTGCCCGCCTCCGTGCTGGAGAACCTGGGCGTGAAGCCCCGGGCGGCCCTGCACGCGATGATGCTGGACATGAAGGCCACCTGGGACGACCTCATCACCCGCGTGGCCCCGCCGGAGCAGCGCGAGCGCATCTTCGCCAACCGCTTCTACCAGTCCCTCTCCACGGCCCTGGCGGGCAGCCAGGAATACATCGCCATGGAGAAGGTCTGGGACCTGCGCCGCAGCACGGACTACGAGCTGGTGGTGCTGGACACGCCGCCCACCGCGCACGCGCTGGACTTCCTGGACGCGCCCAACCGGGTGCTGGACTTCCTGGACAACGAAGCGGCCAAGTGGCTGCTCACGCCCGCGCTGAAGGCGGGCAAGGTGGGCCTGTCCCTCTTCAACCTGGGCGGCAGCTACGTGACGCGCGCGCTGGCGCGCTTCACCGGCACGGAGATGCTCCAGGAGCTGTCCTCCTTCATGCTGACGCTCTCCTCCATGAACGAGGGCTTCCGCGAGCGCGCCCGCGGCGTGCGCGAGCTCCTGGAGGACAAGACGACGGGCTTCGTGCTGGTGACCAGCCCCAACCCGGAGCGTCTGGACGAGGCCATCCACTTCCACAAGCTGCTCAAGCAGAACCGCATGGAGATGACGGCCATCGTGGTGAACCGCGTGCACCCGCTGCCCACCCAGGCGCAGTGGGCGGACGCGGCCACGCTGACGCCCACCCGGCGCGCGAAGGTGGAGGAGACGCTGCGCGAGCTCCAGGTGCTGGCGCAGCAGGACCTGGAGGGCATGGCGCAACTGCGCGAGGCCTGTCCGGGAACGCCCCTCATCCAGGTGCCGCGCTTCGGGCTGGACGTGCACGACCTCACCGCGCTGTGGGGCACCGGCCGCTACCTCCTGGGCGACGACGTCCTCGCCTGAGCGCCCTCCCCCACCCCGCGTGACGCGCCCCCGCCGTGGAGCCGCCGGGCATTTCCGGCGCATGGGGGCGTTCATGCCGGGTGGCAGGGCGCCGGCGGCCCGCCCGCATTAGACTGGCGGAGTCCGGGAGCACCGCGGAGGAGCACTTCCGGGAACCTGGCGGGTCTCCGGGGTGTCGATGTCCGGGGCCGTACCGGGTGACGTGGGCGCACCGGATGGGAGCGAGCTGCATGCACGGCAGGAAGCGGATGGAGGCAACCGGAGTCGCCCGGCGGTGGCTGTGGGCGGGCGTGTTGGGCCTGGGGCTGACGCTCACGGGCTGCCGCACCACGGGCGCGGCGGCGAAGCCGGACGCCACGGCGAACAAGCAGGTCGTGGAGTTCGACCCCGTCACGGTGACGGCGGACCTGGAGCTGGACAAGCTCAACGACGAGGAGCTCTTCGCGGGCGGCACCTCCGCCTTCGCCGCCAACGACTTCAAGCAGGCGGCGCGCTACTTCGGCCGGCTCGCGGACTTCCACCCCAACAGCCCGCACCGGCGGCAGGCCCTCTACAACGCGGGCCTCGCGCACCAGCGCCTCAAGGAGTGGGACGACGCCTACGGGCGCTTCTCCGAGCTGGCGGAGCCCCAGAAGGGCCAGGGCGACGCGCTGGACGCGTCCTTCCGCGTGGCGGAGACGTTCTACCACCTGGAGCGCTACGAGGAGGCGGTGAAGCTCCTGACGACGCTGGCCTCGCGCGAGGACCTGCCCGCGGGCCGCCGCATCGAGGCCCAGGTGCAGCAGGGCATCTGCCAGGTGGAGGCCGGCCGCACCGACGACGCGGAAGGCACGCTGCGCAAGGCGCTGGCCGCGTATGACGCCCTGCCGGACAAGTCGGAGGTGGAGGACTACTTCCCCGCCCAGGCGCACTTCTTCGTCGGCGAAATCTACCGGCTGCACTACGAGGCGGTGAAGCTGGAGGCCAGCCGGGGCAGCGACGGGCTGGCGCAGGACCTCAACTACAAGGCGGAGCTGCTGTTGTCCGCGCAGGGCCACTACCTGCGCTCCATCCGCGTGGGCAACGGCTACTGGGCCACCGCCGCGGGCGCGCAGATTGGCGCCCTGTACGAAAACCTCTACGAGCACATGGTGAACTCGCCCACGCCCCCGGAGCTCAACGCCGAGGAGGCGGAGGTCTACCGCCAGGAGCTGCGCAAGAAGATCCGCGTGCTGCTCACCAAGTCCATCAACATCTACGAGCGCACGCTGGAGGCCGCCGAGCGCATCGGTTCCCAGAACGCCTTCGTGGACCGCACCCGCCAGAGCCTGGAGAAGGTGAAGACGCTCCTGCTCGCGGACGCGGACTCCGCCGATACGGACTCGGACGAGGTCTCCGTGCCCATGCCCGCCTCCAACGCGGGCGCGAAGCGCCGCTAGCGTCCCCCGCCGGCCATGGAACCGCTCTTCACCCCGGAGCAGCTCGCGGACATCCACGCCTACCACCAGCCCTATTACATCCGGGCGGCGGTGGACCCGCTGGTGCGGCTGGCCCTGTCGGCGCTCATCCTGGCCGTGCTCGTGCGGCCCGTGTACCGGGGGGCGACGGCCGCGGCGGCGGCGCTGGAGCGCAGGTGGGGCGGAAGGCTGCGCAGGGCCCCGGTGAGCCGCGCCTTCTTCAGCGCCATGGACCGGCTGTGGGGCGAGCCCGGCTGGGGGGCCGCGCTGCTCTTCGCGCTCTTCATCGACCTGGCCACCCAACTGCTCTACGCCCCCGCGAACGTGTACTTCTTCTACGTGCTGGAGCACCGGCACGGCCTGTCCAACGACACGCCCGCGACCTTCGCGTGGATGTGGTTCAAGGGCACCCTCGTGGGCGCCATCGCCCTGACAGCGCTCGTGGTCGGGCTGTATGGCCTGGCCCGCCGCGTGCGCCGGTGGTGGCTGGTGCTGGGCGTGCCCGTGGCCCTGCTGATGCTGGTGTCCTCCGCCCTGGACCCGTACCGCGCCCGCCTCTACTACGACCAGACGCCCTTGCAGGAAGGGCCGCTGCGCTCGCGCATCACCGGACTCATGCGCAAGGCGGACATCACCTTCTCCGACGTGGTGGTGGAGAAGACGTCCGTGAAGTCCAAGCGCATCCAGGCGTACTTCGCCGGCCAGGGCCCCACGCGCACCATCGTCCTCAACGACGTCATCCTGGGTGAGCTCGCGGAGGACGAAATCCTGGCCGCGGTGGCGCACGAGGCGGGCCACGTGAACGAGCCCCGCTGGCCCGGCCGCATCGTCTCCTCGCTCGCGGTGCTGGCGCTGCTCCTCCTCATCGACCAACTGCTGCGCCTGTCCGCCCGCCGGGGCTGGTGGGGCGTCCAGCGCGCGGGCGACATCCGCACCCTGCCGCTGGTCTCGCTGGTGGTGTTCCTGCTCATCACGCTCGCGGCCCCCGCGTCCGGCGCGCTCTCCCGCGAGCGCGAGCGCGAGGCGGACCGCTACGGCCTGAACCTCACCGGCGACCCCGGCGCCTTCCGCCGCATGCTGGTGAAGGCCGCCCGGGTGAACAAGATGGACCCCGAGCCGCCCCGCTGGGTCGTGCTCAAGGGCATGAGCCATCCCCCCATCGGGGAACGGCTCGCCGCGCTCGACGCGCCCTGACGCCGCCTTCAAGAAGCCGCCGGTGGATGGGCCTCCACTCCACTCCCCCTCGCCATCCAGGCCCACCCTCCGGCCGGCCGCCCCCGGACCGCTCCCCAACTGTCCGGTGGCACATCCGTCTTGAAACGTCTCCGCGCTCAGCGCCTCACGTCGGCGGAGCGCCCTCCTTCAGCTTCTCCACCGCCACCAGGGTGATGGCCTTCACCAGGGCCTTCGCGCGGCGCCCCGCGGACGTCTCGCCATGCGGGTCGACCTCCACCGCGTTGGCGATGTCCGTGAAGCCCTGCCGCTCGCCCCGGCGCAGGTGCAGCTCGCCCCGGCCCGTCAGCGCCACGGGGTTGCGCGGGTCTCCGGTCAGCGCGTGCGTGTACTCGGTGAGCGCGTCCTCCACCCTCCCGAGCTTCTGGTACACGGTGCCCAGCGCCGCGTGCGCCGCGGAGTCCTTCGGGTTCCCCTCCACGAGCCCCTCGAAGAGGATGCGCGCCTCCTCCAGCCGGCCCGCCGCCGCCAGGTCGCAGCCCACCTGCGCGATGGCCTTCGCCTCCTCGAAGGTCATCCCCTCCACCTCCGCCCAGGTCGTCTCCCCCCGCGCGAACGCCTTCAGCCTGCGCGCCGTTCCGGTCTCCATCGTCCGTCCCTCGCCGCCTTCGTGCTTGATGATGCGTCCCATGGCGGCCCTCACGCGCTGCGCAGGTTGGAGATGGCCGTCTTCGCCATCTCGTTGAACTTCGAAGACATGTTGCTCATCAGGTCGAACATCGCCTTGCGCTTCTCCATCAGCGTCTGAAGCCGCAGCTCCAGCTCCTGCATGCTCGTGTCCAGCTTCGCGCCGCGCGCCTTGTCCGACGGGCTGGTGCCCAACGCGGCGCGCTCCTCGCGGGCGCTGGCCATCTCGTTCATCACGTCCAGCAGCTCCTCGTCCGTGTCCTGGGTGATGCCCATGAGCAGGGCCTGCACCTTCTGCTCGATGCTCATGTTCGGGTTGTCCACGATGTCGCGCGCCCGCGAGCCGCCCGTGCTCCGGCCGCCGCCGGCCGGCTTCGCCACCGAGCCCAGCTCCGCGTCCAGGTCCTGCCAACTGGTGACGCCGTCCCGGCCGCCGCTCGCCGCCATCTCCAGGCGGTGCCAGTACTCCGGGTGGTCCGTGAAGAACTGCGCGGCGCGCTTGAGCGTGGAGGACGCCGCCGGGCTGTCCAGCACCGCCTCCAGGTCCGCCATCGTCAGCTTGCCGTCCTTCGTCCCCTTCGCCGTGTCGAAGGTGTCCCAGTTCTCGTCCAGCACCTGGAGCGCGTCGGCGTACTCCTGGAGGTCCGGATCCACCGCCCCCGAGCCCCCGCTACCCCCCGGCCGCCCCGCGCCCCCGGTGCCTCCTCCGCCATGGCCCGGACGGCCCGACACGCCCCCGTCCGTGCTCCCCGTGCCGCTGCCGGGCCGCCCCGTGCCGCCGGTGCCCGGGCGCCCCGCCCCGCTCCCCGGCCCCGGCCCGGCCCCCCCGCCGGTCCTGGGCGGCGCGCAGTCCGACGGAGGGGGCGCGCAGTCCGAGGGCGAAGGCGCCGGACGGCCCGGCCGCTCCGGGCGCCCGTACTTCGCGAACTCCGCGGCCAGCCGCCTGGACTCCTGCTGGAGGCCCATCAGCTCGATGCGGTCATCGTTCAGGCCCGGCACCTTCAGCATCAGGAGGCTCTTCTGCGCCGTGTCCACCTGTTCGAAGAAGGCCCGGTTGTCGACGAGGAACCTCGCCGCGTCCCGGAGCGACGGCGACACGTTCGTGTCCTGCGAGATGCGCTGGAGGTCCGCGCGCGACAGCGAGCCGTCCTTCTTGCCGTCCAGCAGGTCCAGGTAGCCGAAGTTCGCCTCCAGCGTGCGCAGCGAGTCCGCGTAGTCCAGCAGCTTGGGGTCCAGCGGGCTGCGGCTTCCGGCGCTGCCTCCCGCCTGCGAAGCGGCGCTCGCGTAGCCCGCGCCCGCCTTCGCCGCGTCCTGGGACGTGCGGTACTCCGTCTTCGCGGACGGGTTCTTCTTCAGCTCGTCCGCCACGCCCAGCGCGCCGCTGGCCGCCATCATCACGTTGCCGCTCATCACCCCCGCGGCCGTCTTGATGGAGTTCGTGAGGACGGGGGGAAGCCCCAGGGCGTCCCCCGCCAGGTCGGTCACGGCGGCCATGGGGCCGCCCAGCAGGTTCGCCACGCCTTTCAGGATGTCGAGCATCGATACTCCCGCGCGACGGGTTGAAGTGGGTGCTGCCGGGTGCCGCGCGCCGTCTCTTCGGACGCGGGCAGGCATTGCAGCGGCGGTGCCGGGCACGGCCGCGCGCGGGGCGAGTCGAAACGCGGGGTTGGCCCGAGGGGTCCTCCCGCCGCGTCCCCACCCACGGACGGGTCGGTCCGCGGCGGAGGATTGCGGTTAGAGTCCCGCGCCCATGCGCACCTTCGGGCTCGACTACGGCACCAAGACCATCGGGGTGGCCGTCTCGGATGGACTGGGGCTCACCGCCCAGGCGGTCACCACCGTGCGGCGCACGTCGCTCAAGGGGGACCTGGCGGAGCTGTCCCGGCTGGTGAAGGAGCACGAGGTGACGCGCTTCGTCCTGGGGCTGCCCCTCAACATGAACGGCACGGAGGGGCCCCGCGCGGAGGCCTCGCGCAAGTTCGCGCAGGTGCTGGAAAGCGCCCTGGGACTGCCCGTGGAGCTGTGGGACGAGCGGCTGTCCACCGTGGCCGCCCAGCGCACCCTGCTGGAGGCGGACGTGCGCCGGGAGAAGCGGCGGGAGGTCATCGACCAGCTCGCCGCGCAGTTCATCCTGCAGGGCTGGCTGGACGCGCACCGCCCCAAGGACGAGGACGGCTACGACGACGACGACTACGACCCGGAGGGCTGAGCAGCGCCTCCGGGAGTCCCTGACGGCGGGCTACGGCTGGCGCCGGTACACGTGCAGCGGCGCGGAGAAGCCGTCCTGCTCCTGGTACGCCACGCCGTCGAGCGTCAGCGTGCGCCCGTCCAGCTTCACGCCGGGGTCCTTCACCAGCTTGCCGCCGTCGAAGCGCACCAGCACCTCCGGCCGCGCGTCCGCCATGCGCTGGCGGAAGGTGTCCCAGCGCACGCGCGCCATGCGCATCTCCGGCAGCGTGGAGAAGAAGGCCACCTGCAGGTCCATGTAGCTCGGATCATCGTCGATGGCCGCCGCGCCGCCCTTCGCCGCCACCTCCTCCTTGAGGTAGCGCGCCACCTGCATCACCGCCACGGGGTTCGTGGACGTGGGGCTCACCGGGCGCAGGGAGTCATGCAGCCCGCCCTCGGTGCGGAACGTGTAGATGCCCAGCGCCACCGGCATCACCACCGCCAGCACCGCGCTCACGCCCACCACCGCGCGGCGCGCGAAGGCGCCCTTGTCGCCCACCAGCGCCGCCAGGCCCGGCGCCATGAACACCGGCAGGAGCACCAACTGCGTCACCGTGAAGCGCGCCAGGGGCACGAAGTTCAGGAGCACCGCCGCGCGCAGGGTGAAGTACAGCGCGGGCAGCACCGCCATCACCACCAGCCAGCGCGTCTCCGGGTGCTTCTTCCACGCGCGCACCATGCCCACCCCGCCCAGCAGCGCCACGCCGGGCGTCAGCGTGAAGAGCGCCACCGCGGGCCAGAACCCCAGTTGCTGCAGCCGCCAGCCCAGCGCGCCTCCCGCGCCACCGGAGTCGGCCACCCACTGCTTGTGGAAGTCCTCCACCGCCTTGATGGGGAAGAACGGGTCGCCGTGCGCCAGCTCGTTGCCCTGCATCCACAACAGCGGGAACGGCAGGCACACCAGGCCAAAGCCCACCGCGCGCGTCAGGGACGCCACCCGGTCCTCGCTGCTGAACACCAGCGCCACCGTGATGAGCGGGATGTACATCCACGCGTCGTAGCGGAGCGCGCACGCGAAGTTGAGCAGCACCGCGCCCCAGAACAGCGGCTGGAAGCGGTTCTCCTCCACCCCTTCCGCCACCAGCGCGAACACCGCCAGCATGAAGAAGAGCGACACCGCCTCGCTGCCCGCGGTGGTGGAGAACTGCAGGTGCATGCCCCACGCGCTGAAGGCCAGCCCCGCGGCCACGCCCGCGCGCCAGCCGAACAGCCGCCGCGTCAGCGCGAACAGCGGAACCACGGACGCCACCCCGAACAGCAGGCTCACCAGGCGGCCCGCCACGTCCCGCTCGAACACCGACAGCACCGCGCCCACCAGGTACAGGTGCAGGGGCCCGAACTGGTACGTGCCGTCCTTGTAGGACGTGATGACGTGGGGGTCGGCCAGCCAGCGCTCCGCCAGCTCCGTGCGCACCACCGCGTCCCCGAAGAGGTTCTCGTTGATGAAGAACACCCCCAACCGGGGGAGCAGCGCCGCCAGGAGCAGCAGTCCCACCAACCACCGGGTGGACGGCTCGGGCCGGGGTGCGGGCACCGCGGTCAGACCGGGCACGGCGGAGGGAGGGGAAGCGAGGGCGGCGGGACTCGAAGCGGGAACCATGGAGGGCGCGAGGATACGCAGGCAGGGCTCAAATCCAAGCCAGCGTCCCTTCCACCTGCCCGGTGCCCGCCCGCCTGCCCTGTGCCTCCTCCGGAATCACTTCAACGGGCAGCGTGGGATTCGCGCCGTTACGCACCCTTCTGGGCGGGACGGAACCGGTGCGCCGGCCGCCACGCCGACATGTGGAGCGGACACGGACGCCGCCCCACAGGGAGGGCCTGCCCGGACGGGATGTCCTCCAGCGGAAGCCCAAGCGTCGGGAAGTACGCGCTTGGGTGAGGTGGGACCGGACACATCGCACCGGGGGGGCTCCTCCCAGCGCGCGTCCTGGTCCTTATAATCGAAGTGCCTTTTCACCCCGTGGAGGAGGGCGGCTCCCCTCCGACACGAGCCGAACGCGCGGTCCCACTCCGCGGCGGGGTCCCGAAGGGGCTGAAGCATCGCGATTGTCGTCGCCTGGGACCTCTTCGGAGTGGGTGTGGAATGGCCTTCCAGCCCTCCAGGTTCACCATGTTGGCCCCCCGGAAGCACGCGAGTTTTCGCGTCCTCCTGTGAGGCTACGAGGGAGAGACATGAAGGACGCTGAGAAGGGCTCGTGGGTCTCCAGAATCGCCGCGTTCCAGGATGTGAAGACCTACGCGGAACTCAACTGGGAGGGCTCTTTCGAGGACTACCTCGAAATCGTCCGCAAGAACCCCAAGGTCACCCGCACCGCCTTCCAGAGGATCTACGACATGATCCTCAGCCACGGGAAGTCGGAGTACATCGACAACAAGAAGAAGCTCACCCGCTACCACTTCTTCAGTGACGAGCGCTTCGGCGGCCGGGACGCCATCTTCGGCCTGGACGTGCCGCTGATGAAGCTGGTGAACGTCTTCAAGTCCGCCGCCCAGGGCTACGGCACGGAGAAGCGCGTCATCCTCCTGCACGGGCCCGTGGGTTCGTCCAAGTCCACCATCGCCCGCCTGCTCAAGAAGGGCATGGAGGAGTACTCCAAGACGCCGGAGGGCGCCGCCTACACCTTCTCCTGGCTCACCGACAAGAAGCAGCCTGACGGCACGGTGACGAAGGAGAAGATGAAGTGCCCGATGAACGAGGAGCCGCTCAACCTCATCCCGCGGGAGTGGCGCGACAAGGTCTTCTCCGAGCTGTCCCCGCCGGAGTCCGGCTACACCATCCCCAACGGCTGCGAGCTGTGCCCCGCGTGCCGCTTCGTCTTCAAGGAGCTGATGACCCAGTACGGCGGTGACTTCGCCAAGGTCATGGGCCACGTGCACGTCAACCGGCTCATCTTCAGTGAGAAGGACCGCGTGGGCATTGGCACGTTCCAGCCCAAGGATGAGAAGAACCAGGACTCCACCGAGCTCACCGGCGACATCAACTACCGGAAGATCGCCGAGTACGGCTCGGACTCCGACCCGCGCGCCTTCAACTTCGACGGCGAGTTCAACATCGCCAACCGCGGCGTCATTGAATTCGTGGAAGTGCTCAAGCTGGACGTCGCGTTCCTCTACGACCTGCTCGGCGCGTCGCAGGAGCACAAGATCAAGCCGAAGAAGTTCCCGCAGACGGACATCGACGAGGTCATCATCGGGCACACCAACGAGCCCGAGTACAAGAAGCTCGAGAACAACGAGTTCATGGAGGCCTTGCGCGACCGTACGGTGAAGATTGACATCCCGTACATCACCAAGCTCGCGGAGGAGGTGAAGATCTACGAGAAGGACTTCAACTCCCGCGCCATCAAGGGCAAGCACATCGCCCCGCACACGCTGGAGATGGCCGCCATGTGGGCCGTCCTCACGCGCCTGGAGGAGCCCAAGAAGCACAACCTGTCGCTCCTGCAGAAGCTCAAGCTCTACAACGGCAAGACGCTCCCCAACTTCACCGAGGACAACATCAAGGAGCTGCGCAAGGAGTCCGTGCGCGAGGGCCTGGAGGGCATCAGCGCCCGCTACATCCAGGATAAAATCTCCAACGCCCTGGTGAGCGACAAGGGCGAGGGCTGCATCAACCCCTTCATGGTGCTCAACGAGCTGGAAGCCGGCTTGAAGACACACTCCCTCATCAACACCGAGGACGCGCGCAAGCGGATGAAGGAGCTGCTCACCACGGTGAAGCAGGAGTACGAGGACATCGTCAAGAACGAGGTCCAGCGCGCCATCAGCGCCGACGAGGACGCCATCGGCAAGCTGTGCGGCAACTACATCGACAACATCAAGGCCTTCACCCAGAAGGAGAAGGTCCGCAACAAGTACACCGGCATCTACGAGGTGCCGGACGAGCGCTTGATGCGGTCGATTGAAGAGAAGATCGACATCCCGGAGAGCCGCAAGGACGACTTCCGCGGGGAGATCATGAACTACATCGGCGCGCTCGCCGTGGAGGGCAAGACCTTCAACTACCGGACCAACGAGCGGCTGCACAAGGCGCTGGAGCTGAAGCTGTTCGAGGACCAGAAGGACAGCATCAAGCTCAAGAACCTGGTGTCGTCCGTCGTGGACAAGGAGACCCAGGAGAAGATCGACCTGGTGAAGGACCGGATGATGAAGAACTACGGGTACTGCGAGATCTGCTCCACGGACGTGCTGAACTTCGTGGCCAGCATCTTCGCCCGCGGTGACGCCAAGGAGTAACGCCTAGCGACTTTGCCCAAGAGGGACGTGACACCGTGACCTTGAAGATCCACCAGGACCACTCCCGCTTCAAACAGATCGTCCGCGGGAAGATCAAAGCCAACCTGCGCAAGTACGTGCAGAAGGGCGAGATGCTGGGCAAGAAGGGCAAGGATGCCATCAGCATCCCCATCCCCTTCATCGACATCCCGCGCTTCAAGTACGGCCACAAGGAGCAGGGCGGCGTTGGACAGGGTGACGGTGACGTCGGCCAGCAGCTCGGCCCCGGGGCGGTGGAGCCCGGGGACGGGCACCAGGCCGGCCAGGGCGAAGGCGACCACGCCCTGGAGGTGGACGTCACGCTGGAGGAGCTGGCGCAGATTCTTGGCGAGGAGCTCCAGTTGCCGCGGATTGAGCGGCGGCAGAACGAGCGCATCGTCACGCAGAAGGTGAAGTACACGGGCGTGAACACCACGGGCCCGGAGTCCCTGCGCCACTTCAAGCGCACCTTCAAGCAGGCCCTGAAGCGTCAAATCGCCACCGGCACCTACGACCCGAAGATGCCGGTCATCATCCCCACGCGCGAGGACCGGCGCTACCGCAGCTACAAGCTGCAGGAGCTGCCAGAGACGAACGCGGTCATCATCTACATGATGGACGTGTCCGGCTCGATGGGGGACGAGCAGAAGGAGATCGTCCGCATCGAGAGCTTCTGGCTCGATACGTGGCTCAAGCACCAGTACAAGGGGCTGGAGTCGCGCTACATCATCCACGACGCGGTGGCCCGCGAGGTGGACCGCGACACGTTCTTCCACACCCGCGAGTCCGGCGGGACGATGATCTCCAGCGCGTACAAGCTGTGCCGGGACATCATCCAGGCGGACTACCCGAAGAGCGCGTGGAACATCTACCCGTTCCACTTCAGCGACGGGGACAACTGGAGCGCGGACGACACGCGCCAGTGCATTGAGATGCTCCGCAACGACATCCTCCCGCAGGTGAACCAGTTCGCCTACGGGCAGGTGGAGTCCCCCTACGGCAGCGGGCAGTTCATCAAGGACCTGCGCGAGGCCGTGGGTGACACGAACAACGTCGCGCTGAGCGAGATCGCGGACAAGGACGCCATCTACGCCTCCATCAAGGACTTCCTCGGCAAGGGGCGCTGACACGAGCGCTTCTGTCTCATCCCCCACCGGAGCCACCGCCCCATGCCCAAGAGCCTCACACCGCGACTCGCAGCGCTGCGGGATGAAATCCACGGCTACGCCAAGGAGTTCGGCCTGGACTTCTTCGACACCGTCTTCGAGATGGTGTCCTACGACGAGATGAACATGGTGGCCGCCTACGGCGGCTTCCCCACCCGCTACCCCCACTGGCGCTGGGGCATGGAGTACGAGCAGTTGGCGAAGGGGTACGAGTACGGGCTCTCCAAAATCTACGAGCTCGTCATCAACAACGACCCCTGCTACGCCTACTTGATGGAGAGCAACCCGGAGGTGGACCAGAAGCTGGTGATGGCCCACGTCTACGGTCACTGCGACTTCTTCAAGAACAACTTCTCCTTCCGGCACACCAACCGCCGGATGATTGACGACATGGCCAACCACGCCACCCGCGTCCGGCGGTGGGTGGACAAGATTGGCGTGGAGAAGGTGGAGGACTTCATCGACCGGACGCTGTCGCTGGAGAACCTCATCGACCAGCACGCGCCGCACATCCGGCGCAACCCGGACCCGCAGCGCGCGGAAGAGGAAGCCAAGTCCAACGAGCGCGTGGAGGGCTTCAAGGTGAACCGCGAGTACATGCGCGGCTTCATCAACCCCTCCGAGTTCATGGACTCACAGCGCAAGCGCGCGGAGGACGAGAAGCAGCAGCGCAAGCGCTTCCCGGAGCGCCCGCAGCGCGACGTGCTCTACTTCCTCCTGGAGCACGCGCCGCTGGAGCCGTGGGAGGTGGACATCCTCTCCATCCTGCGCGACGAGGCGTACTACTTCGCGCCCCAGGGCCAGACGAAGATCATGAACGAGGGGTGGGCCAGCTACTGGCACTCCACCATCATGACCCGCCGGGCGCTGAAGGACGATGAGATCATCGACTACGCGGACCACCACTCCGGCACCATGGGCGTGCGCCCCGGCGCCATCAACCCGTACAAGCTGGGCATCGAGCTGTGGCGGGACATTGAGGACCGGTGGAACAAGGGCAAGTTCGGCAAGGAGTGGGACGAGTGCGATGACCTTCGCGCGCGCCAGGCCTGGGACAAGAAGCTGGGCGCGGGGCGCGAGAAGATCTTCGAGGTGCGCAAGCACTACAACGACATCACCTTCATCGACACGTTCCTCACCGCCGAGTTCGCCCAGCAGCAGAAGCTCTTCGTCTACGGCTTCAACGACAAGCGCAACTCGTGGGAGATTCTGGACCGCGAGTTCCGCAAGGTGAAGAACAAGCTGCTCACGTCGCTCACCAACTTCGGGCAGCCCATCATCGAGGTGGTGGACGGCAACTACGAGAACCGCTCGGAGCTGCTGCTCGCGCACAAGCATGACGGGCAGGACCTGAAGGGCGACTACGCGCGCGAGACGCTGCGCAACCTCCAGTCCCTGTGGCGGCGCCCGGTGAACATCATCACCCGCTACGACGGCAAGGGGACCCTGCTGCGCTACGACGGGCAGCACCACTCGGAAAAGAAAGTGGAGCTGTAAGGCCGGAAGTCCCAAGCAGGCAGGCAGGCTGCGGAAGTGCGGTCAGGATTTGGGCGGAGGACCAACAGTCCTCTACACTCCTGTATCGCCCCCCATGAAGACCGCTTCCCTCCTCTGCCTCGCCGCCCTCGGGGTGGCTTCGACGTCCGAAGCCGCCACCCAGTTCGAAATCAAGAACCGCCGCATCGAGCCGCGCCAGACGCTGGCGGGCGCGCTGCACGACACGCAACTGCCCGACGAGCAGGTGACGGCGGTCATCTCCGCGCTGGAGGGCGTGTTCGACTTCCGCAAGTCGCGCGTGGGGGACCAGTTCCGCCTGGTGATGAAGAACGGCGAGCTGGACTTCTTCGACTACCGCCAGAGCACCGTGGACGAGTGGCAGGTGCGCCGCGACGGGGAGAAGTACGTCGGCAGCAAGCGCTCCATCGAGGTGGAGAAGCAGGTGTCGCTGGTGTCGCTGGAGATCAACTCGTCCCTGTACGAGGCGACGCTCGCGGCGGGTGAGGACCCGTCCATCGGCCTGGTGCTGTCGGACGTGTTCGCGTGGGACATCGACTTCTACCGCGACGTGCGCAAGGGCGACCGGGCCAAGGCACTGGTGGAGAAGTTCGTCTCCAAGGGCCGCGTGCTGCGCTACGGCGAGGTGCTGGCGGCCACGTACGAGGGCGGGCTGGTGGGCAACAAGCGCGTGTTCCGCTACGTGCTGCCCAACGGCGAGGCCAACTTCTTCCAGGAGGACGGCGCCAGCGCGAAGAAGACCTTCCTCAAGAGCCCGCTGAAGTACGCGCACGTCACCAGCAGCTTCGGGTCGCGCTTCCACCCGGTGCTCCAGTACGTGAAGAACCACAACGGCGTGGACTACGGCACGCCCATTGGCACCCCGGTGTGGGCCGTGGCGGACGGCACCGTCGTGTCCGCGGGCAACGCGGGCGCGGCCGGCAACATGGTGGTGCTGCGCCACGCCAACGGCATGGAGACGCAGTACATGCACCTGTCGCGCTTCGGCGACGGCGTGCGCGCCGGCCAGCGCGTGCGGCAGAAGCAGGTGATTGCCTACTCCGGCAACACCGGCCGCTCCACCGGCCCGCACCTGCACTTCGGCCTGAAGCGCAACGGCGCCTACGCCAACCCGCTCACCCAGAAGTTCCCCCGCGCGGATCCGCTGCCCAAGGAGCTGACGGCGGACTTCCTCGCCAAGGCGCAGGACATGGCCCAGCAGCTTGACGCCGTGTCCGTGGCCGCCGTCGCCGGCAAGGCGGGCCCGGCGCCCACCGCCACGAAGTAGCCCCAGGCCGCCTCGCGCCGAAAGCCCCGGGCCCCCTCCCCTTCACGGTGGAGCGGGGCCCGTCGCTTGTCTCAGGTCCATTCGATGATGAACTCGGAGTCGCCCAGGCACCGCTCGGTGCCCCGCACGCTGCCCTCGCGGTGGAGCGCGTGGAGGGGCCCGCCGAGGATGCCCTCGTGGACCTCCACGGGCAGCAGGTCCCCCTTGAAGACGAGCCGCACGCGCTTGTCGCCCAGGGCCTGGTACTCGCGCTGCCCGTAGCTCACCGCGGTGGAGTACGACGCGGGCGCGTTGCTGTAGAGGCGCTTGGGGTCGGCGCCGCTGGAGGTGAGGCGCAGGAGCGTCTGCCCCACCGTGGACTCGAAGAAGGTCCCGACGATGGCCTCCCCGCACGCCCGCAGGGCCGCGTCACGTGTGCCGTACTCCGGCTGGAGCGCCTCCGACGCGAAGGCGAGCAGCCGCAGGAAGTCCACCGCCGGGTAGGAGAAGAAGTCCACCGGGCTGCGCTGCATGAGCGGCGCGCGCAGGCGCTCCGCGGCGTCACGCCCCAACCGCTGGTGCACGAGCCGCAGCACCGCCGCGAAGCTCAAGCCCCGCACGGTGTCCCCGGGCCGGGTGAGGGCGATGCGCGCTTCCAGGTCATCCAGGGGGCGGGACATTCGCGAGCTTTGTACTCCACTTCCGCTCGCTTCCGGCCCACCCCCGCGGGGGAGGTGCTTGCCATCGCGCACCCTGGGGCCGCGCCGCGTCACGCGGGTCCCCGGGCACCTTCCCTCCCTGGCGGAGGAAGCGGCCGACCCCGGGCGGGGGACGTGGGTTTCCCCTGCCCTGGGCTGGCGTGACACGGTAGCCTTCCGTCATGGGCGTCCCGCGTCAAAAGCGCGGGCGCTCGCGCAGTGCCTCCACCCCTTCGCGACCCTCGAGACGACCGACTTATGGCTCCTCCCGCCTCCGCGCGCCCCGCTTCGCCCCCGCCCTCCGCCTCGGGAACCCCCGAAGACAGCGGCCGCACCGGGCTCGACGCGGCCAGCGTCCGTCGCGGCTTCTTCGAACACGTGCGCTATTCGCGCGGCAAGAACCCGGAGACGGCCACCCCGCATGACCGCTTCATGGCGCTGTCGCTGGCCGTGCGCGACCGCCTCACGGACCGCTGGGTGAAGACGGCGCGCACCTACTACGAGCAGGACGTCAAGCGCGCCTATTACCTGTCCGCGGAGTACCTGCTGGGCCGCGCGCTGGGCAACAACCTGCTCAACCTCAACATGTACGAGGCCGCCGCCGCCGCCATGCAGGAAGTCGGCGTGGACCTGGGCCAGTTGCTGGAGATGGAGCCGGACGCGGGCCTGGGCAACGGCGGCCTGGGCCGGCTGGCGGCGTGCTTCCTGGATTCGCTGGCCACCCTGGGCTACCCGGGCATGGGCTACGGCATCCGCTACGAGTTCGGCATCTTCTCCCAGGACCTGGTGGAGGGACACCAGGTGGAGCGCGCGGACGAGTGGCTGAAGTTCGGCAACCCGTGGGAGATCGTCCGGCCGGAGAAGGCGGTGCCGGTGCGCTTCTTCGGGCGCGTGGAGCACCACCAGGGTCCGGATGGCCGGCCGGTGGCGCGCTGGGTGGGCGGCAAGACGGTGATTGGCGTGCCGTACGACACGCCCATCGCGGGCTACGGCAACAACACCGTCAACACGCTGCGGCTGTGGCAGGCGCGCGCGAGCGCGGAGTTCGACCTGCTGCTGTTCAACGCCGGTGACTACGAGCGCTCCGTGGTGGAGAAGAACGACTCGGAGGTCATCTCCAAGGTCCTCTACCCCAACGACGCGTTCCAGGCCGGCAAGGAGCTGCGCCTCAAGCAGCAGTACTTCTTCGTGGCGTGCTCCATCGCGGACATCGTCCGGCGCTACCTGAAGAACCACAACGACTTCCGGGACTTCTCCAGGAAGTGCGCCATCCAGCTCAATGACACGCACCCGGCCATTGGCGTGGCGGAGCTGATGCGCGTGCTGGTGGACGAGAAGCGCCTGCTCTGGGACGAGGCCTGGTCCATCACCCAGGAGACGTTCGGCTACACCAACCACACGCTCCTGGCGGAGGCCATGGAGCGCTGGCCGGTGTCGCTGTTCGAGCGGCTCCTGCCCCGCCACCTGGAAATCATCTTCGAGATCAACCAGCGCTTCATGCGCCAGGTGCAGATCCGCTACCCGTTCGACGTGGAGAAGCAGCAGCGGATGAGCCTGGTGGAGGAGGGCCCGGAGAAGAAGATCCGCATGGCCCACCTGGCCGTGGTGGGCAGCCACAGCATCAACGGCGTGGCCGCGCTGCACACGGACCTCTTGCGCCGCGACGTGCTGCCGGACTTCGCGCAGATGTACCCGGAGCGCTTCAACAACAAGACCAACGGCGTGACGCCGCGCCGGTGGCTGGCGTGGTGCAACCCGCGCCTGTCCAAGCTGATCACCAGCCGGATTGGCGAGGGCTGGACCACGGACCTGGACCTGCTCCAGAAGCTGGAGCCGCACGCGGAGGACCCGGAGTTCCGCAAGGCCTTCCGCGAGGTGAAGCGCGCCAACAAGGAGGAGCTGGCCCAGCACGTGAGGGACCTGCGCTGGGTGCAGCTCAACCCGGACGCCATCTTCGACGTGCAGATCAAGCGCCTGCACGAGTACAAGCGGCAGCTCCTGGACGCCATCCACATCGTGGCGCTGTGGATGAAGGCGCGCCGGGACCCGTCCAGCGTCATCACGCCGCGCGCGTTCCTCTTCGGCGCGAAGGCGGCGCCGGGCTACCACCTGGCGAAGCTGACCATCCGGCTCATCAACGGCATCGCGGAGGTGGTCAACAGCGACGCGGGCGCCACGGGGTTGCAGGTGGTGTTCCTGCCCAACTACCGGGTGAGCCTGGCGGAGCGCATCATCCCCGCGGCGGACGTGTCCGAGCAGATTTCGACGGCGGGCTGGGAGGCCTCCGGCACGGGCAACATGAAGCTGATGCTCAACGGCGCGCTGACGCTGGGCACGCTGGACGGCGCCAACGTGGAGATCCGCGACGCGGTGGGCGACGAGAACTTCTTCCTCTTCGGGCTCACGGCGGATGAGGTCATCGCGCGCAAGAAGGCCGGCTACCGGCCGCGCGAGGTGTACGAGTCCAACACGGAGCTGCGCGAGGCGCTGGACCTCATCCGCTCCGGCTTCTTCTCGCCGGAGGACCGCAACCTCTTCCAGCCGCTGGTGGACAGCCTGCTCAACGAGGACCGCTACCTGGTGCTGGCGGACTTCGCGTCCTACGCGGCGAAGCAGGAGGACGTGGCGCGCGCCTACAAGGACGCCGAGTCCTGGACGAAGAAGTGCATCATCAACGTCGCCCGCGCGGGCATCTTCTCCTCCGACCGCACCATCAAGCAGTACGCGGAGGAGATCTGGAAGGTGCAGCAGACGACCGTGGAGTGACGTGACGCTCGAGCACCGGCGGCTCCGGTTCCCCGGGGCCGCCGTGCCGTCCGCCGCTCAGGCGGCCTTGTTGAGCCAGGCCTCGTACGCGCGGAAGTCGTAGTCGCGGCCGAGGAAGTGGCGCACCAGGCGGGCGGCGTCGTCGGAGCCGCCCGGCTCCAGCACCGCGCGGCGGTAGGCCTGCGCGGGCTCGGGGTTGAGCAGGCCCTTCGTCTGGAACACCGTGAAGAGGTCCTTCGCGATGACCAACGACCACATGTACGTGTAGTAGTTGGACGAGTACCCGTCCAGGTGCCCGAAGGTGAGGTGGAAGTACGTGCCCTCCAGGTACGGGAAGGGGATGTACTGGCCCTGCAGCTCACGCACGAGCGCGGTGGCGTCCAGGTCCTTCGGGTCGCGCCGGTACAGCTCCAGGCTGAGCGCCGCGTAGAACATCTGCTGGCGCACGAAGAGCCCCTTGCCGAACTCGTCCGCGGCGAGCATGCGCTCCACCAGCTCCGCGGGCAGCGCCTCGCCCGTCTGGTAGTGCTTCGCGAAGGTCTGCAGGCACGTCACGTCGCGCCCCCACTCCTCCAGCATCTGCGACGGGGCCTCCACGAAGTCCCACTCCGTGCGCACGCCGGACAGGCCCGCCCACTTCGTGTGGCCGCCGAAGATGTGGTGCAGGAGGTGGCCGAACTCGTGGAAGAACGTCTCCACGTCGCCGTGCTGCATGAGCGCGGGCTCCGCGCCGGGCTTGGGGAAGTTGCAGATGAGCGCGCCTTCCGGCAGCCGCCGGCCGGACTTGCCGCTCGTCAGCGTGAACTGGGCCGCGTGCTTGTACTTGTCCGCGCGCGGGTGCATGTCCAGGAAGAAGCGGCCCTTGAGCGTCTGGCCTTCGTGGACGTCGTAGACCTCCACGTCCGGGTGCCACACCGGCACGTCCTTCACGGGGCGGTAGGTGACGCCGAAGAGGCGCGCCGTGAGGTCCAGCACGCCCTGCTTCACGCGCGTGTATTCGAAGTAGGGGCGCACCGTCTGCGAGTCGAAGGCGTACTGCTCCGCCTTCACGCGGTCATCCAGGTAGCCGGAGTCCCACGGGTTCACCTTGTCGGCGGCCGGGTCGTCCTTGCGCTTGCGCTCCAGGAGCACGGCGTAGTCGCGCTTCATGCGCTCCTCCGACGCGTCGGCGATCTTCCGGATGAAGGTGCCCGCGGCGTCCGCGGTGCGCACCATCTTGTCCTCGGTGGCGTAGGCGGCCCAGTGCGGGTAGCCCAGCAGCGTGGCCAGCTCGTGGCGCTTCTGGACCAGCTTCTGGAGCACGTCCACGTTGGAGGGGTAGCCGCGCTGGCGGTTGGCGCGCCAGAGCGCTTCGCGGGCCTTGCCGTCGCGCGCGTAGGTGAGGAAGGGCACCAGGTCCGGGTAGTCCGTGGAGATGCGCACCTGGCCGTCCTCGCCGGGGGCGTGCGCGCGCACGTAGTCCTCCGGCAGGCCGTCCAGCGCGGCCGGGGGCAGGGACACCTTGCGGGTGTCCTGGCTGATGTTGCGGCTGAACTCCTGGCCAATGCGGACCAGCTCCTCCTGGAGCGCCTTCACCTTCGCGCGGGTGGCGTCGTCGCGGTCCACGCCGGCGCGGCGGAAGTCGCGCAGCACCTTCTCCATCCACTTGCGCGTGGCGGCGTCCTCCTGGGACAGGTCCACGCGCGCCAGGACGTCGTAGACGCCCCGGTCCATGCGGATGTCGTTGGCCAGGTTCTCGATGGCCTGCTCGGAGGCCTCCGCGGCCTCGCGCAGGGCGGCCTCCGGGTGCGTGTGGCGCACGACGCTGGCGCGCGCGGCGGCGTCATCCAGCGCGGCCGAGGACTCGTCGAACAGCTCCAGGACCTCCCTGGGGGGCGTGGAGGCGGGCAGCGTCTTCAGTCGCGCGATGCCGTCGCGGGCCTTGGACAGGGCCTCCTCGCTCGCGCGGCGGAACTCCTCCGGCGGGCAGGTGACATGGCGGGCGGCGTCGGGGACCAGGGGCTCGGACACGGGATGGGCTCCTCTCAAGCCGTGGGTGTGCGGGAAAGGGCTCAAAGCTAATGCGCCCCGTCCTCCCTGGCAGCATCCGAGTGGCCCGGCGCGGACGGTTGCCGGGCAGTGGACGCCCTCCCCCGCCCCGTCCGTCGGGCGGCGGACGGGCGGGCGGTGCCCGAAGGCGGAAGGCCGCCCCGGCGTGAGTGCCGGAGGCGGCCTTCCTGGGACTTCTCAAGGGTGAGGCGGAGGCGTCAGTAGAACTCGAGCGGGCTCTGCGAGGTCTGCGGCTCCCGGACGGCGCGGGTCACGAAGTCCTGGCCGTTGTTGTCCGTGTCCTGCCCATTGCCACGAAGGGCGTCCGCGCCGGTCGTGCCCATGGTGGTGGAGGTGGAGGAGGCCACGGCCTTGCGCTCGAGGCTGCCGCCCACCGCCGGGTGCGAAGGGGCGGCGGTGCCCTCGGGGGAATTCCCGGCGCCCCATCCCAGCTTGTCCACGTCCACGTAGGTCCCCCCCACGAGTTGCTGGATGCGGACGTGGCCACCGGCGGTCGTGGAGGCCGACGCATCGAAGGTGTAGCCGAGGTCCTTGGCCAGCGTGCCCGTGCCGCTGTAGTTCGCCCCGCCCAGCAGGAAGTAGCCGTGGGCGCGGATGACCTTTCCGGCGGGAATGGTGACGGTCCCACTCCAGGCGGTCCCGGTGGCGGACTTGTAGCTGAGCTGCCAGTTGGACAGGTCCACGTCCGAGTTCGTCGGGTTGTAGAGCTCGACGAACTCGTCCGTCGCGGCCGTGCCCGTGCCGTTGCCGCCGCTGACCTCGCTGATGACCACGTGGTTCGTCAGCGGTGTCTTGACGACCGTCACCGAGCCCCAGGTGCCCGCGGGAGGATCCACCTTGCCGGACTGGTCGCAGTACACCCACGGCTCGCCCTTGAAGCGGTAGCGGAAGCCGTAGCGGTACGTGCCGGCCGTGGGAATCTGGAGGACCGCCTTCATCTCGTCGTTGTTGGAGTTCGGCGTGGTGAAGCCCGCGTTGAAGTCCGCCGCCGTCCACGTCCAGCCCGCCGGGTTGGCGGCGTCCGTGCCGTAGCCCAACTGCGCCTCGATGAGCGGGTAGAAGTCGTTGCCCTGCGTGTTCCGCTGCGTGACGTCGTAGCTGTAGAACTGGCTGTAGATGTCGTAGCTGGCGTTGGGGGCGATGACCGCCGGGTAGGCGTTGTCCGGCGACGGGAACGTCTTCGGGTACTGGATGGCGCAGTAGTTCAGCGGCTTCTCCACGTTCAGGCCGCAGTCGTCGTTGGCCTGGAGCGGCGTGCCCCGGTCCCCGCCGGACAGGCTGCCGGTGGAGTCACACCAGTACCAGGCCTGGGCGCTGCCCTTCGTCCCGATGATGCTGGACGCGAGGCTCATGGCCCGGCCCGTCGTCTGGGGGAACGCGTTCGTGTACGTGAGGCTGTCCACCGTCACCGCGCCCTGCTTGAGCGTGATGGAGCCCGTGCTGTCCATGAACTTGTCGATGCCATAGTCGGTGTTCGCCGACACGCCACCGTTGCGCGTGTAGTTCGCGTCCTGCGCGAGCACCGTCCGGCCGCCGGGGGGCACCAGCAGCGTGGGGTTGTGGTTCACCGTGAAGGACGTCTCCGTCCCCGCGCTGTTGACCAGGGTCACCGTCAGGCCCTGCGCGTCCAGCAGATGCGACGTGGTGTTGGTCAGCTCCAGGTACTCGGTGGTGCCCGCGGAGGGCGAGTGCATCACCTCCGAGATGACCAGCTCGCCCGCGCCCGGGTGCGGCGCGCTGGTGCACGCGCCCGCGTAGCAGACCGCGTCCGCGCCGGTGCAGGTCTCGAGCGTCGAGTCGCCGGCCACGCAGGTCGGCGCGCCGTTCTGCACCACGCACACCGACGAGTAGACCTCGCGCGAGTAACCGTCCTCCGCGCACTGGGGCGCGGGCGGCGTGCACACGTAGCCGTCGCACGGGCTGGTGGTGGCGGTGCTCGCGGTGGCGAGCGCGCTGGCGTTGTCCGCGCCGTCGAACGTCCGGAGCGCGAAGTGGTACGTCGTGGCCGCCGTCAGGCCGGTGACGGTGAAGGACTCCGCCGTGCCCGCCGTCTGGGGCGTGCTCATGCCCGTCACGAGCGTGGCCGCGCCGAAGGTGGCGTCGGTGATGGCGGACGTGGCGTAGCGCAGCTCGTAGCGCGAGGCCGTGCCCAGCACGCCGTCGTCACCCGGGGCCTGCCAGTCCAGGCGGATGCTGTCGCCAGACACCCCCGTCGCGCTGAAGCTCGCGGCGGCGGACGGCGCCTGTGCGTCGGAGATGATCAGGTCCGCCGACGTGAGGGTCTGGAAGTCGTCCGCGCTCGCCTGGAGCTGGTACGTGCCTTCGTCGTTGATGCTGAGCTCGCCGAAGGTGGCCACACCGCTCACGGTGGTGCGCGTGGGGATGCCCTGGGCGAAGCCGCCACCCACCAGCGCCAACTGCACATCCGCCGACGCGTTGGTGAGGGTGTTGCCGTAGGCGTCCTTCACCGCGACCTCGATGTCCGCCAGCGCCTGCCGCACCGAGCCCGTCGTGGGCGCGGAGGCGAAGGTCAACTGGCCCACCGCCGCCGGGATGATGGAGTACGTGTGCGAGACCGTGAGCGACGTGTCCGTCACGTCCTCCACGGTGACGTCGTGGTCTCCGGCGGTGCGCAGCTCCACGCTGAAGGTGTGCCGGCCCTCGTCCAGCAGGGTGAACGTATAGGCGCCGGGCAGCACCGCCTGCGCATCCGAGGAGGTGAAGGTCACCGTGGACGCGTAGCCCTTCGCCACGTTGCCGTAGACGTCACGTGCCACCAGCTCGTAGCTCAGCGACTGGCCCGCGCCGAACGGGCCCGCGCTCGCGATGACTTCAAGCGACGCGGCCGTGACGGAGCGCACCTCCGCGTTCACCGTCGCGGTGAGGGCCGGGGTGGCCGTGTCCGTGGCCGTGAGCGACTGCGTGCCCGCCGTCTTGAAGACGAAGCCGGAGACCGTCTTCTCGCCCTGGTCCGCCAGGGCGAAGACGACGTCCGGAGGCAGCACCGCCTGCGCGTCCGAGGACGTGAAGCGCACCGTGCCGGTGTAGTCCGGGAGGCGGTTGCCAAAGGCATCCGTCACGGACACCGTCACGTCGTTCGACGCACCCGCGTCGACCGGGCCCGGGAAGGGCACGAGCATCAGCTTCGCCGCCGCCCCCGCGCCCACCGTGAAGGACTGGCTCTCCTGCGTCAGCGAGCCCGCCGTGACCGTGAAGGTGAACGTGCCCGCCGTGTCCACGCGCAGGCCCGAGAAGGTCGCTACACCATTCACCGCCGCCACTGGCACCGCCGTGAAGCCAGCCTGACCGGTGAGCGTCAGCGTCACCACCGTGGTGGCCGTGGAGACGACGTCGCCTCGCGCGTCCAGCAGTGACACCTTCACGTCCGCGAGCGGGGAGCCCGCCGTGCCATTCGACGGTTGCAGCGTGAACGCCAACTGCGTCACCTGCGGGTCCGAAGTGGACACCGCGAGGCTGTCCGAGCGCGCGGAGTTGCCGTGCGCGTCCGTCACCTTGAGCGCCACGTGGTACGTCTTCCCGGCCGCGAGCCCGGAGAGGGTCGCGGACTGCTCCGTCCCCGGAGGCACCGGGGCGCCGACCGTCACCGGCGTCGCCGCTTCGAAGGCCGCGTCCGTGGTGATGGCGGACGTCGCGTAGCGCAGCTCCTGCGACGCCACCTGCCCCTGCACACCGTCATCCCCCACGCCCGTCCATTGCACGGTGAGGCCCGTCTCCGTGGCCCCCGTCTGCGTCAGCACCGGCTTCGCGGGCGCCACGTCGTCCACCACCTCCACGTCCGCGCTGCTCACGTCCTGCACGCCCTGCGCGGACGCCACCAGGTGCGTGGTGCCATGCCCCGCGATGCTCAAGTCCGTGAAGGTCGCGACACCCTCCACCGGCGCCGCGATCACGGGCCCCGCGAGCGTGAAGGCCCCCGCCGGCAGCGACAGATTCACCGCCAGCCCGGTCGCCGACGCTGGGTTTCCGAAGGCGTCCTGGACCGCGACCTTCACGGTCCCCAGGGAGGCGCGCGTCGACACGCGCGAGGCGGGCTGCTGCGTGAACACCAGCTTCGAGGGCGTCGCGGCGGACACGAGCACCCTGGACTCGAAGGAGAAGGCCCCTGCGCTGTCCGCAATCGTCAGGAACCGCGGCCCGGCGGTGCGGAAGGTGATGTCCTGGAACTTGAACCGGCCCGCGTCCACGGCGGTGAACGTGTGGGAGGGCAGCGTCGCGGCCGCGTCCGTGGACGTCAGCGTCACCGTGCCCGTGTAGGTCGTCACCGTGTTGGCGTACATGTCCGAGAGCGTGACCTCCAGGGACTCCGCCGTGCCCGCCGTGGTGGTCTCCAGGAGGCGGTCCAGCCCCAGCGCGGACACCGCACCGGGCTCCACCTTGAAGACGGTGCTGGGGACGGGCTCGAAGCCCGGGGCGCTCGCCATGAAGGAGTAGCCCTTGCCCGCGCGCTTCAGCACCACGTCCGGGAAGGTCGCGACGCCGTTCACCGCGGCCACCGTCAACTGCCCCTCCGGGAACACGATGCCGCCGGAGCCCAGCGACAGCGTCACCTCCGCCGTGCTGTCCGTCACCACCCCGCCAGCGCCGTTGCGCACCTCCACCACCAGGAGCTTGAGCGGCTCGCCCGCGACGGCATCCGGCAGCGCCGAGCGGAACGCCAGCGTCTTCACGGTGCTGACGTCCGCGAAGTCCACCGTGGCCGTCGCGTCGAGCGCCGTCATCTTGCCGGTGTCGTCCTTCACGGACGCCTTCACCGTCTTCACGCCCGGCACCGTGGACGTCACGTGCGCCTGCGCCTGGCCGTTGATGTTGGTGACGAGCGCGGACTCCTGGACGGAGACGCCCTCCCCCTCCAGCGTCAGCGACACCGAGCGCCCGGACAGCCGCGAGCCGTCCGCCTTGCGCAGCGCCGTCACGGTGACGACCGCGACGTCCTCGCCGTTCGCCAGCACTCCCGTGGGCCGGTCCACCACCACCGTGGAGGCCGCCGTGTCCACCACGCCCTCGATTTCGGGCGGGGGCTGCGGCGGGGTTCCAGAGTCTTTACAGCCGAGCGACAGGCCCAGACACAGCACGCTCAACCCCAGACAGCGGGCGAGCACAGCGATCCGTGGGGACATGGATGTCTCCGTCCAGCGAGCAGCCCCGCGGCTTCGTGCGCTTCACACGGGGTTTCAGTGCTTTCTAGCAGACATCCCCCGACCCTCGCGAAGCAGGGCCGGAGGTTTGCACCTCAACTGGAATCCCCGTTGGGAACGGTCAGTAGAACTCGACCTGGCTCGCGGAATTCTGGGGTTCCCGTTCCGGGACGTCCAAGAAGTTCGTCGCGTTGTCGTTCGTGTCGTAGCCGTTCCCCCGCCAGTAATCCGAGCCGAGCACGGACACCATCCCCGAGGGGACCGAGGTGGACACGGCCTTGCGGATCAGGCTTCTGCCCGCGGAGTACGGAGCGGGGGAGCCCTCGGGCTGGCTGGCGGTGCCGTACCCGAGCCGGTCCACCTCGGTGAAGCTCGCCCCGTCCGGACTCCGGAGGCGGATGTGGCCACCGGTCGAGGAGTCCGCTGCGTCGAAAACCGAGTACCTGACGTCCGCGGCGACCGTGCCCGTGTAGGTCGCGCCGCCCAGCAGGAAGAAGCCGTGGGCGCGAATCCTGCTCCCGGCCGGGAGGACGAAGGTCGTGTAGCTGCTCCCCTTGGCGGGCATGTAGCCCACCTCCCAACCCGACAGGTCCACGTCCGCGTGCGTCGGGTTGTAGAGCTCGATGATCTCATCCGCGCTGAGGTAGGGCTGCCCTCCATTGAACTCGCTGATGACGACATGGTCCGTCAGCGGCGGCTTCACATTCGCCACCACCGTCACCGAGCCATACGTGCCGGCGGGTGGAACGGTGATGCCGTTCTGATCGCAATACACCCACGGCGCGCCCGCGTCCTTGAACCGGTAGCGGAAGCCATAGCGGTAGGTCCCGGGCGTGGGGATGTTCATCCAGGTCCGCATCTGGTCGTTCACGCTTCCCGCGGACACGGCGTAGTTCACGTTGAAGTCGGCCTTGAGCCACGTCCAGCCCTCCGGATGGGCCGAGTCCGCGCCGTACCCCAACTGCGCCTCGATGCGCGGGGAGTAGTCATTGCCGGTCGGGTTCCGGGTGGTGACGTCGAAGTCGGAGAACGAGCTGTGGATGGCGTAGGTCTCGGTGGTGGTGATGGTGGCCGGGTACCTGGGGAAGTCCGGAAAAGTCTTCGGGTACGCGATGTTGCAGAAGTCCACCGGAGGCTGGACGTTCATGCCGCAGTCGTCATTGGGCTGGCCCGGCGTGCCCCGGTCGCCGCCCTTGAGGCTGCCGGAGGAGTCACACCAGTACCAGGACCGGGACCGGGCGCTGGCCGGCGCGCCGATGATGCTGGAAGCGAGGCTCATCGCGCGACCGGGCGTGTTCGGGAAGCCTTCCCAGTATTCGACGCGGTCCACCGACGGATTTCCCGGTGGGCCAAACAGCCCCCGGATGGCGACGGTGCCCGTGCTGTCCATGCGCACGCTCGTGCCATACGCGTAGCTCGCGGGCACTCCACCGTTCGTCGCCGGGTTCGCGTCCTGCGCGAACACCACCCGCCCGCCGGGTTCGACCAACAGCGGCTTGCCATACAGCACGGAGAAACCGGAGAAAGAGCCCTGACTGTTCGTGATGTGCACCTGCATGCCGTTCAGGTCCATCAGCTTCGTGCTGGTGTTGGTCAGCTCCAGGTACTCCGTGGTGCCCACGGAGGGCGAGTGCATCACCTCCGACAGGACGAGTTCCCCCACGTTCACGAACGACGACGCCAGAGTGCACGCGCCCGCGTGGCAGACGCCGGGGCAGACCTGCCGCGCCACCGCGCCGTCCTCGCAGGTCGGCACGCTGTCGCGCACCACGCACACCGACGTGGGCACCTCCAGTGTCTTGGCGTCCTCCGCGCACGTCGGGGCCGGCGGCGTGCACACGTAGCCGTCGCAAGGGCTGGGGGTGCTGGCGCTCGCGGTGGCGAGCGCGCTGACGTTGCCCGCGCCGTCGAAGGTCCTCAGCGCGAAGAAGTAGGTCGTCGCCACCTCCAGGCCGGAGACGGTGAAGGTCTCCTCCATGCCCGGAGCCTGGGGCGCGCTCACGCCCGGCGCCTCCGTGGCCGAGTCGAACGTCGCGTCGGTGATGGCGGACGTGGCGTAGCGCAGCTCGTAGCGCGTCGCCGTCCCCAGGTCGCCGTCATCTCCCGGGGCCGCCCAATCCAGGCGGAGGCTGGTGCCGGACACAACCGTCGCGCTGAAGCTCCGCACGACGGCCGGCGCCACCGCGTCGGTGATGAGCAGGTCCCCGGACGTAGCGACCGCCACGGTGTCCGCGTCGGCTTCAAACCGATACGTGCCTTCGTCATTCACGACGAGGCCGGCGAAGGTCGCCACGCCGTCCACGGTCGTGTGCGTGGGATTGGCCTGGGCGAAGCTGCCACCCGCGAGCGCCAGCGTCACGTCCGTCGGGGTGTCTTTGACGGTGTTGCCATACACATCCCGCAGCACGACCTCCACGTCCGCCAGCGCCTGCCGCACCGAGCCCGTCGTGGGCGCGGAGGCGAAGGTCAACTGGCCCACCGCCGCCGGGATGATGGAGTACGTGTGCGAGACCGTGAGCGACGTGTCCGTCACGTCCTCCACGGTGACGTCGTGGTCTCCGGCGGTGCGCAGCTCCACGCTGAAGGTGTGCCGGCCCTCGTCCAGCAGGGTGAACGTATAGGCGCCGGGCAGCACCGCCTGCGCATCCGAGGAGGTGAAGGTCACCGTGGACGCGTAGCCCTTCGCCACGTTGCCGTAGACGTCACGTGCCACCAGCTCGTAGCTCAGCGACTGGCCCGCGCCGAACGGGCCCGCGCTCGCGATGACTTCAAGCGACGCGGCCGTGACGGAGCGCACCTCCGCGTTCACCGTCGCGGTGAGGGCCGGGGTGGCCGTGTCCGTGGCCGTGAGCGACTGCGTGCCCGCCGTCTTGAAGACGAAGCCGGAGACCGTCTTCTCGCCCTGGTCCGCCAGGGCGAAGACGACGTCCGGAGGCAGCACCGCCTGCGCGTCCGAGGACGTGAAGCGCACCGTGCCGGTGTAGTCCGGGAGGCGGTTGCCAAAGGCATCCGTCACGGACACCGTCACGTCGTTCGACGCACCCGCGTCGACCGGGCCCGGGAAGGGCACGAGCATCAGCTTCGCCGCCGCCCCCGCGCCCACCGTGAAGGACTGGCTCTCCTGCGTCAGCGAGCCCGCCGTGGCCGTGAACGTGTACGTGCCCGCCGTGTCCACGCGCAGGCCCGAGAAGGTGGCCACGCCATTCACCGCCGCCACCGGCACCGCCGTGAAGCCAGCCTGACCCGTGAGCGTCAGCGTCACCACCGTGGTGGCCTTGGGGACGACGTCGCCCCGCGCGTCCAGCAGTGACACCTTCACGTCCGCGAGCGCCGACCCCGCGTTGCCATTCGACGGCTGCGGCGTGAACGCCAACTGCGTCACCTGCGGATCCTCCGTGGACACCGCGAGGCTGTCCGAGCGCGCGGAGTTGCCGTGCGCGTCCGTCACCTTCAGCGCCACGTGGTACGTCTTGCCCGCCCCGAGCCCGGAGAGGGTCGCGGACTGCTCCGTCCCCGGAGGCACGGGGGCGCCGACCGTCACCGGCGTCGCCTCTTCGAAGGCCGCGTCCGTGGTGATGGCGGACGTCGCGTAGCGCAGCTCCTGCGACGCCAGTTGCCCCTGCACACCGTCACCCCCCACGCCCGTCCACTGCACGGTGAGGCCCGTCTCCGTGGCCCCCGTCTGCGTCAGCACCGGCTTCGCGGGCGCCACGTCGTCCTTCACCTCCACGTCCGCGCTGCTCATGTCCTGCAGGCCCTGCGCGGAAGCCACCAGGTGCGTGATGCCATGCCCCACGATGCTCAAGTCCGTGAAGGTCGCGATGCCCTCCACCGGCGCCGCGTCCACCGCTCCCATCAACGTGAAGGTGCCTGGAGGTAGCGACAGCGTCACCGAGGGAGAGGTCACCGGCGCCGTGTTGCCGAAGGCATCCTGGACCGCCACCTTCACGGTCCCCAGGGCGGCACGCGTCGACACAGGCGTGGCCGGCTGCTGCGTGAAGACCAGACGCGCGGGCGCCGCGGCGGACACGTTCGCATCCAGCGTGGCCGCGATGGCGGCCGTCCCGTCACCGATCATCAGGCGCTGGGGACCGGCCGTGCGGAAGGTGATGCCCTGGAACCTGAACCTGCCCGCGTCCACGGAGGTGAAGGTGTGCGCGGCGGGCAGCGTCGCCGCCGCGTCCGTGGACGTCAGCGTCACCGTGCCCGTGTAGCCTGTCACCGTGTTGAGGTACGCATCCTGGATCGTGACCTCCAGGTCCTGCGTCACGCCCGCGGTGACCGCCTCCAGCCAGGTGCTCCACTCCAGGGCCGAGGGCGCACCGGGCGCCACCGTGAAGGGGGGGCTGGCGACGGCCTCGAAGCCCGGGGCGTTCGCGACGAAGGAGTAGCCCGCGCCCGCACGCTTCAGCACCACGTCCGAAAAGGACGCGACGCCGTTCACCGCCGCCACCGTCAGCGGGCCCTCGGGGGACACGATGCCGCCGGAGCCCAGCGACAGCGTCACCTCCGCCGTGCTGTCCGCCACCACCGCGCCGCTGGCGTCCTGGACCTCCACCACCAGGCCCGCGAGCGGAACGCCCGCCACGCCGTCCGGCAGCGCCGAGCGGAACGCCAGCGTCTTCACGGTGCTGACGCTCGCGAACTCCACCGTGGCCGTCTGGGTGAGCGGCATCCTTCCGCCGGTCACATCCGTCACCGACGCCTTCACCGTCTTCACGCCCGGCGCCGTGGACGTCACCCGCGCCAGGGCCTCGCCATCGAGGCCGGTGAGGGCCTCCGACTCCAGGACGGAGGCGCCCTCCCCCTCCACCGTCACCGACACCGAGAGCCCGGACAGCCGCGAGCCGTCCGCCTTGCGCAGCACCGTCACCGTGACGACCGCGGTGTCCTGGCCATCCGCCAGCACGCCCGTGGGCCGGTCCACCACCACCGTGGAGGCCGCCGTGTCCACCACGCCCCTGGGCGGAGGCTGCGGGGAGAGCCCCGGCTCCGTGCAGCCCAGTGACAATCCCAGACACAGCACGCTCAACCCCAGACACCGGGCGAGCACAGCAATCCTTGGGGACATGGATGTCTCCGTCCAGCGAGCAGCCCCCGCGCGCGCGGCGTGCGCACCACGCGGGGTTGCAATGCCTTCTAGCAGACATCCCCCGGCGCCCGCGAAGCAGGGCCGGGACACGCACCTCGGCTGGAATCAGCCGTTGATGGCCTGGAGCACCGCGGCGCCGCCCAACAAAGACTGGCCGCCATCGCAGACCATGATGGCGCCGGTGATGTAGGACGCCGCGTCGGAGGCGAGGAACAGGGCCAGCCGGGCGATGTCGTCTGGCTTTCCGAAGCGCTGGAGCGGCAGGGCCTCCGCGAGCTTCTGGCGGGCGCCCTCCGACGGGGCCAGGCGGCTCATGCCCTCCGTGCCCTCGATGGGGCCCGGGGTGATGGCGTTGACGCGCACGCCGGTGCCGCCCCACTCGATGGCGAGCACGCGGGTGAGCATGTCCACGCCGGCCTTGGCGGCGCACACGTGGGCCTGCATGGCCATGGGCAGGTAGGCCTGGGGCGCGGAGATGTTGATGACGGCGGCGCCCGGCTTGCGCAGGTGTTCGAAGGCGGCGCGGGACACGTTGAAGGTGCCCAGCACGTCGATGTCCATCACCGCCTTGAAGCCGTTGGAGGACATGCCCAGCACGGGCGCGGGGAAGTTGCCGGCCGCGCCGCACACCAGCACGTCGATCTCACCGTAGGCGTCCTTCACCTGCTGGAGCGCCTTCTCCACCGACGCGTAGTCGCGCACGTCCGCGGCCACGCCCATGGCGGTGCCGTGGGCCTGGAGGCCCTTCACCGCGCCCTCCAGCTTCTCCACGTTGCGGCCGTTGATGGCCACCTTCGCGCCCGCCTTCACGAACGCGGTGGCGATGCCGAGGTTGATGCCGCTGCTGCCGCCGGAGACGAACGCCGTCTTGCCCTTGAGCAGCCCATCCTTGAACACGCTGTCCGCCATGGAGTCGCTTCCTTTCGAAATCAGCCGAACTCGACGACCTTCTGCCCGAAGAGGCGGTCCACCGCGAGGAGCAAATCGTCGTTCACCTGCACCTTGAGGGTGGTGCCGGAAATATGCGCCTCCGCCTCCCCGGGGAACAGCACGCTCACCGCCACCGGGGTGGCGCCCGCGTACTTCTTCGCCAGCTCGTTGAGCTTCGCCAGCCGCTCCTCCGTGACGATGTCCGCGGGCAGCCGCAGCTCCAGGCGCTTGGTGCGCTTCTCCCGCACGGCCTTGAGGCTCTGGATGTCCTCGACGATGAGCTCCGCGGTGGGCGTGTTCTCGTCGCGCTGCGAAATCTGCACGGTGCCGGTGACGAGGATGGGGTCGTCCGACTTGAGCAGGTGCTCCCAGTGCTCGTACCCCGGCTTGGGGCCCTGCTTGGACCACTTGCCGTCCTTGCCCATCACGTTGCGCGTGCCGTCCTTGCCCGGGAAGCACACCAGCTCCGTGGAGCCGGACAGGTCTTCGATGGTGACCCACGCCATGCGCTTGCCCGTCTTGGTGGGGCGCTCGCGCAGCACGGTGATGATGCCCGCCACGGTGAGCTTCTCGTCGCGGCGCGCCCGCTGCACGGCGGTGATGGGCCGCGCGTAGCGCTTGAGCTCCTTCTCGTACTGGTACAGCGGGTGGCCGGACACGTAGAAGCCGATGGCCTCCTTCTCGAAGGCCAGGCGCTCCTTCTCCGGCCACTCCTCCACCTGCGCGTAGTCGTCCTTGAGGCCGCCGCCGGAGGACTCGGGCCCCGCGAGCATGCCGAAGAGCGAGCTCTGCCCCGCCGCGCGGTCCTTCTGGCTGGAGGAGCCGCGGTTCATCGCGCGCTCGATGGTCTCGAAGAGCTGCGCGCGGGGGCGCTTCTCGAAGTCGAAGGCGCCGGCCTTCACCAGCGCTTCCAGCACCTTGCGGTTGACGCGGCGGCCGTCCACGCGCTCGCAGAAGTCGAAGAGGCTCTTGAAGGGGCCCTCCTTGCGCGCCTCCAGGATGGACTCGATGGCGCCCTCGCCCACGCCCTTGATGGCGCCCAGGCCGAAGCGGATCTTCCCCTCCACCGCGCCGAAGGCCATGTCGGACTGGTTCACGTCCGGCGGCAGCACCTGCGTGCCCGACTCGCGGGCCTCGCCGATGTGCTTCACCACCTTGTCGGTGTTGTCCTTCTCGCTGGTGAGAAGGGCGGCCATGAATTCGCACGGGTAGTGGGCCTTGAGCCACGCCGTGTGGATGGTGACCAGGCCGTACGCCGCGGAGTGGCTCTTGTTGAAGCCGTACTCGGCGAACTTCTCCATCAGGTCGAAGATTTCGCCCGCGACCTTCAGGTCCACGTTGTTGTTCTTGCAGCCCTCCAGGAAGCCGGCGCGCTCGGCCTGCATGACCTCCGCCTTCTTCTTGCCCATGGCGCGGCGAAGAAGGTCGGCGCGGCCCAGGGTGTAGCCTCCCAGCACCTGGGAGATCTGCATCACCTGTTCCTGGTAGACGATGACGCCGTAGGTGTCCTTGAGCACCGGCTCCAGGTTGGGGTGCGGGTAGGCCACCTTCTCCCGGCCGTGCTTGCGGTTGATGAAGACGTCCACCATGCCGGAGTCCAGCGGACCCGGGCGGTAGAGCGCGCCCGCGGCGATGACGTCTTCGAAGCAGGTCGGCTTGAGCTTCATCACCATTTCGGTGAAGCCGCTGGACTCCATCTGGAAGACGCCGGCGGTGTCGCCCTCCGCCATCAACTGCCACATCTTCTCGTCGTGCAGCGGGATCTCGTGCCGCTTGATGTCCTTGCCGTGGTTGCGGTTCACCAGGTCCAGCGCGTGCTGGATGACCGTGAGCGTCTTCAGGCCGAGGAAGTCGAACTTCACCAGGCCCGCGGCCTCCACCTCGTCCTTGGCGAACTGGGTGATGAGGATCTTCTCGCCGGGCGGCTGGTAGACGGGCACGAACTCCCAGAGCGGCTTGTCCGCGATGACCACGCCCGCGGCGTGCATGCCGGGCTGGCGGTGCAGGCCCTCCAGCGCGAGCGCGATCTCCAGCACGTCCTTGGTGGTGACGGGGTTGCCCTCCACCTCACCGATGTTCTGGGGCTTTTCGATCATCTCCTTGAGGCGAGGCTCCATCTCGATGGCCTCCTTCAAGGTGATGTTGAGGACCTCGGGGACCAGCTTGGCGATGCGGTCGCCTTCGCTGAAGGGCAGGCCGAAGACGCGGCACACGTCGCGCAGCACGCTCTTGGCCTTGAGCGAGCCGAACGTGATGATCTGCCCCACGTTCATCTCGCCGTACTTGCGGCCCACGTACTTGATGACCTCGTCGCGCCGGTCCTGGCAGAAGTCGATATCGAAGTCCGGCATCGACACGCGCTCCGGGTTGAGGAAGCGCTCGAAGAGGAGGTTGTACGGGATGGGGTCCAGGTCGGTGATGCGCAGCGCGTAGGCCACGAGCGAACCGGCGCCGGAGCCACGGCCCGGGCCCACCGGGATGTTGTGGTCCTTGGCCCAGTTGATGAAGTCCTGAACGATGAGGAAGTAGCCGGAGAAGCCCATGCGCTGGATGACGCCCAGCTCCAGCGTGAGGCGCGCCTGGTACTGCTCGCGGTCGATGGGGTACTGGCCCTCCAGCTCCTTGAAGCGCTGGCGCAGTCCCTCGTAGGCCAGCTCCGACATGAAGGTGTCCGGGGTGTGGCCGTCCGGCACCTTGAACGTGGGGAGCATGGGCTTGCCCAGCTTCAGCTCCACGTTGCACATCTCCGCGATGCGCATGGAGTTGTGCACGGCCTCCGGCGAGTCGGCGAAGAAGCCGAGCATCTCCTCCGGGCTCGTGACGTAGAGCTTGTCGGTGGAGTGGCGCAGGCGCTTGTTGTCCGCCAGCGTCTTGCCGCTGGCGATGCACATGAGCAGCTCGTGCGCCTTGGCGTCCTCGCGCTTGATGTAGTGCGCGTCCGCGGTGGCGACGAGCGGGATGTCCAGGTCCCGGGACAACTGCTTGAGGTTCTCGTTGGCCTTGTCCTGCTCGACCATGCCGTTGGACTGGACCTCCAGGTAGAAGCTGTCCGGCTCGAAGATGCCCTTGTATTCGGCGGCCACGCGGCGGGCGTGGTCCATGTCGCCGCGGAAGCACGCGCTGGTGACTTCACCGCCCAGGCACGCGGTGAGGCCCACCAGGCCCTTGCTGTGCTCCGCGAGCACCTGCTTGTCGATGCGCGGGTGGTAGTAGAACCCGTTCATGTACGCGGTGGAGGACAGGTAGCGCAGGTTCGCGTAGCCCTCCGCGTTCTTGGCCAGGAGGATGAGGTGGTGGGCCACCTTCTCGGAACGGTCCTCGCGCCCCTTGGGGCCCGCGACGTAGGCCTCCAGGCCGAGGATGGGCTTGATGCCGGCGTCCTTGGCCTTCTTGTAGAAGTCGATGGTGCCGAACATGTTGCCGTGGTCCGTCACGGCCACGCTGGACATGCCCTTCTCCTTCACCGTCTTGATGAGGTCCTTCATCCGGATGGCCCCATCCAGCAGCGAATAGAGGGTGTGGAGGTGAAGGTGGGTAAAGGACATGGGCGTTCCGGCTCCCGGTGAAGAAAGAGGCGCCTGAACACTAGAGCCCGCAACCCCTGCTCGCCAGTCCAGTGACGGGGCCGGAGGAAACAAGCGGGACGGGCGCGTGCGGGGCCCGGAAAACCGGCCCGGGAGACACCCGGAGCGGAATTCCGGCCCCCCGTCCGTCCGGGCGTGGGCACTCCCCGCGGGCGTGGGGTGGCCGCCGTGGGATTCGTGACCACGCTGCCCCAGGATGCCCACCTCCGCCCGTACACCGCCGACGCGCGCTCGCGCCCTCCTGCTGGGCTGCCGGGCGGGCCTGCTCGTCTTCCTGCTGCTCTACACGCTCTGTGCCCTGCTGAACATGCAACTGGGTTACCAGGGGAACGAGAGCCGCGTCGTCACGGAGTACGTGTGGAGTGAATGGCGGAGCATGGTGCTGTGGCAGGTGGCGCGGCTGATTGGCGCGTACTGCGTGGTGGGGTTGGTGCTGGGGGCGCTGCTGGGGGCCGGGCTGTGGGCGGCGGAGCGGAGCCGGCGCGCGGTGTTCTGGCTGAGCGGCCTGGGGTGCCTGGTGGTGGAGGGCTTCCTGGTGGCGGCGGACATGGCGCGGCATCCGCACCTGTACGCGGCGACGCTGTACGCGCGCTCGGAGGTGACGGCGGCGGTGCTGCGGGGGCTGAGCGGCACGCAGCCGTCGGGCTGGGGCATGGCGGCGCTGGTGCTGCCGGTGTTGAGCGTGCTGGCGGTGGTGGGACGGGGGTTGGCGGAGTCACCCCGCTGGCGCGGCGTGCTGGGGGGCGTGACGGCCGCGGCGGCGGTGGCGGGCTTCACGGGGCTGGGGCTGACGCGGGCGGAGCCGGGGCCGGAGTCCGCCGGGCGTGCGCGGCCGAACCTGCTCATCCTGGCGTCGGACGGGCTCAGGCCGGACCACCTGTCGGGCAACGGCTATTCGCGGTCCACGTCGCCGAACATCGACCGGCTGATGGAGGAAGGGACGCGCTTCCATGACACGGTGGTGCAGGTGCCGCGCACGGCGCCGTCATGGACGACGTTGCTGACGTCGCAGTACGCGGGCGAGCACCCGGTGGTGCACACGCTGGTGGGGCGCGAGGCGCGCGAGACGAAGCTCACCACGCTGGCGACAGCGCTGGAGGCGCAGGGGTACAGAACGGCGGTGGTGGCGGACTACGCGGGGGACCACTTCTCGCGGTTCCCGTATGGGTTCCAGAAGGTGTCCGCGCCGGACTTCCGCTTCCCGGACCTGGTGCGGCAGCGGATGCTCATCACCCACGTGGCGCTGCTGCCGTGGACGGCGCTGGCGCCGGGGCTGTTCAAGGAACGGGGCGAGTTCCCGGAGCTGACGGACCCTGCCCCGCTGCGCGCGCGGGTGCGGCACGTGCTGGACGGGTTGCCGGAGGACGCGCCGTTCGCGCTGGTGGTGTTCGCGTCGTCCACGCACTTCCCGTACGCCGCGCCGTGGCCGCTGGAGGGCAGGTACGTGGAGCGGGGATATCGGGGGCCGTGGCGCTTCGGGGCGACGCCTCGGATGGAGGTGGATCCGGACGCGCCCGCGACCACGCCGGAGGACGTCGCGGCGCTGGGAGCGAACTACGACGCGGGGGTGCGCACGTTCGATGGGTTGGTGGGGAACGTGCGCGAGGACCTGGAGCGGCGGGGCCGGTGGGAGGACACGCTGGTGGTGCTGGTCTCGGACCATGGCGAGCACCTGGAGGATGAAGGGCTGGGCCAGGGCCACGGCGACCACCTGTGGGGCAGCGCGGGGCTGCGGATTCCATTCGTGGTGCGGCTGCCCGGGCAGGTGGCGTCAGGGCGGCAGGTGACGCAGCGGGCGCGGTCGCTGGACGTGGCGCCGACGGTGTTGGACTTGCTGGGCGTGCCCGCGCCGGAGTCGTTCCGGGGGCGCTCGTTGGCGCCGCTCGCGCGGCCGGGGCCGGAGCCCAGGGCGCTGCCGGATGTGCCCGCGTTGATTGAGACGGACGTGTGGTTCAGCGACCGGGATGGGCAGGCGTACCAGACGGTGCGCATGCCGTATCCGTGGCTGTATGAGATCGCGATGGTGGAGGGCGATACGGGGGAGATCGCGCTCAAGCCGGAGTGGGAGGGGCCGGTGCGCCGGGCGCGGCACCGGGGGTTGTATCTGGGACGGTGGAAGTTGTTGGAGCTGCCCACGCCGGATGGGGTGCGCGTGCAGCTCTTCGACACGGTGTCGGATCCGTCAGAGGTGCGCGACGTGGCGGGTGACCATCCGGACATCGTGGCCACGCTGAGGGCGAAGCTCGCGGCGGAGTTGCCGGATGCGACGGGCGAAGCTCGTGGTGCCGTGGGCCCTTGAGCTGCGTTCAGGGCCCTGCGAGCACGGGCTCTGACGGCCGGGCCCCCACCCGCCGAAGCGCCATCAAAACTCCCACGAACGCCAGCGAGCACGCCGCCAGCAACGTCACGTGAACGGACGCCGGCAGCTCCGTGGTGGAGGGCGCATAGCGGGACAGCAGGAACGAGGTCAGGTTGTTGAAGACATGGACGAAGATGGGCAGCCGCAGGCTCCCCGTGCGCTCCGCGAGCCAGCCCAGGAACAGGCCCATCAGCAGGGCCATGGGACTGTGGATGGGGTCGAAGTGCAGGATGCCAAAGAGCGTCGCGGCTCCCACGATTCCCGCGGTGCGTCCCCAGCGTTCCACGAGTCGCGTCTGCACATACCCGCGGAAGAAGAGCTCCTCCGCCGTGCCCGCGACCAGCGCGCCAAAGAACAGAAACGCCGCGAAGGTCGCGACAGAGCCCTGGCTCGCGGTCTGCAATCCCTTGAGCGACGCCCCGTAATTCCATACACCCACGAGCACCGACAGGCTCTCCATCGCCTGTCCCATCGTGAAGCAGCCCACCAGCGCGGCCACCCAGGCCCATGCAGGAAGCGGTGCTCCCGCGCCCAGGCGCAGCCGCTGCATCAACGGCATGGGAGACAAGAACCCGCCCATGAGCGCGGCGACCAACCCCGAGAGGCTGGACGTCATCACGGCCGCGACCATCAGCCAGGGCATCGACCTGAGTCCCTCCGTGAGGGCCTGGATGGCTGCCGTGTCCTGGGGTTTCACTCCCGTGCGGAACATCTCCATCGCCATCGCGATGCTGGCGGAGATGACGCCCCCGACGATGATTGCCGTCGCCAGGAGCGCGAACGAAACCAGGACCGTCCACACGCGCAGCGGCGACGTGGGGACCGGCGAATGGGCGGCGGAGGGCAGGTCGGAAGGTGAATCCATGGCGGCCGATGCTACCGCCCCGGTTCGAGTGAGAGGAGAAGGACCTCATCACCGAGAAACCTAACCAGCGGCGCCTTACCCTGAGTGCCGTCCAGCGCCAGCCACATCCAATCAATCTTCGCCAAGTGGTCGTAGGCCAGTAGCCCTTAGCGCCCGAACTCGCGGAGGACACCGGCGGGCAACCACTCCCGGAAACGTCGATAGGCTGAGGACGGATGGCACAAGCCAGTGGCCTTCAACACGCCCCACTCCATCCCAGTGCGCAAAACCAGGAAAATCACGTCCAGGGCCTGCCGGTCGGGCACTCGCGGATTATGGCATCCCAACGGATGCTCTGAACGGGCCGGTTGCAGCGGCTTGATGCGTCGCCAAAGTTCGTCCGGCACCCGCCAGCCGTCATCCTTCTTCACTGCCCCATGGCCGCGTCCCCGTGCCTCTTCAACCCGGCAGATGTCCGACCTTCGTCGCTACTGGAATAGGGGCTAAAGGCTCTGCCAACATGGGACTACGGCGATGCCCCCGACGTCGAGTATGGTCCAGCCCATAAATGATCCGGAACGACCGCAGAATCCTGGAGCTAGTCGGCGAGGAACTCGAACTCTTCGTTTACGACTGGGTCACCGAACGGGCAAAGCACCTAGGGTACTTTGAGGTCGAGCGCTTTTCCGGCTCGGGAGATCTTGGGCGTGACGTCGTTGGATTTTGTAGCGCGGCTCGCCATGAAGGACACTGGGACAACTATCAGTGCAAGCAGTATCGCGAGCGCCTTGGACCTGCGACGGCCCATCTTGAGTTAGGCAAACTGCTCTTTTACGCATTCAAGGGGCAGTTCACTACGCCTCGCAACTACTACTTCGTTGCTCCTCGCGGCATCAATCGGCCTCTACAAGAACTGGTCTACAAACCCAGCGACCTCAAGAAGTCGCTCCTGACCAACTGGGAGGCGCACTGCATGAGCAAAATCGCAGAGGACAAAGAGATCCCGCTGGTTCCTGCGCTTGAGCAATTTATCCAGGCCTACGACTTCAGCCGGGTGCACGTCATCTCGCTTGACAAGATGCTCGTCGACCCAAGCATCAAGCCGGTCCTTGCGAAGCATTTTGGCGACGACCCCGGCCCCCCTCCGAAAGGCTCTGTGCCGACGGAAGTTCAGGTCGAAGAAACCCCTTACATTCGCCAACTACTTGACGTGTACGGGCAGTGCGATAACTGCGTATACGCAACTCACGAACAAGTCGCGAGCCATGCGGCCCATGGGCCGCACCTCGTGCGACAACGCGAACGCTTTTTTGAGGCCGACGCCTTCCAGCGTTTCTATCGAGACAACACGGCGCCTGAAAGCTTGGACCAACTTGAAGACGACATCTTCCACGGTGTCATCGACACTCACGGTTCTGTGCACTCAACGACCCTCAAACGGGTCGAAGCGGTGATGACTCAGGCCGCAAACGTCCAACCCTCAGGACCTCTCGCCAAATATGCGCGAGTACCTATCAAGCAGGGCTACTGCCACCATTTCGCGAATGAGGAGCGACTCAAGTGGAACAAGTGAGTGATGGGCGGCGCCGCGCCGGGCCCCGCCCCTTCAACAGCGCACTAGAAACCGGCGTTCGCGCGGTCTTCATTCTTGAAGCCTCGCATCCGCGGCCTCTAGATCTCCTCCAACTCACTTGGTTCGATCACCTCGTGGTCCACACGGCAGACCTTAACGGGCCTCCGAGCCTCCACCCAGACATCCCCGAGCGTACCGGAGAATTGCTCGTACGCAGGCGGACGGTTCAGCAAGGTCTGAACCTCATGCGGCGCTTGCACCTTGTGGACACCACAGTGGACACCTACGGCATCCGCTACCAAGCCAGCGACGACGCTCCCGCCTTCGTTGAAGTCTTGAGAACCCCTTACGCCCAGCGCCTGCAAGAACGTGCTCGGTGGCTGATGGGCCATTTGGCTCAAATGGACGACAGCACGATCGAACGCTACGTGGCCGACAAGGTCGGTCGCTGGGCTGTCGAATTTCAAGGGAGTTCAGGCTCGGAGGGCCCAAGCGCGTGACTTCGCGACTGCTACTCCGCCACCTCTCATACACGGGACCAGAAAAGCCACCTGCCAAGCTGCATTTCAGCGAGGGGCTCAACCTGCTTTTGGGAGCTTCAAACACGGGCAAGTCATTCACCGTCAAGACTGTGGACTTTGCACTTGGCGCTGGGAGCGAACTCCCAGATATAGAGGAGCGAGTTGGCTACGACCGGGCGTGGCTTGGCCTCAATGCCCCGAATCTCGCTGACTCGACATTGGTCCGAGCGCTCGCTGGAGGCGCTATTCAATTGGTCGCGGGCCTCTCCAGCGGAGACGAGCCCGTTACCGAACTTCGCCGCCTTGCTCCCAATCATGACTCAGACCGGGACGACAACATCTCTCAGTTCCTGCTTGCGCTCATTGGCTTGACGGACCGCCAGCTTGTGATCGATGCGAATGGCGCCAAGAAAAGCCTGAGCTTTCGGGACATCGCGCGCTACTGCATTGTGGACGAAACATCTATGTGGAGTGAAGCATCGCCGATCCACAGCGGGCAAAACACAAGGAAAACTCTAGAGCGAAGTGTCTTCAAACTTCTTCTTACAGGGATAGACGATCGCGCCATCACGCCTATTCCGGACATAAAAACCCAGAAGACCTCGACCGCTGCAAAAATTGAGGTCTTTGACGCAATGCTCGCTGCCATTGATGTGGACCTCACTGAGAACTATCCAGACGCCGCCGAACTGGATGCGCAGCACGAGAAGTTAGTGACACCGTTCGATGCTCTCCAGGCTGAGTTGCAAGCTGCACAGGGCTCAATTCGAGGGTTACTTGCCGAGAAACGTAACGCATCCCTTGACCTTACGCGCCACGAACAACGATTGGCAGAGGTACAAGCAAACCTGGCTCGGTTCGGCCAACTGGACCAAATCTACCAATCGGACATCGAACGCCTCGAAGCGCTAGATGAAGCCGGATTTATCCTCCCGCTTGATGGAGAAAAGGACTGTCCGTTGTGCGGTGCCGCCACTACGGAGCAGAAACACGTCCATCCGCTTGGCGAGATTGAGAGCATCCGCGCTGCAGCCCTTGTCGAATCGGATAAGGTCCGCCGCCAACGAGCCGATTTGACAAAAACGATGGCGGCGCTCGCGCATGAGCAGACCGCTCTGACCGAGGCACTCCCTGCTGCGAGAGCCCGTCTTTCGCAGATTGAGGCTGAAGTGGACAGCCTTACCCCGCAGGTTTCTGGGAAGCAGAACCTCTTTGCGGACTTGCTCAATGCGCGGGAGCGAACAAGTCGCGGGTTAGCCCTCCTAGAACAAAAGCACGCACTTATTCAAAAGCGGGATGAACTAGCACGAGCCAAAGTGCAGCGCAGGGCGCGCAGTCCTTTGACCGCAAGCGAAGGAACGGCCTCGCATGACTTCGCTCAAGTCGTCAGTGATGTTCTTCGTGCATGGCGTTTTCCTGGCAAGTGCCACGTATCCTTCGATGAGAAGAGTCAAGACCTGATCATCGATGGAAAGAAGCGTCGCGCTAACGGGAAGGGAGTCCGCGCGATCACGCATGCTGCTTTCAAGGTGGCGCTCCTCCTATTTTGCAAGGAGCGGAACCTCCCTCATCCGGGGTTCCTCATCCTCGATACCCCACTCCTTACGTATCGGGACCCCCTACGGTCCAAGAGCGGAAAACTCGCCGAAGACGAAGAGGCCGTCGCACGAAGCCCGCTAAAGGACTACTTTTTTGAGCACCTTGCTAGTCTGAGCGAGGTTGGTCAATTCATCATTGTGGAGAACATCGATCCGCCCGAGGTGCTCAGGCCGCACATGAGCGTCCAGATATTCTCAGGCAACTCTAGACGGGGACGCGCTGGGCTGTTCCCTTCTGATCAGTCCTAAGCGATCGCTCGTAATTCTCGAACGGTCTCACGCTGCGCGTCGAGCAGGTGCGGCGCGCAGCAAGGGGCTGGCCGTCTTCTGCGTGTTGCGCGCGTCGAGGTAGGCGTCCACCTCTGCCATGAGCGCCTCCATCTTCTTGCAGCGATGGTTGCGGGTGACGTTGGCGTGCACGTCCCACCACAGGCGCTCAATCCAGTTGCCCTCCGGGCAGTACGGCGGCAGGAAGTGCAGCACCGGCCGCTCACCCAGTGCCTCCAGCGCCTTTGCGCGTCTTCTTGCTGGAGTGGGTGGCGGCGTTGTCGAGGATGAAATGCAGACGCTTCGCTCTGAGATGGGCGGCGTCCACGGCGCGCACCAAGTCGATGAAGAGAGCACTCGTCTTCCTCTCCCCCTGCACCCAAGTCACCCGAGCCATGCTCGCATCCAGCTCCTCCGCCACGAAACACTTCTGGTTGTTGCCCGGGGTGACGACCTCTCCGCGCTGTCCAGGCAACGTCCAGTCGGGGCCGATTTCCGGGTTGAGGGGCACGTCCATCTCATCCTCGAAAAATACGGGCTCGCCGGGCCGGGCGAAGGCCGCACGGCATTTCAACTGCCAGAGGCGCCATCGGCGTCGGCGCTCCGGCCGAGGGCAGCGCACCACGGGACGCGGACGCCTTCTCTGGGCTCCCATCGAGGCCAGTGCGCGTCCCATCGTCGCGGGCGAGACGCGTACCCGGCCTCGCCTCTCCACCTCGCGAACCAGCAACTCGCGCGTTCACGTCGTGCGCCGCCAACCGGACTGCTTGCGGCGTCCCTTCCAGCACCCGGCACAACGTCCGCCGGAATCGCTCGTCCACTTTGCGCTGCCCATTCTGAGCGCGCCCGTCCAAGAGGCCTTCTCGGCCTGAGCGCTGAAAGCGCTGAACCGCGGACACCACCGTGGACGTGGCGCACAGCGGCTGCCGCGCGGCTTGCGCCCGTGACTGACCACTGGCCACCTTCGCTACCGCCATGCACCGCCGCAGGGTGAGCGGGCAGCTAGTCCTCTCTCTCCAGCGAATCAGCCGCCTGCGGTCAGGACATCGCAGGCGTAGCTGTTTCCTTCCCTGAGGCAGGGCTCGCTTCTTCATCCGGTACTTGCGCACACAAGGCCGAACAGCGCGAGCCCCTGCCCCTTTCCTTCAGCGCCCAGCGCCTGCCTATCCTCCGAGCCGATCGGGATTCATGCGCGGTCGTTTAGCGAAGACACTCACGCACCACCGCCCCCACCTCCTGCGCCACCACCGCCCCCACCCGCCCCACCGCCGGTGCCGCCGCTGAATGCCGCCAAAGCCAACAGCAGCCCTCCGACCAGAAGCCCACCAGCCCAAAGTCCGCTCATTCCAGAATCGCTCGACTGCACGGCAGGAGGCGGAGATGTCAGTAGCAAATTGAGCGACGCCGCCACAGCGGCCGCAGTGGGGCGAGCCGTTGGGACCTGTGAGAGCATGTCCAAAATCAGGGCTCGCATCTTCGCCGGCATCTGAACGTCATTCAGCAATCGAGCGGACCTCTCGCCCGTCAAAAGCTCAGCAGCCACAATACCAAGAGAGTAAACATCAGCACTAGACTGATATTCAGCCCCAGCAAGAACCTCAGGAGCGATATATCCGTTTGTCCCAGCCCCATGCCTCGTCATCGGGGAATCCGACATTAGCGGCCTCCGCGCAAGCCCAAAGTCAGCAAGCTTAATCAAGACACCACCACCACCAACGGGCGAAACAAGCATATTGTCCGGCTTCAGATCTCTATGAAACCCACCGGCAGAGTGCAGAACCGAAAGCCCAACGCACGCATGAGCGATTGCACCCGCAGTCATTTTCCAATTTCTATTTCCAACCCACGTGCGAAGCGATCCACCCTCGCAATACTCGGTCACGATATATGGCGGACTATGCGCCATGTTAAACATCAAAATCTGAACAACATGCATATTCCCAGCAATGGCATTCAAAATTCTAGCCTCTCGCCGAAATCGCTCAACGGCATCAACGGATGCGTTCGCAAGCATCTTCAGGGCAACTCGACTGCCCGTAACAACATCTTCCATAAGATAGACATGACCAAAGCCTCCCTGACCAAGGAGACTGATCGGTGAATATCGACCATCAATCAAGTTATTCATTTCCCCTCCGCAAGCAGCCACTGGACCATATCAGCACCGGACTTTGAGGGCCGTGTGATAGGAGCTCGCATTAAACATGGGTCTCAAGCCACCCCTCACCCCAACTCCACGAGATCCACGAGCGAGTCACTGTAAGGGGATTGGGAAGTGCCGGACTGCCAGCGCAGCAGGATTTGCGACTGCTGGTCCACCGCATCCATGCCCTCGCCCCTCGGGACGGAGGCATGGGCGGCGATGCACCTTTCCCTCCGGAGGGGCGTGCAGCGGCAGGAAGACGTTACCGCCCTCCACTGCCCCTCGTTGAATCGCAGGTGCGGACACCCCGGAAATTTCACGCAGGTCAATGGCGGGAGTCGGCAAAATACCCGCCATGAAGGGAACCCTGTGGCGTCGCGTGGGCCTGGTTGTCGCGGCCCTGTTGCTGGTGCTGGTCGTCGTCGCGGCCGTGGGACTGAGCGACGTGAGCGTACCGGAGACCTCGCGCTTCGACGCCGACCTGGGCGCCATCCGGGCCCTGGCCGTCTCCACCGGCGCGCCGCTCCCCACCGCATTGCGCAGCCAGCACGTGAGCCGGGCCTCTGGAGTGCCCCACGCGCTCGTGGTGGCCGGCAGCGGCTTCGCAGAGGCCACCTTCGACTTCTACGCGTACCAGGTCGTCTATGCCGACGGCCGCACCGTGATGGTGGACGTCGTGAGCGACGAGAAGACGCAGCAGGACCAGTTCCCCGGCTCGGAGTTCGACGCCGCGGACTACACCCGGGTCCAGGAGGCGCTGCGCCGCGCGGACGCGACGGTCGTCACCCACGAGCACTTCGACCACTGCGCGGGCATCGCGCATTCGCCATACCTGGACGAGGTGGCGAGCAAGGTCCACCTCACGGACGAACAACTGCGAAGCCCGCTCGCGCAGGAGGCCGGCTTCACCCCGGAGCTGCGCGCGAAACTCACTCCGCTCCAGTACGAGCGAATGCACCTGCTGCGTCCCGGCGTGGTCCTCATCAAGGCCCCGGGCCATACGCCCGGCACCCAGTTGGTGTACGTGCGGCTCGTCGACGGGCGCGAGTTCCTGCTCGTCGGTGACGTGGCCTGGCACCAGGACAACATCCGGCTCCCGAGGATGCACCCTCGGATCACCAATTGGCTGGGCGGCGAGGATGCACAGGCGATGGCACACCAACTGCGATGGCTGCACGACCTGCTGCGCACCGCGCCCGAGCTGCACCTGGTGGTGGCCCACGACGGCGCGCAGATGCAGGACTCCCAGCGCCGTGGGCTCATCCTGGACGGGCTGCTCTGAGCCATTGAACGGACGTTTCGCGGCCCCGCGGGGCAGCAACTGCTTTGATTCGGAATGCGTTACTTCCCTGGGAAGTGTCACCCCGGGGGACCCATGTCGCTGAAGCTCCTGTCGCGGACGGTCTCGTCCGCCTGCGTGCTGTTCCTGCTGTCCGCGTGCCAGAGCACGGGCAATCCCATACCGCCACCCGGTGACACACCCTGCCGTGGCGCCGCGTCCGTGCAGACACCGGTGCGCGAGAAGTTCCTCACGGTCGCGAAGCCGGTCTCCGGTGAATACGTCGTCGTGCTCAATGAACCCCAGGAAGGGGACGCCGCGCAGCAGCCGGCGGTGGTCGCGCGGCGCCTGACCCAGCGCTTCGGCGGCAAGACCTTCCACGTGTACACGCACGCGCTGCGGGGCTTCGCCGCGCGCATGAGCGAGCAGCAGGCCCGCGCCATGTCCGCCGCGCCCGAGGTGGAGTACGTGCAGCAGAATGGCACGGTAACGCTCGACGAGAGTCAGCCCGATGCGACGTGGGGGATTGACCGCATCGACCAGCGCGACCTGCCGCTCGATCAGCGCTACCAGTACCAGACGCAGGGCCGGGGCGTGCACGTGTACGTCCTCGACACGGGCCTGCGCCCCACGCATCAGGAGTTCGCCGGGCGGGCGGACATCGCCTTCGACGCCGTCGGCGACGGTCGCGACGGCGTGGACTGCAACGGCCATGGCACCCACGTGTCCGCCACGGTGGGCGGCAACCTGTATGGCATCGCCAAGAGCGCGTCGCTGCACGCCGTGCGCGTGCTGGACTGCGAGGGCTCCGGGACGACGGCGGGCGTGGTGGCGGGCGTGGACTGGGTGACCGAACACCACCAGTCCCCGGCGGTGGCCAACATGAGCCTGGGCGGAGGGGAGGACGCGGCGCTCGACGATGCCGTGCGCCGCTCCATCACGTTGGGCGTGACGTATGTGCTGGCGGCGGGCAACGAGAACCAGGACGCGTGCAAGCGCTCTCCCGCGCGCACCGCCGAGGCCATTACCGTGGGGGCCACCACCACCGTGGACCGGCGGGCGTCCTTCTCCAACCATGGCGACTGCGTGGACGTCTTCGCGCCCGGCGAGGAGATCTTCTCGGCCTGGGCCAGCGATGACACGGCGACCCGAACGCTGAGCGGCACGTCCATGGCCGCACCCCATGTCACCGGCATCGTCGCGCTCTTCCTGGAGGCCCATCCCTCCTCCGCGCCGCAGGAGGTCAGCGCCGCCATGACGGGCAACGCCACACCGGACAAGGTGACCAACCCCGGGCGCTGCTCACCGAACCGGATGGCCTACTCGGGCTTCATCGCGCCTTCGCGGGCCCCCACCGTCCGGAACGGCGGGGAGTAGGCACGGCCCCGAGTCCGCGCTCACGGCGGAGCGGGGGCCCCCTGCGCGGCTGGGCCGCCGGGTGTGGCCGCCTCGCAGGGGTCGCTACCTTGAGGGCGGGAGGTCGCGCTCCAGCCCCGCGACACGCCTGCTCATGGACCTCTACAGCGCCGCCAGGCGGATGGCCCGCCCCTTCCGGTTCACCAACCCGGGGTCCTACCGGGAGATCTCCCTGGCCGCCCGCGGGGTGATTGGCGATGGAAGCTCCTGCGCGCTCGTCCGGCCGGACGGCGTCATCGACTGGCTCTGCTTCCCCCGCTTCGACAGCCCGAGCGTCTTCGCGGGCATCCTCGATGACGCGAAGGGTGGCATCACCGGCATCACCCCCGTCGTGTGGCCCTTCGAGAGTCTTCAACGCTACGACCCGGACACCAACGTCCTGGAGACGCTGTTCCGCTTCGAGCGCAAGGGGGCCATCCGCATCATCGACTACATGCCGTGGACCAACGACCCGCGCTCCACCGTCCACGAGGTGCACCGGCGCATCGAGTGTCTGGAAGGCCCGGTGGAGCTGAACATCGTCTTCGACCCGCGCTTCGGTTACGGGGCGTCGCGGACGCGGGTGGAGCGGGAGGAGCACGGCCTTGTCGCTCGCGGGTCGGGAGGCGAGCGGCTGGTCGCCGTGCTCAGCGGGGAGGCGGAGTGGCGGCCCTGCGAGGCGCTGCGCGGCCACCCCTGCCGGGGAGACACGGGCCTCCAGACCCGCATCCGGATGGGGCCGGGCGAGCGGCGCTGGATGATTCTGTCCTGGGATTCCGACCGGCCGGAGCCGCTGGCCGCGTACCGGCCCTTCGACCACCTGCGGGATACGCGCCAGGCCTGGCGCGAGTGGGCGCAACAGCTCCACTACGAAGGGCCGTGGCGGCACCACGTGCTGCGCTCCGCGCTGGCGCTGAAGCTGCTGATGTACGGCCCCACGGGCGCGATGGTGGCCGCGCCCACCACCTCGCTCCCCGAGTGGATTGGAGGGCCTCGCAACTGGGACTACCGCTTCAGTTGGGTCCGCGACTCCGCGATGGCGGTGCGCGCCACCAACCTCCTCGGCTTCCAGCATGAGTCGCGCGAGTTCTTCTACTTCGTGCGCGACACGTTGCAACGCGGTGACTCGCTTCAGGTGATGTACGCGCTGGACGGTGCCTCCGTGCCGCCGGAGCGGGAGCTGGAGCAACTGGCCGGCTTCCAGGGCTCGCGGCCGGTGCGGCTGGGGAACGACGCGAGGGACCAGTTCCAGTTCGACACCGCGGGCGCGCTGCTCGACGCGGCGTACCTCTACGAGCGCTCCGGCGGGCGGCTGCCGCTGCGCACCTGGAGGCTGCTCCGCTCCGTCATCCAGACCACCGCCCGCCGCTGGAGCGAGCCCGACCACGGCATCTGGGAGCCGCGCCGGGAGATGCGGCACAACGTCCACTCGAAGCTCATGGGGTGGCTGGCCCTGCGCCGGGGGCAGCACCTGGCACGGCTCTTCGGGGAGACGGCGCTGGAGCAGTCCAGTGCCGCCCTGGCGGACGTCATCCGGGCGGACATCCTGCGCAACGGCGTGGATCCGGCGCGCAAGCACTTCGTCGGGGTCTACGGAGGGAACGAGCCAGACGCCGCGCTGCTGCAACTGCCCATCGTGGGCTGCTTCCGGGGGACGGATCCATACATCCTGAGGACGGTCGACTGGCTGCGCGCGGAGCTGGGCGCGGGCCCGTTCCTGCGCCGGTACCGGATGGATGACGGAGTCGCGGGGCCGGAGGGAGGCTTCATCCTCTGCGGCTTCTGGCTGGCGGAGGCGCTGGCGTTGGCCAATCGCATCCAGGAGGCCGAGGACGTCTTCGTCGCGCACGCGGAGGCGTCCAACCACCTGGGGCTCCTGGCGGAGGAGATCCACCCGCTGACGCGCGAGCAATTGGGAAACTTCCCACAGGCCTTCAGCCACCTCGGCCTCATCAGCGCCGCCGCGCGCATCGACCGCGCGCTCAGGCTCCGGGACGAAGGGCAGTCGGAGCCCCCGCACCTCCTGGAGCCCGAGCCGCCCTCCATTGAGTGACCTGCCCGGTCAAGGCACAGCACGTCCGCCGATCTCCGGGAACCGCTCATAGGCCCACAGGAGCGCGTCCAGGTGGGCGGGATTGTCCAGGTCGAGTGGTGCGTCGGTGAGCCGCACGACCCACCCTCCCGTCGCCGTACGCCGTGACCGCGAAAGCAGCTCGGCGTCACGGGTCGGGTCCGGGAACCCGATGGCCCGAGCGGCCGGGGCAGACCAGTAGTTCAACCACCCGAGGCGATGTGGAATCTCAGGCGCACGGATTTTCTCTGGCAGCTTGAGTGCGGGTAGCCCCCGGGGCGGAACCCCTGGCTTGTGGACCGGATCGCGTGTCTGCCGTGCGATCTCGACACCCGCGTCCGATGGCGTCGCTTGTCCCCAAAACGCGTGGGCCCCCTCTGCCACGATTCCAAGCACATCCGCTGCTGCCGCGATGACAGCCTCGTCCAGAGGCAGCTCTGCATGGACGTCGAGCAACTGCAGCCCGCCCGGTGCCTGGCGTGCGGGTATTTTCAACCCATAAATCATCACAGGGAAGCTCTCGTCACCGTTGCACACGAGAGGAAAACCTCCATCCCTGGCCCCTTCGGAAAGCCACGCATCGCGCTGCGGCAAAGCGATGGGACGCCCCTCTTCGGAAACCTTCCAATCGAGGCGCAAGCCAGGGAGGGCCCGCTCCATCCCATGGACGACAGCGAGCGCGCGACCGTCCCTCGCAAGCAGCGCTGGCGCGTAGACAATCATGCCAAGGGTGCTTTGCCTGGTCATCGCCTGCACCCCGTGACGACGATCTCCATTTCGGGGGCCTCACGCTCCAGTGCTTCTTTGTGTGCTTCGGTGCTCACCCCAACCACGAAGCGATATCCACATGACAGCGCGATGTTTCGCTCTTCACGCATCTTGACCGCCCGCCCTTTCACTACCTGCCCTCGTAGAAAGGCATTGTACGTGTCAAATTGGTCGGTCTTGATCTCCCACAGCACGCGCACACCGACTTGCAGCGCATCGAAGCGCACCCCGCCAACGAGCACGTCCTTGCCGGGGTAGCGGTTCGGCGGAAACCCGTCAGCGCATTCATTATGCGGGACATCTCCGCCCGCGTGCGGAACGGGAACAGGTTCGCAACTGGCGCGTCTCGTCCGGTCCACGGGAACAGGTGGCACTGGCGGCTGCCGGTCCTGTCCGGCGGGTTCGGGCTTCAGCTTGGGCTCGCGTTGCGCTTCCGCATCCCGGGATGCCACCTTCGCTCCCCGGGAGGTACCTGCTTCCTCGGGGTAGGCATGGCGGAGTTCGTATGCCTCCAGCGCTTCCTTGATGGCGACGCCGACTACCACCACGCCAAGCACGATCACGGCCCCCACGGCAATCTCAGGAGCCGCCAGCACACAGAATCCGATGCCCACGGCTGCGGCATCCGCTGAAGCGATTGAGCATCTGCCCGTGGTGTCGTGGAACTCAAGCCGGTCATGGTCGAGGGCCCGATAGCACTTCTCCACCAGCACGGGCCAAGGTTGTGAAGCCTCACGGACGACGCACTGTCCCCCGTCAGTCCACGGCAACTTCGCTGCGCGCTGGAGGTTGGCGATCCTCGGGCTCCGTACCGTTCGCTCATTCCGGCCCGGCGCCGACGTAGCGCAGGCCGCGAGAAAGAGCAGAAGTGCGATGCAAGCTCGGAGACGCATCATGGCCACGCCCTTTCAATCAAGTGCGATGCTCGGGGGTCAAGGCCCGCACACCTGGAACATGGCAGTGCGCACTCACGTCGAGGGTGTGCGGACCACGCCGCGAATCCGCCGCCGTGGAGCAATTGACCGTGGCCGCACGCGTTGTACGGACGATAGGGTCTGCTTGCTGTTTCGCGGATGGGAGCCCATCGAATGAAGAGGCTGCGCGCCTGGGGTCTGTGTGCGTTGCTTGTCAGCGGCTGTGCCACGACGTCGGCGGTTCGTGAGTCACCTCCCGTGCCCGACGTGGCCGCGCTGGATGCGGAGGCGGCTCGCGCGATGTCCGCGACCGGTGCGAAGGGGCTGGCCATCGCGGTCATTGACAACGGGCGCGTCGTCGCGACACGGGCCTACGGTGCTCGCAACTCGAAGGGCGAACCGCTGCGCACCGACACGGTGATGTATGGCGCGTCCATCACCAAGACGGTCTTCGCCTACGTCGTGATGCAGCTCGCGGACGAGAAGCGCATCGACCTGGATACGTCCATCTCGAAGTACCTGGACAGGCCGCTGCCTGAATACCCGGACGAGGACCGCTACTCGACCTGGTCCCATCTGGCCGGTGACGAACGCTGGCGGGACATCACGCCTCGCGTCCTGCTCACCCACAGCGCGGGCTTCGCCAACTTTGGCTTCCTTGAACCGGATGAGCGGCTTCGGCTCCACTTCGCTCCGGGCAGCCGCTTCTCGTACTCCGGCGACGGCATCATCCTGATGCAGTTCGTGCTCGAACGAGGACTCGGGCTGGACGTGGGCGAGGAGATGCAACGGCGAGTGTTCGACCGCTTCGGCATGCGCACGACCCGCATGACGTGGCGGCCGGACTTCGCACAGAACCTGGCCGACGGCTGGAAGCTCGATGGCAGCGTGGAACCACACGACGAACGCAGCAGGGTGCGCGCGGCCGGTTCCATGGACACCACGCTCGATGACCTGTCTCGCTTCGCCGCCGCGCTGGTGAGCGGTGAAGGACTGTCTCCGGAGACCTTCGCCCGGATGACCTCGCCGCAATTGCCCATCACCACCCGGAGCCAGTTCCCCACCCTCCAGGACGAACTTCCTCCGGAGTCACGGCGCAGGGACCTGGCGGCGGGCCTGGGCGTGGTGTTGTTCGACGGGCCGCAGGGACGCGGGTTCTTCAAGAACGGCCACAATGACAGCACCGGCAACACCCTCGTGTGCCTGCCGCGTGGACGCCGCTGCGTGCTCATCCTGAGCAACGACGTCCGTGCGGAGCCCGCCTATCCCCACCTCGTTCGCTTCGTGTTGGGCGAGGCCGGTGTGCCCTGGGATTGGGAGTACGGCGACATGGCGTTCTGGGACGGACGCTGAGATCACGCGCTCGCGAGCATGGCGGGTGCTTGATTCGGGGCCTCGGTGATGCGTCTCAGTAGCACCACGGCCCCCACCGCCAGGAACGTGCTCACGACGAGCAGCGCCGCGTGTAATGAAGCCGGGTACTCTGCGGCCGGCGGCGCGTAACGGGTGAGCAGGAACGACGCCCCGTTGTTGAGCATGTGGACGAAGATGGGCAGCCGCACGCTGCCCGTGTGCGCCGCGAGCCAGCCCAGATCCACGCCCATCAGCAGGGCGATAGACCGTGAATGGGATCAAGATTCAGGAGGCCTAAGAGCGCGGCGGATCCCACGATGCCCGCCGTGCGCCCCCAGCGCTCCACGAACCGCGTCTGCGCGTAGCCCCGGAAGAAGAGTTCCTCCGTCGTGCCTGCCACCGGCGAGCCGAAGAACAACAGCAGCGCGAAGGTCCCCAACGGGCCCTGCTCCGCCGCCAGCAACCCCTTCAACGACGCGGTCCAGCCCCATGCTCCCGTGAGCACCGCCAAGCTCTCCAGGGATTGTCCCACCGAGAAGCAGCCCACCGCCGCCGTCACCCAGGCCCATGTCGGCAGCGGCACCCCGGCTCGCAGACGCAGCCGGTCGCGCAGGGACCGTGGGGACAGCCAGCCACCCGCGAGCGAGAGGCAGAGCCCCAGTGTGCCAGCCATCATCACCGTCACCACGGGGGCCACGGCAGGGCCTCGACCTTCTCCATCAGGCCCGCCTGCCCCCGCTGTCGCTTGGATCCACACCGGTCCTGGCCGCCTCGATGCCTATCTCTATGTTCGTCACCAGGGCGCTCACGGCGACGAGCGTCACCAGCAGAACCAAGAACGCGACCAGCACCGTCCACACTCGCCGCCGTCCGAATCTCCCAGTGCACGGCCGGAGCCACGCACAGATGCATCTCGAAAGACCAGTAGACGGTTCTCCATGCGCGGTGCGTGCGCCACGGCATTGTTCACCGCGTCCAGCCTGAAGGGCCTGACAGGGCTGGCCGTACCATCAATGCCACTTCCACTGCCAATGCAACTTGGCATTGGGCCCAACAAACAAAGCCCAATACCAAGCGCACCGTTCTTAGTCCACAGACACATATGCCGCATACGCAGCCCGGCGCCGCTTCAGTTCCTCACGCTGCTGCCAGTAAAGCGCAACGAGTTCCCGGTATTGAGCCGACATACGCCCGTAGCGCTGTTCCAGGTCAGAAATCTGGGTTTCCATGGACATCACACGCAACTCAAGCACACGAATCGCCTGGCGGAACCTTTCCGCCTCCTGAATTCGCTTGCCGCGCTGGTCCACGCCATAGGCAACTCCAACAACTGCAATCAGCACAAAAAATAAAGGCATTGTTTTCTCCTACTGAATGATGTGCCCCGAGGACTTGTTGCCCTGCATCAACTGAGCGTGGATTTCATCCACCTCGTCACTCATCACACGAAGGCGCTCAACTGAAGGCTGGATAGATTCCACGCGAACAGACAACTGACGTGCGGTGCCCTCGGCCTCGTTGCAGCTCTGACGAATGGTGGCATCGTCTTGTCGAGACCGCTGCAAGAGCCACCGGCCACCAAACTGGCCCGCCAGTGCGAGCGGCAATCCCATCAGCCCCAAGGGCATCAGAACCAGCGGCAAGGCATCCAATACGACCTTCACCGATGTCCCCATCGCCGCATCAGCGCCGGTAGAACGGCCTGAGACAACAGCTCGCATTTCTGAAACGGCGTCCGTTCCAGCGGCAACCACGAAGAACCCCGCTGCGACCCCCTGCGATGCCAGGGTTCGGGCTACTTCTGGCGTTTCACCCAGCCAGGTAGCAAGCTGGTACAGACTCGCGTCGGCCAGCGTACTTGCGCCAGCAACGAGCGAAGCTCCCGCAGCGGAACGAGCCACTGTCAACAGGTCCACCTTTCCATCAGAAAGAATTTGAACCGCCAGGGACGAAACCATGCTTGCTGCTGCGGCGATGGCAGCGCCCCCCAACATGCGCGAGGTGACTCCTTCGGCTCGATATGCCGCTGCGATGTCATTGCGGAGTCGCTGAAGCTGGGCGCGCGCCACAGGTTCGCTTCCGTCTTTCCGAAACTGGCGCAGATTCCCCACGAGTTCTTCCGATTGGCGGTCCAGCTCACGGATTCCTCGCAATACAACTCGCGCTTCCCGCAGCTTTCGGGCCTGCGCTTTCGTGAAGCCATCTGGAGCCACGCGCGGACTACCATCAGGCTCCACAAACCGGGCATCAACGTAGGCCGTCCGGCCATATCCCGGAGTCTGCGCCATGCTCGCAAGACTGTCCGCCAGGTACTGGCCAGAACCGGTCTTGACCTGTCCACCGGGAACGGTCAGCAGAACGCCACTAGGCCCTTTGACTTGGAACAGGATGTCTCGACGGCTCGCGGAGTCAGGCGAAATCCGAGCATCCACGAAGTTGGGAGCCATGGATTTCGGAGGATTGACCACCTCTCCGTGCTGGCTCGCATGCAGATCCTTGTAGGCACGGGAAACAACGAATTCAGCGGCCTTCCCTGTGGGATGCGGCCCTTCCACCGCCTTGAAGACGTCTGGCGCCGTGATGGCCTGCTTCATCGCCGTTTCGAACTGGAGGCCGTGTTTGCGGGCCGTTGTCTCCTGCAGCAACCGGGCAATCTCTTCGGCCTGACGAGTCCCCGGCTCTGCCAGGGCAACGCCCTGCCTCACCGCTTCCGTAAGATTGCGTCCGGCTCGCAGCACGCTTGGATCCGTTACGGCAGCAGGCGCAATCTGGGCAGAGGCTCCCGCGAACGCCCAGCCAGATTCAGGAACCTCCAGCGTGGCGTCGGCAAGCGAGGTGGCTTTGTGCTTCTTCGTCATGAAGAGCCTCCGCCCAGGTGGGCGTCACAGGACCTTGGGCTTCGCACGAAGCCCAGGCTAAAAACGCGTTCTACCCAAGGGGTCTGACATGTCTTGAGGCCAGCCTAGAACCCCTTGGATTCACTGACCTTTCATGGGTGCCTGCCATGAAGGGGTACGACCCCTTCACACTTCTTCACCGCCGGCTCAAACCACCGCAACCGGCGGCTTCCATATTGGTTCCAGTCAAGCAGCGGGAAACAGCACCCCACCCCTGGAGCCACACGCCATGAAGAAGACGCTCGCCATCGCCGGTACCGCCGTTGTCGCCGTCACCCTGCTCACCGGTTTCGGCTGGGGCCGCCATCACCGCGGCACGCCCGACCCGGCACGCATCAACCAGATGGTCACCTGGAAGCTGGACGACAAGCTGGATGACCTCAACGCCACCGAGGCCCAGCGCTCCTCCATCCACGCCGTGAAGGACCGCCTCCTCAACGAGGGCCAGTCCCTCATGGAGGGCCAGCAGGCCGCCCGCGCCGAGGCCGTCACCCAACTGACGTCCGACACGCCCGACGCCGCGAAGCTCCACTCGCTGGTGGACGCGCGCATCGACGCCGCTCGCGCCTTCGCCCACAAGGCCGTGGATGCCGTGCTCGAGGTCCACCGCACGCTCACCCCCGCCCAGCGCCAGACGCTCGCCAGCGACTTCCGCGAGCACACCGGAGCGAAGTAGACCCACCCCGCGGCCCGCGCTGGGTGCGCTCGGCATGACACATTCCGTGTTTCACCCCGAACCTTCGTGGGCAGGGATGACGCGCACGGTTATGGTCGGTCGGTGGATTACACCGAATACGCACGACGCATCCGCTCCCACGCGGCCCTGGGGGAGCTCTCCGAATATGGGCAGGTGCACGAAGGGGGGCGCGACTATCCCCTCTTCCGCCTCATCGTGCCGGGCGACCGCTGGCTCGTCATCACGTCCGGCTTCCATGGGGAGGAGCCCGCCGGCCCGCTGACGCTCGCCAGGCACCTGCCGGACATCGTCGCGTACGCGAAGTCCCAGGGCGTGGGCCTGCGCGTCTACCCGTGCATCAACCCATCCGGCTTCGAGGACGGCACCCGCTACAACCGCAGCGGCGAGAAGCCCAACAACGACTTCATGCGCTACGAGGTCGCCCACGGCGAGTGGCGCGGCGAGCTGGTGGGCGACCCGCCCATCCTCCGCTGGGCCCTCTACGACGGCGGCCCCAAGGAGACGCGCGCGGTGCGCACGGACCTGGCGCGCTTCCCCGCCCCGGACGCGGCGCTCGACCTCCACCAGGACAACTACCTGGGCGGCGTCGCCACGTACGCATACGTCTTCGGGGACAAGGCCGCCTACCGCCCGCTGCAGGAGGCCGCCGCCGCGCACGCCACCGTGGTGAAGAGCCGCAAGGTGGATGACAACGCCCATGCCGACGAGCACGGCCTCATCGTCTTCCACGACGGCAGCGTCACCGACTGGTACATGCGCCAGGGCGTGCCGTACACCGCCGCGCTGGAGACCACCACGCCCACGCCGCAGGATGCGTGCGACGCCGTGAACCTCATCTGGATCCGCGGCTTCATCGACCTGGCGGCGCGTGGAGAAGGCCCGACCCGATGATTCAACGTCCCCTGGGGAAGAGCGGTCTCACCGTGTCCGCGCTCGGCTTCGGCGCGGGGCCCGTGGGCAATGAAGCGCTGAGCGACGCGGACGCGGAGGCGCTGCTGCACGGCGTGCTGGACGCGGGCATCACGCTCATCGACACCGCGCCCAGCTACGGCGTGTCCGAGGAGCGCATCGGCAGGTTCCTCGGCGCGCGCCGCCGCGAGTTCGTGCTGTCCACCAAGTGCGGCTACGGCGTGCCCGGCGTGGAGGACTGGACGCCCGAGTGCATCACGCGCGGCGTGGACCTGGCCCTCCAGCGCCTGCGCACGGACGTGCTGGACGTGCTGCACTTCCACTCGTGTCCGCCGGACGTGCTCCACCGCCCGGGGCTCATCGAGGCGCTCACCCGCGCGGTGGAGGCGGGCAAGGTGCGCGCCGCCGCGTACTCGGGTGACAACGCCGGCCTGGACGCCGCGCTGGAGACCGGCGCGTTCGCCGTGGTGCAGACGTCCGTGAACCTCTTCGACCAGCGCTCGCTGGACCAGGGCGTGGCGAAGGCCCAGGCGCGCGGCGTGGGCGTCATCGCCAAGCGGCCCCTGGCCAACGCGCCGTGGCGCTTCCCGGGGCGCCCCTACGCGCACGACGTGGGCGAGTACTGGGAACGGATGCAGCGCATGGCCCTCCAGACGGACGGCCTGGAGTGGCCGGAGCTGGCGCTGCGCTTCACCGCGTTCGCCCCGGGCGTGGCCACCTGCATCGTGGGCACCACGCGGCTGGACAACCTGCGCGCCAACGCGCGCACCCTGGAGCAGGGTCCCCTCCCCGAACCCACCGTCCAGGCCATCCGGGACGCCTTCCGTCGCCATGACACCGGGTGGGATGGCGTCATCTGACGCAGCCCGCCAGTCTGACGTTCCGTCCTCCAGCGAAGATTTCAGCGTCGGCAACTGTGCAGGACCGACGTTTGTCTCGTCCATCCGGGTCGGGTGCTAGGCCCGGGGGCCATGGCAACCATCCGGTCCATGAACGTGATGCCAGAGTCTGAGAAGGATGGAGAAAGGGTGGAGCTGCACCCCACCTCGTTGGACCTGAACCAGGTGGAGCCCACCCCGCAGGTGGTGAACTGGCTGCGCATGCGCGCCAGCCAGTGGCTCACCACGGCGCAGCGGGACTTCAACGCGGCCCTCTTCGCGCGGGACGGCTCGGAGGCGTCGTTCGACCGCTACGCCGACGCGCGCTCGGAGCTGGACTCCGCGGAGGCCTGGGCCCTGCGCGTCGCCGAGTTCGTGGCGCGGGCGCGGTAGGCGGCGGCCTTCAGCGCCCCACGCCCATGCGCGTCCACAAATCCAACAGCGTGCGCAGCACGGAGGCGTCCGGCACGTCCGCCGCGGGCGGCACGTCCAACCGGATGCCGTGCGCCGCCAGCCGCGTGAAGGGGTTGCTCGCGTCCGGCGTCCTCAGCGGCACGGAGGGGTCCGCCGGCCGGAAGCCGAACGCCAGCGCCCGGGCCTGCACCGCCGGGCTGCGCAGGAAGGCCACCCACTCCAGCGCCGCCTCGCGCTGCTCGGGCGTCACCCAGTCCGCCTGGAGCACCGCCGCCGGGTGGTCGCTCCACAGCGTCACCGGCGGATAGTCCACCCGCAGCGGCCCCCACCGGCCCTGGGCATGTTCCAACTGCGCGATGGCCAGGCTCTCGTACACCAGCGCCAGGTCGTAGCGGGACGGCCCGTAGCGCACCAGGTCCGTCATGAACGTGCCCGAGGACGGCTCGAAGCGCGTCACGCCCCGCTCCAGTCCCTGGAGCCACGCCTGATAGCCCGGATCCAACAGGTCCCCTTCCCTCACGCCCTCGCGCCGGCCCAGGTACTCCAGCGTCGCGGACAGGAGCGCCTGCAGGCCGGAGTTGGACTTGCGGGGGTCCGTGTGGCCCAGCTTCACGAAGCCCCACTCCGGCGGGCCGCCCACCGCGGGCCAGCCCCGGTCGCTCGCCACCGCGCGCTGGAGCGTCTTCCACGACAGGGCCGCGCCACCGCCCGCCTTGCGCAACACCTCCATCCGGTCCTGCCAGCCCACGAACACCAGCGGCGTCAGCACCAGCGGATGCGGAACCGCGTCTCCCTGCGTGGCGAACAGCGGCCCGTGCGAGGCGTCCGTCGCCCAGTCCGCCGCGAGCATGCGCAGCTCCGCGCTGTCCGCCGGGCTCCACACCGTGGGCTTCTCCCGTCCTTCCAGGATGGCCTGCGCCGCCTCCAGCGAGCCCCGCCCCACCAGCGTCACCCGCACCCGCGGATGCGTCCGCTCGAACTCCGCGAGCGCCGCCTCCACCCACGCGCGCTTCTCCGTGCTGTAGAGGAACGTGATGTCCGTCACCCGCCGCCGCGACGGCAGCACGGTGGGCTCCGGCTCCGGCGTCCCCTGGCGGGGCGCCACCGGGGCCGCCAGCAGGTAGAACACCCCCAGCAGGGCGGCCAGCACGCCAATGAGGAGGAGGACCCGGGGCTTCATGTCCCCCCTCGTACCCCGGGTCGCGGTCCCCGAAAGCCCGGCGGTGCTTTTGTCACAACCCTGTCACTCACGGCCCCTCCCCCGCCCGCTCCCCGTCCAGGGACCGCTCCGCCGGTTTGTTTGTCCTCATAGGACTGGCAGAATGGACCGGATGACGACACTGGCACGAAGCATCGCGCTCCTGGGACTGGGAGCGGTGTTCGGGGGCTGCGCGGCGAAGCAGGCCCCGCCCATCCAGCGCTACGCGCTGGGCATGTCCCGGGCGGAGTACCGGGACTACACGGGGTCGAAGGCGAGCCCCTGCGACGCGGAGCCGCGCTGGTTCCAGGACGAGCTGACCGCGGTGAACGGCCTGCTGGCCCGCTTCGTCAAGGAGACGGACCAGGCCCTGGACCCGAAGGCGCTGGAGCACGCGAAGCACCTGGCGCTGCTGGAGGAGGGCCTGCGCACGCTGCCTCCGGTGCTGAAGGTGCACGAGAACAACCTCCGGGCCCTGAAGGCCTGCGACTTCCGGAGCACCGGCGCGTTCCCGGACCTGGCCCGGCGCGGCGGGGAGCTCTTGACGGAGACTCGGGAGCGGATGGAGCTGGGGCCCCGGATTCAAGCGGCCGCGGCGCTGCGCGAGGCGCAGAAGCAGTGGCGTGAGCAGGGCGCGGAGCGGGAGGCGAAGGCGCGCGACACGTGGTGCCCGAAGCCCTCCAAGGTGGGCCAGCCGGACCTCTTCTTCGCGCGCGTGTCGCCGGACGGGCGCACGGAGTGGTTCTTCTGCGACGGCCACGTCGTGGAGAAGTCCGGCGGCGGGGAGCCCACGCTGCTGTCCCCGGAGGGGCTGTCCAAGTGGGAGCGCCGCCGGGTGCAGGCGAAGAAGTACCTGGACGCGGCGCAGGCCTACCCGGAAGAGGAGATGGACCGAGAGCCCACGGCCGCCACGCTCCAGAAGGCCGCCGCGTCCGGGGGCGGCAGCGCGGCGGGCAGCGCCCCGTAGACAGGGGCGTGACGCGCGGGCCTTCGCCGTCACGCTCCCAGCCGGGCGAGCCGCTTGGACAGGTGCGCGTCGCCGCCCGCGTCCACGCCGCCCACGAAGGCGGCGAGCGACTGGCCCGCGCCGGACAGGTGGGCCTCCACGTGCGGCTTGAGCGTGGCCCAGCGCTTCGTCCAGGCGTCCTCGGAGCCGTCGCGCAGGTCGGGGCGCTCGGCGAGGAGCGCCGTCACGCGCAGCGCCAGCTCCGGGTCGTGGAGCGTCCGCGCGGCGGCCACGCCCGGCGGCACCGAGCCCGCGGGCGCGGCCTTCCACATCTCCGCCGCGCGCTGGAAGGCGGCCACGTCCACCTGGGACAGGAGCCCCAGCGCGTGGCGCAGCGGCAGGCGCCCTTCCGCCTTGGGCCCCACCACGTGCGCCATCAGCGCGGCGAAGGGGGCGGCCAGGGCGGGGTGCGCCGCGGGGTCCACGCCGCCCAGGGCGCGCAGCGCGTGGCGGGCCTTGCGCGCCAGCCGCGTCACCTTCCAACTGGGCCCCTTGAGCTTCGACTGGAGCAGCGCGAGCGCGGACGCGGCGGCGCTCACGGCCTCCGGACCGGGCGTGGCGGGGGCCACGCGGCGCGGCAGCACGAGCGCGGGAGGCGGCGGGGCGGCGGCCTTCGGGGGCGGCGCGGGCGGGACCTCGCCGCTGCTCACCTCGGCGTAGCCCTCGCGGACCTTCTCCGCGACCTTCTTGTTGTACTCGCGCAGGGCGGCCTCCTCGTCCGGGAAGGCCTTCTCCTTGCGCTGTCCCGCGGTGCCGATGCGGCCGTAGGTGACGATGAAGGTGGCGCCCTGCACCTCGGGCATCCAGAACTTGGAGCTGTTGCCGTCGACGAACTCGAACCTGCGCATGGACGCGGAGGTTACTCCACCTTCGCGGCCAGTGCGCGCAGCCCCTCGTCGCGCGACACGCTGCCCGTGTAGCCCAGCTCCAGCCGGGCCTTCTCGTCGCTCACCGTCACCTCCTGCCCCGCGAGCAGCAGCTCCGTGCGGGACAGGGGCGGCGCGCTCTTGAGGCCCAGCAGGTCCCAGACGAAGTCGCTGACCACGGCCACCGTCGCGGCCAGCGCGGTGGGCAGGGTCTTGTCGCCGGGCTCCACGCCCTGCGTCTTGAGGAGCGCGGTGACGAAGGCGCGGAACTCCACGGGCGGGCCGTCGGTGAGGAAGTACGCCTGACCGCCCTGCCCCTTCTCCGCGGCCAGCAGCAGGCCCTCCACGACGTTGGCCACGTGGCAGGTGGACGTCAGGTAGTGCCCGCCCCCAATCCAGCGGAAGCGCTTGGACTTCACCGCGGCGACCAGCGTGGGCAGCACGGTGGTGTCCCCCGGCCCCCAGACCAGGCGGGGGCGCACCACGACGGTGGTGAACTCCGGCGAGTTGACCTGGAGCACGAGCCGCTCCGCCTGTCCCTTGGTGGACGGGTACGGGCCCACGGGGCGCTCGGGCAGCGGGTGCGTTTCGTGGAGGTTCACCATGGGGCCGCCGTCCACGAGCACGGCCTCCGTGCTCACGTGCACGAAGCGCTTCACGCCGGCCGCGCGCGCCGCCTCCAGCACGGCCTCCGTGCCGCGCACGTTGGTTTCATAGAAGGCCGCGCGGGGGCCGGACATCTTCACGTGCGCGGCGGCGTGGAAGACGGTGTCACAGCCCTCCATGCCCAGGCGCAGGCGCTCCGGGTCGGTGAGGTCGCCCTCCCACGGCTCGCCGCCCGCGGCCTGGATGGCCTGCGCGGCCTCTGGCGAGCGGGCCAGCGCGCGCGCCGGTTCCCCGCGCTTCGCGAGCGCCGCGAGCAGGTGCTTCCCGACGAACCCCGAGCCACCGGTGACGAACGCGCGCACGTGTGAAGCCTCCTCCGTCCGAGGACGCCGCTCCTACCACTCCCGGCGGGGGCCGGGTAGCCCGCGCCTGTCGCGTCAGAACATGTCGCGCAGCGAGGGGGCGGGGCCGGAGAACAGGGCGCTGGCGGTGCCGAGCGACGCGTCGTCCCCGGTCAGCATGCCGGCGAGTTGGAGCGCCTGGGGCGTGAGGAAGCCGGTGTAGAGCGGGGCCAGGGCGCGCACGTGCAGCTTGAGGCGGCCCTCGCCGCCGGGCCGGACGCGGGCGGCGCCGCCCTCCACCTCCAGCACGAAGCGCCCGGTGTTCTCCGGGAGGAGGTCGTCCTCCACGTCCAGGTGGAGCGCGCCGGACAGGCCGGGCGCGAAGTCGCGTGCCTCCAGGGCCCTGGTGACATCCAGGATGCGCGTCATCCAGTGCATGGACAGCTTCACCTGGTAGGTCTGTTCGCGCAGCAGCGCGAGGAGCGGCTCGTCCGCGCCGCCGAACCACATCACGTCCCGCGCCAGCGAGCGGTGGTCGCCCAGGAAGCGCAGGAGCCGTCGCGCGGCGGCGGGCGTGGTGGCGACGAGGTCCGTGAGCTTGACGACCTGCGTGGGCACGGCGCCCTGGGGCGAGAGGCTCCGCACGAGGTACACGTAGCCCTCCACACCGGACGCGCCCTCCACGACGTAGCCGTAGGCGGTGTCGCCGCGGGGCGTGCGCACGCGCCGCCAGATGTAGTCGCCCCGGTCCAGCCAGCCGTGGTGTTGGGCGGCGAAGCGCCGGTAGCACGCCTCCACCGCCGCGTCGTCGGACGGGCGCAGGGGGCGCAGGGACAGCGAGCGTTCGCCCAGCTCCAGCGAGGCCGCCTCGACGTGGATTTCGTAGCGCGCGCCGGAGACCTCGTAGCCCACGCGCCGGTAGAGCGGCTGGGTCGCGGGGTAGAGGACGGAGAGGGGGGCGCCTTCGTCGCGCATCTCGCGCAGGAAGTGGTGGAAGAGGCGCGTGGCGGCGCCGGCGCCCCGGTGCGAGGGAGCGACGCCCACGCCGCCCACGCCGATGAGGGGGACGGAGCGGCCCCCCAGGAACTGCCCCATGCGGATGAGGGTGAGCGTGGCGGCCACATCACCGTTCACGCGCAGGATGCGCAGCGAGGACTCGGAGAAGTTCTTGCGCACCACGGTCTCGGAGTCCGCGAGCGGCATGGCGAACGCCTGCGTGATGATGTCCGCGATGGCGGCCAGTTCGTGCTCGTCCTTCGGCGGTCCGTAGGCGTCCGTCTCCATTCCGCGTCCCCTTGTTTTGCGTCTGGCGGCGCAGCATGGCGCAGCGGATGGAGCGCGGGAAGCACGGGTGGACGGGCTGTCACTTCGTGGGTTTCGGGGCCGGCGGCAGGCGCCCGTACTTCCGCAGGGCCTTCACCAGCCGCTCGGGTGGCAGGCCGTGGACGCGGACGCTCTGGAAGCCGGTCATCGTGTCGGAGGCGAGCATCGAGTTGAGGATGGCCTCCTGGGTGGCCTGCACGGTGGCTTCGAAGAGCGGGGTCATCCGCTCGTTGTCGAGCATGGCGACCGGAGCGACCTCCGTGGGGCTCACGGGCTGGGTGGAGAACGCGAGGAAGAGGTCGCCGGAGGCGTTCTCCCCCAGGCTGCCCATCTTCCCGAGCGCGAGCGGTACCCGCCGGGCCACGCGGTCGAGCTGGTGCGGCAGGAGCGGCGCGTCGGTGGCCACCACGACGATGATGGAGCCCATGCCCTCCGGAGGCGGCGGACCGGCGCTGGCGCGCCGCGAGCAGGGCGGCAGGTTGGCGCGGTAGGGCCCCTTGGGCGGCGCGTCTCCGAAGTAGCAGGAGCGCAGGTCGGCAATCTCCTCGCCCACGGGAGCGCCCGCGACGGAGAAGAGGCGGCGGCTGCCGTAGTTGCACTGCACGAGCACGCCGAGGGTGTAGCCGCCCTGCTCCGCCGGGAGCTTGCGGGAGGCGGTGCCGATGCCGCCCTTGAAGCCATGGCAGATCATGCCGGTGCCGCCGCCCACGGAGCCCTCCGGGACGGGGCCGGGGCGCGCGGCGTCGAGCGCCTGCATCGCGTGCAGGGGGCGGACGTGGAAGCCATCGATGTCGTGCAGGAAGCCGTCCCAGGTCTCCGCGACGACGGGCAGGCCCAGCTCCCAGGTGAGGTCGCGCTTCTGGGCCCAGGCGATGACGCCCTCGTGCACGGCGCCCACGGCGTGGGTGTCGCTGATCATCACGGGGCCGGAGAGCAGACCGGACTCCTTCACCCAATGGGTGCCGGTCATCTCACCACTGCCGTTGAGAGCATGGGTGGCCGCGAAGACAGGCCGAGCCACGGCCTCGCGGCCCCGGGGCAGCACGGCGGTGACGCCGGTCCGCACCTGCGCGCCGGTGTTCAGCGTGACGTGGCCCACTTCCACGCCCTTCACGTCGGTGATGGCATTGAGCGCCCCCGGCTGTCCTCCGAAGGGAATGCCCAGGTCACTGGACCGGGGACGTGCGGTGCTCGGGAGGGGCAGGAGGCACAGCAGGCCCAGGAGGACAGCGGCACGAAGTTCCATGGGCAAGGGTTCTACACTTCGACGAACTGTCCTCCCACGATGCCGGTCTGTTCCAGGGCGGCCTTGAGTTCTCCATCGACGATAAGCGCGGAGCGAAGTCCCCACGGGCGGAACACGCGCTCGTCAGCAACCTTTGTTTTGTCGATGCGCAGCCCGGCGACGTACTTGTATCCGCCGACCTTCTCGGGCTGCCCGTCTTCAGGAGTCCAGAGCTTGAACTCTTCACTCGCGGCCTCATCGACGCATCGGACCGTGCGCGCCGCGACCAGGAGAAAATAGGGCTCGACCTGTCCTTCGACCTGCACTGGAAAGAGCTGCACATCGGTGGGGGCCAGGGTGCGGAACACATCAGCCGTCCGAGTGCTGAGGATAGGCGTAATTCCTACGCCAGCGGAGGTGTAGTCCAGGGGTTTCCCAGGACGGGAGAGCGGCACCCGCAGCGGTCCTGGGTCGGGGATGGGCGCCCCGCGTGTGAACACCCAGGGGTCATCCAATGGCCGCCCGTCAGCATGGGTCGATGTTTTGAAGTACCAACGCCCCGGTACATACACATCGATATCCAATTCGAAGAAACGTCGTTCCATCGAGTCAAGCATCGGGATTCCTGGTGATGAGCTTGCGCATGCGTGTACCCGCAGTCGTCAGTTCGTTCGCGATGGCCGTCAGGACCTCCACCAATGCGGCCCGGCACTGCGCGACACCCCGGCAGCCCAACATGGCTTCGTCGATTCGGACGCGCACCGCTTTATGGTACTCCGCAGGATGCGGCCCTCGGTGCCCGTTGATCCGCACCAGGTTCGCGGGGTCATTGAGGCTCATTCCCGCCTGCTCGAAGAACGGTTCGAAGATGGGCGTCCAGGGACCACCTGACTGCTCCGACACCTCGTTCTTGTCCGTGCAGATGTGATGAACATCTCCCTCCGGGTCCCCCTGAATCCCCCCGCCTCCAGGCCCCATGGCGACGGCCGCCACGGCGGTGGGCGCCAGCGTGATGTTGAGCACTCCCGCTGACGACATGGAGATGGACTGGACCTCGCCGGCCAGCGCCCGCGACAGCTGGAAACCGCCCTCCACCTCCGCCCTCAGCGCCGCCGGCGGGAAGCCCGGCATCCGAGGCCCCTGCGCCGCCATCGCGTTCCTGCCACCGAGCGCCGTCATCGCGACGATGACCAGCACCCGGGCTCCGTTGGCCCCCAATACGCGCCCGAAGCGATGCCCCGCATCCCGGAGCGCAGCCTTGTCCCTGGCCTCCCGTGACTCGTCCATGAGCCGCAAGAACGCCTGTCCCAGGTTCCACACGGGCCCCGTACCCAGATACGCGATGAGCGATGCCGTCAAAACCACCGCGACCAGCTTGGAGACGGGCTCGGGTGCGACCAGCATCAACATCGCGGTGCCGATCATCGCCGTGACCAGGGTCCGCAGCGCGGCGGGGTCCATCAACTCCTCCACCGCGTCCGCCACTCCTTCCCAGACCGTATCGAGCGCGAAGGAGAGCGCCATGCTCCGCCGCGCCATCGGGTCCAGGGGGAAGTCATCGCTCAAGCGGAGCACCTGCCGGCCTTGAGCGCCCGCGACGATGCCTCCCGCCGACGCGAGCAGGGAGCGCCGGCCTTCCTCCCGGACCGCGACGTCCAGCCTCAGCTCCAGCACGAGCCGCGTGACCGCGTCCTTGAACGCCTCCTCGTCAATCCGGACCGGCTTCGTTTCCACCGGCGCATACGCGATGGGCCTGCCCCGCCCCGTGTCCAGGTTCACCACGCGCGTCGTCGCGCAGCCCGCCGTCAGCCACAGCAGCAGGGCCATGGCCCAGAGCTTCATGCGCCCTCCACGGCTTACGGATCCGACGAGACCACCCGCTCCGGCTCCAGCACCTCCCACGTCCGCGCCCCGCGCTCGATGTAGCCCGCGCCGCCTCGCAGCTCCCTCCCGTCCTCCAGCACGGCGATGAGGCGGTAGGACGACTCACCCCGGACGGGATAGGTCAGGGCCACAACGTCCCCCTTGCCCATCGCGCGGTAGATGACCTGGCCGTGGTCGTGCTCGATGCGCACCTCTCGCACGGCCTGGCCGGTGCGGTTCTCCACGCGCACTTCAATCCCTGCTCGCGTGGGCCCCGTGTCACGCAGCCACAGCACGGCCCCGGCGATCAGCGTCAGGACCGAACCCACCACCATTCCTCCCAGCAACCAGGGGATCCGCATGGCACCGCCTCCCGCGGGATTGCCATACAGACAACCCGCGCCGCCTTTCTAACAGGTGCGTCCGCCCACCCGGTGCTAAGCCCTGGCGACAGGAGGAAGCACGCCCATGCGGAAACTGACCTATTACGTCGCCACCTCGCTCGACGGCTTCATCGCCTCGCCCACCGGCGCGTACGACTACTTCAGCACGGAGCAGGACTACTTCGACGCCATCGCCGCCGAGTACCCGGAGACGCTCCCCGCCGGCTACCGCGCCTTCAAGGGCATCACCGGCCCGGGCAGGCACTTCGACACCGTGCTGGAGGGCCGCAACACCTATCAGGTCGGCCTGGACGCGGGCGTCACCAACGCGTACCCGCACCTCGAACACTACGTCTTCTCCCGCACCCTCACGAAGAGCCTCGACCCCGGCGTCAAGCTCTCCCGCACGCCGCTCGCCACCGTGCGCGAACTCAAGGCCCGCGACGGCCTGGGCATCTGGCTGTGCGGCGGCGGCGCGCTCGCGGCCGAGCTGCTCCCCGAAATCGACGCGTTCATCATCAAGGTCAACCCCGTCATCGTGGGCCAGGGCATCCGGCTCGTCGAAGCAGGCTTCGCGCCCCACCGGCTGCGCCACACAGGCACGCGCACGCTCGACTGCGGCGTCGTCTTCCTGAGCTACGAGCACCGCAAGCCCTAGCCGGGCCGGCCGCACGCCGCGCCGGCACCCGGCCCGCGCATGGGACCTGGGATCCATGCGGCACCCCAGAAACCGACGCGTTCTCCACGCAGGGTGTGAGCTTCCGCCCTGCCAGCAAGCACGGTCTCCCTGCAGGGTTGGCTGGTGGATGGATGCCCGCTGTCGTTCCTCACCGAAGCCCCCTCCCAGTGCATTACGCTGAAGGGTCTATGAGAAGTCCCCTGGACGACAGCCAGCCTCCCTCGTCCGCCAGCGGTGGCGACATCGCCTACGCGACCCCCCACGCCGCTCGTGACATGGGCGCGCAACTGCGCCTGTTCATCGACAGCGTGAAGGACTACGCCATCCTGACGCTGGACCCGGCCGGCGACATCATGAGCTGGAACACCGGCGCCGAACGCATCAAGGGCTACGAGGCCACGGAGATCCTCGGCCAGCACTTCAGCCGCTTCTACCCGCCCGAGGACATCGCCCGCGGCAAGCCCCAGTTGGACCTGGAGGTCGTCAACCGCGAGGGCCGCTTCGAGGAGGAGGGCTGGCGCGTCCGCAAGGACGGCACCCTCTTCTGGGCCAACAGCGTCCTCACCGCGATGCGCGACGCGCAGGGCCAGCTCGTGGGCTACGGCCAGGTGACGCGCGACTTCACCGAGCGCAAGCTCGCCCAGGAGCAGCTCCTGCAGAGCGAGGAGCGCTTCCGCCTGCTCGTCGAGCACATCCAGGACTACGCCATCTACATGCTCGACGCGGAGGGCCGCGTGTCCACCTGGAACGCCGGCGCCGAGCGCTTCAAGCAGTACAAGGCCGAGGAGATCATCGGCCAGCACTTCAGCCGCTTCTTCCCCCCGGAGGACGTGGCCCGGGGCAAGCCCTGGTACGCCCTCCAGGTGGCCACCCGGGAGGGCCACTTCGAGGAGGAGGCGTGGCGCGTCCGCAAGGACGGCAGCCTCTTCTGGGCCAGCGTCGTCATCACCGCGCTGCACGACCCGTCAGGCAAGCTCCGGGGCTTCGCCAAGGTGACGCGCGACATCACCCAGCGCAAGCAGACCCAGGAGCGGCGCGAGCTGGAGCTGCTCCGCGACGCCGTGCGCGCCCGCGACGAGTTCCTCTCCGTCGCCTCGCACGAGCTGAAGACGCCGCTCACCCCGCTCCAGCTCAAGCTCACGGCGCTCCTGCGCACCGTGGAGAACCACCCTTCCGCCACCCTGCCCGTGGAGCGCATCGCCCGCGACCTGGAGGTGGCCCGCCGCCAGGTGCGCAAGCTGTCCGACCTCATCGAGGACCTGCTCGACGTGTCGCGCATCAGCATGGGCCAGTTGCGGCTGGACCGGGCGCCCATGGACCTGGCCTCGCTCGCGCGGGAGGTGGTGACCCGCTACGCGCCCCAGTCCGCCCAGGTCGGCTGCGCCGTCACGCTGGAGGCCGCCACGCCCATCCCGGGCCACTGGGACCGGGCCCGGTTGGATCAGGTCGTCACCAACCTGCTCACCAACGCGCTCAAGTACGGCGCGGGAAAGCCCATCCACCTGCGCGTGCGCATGGACGCCGGGCTGGCCGTGCTGAGCGTGAAGGACGAGGGCATCGGCATCCCGCTCGAGGATCAGGCGCGCGTCTTCGAGCGCTTCGTGCGCGCCGTCTCCGAGCGCAACTACGGCGGGCTGGGGCTGGGCCTGTTCATCACCCAGCAGATCATCGAGGCCCACGGCGGCATCGTGCAGGTGCGCAGCACCCTCGGCGAGGGCTCGACCTTCACCGTGATGCTGCCCCCGGGGCCTGACGCTCCTCCCGAGCCGTGAGGATGTAGCGGTAGGGCACCACGCGCGTCAGCTCGTGCAGCGTGGTGACCCCGGCCGCCACCTTCGCCAGCGCGTCCTCCACCAGCGTGCGGAAGCCCCGTGCCCGGGCGTGCCGGCGCAACTGGACGCCCGGCGCCCCGGTGGCGATGAGCCACTGGAGCTCCGGGTCCACCACCAGCAGCTCGAAGAGGCCCACGCGCCCCTTGAAGCCGGTGTGGCGGCACGCCTCGCAGCCCTGCCCCGCCCGGGGCTGCACGCCGTCCAGGAGCGGCCCCAGCAGCGCCAGTTGATCCGCCGTGGGCGTGGTGGGCACGGAGCACTCCGGACAGACGCGCCGCACCAGCCGCTGCGCCAGCACCGCGAGCAGCGCCTCCGCGATGTCGCCATCCTCCAGCTTCAACCCGCGCAGGCGGCTCACCGCGCCAATGGCGTCCGCCGTGTGCAGCGTGCCCAGCACCACGTGCCCCGTGGACGCCGCCATCAGCGCGGTGCTGCCCGTCTCCAGGTCGCGGATCTCCCCCACCAGCATCACGTTGGGGTCCTGCCGCAAGAGCGCGCGCAGCAGCGTCAGGTGCGGCATCTGCGGCGACACCTGCTTCTGGTTCACCTTGGGGACCACGTACTCAATCGGGTCCTCCGCGGTGATGATCTTCTTGCGCCCGTCGTTGAGCCGCGCCAGCGCCGCGTACAGCGTCGTCGTCTTGCCGCTGCCGGTGGGGCCCGTCACCAGCACCAGCCCCTCCGGGTTGCCCAAAAGCCGCAGCACCGTGGCCTGCAGCTCCGGCGTCATCCCCAACGTCTCCACCGGCACCAGGCCCACGGAGGCGTCGAGCAGGCGGATGACCACGTCCTCGCCCGCGGGCGAGGGCACCACGCTCACGCGGAAGTCCACGAACCTGCGCCCCGCCTCCCCTTCGTAGAGCGCCCGCAGGCGGCCGTCCTGGGGCCGCCGCTTCTCCGCGATGTCCAGCCCCGCCATCACCTTGATGCGGCTCACCACCTCCGGCAGCGAGTCCGGGGAGATGTCCGTGTACGTCTGGTGGAGGATGCCGTCGACGCGGTAGCGCAGGTCCACGTCGTCCGTGTAGCTCTCCAGGTGGATGTCGGACGCGCCCTGCGCCACCGCCACCGCGAGCACGTGGTTCACCAGCTCCACCGCCGTGGGCCGCGGGGACAGCGCCGTGCCGGCCTTCAGCACCACGTCCACGGACGCGTGCGCCCCCGCGCCGAAGCCCACCTCCAGCGCGGAGTCGATCTCGTAGCGGTTGAGCCGCACGGGCCGCACCGGGCGGCGCAGGAAGTCCGCGATGCGGTAGCGCACGGACTCGTCCGCCGGGTCCAGCATCGCCACCGTTACGGCCTCCGTGTCGTTGCCCGTGTCCACCTTGCCCATCACCGCGACGCCCAGGCGGCGGCAGAAGGACTCCGGGAGCAGGCGCAGCGATTCGCGGTCGAGCGTGAACTGGGGCAGTTCGGAGAACGGGGGCACGTCCGGGGGAGCCATGGCCCGCCGGCTTATCACGGCGCCCCTCGCGCCCGGCCGGGGCTGCTATCCTTCACGCCATGTCGCGGCCCCCCGCGGACCCTCCCGCCATGCCGTCGCTGCTGGTGTTCGCCGTGGCGGTGCTGCTGTTCGGCTCGCCGCTGCGCCGGCTGTGGCTCGCGGAAGGGGCCCCCGCTTCGCTTCCCTTCGTCGTGTGGCTGGGCGTCATCGCCCTGGGCGGGTGGGTGGCGCACCGGAGCCCGCGCCCATGACGCTGGGGCCCGGCCCGCTCGTCATCGCCTCCGTGGCCTACCTGGGCGTGCTGTTCCTGGTGGCCTACGCGGCGGAGCAGGGCCGCATCTCCCCGCGCATCACCCAGCACCCGCTGACGTACGCGCTGGCCCTGGGCGTGTACGCCACGTCCTGGTCCTACTTCGGCAGCGTGGGCTACGCGGCCCGCCATGGCTTCCGCTACCTGGGCATCTACCTGGGCCTCACGCTCGCGTGCCTGCTCGCCCCCGTGCTGTGGCGTCCGCTGCTGCGGCTGACGCGCGAGCAGCAGCTCACCTCGCTCGCGGACCTGCTCGCCTTCCGCTACCCCGGCCAGGTGACGGGCACGGCGGTGACGCTGTTCGCGCTGGCCGGCAGCCTGCCCTACCTGGCACTCCAGATTCGCGCCGTCGTGGAGTCCGCGCGCCTCGTGAGCCCCGCGGCGGCCCCGGCGCTGGTGGGGCCCGGCTTCTGCGGCGTGCTCATCGTCTTCTCGCTCCTCTTCGGCGCCCGCCACCCCGCCCCGCGCGAGCGGCACGAGGGGCTGATGCTGGCCATCGCCTTCGAGTCCGGCGTGAAGCTGCTGGCGCTGCTCATCGTCGCGGGCTGGTGCGTGGTGTCCGTCTTCGGAGGACTGGGCGGGCTCGATGACTGGCTCACGCTCCACCCGGAGGCGGTGGAGGCCCTCCAGCGCCCCGCGCGCGACGCGTCCTGGGCGCCGCTGCTGGTGCTCTCCACCATCGCCGCGTTCCTCACGCCCCGGCAGTACCACGTGGCCTTCACGGAGGCGCCCGAGCGCGACGGGCTGGCCACCGTCGCGTGGGCCTTCCCGCTGCTCATGCTGCTCATCAACGCGGCGGTGCCCGTGCTGCTGTGGTCCGGAGAGGCGCTGGGCCTGCCCTGGCCCGCGGACTTCCACGTCCTCTCCGTGCCCATCACGAAGGGCGCCCCGCTGCTGGCGCTCATCGCCTTCCTGGGCGGCGTGTCCGCGGCGAGCGCCATGGTCATCGTCACCACGCTCGCGCTCGCGCCCATGTGCCTGACGCACCTGGTGCTGCCGCTGGGCACCGCGCGCGGCCGGGAGGACCTCTACGGGTGGCTGCTCTGGGCCCGGCGCGTGCTCATCGCCGCCATCATCCTGGCGGGCTACGGCTTCTACCGGCTGCTGGACACGCGGACGACGGGGCTCGCGGACCTGGGGCTCGTGTCCTTCGTGGCCACCGCGCAGTTCGCGCCGGGCGTGCTGGGGCTCCTGACGTGGCCCAAGGCCACGCGCGCGGGGCTGCTCGCGGGGCTCCTCGCGGGCGGCACGACCTGGGCCCTCACGCTGCTGGCCCCGCTGTGGGAGCCGCCCTCGCTGGTGGCGTGGACCAACCAGCTCTCCGTGAAGCTGGGCTTCGGCGCGGAGGAGCCCTGGGGCTTCGCCACCTTCACCTCGCTGGCCCTCAACGCGCTGTGCTTCGTGGCGGTGTCGCTCGTCACGCGCCAGTCCGCGGAGGAGCAGGCGGCCGCGCGGGTGTGCACGCGCGAGGCGCCGGGGCTCGCGGAGGGCAGCGTGGCGGCCAGTTCGCCGGACGAGTTCCGCCGGCAGTTGGAGCCCGTGCTGGGCGCGCAGGTGGCCGCCGCGGAGGTGGACCGCGCGCGCGAGGCGCTGGGCCTGCCCCCCGACGAGCGCCGGCCCGCGGAGCTGCGCCGCCTGCGCGACGGCGTGGAGCGCAACCTCTCCGGCCTCATCGGCCCGGTGCTGGCGCGGCTCGCGGTGGGCGAGGCGCTGCGGCTGGACCCCGGCGCGCGCACGGCCCTGGCGGATCAACTGCGCTTCGTGGAGGAGCGGCTGCGCGACGCGCGCGACATGCGCGGCCCCCTGCGCGAGCTGGAGGTCGTGCGCCGCTACCTCTACCGCATCCTGGAGGACCTGCCGCTGGGGGTCTGCGCCATGGGCCCGGACGGAGAGGTCGTCCTCTGGAACGCCGCGCTGGAGGCGCTGTCGGGCGTGCCCATGGACTCCGCGCGGGGCCTGCCGCTCGCGCGCCTGCCGGAGCCCTGGGGGCCGCTGTTCGCGGAGCTCGCGCGGGCCCCGGGCGGTGACGACGAGGCGCGCGTGACGGTGAACGGCAAGCAGCGCTCGCTGCGCCTGCACCGCTCGCGGCTGGCGCCCCCGGACGACGCCAGCGGCCAGGAGGCGGGCATCACGTTCCTGGTGGAGGACTGGACGGAGCGCAAGGCGGTGGACGCGCGGCTCGCGCACCAGGACCGGCTGGCGTCGCTGGGCCGGGTGGCCGCGGGCGTGGCGCATGAGATTGGCAACCCGCTCACCGCCATCGCCAGCATCAGCCAGAACCTCAAGTACGAGTTGGAGGACCCGGAGGCCGTGCGCGAGCGCGTGGGGCTCATCCTCCAGCAGTGCCGCCGCATCGACGCCATCGTCCGGGCGCTCGTGGGCTTCGGCCACGCGGGCACGGTCGGCGGCGAGTCCCGGCCCTTCACGCGCGTGGCGGTGGGCCCGCTGCTCGCGGAGGCCGCGCAGTTGGCCCGGCTGTCGCGCAAGGCGCGCGACGTGGCGTGCACGCACCAGAGCCCGGACGGGCTGGAGGTGCGCGGCGACGCGCAGCGGCTGGAGCAGGTGCTGGTGAACCTCTTGACCAACGCCATCGACGCGTCGCCCGCGGGCTCGCGCGTGGACCTGATGGCGGAAGCTTCCGGAGACCAGGTGCGCATCCAGGTGGAGGACCGGGGGCACGGCATCGCCCCGGAGCTGTCGCAACGCATCTTCGAGCCGTTCTTCACCACCAAGCAGCCCGGCGAAGGCACCGGCCTGGGGCTCCCGCTGGTGGAGGGCATCGTGCGCGAGCACGGCGGCGCGCTGCGCATCGAGGCCCGCCAGGGCGGCGGCACCCGCGTGACGCTCAGCCTGCCCCGCGCGGACGCGCTGAAGCAGGAGGCCTCCGCTTGAGCCGCATCCTGGTCATCGAGGACGAGCCCATCATCCGCACGGAGCTGCGAAGGCTGCTCACCCGCGCGGGCCATGACGTGGCGGAAGCGGGCGCCGTGCCGGAGGCCGCGGCCGAGCACGCGCTGGACGCCTTCGACCTGGTCATCTCCGACCTGCGCCTGCCCGGGCCGCCGGGCACGGACATCATCGCGCTGTGTCCGGGCGTGCCGGTGCTCATCATGACCAGCTTCGCCACGGTGAAGTCCGCCGTGGACGCGATGAAGCTGGGCGCGGTGGACTACATCGCGAAGCCCTTCGACCACGACGAGCTGCTGCTCCAGGTGGAGCGCGTGCTGCGCGAGGGCCGCCTCACCCGCCAGAACGCCGCCCTCAAGCGCGAGGTGGAGCAGACCTGGTCCCCCGGCGGGATGGTGGGCAGCTCCCCCGCCATGCGCGACGTGTTCGAGCGCGTGCGCAAGGTGGCCCCCTCCGCCGCCACCGTGCTGGTGCTGGGCGAGTCCGGCACCGGCAAGGAGCTGGTGGCCCGCGCCGTCCACGCGCAGAGCCCGCGCGCGGAAGGGCCCCTCATCGCGGTCAACTGCGCCGCCATTCCCGAAGGCCTCCTGGAGAGCGAGCTGTTCGGCCATGAGAAGGGCGCCTTCACCGGCGCGCAGGCCGCGCACGCGGGGCTGGTGGAGGCCGCGCACGGCGGCACGCTCTTCCTGGATGAGATTGGAGAGCTGCCCGCGCCCGCGCAGGCGCGCCTGTTGCGCATGCTCCAGGACGGCGAGGTGCGGCGGGTGGGCGCCACGCGCTCGCGCAAGGTGGACGTGCGCATCCTCGCGGCCACGCACCGCGACCTGCCCCGCCGCGTGCAGGAGGGGCTCTTCCGCCAGGACCTCTACTTCCGGCTGCGCGTCATCGAGATCCGCCTGCCGCCCCTGCGCGAGCGCGGTGAGGACGTCCCCGCGCTGGCGAAGCACCTGCTGGAGCGGGCCAGCCGCCGCATCGGGCGCCCGCCCGCGTCCCTGTCCCCGGACGCGCTGGCGGCCATCGCGCAGCACCCGTGGCCGGGCAACGTGCGCGAGCTGGAGAACGCCATCGAGCGCGCGGTCATCCTCGCGGACGGGCCGCTCATCACCGCCGACCTGCTGGCGCTGGAGTCGCCGGGCGGCCCGGGCGCGGAAGGAAATCCCCCCGCGTTGGAGGAGCTGGACTTCCCGCCCGTCCCGGCCAGCGAGGACCCCCGGTCGCCGGACTCCATGGAGGAGTACTTCCGCCGCTTCGTGCTGGAGCACCAGGAGCGCATGGGCGAGACGGAGCTCGCGCGCCGGCTGGGCATCAGCCGCAAGACGCTCTGGGAGAAGCGCCAGCGCCTGGGCATCCCCCGCACCCGCGCCTGACGCAGCACCCGAGCCCCCGAGCGGGTGTTACGACGCGCTGCACGAATCGTTACGGGGGGTAACGCCCTGTCACCTTCCGCCACATCCTGACGCGGCGAGCCAACCTCCAAGGTCCTGAAACCCGGAGCGCACGCGGGTGGAACGGGCGTTGCTCAGGGGATGGGGACCCATGCGCCCCGTCCTCCATGCCCTGTCGCGGTTGTTGGTGCTCACGGCCCTGCTGAGCGCGCTGCCGGCGGCGGCGGGGAAGATCCAACTGGGCGAGGACGCGGTCCTCAACGTGGACGTGCTGCTGCATCCGCAGATGCAGCTCGTGAAGGACGGCGCGCCCACGGGCGGCGTGGGGACGGACTTCTTCCTGCGCCGCGTGCGGCTGCTCCTCTTCGGCAACATCACGAAGAAGCTGTCGTTCTTCATCGACACGGACCAGCCGAACTTCGGCAAGAACGGCGACTACAGCGTCGCCTTCTTCATCCAGGACGCCACGGTCGCGTACGAGTTCGCCGACAAGACGTGGGTGGAGGCGGGCTTCATCCTCGCGCCGCTGTCACACCACGCGCTGCAGGGCGCCATCGCGCTCCAGACGGTGGACTACCACTCCGACCTCATCCGCTACCCGCCAGGCGTGGGCAAGGTGTGGCGCGACATGGGCGTGCAGGTGCGCGGCTTCGCGGGCCCCTGGACGTACCGCGCCGCAATCCTCAACGGCGTGGAGGGCGCGAAGCTGGAGAACGGCCAGACGGTCAACGCGGACGACCTGCCGCGCGTCGTGGGCCACGCCCGCTACAACGTCTGGGGCCACGAGTACGACCTGTTCCTGCGCGGCATCTACTTCACGGACCAGCCCCTGCTGTCCTTCGGCGTGGGCGGTGACTACCAGTACGGCGCCATCGCCACCGCCTCCGGCATCCACTCCGCGGTGGCCCTGGCGGCGGACGTGTTCCTGGACATCCCCGTGGGGGACGACCAGGAGTTCGTCTTCCAGAGCAACGTCTTCTCCTGGCAGCAGGGCTTCGACAACGTGCGCAGCGGCACCGGCTTCTTCGTGGAGCTGGGCTACCGCATCGGCATCGTCGAGCCCGTCTTCAGCAGCGAGTACTTCAACGGGCGCGTGGCGGCGACGGACCTGCTCACGTTCAAGCCCGGCCTCAACCTCTGGTTCCAGAAGCACACCTTCAACCTGAAGACGGAGGTGGCCGTGTCGCGCGCGGGAGACCTCGCCCACGCGAGCACGGGCATCACCGGCACCGCCCAGCTCCAGCTCTTCTACTGAGGACGCCCCCATGGCCACCGACACGGATTCGCTCGTCCAGCCCAAGGAAGCCTTCCGCCGTACCGCGCACGTGAAGAGCCTGGAGGAGTACCAGCGCCTCTACCGCCAGAGCCTGGAGGCCCCGGACGCCTTCTGGGGCGAGCAGGCCCGGCAGCTCACCTGGTTCCACCCGCCGGAGTCCATCCGCGAGGTGAACGAGCAGGCCGCCGACTTCGCCTGGTTCGTGGGCGGCAAGCTCAACGTGACGGTCAACTGCGTGGACCGCCACGCGAAGGCCCGCCCGGACAAGGCCGCCCTCCTCTGGGCGAAGAACACGCCCGGCGAGTACGAGACCATCACCTTCCGCGACTTGGCCCACCACGTGAACCGCCTGGCCAACGTGCTCAAGGCGCACGGCGTGCGGAAGGGTGACCGCGTCATCGTCTACCTGCCCATGATCCCGGAGCTGGTGTACTCGCTGCTGGCGTGCGCGCGCATCGGCGCGGTGCACTCGGTGGTGTTCGCGGGCTTCTCCGCGGACTCGCTGCGCGAGCGCGTGCTGGACTCCGGCGCGAAGGTGGTCATCACCGCCAACGAGGGCCCGCGCGGCCCCAAGAGCGTGGCCACCAAGGCCATCACCGACGAGGCCCTGGAGGGCCTGTCCCAGGTGACGTCCGTGCTCGTCGCGCGCCGCACGCCCCGGGAGGTGCCCATGCGCCAGGGGCGCGACCACTGGCTGGACGTGGAGGCGCAGAAGCAGCGCGGCGTCTGCCCCGCGGAGTGGATGGACGCGGAGGACCCGCTCTTCATCCTCTACACCTCCGGCTCCACCGGGAAGCCCAAGGGCGTGCTGCATACGACGGCCGGCTACCTGGTCTACGCGAACACCACGTTCCGCTACATCTTCGACACGCAGCCGGACGACGTGCACTTCTGCACCGCGGACGTGGGCTGGGTGACGGGCCACTCGTATCTCGTCTACGGCCCGCTCAGCACCGGCACCACCACGGTCCTCTTCGAGTCCACCCCCACGTGGCCGGACGCGGGCCGCCTGTGGCAGGTGGTGGACGACCTGAAGGCCACCACGCTCTACACCGCGCCCACCGCGCTGCGCTCGCTCATCAAGGAGGGCGACGGGTTCGTCACGAAGTCGTCCCGCGAGTCACTGCGCCTGTTGGGCAGCGTGGGCGAGCCCATCAACCCGGAGGTCTGGCGCTGGTTCCACGACGTGGTGGGCGAGGGCCGCTGCCCGGTGGTGGACACCTGGTGGCAGACGGAGACGGGCGGCATCCTCATCGCCCCGCTGCCGGGCGCCACGCCCTGCAAGCCCGGCAGCGCCACCCTGCCCTTCTTCGGCGTGGAGCCGGTGCTGGTGGACGAAGAGGGCCGGAAGCTCACGGGCAACGGCGTCAGCGGCAACCTGTGCCTCGCGCGCTCGTGGCCGGGCCAGGCGCGCACGCTGTACGGGCACCACTCGCGCTTCGTGGAGACGTACTACGCGCGCTTCCTGCCGCTGTACTTCACCGGCGACGGCTGCCGCCGCGACGAGGACGGCTACTACTGGATTACCGGCCGCGTGGACGACGTGCTCAACGTGTCCGGCCACCGCCTGGGCACCGCGGAGGTGGAGAGCGCGCTCGTCGCGCACGAGGCCGTCGCCGAGGCCGCCGTGGTGGGCTTCCCGCACGAGCTGAAGGGCACGGGCGTGTGCGCCTTCGTCACGGTGAAGCCGGACTTCGTGCGCACCCCGGACGAGAAGATGGTGGGCAGCCTGCGCGAGCAGGTGCGGCACGTGATTGGCCCCATCGCCACGCCGGACCGGGTGGTGCTGGTGTCGGGCCTGCCCAAGACGCGCTCCGGGAAGATTCTCCGCCGCATGCTCCGGAAGATCGCCGGAGGTGAGACGGAGAACCTGGGTGACGCGAGCACGCTCGCGGACCCCGCCGTGTTGGATGAGCTGCTCACCAAGGGCCTGCCGCCCGCCCCCCGCCACTGAGAACCGGTCCCTTTCACGCTTCGCAAGGAGGAACACCGATGTACGGCAATTCCAAGGACGAGGCGTTGAAGGCGCTCGCCGCGCGGCGCTGGCGCGTGGCGGGCGCGCTCACGGTGACGATGCTGGTGGCCTACCTGGGCTTCATCCTGCTGGTGGCCTTCAACCGGCCGCTGATGGGGCACCCGTTCATGCCGGGGCTGTCCGTCGGCATCGTGCTGGGGGCGCTCACCATCCTCCTCGCGTGGGTGCTGACCGGCATCTACATGACCTGGGCCAACCGCCATTACGACAGCGCCCTCGACGAGCTGCGCCGCTGAAAGGCCCCCATGAACCCCACGACCCCGGGCACGCAGCTTGGCCAGCCCAACACCACGGCCATCGTCTTCTTCCTCCTCTTCGTCAGCATCACGCTGGCCATCACCTACTGGGCGGCGCGCAAGACGAAGACGACGTCGGAGTTCTTCGCCGCCGGCGGCGGCATCAGCGCGGGACAGAACGGCTTCGCGCTGGCGGGCGACTTCATGAGCGCCGCCAGCTTCCTGGGCATCGCGGGGCTCGTGGCCACGTCCGGCTTCGACGGGCTCATCTACTCCGTGGGCTGGCTGGTGGGCTGGCCCGTGGTGACCTTCCTCATCGCGGAGCCCCTGCGAAACCTGGGCAAGTACACCTTCGCGGACGTGGTGGCCTACCGCCTGAAGCAGACCCCGGTGCGGCTGTCCGCCGCGGTGGGCACGCTCACCGTGGTCGTCTTCTACCTGATTGCCCAGATGGTGGGCGCGGGCAACCTCATCCGCCTGCTGTTCGGCCTCTCCTATGAGACGGCCGTCGTCATCGTGGGCGCGGTGATGATCCTCTACGTGCTGTTCGGCGGGATGATCGCCACCACGTGGGTGCAAATCGTGAAGGCGGTGCTGCTGCTGGGCGGCGCGACGGCGCTGGCGGTGTCGGTGCTGTGGCGGTTCGGCTTCAGCCCGGCGGCGCTCTTCAGCGAGGCGGTGAACCGCTACGGGCCGGAGGCGCTGGCGCCGGGCAAGCTGGTGTCCAACCCGCTGGAGACAATCTCCCTGGGGCTGGCGCTGATGTTCGGCACGGCGGGCCTGCCGCACATCCTGATGCGCTTCTACACGGTGCCCAACGCGAAGGCGGCGCGCACCAGCGTGTTCTACGCCACGGGCCTCATCGGCTTCTTCTACCTGGTGACGTTCATCCTGGGCTTCGGCGCGTCCGTGCTGGTGGGGCGTCAGGCCATCGTGAGCGTGGACAAGGGCGGCAACATGGCGGCGCCCATGCTGGCGGAAGTCGTGGGCGGCACGGGCTTCCTGGGCTTCATCTCCGCGGTGTCCTTCGCCACCATCCTCGCGGTGGTGGCGGGCCTGACGCTGTCGGGCGCGGCGGCGCTGTCCCACGACCTGTGGTCCAGCGTGGTGCGCAAGGGACACGCGCCAGAGGCGGAGCAGCTCAAGGTGGCGCGCATCGCCAGCCTGGCGCTGGGCATCCTCGCCATCCTCCTGGGCGTCCTCTTCAAGAACCAGAACGTGGCTTTCATGGTGGGGCTGGCGTTCGCCATCGCGGCGAGCGCGAACTTCCCCGCGCTGCTCCTGTCCATGTTGTGGAGGGGCTTCACCACCCGGGGCGCGGTGGCCAGCATGCTCACCGGTTCCATGAGCGCGGTGCTGCTCATCTTCCTGTCGCCCACGGTGCAGGTGGAGTTGCTCGGCAACGCGACCGCCCTCTTCCCGCTGAAGAACCCGGGCATCGTCACGCTCCCGCTGTCCTTCGTCGTGGGCTGGGTGGTGTCGCTGCTGGCGCCGGAGACGGAGGCCGCGGCGCGGTTCGCGGAGGTGGAGCACCGCATGCACGTGGGCGCCGCGGTGACGCCGCCCCCGGTGACGGTGCCCACGGGCGTGGCGGGCACGGTGCCTCCGGGCATCCCGGAGGCACCCCAGAAGGCTTGAGAGCTGCTCGGCGGTCCTTCACGGCATCTTCCTCGGCGTGAAGGACAGGGCGGAACCCGGGAGTTTCCAAAGGGGCCCGGGTTCCGCCTTTCTCTTCTGCAACTACTTCCCGCGCGTGAGCGGGAGCACGTCGTTCACCAGGTGCACGAGCACCTTGCCGGGCTCCTCCTCGTGCACCATGTGGGCGGAGTCCTCGAACCAGACGAGCTTCTTGGACGGCGCCTGAACGGTGGCGAACCACGCGTCCAACAACTGCGCGGACGTGGTGCGGTCGTGCCGGCCGTGGAAGAAGACGACGGGCACGGCGAAGCGGTTCTCCTTCGTGAGGTTGAGCTGGGTGATGGGCGCCCAGAAGGCGGCGAGGCTCAGGTCCAGGCCCTCGTCGCGCGCGTCCATGTCCTTGTCGGTGACGTCCGGGCTGTAGCGCCACACCTGCGCGCCGTGCCAGTCCGGCGCGCGCCAGCCGTGGGTCTCATAGTGCATGAGCCAGCGGCGCTCCTTGTGCAGGTTGGCCAGCGTGCGCGCGGGGTCCTTCGGGTCCGGGAACGGGGCGATGGACTCCAGGTCCGCGAGGGCCTTCTTGTTGCCGTCCGCCTTCGCCGCCGCGAGCGTGGCCGCGTAGCCCAGGGCCTCGTTCCTGGGCATGTCCACCCCCTGCCCGATGCCCACGTACGCGTCGAACCAGTCCGGGTGCAGCCGCGCGAGCTTCACGCCCAGCACCGTGCCCCAACTGTGCCCCACGAGCACGATGCGCTTCCTGCCGTACGTCTTGCGCAGGTACGCGGCCACCTCCTCCGCGTCCGCCACCATGCGGTCCACCGTCATCGTGGGCCTCACCGTGTCCGGCGGGTTGAGGGCGTAGGTCCTTCCCGCGCCGCGCTGGTCCCAATGCGCCACGGTGAAGTACTCCTCCCACTCGCCCTGGTAGAAGTACGCGGTGGGGAGCGCGGGACGGTGTCTTTCAGGGTCCGCATGCCCCCTGAACGGACGACCCCTCCCTCCGATTGCCTGGACGTGCGTCAGGGGTGGGTGTGCAACTGCTTCTGGAGCGAGCGCAGCGGCTCCTGGTCCACGCGGATCCGTCCTCGGGTGGGGAAGTCCAGGTCCAGCAGGGTGAACGTCACGGCGGTGAGGATGACCACGAACAGGACCCAGGAGAGGAACCCGCGCAGGTGCGCCGCCGGCTGGTAGCCCAGGAGCACGCCGGAGCCGAGCATCCCGACCAGCAGCAGGCCGAAGATGGAGGTCGGGATGAGGTTGTGGGCCGCCGCCAGGCGCTCGTCGCCCACGTCGAACACGTCGTTCATCGCCTGGGTGACGAGGATGAGCACGGGGGCCTCCATCCGGGGCGCCAGCGCCTCCAGCCGCGCCCAGAGCTGTGCCTTGAGCGACTCCGACTCCTGGAGCTTCTTCGCGAAGACGTCCGGTTCATTCGCGGCCTCGTGCCCCTCCAGGCGGAGGTCGGTGTAGCGGCGCATCCAGGCGCGCATCTCGCCGCGCGAGGGCTCCGGAAGGTAACCGAGGCGAAGGTAGAGCGTGCCGATGGCGTTCGACTCCTTCACCACGAGGGAGCGGCGCAGCGAGTACCGCTCCGCGGCCATGGAGAAGGAGAAGCCCAGCAGGAGCGCCACCAGCCCGAGCACCGACGCCTGGAGCGCCGACACGTCGCCGAGCCCCGGCTTCCGGTGGCTGAGCCGGTAGCCCACCTCCAGGCACAGGAAGAGCAGGCCCATCACCACCAGGGCGAGCAGCCGCACGGGGACGGCGTCGAGGATTCGCATCATGCACCGGAGCCGCTCCGCGCCAGGGACAGGGGCCGCCGGAAACGTCGGGCCGGCGACCGTCCCCGCCAAGCCCGCCGCCGGTCCAGGGGACAGGGACGCTGTTGAACGTTCCGCGAGGGATTGCGCCTAAGCTGCGCGGCCTGTGGACCGCCCTTCCGAACAGAGCCCCCCGAGCGGCCTCCGCGCCCGCCTGCACACGGTCATCTTCGAAGCGGACACCCCGGCGGGGAGGGCGTTCGACATCGCCCTGCTGTGGGCCATCGTGTTCAGCGTGGCGGCGGTGATGCTGGAGAGCGTCGCGGAGGTGCGCGCGGTGCATGCCCGCGCGCTGCACATCGCGGAGTGGGTCTTCACGGTGCTCTTCGCGCTGGAGTACGTGCTGCGGCTCATCGCGGTGCGCCAGCCGCTGCACTACGCGCGCAGCTTCTTCGGCATCGTGGACCTGATGGCGCTGTTGCCCTCGTTCCTGAGCGTGCTGCTCCCCGGCGCGCAGACGCTGCTGGTCATCCGCGTGCTGCGCCTCTTGCGCGTCTTCCGCATCCTCAAGCTGGGGCACCTGCTGGGTCAGGCGGAGGTGCTGCTCACGGCGCTGCGCGCGAGCCGCCCGAAGATCATCGTCTTCCTGGGCACGGTCCTGAGCATCGACGTCATCATGGGCGCGGTCATGTACATGGTGGAGGGCGAGGAGCACGGCTTCGACAGCATCCCCCGCTCCATGTACTGGGCCATCGTGACGATGACGACGGTGGGCTTCGGGGACATCACGCCCAAGACGGTGACGGGGCAGTTCCTCGCGTCCATCCTGATGGTGATGGGCTACGGCATCATCGCGGTGCCCACGGGCATCGTGTCGGTGGAGCTCGCCGCCGCCACGCGTCAGCCCGTGAATACCCAGGCGTGTCCGGGCTGTGGCGCACAGGGTCATGACCTGGATGCGGCGTATTGCAAACGCTGCGGCACGGCATTGGACTGGGCCCCCTCGCGGCCCACCGGGTGAATCCGTCTAGGATGGCCCGGCATGGCCCGCGCCATCGACACGCCCGAGCTGGACGAGGAGCTGCTGGTCCACCGGTTCCCCGGCATCGACCGCAAGGCGGTGGGCGCGTTCTACACGCCCGCGCCCATCGTGGAGCGCACGCTGGCGCTCGCGCTGGCGCACCTGGGTGACGGGCCGCTCACGGTGGTGGACCCGGCCTGTGGCGCGGGGGCCTTCCTCGCCGCCGCCGCGAGGCACCGTCCGGACGCGAGGCTGTGCGGCCTGGAGCTGGATGAAGGCGTCGCGCGCCTGTGCCAGGCCCGCGTGCCGGGCGCGGACGTGCGCGTGGGGGACGCGCTGAGGGGTGGGTTGGAGCCGCTGCTCGCGCAGACGCCGGAGGGGCACGCGGAGCTGTGGGTGGGCAACCCGCCCTACAACGGCACGTCCGCCGTGCTGAAGGACGCGGCCTGCTACGCGCGGCTGCGCGCCCTGGTGCCGCTGGAGATGCCGCCGGGCACCAGCCTCCGGGACGACTTCGCGTTCTTCCTGCTCGTGGCCATGAAGCGGCTGACGGCCCGGCCGGGAGTGCTGGCCTTCATCACGCCCGCGAGCCTGCTGGAGTCGTTCATCTACGCGCCGCTGCGCCACGCGCTGCTGCAGGCGCTCCACCTGCGCCAGGTGGTGGACCTGGGCCCGGGCATCTTCACGGGCACGCAGGTGCGCACGTGCATCACGGTGTGGACGTCGCGGTCCGGCGCGGCCACCGCCGCTCCCCGCTACGAGCGCAAGGGCGTGGGCCAGTGCTTCACGCCCGAGGCGCCCGAGTGGCGGCTCTCCCCCATCGCCCGGGAGGCCGCCGCGCTGGACGCGGACTGGCGGGCTCGGGGGGAGCTGCTCACCACGCTCATCCCGGTGAGCCTGCCCGGGGTGAAGACGCGCTTCGACGAGCTGCTGGTGGACGCGGACCGGGAGCGGCTGCTCGCGCGCCTGGAGGCGTTCCGCGCCGCGACACAGGACACGCTGGAGGACTTCGCGCGGGAGCACGGCCTGGAGCCCGCGCTGCTGCCCAAGCTGCGCGCGCTGAAGCTGGGGCCCGCGGTGGAGGTGGACGCAAGCCACGTGCGCCCGTTCTTCCGCTACGGCGGCGCGAGGCACCGGGGCGCGGTGCCTCCGGAGGCGAAGGCGTTCTGCTACCTGGACCGGCGGCTGATTCCGCGCGGGGACCACCGGCTGCGCGGCCCGTATGATCCGCACGAGGAGGCGGTGAAGCTCCTGTTCAACGTGCGCGAGCTGCCCCTGTCCGCGGCGCTGCTGGAGGAGCCCGGCTGCGTGCACGACCACCGCCACGCGCGGTTCGCGCCGCTGTACGTGCCCCAGCGCGTGCGGGACGAAGGCCTGGGCATCACCCGGGGCGCCAGGTCCCGCGAGTCCCTGGGCCCGCTGGTGCCGAACCTGTCGCCCCGGGGGAGCGCCTGGGCGGAAGGATTGGGAGGGCCGGAGGCGGCGTTCCGCGCGGTGATGCGCTTCCTGAACGGGACGCAGGTGCAGCGCGTCTGGGCGCCCGCGTTCGGGGCGTCCCGCGTGGTGCCGGTACCGCTGGAGGGCCCGCTGCCGGAGTGATGACTCCCCATCACCGGAGGCATGCGGGAGTGGACATTCTCCAGCGAAGGACGCGGCGGGTGGGTAGTGTCCCGCGCCGCTGGGTCACCCCATCCCTGGAGTCTTCGAGACATGACGATCCGTTCCCTGCTGGTTGCCACCGCCCTCCTCTCCACGCCCGCCCTGGCCCAGGACGCCGGGACGCCGGCCCCCGCGGACGCGGGCGCGAAGCCCGCCCTCAAGAAGGGCGAGAGGGTGAAGGCGATGCTGAAGGACGCCCAGGGCAAGGACGTGGGCGAGGTGACGATGGAGCAGGCGCCCAAGGGCGTGCTGGTGAAGGGCACGCTGATGAACCTGCCCGCGGGCGAGCACGCCTTCCACATCCACGAGACGGGCAAGTGCGAGGCGCCGGACTTCAAGACGGCGGGCGGCCACTTCAACCCGACGAAGAAGCAGCACGGCGCGCTGTCGCCCAAGGGCCAGCACGCCGGTGACCTGCCGAACCTCTACGTCCCCCAGGACGGCAAGGTGCAGTTCGACGTCTTCATCGCCGACCTGAAGCTGAAGTCGCTGCTCGACAAGGACGGCTCCGCGGTCATGGTCCACGCCAAGCTGGACGACTACCGCACCGACCCGACCGGCGACGCCGGTGGCCGCATCGCCTGCGGCGTGGTGGAGAAGGCGGAGTAGTCACCGCCTCACGGCCGATGCCTGCGCGGCAGGCATCGGCCCGCTTCACCAGGACCGGGCGCTACACGTACCCGAAGCGCCGCCGCGCGAACCACTCCGCGCCCAAGAGCGCGATGAGCGCCACCAGGTAGTACCAGCGGTCCCACAGCGGCTGGTCCTTCGCGCGCCCCACCTCCACCACCGGCGGATCCAACAGCGGCACGTCCGGCATCCCGTCCTGCGGCAGCTTGTACGCCTTGCCCTCCGTGACGCTGGCGATCTGCTCCATCAGCGCCGGCCGCACCGACGCGTCCGACAGCTCCGGGCCCACCGCGCGCACCGCCACCGCGTCCTCGCCCTTGCCCAGGTCCGTCTCGCCCTTCTTCGCGGACGCGAGCAGCTTGTAGGGCCCCGGCGCCGGCGGCGCGAACTCCAGCCGCACCACGCCGTCCGCCCCCGCCGCGCCCGTCTGCACCGCCACCGGCTTCTGCGTCGCCACGGAGAACAGCTCCACCCGCACCTGCGCGCCCTCCGCCGGCTGGTAGTCCGCCATCCGCGCCTGCACCACCACGCCCACCGGCCGCCCCGGCTCCACCGACGGAGGATCCGCCGTCACCTTCAGCGTCGTCAGGTCCGGGTCCCTCACCAGCCACCGCAGCGCGTTGCCCCAGAAGCGGTCATACGCCCGGCTCGGGGAGCCGTCCCGATGCGCAGTGAAGGCCCACGACCACGTGGCGTCCGTCGCCACCACCATCGCCCGGCCCCGCCCGTAGTCCCACACCGACACGAGCGGCGCGTTCTTCCCGTCCACCGTCATGAACGGGTGGTCCATCAGCACCGTCGCCCCCGGCCGCGCCCGCGTCAGGTTCGCGCCCGGGATGGGCAGCAGTTCGCCCCACGCGCCCTCCGTGCTCGCCGCGCCCGTGCCAATGGACGTCACCGGATGCCGCAGACCCTCCGGCGTCAGGCGCGGCTTGAACGGCTCCGCGTTCGCGGGGCCCGCGGCCTCCACCGGCAGCGCCTCCATCAGCGTGGGCATGGACGCGCGCCCCTCGCCCAGCACGCTGTCGCCGCCAATCATCACGAACGCGCCGCCCTCGTGGATGTAGCGCTCCAGGTTGCGCTCGTACTCCGCGATGGACAGCGACGGGTCCGAGTAGCCGAAGTTCTGGAAGATGACGACGTCGAACGTGTGCAGCTTCGTGTCGAAGATCTCCTCCATGGGGAACGGGATGAGCGACAGCTCCCGCTCGTTCGACACGCCCGGGTCGTCCGACAGCGTGCGCAGGATGTAGAACGACACCAGGTCCACGTTCGCGTCCTGCTTGAGCAGCCCGCGCAGGAAGCGCTCGTCCCACGACGGCCGGCCCACCACCAGAAGCACGCGCACGCGGTCGCGAATCACCTTCAGCGTGAACGAGCGGCTGTTGTTGTCGCTCACCGCCTCGTCCGGGAACGTGGGCACCGTCACCGTGTAGACGAACCGCCCCGTCTGGTCCGGCGTGAAGGTGAAGGACACCGGCTTCACGTCGTCGCCCGTGGTCATCTTCACCAGCTTGCTCGCCACCGTCTTGCCCTCCTGGCTCAGGACGACGGGGATGTCCTGCCCGGCGAAGCCGCGGCCGTGGATCTCCACCTCCACCGTCAGCGAGTTGCGCACGAAGGCGAAGTCGTCCACCTTCAGCCCCTCCACGGACAGGTCCTTCAGCGCCTCCTGGCCCACCAGGAACGTGGACACCGGCACGCCCAGGTCCGTGAGCGCCGCACGCGCCCGGCCCACCACCCCGGCCTTCAGCTCCGCGTTGTCCGCGCCGTCGCTGAACAGCAGCACGCCGGACAGCTTGCGCGACCCCTGCCCTCCGGACGCCGAGGACCTCAGCGCCGCGAGCAGGTCCGTCGTGCCCGCCCGCGCCGGCTCCTGGGCAAGCTGCGCGGCCGTCACCGGCGTCAGCTCCGGATCCACCCCGTACACCTCCACCGTGAAGCGGTCCTGCCAGGACGCGAACGTGGGCGCCGCCTTCTCCAGGAACGCCGCCACCTGCGCGCTGCGCGTGGGCCCGCCCGGCTCCGACGGGAAGTTCATGGACGCCGAGCGGTCCACCAGCACCGCCACCCGGTTCTTCATCCGCGCCACCTGCAGGTGCCGGATGCCCGGCTCCAGCAGGAAGAAGAGCGCCGCCACGCCCGCGCCCAGGCGCAGGCCCCACAGGAGCAGCTTGCGGCCCCGGGACGGCTCGCGGCGCACGCCCCACGCCGCCAGCGCGATGCCCAGCGCCAGCCCCACGCCCAGCAGCACCAGCGCCCAGACGGGCAGCGGCGACAGGCTGACGAGCTTCCACGCGTTGAAGGACGGGGAGTTCATGCGTTCGTTCGCGCGAGGAAACGCCCTCTCAGCGCCGCTTGTTGAGGATGAGGGGCAGGTGCACCGCGTCGTCCTTGTAGTCCAGGCAGAGCGCGTACATGCACAGGTTGATGCCCAGGCGGATGGCCAGCTCCCGCTGCGGCTCGCCGCCCGGGGACACGTCGAACTCGTAGTCGCCGGACTCGCTGCGGCTCCACGCGCCCGCCACGTCGTTCTGCGAGTAGATGACCGCCGCGCGCTTGCCCACGCTCGCCACCAGCGGCAGCGGCTTGTGCAACAGCCGCCCCGGCGCCGCGTCCAGCAGGAAGAAGGACTTGAAGACGACGTGCGTCCCCGGCGCCTCCTTCAGCGGGCTCTGCGGCAGCACGCGCGCCATCTCCCGGCGGAAGCTGGCGTCGAAGCCGTCCCCGTCGCTGCCGTCGTTGGCGTCCCCGAAAACGAAGCCGCCGTACGTCAGGTAGCGGCGCAGGTTGGACACCTCCGCGTCACTCAGCGGCGGGAAGGCCCCGTCCCCGCCGAAGTAGAGGAACGGGTACTCGAAGAGGTCCGGGCTGTTCAGCGCGAACGGGCGCGCGTCCGGAATCACCTCCACGGACGTGCGCCGCTGCAGCTCCCACGCCAGCCGGCGCAGCCCTGACAGCCGGCCGTCCCAGCGGCCCCCATGCCGGGCCACGGCGGGGATGAAGCGGCTCTTCTCACCGAACGCGGCGGCACGCCGGGACAGCAGCGGGACGAGCGCGGACGTGGCGAGCAGGAGGTTTCGACGGGAGAGGGACCGCACAGGCATGGGGACCTGCTTATACCGTCGGCGGGTGCCTGCATTCCCTGGTATAGACGCGCCCCATGGCGAAAGGCGGACAGACGCCCCCGGAGTCCGGCGGACCCGGCCCGGTTCCGGGTTCCCTTCCAGGCTCTGAAGACGTGCGCGCCGCCTGGGCCCGCAAGGACGCCGGTGACGTGGCAGGCGCCCGGCGGGACGCCCAGCGCATCCTCGCGGGCAGCCCCTCCCCGGAGGACCGCGAACGCGCGGAAGACCTGCTGCGCGCCACGCGGACGCCCCGCGCCCTCTACGGGTACGCGCTCCTGGGCGCCGTCATCCTGGCGCTGCTGCTGGGGCTCGCCGTGACCCGCTATTCCTGACGGCCACAGCCGCTAGGATGGCGCGCCATGGAAGGCTTCCTCCAGGCGCTCAAGTCGTACCAGACCTTCAACCCCTCCGGCTGGGTGGGCATCTACCGGCTGCTGCCCATGTGGGTGGGCGTCGTGGTCGCGCTCGTGGGGCTGGTGCTGCTGCTCGCGGGCGGCGGCAAGCTGTTCCGCGCCGTGGCGGGCCCGGTGGGCGCGGTGCTGGGCCTGGTGTGGACGGGCGCCGTCACCCAGCGGCTCAACCTGGGGGCGGACCTGGATCCACGCCTGCCCACGCTGGTGGCCGCGGCGCTGATGGCGCTGGGCTTCCTCTTCCCGCCCGCCATCACCTTCGTGGGCGTGGGCGTGCCGCTGGGGCTGCTCGCGGGGCAGATCGCCGGCCCCAGCGACTTCCTGCTCGGCTTCGGGCCGGGCTTCATCGTGGGTGGCCTGGTGGGCGCCTTCCTCCACCGGCAGGTGAGCGGCATCGTCGCGTCGGTGGTGGGCGGGTGGCTGCTGGTGATTGGCGCGCTCGCGGCGCTGCACCAGTTCGGCGGCGTGGTGGAGGCGGTGGCCAGCCGCCCCTGGGGCGTCATCATCGCCGCGCTCCTCTTCGCCCTGGCGGGCAGCGTCTACCAGTTGGCCGTGCGCCCCACGCCGGAGGAGTCGGATCAACAGAAGGCGGAGAAGCAGCGGCAGAAGCAGCGGCTGGCGGAGCAGCAGGCGCTCGAGAAGCGCTGGGGGGTCAAGTGACCCCTGTCCCGGCAATCCTTTACGCCGGGGGGGCCGGGGCGTAGATTCCGCCGGCTTTCCCCCTCCCCTTCCTCGAGCATCGATGGGCCAGGCCAGCCGCAAGGACAAGGACACGCAGAAGCAGGAAGGGTCGCCCCCGGCGGCCTCCGTCCCGCCGTCCCCGGACGCCCAGCCCGCCGTGCCCCATGAAGGGTGGCGCAAGCCCGCCGGCCTGAGCCGCAAGGGGTGGGCCGTCCTCGCGGGCGCCATCGCCTTCATCCAGCTCCCCCTCATCCACTACGCGCTCTTCCGGGGGCAGGCGGACGTCACCGCCAAGGTGCCCTACGAGCAGCCCTTCAACGACCCGGCCGTCGTCTCGCGCGACTTCTTCTCCACCGGCGCCTACTGGCGCGTGACGAACGGGGAGCTCTTGGGCCCCGCGCCCAAGAACAACCCGCTGTGGCTCCAGGCCGCGCTGCCGGACGATGTGGCGGTGGAGTTCGACGTGCGCCCCGAGTACCCCGAGGGCGACATCCGCGTGGAGCTGTTCGGCAACGGCCGCGACCCGGCCTCCGGCTACGTGCTGGTCCAGGGCGGGTGGAACAACAGCCTGTCCGTCATCGCCCGGAAGGACATCAACGCCCCCGCCCTGGAGGCGCTCCAGCGCAGGGCCGCGCGCGTCGCGGAGAAGGGCGGCGGCCAGGGCGCGGACCTCGTCGCCACCGGCGTCTTCAAGAAGGACACCCGGGTGCGCGTGGAGTCCCGCGTGGGCGCCCCCATCCAGTCCGGCCGCACGTACCACTGGCGCATCGAGCGGCGCGGCAACGTGCTCAAGTGGGCCATCGACGGACAACCGGTCGCGGAGCTGGACGACCCCTTCCCCCTGAAGGGCAGGGGGCAGGACCGGCTGGGGCTGTCCGGCTGGGAGTCGCAGTTGTTCTTCGACAACCTGCGCATCGGCACGCCGGACTCCCTGCCCGCCACCCTGGTGGCGAAGCAGGAGCCCACCCTGCCCCCGGGCCCCTCCGAGGACGACTTCAACCGCGACACCCTGGGTGACGCGTGGAACGTGACGAACCCCGCCGCCGTGAAGCTGGAGGACGGGGCCCTGGTGGTCCAGAACGTGGGCAACCGCCCGGTGTGGCTGAAGAAGCCCATCCCGGAGAACGCCGTCATCGAGTTCGACGCCTGGGGTGACAGCCCGGACGGCGACATGAAGGTGGAGGCGTGGGGCGACGGCCGCTCCTTCTACGCGGGTGACCCGCGCCTGCAGTACACCGCCACCGGCTACGTCTTCATCTTCGGCGGCTGGAAGAACACCCAGTCCATCATCGCGCGCCAGCACGAGCACACCCACGACCGCGCCGTGCGCGACGGCGCCGCGGTGGTGCCCGGCCAGCGCTACCACTTCCGAATCACCCGGCGGGACGGACTCCTGTCGTGGGAAGTGGACGGCAAGCCCTTCCTCACCCTCCAGGACGCGTCCCCGCTCTACGGCCCCCGGAACCAGTACTTCGGGTTCTCCGGCTGGCAGACGCGCGTCCACTTCGACAACCTCAAGATCCAGCCGCTGTAGCCTTCCCCCGGGCGGCGGAGGAAACACCCGTGCGCAGAGTCGGAATCTTCGGCTGGGGCGTGGTCGCCCCGCGTTCCCCCAACATCGAGGCCTTCGCCAGGAACCTCGCGTCATCCGAGACCTGGCTGACCCCCTTCAACGGCTTCGGTCCGGACAACTTCCTCGTCGGCACGCCCGAGTTCGACCTGGCGGTCTACAAGCCGTGGATCGACGCGCGCTTCCCCGCCAACCGCTTCTCCCAGTTGGAGCGGAAGATGGGGCAGCCCACGCAGTACGCCATCGGCGCGTTCATCCAGTCGCTGGCGCAGAACCCGGGCATCGAGAAGGAGCTCCAGGAGCTGGGCACGAAGGCCCACGTCTACGTGGGCACCGGCCTGGGCGACCTGCCCACCATCCAGCACATCTCCCTGGACCTCTACCGCGCCCAGCGCCGGTGGGACCGCTTCTGGGCGTCCCCGGAGCGCAACGGCGCCCTGCGCCAGTGGCGCGAGACGCGCGAGCCCCTGCCCGGCCTGCCCCCGGAGCCCTCCACCATCGAAGAGGTGGAGCGCGACAAGGCGGAGGACGACTGGTGGCACTTCTGGGCCGGCCGCTCGCCGGAGCTGCGCGAGTACCTGGAGGAGCTGCGCGAGATTGAAGCCATTGGCGTGCCCGACGAGGGCGACGTGGAGTCCGCCAAGCTCTCCGTCATCAAGGAGAAGCGCACGCGCAACGGGCGCCTGCAGAAGAAGTGGAACGCGCCCGAGCCGCCGTGGAACGCCGTGTCCTCCAACGTGCTGTGGAACATCCACAACACGCCCGCGTCCCAGGTGTCCATGCTGGGGCAGATCACCGGCATGACGTTCGCGCCGGTGGCCGCGTGCTCGTCCTTCGGCTACGGCCTGAAGCTGGCCATGAACGCCATCCGCCTGGGTGAGGCGAAGGCCGTGGTGCTGGGCATGACGGACGCGGCGCCCAACCCGCTGGTGGTGGGCGGCTTCTACAACGCGCGCGTCATCTCCGCGGACGCCGCCGTGTCCAAGCCCCTCACCGCGCTGCGCGGCACGCACATCGCCGGAGGCGCGGTGGTGTGGGTGGTGGGCGACTACGAGCACTTCACGCAGAAGGGCTTCAAGGCGCTGGGCCTGGAGCCCGTGGCCGTGGGCGTCACCGCGGACGCGGACCACATCATCACCCCGTCCAAGGAAGGCCCCACGCTGGCCATCCGCGACGCGCTGGGCGCCGCCGGCTGTCAGCCCCAGGACGTGGGCACCTGGGACCTGCACGCCACCGCCACCCCGGGCGACTTCCTGGAGGTGCAGAACCTGCGCGACGTGCTGCCGGAGTCCGTCTTGATTACGGCGCGCAAGGGCACCTTCGGCCACGGCATGTCCGCGGGCGGCGGCTGGGAACTCACCGCGCAGTACCTGGGCGCGGAGGCCGGCAAGGTGTACCCCACGCCGCTCTCCGCCCCGGAGCTCAACAAGCAGATCGCCAAGGTGCACGGCCGCTTCGTCTTCAACAAGGAAGAGGCCGCGCCCCAGGGCTGCTCGGGCAAGCTGTCCATGGGCGTGGGCGGCATCAACGCCTGCGTCATCTCCCGGCCCTGGAAGTAGCCGGGAGGCGCGCCGCGTCCGTGAAGGGCCCTACGGGTACTTCGCGGACGCCTCGGCCTCCAGGGCCGTGGCGCCCTTCGGGTTGAGCTTGCGGAAGAACTCCAGCTCCAGGTCCAGGTCGCGGTAGCTGGCCTTCTGCTCCGGGGCCAGGCCGCTGGCGCTGCGGCCCACGCCGTTGGCGTCCGCCAGGCCGCCGGTGGACGCGCTGCCGGTGCCCTTGTCGGTGGCGTAGCTGACGCCCACGGCCTGCTGCACGCGGTCGGTGCGCAGCGCGCGCAGCACGGCCCGGCCATCCGCCAGGACGACGCCTTCGATGAGGTAGCGCGTGGAGGACGTGGGCCCCAGCGTGCCGCCGCCGGAGTCCAGCCACTCCGTCTCCAGCACGAACTGGTTGGGCAGCTCGCGCCACGAATAGCCGCGCTCATCCATGATGGCCTTCACCTCCGGCCACAACTGCGCCAGCGGCTGCTCGTAGGCGGCGGTGGCCGCGCGGTCTCGGATGTAGTTGTCGCGCTGGTGGCCGGCGCAGCCGGTGACGAGGACGGCGGACACGGCCAGGGCCCACAACGGGGCCGCGCGAAGCAGGTGACGCATGGGGAGGACCTCCCGGACGGGGAGCAGCGGGGTGTGGAGGCCGCCATCCTAGCGCGCCCCTCCCCTGCCCCGCCCTCCCACACCCGCCCCAGCGTCAGCCCTTGGGCACCGCCACCATGTCGAAGTCCGGGATGCGTTCGCGCATGAACTCGCGCATCCGGTTGATGAGGGCCGCCTCGATCTGCCGGGCGCGCTCGCGGCTGACGCCGTACTTGTCGCCAATGTCCTGGAGCGTGAGCGGCTCGTCCGCGGTGAGGCGGTGCTCGAAGATGTAGCGCTCCTTGCCCTCCAGCGTCTGGGCGAAGGCGGCCAGGTTCTCCCGGAAGAGGGCCTTGAGCTCCTCGGCGCCCAGGCGCTCGTCGGCGGGCACCGCGCCGGACGGCAGGTAGCGGTCCGCCCGGGTGGCGCGCGAGTCCTCGTCGCTGCCCAGCGGCGCGTCGATGGACACCTCGTCGTGCCCCAGCCGCTGGTCCATCTCCACCACGTCCTGCTCGGAGACGTTGAGCCGCTCCGCTAGCAGGCGCGGGCTGGCCTCGAAGCCCTGGGCGACCAGCTTCTCCTGCTCCTGGCGCAGCTTGAAGAAGAGCTTCCGCTGGGCCTCCGTGGTCCCCAGCTTCACCATCTTCCAGTTGTCCATGATGTAGCGAAGGATGTACGCGCGGATCCACCAGGCGGCGTAGGAGCTCAGCTTCACGCCCCGGTCCGGGTCGTACTTCTTCACCGCCTGCATCAGCCCGATGTTGCCCTCCTGCACGAGGTCCAGCAGGGACAGGGGGTTGCGGTGGTACTCGTGGGCCAGTTTCACCACGAGTCTCAGGTTGGAGGCCACCAGGCGGTAGGCCGCCCGCACGTTCCCCGTGGACTGGTACTCCTTGGCCAGCCGGTGCTCCTCCTCCCGGGTGAGCAGGGGGTGCTTCGTCACCTCGGCCATGTAGGCCTGGAGGGGGTCCCGGTTGGTGAGGGCGCTGGTGCTCTCCGCGCGCACCAGGGCCGCGGGCCGGGCGGCGGGGGTGGGGACCTCCTCGATTTCCGCCTCGGCCTCGTTCAGCTCCGCCAGGTCCGGCTCCAGGGCGTCCGGGTCCTGGGCGGCCTCCTCCACCTCCTCCTCCGGGGCTTCCGGGGCCTCAGGCGCGGATTCCCGGGCCTTCCCCGGCCGGGCGGAGGCCGCGGGGCGCTTCGCGCGGGGCCGGGGGGCGGCCGGACCATTGGTTCTCTTCCTCCCATTCGCCATGCGCGCTCCATACCCCAAAGTGCCGCGATTGTTGCCAGAGGGTAATGCAGGGGCTATGCCCATGCCCGATGAGCGACATCCAAGAGCCCACGCCGGGAGCCCCGGCGCCTGACGAAGCCTCGACGCGTCCCGCCGAATACATCGCGGACGTCAGCTTCGACGAAATGAACCTCTCCGAGCCCCTCCGCCGTGCACTGGCGGAGCGCGGCTACACCAGTCCCACCCCCGTCCAGGCCAAGGCCTTCGGTCCCGCGATGGCGGGCAAGGACCTCATCGTCCGCAGCAAGACGGGCACGGGCAAGACGGCCGCCTTCGGCCTGCCCCTGCTGGAGAAGATCCCCGCGGACGAGAAGCGCGTGCGCGCCCTCATCCTCTGCCCCACGCGCGAACTGGCGCTCCAGGTGGCGGAGGAGCTCACCACCCTGGCCAAGTACAAGGGCGTGAAGGTGGCGGCCATCTACGGCGGCGCCTCCATGAAGCAGCAGGAGGACGCGCTGGAAGAGGGCACGCCCATCATCGTGGGCACCCCGGGCCGCGTCTTCGACCACATCAACCGCGGCAACCTCAAGCTGGACGGCTGCGACCACGCGGTGCTGGACGAAGCCGACGAGATGTTGAACCAGGGCTTCTACGAGGAGGTCACGCGCATCCTCGACCGCCTCCCGAAGACGCGCCAGGTGCTGCTCTTCAGCGCCACCGTCCCCACGGACATCCAGAACCTCATCGCGCGCTACACGACGAACGCGGAGACGCTGCTCTTGTCCGGCGACGTCTTCACGGTGGAGCACATCCACCACATCCGCTACGACGTGTCGGATCAGTTCCCCAAGCCGCGCAACCTCATCTACGTGCTGGAGAAGGAGGAGCCCTCCAACGCCATCATCTTCTGCAACACGCGGGATGACACGGCGCTGGTGACCGCGGTGCTCAACCGCAACGGCTTCGACGCGGAGCTGCTCAACGGAGACCTGCCGCAGAAGGAGCGCGAGCGGGTGATGGGCAAGGTGAAGCGCGGCGAGGTGGCCTTCATGGTCGCCACGGACATCGCGGCGCGCGGCATCGACATCTCCGGGCTGGAGTACGTCATCAACTACTCCCTGCCGGAGGACCCCGCCGTCTACCTGCACCGCGTGGGCCGCACGGGCCGCATCGGCAACAAGGGCACGGCCATCAACCTCTTCTCCGGGCGCGAGCTGGCGACGTTCACCGTGCTGGAGAAGAAGTTCGGCATCAAGTTCGAGATGCGCGAGATGCCCGCCCCCGAGGAGGCGATGCACCTGTGGACCGAGCGCCACGTGCGCGAGCTGCGCGAGGGCATGGGGTCCAGCATCTTCGAGGGCTTCCTGCCCCTGGCCTCGCAGCTCAAGCAGCGCCCGGACGCGGACGACCTCATCGCCTTCCTCATCAAGTACTACTTCAGCCGCCTGCGCATGGAGAAGGCCCAGGCCGCCGGTGAGACGGAGAAGCGCGAGCCGGTGCCGGAGCGCAAGCCCGTGGAGCGCCGGGGCAAGGACCGCGAGCGCGACCGGGAGCGTCCCCGCCGCGAGGAGCGGGGCGAGCGCGCCGAGCGTCCGCGCCGCGACGAGCACCCGGATCGCGAGCGCCGTCCGCGCCGCGACGAGCGCCGTGAAGAGCGGGGCGAGCGCCGGGGTGCCGGCTCCGCCGCGCTGGAGGCGGGCCCGGGCGAGACGAAGCTCTGGGTGAACCTGGGCACCGCGGACGGCCTGGGGCCGGGCAGCATCGCCACGGCCATGGAGGAGGCGGGCGCGCCGGTGGGCAAGCTGGTGCGCGCGGAGCTGCGCCCCACGTTCGCGTACGTCTTCGTGGCGGAGGACGACTCCGCGGGCTTCGAGGCGCTCAACGGCAAGCAGCACGGCGGCAAGACGCTGCGCGTGGAGAAGAGCAAGCCGCGCAGCGAGCGCGACACCACCAGCACCCGCCCGCCCCCGTCCCCGGACGCTGGCCCCGGCGAGGTGAAGCTCTGGGTGAACCTGGGCGCGGACGACGGCATGGACGAGGCGAAGCTGCCCGCCGCGCTGGAGGCCCTGGGCGCCCCCGCGGGCAAGGTCATCAAGGCCCTCACCCGCCCCACCTACGGCTACGTCTACGTGCCGGAAGGTGACGCCGCGGGCTTCGAGTCGCTCAACGGCAAGGCGCACAACGACAAGCCGCTGAAGCTGGAGCGGCACCGTCCGCGCGGCCAGCGTGAGGAGCGCCGCCCCCGTCACGAGGCGCTGCCGGACCTGCCCGGCCAGGCGCGGCTGTGGGTGGGCCTGGGCCGCCAGGAGGGCCTGGACGAGGCGGGCGTCACCGCCGCGCTGGAGGCCGCGGGCGCTCCGGCGGGCAAGGTGCTGCGCACCGACCTGCGCCCCACGTACGCGTACGTCTTCGTCGCGGAGGAGGACGTGGCGGGCTTCGAGGCCACCCACGGCAAGCCCCACGGCGAGGGCAAGACGCTCAAGGTGGAGCGCGCCAAGCGCAAGTAGTGCTTCCGCGCCTTGGGGGGCTCAGGGCTCCCTCAAGGCCCTGGAGCCGCCTTCTTCCTGCGGGCCCGGTGGTAGTGCGCCACGCACAGCCCCCGGGCCAGCACGGGCCGGCCGCACTCCGGTGAAGCGCAGGCCGCGCGGGCCTCCTTCGCCGGAGGCACCGGAGCGCCCGGCCCGCCGCTGAACATCGCCTCCGCCACGGCCAGCAGGCGGTCCACGTCGTCCCGCCCCAGCTTCCGCAGCCGCACCCACTCCACCAGCCGATGAGCCCCCGCGTCCTCCGCGTCCTCCAGCCGGAACAGCTCCCACAGCGGCAGCTCCAGCGCGGCCGCGACCTGGAGGAGCGTGTCGTAGCTGGGGTTGCGCTCGCCGCGCTCCAGCAGGGACACGAAGCTCACGGAGATGTCACACCGGGCGGCGAAGTCCTCCTGGGTGAGGCCCCGGCGCTCGCGCAACGTGCGGATCCGCCGCGCCAGTCCCTGCAGGGACGAACCGGCGTCGCTGTCGTCCGGGGAGTGGGGGCGCATGGACGCTCCATCGTAGCGCACCGCTTCTGTTAAGGTTTCCGTCTGTCCCCAGGAGTGAAGCCCACCATGAACGCCGTCGACGGCACCAACTACTACTTCCGCAAGGCCGCGCGGGTGATGGACGTGGGCACGCCCATCGAAACGCTCCTGGCCACGCCCCTGCGCGAGGTGAAGGTGCAGGTGTCCATCGAGATGGACTCCGGTGAAATCCGCACGTTCCTGGGCTACCGCATCCAGCACGACAACAGCCGCGGCCCCATGAAGGGCGGCCTGCGCTACCACCCCGCCCTGGACCAGGACGAGTGCGTGTCGCTCGCGTCGCTGATGACGTGGAAGACGGCCGTGGTGAACGTGCCCTACGGCGGCGCCAAGGGCGGCGTGGCGTGCGACCCGTCGCAGATGAGCCTCAAGGAAGTAGAGCGGCTCACGCGCAAGTTCGTGGATCAGATTCAAGACGTCATCGGGCCCACGCGGGACATCCCCGCGCCGGACGTCAACACCAACCCCCAGGTGATGGCCTGGGTGATGGACCAGTACTCGCGCTACCACGGGCACTCCCCGGCGGTGGTGACGGGCAAGCCCCTGGAGCTGTACGGCTCCAAGGGCCGCGAGGCCGCCACCGGGCGCGGCCTGCTCTACGTGTGCCGGGAAATCCTGCGGGATTTGGGCATGCCGGTGAAGGGCACGCGCTTCGCCATCCAGGGCTTCGGCAACGTGGGCAGCCACATCGCGCAGCTCATCTGGGGTGACGGCGGCGTGGTGGTGGCCGCGTCCGACGTGCTGGGCGGCATGTACAACCCCATGGGCCTGGACGTGCCGTCCCTCTTCGAGCACGTGAAGCGCACCGGCACCGTCACGGGCTTCTCCGGCGGCACGCCGTGCACCAACGAGGACGTGCTCGCGGCGGACTGCGAGGTGCTCATCCCCGCCGCCCTGGGCCACGTGCTCACCCGCGACAACGCCAACAGCGTGCGCGCGCGCCTGGTGGTGGAGGGCGCCAACGGCCCCACCCAGCCGGAGGCGGACGACATCCTGGAGAAGCGCGGCATCTTCGTGGTGCCGGACATCCTGGCCAGCGCGGGCGGCGTGACGGTGAGCTACCTGGAGTGGGTGCAGAACCTCCAGCACGTCTCCTGGGAGGAGGACCGCGTCAACGCGGAGCTGGAGAAGACGATGAAGGAGGCCTACGACCGGGTGGCGCAGATTGCACGGTCCCGGAAGGTTTCCATGCGGACGGCCGCCTACATCCTGGCCATTGGCCGGGTGGGCAAGGCCACGGTGCTGCGCGGCATCTGACGCACCCCGCCGCGCACGCGGGCAGGCAGGCGTGGGGCTCCGGGCCGCTTCCGTGCGGGCCGCGCTTCCGCTAGACGCCCGGCCATGATGGTCACCCTGCAGGACATCCAGGCGGCGCGCGAGCGGATCCGCCCCGCGCTGCGCCCCACGCCGTGCCCCGCGTCGGACTACTTCACGGAGAAGACCGACTGCGCGGTGGTGTACTTCAAGCTGGAGAACCTCCAGCGCACCGGCGCCTTCAAGGAGCGCGGCGCGCTCAACAAGCTGCTGACGCTGTCGGAGGAGGAGAAGCGCCGCGGCGTCATCGCGGCCTCCGCCGGCAACCACGCGCAGGGCGTGGCGTACCACGCGCGCCGGCTGGGCATCCGCGCCACCATCGTGATGCCGGAGCGCACGCCGCTCATCAAGGTCACGCGCACGCGGGATGACTACGGCGCGCGCGTGGTGCTCAAGGGCGCCAACTACGACGAGGCCTACGCGGAGGCCCGGCGCATCCAGGCCGCCGAGGACCTGGTCTTCGTGCACCCCTTCGACGACCCGCACGTCATCGCGGGCCAGGGCACCATCGCGCTGGAGCTGCTGGAGCAGTGCCCGGACCTGGAGCTGGTGGTGGTGCCGGTGGGCGGCGGCGGGCTCATCTCCGGCATCGCCGTGGCGCTGAAGGCAACGAACCCGCGCATCCAGGTGGTGGGCGTGCAGGCCTCCACCATCGCCAGCATGAAGGCGTCGCTGGATGCGGGGAAGCGCACGGAGCTGACGAACGCGGGCACCACCATCGCGGACGGCATCGCGGTGAAGGTGCCGGGGGAGCTCACCTTCGAGCACGTGAAGAAGTACGTGGACGCGGTGGTGACGGTGGACGAGGAGGAGATCGCCGCCGCCATCCTGATGATGCTGGAGCAGGAGAAGTCGGTGGCGGAGGGCGCGGGCGCGGCGGGGCTGGCGGCGCTCGTCAACGGCCGGATTCCCCAGGCGAAGGGCAAGCGCGTCGCCATCATTGTGGGCGGCGGCAACATCGACATGAACGTCATCAGCCGCATCATCGAGCGGGGCCTCGTGAAGGCGGGCCGCCTGGTGCAGTTGGAGGTGCGGCTGCCGGACCGGCCCGGCGTGCTCGCGCGGCTCACCACGCAGATCGCCGAGATGCGCGCCAACGTGGTGGACCTGCACCACGACCGCGCCTTCTCCAAGGCGGGCCTGGGCGAGGCCACGGTGGAGGTGATGCTGGAGACCACCGGGCACGCGCACATCCAGGAGCTGATGGCGGCGCTGGAGGCCCAGGGCTGGCAGGTCGCCCGGACGTAGGGCGGGGAGGCTTGCGCGGGCGCTCGGGGCTTCGGCGATACTCCGGAAACCCATGAACACGCCCCTCATCGCCCTGCTGCTCCTCGCCGCCGCTCCTCCCGCGCAGAAGGCGAAGGAGCTGGCCGCCCACAAGGAGTGGGAGGAGCTGTACCTCGCGTTCGCCGCCGCGGATCCGGCCTCGTATCCGGAGGCGCAGCGGCCGTCCGTGGCGGCCCCGCTGCTCAAGGGCTGCGAGGCGCTGCTCGCGGAGGACGCGGTGATGGCGTACTCGCTGGGTGAGCGCGCCGTGGCCTTCCAGGAGACGGCGGGCGGCCTGCGCTGCCTGGCGAGGTCCGCGCTGAAGACGGATCAGCGGGCCGCCGCGGAGGAGGCGCTGAAGAAGGGCCTGGCCACCTTCCCCAAGGACGGCGCGTTCGCGCTGGAGCTGGGGCGGTTGCAGTTGCAGGACAAGGACTCGGCGGGGGCGCTGGCCACGCTGCAGCAGGTGCCCGCGAAGTCGAAGGAGGCCGCGGAGGCGAAGAAGCTGATGCAGCAGGCGCGCGCCCAGGTGTCGGAGGAAGGGGCCGCGCGGCGCGAGGCGGAGCGCCTGGAGCTGCGGATGAACGGCGAGCCGGGCCCTGGGGACACGCGTCAGGCGAAGGGCTCGGGGGGCGGGAACGTCCAGACCGCGAGCCTGAGCTACGAGTCCGGCGTGGGCAAGGACGGCATGCGCGTGCGCCAGAACAGCCGCTTCGCCATCCGCTACTTCAACAGCGACCGGGACTTCGGCCAGCGCGCGGAGTACGAGGGCAAGGTCGTGTCCGCGCTGGACGAGGCCTATGAGTTCACCCAGCGCACGCTGGGGCGGGCCCGCGAGCGGCAGTTGAACGTCGTGCTGTACACGCGCGACGAGTTCGCCACGCACATGGGCGCCCGGTACGCGGCCGCGGTGGCCGGCCTGTACTCCGAGGACGCCATCCGCATGAACGACGCGGCGGAGCTGACGCAGGCGACGAAGGCCACGCTGGTCCACGAGTACGTGCACGCGGCGGTGGACGAAATCTCCCCGCGCGGCGGCGGCGCCCTGCCCCGCTGGTTCAACGAGGGCCTGGCCGAGTACATCGAGTGGCGCTACCTGGGGCTGGACGGCCCCCCGCGCTACCTGCGCGAGGTGATGAAGGGCCAGGCGAAGCAGGGGCGGCTGCCGAAGCTGTCGGACATGGACTCGCAGGCGCCCATCTCCATGTCCCAGCCGGAAGTCGCCTATGGGACGTCCGCCATGGCGGTGCGGGAGCTTGTGCGGCTGGGGGGGCAGGAGAAGCTCCTGGACTTCATCCAGAAGGCGGGTCAGGCCGACTCCTTCCAGGAGGCCCTGAAGGCCACCTACGAGAAGGACTTCGCCGGCCTGGACCAGGCGGTGCGTGCCGCCCTCTCGGGGAGGTAGCGGCCGGTCGGGCGTGGCGGATTGGTTTACCCCCTGGCGGGAGTCCCCTACACTCGCGGGCCTCCAAGATTTTCGCTGCGGCGGTCCCCCTGTTGGACGCTGGCGCAGCAAGGTGACGGATGTCCGATACGCGCGCCGCGATGAGAGAGTTCCGCTTCCTGGATGAGAAGCGGAAGCTGGGAAGCCTGTCCGCTGTCGAGGAGGCTCGCTGGGTCGAGTTGCGCGGCCTCTTGGGCATCCAGGACGCGGCGGACACCGCGGCGGCGGCCCAGGCGTGGGCCCAGCCCGAGCAGCAGCCCCAGGGCTACTACGGCGAGGATGGCCAGTGGTACGCCTACCCCGCCGGCTACGACCCGAACGCCCAGGGCTACTACGGCGAGGATGGCCAGTGGTACGCCTACCCCGCCGGCTACGACCCGAACGCCCAGGGGTACTACGGCGAGGATGGCCAGTGGTACGCCTACCCCGCCGGCTACGACCCGAACGCGGCGGCCTATGATCCGAACGCGGCGGCCTATGATCCGAACGCGGCGGCGGCGTGGGCGCAGCAGGGTTACGACCCGAACGCGGCGTATGACCCGAACGCGGCGGCGGGCTACGCGGCCCCGGTGGATCCGCAGGCCTATGCCCCGCAGGCGCCCACCGAGTCGGACAGCCTGAACCTCAGCACGGACGACATCGACATCCCCTCGCTGAGTGAACCCGCGCCGTGGATGCCGCAGGCGCCCGTGGCGACCTCGCCTGCTGCCGCGGCGGAGCCGTGGGGCACGAGCGCCGAGGAGGACTTCTCCGGGCTGTCGGCGGAGACGCCGCCCCCGGTGGCCGCCGCCGAGCCGGAGCCCTCGCTGGAGGACTCGTTCGCGGACCTGTCGATGGAGGTCGAGACGGAGGCCCAGGCCCCGGCGGCGTCCGGTCTGGATCCGATGGCGGAGGCGCTGGCCTCCGCGGAGCACGCGGTCGGGGAGGCGGAGCTGCTGGAGGCCGAGCCCGTCGCCGAGGCGGTGATGGCCGAGGACCTGTCGCCCGTGGACGCGGCGTGGGACGCGGCGCCGCTGGCGGTGGAGTCCGAGGAGGCTCGGGACAGCGCGCTCGATACCGCGCCGCTCGCGGTGGAGCCGACAGCGCCGGCGGAAGGCACGGCCACGGAGTGGGACTGGAGCGACGTCGCGACGGCGGAGCCCGCCGCGCCAGTGGAGGCCATGCAGGAGGCGCAGGCGGTCGCCACGGAGACGGCGGGAGCGTGGGGGGCGGAGACGGCCCCTGTCGCGGGAGCACCGGAGCAGGCTGGAGAGCTCGCGCTCGGCGCGGATGACATGGCGGAGGCGTGGACCGACGGCGCGGCGGCCACGGAAGTGCCCGCGGAGGAGATCGCCCTGGACGCGGGCGACGTCGCGACGGAGTGGCAGCCGGAGACGGCCAGCGCGGAGACCTGGCAGTCCGGTGGATCCGCCACGGCGACCGGCACGTCCGAGGTCGAGGCCGCGTGGCAGGCGACTCCCGAGGCGGCGGAGATCCCGCTCGGTACGAGCGACGTCGCGACGGATTGGCAGGCGGAGGGCGCGGCTCCGGCGGAGGATGTCGCGGTCGCCACGGACTGGCAGACCGGCGGCGAGTCCGCGGCGGAAGAGATCGCGCTCGGCACGAATGACGTCGCCACGGACTGGCAGGCGGAGGGTGGGGCTCCGGCGGCTAACGCTGTCGCGCTGAGCACGGACGACGTCGCCACGGATTGGCAGGCGGATCCGAACGCTTCACCGGAAGGCGCGGGGGAGATCGCCCTCGGTGCCGAGGATGTCGCCACGGACTGGCAGGCCGGCACGGCCGCATCCACCGACGAGAGCGCACTGGCTTCTGGCAACGCGGTGACGGAGTGGACGGCCGATAGCGCCGTCGCCACCGGCACGCACTCCGAGGAGATCGCGCTCGAGTCGAGCGAGGTCGCCACGGATTGGCAGGCGGGCAGCGACACGTCGGCGCAATCCTCCAGCGAGGAGATTGCGCTCGGCGCGAGCGATGTCGCGACGGAGTGGCAGGCCGACGACACGGCGCAGGCGCGGACCTCCGCCGAGGAGATCACGCTCGGCACGGATGACGTCGCGACGGAGTGGCAGGCCCAGGATCCGTCGGGTGTCGCCGCCGATGGCAGTGCGTCCGCCCCCACCGCCGAGGCGTGGCAGTCAGGCACGGAGACGCCCGCCGAGGAGATCGCGCTCGACGCGAGCGATGTCTCGTCGGACTGGCAGTCCGGCGACGCTCCCGTGGCGGAAGCCCAGGCCGAGGAGATCGCGCTCGACGCGAACGACGTCGCCCATGAAGGCGCCGCGCTTGGGTCCGACGGTGGCGCTGCCTCGGAGGTCGCGGCCGGAGTGGAGGCCCAGACCTTCGACGTGGCCGACCTGGGAGCCGAAGAGGAGCAGCTCACTCCGCCGCCCTCCCCGTTCGCGAATGAGACGGGCATTCCGTCGCTGCGGATCCGCAGCATCCCGGTCGGCCCGGACATCGAAGCCGACACGGTGGAGCTCGGCTCGGACGATGTCGAGCCCACGGCCGAAGTGGCCCCTGCAGCGGAACAGTGGGGCGAGCTGAGCGGCAGTGCCGACGACGCCGTGCCGCTGGCCACCGCCGCCGAGTCCCTCGCCGAAGCGCAGTCCACCGAGCCGTCGACGTGGAACACCCCGGGTCAGGATGCGCAGGCCTGGTCGGCCGAGGGTGAGCCCTCGGACGCCACCGACACCGTGGGACTGCAGGACGCGTCCGCCGCCATCGAGCTCCAGCCCGAGTGGGCCGCCGATGCCGTGGAGCCCGCCGCCATCGAACTCCAGCCTGAGTGGGCTGCCTCCGCTGACACGGCGGAGGGAACCGGTTCGACGCAGGTGGAGTCCGGCACCGCGTCGTCCGAGCAGCCCACCGCGAACGCAGCACCCGCGTGGGATGCCCCGGCCACCGAATCCGCCTGGGCCGCTTCCACGACAACGCCCGTCGCGGATGCCCAGAGCAGTTGGACGGCCCCGTCCGAAGAGGCTCCGCTGATCGAGGCCCGGTCCGAATGGGCCACGCCGGAGGCCAACGCCGAGCAGCCGGCCCAGGCGTCCGACTGGAACGCTGAAGAAGCCGCCCCCATCGAGGCCCAGCCCGAGTGGGCCACCGAGGAAGCCGCTCCCGTCGCCGCGCAGTCGGAGTGGGCAGCGGCGGAAGAGGCTCCCATCGAAGCGCAGCCCGAGTGGGCGACGGAAGAAGCCGCGCCGCTCGAAGCCCAGCCGGAATGGACCCCTGCTGAAGGGACCTCCACTGTTCCCACGCAGCCGCAGTGGGCAACCGCGGAGGCCGCGCCCGTCGAGGCCCAGCCCGAGTGGGCCGCGGCTGAAGAAGCCCCCATCGAAGCGCAGCCGGAGTGGGCGACGACTGAAGAGGCCACGCCCGTCGCCGCGCAGTCCGAGTGGGCGACGGCCGAAGGGTCCGCGCCTGTTTCGGCGCAGCCGGAGTGGGCCGCGACGGAGTCCTCCGCGCCCGCCGCCGCGCAATCCGAGTGGGCCGCCGCTGAAGAAGCCCCCATCGAGGCGCAGCCGGAGTGGGCCACGGAAGAGACCTCGCCTGTTGCCGAGCAGGCGGAGTGGTCCACCACGGACGCGACGCCTGCCGCCGCGCAGCCGGAGTGGACGACGACTGAAGCCGCCACGGAGACCGCGCCGATCGAGGCACAGCCGGAGTGGGCCACGGAAGAAGCCGCTGCGCCCGTAGCGGCTCAGTCCGAGTGGGCGACCACGGAAGCTGCTGCGCCCACGGCACCGCAGGCGGAGTCGGCCGCGACCGAAGAAGCCGCTCCCATCGAAGCACAGCCGGAATGGGCCACGGAAGAAGCCGAGCCTGTCGCTGCGCAGCCGGAGTGGGCCACCGAGGAAGCCTCGCCCATCGAAGCGCAGCCGGAATGGGCCACGGAAGAAGCCGCGCCTGTTGCAGCGCAGCCGGAGTGGGCCACCGAGGAAGCCGCGCCCATCGAAGCACAGCCGGAGTGGGCCACGGAAGAAGCCGCGCCTGTCGCTGCGCAGCCGGAGTGGGCCTCGACGGAGGCCTCCGCACCTGTCGCTGCGCAGTCTGAATGGGCCAAGGAAGAAGCCTCCGCGCCCGTCGCGACGGAGTCTGAATGGGCCTCGGAAGAAGTCTCCGCGCCCGTCGCTGTGCAGTCTGAATGGGCCTCGGAAGAAGTCTCCGCGCCCGTCGCTGCTCAGCAGGAGTGGGCATCCGCGGAAGAGGCGCCCATCGAGGCGCAGCCCGAGTGGGCCACCGAGGAAGCCGCTCCCGTCGCCGCGCAGCCCGAGTGGGCGACCACGGAAGCCGCCGCCCCTGCCTCCGCACAGCAGGAGTGGTCCACCGAGGAAGCCGCGCCCATTGAGGCGCAGCCCGAGTGGGCGACCACGGAGGAAGCCGCGCCTGTTGCCGCGCAGCCCGAGTGGGGCACGGCCGAAGGGTCCGCATCTGTTTCGGCGCAGCCCGAGTGGGCGACCACGGAGGAAGCCGCGCCTGTTGCCGCGCAGCCCGAGTGGGGCACGGCCGAAGGGTCCGCATCTGTTTCGGCGCAGCCGGAGTGGGCCACGACCGAAGCATCCGCGCCCGTCGCTACACAGCCGGAATGGGCCGCTGAAGAAGCTCCCATTGAGGCGCAGCCCGAGTGGGCCACGGAAGAAGCCGCGCCCGTCGCCGCGCAACCGGAGTGGGCCGCCGCTGAAGAAGCCCCCATCGAAGCGCAGCCCGAGTGGGCCACGGAAGAAGCCGCGCCCGTCGCCGTACAGCCGGAGTGGGCCGCCGCTGAAGAGGCCCCGGTCGAAGCGCAGCCGGAGTGGGCCACGACGGAAGCCTCCGCGCCCGTCGCCGCGCAGCCGGAATGGGCCGCTGAAGAGGCCCCCATCGAGGCGCAGCCGGAGTGGGCCACTGAGGAAGCCGCGCCCGTCGCGCAGCCTGAGTGGGCCACGGAAGAAGCCGCGCCCATCGAAGCGCAGCCCGAGTGGGCTGCGACTGAAGCCGCCACGCCCGTCGCGCAGCCCGAATGGGCCTCGACGGAAGCCTCCGCGCCCGTCGCCGTGCACCCCGCCTGGACCGCCGCTGAAGAGGCCCCCGAAGCACAGCCCGAATGGGCCACGACGGAGGCCGTGCCCCCGGGCGCGGATCAGCCGTGGGCCACCACGGACGCCACCGCGCAGTCGGCGTGGGCCGCCACCGAGGACTCCTCCGCGAGCTCCGCCTGGGCCCAGCCGTCCCCCGACGCGCAGCAGCCCTGGGACGCCCCGGTCGAGGAGGCCGCCCCTGAGTGGAGCGCCGCTCCCGCCGCGCGCTCCGCCTGGGCCACGCCCCAGGAGGCCCAGCCCGACTGGATGGCCGACGCCGCCCCCGCCCCGTCCACCTGGCAGGCCCCTCCGGCCCCCGCCGCCGAGTGGAGCGAGCCCGTCGCCGAGGAAGAGGTCTCCCTCACCGACATCACCGCCCCCACCCCGTCCGCCGGCTGGGAAGATCCCGCCGTCGACGTGGACGCGGAACCCGAGGCCACCCTCGACGTCGAGGAGGTCGAGTCCGAGCCCGTGGCCGACATCGAGCTCGTCGAGGAGGTCCCCGCCCTGCCCGTCGCGGCCATCCCTCCTCCGCCGCCCGCCCCGGCCCTGTCGCTCTCCGCCGCGCCCTCCCTGCCCGTGGCCCGGCTGACGCCCCCCGCCGCCTCCAGCCCGACCCACCGGAGCCCGGCGCCCGTGGCCGCCAACCACCTGCGCCCCACGGACGACGCGCTCTTCGAAGTGCCGGGGGCCGCCTTCGCGTCCGCCGCCAGCTCCTTCGTGGAAGGCGAACACCGCGTCATCATCCACACCGTCGAAGGACAGGTGAAGCGCGGCACCATCCGCGACGCGGACCTCCTGGAGGACACCATCTCCCTGGAGCAGCAGAGCGGCTTCGCCCCGGAGCGCATCCCCGGCAAGCGCGTGAAGGCCATCTTCTTCATGCTCGCCGCGGGCGCGCGTCAGCCGCAGGCGGAGGGCTCGAAGATCCGCGTCACCTTCAACGATGGCCGCCAGGTGGCCGGCTTCTCCCAGGACTTCAAGGGCCCCACCCCGGGCTTCTTCGTCATCCCCGCCGACACCCGCACCAACACCGCGCGCATCTTCATCTACCGCGCCAGCGTGCAGGCCGTCGCCGAGGGCTGAAGCGTCACGCTCCGGGGGCCGCACCGCCCACCCCCACCCCGCACGAAAAAGAGGGGCCCCGGTCACCCGAGGCCCCTCTCTTCATTTCAAGGCTGAGTCGAGGACTACTTCTTGTCCGTGGCCTGAGGAGCCGCCGCGTCCGGCTTCTTCGTGGTCTCCAGGTCCAGGGTGATGGTCACCTCGTCACCCACCGCCACGCCGCCCGCCTCCAGCGCCTTGTTCCAGGTCAGGCCGAAGTCGCTGCGCTTGATCTTCGTGGTCGCCACGGCGCCGCGGCGCACGTTGCCCCACGCGTCCTTCGTCTCCGGCGTCGGGCCTTCCACGGCCAGCGTCACCGGCTTGGTCACGCCGTGCATCGTCAGGTCGCCCGTGACGTTCAGCTTGTCCTTGCCGGCCTTCGCCACCTTCGTGGACTTGAAGGTGATGGTCGGGAACTTCGCCACGTCGAAGAAGTCCGGGCTCTTCAGGTGCTCGTCGCGCTTGGGCTCGTTGGTGTTGATGGTCGTCGCGTCGAGCGTCGCCTCGATGGTGGACTTGGTGATGTCCTTGTCATCCAGGTTGACGTTGCCCTTCACGTTGCTGAACGTGCCGCGCACGTTGGACACCATCATGTGCTTCACGGCGAACTGCGCGCTGGAGTGCGACGAGTCGATCTCCCACGCGGACGCGAAGGCAAACGACGGGGCGGCGACGGCGAGCAGCGTGATGGCGGACTTGAGAGACATCTTCATGGTGTGGACTCCTTGAGTTTGCGGACTGCGAGGTTCAGGCGCGCAGCGCGAAGCTGCGCATGGACAAGGTCCCGTGATGGAAGCCCTCGAACACGGGGGTGATGCGGTCCTCGGGGAGGGCGGCTCCGAGGACGAAATAAATCGGCAACCAATGCTCGGCGGATGGATGCGCGACCCGCGCATTCGGTGCGTCCATCCACGACTGAAGCCCGAGGAAGTCTCGTGCGGCAAGTTTTCCGGCGACCCACGCGTCGAACTCGGCGGCCCATGGCTCGGGGGACGCAAGCTTGTTCCGGAAATTCACCCGGCGAAGGTTGTGCACCACCCCGCCGCTGCCCATGAGCAGCACGCCCTCCGAGCGCAGAGGACGCAGCGCCTCGCCCATGCGCGCCACCTGCGCGGGCGTCGCGTCCGCCGGCAGCGCCACCTGCAACACGGGCACGCGCGCCTCCGGGAACGCGTGCCGCAAGGGCACCCAGACGCCGTGGTCCAGGCCACGCTCGCCGTCCCCCACCGCGGGCACGCCCGCCGAGGACAGCCGCGCCACCACGTCCTGCGCCAGCGCAGGAGCGCCCGGCGGCGCGTACCGCAGCCGGTACATCTCTTCAGGGAAGCCGTAGAAGTCGTAGACGAGCGGCGGCGCGGCCATCGCCGTGACGTGCACGCGCGCGTCCGTCTCCCAGTGCGCCGACACCACCACCAGCGCCTTCAGCGCGCCCGCGCCCTCACCGAAGCGCTGGAGCGCCTGGGGATACGCGTCCGCGTCCAGCGCCGTCATGGGCGAGCCGTGCGAGACGAACAGCGCCGGAGCCACCTGCTGGGCCACCGAACGCCCGGGCCCCATCACCCCCGCCACCCCGGCGGCCGCCACGCCCTGCAGCACCTCGCGTCTGTCCACCCCGGTCGGCATCGTGGCGGCTTGTAATGCAACCCAAGGACCAACGCACCCGACACGGTAACCACATGGAATTGCTCGGCATCCCATTCCAGCACTGTGAAATAACTCTCAGATTGATAGAGAAGCACCTCAGACTGAAACACCTGGGAGGGACGCCGTGGCGGGTCTGGAAGGTTTGGACTTGAAGGAACTCCTGGCGCTCGAGCCGAAGGGCGGCGTCATCCGCTTCGCCGGGCAGCGGGCGCTGTTGATGGACCCGGTGGCGCTGGGGCTTTTGCGCAAGGAGCTCATCGGGATGCTGGGGATGACGGCCGCGCGCGGCATCTTCACGCGGCTGGGCTACGCGCACGGCTGGCGCACCGCGGAGGCGATGAAGACCGCGGTGCCGTGGACGGATGAAGCGGAGTGGCGCCGCTCGGGCGGCCGGCTGCACACGCTGATGGGCCAGGTGCGCGTGGAGCGCATCGAGCGCACGGACAAGGATGGCCCGGAGCCCTTCGCGGAGGCGCAGTGGAGCGACTCCTATGAGGCCGAGCAGCACCTGCTCCACCTGGGCCAGGCGGAGGAGCCCGTGTGCTGGAGCCTCACCGGCTTCGCGTCCGGCTACCTGAGCTACTGCAACGGCAAGCCCATCTACTGCGCGGAGCTCAAGTGCGTGGGCAAGGGCGACGCCTTCTGCCACATCGTGGGCCGCCCGCAGGCGGAGTGGAGCACCGAGTGCACGGAGTTCCTGCGCTTCTATGAAACGCAGTGCATGGAGGGCGTGCTCGGCCAGGTGACGGAGGCGCTGCGGCAGGCGGAGCGCAAGCTGCGCGCGAAGCGCCAGTCGCTGGCGCGCGTGTCCGGCGTGACGGAGGACCCCACGGGCATGGTGGCCCGCTCCGAGTCCATGCAGCGCGTGCTCAACCTGGCGCGCCGGTCCGCCAAGGTGGACACCACGGTGCTCGTCACCGGCGAGAGCGGCGTGGGCAAGGAGCGGATCGCCCGGCTCATCCACGACGAGTCCGGCCGCGCGCACAAGGCCTTCATCGCCGTGAACTGCGCCGCCGTGACGGAGAGCCTGCTGGAGAGCGAGCTGTTCGGCCACGCCAAGGGCGCCTTCACCGGCGCCACGCACGACCGGCCCGGCCTCTTCGAGGCGGCGCACGGCGGCACCCTCTTCCTGGACGAAGTGGGCGAGGTGCCCCCCGCCATGCAGGCCAAGCTCTTGCGCGCCCTCCAGGAGCGCGAGGTGCGCCGCGTGGGGGAGAACACCAGCCGCAAGGTGGACGTGCGCGTGGTGGCGGCCACCAACCGCGAGCTGTCCGAGGAGGTCCGCCTGGGCCGCTTCCGCCAGGACCTCTTCTACCGGCTGCGCGTCATCGAGCTGCGCATCCCGCCCCTGCGCGAGCGCCGCGAGGACATCCTCCCCCTGGCGCGGCTGCTGCTGGCGGAGGCCGGAGAGCGGCTGGGCCGCCGCGTGAGCGGCCTGTCCCCGGACGCGGCGGATCAACTCCTGCGCTACCCCTGGCCGGGCAACGTGCGCGAGCTGGGCAACGCCGTCGAGCGCGCGGTGGTGCTCTGCGAGGGGCCGCGCGTGGAGCGCGACGATTTGCCGGAGGAGGTGCGCGCCGCGCCGCCCAGCCTGGTCCCCACCGGCAACCCGCGCCGGCTGGAGGACATGGAGAAGGAGTACATCCTCGCGGTGCTGGCGCAGAACGGCGGCAACCGCTCACGCACCGCGGAGCAGTTGGACATCGGCGTGGCCACGCTCTACCGGAAGCTCAAGCAGTACGGCCACCCGGAGGCCGCGCACTAGTTGAGGTACTGGTCGCGGTCCGGCGGGCGGTTGCGGTCCACCACGCGCAGGTGCTTGGAGCGGTCGCGCAACTGCCGCTGCAGGCGCCAGTGCTGCAACTGGAGCATCAGCCGCTTGGGGCTCGCGCCGCGCACGTAGACGAACACCAGCACCAGGCCGAAGATCTCCGGCGCCACCGCGCGCCAGGAACCCGCGGTCAGCATGTTCAGCACGGTGAAGCCCGCGCCAATGGCCGCGAACCAGTTGCCCGTCAGCGGGATGCCCCAGAAGTTCGTCTGCCCCTTGCCGATGACCAGGCCGTAGGCCACCCACATCACCGCCGTCATCACGGAGCCGCCCGCGTAGACGCTCATGGGCATCACCAGGGCCAGCGCCGTCGTGATGAGGCCCGCCACCACCGGGATGCCCACCGCCACCAGCAAGAGCCGCTTGCCGCCCCAGGCGGACTCCAGGAAGCCGCCAATGGACCAGATGATGAGGCCGCCGAAGAGGATGCCCAGCGGGCCGGTGGCCACGAAGGCGTAGGTGACCAGCTCCCACAGGCGGAAGCGCAGAATCACGTCCGCCGGGTTGAGCAGCAGCAGCGCCCCCTGCCCTCGTGAGGTCGCCAGGAACAGGGCGGAGATGCCCACGAACGCGATGGCCAGCTTGGCGGCCATCGACTCCAGGCTCGGGAACATGTCGCCGAAACCGCCGCCGCCTCGATTGTAGCCCCGCATGGGTCGCATAGAGGCCCAAAGGTGGTGGAACAGCGCCCGGTCCGCAACCCCAAATCCAGAAACGATGAAGGGCGCCCCGCCCTGGTGTCACCAGGGAGAAGCGCCCTCGCATCCCACGCCTTCTGTCGCCCTGCCGGAGGCTTCAGGCCTTGTGGCGGTAGAAGAGCGTGATGGTCAGACAGTGAAACTCCTTGTCCGAGGACTGCGTGACGATCTTGTCCACGACCTCCACGGAGGAGTTCTCCTTCAGCCACTTGGTGATGTTCTCGCCCATGTTCTCGCGATCGCGCGCGAGCGTGGTGGAGAACACCTTGACGCCCGTGAAGCTGATAACGCCCATTCCAACCCTCGTGTCACCAGAGATTACAAATGTTTACCCCGAGTCGGGGGCGCCATCAAGAAACGGGCCCGACAATCCGGCCCGGGAGCCGCCTCCCACCCCTCGGGGCGTCCGCCAGCGAGCGGGGGCCCGCCCACCGTCCACCCGCCGACAGTGCGGCGGGGGGCGTGGGCGCCCGGCCCTTCAGCGTCCGGCGGCGGCGCGCCGGGCCTGACAGGTCACTTCGTCCTTGCAGGCGGGACCGATGCCCTCCGGGTGGGCCGTCAGGGGCGTCTTGTCGCTCTCCTCCACGCCGCACACCACACAGCGGCGCTTGCGGTTGCGGCGCTCGGCACGGCGCTGCTCGGCGATGGCCTTGGCCCGCTCGCGGGCCGTCTTCGCGTCCACCTCGTTGCTCATCTCACCACGTCCCGTCCGGAAGTCGTCTGCCCCGTACCCCGTCGCCACCCTGCGCGCCTAGAGCGCCTCGACCAGCACGGCGATGCCCTGGCCGCCACCGATGCAGGCGGACCCGATACCATAGCGGGCGCCCCGGCGCTTCAGCTCGTACGCCAGCGTCATGGTGATGCGGGCCCCGGAGGCCCCCAGCGGGTGGCCCACGGCGATGGCGCCGCCGTTGACGTTGGTGGCGTCGCGTGGCAGGCCCAGGTCCTTCTCCACGGCCAGGTACTGGGGCGCGAAGGCCTCGTTGACCTCGAAGAGGTCCACGTCCGTCAGCTTCGCGTCCGCGCGCTGGAGCAGGTTGCGGATGGCCGGCGCGGGGCCAATGCCCATGATGCGCGGGTCGCACCCGGCGATGCCCCAGTTGACGAGCCGCGCCACGGGCTTGAGGCCGTGCTTCTCCACGAAGGAGCGCGTGGCCATGACCATGGAGCCCGCGCCGTCGCAGATGCCGCTGGCCGCGCCCGCGTGCACCACGCCGTCCTTCTTGAACACCTTGGGCAGCTTGCGCAGCCCCTCCACCGTGGTCTCCGGGCGGTTGTGCTCGTCCTTGGACACCACCGTGTCGCCCTTCTTGCCCTTGAGCGTCACCGGCGCGATTTCCTCCGCCAGCCGGCCCGCCTCCTGCGCCGCGGCGAAGCGCTTCTGGGTGAGGACGGCGTACTGGTCCACGTCGTCCTGGCTGATGTCGTAGTCCACCGCGAGCTGCTCGGCGGTGAGCGCCATGGCGTTGCCCGTGTAGCTGTCCGTGAGGGCGGTCCAGAGCATGTCCTCCAGCCCGCCCTTGCCCAGCGGCAGGCCCCAGCGCGCGCCGCGGATGACGTGGGGTGCCTGGCTCATGGACTCCGTGCCGCCCGCCAGCACCGCCTCCGCGCCGCCCGTCAGCATCATCTCCGCGGCCGTGACGAAGGCCTGGAAGCCGGAGCCGCACAGCCGGTTGACGCCCAGCGCGGGCACCGGCACCGGCACGCCCGTGCGCAGGCCCACGTGGCGCGGCAGGTAGATGGCGTCCGAGCTCGTCTGGACGACGTTGCCGTAGACCACGTGCTCGATGAGCTCCGGGGAGACGCCCGCCTGGGCCAGGGCCGCCTTCGCGGACTCCACGGCCAGGTCGGTGGCGCTCAGGTCCTTGAGGCTGCCGCCGTAGGTACCAAACGGGGTGCGCTTGCCGGACAGGAAGTAGATTTCCTCGTTCTTGGACACGCTCTTCATGGTGCTCGTCTCCCTACTCTTCCGGGGCGCGCGGTGCACGCACGACGTGACGTGGAAAAGCGTCCGGGGGGCCGTCAGCCCGCGCGCCGTCCCAGGAAGGCGCTGGCGACGATGGCAAGCGCGATGGCCGTCCACAACAGCCCCTGGAGGTTCTGGCGGCGGATTTCCTTGCGCCCCAGCCCCTGGTACCAGGCCCTGGCCGCCTGGACTCGCCCCTCCCAGGTGAAGCCCTCCGGCCCCGCCGGGTCCACCCCCTCGAGTCGTCGCACATGCGCGCGCAACAGGCGCTCCGGTGCGGCGTCCTCCAGCGACCCGGAGCGGTAGCCGGGCACGTCCAGCGCGGGGCGCCGGTAGCTGGCCGTCACCACGAAGCCCCCGGAGGCCAGGGGGGTGAGCAGGTAGAGCCGGGGCAGCCCGTCGCCCCCCTCGTGGAGGGTGGCGAAGACGCGCTCGCCCGGGTGGGCCCAGTCGTAGGAGCGGGTGGCCTTCTGGAGGAGCGGCTTCTCCTCGTGGCTGCCCACGGGCGTGAAGCCCAGCGCCTGGAGCTGGAGCGCCAGGGAGGCCAGGGAGTCCGGCAGGTCCATCTGGTCCGCGGGGGCCTCCGGCTCCACCCGGACGGTGTGGGGGAAGAGGTAGAGCAGCGCGCGCCAGAAGTTGAGGAACAGGAGCACGCCGGCCAGCACCAGCCCGGCGACGGCGACCCCCAGTTGCCCGAGCACGTTCACGGGCGGGGCTTTCCGTCCTGGCGCCGGGCGGCCGTGGCGGGCAGGTCCCTCCAGCGCGCCAGGTCCGCGGGGGTGAGCGGGTCGCGGCCCTCCAGGAAGCGCTCCAGGTGGCCCAGCGAGTCCACGCCCCAGAACATCTCGTCGTCCACCAGCACGGACGGCACGCCGAAGGCGCCCTGGGCGAGCGCGCCTTCCGTGTTCTCGCGCACGCGGTCCTTCACCTCCGGCAGTTGGGCCCGCTCGAGCAGCGCCCGCGCGTCGAAGCCCGCGTCCGTCAGCACCGCGCCCACCTGCTCCGGTGTCTCGATGCCCCGGCCCTGGCCCCACGCGGCCGAGTAGAGCGCGGTGGTGAGCCGCACTCGCTCCGACACGTCGTCCACCGCCGCCGTCACGCGCAGGGACAAGAGCGGGTTGAACGGGTGCGAGGGCGGCAGGGTGAAGGGCGCGCCCTGCTCGTGCGCGATGCGGAACGTCTGCTTGAAGACGTAGACGCGCTTGGCGGGGATCTCCGCCGGGCCAATGGAGCCCACGGCGTTGAGCAGCCCCGCGAGCAGCACCGGCACGGGCTCCAGCACCCGGCCGTGGCGCTCCGCGATGGCGGGCATGCGGAGCCAGGCGAGGTAGGCGTACGGGGACAGGTAGTCCAGGCAGAAGCGCAGGGGGGACGAGGCCATGGGCCCATCCTAAGCACGACCCGGCCGTCAGGCGCTCTGCTTCACGTCCCCCTCGAGCTGGCGCGACAGCGGGCCGCGCAGCGACTGGGCCAACTGCTGCAGGTGCGTGGCCCGGGCGGTGGCGAAGGCCCGCTCGGCGATCTCCAGCTCCCGCATCGCCTCCTCCGGCGTGCCGTGCCGCTCCGCGTGCTGCATGTACACGAGGCCCATCTGGAGCACGTTGCCCGTGGCCTCCGCCAGCAGGCGCGCGTGGCGCAGGTGCGCGTCCCCTTCCGCCCGCGACACCAGCGGCGCCAGGGCGCGGCGGGCCAGGATCTCGTCCCAGGGGTTGGCGAAGCGCGGGTCCAGCGCGCGCGCCAGCGCGGCCTCGGCGGCGACGAGCGCGGCGGCCAGCCGGCCCTGGTCCCGCTCGAAGCGCGACTGGTACACGTGCACCAGCGTCTCCATGCGCAGGCCGCCCATCCGCGCGGCCTCCAGGGCGCGGGGCAGCGACTCGCGCGCGGCGGCGGCGTCCTCGAAGAGCACGTCGCGGCACGCCTGGTACACCAGCACGTGCGCGCGCAGCCAGCGGTCCTCGGGCAGCACGCGCGAGAGCGCCTCGCCGCGCGACACCACCGCGGCCACGAGCTCGTGCTCGCCGCGCTCCAGGTAGTACGGCGGCGTGAAGAGGGCCAGGTTGCGCTCCATCAGCCGGGGGCTGCCCAGCCGCCGCACCAGCTCCGTCTTCTGCGCGAGCGCGGACGCGAACGCGGCGCCGTCGCCGGTGAAGGCCGCGCGCGCCACCTGCGCGAAGAGGTGGTAGGCGCGCACGTCGGTGAAGCCCTGGCCCTCCGCCAGGTGCAGCCCGTCCCTCAGCAGCTCCTCGTCCAGCGGCTCGCCGCGCAGGGCCAGGTTCACGTTGAGCAGGTAGCCGCCCATGCCCAGCGCCCACGCCAGCCGCCGGGGCGGACGCCCCACCGCGTCGCGGAACTCGCGCAGCCGCTGCACCTGCTTGCGCTGCTCGGCCACCCCGCCCGCCCAGTGGCCGGTGTACGCGCACAGCGTCGAGCGCGCCACGGACAGCCCCGCCCGGTACGGCGAGTCCTCCGGGTGCTCGGCGGCCACGCGCGCGATGAGCGCCTCCAGCTCCTCCGTGCGCCCCAGGATGGCCAGCGCCATGCCCTGGAGGATCTGCAGCTCCGAGCGCTTCCAGAAGACGTCCACCGGCGCCATCCGCCCGTCCGCCGACACCTCGCGGAAGAGCGGGATGAGCAGCTCCTCGCGCTCCGCGGGCGTGGCCGCGCGCGCGGACTGGAGCCGGGAGAGCGCCTCGCGCCGTCCGGCCTCCACGTCCACCGTGGCCGCCCAGTGCGCGAAGAGCCGCTCCGCGTACGCCACCGACGTCGGCGGGTCGCTGGAGTAGCCCACCTCCACCAGCGACACCCACGTGCGCAGGAGCTGCTCCGAGCGGCCCGGGAAGTCCGGCGCGGACTCCAGCAGCCCCGCCGCTTCCTTCAGGAGCAGCGTGGCCTCCAGCAGCGCCTCCGCCTCGATGGCGGCCTGGCCCGCCTGCAGGAGCGGCTGGATGGCCTCCGCGGGCGCGTCCGAGCGCGCGAAGTGCCAGCCCACCGCGCGCACCACGCCCTGGCGCTCCGAGGGCAGCGCCTGGAGCGCCCGCGCCACCTGGCCGTGGTGCGCCCGGCGCTCCGCTTCCGGCGTGCTGTCGTAGACGGCCTGGTGCACGGTGTCGTGCGTGAAGACGTAGCGGCCCTCGACGTCCTGGAGGAACTGCCGCTCCACGATGCCGTCCAGCACGGCGAACAGCTCCGCCTCCGGCAGGCCGGACAGCGCGCGCAACAGCGGCAGGTCCAGCATCCGGCCCGCGGGCGCCAGCTTGCGCAGCAGCGCCACCTGCTCCGGCGGCGCGTTGGCCAGGCGCATCAGCACCGCCTCCTGGATGCTCGCGGGGAGCGGGCGCGTGCCCAGCCCATCCTCCGCCTCCCACCGTCCGCCCACGCGCTTGAGCGCGCCCGCCTCCACCAGCATGCGCAGGCACTCCGTGGCGAAGAAGGCGTTGCCGCCCGTCGTCTCGTGCAGCCGCTGGACGAAGCCCCCCGGCACGTCCAGCCCCGGCAGCACCAGCTCCACCAGTTTGGCCACGTGCTCGGCGGACAGCGGCTCCAGGTCCATGCGGGACGTGAGCTTCTCGTCCACCGTCTGGAACGCGAGGCTCAGGCGCGACAGCTCCTGCGAGCGGAACGTGCCCACCACCATGCCGCGCGTGCCGTGCAGCGCGCGGATGACGCCGTTGAGCGCCTCCAGCGACACGCTGTCCGCCCACTGCAGGTCCTCGAAGCACAGCACGAAGGACTGCCGCCCGCCGAGCGTGCGCGTCCACTCCGTCAGCGCCTCGAAGAAGGCGGCCTTCTCCTCGGAGCCGTCGCGCGGCAGTTGCTCGTCCGGGTCTCCCTCCAGCACCTCCGGCGACAGCAGGCGCGCGAGCGGGGCCTTCACGCGCTCCATCAGGTCCGCGGGCGTGTGCGGCACCAGGCAGCGCAGGGCCTGCGCCACGGGCGCCAGCGGGGACAGCCCCTCCGCGCGGCACTGGCCCCGGCCGAAGGGCAGCTCCGCCAGCTTCGCCTGGAGCTCGAACTCCTGGAGCAGCCGCGTCTTGCCCACGCCCGCGGGGCCGCCCACCAGCATCGCGCGCGACTGGCCCCAGTCCGCCTCCGCCAGGCCGTTCATCAGCCCTTCCAGCTCCGCCTCGCGCCCCACCACCTCCGGCACGTGCAGGTAGCTGGCGCGCGCGGACAGCGGCTCCTCGGGGACGGGCTCGCCGCTGGCGTGGCAGAGCGCCTCCAGCAGCTCGCCCGCGTCCTGGAAGCGCTCGCGCGGGTCCTTCGCCATCAGCAGGAGGATGATCTCCTCCAACTGCGGATCCACCGGGCACAGCGTGGAGGGGCGCGGCGGCGGGCGCGTCAGGTGATCCGCCAGCAGCACCGCGGGGCTGTTGCGCTTGAAGGGCAGCTTGCGGGTGGCCAGGTACCAGGCCATCACGCCCAGCGAGTACAGGTCCGCCCTCCCGTCGATGCTCGCGCCGCGCTGCCACTCCGGCGCCAGGTACTCCAGCGTGCCCTTGAGCTTGCCGGGGCTGGGCGTGCCCAACTGGTGCATCACGCCGAAGTCCATCAGCTTCACCGCGCCGGACTCGGTGATGCGCACGTTGCTGGCCTTGATGTCGCAGTGCACGTACAGGCGCGAGTGGATGAACGCCAGCACCTGCGCCATCTGGATCAACACGCGATACAGCGTCCGCGTGTCCAGGGGCGCGTCCCGCACCAGCGTGCTCAGGTCCTTGCCGCCCACCACCTCCATGGTGATGAAGCGGTTGCCCGCCTCCGTCATGCCCCAGTCGAAGACCTTGAGCGTGGACGGGTGCTGGAGCTTCTTCATGGCGAAGAACTCGTGCCGGAACAGCAGCACCAGCTCCTCCACCTTCGCCGCGGACAGCTCCGTGGGGACGTGCATCTCCTTGAGCGCCACGCGGCGGCGCTCCTGCAGGTCGTCCGCCAGCCAGATGCGGCCCATGCCGCCTTCGCCCAGCAGCGACTCCACGCGGTAGCGCCCGGTGACGACGACGCCCGGAATCAGCGAGCGCCGCTCCCCGATGCCCGAGCCCGGCAACGTGATGGGCGTACGCATCCGCTCCCCCCAGGTGCTCGGAGGGCGGGTGCGTTCATCCAAGACCGTTGTCTTCTCGTCGTCGCTCACGAGCCCAGGGGCTGGCCGTTTCCGGGGCCAGGATCTGGATTCCAGAATCCAGACGTAGCGAGGAATAGCACGTTTCAGTGACACCGCCTCCGGGACATCCGAGCAGGTGCACGCTCTGCCCCCATTGCCTGTTTCACCGCCTTGCTGGAAGCAGCCCCGCGGACGCGCCCGGACGCCTGCTGGGGAGCCGCTTCCACCCCCGCTCCCACGACGCGCCCGCGTGCGTGCACACCGTTGCCACGCACCCCCAGGCCCGTCGCCCGGGGGAGGAGGGGGAAGCGGCATGCGTGCATGGAAGTGGGGCGGCGCCACGGTGGCACTCGCGGCCGTGACCGCCTGGATGGCCTGCGGCCAGTCCGGCCCGGGCGAAGCGCAAGGGTTGGGGAAGGCCCAGGCCGCCACGGTGACGCTGGGCGACGGCCACTGCGCGGGCGTGGTGGTGGGCCAGGGCCGGCACGTGCTCACCGCGGCCCACTGCGTCGCGCCGGAGGCGGGCGAGGAGCGGACGAACTTCGAGGACGGACGGCGCCTGAGGGGCCGCTACGTGTTCGTGGATCGCGGCCGGGACATGGCGGTGCTGGAGCTGGAGGCGAAGGCGCCGGTGGCGCCGCTGGAGGTGGCCGAAGGGCTGCCCATCCCCGGCGCGATGCTCGTCTTCACCGGACGCCATGACCGGCCCGGCGAACCGCAGCGGGTGAGGGTGGAGCGCTGGGGCCGCTGCCCGTCGCTGCCGGACGTGCCCAACGCGCTCTTCACCACGATGCACGGCGTGCCCGGGGACTCCGGCGCGCCGCTGGTGGACGAGCACCTGCGCGTGGTGGGGCTGGTGCACGGCGGCGCGCGGTGCAGCATCGCCGCGCCCACCGGGGACGTGGCGCCGGAGCTCCAACGCCTGTCGCGGCAGGACGCGCAGCCGCTGGCCCGGCGCCCGGCCTCCGCGCCGCGCTGACGCGGTGGGACGGCGCACATCGCCCTTCCCGCACCTGGGCGGCCAGGCGGGCGGCGGGCGCACGCGCCGTCATTGCCCGGCCGTCCCGGCGCATCCCACCTTCCCGTCGGAGGTGACACCATGGCTTCGGACAAGGACTCCAAGAACTTCCAGCCGCGTAACCGGGGGCGGATGGAGGACGCGCTGGACCGCGGCGCCGCCGAGCTGGCCCGCGAGCGCTCCCGGGCCGCGGCCCGCGAGGACGAGAACCCGGGCCCGCTGCGGGAGACGCGCTGGGAGGCGGAGGTGGAGCGCGGCGCGGAGTGGCAGGACGAAGAGGTCCCCGAGCGCGAGGCGCGGGGCGACGAGGAGCCGGACTCCGAGGTTTCCCGGCGCGGGCTCGTGAATCCGCCACCCGAGGGTTGAGGGCGTTGGCGGCAAACCCGTGAGGTGGAGGCTTTCACGAATTCTCACGGGTGAGGGGGGACCTCTTGCCCGGTGCGCACGGCGGGGGGATGCTGTGCGCGCGGTTTCCCCCTTGCCGTCCGTCGTTGCCTCCCCGGGAGTCGATGCACCGTGAAGCCCAAGGTCCTCATCGTGGAGAACTCCTGGACCATGCGCGAGACGCTGAGGCTGCTCCTGTCGGGTGAGTTCGACTGCACGGTGGCCTCGGATGGAGAGACGGGGCTCGCGCACGCGCTGGCGCAGCCGCCGGACGTGCTCCTGTCGGACGTGAACATGGAGGGCATCGACGGCTATGAGCTGTGCCGCCGCGTGCGCGCGGAGCCCTCCCTGGCGAACCTGCCGGTGATGTTCGTCAGCGGCTACCCGCCGCGCACGGACCTGGAGCCCGGGCAGCCCCAGCCGGACGCGTACCTGGTCAAGCCGGTGAAGCCGCCGTACCTCATCGCGCAGTTGCACGCCGTGCTGCAGCGCGCGAGGGGCGCCACCGCCAAGGCCGCGGGCGAGGGCTGAACCGGACGGATGCCGGGGCCTGGTGTCTCGGCGAGGACGCCCCGCGCTTCTGTCACTGACCTGGGACACGGGGAGGGCTATACCTTGCCCGAACTTTCCCTCCTCTCGTCCCGAGGTCCTCGCGTGCTCAACGCCTTCCCCCGCGTCCCGGCTCCCAAGAACGAGCCCGTCCTCTCCTACGCCCCCGGCACCCCGGAGCGCGCGGAGCTCCAGTCCACCCTCAAGCGGATGAGCGGGGAGCGCATCGACATCCCCGTCGTCATCGGGGGCAAGCACGTGAAGTCCGGCAAGACGGACACCGTGCGCATGCCGCACCGCCACCAGCACGTGCTGGCCACCCTGCACGAGGCCGACGCGGGCCACGTGGAGCAGGCCATCCAGAACGCCATGAGCGTGAAGGAGGACTGGGCGCGGATGCCGTTCCACGCGCGCGCGGCCATCTTCCTGCGCGCCGCGGAGCTGCTCACCACGCGCTACCGCCCGCTGCTCAACGCGTCCTCCATGCTGGGCCAGTCGAAGACGGCGCACCAGGCGGAGATCGACGCGGCGTGCGAGCTCATCGACTTCCTGCGCTACAACGTCCACTTCGCGCAGCAGATCCTCTCCCTCCAGCCGGAGAACTCGCCGCAGACGTGGAACATGACGGACTACCGGCCGCTGGACGGGTTCGTCTTCGCCATCGCGCCGTTCAACTTCACCTCCATCGCGCTGAACCTCTGCGTGTCGCCCGCGCTGATGGGCAACGTGATCCTGTGGAAGCCGTCCTCCACGCAGGCCCTGAGCGCGTGGTACGGCCTGGAGCTCTTGCGCGAGGCGGGCCTGCCCGACGGCGTCATCAACATGCTGCCCGGCGACGGCCCCACGGTGGGCAACCCGGTGCTGGCGAGCCCCCACCTGGGCGGCATCCACTTCACCGGCTCCACGCCCACGTTCAATCACCTGTGGAAGACGGTGGGAGAGAACATCGGCCGCTACAAGCAGTACCCGCGGCTGGTGGGTGAGACGGGCGGCAAGGACTTCATCTTCGCGCACCCGTCCGCGGCGGACGACCTGGAGGCGCTCGCGGTCGCCATCGTGCGCGGCGGCTACGAGTACCAGGGCCAGAAGTGCAGCGCGGCCAGCCGCGTCTACGTGCCGGAGTCCCTGTGGCCCAAGCTGAAGCCGCGCCTCCAGGCGCTCATCGGTGAAATCAAGATGGGCGACGTGGCGGACTTCCGCAACTTCATGGGCGCCGTCATCGACGAGCGCTCGTTCAAGAAGGTGTCCTCGTACATCGAGCTGGCGAAGTCCGGCGGCGACGCGACCATCGTCGCGGGCGGCGGCACGGACAAGAGCGAGGGGTACTTCGTGCAGCCCACGCTGGTGCAGTGCACGAACCCGCGCCACCGCATCATGACGGAGGAGATCTTCGCGCCGCTGGTGGGCGTGTACGTCTACCCGGACGCGAAGTTCGAGGAGACGCTGAAGGAGTGCGACCAGTCCGCGGCGTACGCGCTGACGGGCGCCATCTTCGCGCGCGACCGCAAGGCCATCGAGCAGATGATGAGCGGCCTGCGCAACGCGGCGGGCAACTTCTACATCAACGACAAGCCCACGGGCGCGGTGGTGGGCCAGCAGCCGTTCGGCGGCAGCCGGGCGTCGGGCACCAACGACAAGTCCGGGTCGATGATCAACCTGTTCCGCTGGTCCAGCCCGCGCACCATCAAGGAGAACTTCGCGCCGCCGGTGAAGGTCCCCTACCCGTTCATGGACAGCGACCCGAAGGAAGGGGCCATCTAGTCCCATGAGCGGACCGTTCCCGGGCATCGCGGGGCTGGAGACCTATGCGCTGGAGGATGGCGGCTGCCGCGTGGAGGTGATTCCCACGCGCGGCGCGCTCGTCACGCGCATGGTGGTGGACGGCGAGGACGTGCTCTATCTGGACGAGAGCACCGTCGCCGACCTCACGAAGAACGTGCGCGGGGGCATCCCCGTGCTCTTCCCCATCGCCGGCCCCCTGCCCGGGGACACGTATCCGGCGGACCGCAAGGCGTACACGCTGCCGCAGCACGGCTTCGCCCGGAAGCTGCCGTGGACGGTGCGCCAGGCGGAGGGGTCGCTGCTGGTGCTGGGGCTGACGTCGTCGGAGGAGACGCTGCGCCAGTACCCGTGGGCCTTCGACGCGCAGTTGGCGTTCTCGCTGGCGGGCCGCAGGCTCACGGTGGACTTCGACGTGGAGAACCGGGACACGCGGCCCCTGCCGCTGCACCTGGGCTACCACCCGTACTTCCGCGTGCCTCAGGGCAACAAGGCGAAGGCCCGCGTGGAGACGGACGCCACGCACGCGTGGGACAACCGCGCGAAGCACGAGGTGCCCTTCACCGGCCTGGACCTCACGGCGCAGGAGGTGGACATGCACCTGCGCGACCACTCCGCGCCGGGCACGGTGCTGGAGCGCGGGCCGGGCCTGTCCCCCGTGAAGCTGTCCTGGAGCCAGGAGTTCCGCCTGCTCGTCGTGTGGACGCTGCAGGGCAAGGACTTCGTCTGCGTGGAGCCGTGGACGGCCGCCGCCGGGGCGCTGGCCACCGGCGAGGGCCTGCTGCACGTGGCCCCGGGCGAGCGCGTGTCGCTCGCGTTCGACATCGAGGCGTAGCGCGCGCCTCAGGCGTGCGGGACGAGGGGCAGGCTCAGCGGGCCGCGCACGGTGAGGGAGGTGTTCCACTTCACCGGGCCCGTGGGCGTGAAGCGCGTGAAGCGGGAGAGCAGCACCTCCAGGCCCACGCGCGCCTCCAGCCGGGCCAGCGGGGCGCCCAGGCAGAAGTGGATGCCGTGGCCGAAGGGCATGTTGTTCACGCCCTCGCGGTCCATGTCGAAGGTGTCCGGGTCCTTGAAGCGCTCGCCGTCGCGGCACGCGGAGCCGATCATCAGCGCCACGCGCGCGCCCTCCGGAATCACCACGCCCGCGACCTGCGTCTCCTTCGTGGTGACGCGCACCAGGCCGTGCACGGAGGGCTCGTAGCGCAGCACCTCCTCCACGAAGCGCCCCACCTGTGACGGGTTCTCACGCAGCCGGGCCACCAGGTGCGGCTGCTCCATCAGCATGCGCACGCAGTGGCTGACGAGCTGCACGGTGGTCTCCAGCCCCGCCACCACCAGCAGGAACAGGAAGCTCATCAGCTCCGCGTCGGTGAGCTCCTCGCCCTCCACGCGCGTCCTCACCAGGTCCGACACCATGTCGTCCTGCGGGTGGCGGCGGCGCTCGGCGACGACGTGGGACAGGTAGTCCTCCATCTCGCGCACGGTGGCCTTGATGGACTCGTGCCGGTGGGTGTCCTTCTCCGTCGTGCCGGACACGCTGGACAGGTCCACCGACCAGCGCTTGTAGCGGGCCGTCATGGTGGGGTCCAAGGCGAAGAGCTCGCCAATCACGCTGGCGGGCAGCGGCATGGCGAAGGCGTCCACGAAGTCCACCTCGCGCTCCGGGGACAGCCGCTCCGCGAGGATCCGCGCGAAGCTCCGGATGCGCGGCTCCAGCCGGTTCACCGCCGCGGGCGTCCACGCGCGGCTCACCAGCGTGCGCAGCCGCATGTGGTGCGGCGGGTCCATGACGATCATCGACTCGGAGAAGGGGTTGTGCCCCAGCCACGGCGGCGCCGTCGTCGTGCGCACCCCGGCCGAGGAGAACACCTGCGGGTTCTTGAAGGCCGCGGCCACGTCCTCGAAGCGGGTGATGGCCCACAGCCCGCCGGGTTCCACCTGACACACCGGCGCGCTGCGGCGCAGCTCCGCGTAGACGGGGTAGGGATTGGCCCGGACTTCCGGCGCCATCAGGTTCACGCGTCCAGTCATGAAAGAATTTCCTTTCCCGGCTGGAAATCTATACCCGGTATACTGGCTGCTGAACAGAGGCGTCGCCTCCCCCCTCCCCCGAGTCCCCGCCACCAGGTCCCGCTTCGCCCTCGCCGCCTTTACGGACGCGGGCACGCTGACGTACTGCGTGGCGCAGGTGGGCGCGACGGAGGTGAAGTACATCGAGCCGAAGCCGGGCATCGCGCCCGCGCCCATGCGGCTGGCCATCTACCTGCACGGCGACGGCGCCTCCACGTACAACGGCAGCAACCCGCGCTCGCTGTACCAGGACTCCCTCCTCCAGGACATCCAGGCGGCGGAGCAGTACCTCACCGGGCTCCAGTTCCCGGTGAACGACAAGGTCATCGCGGGCGCGCAGCACTGCGCCTTCGACCAGGTGGGCCGCGTCACGGAGGTGTGGAACGAGGCCACCGCGCAGTAGGCGTCAGGCCGTCACGGGCACCGGGGCCTCCGCCAGCCGCACGTGGATGATTCCCGGTGTCCGGTGCCGGAACCAGGGCAGCCGGTTGAACGTGTTCAACACGGCGCGCTGGGCGCCCCGGGGGAACCGGTACGGCACCTTCGAGACGTGCGCCACGCGTGGGTGCCAGCCCTTCAGCGTGGGCACCACCTCATCCAGGTTGATGCCCCACGGCATGGGCGGGACACGGTAGGCGCGCGTGCGGTGCTGCCCCGCGAGCGACATCTGGGAGGTCCACCGGGGAATCGTGTCGAAGAGCAGCTCCGCGCCCGGGAAGCGCTCGGCGATGTCGATGACCAGGCGGCGGACCTGCTCCTCCTCGAAGTACATGAACAGCCCCTGCGCGACGATGAACACGCCCTGGGAGGCGTCCACCGCGTCCATCCACGCGCGGTCCAGCGCGCTCGCGGGAAGGTGGCGGAGCCGCTCCGTGGGGGGAAGGAAGCGCTCGCGGATGGCCATGGCCTCCGGCAGGTCCACGCTCAACCAACGCAGCCGGCCATTGTCCAGGCGCAGGGCCTGGGTCTCCAACCCATCCCCCAGCGACACGATGAAGCCGTCCGGGTGCGTGGCCAGCCACTGGCGCAGGACGCGGTCCGTCTCCACCGCGCGGATGGCGTGAGCCGCCTGTGCCTTCCCGAACGAGCGCTCGAAGTCGTACGGGATGGCGTCGTAGATGCGCACGCAGTCGGCGTCGCGAAGGATGCCGTCGGGCCGCTTCGCCTCCGCCGCGCGGTTGTGCAGCGTCAGGAGCATCGTCTCCGGGATGCCCGTGAGGTTCGGAACGTCGCGCTCGGCCATGGCACGCCTCCTTCTCGGCATTCACCATGGATCCCGATGGATTCGGGAGCAAGGACCGGAGCGCGGACGGAGGACGGAGCGGTCTACGGTGCACGCTCCTCCTTCGCCACATGGAGCAGCCGCATGCGCCTCTACGACCATCTGCCTTCAGCGAACGGCTACAAGGTCCGCACGTTGCTCGCGCAGCTCGGGCTCGCGTACGAGCTGGTGCCGGTGGACATCTTCGCGGGGGAGAGCCACACGGCGGACTTCCACGCGAAGAACCCGGACGGCCGCATCCCCGTGCTGGAGCCGGAGCCGGGGCGGTTCCTCGCGGAGTCCAACGCCATCCTGTTGTTCCTGGCGGAGGGCACGCGCTTGCTGCCCGAGGACCGCTTCGCTCGCGCGCAGGTGCACCAGTGGATGTTCTTCGAACAGAACGCGGTGGAGCCGAACCTCGGCACCGCGCGCTTCTGGCTGCTCACCGGCCGGCAGCCGCCGGAGTCCGACGTGCTCCGGAGCCGCGTGCAGGGCGGTGAGCGCGCGTTGGCCGCGATGGAGCGGCACCTGGGCCGGCACGCGTTCCTGGTGGAGGAGCGCTACACCGTCGCGGACCTCTGCCTCTTCGCGTACGTGCACCTGGCGCCGGAGGCGGGCGTGGACCTGACGCCCTACCCGTCCGTGCGTGCGTGGCTGGAGCGCGTGAAGGCCTGGCCCGGCTTCCTGGGCCCGGTGCCGCCCTACTCCGCGAACGCGCACGTGCGCTGAAGCGGACTACTCGTGCTCGGCGGCCACGGCCTGACGGACCTCCGCGTCCGTGAGCAGCACCGCGGGCGCGTCCGCCGTTGCTTCCTTCAGCCGCTTCGTCTCGGTTCAAGACTGGGGGCGCCACCACAGACCCTTCAACCCCGCCTGCTCACACGCCTGCCGCGCCTCCTCGGTGTAGCAGTAGTAGAGCAGCTCTGGGACGAAGAACACGGGCGGGAAGCCTCCTGGCGGAGGACGGAGCACGAGCGGCTCGGCGGCATCCTCGCCTAGGAATTCTTCTCCGCAGCGATGGAAGGGCACGCCCTTCACGAGGGTGCGCTCCCGGTCGAGGCAGTCTGTCTGATCCAGCAACTGGAGGATGACGAAGTCCTCGTTCTTCAGCGCGGGGTCCGTCACCGAATGCCAGGTCCGCCTCTGGGGGTATCCGCTGTACACGAGATGCCTGATGCGTTCCGTGTAGATGACCGTGGGGATGAGGCGGTGTCGAAACGGGCCCACTGACTCGAGTACGCGCACCATGCGCCGGGAGAGCAGCAACCACCCCATGGGTGAGGTGAACAGGTGATCGAGCCCGGCAATCCGCTCCAGGTCGCCGTAGTACTCCATGACCCCAGGCGCTCCCTGCTGGCGCTGATAGTCGATGCCAGGTTCGAAGAACGTCACGGACTCAAAGCCGTCGAACTCGATGAGATGAGCGTCGTAGAGATCCACCCCCTCCGTAATGTGGGAGGCATCCGTCGCCAATGCATACATCATGTGGTGTGTGACTCCCCGTGGGAGGACAGCTCCAGCAAGGCAAGCTTCTTCCCCGTGAGCACCCTACCGCCGCGCTGCTCCTGGATCACCTTGATGACCGGCTCCTTCAGGCTTCCGGATTCGATGGCCCGGCGCAATTCGTTCTCGACCTTGAGGAGGGCCTCCTCGATGACCTTGGGCGTCCAACTGGAGGAGCCCTTTTTGGCCAGATCCTTCCAGGCGGCCTCAAGCTGAGCACGCACGAATCTGCTGTAGATGGGATGGCTGCCCGAGTGGATGAACTGGCCTTCCAAGTTGAGCCCGGAGGGCATGTCGAGGATGTTCGACCCCCGGTCAATCGTGTAGCCCTTGAGCCGCTCCATGGCCGTGCGAGTCAGCGGGTGTTTCTGGGCGACCCCATCAGGGATGAGGTGGTGCATGGGATGACCGGCGGAGATCCGGACCTCCGCCGCCGCCCGCGCCGCCGGGCCCTGGGTCTTCTCCACCCACTCCAGGTAGTTCTTCCGGTAGCGGGTGAAGACGCTCAGGCGGGGCGTGCCCTTGCCGACCTTGAGCACCACCAGTCCATCCTGGGTCACCGTGAGCGCCCCATACTCCTCGCCCAATGCCTTGCCGTCCGGACGGCGCAGTCGATAGGGCTGGGAGTCCGAACTCAACTTCTCCAGACGGTATCCGGCGGCTTGGAGTTCCCTCTTGAACGCGTCGAATTCCGGCGTCCCCTCCTGCGGGATGCGGCGTCCGACGAAGTCCTTGAGCTTGTCCCAGTTGGGGAGCTTCTCCAGCAGCTTCTCCAACTCAGCGTCGCTGAGGATGCGCTCGGTCAGGGGGGGCTCGGGGTCAGGCCTGGACGTCCCGCCTTCCTTGACAGCTTGTGACAGCAACGGCGTGCCGGAGCCCCAGGGATTGAAGGGCAGCGAGACAGACGGAGCGGCGGTAATGGAGCCCGGCTGGAACACGGGGACGCCCGCGTAGGCACCGCCAGGACCCGCCGCCGCCATCATGTAGAGGCGAGGCGGAGTGATTCGCACGGACGTCATCAGCTTGAGCCCACGTCCCGCGTTGGTCTTCGCGCCCATCAATGCCAGCGCGGCCATCGCGATGCTCACCAGCATCCGGAGGAAGGACTTGCTGGCCTCCTTCAGCTTCTCCGCGGAGCCGTTGGCCTCCCAGGCCTGGGTGAGCCACAGTTGCGCGTGCTTCAGGGCCTCCCCTCCGGCCTCGATGAGGCCATGGGCTCCGAACGCCGCCAGACCCAGTTGGATGAGCGCCGCCGCGAGCTGTCCCACGCCGGTGGGCGTCGCCGCGAGGAAGGTAGACAGCGCCTCCGCGGCGATGAAGCCCACCACCATCGCGGAGATCTCCAGCCAGTTGTCCAGGATGGCCTTGCCGTACTGACCGGTGACCTCTCCGAAGTAGCGATCCGCTTGCCTCACGGAGGCGATGACGTCCTCCAGGTGCCGGGCAGCCCGTCGCGCCTTGGCGATCGCCTCGTGGGTGATGGAGCCGCTCGACACGATGCCCTGGAGCTGGTTGGCGAAGGCGATGCTCACCAGCCAGATGCGCTCGCCCGCGACCAACCGGACGTCACCGTCGATGCGCTGGACCCCCTTGCGGCCACTCTTCACGTTCACGTGATGAATGACATTCTCGTAGAAGCGCAGGTCCCGTCCCGGCTGGATGGCCTGCCGGTAGATGCGCGCGGCGATGGGCTCCAGGCGGTCCCCTGGACGGACTTGATAGAGCGTCGCGGCGGGCTCAGGTAGCTGGGTCGTGATGCGGAATGCCTGCACATAGCCCTGCAGCAGGTAGCCCCCCGCCACGGTGGACACGTAGGACCAGCCGGGCGCCTGGGCATGGTCCCGGATGACGCTCACCCGCGTGCCCGGAGGCAGGGGCGCCGGGGTCAGGCAGGAGGAGCCCTTCATCTCCGCGGGGAGCGTCCGGAGGTTGGCGCCATCCCCCTGGTCGATGAACCCGAACTGAATCGTCATGTCGCCTCCCGACTCGGGGCTGACAGGATTCAGCCACCCGGGCCGGGAGTGAAGAACCGACCGGATGGGGGTGACAATGACTTACAGTCGCTGCGCGGTGGGTCACCGCGCAACGGCGGGAGCTGCTTGAAATCCCAGCCCGGCTTCCCAGGCCCCCTGCCGCCCTACTCCGCGAACGCGCACGTGCGCTGACTACTCGTGCTCGGCGGCCACGGCCTGACGGACCTCCGCGCCCGTGAGCAGCACCGCGGGCGCGTCCGCCTTTGCTTCCATGCGCCGCTTCATCTCGGTCTCACGGTTGGGGGCGCCACCACAGGCCCTTCAACCCCGCCTGCTCACACGCCTGCCGCGCCTCCTCGGTGTAGCAGTAAAAGACCAACTCGGGGACGGAGAACACGGGCGGGAAACCTCCTGGCGGAGGACGGAGCACGAGCGGCTCGGCTTCCTCCTGCCCCAGGAACTCTTCGCCGCATTGGTGGAAGGGCACGCCCTTCACGAGGGTGCGCTCCCGGTCGAGGCAGTCGGTCCGCTCCAGCAACTGGAGGATGACGAAGTCCTCGTTCTTCAGAGACGGGTCCGTCACCGAATGCCAGGTTCGCCTCCGGGGGTACCCGCCTTGCACGAGGTGTTTGATACGTTCCGAGTAGATGACGGTGGGGATGAGGCGGTGGCGGAACGGGCCCACCGCTTCGAGCACGCGCACCATACGCCGGGAGATCAGCAACCACCCCATGGGCGCGGTGAACAGGTGGTCGAGCCGGGCGGCGCTCTCCAGGTTGCCGACGAACTCGATGACCGCGGGCGCGCCCTGCTGGCGCTGATAGTCGATGCCAGGGTCGAAGAACGTCACGTCCTCGAAGCCGTCGAACTCGATGATCGTGGCGTCATGGACGTCTTCTTCCTCGATGTGGGCGGTGTCAGCCGTCAATGCATACATCATGTGGTGTGTGACTCCCCGTTGGCGGACAGCTCCAGCAAGGCCAGCTTCTTCCCCGTGAGCACCCTACCGCCGCGTTGCTCCTGAATCACTTTGATGACCGGCTCATCCAGGCGCCCGGATTGGATGGTCTGACGCAGCTCGTGCTCGACCTTGAGGATGGCCTCTTCGATGACCTTGGGCGTCCAACTGGAGGACGACCCCTTTGTGCGCAGCTTCCTCAAGGCGTCATCAAGCCGGGTCTCCACGAACTTGCTGTAGCGCGGGTGGCTGCCCGAGTGGATGAGCTTCCCCTCCACGTTGAGCCCGGAGTGCATGTCGAGGATGTTCGACCCCCGGTCAATCGTGTAGCCCTTGAGCCGCTCCATGGCCATGCGAGTCAGCGGGTGTTTCTGGGCGACCCCATCAGGGATGAGGTGGTGCATGGGATGACCGGCGGAGATCCGGACCTCCGCCGCCGCCCGCGCCGCCGGGCCCTGGGTCTTCTCCACCCACTCCAGGTAGTTCTTCCGGTAGCGGGTGAAGACGCTCAGGCGGGGCGTGCCCTTGCCGACCTTGAGCACCACCAGTCCATCCTGGGTCACCGTGAGCGCCCCATACTCCTCGCCCAATGCCTTGCCGTCCGGACGGCGCAGTCGATAGGGCTGGGAGTCCGAACTCAACTTCTCCAGACGGTATCCGGCGGCTTGGAGTTCCCTCTTGAACGCGTCGAATTCCGGCGTCCCCTCCTGCGGGATGCGGCGTCCGACGAAGTCCTTGAGCTTGTCCCAGTTGGGGAGCTTCTCCAGCAGCTTCTCCAACTCAGCGTCGCTGAGGATGCGCTCGGTCAGGGGGGGCTCGGGGTCAGGCCTGGACGTCCCGCCTTCCTTGACAGCTTGTGACAGCAACGGCGTGCCGGAGCCCCAGGGATTGAAGGGCAGCGAGACAGACGGAGCGGCGGTAATGGAGCCCGGCTGGAACACGGGGACGCCCGCGTAGGCACCGCCAGGACCCGCCGCCGCCATCATGTAGAGGCGAGGCGGAGTGATTCGCACGGACGTCATCAGCTTGAGCCCACGTCCCGCGTTGGTCTTCGCGCCCATCAATGCCAGCGCGGCCATCGCGATGCTCACCAGCATCCGGAGGAAGGACTTGCTGGCCTCCTTCAGCTTCTCCGCGGAGCCGTTGGCCTCCCAGGCCTGGGTGAGCCACAGTTGCGCGTGCTTCAGGGCCTCCCCTCCGGCCTCGATGAGGCCATGGGCTCCGAACGCCGCCAGACCCAGTTGGATGAGCGCCGCCGCGAGCTGTCCCACGCCGGTGGGCGTCGCCGCGAGGAAGGTAGACAGCGCCTCCGCGGCGATGAAGCCCACCACCATCGCGGAGATCTCCAGCCAGTTGTCCAGGATGGCCTTGCCGTACTGACCGGTGACCTCTCCGAAGTAGCGATCCGCTTGCCTCACGGAGGCGATGACGTCCTCCAGGTGCCGGGCAGCCCGTCGCGCCTTGGCGATCGCCTCGTGGGTGATGGAGCCGCTCGACACGATGCCCTGGAGCTGGTTGGCGAAGGCGATGCTCACCAGCCAGATGCGCTCGCCCGCGACCAACCGGACGTCACCGTCGATGCGCTGGACCCCCTTGCGGCCACTCTTCACGTTCACGTGATGAATGACATTCTCGTAGAAGCGCAGGTCCCGTCCCGGCTGGATGGCCTGCCGGTAGATGCGCGCGGCGATGGGCTCCAGGCGGTCCCCTGGACGGACTTGATAGAGCGTCGCGGCGGGCTCAGGTAGCTGGGTCGTGATGCGGAATGCCTGCACATAGCCCTGCAGCAGGTAGCCCCCCGCCACGGTGGACACGTAGGACCAGCCGGGCGCCTGGGCATGGTCCCGGATGACGCTCACCCGCGTGCCCGGAGGCAGGGGCGCCGGGGTCAGGCAGGAGGAGCCCTTCATCTCCGCGGGGAGCGTCCGGAGGTTGGCGCCATCCCCCTGGTCGATGAACCCGAACTGAATCGTCATGTCGCCTCCCGACTCGGGGCTGACAGGATTCAGCCACCCGGGCCGGGAGTGAAGAACCGACCGGATGGGGGTGACAATGACTTACAGTCGCTGCGCGGTGGGTCACCGCGCAACGGCGGGAGCTGCTTGAAATCCCAGCCCGGCTTCCCAGGCCCCCTGCCGCCCTACTCCGCGAACGCGCATGTGCGCTGAAGCGGACTACTCGTGCTCGGCGGCCACGGCCTGACGGACCTCCGCGTCCGTGAGCAGCACCGCGGGCGCGTCCGCCGGTGCTTCCTTCAGCCGCTTCGCCAGCAGCTCCGTCACCGGCGCGAGCACGCTGAAGTGCGTGGCTCCGGGCACCGCGAGGAACGACAGCGGCGCGCCCTTCGCCGCCACGCGCAGCGGTTCGAATGCGTCCATGTTGCCGTAGTCCGAACCTTCAATGACCTGCGTGGGCACGCGCAGGTGCTCCACGTAGCTCACCGGGTTGCGCATCCACAGCTCCGGTCCCCGGGCCTGTCCCAGCAGCGGCACATAGGGCGCGTACTCCGACACGTCGTGCGTGGGACCGAACACGTAGGCGCCCTTCAGCCGAGGCGACAGCACCGCCGCCATCAACGCCACCGTGCCGCCCGTGCTGTGCCCCGCCACGTAGACGCGCGCGGGGTCCACGTCCGGACGCTGCGCCACGAAGTCGATGGCGGCGACCACGTCATCCACCTCGCCCAGGAAGTACTCGCGCGCTCCCGGGTTGTCGTCCGACCCGCGCAGCGACGGCAGCATCAACACCAGCCCGGCTTCGCGGAACGCTCGCGCGCTCTGATCATTGCTCCGAGGCGAAGGCGCCCACGCGAGCCCGCCAATCCCGAAGTCCATGCCGCCGTGGATCCACACCACCGCCGGCCGCTTCGCGCCCTCGCGCACGGGCGTGACGTAGGCCGCGTTCGTGCCCAGCGGCGCGGGATAGCGCACCGACTCGAAGAGCTCCTTCGGGGGCGTGGGCGCGGGCTCGCGCTGCTTGGGCTCCACCTTCAACTGCGTGCGGAAGCTCTTTCGAAGATTCACGGAGGTGGGCGGTGCGGGCTTGGAGCACGCGGCGAGGAGGAGGCAGGCCAGCAGGACATGGCGGCGCAAGGACATCATTCTGGGAATACGCGGCGAATCGGTGTCACGGGTTCGCGACAGCTCCGGAGGGTGGCTTGACAGCTCGCGACATCGCGTCTACTTCTTCTCGCAGAATGTCCGTCACCTTCGCCATGTGCATGTGTTCGATGCCTGTTCCGGGTGGGCCCAAGCCCGCCGCGGCCGGCTGACGCACAGCCTGCCCCTGGCGAGCCAACCGGAGCCCACCCACCCGCGAGGGTCGGTGGGCTTCGTCGTTCCGGGCCTCCGCTCTCGCACCCCTGCCGAGGAGCGTCGCAGCGCCCACGTCGTCCTGAAGTCCTCCCCGCCGCCCGCAGTGTCCTGACGTCCCCACCACCCGTCTGCCTTTACGCACGCGCGTTCCTTCCGGAGCGACGCGAACAGGAGTCCCTTGCCATGAGCACGCCCCACGACGAACGCCCGCTGCACCCCGACACGCTCGCGCTGCACGCCGGCTACTCGCCCGACCCCACCACGGGCTCGCGCGCGGTGCCCATCTACCAGACGACGAGCTACCGCTTCCGCGACGCGGACCACGCCGCCGCCCTCTTCGGCCTCAAGGAGTTCGGCAACATCTACACGCGCATCACGAACCCCACGACGGACGTCTTCGAGAAGCGCATCGCCGCGCTCGAAGGGGGCGTGGGCGCGCTCGCGGTCGCGTCCGGTCAGGCCGCGCAGACGCTGGGCATCCTCAACATCCTCAAGACGGGGGATGAGATCGTCTCCGGCGCTAGCCTCTACGGCGGCACGTACAACCTCTTCAAGGTGACGCTCGCGCGCCTGGACATCACCACGAAGTTCGTGGACGCGGGCAACCCGGACGCGTTCCGCCAGGCCATTGGCCCGAAGACGAAGGCGCTCTACCTGGAGTCGCTGGGCAACCCGCGCCTGGACGTGCCGGACTTCGACGCCATTGGCGCCGTGGCGCGTGAAGCGGGCCTGCCCCTCTTCGTGGACAACACCGCGCTCTCCCCTGCCCTCTTCAACCCGCTGCGCCACGGCGCGAACATCGTGCTGCACAGCGCGACGAAGTACATCGGCGGGCACGGCACCTCCATTGGCGGCGTCATCGTGGACGGCGGCAACTTCCCCTGGGAGAACGGCCGGTTCCCGGAGCTGACCGAGCCCAACCCCGGCTACCACGGCCTGCGTCTGCGTGAAGCCTTCGGGCCCGCGGCCTTCATCCTCAAGGCCCGCCTGGAGGGCCTGCGCGACATCGGCCCCGCGCTCAGCCCCTTCAACGCGCACGCCTTCATCCTGGGCCTGGAGACGCTGCGGCTGCGGCTGGAGCGCCACTCGCAGAACGCGCTCGCGGTGGCGAAGTGGCTGAAGCAGCACCAGAAGGTGGAGTGGGTGCGCTACCCGGGCCTGGAGGACGACCCGTCGTTCCCCAACGCGAAGAAGTACCTCCGGGGCGGCTTCGGCGGGCTGGTCACCTTCGGCGTGAAGGGCGGGCTGCCCGCCGGGCGCAAGGTGATTGACGGCGTGAAGCTGTGGAGCCTGCTCGCGAACATCGGCGACACGCGCTCGCTCATCATCCACCCCGCGTCCACCACGCACGAACAGCTCACCCCGGCGGAGCGCGCCAGCACGGGCGTCACCGACGACCTGGTGCGCCTGTCCGTGGGCCTGGAGCACCTGGACGACATCGTGGCCGACCTCGACCAGGCCCTGAGCGCGGTCTGACGCCATGAGACCCGTGAGGCCTGGAGAGGAAGTCCCCCCGCGCGCGGAGACCCCGCGCGTCTTCGACCTGTCGCTGCCGGACCTGCCGCTGGAGGCCGGCGCCCGCGTGGCGCCCCACCTCGTGCGCGGCTGGTGGTGGGGGCCCCCGGAGGACCTCGCGTGGTTGCAGTCCCGCGCCCGCGTGCATTCCGAGCAAGCGGCGCGCGAAGGCCGGCTGCGCGTGGTCCGGAGGTCCGCCTCCGAGCTGCGCGACGCGGCGTCCGACGCCCGCCGCACGGGTCCCCGCCGCGCGCCGGATCCGGTGCCCACCGTGCTGCTGGTGCACGCGCTCACCGGAGACATGAACGCCGGAGGCGAAGGCGGCTGGTGGGCGCCCGTCATCGGGCATGGCCGGCCGCTGGACCCGTCGCGCGTGCGGCTGTTGTGCTTCAACAACCTGGGCTCCTGCTACGGCACCTCCGGCCCCGCGGACGAGGGCTTCCCGCAGCGCACCGACGACACGCGCTTCGGGCCGGCGCCGGTGCTGCCCAAGGGCGACCTGCGCCTGGATGAGCGCAGCCTGCCCGCCACCCTCACGCCGTGGGACCAGGCGCGCTCCATCCTCGCGGCGCTGGACGCGCTGGGCGTGGACGAGGTGGCGCTCGTCACCGGCGGCTCGCTGGGTGGCATGGTGGTGCTGTGCCTGGCCGCGCTCGCGCCGGAGCGCTTCCAGCGCATGGTGCCCATCGCGACGGCGGAGGCCGCGTCCGCGTGGGTGGTGGGCTGGAACCACGTGGCCCGGCAGGCCGTCCTGCTCGACCCCGAGTACCCCGAATCCCCCCGGCGCGGCCTGGAGCTGGCGCGCCAGTTGGCGACGCTCACCTACCGCGCGGAGGCCGGACTGGAGGCGCTCCAGCCGCGTCCGCAGGCGTGGTCGTCACGCGCGCTGTACCCGGTGGAGAGCTACCTGGAGCACCAGGGCGCGAAGCTGGAGGCGCGCTTCGACGCGCGGGCCTACCTGGCGCTGCTGGGCGCCATGGACCACCACGACCTCACGCGCGTGCCCACGCCGAACGGCGGCCCGGGCGTGGGGCGCATCCGCGCGAGCACGCTCGCCATCGGCATCGACCGGGACGCGCTCTTCCCGCCCGAGCACATGAAGACCCTGTCCCGCCGCCTGCGCGCGCAGGGACTGCATGCCGAGTACGCGGCCCTGTGCAGCGTGCACGGCCACGACGGCTTCCTCATCGAATGGGACGCGCTCGCGCCCCTGCTGGTCCGCGCGCTGGCCCTGCCTCCGGGCGTGGGCCGCGACGCCCTCTCCTCCCCTGCCGGCCTCCGCGCCCGGAAGACCTCATGACCGCCCCTGTGAGCATCACCCGTTACGCCCCCTTGCTGCTCGACACCGCGCAGGGCTTCGCGTCCGTGGCCACGCACCTGTCGCGCCGCGACGCGGGCAGCACGCGCGCCGCCATCGTGTCCTCACCGCCCTGGCTCGCCGCGGGGCTGGAGGCCGCGCTGTCCATCGCGTTGAAGGGCAACTCCACGCTGGCCCGGCAGGAGCTGGACGGCCTGCTCGCGCGGGGCCTGTTGATGCTGGAGGAGGCCGAGCGCCGGCTGGGCGCGCCCCCGGGCTCCACGTCGGTGGAGGCGGACGGCACGCGTACGCTGGCGTCGCTGCTGGAGCCCGCGCGCCGCGCGCTGGATGGCGCCAGCCTGGTGCGCGAGCGGCGGCCCGCGCTGGAGGACGTGGTGCGCGGCACCGGTGAGCGGCTGACGGCGGCGCTGCTCGCGAGGCTGCTGGGCGCGCGCGGCGTGCCGACGCTGGAGGTGGACGCGGCGGACTGGACGGTGACGGAAGGCGAGCCCGGACAGGCGCGCGTGAATCGCGCGCACACCCGCGCACGGGTCGCGACGCTGCGGCCTTCGTGGGAGGGGCGGCTGACGTTGCACGCGGGCGGGCGGGGCACGGCGCTGGATGGCCGCTCCACGACGCTGGGCGTGGAGGGCGCGGACGAGACGGCGGCGGTGCTGTCCGTGCTGCTGGGCACGCCGCTGACGCTATGGACGGACGTGCCCGGGGTGATGACGGCGGATCCGCTGCACGTGGCGGACGCGCGGCCGGTGCCGCACCTGAGCTATACGGAGGCGCTGGAGCTGGTGTACCTGGGCCTGCCCACGCTGCACCCGCGCGCGCTCTCCACGCTGCGCGACGCGGACATCCCGCTGCGCGTGCGCCACCTGCAACAGCCCGACGAGCCCGGCACGCTCATCGACGTGCGCGGCGCGGGCAACGGCAGCGTGCCCACGTGCGTGGTGTCCCTGGAGGACCTGGCGCTGCTGGGCCTGGAGAGCGGCGCGGAGGAGGCGGCGCGGCCGGTGGGGCCTCGCGCGTTGCAGGCGCTGGAGGCCGCGGGCATCGACGCGTGGATGGCGGCGCAGTCGTCGCCGGGGCGCTCGGTGGCGGTGGTGCTGCGCCGGACGCACGCGGCCCGCGCGGAGGAGGTGCTGCGGCGGGAGCTGGCGCCGGAGCTGGAGCGCGGCGCGTTGCAGGCGCCTCGGGTGCGCGCGCCGGTGACGCAGGTGGCGCTGGTGGCGGAGGCCATGGGCCAGGGCGCCAACGTGGCGGGGCGGCTGTTCCAGCCGCTGGGCGCGCTGGGCGTCAACGTGCGCGCCATCGCGCAGACGGCGAGCGCCCGCTCCATCTCGTTCATCGTGGACGGGGCGGAGACGGCGCTGACGGTGCGCACGGTGCACGCGGCCTTCCACTTCGCGCATGAAGAGGTCAGCCTGCTGGTGCTGGGCCATGGCGTGGTGGGCAGCCAGTTGTTGGAGCAACTGCGCACGCTCCAGGAGACGCTGGCGCAGGGGCACGGCATCCAGCTCAACCTGGTGGGGCTCGCGGACAGCCGGCGGGTCCTCTTCTCGCCGGAGGGCATCCCGCTGAAGCAGTGGCGCGAGCGCATCGGGTCCGTGCCCGAGGGAGCGTCACCGCCCGTGGTGCGCGCGCTGCTGGAGCCGCTGCGCCGGCTGCCCGTGCCGGTGCTGGTGGACTGCACCGCGGCGGAGGGCATGGAGGCGCTGTACCTGGAGGCGCTCCAGAGCGGCATCCACGTGGTGGCGGCGAACAAGAAGCCGCTGACCCAGCCGCTGGAGGTCTGGGAGCGGCTGCGGAGCACGGCGCATTTGAACCACCGCGCGTACCACTACGAGACGACGGTGGGCGCGGGGCTGCCGGTCATCCAGACGCTGAAGGACCTGGTGCGCACGGGGGACCGGGTGCACGGCGTGGAGGGCTCCTTCTCCGGGACGCTCGGCTACCTGAGCCAGCAGTTGATGGAGGGCGTGCCGCTGTCGAAGGCGGTGCGCACCGCGCGCGAGAAGGGCTTCACGGAGCCGCACCCGCGCGAGGACCTGGCGGGCACGGACGCCGCGCGCAAGGCGCTCATCCTCGCGCGCGAGCTGGGCCTGGCGCTGTCGCTGGAGGACGTGGAGGTGGAGCCATTCGTACCGCGCGAGCACCTGGAGGAGGCAGACGTGGAGCGCTTCCTCGCGGGGCTGGAGAAGTTGGACCGGACGTTCACCGCGCGCATCGAGGGGCTGCGCGCGGAGGGCCAGGTGCTGCGCTACCTGGCGCGCATCGACCCGGCGGCGAAGGACGGGCGCGTGCTGCGGGTGGGGCCGGTGGCCGTGCCGAAGGAGCATCCGGCGACGCGGCTGCGCGGCTCGGAGGCGTTCGTGGCCTTCTCCACCGAGCGCTACGCGGACTCCCCGCTGCTGGTCCAGGGCGCCGGGGCAGGCGGCCCTGTCACGGCGGCGGGCGTCCTCGCGGACATCCTGAAGATCGCCCAGAACCTGCGGGGGCGGTGAGGCTCAGTAGCCCACGTAGCCGCTGCCGCTGTTCATCGCCTGGATGCCCGGCGTGTTGGACACGGAGCCGTAGCGTTCCACCGAGTAGCGAACGGCCGCGATGATGTTGTCCACCGGGTTGCGGATGTTGTCGTGGCCCGGGAGCTTGTACGCGTCGAACGTCGGCTGGATGGTCTGCATCAGGCCGATGGACGGGTGGCCATCCTTGGCGTTCTGGTCCCAGAGGTTGATGGCGTTGGGGTTGCCGCTGGACTCGTGCTGGATGATCTTCGCGATGTCCTGGGGGTTCATCTTCTCCACCGGCACGCCGTTGGCCTTGAGGATGTCCATGGCCTGCTTGATCCAATCGCCCACCTCGCCCTGCGGGATGTCGCCCGCGGCGCCGGTCGACTGAGCGGGCCCGGCCGACTGCGTATCCCCGGCCTGGAACGCGTCACCCGCGTCCGACGGGCCACCCGCGCCGGACGCACCGTCGATGCTCGGAGCGCCACCCGAGTTGGACGCACCGGACACGCAGGACGCCCCCTGGGCTCCGGCCGCGCCGTCCGCGGAGGCAGCGGCGCCGCCCATCTGGGCCTGGAGCAGTTGGACGAGCTGCTGCAACTGCTTCACGACGTCCTCGAGCCCCTCCGAGAACTGCTTCCACTGCGCGCCCTGCGCGGGGCCCGCGCTGAAGCCATCCTCCTGGAACCGGGCCGCCAGGTTCGAACCCGGCTTCTGGCAGCCGCCGCCCTGCACACGGGCGCCGGCGATGGCATCCGGGCGGGTGGCGAAGTCCTGGGAGGGAACGCGGAAGGAAGCGGAGCGGGCGGAAGCGGGCGCGATGGCCATGGGGATTTCCTCGTGAGCTTGAGTGCTGCTGACGAGGAACACCTACAGCAGGAGACATGCCATCCCCTGGGCCGACACCTGCTGGAGGCCAAGTGCTTGAGTTCCTTGAGGAAGCACGAGGCGCGGGGGGACGAACCGGGGCCCGTCCCTGGTGACTGGAGTCACCGCTCGCCAACCGCGGTCACCAGCCGCGACGCGCCCTACTTCGTGCGCCGGGCCTTCTTCGCGGCCGAGGCCTTCTTCTTCACCGGCGCGGCCTTCTTCACGGCCCGGGGCTGCTTCGCGGCCACGGCCTTCTTCGTGCCGCGCGCGGGGCCCTGCTTCTTCAGCGACGCCGCGCCCCGCTTCGCGAGGCCCTTCTCCAGCGCGGGAGGCTTCTTCGCGCCCTTCTTCCCCGCGGGCTCGCGCTTCGGAGCCCCTTCACGGGTCACCTCCACGGTCCTCCCGGAGAAGGCGTCCCAGTTCTCCAGCGCACGCGTCCAGCGCGCCAGCAGCTCTTCACGAGTGCTCGCGTCCGGCAGGCCCTCCGCGTGCAGCGCCACGGTGACGCCATGCACCGACGGCAGCACGCGAAGCTGCACGGTGCGAGCCCGTGGCCACGCGTCACGCTCCAGGCGCAGGCGGAGCTGCCTGGGCGGGACCTGACGCACGACCTTGATGCGTGTCCCGTCCGCGAGCGCGATCTGCGCTCCTTCCGTCAGCGTCTGCGTGCAGGCCCCCACCCAGCGGACCAATCCCGACGCCTCACCCCAAGCGGCCCACGCCATCTCCGAGCCCACCGCGAACGAGCGCCGCACTCCCGCCTGATAGCCACCATCCGAAGTCCGACCCGTCGCCATGGTCAATCCTGTCTGCCCAATCACCCCGTCGGGCGGTAGCCCGGCATGAGGAAGTTGTCGTGGTCCGCGTACGCCGGCGCGTCCGCCTCGCCGGTGAAGGCGCGCAGGGCGCAGTACTCCGGATAGGAGGCCTGGACGGTGATCTGATCCCCCACCTGGAGGACCACGTCACCGTTGGGGTGCAGCGTCTCCTGGTCGCCCCGGATGAGCGACAGGGCCAGCCCGCCGAAGCGGTCGCGCACCTGGGAGATGTTCATCCCCGGCAGCCCCTCCCGCACCACGAACAGCGACACCACCATCAGGTGCTTGCCGATGCGGAACGAGTGCACGAGCCGCGGATCCAACGCCGCCAGCGCCATGGCGGGCGCGGCCAGCGAGGAGCTGGACAGGGCCTCCGCCTTGAACGTGTCGCGCACCTTCGCGCCCAGGTCGTCGTCGAACAGGCGGATGACCACGCGGATGCCGGGGTTCAGCCGCCGCGCGTCCAGCGCGATGTTCAGGTTCGCCAGGTCGTCGTCCGTGGCGCAGACGATGGCGGACGCCTTCTTCACGTGCGTGCGCGGCAGGCACAGCGGGCTGCGCGTGTCGTCGATGAGCAGCGGGATGTTCTCGTCGCGCAGCGCGGACACGAACGTCGCGTCCTCGCGCTTCTCCACCACCACGACGTCCTTGCCCATCTCCCGCAACTGCGTCACCACGCGGTAGCCCACGCGTCCCGCGCCGCACACCACGACGTGGCCCTTCATCGTTTCGGACACCACGGAGACCCACTCCTTGTCGTTCTTGTGCCGCGCGAAGAAGAGGTACGCGAAGCGCACCACGCCATCCACCACCAGCGCGATGCTGACCGGCGGGATGAGGATGTTGAGCGCCTCCACGAACCAGTCGCTCACGTAGGGCAGCGACGGCTGGCCGAAGAGCAGGAAGTAGACGTGGTGCAGCGCCTCTCCGTAGGAGATGCGGCTCCCGTCCGGCCCCACGTAGCGCCAGTGGTACAACGCCGGCCCCACCCCGAAGATGACCGCGGCGAGCAGCAGCGTGCTGCGGAACCTCCGCGACAGCGCGCGCAGGTACCGCAGGTCCATCATCAGGCGCGCGGCGGGGCTCTTCATGCGCGCGGGAGTCTACGCCGCCGGGGTGATGTCCGTGGAGGCCTCCGCCTTCGCACGGCGCTTCTCGATGAGCCACACCGCCAGCACGCCCAGCTCGTAGCAGAGCAGCATGGGTCCGGCCATGAGCGACAGGTTCACCACGTCACCCGTGGGCGTCAGCACCGCCGCCGCGATGAGGCACACCACGAACGCGTGGCGCTGGTAGCGGATGAGGAAGCCCGACTTCACCACCCCGACGATGCCCAGCAGCGCCATCACCAGCGGCAGCTCGAAGATGACGCCGAAGGCGAGGATGAGCAGCAGCACCAGCGACAACTGCTCGTTCATGGTCAGCATGGGCCGCGTCCAGCGCGCGGCCTCCGCCTCGGCGTGCCCCTTGGCCAGCTCCTTCTGGAGCCGCCACAGGCCGGCCATCTCCTCGGCGCGCGTGGGCGCCACGCCCGCGAGCAGGCTGGCCGACTGGTCCATGGCGGCCTCCGACGCGACGTAGTCCTGCTTGCCGAAGGCCGTCACCGCCTCCACGCGCTTCTCCACCGCCTGGCGCAGCACGCCGCGCGCGGGGACTCCCAGCCCGTCCGCGGCCGCGTCCAGCAGGTCGCCCAGGCCCCTGAGGCGCGCGGTGAGCTCCACGCTCTTCGCGGACGCCACCTCCGGGTCCTTCACCTGGCCCTCACCGGCGGCCGTCAGCGCGGCGCTGGTCTCCTTGGCCACGTGGCCGGCGCGCTCCACCTCTCCAATGCGCAGGAAGCGCAGCGCGTCCTCCGCGCCCATGCGCGCGGTGTCCATGCGCTGCTCCAGGGCGAGCGTCTCCTCCTCGTTGAGGAGGAACTTGAACATGGAGGGCAGCACCAGGAAGTAGCAGAACAGCGAGCCCACGATGAACGCGACGGAGCCCAGCACCACGAAGGGCGACGCGTACTTGCGCTCCTCCGGGTAGAGCCCCGGCGCCACGAAGCCCCAGATCTGCCAGAGGATGACGGGCGTGGTGAGGAAGATGCCGCAGTACACGCCCACCTTCATCAGCACGTTGATTTCTTCGATGCCGGATGTGTAGACGAGCGAGCGCCCCTCCGGGGGCAGCGCGTCCAGCACCGGCCGCATCAACACGCCGAAGATGGGCTTGGCGAAGATGAGCGACACGGCGCCCAGCACGAGCACCGCGAGCGAGCACTTCACGAGCCGCGAGCGCAGCTCCGTGAGGTGCTCCGACAGGCTCATCCGGAAATCCGACAGGTCAACCCCTTGGCGATTCAGGGCTCAGCTCCGTTTCGGCGCGTTGCGCGCCACCGTGCCCGGGATGGGGGCGAGTTGCGGAAGGCCGTTCTCGTCCTGCGCCGGCGCCGCGCCGGGCTCCGCCACCGCCACCGCCACGGCCTGCGCGCCGGGGGCGGGAGCCGCGCCCGCGGCGGCCTCGGAGGGCGCGGGCACGTTCGCGGGGTCCACCGTCGCGGTGAGCGCGGGCGCGGGCTCCGCGAGCACGTTGGCGGGGGCGGCGCCCGGGAGGGAGGACGGGGCGAGCTCCGGCGGCGGGGACGGCACGCGCGTGCCCGGGCGCGGCGGGGGCTCGCTGCTGAACTCCTGGTCCATGGCGTAGAACTCGCGCTCCACCACGTTGCGCACATCGTCCGTCTGCCGGCGGAACTCGCGCATGAACTTGCCGATGGCCCGCGCCAGCTCAGGCAGCCGCTGGGGGCCGAGCACGATCAGCGCGGCCACCAGGATGAACACCATTTCGCCTGCGCCGATGTTGAACATGGGTGGTCGTCTTCCCCTTGGAGGGAACGTCCCGGGGTTATCGCGCCCACAGGCGGCCCGCGCAACCGTCAGCGACCGTCCAGCGTCCGTCTGGCCTCGTGGCCAGGAGGCGGGCGGCCGGGCTCCCCGGGCCTCCTGGGGCACATTGCCCCATCAGCCGTGGGAATGGGCCTCCGGTGACAGCGGCGCGGCCATCCCCTGCGCCGCGGGCACCGCCAGGGCCCGGGCCTGCTCACGCGAGCGCACCCGCCCCTCCACCACCCGCAACATGACGGGCACCCCCGCCGCCAGCCCGATGGACACCCAGGCGATGGTGTCCATGCCGCCGAGCGTCCCGTCCGGCAGGTCCACCAGCAGGCGCGACGACAGGAAGGCCCCCAGCGCGGAGGCCATGTGCTGGGTGGCGGACTGCAGCGACATGAAGCGGGCGCGCACCGGGTTGTCCGGCACGCGCGAGGTGAGCGTGTTGTACGCCACGTTGCGCACGCCCATGGCCAGCATGAAGGCCATGAACAGCACGGGGATGGGCAGCCACGCGGGGTAGTGGATGAAGCCCACGTACGTGGAGAAGGCCGCCAGCACCACGCCCACCGTGCCCACGCGGAAGGAGCCGAAGCGGTCCACCAGCGGCCCCGTCATCCGCAGGGTGAAGAAGCTCACGACGCCGCCCGCGGCGTAGATGATCCACAGGTCCTCGCGCGGGTAGCCCAGGTTCTGCTGGAGGTAGGCGGAGATGTTGGGGATGACGATGAAGCCGCTCATCATCACCAGCGCCGTCATCCCATAGGACAACTGCACGTCGGTGCTGCCCAACAGCGCCCCCACGCCCGGGGCCCGGGCCGCGCTGCCGCCGGGATTGAGGTGCCCGCGCACGGGCGGCAGCAGCCAGAGCGCGGCCACCACCAGCACCAGCCCCAGCGCCGCCACCACGAAGAAGGGCGTCCGCCAGGTGCCCAGCTCCGCGACCTTCAAGGCCAGGGGCACGCCCAGCACGGAGGCCACGGAGAAGGACGCCATCACCGCGCCCAGCGCCCGGCCCCGGCGATCCACCGGGATGAGGTCCGCGATGATGGACAGGGACAGCGCCGTCGCCGGCCCGCCAAAGAGGCCCGCGCACACCCGCGCCAGCAGCAGCGTGGACAGCCCCACCGCCAGGCCCCCCGCCGCGGTGGCCGCGACCAGCCCCAGCATGCACACGGCCAGCGCCTTGCGCCGGTCGAAGCGGTCCAGGAAGTAGCCGCCCAGGAGCCCCGCCACGCTCGCGGCGGCGGTGTAGCTGCCGCCAATGGTCCCGATGTGCGAGGACTCGATGCCCAGCCCCTTCGCGAAGTCCGGGCCCAGCGGCATCACCATCACGAAGTCGAGGATGTTGACGAACTGCACCGCGCCGATGAGCAGCACCACGGCGCGCTCGGACACGGGACGGGAGGAGGCGGACTCGAACGACTCGGGCATGAAGGCCTTTGAAGGGGAGCGGCCGGCGCGTCAGACGCGGAAGCGGCGCACCTCGGCGCGGAGGATCTCCGCCTGGCGCGTGAGGTTGTCGATGGCCTCTTCCAACTGGCGCACCGAGCGCGTCTGGTGCTCGGACACGCCCTTGATGGTCTCCACGGCCTTGAGCACCTGCTCGCTGCCCTTGGTCTGCTCCTTCTGGGCGCGGTTCAGGTGGGTGACCATCTCGTTGATGCTTTCGATGGAGCGGGTGATCTGCTTGCTGCCGTGCGCCTGCTCCTGGCTGGAGCGCTGCACGTGCTGGGTGAGCGTCTTCATCCGCTCCGCGCTCTTCATGATCTGCTCGCCGCCCCGGGCCTGCTCGTTGGAGGCCTGGGAGATCATCGACACGGTGGCGGAGATGCGGTGGATGGCGGCCGTCACCTGCTTGCTGCCGCGCGCCTGCTCCACGGTGGCGCGGGCAATGGCCTTCACCATCTGGGTGGACTTCTGGGTGCTGTCGTTGATCTTCCGGAGGGCGCCCTCCGCCTCGCGGCCCAGTTGCACGCCCTCCTCCACGCTCTTGACGCCCTGGTTCATCACCACCACGGCGTTGCGGCTCTCCTCCTGCACGCCGCGGATGAGTTCGGCGATCTCCTTGGTGGACGCGCCGGTGCGCTCGGCCAGGTCCTTGATCTCCTCGGCCACCACGGCGAAGCCCTTGCCGTGCTCGCCGGCCTGCGCGGCGATGATGGCGGCGTTGAGGGCCAGCAGGTTGGTCTGCTCGGCCACGTCGTCGATGACGTTGAGGATGTTGCCAATCTCGCTGATGCGCCGGCCCAGGCTGTCGATGACGCCCGCGGCGGTGCGGCTGGTGTCCTTGATGCGGTCGATGCCGGAGAGCGTCTTGCGCAGGGCCTCCACGCCCGTCTGCGCGTCCTCGAAGACCTGCTCGGACAGGCGGGCCGTCTCGTTGGCGTTGGCGTCGACCTGACCGATGGCGGCGTCCATCTGGCTGATGGCGGAGGACGTGTCCTCCGTGGACGCGGAGAGGTCCTCGATGTTCTTGGCCACCTCCTTGATGGAGTACGTCATCTGCTCGATGGCGCTGGTGGTCTCCTCCACGCTGGCGGCCATGGCCTGGACGTTCTCCGCCACCTCGTCGTTGGTGGCGGCCATCTCCATGATGGAGGAGCTGCTCTCCTCGGCGCTCTGGTAGAGGACCTCCACGTTCTCCGCGATGCCGCGCAGGGAGGCCATCATCTCCACCATGGAGGAGGACGTCTCCTCCACGCGCGACTGCACGGTGCCCGCGCCGGAGGACACGGTGGTGCCGGTGCGGTGGATCTGCTCGATGACGCCGGCCACCACGTCGGACACGCCGCGCACGCGGCCCAGCGTGTCGCGCCAGGACTGGGCCATGCGGTTGAGGGCCTCCGCCAACTGGCCCAGCTCGTCCTTGCTGTTGCGCACCTCCGCGCGGCCGGTGAGGTCCGCCTCCGCCAGCTTGCGCGCCATGGACATCATCGCGTCCAGCGGGTGGAGGATGAACGCGCGCGAGATGAGGAACGCCACCAGGAGGAAGAGCACCAGGCCCACGAGGAAGGCCAGCAGCACCGTGTGGCGCAGGGCCGTGAGCACGCCCTCCAGCCGGGCGCCGTCCACCACCACCACGACCTCACCGGGCACGCCGCCCGCGAGCGTCACCGGCCGGGCCACCGCCCAGTTGCCGTTGTCGAACTCCATCTGCTCCAGCGACGGGAGCGGGCGCTGCTGGAGGCGCTTCTCCAGGCCCTGGGTGAACCAGGCGGGCGCGGTCGCCGGAGAGGTGGCGCGGGGCACGCCCTGGGCGTCCAGCACGGCCACGACGCCGAAGTCGTCATCCCGGGGGAGCCCCTCCAGGTTGGGGACGGGCTGGGTGTCCGCCTGCCGCTGGACGAGGGCGGACACCTCCTCGGCCTTGTTCTGGGCGTGCAGCGCCATGCGCTCCCTCAGGTGGTTGCCCACCTGGCGGGGAACGACGAAGTAGAGCGTCCCGAGGATGACGGCCAGCGCGAGGCCGAACGAACCCAGGAGGATGCCCCGGAGACCGGGTTTCTTGAGGCGACGTTGCAAGGCCCGCGCACTGTAGGGAGGGTGGCCCGCCCAGGGCAAGGAACGGACCTCCCCGTCCGCCCGGGCCGGACGCTGGGTTCCTGGGAGCAGGATGCGTAAGGTCCAGGGGATGACCGCGACGCTGCTGCTCACCGACCCGCTCTTCCTCCAGCATGACGCCGGCGAGGGCCACCCCGAGTCGCCCGCCCGCTTGCGGCGCATCCTCCAGATGCTGGCGCGAAACCCCATCGCGGGCACGGTGATGACCCATCCCCGCTCCGCCACGGACGCGGAGCTTCTGGCGGTGCACCCCCCGGCGCACCTGGACGCGATGGAGAAGCTGGGCGGCCGCTTCGAGCGCATCGACGAGGACACCGCGGTGTCGCCGGACAGCATCGACGCGGCGAGGCTGGCGGCGGGCGCGGCGGTGCAGGCGGTGGAGGCGGTGATGGCGGGGACGGCGAGGAACGCGTTCGCGCTGGTGCGTCCGCCCGGCCACCACGCGGAGCCGGACCGGGCCATGGGCTTCTGTCTCTACAACAACGTCGCCATCGCGGCGGAGGCCGGACGGCGGCTGGGGGCCGAGCGCGTGCTGGTGCTGGACTGGGACGTGCACCACGGCAACGGCACGCAGGCGGCGTTCTGGGGGCGCCGGGACGTGCTCTACCAGTCGGTGCACCAGTTCCCCTACTACCCGGGCAGCGGCGCGGCGCCGGAGGTGGGGCGCGGCGAGGGCCAGGGCTTCACGGTCAACTGCGGCCTGCCGGGCGGCAACACGGACGCGGACTACGGCATGATCTTCGAGGAGCTGCTGCTCCCCGTGGCGCAGGCGTACCGGCCGGACCTGATGCTGGTGTCCGCGGGGTTCGACCCGCACCGCGCGGATCCGATTGGCGGCATGGACGTCACCGAGCGCGGCTTCGCGGCGATGTGCACGGCCGTGCGCAAGCTGGCGGAGGAGGTCTCCGGCGGGAGGCTGGCGCTGGTGCTGGAGGGTGGCTATTCGCTGGAGGGGCTGTCGAACTCCGTGCACGCGTGCATCGAGGTGCTGGCGGGGCGCGATGACAGCTTCGCGCCCGGCACCATCAACGCGGACGCACGGGCCGCGCTGGCGGCGAGCCGTGAAGCGCTCAAGCCGTTCTGGGCCAGCGTGCGATGAAGGGTCTGGATCCCAACGACCGCGTTCTATCCATCAACACATCAACCAAGCATTAGCGATGAGTGTCTTCAAAAATACTTTTCGCCTTCACCAAAACAAAGCTAGGATCACGCTTCAGGCTTTGAATTCGTTCAGAACCAGCCCCGTGTATAGCGTGGGCAGCCGACGCTGCCGTCACCAATGCCCCGACCGCAGTGATTGCAGCATCGCCCCCGAGAATAGAACTAAACACAGCCAACCCCAAGCCACCAGCCGCAACTACTTTTTTCCCAAACGCAATTCGAGATGCCGCAAGCAACTCCGCCTCAACTTCTGAAGCCGCATACTGCAACCCCTCAATTTCAGCAGCGACCTCCCCAGGCGACTTACTGGATAGCAGTTCAGCAAAATACGCCCTAAATCGCGGCAACGCAGTTTGCGCCTCGGCTCGAAGCACAATTACCTGTTCAGGCGTCAATTCACCAACCCAAGGAAGTTGGACATCCGCAAGTGAATTCAACTGCGTTGCAGGTGGCGCAGCCGAGACTATGCGCCCCAGCGAATGCAAAAGCCGGGCATCATATTGGGAGCCTGAAGCAAAATATGTCCCATCAGCCTCTGCGCCTTGCATGTGAACCAAAGCATCAAGCAAGTCACTAACATACCCCCGAACAATTCCTGGCAACAATCGCCGAGCAGCAGACCGAGCAAGCGAACGCCCCGGCACAAGCCGATATCCATTAAGCAATGCACGATCATCGCCATCCAACTGAATCATTCTATAAAAGCCATAATCATCCGGAGCCTCAAACGTCAACACGCAAGTCCTATCATCAACAAATCGGACGTCGAATTTCGCCTGCTCAACAACATCAAGAGCGGACAACTTAGCGGCGTTCTTCAACCCCGACTCAATCCTTGAAGCACAAGACGCACAATACTTGGCTCCAGGCGCACCAAACTTCACAACCCCCCCCTCAACCAACGGTCGCATCACAGCATACACCTGCAAGCGACGGAACAACTCAATAGTCACATTTTCCGAAACTTTAGGGTCTTGAAACAGCGGCGTAAAGGGGTCAGGAATTACTATTGCATCAGCAAGCAAACCAAGCGTCTGAACAAACCTAGCGGTCCGGTCCCTCAGGCATGGAATTGCATTGCACTTCGAGATCCGCGAAAACGGATCAAGCGAGGCTCCTGGAGTGAGAGACAAAGTGTCCCTAGGGGCTGGAAGATTTAATTCATATGTTCCACCATCAAGAGTGCGTTCGGCCTGCACATTAAGCTCTTTCGCCAAGCCACCCTTTAGCAACTTATACAGACCCTCAGGGGTATCAACAGTCCATAGAGCCTTATCATTCAAAACTTCGACCGCAGGAGGAACACGAAGAGTCATGCCAAAAGACTACCGCTTTCTTGAACAACCTCAACCCCAACGCCAAGGCACACATCGACACACCGCTACCCACCATGACCCACCACGCACCATTTATCGACCATTCATTCCGACAGTCTATTTTGATGCAGTAAGTTGCGAGGTTCGGCACACCAGCGGGTAGCCTGGACGGGGCGACAGCAACTGCTCGATGCGTTGACACGGCTCGTCCTGCACCTTCCAGCCGTCGTCCTTCTTTACTGTGCCATGGACGACCCCGCCTGCTTCGTCAACCCGGCAGGTTGCCGACCTTTTCCCTACCGAAGCATGTTCTCAGGCGGCACATACCATCAAGCTCAACCCAGAATTCAAAACCAGTCCCAACCATCACACCCCACATACAGAAGTCCGCCAAAGCTCTCCAGAAAACCATCTACTCCACTCAACCCCTGGTGACGAGCAACATCCCAACTATAGCACACCACAATGATAGACTTCTCTGGAACCTACCACCTCATCAGCGACCCACCGGAATCATGGCGCTCCCAACTCCATGCGCTCGCAAACACAGCAGGATTAAAAGTACAACTCGCCTCCAAGACGGGGCGGACAGTCAAAATAACCATCCGTGTACCCACGGGCCTTTCCGAGTCTGCCAATGAGATTGCGAGCTCATTCTTGGCAGATGCAACAGCAATCATTTCTCGAGACTCAAGTGGCACCAGTCGCGCGAGACTTGTCACAACTTCATTTACTGCAACCTCCCCAAGACACTGGCTCTACAAGACACTAAATATTCTATCGGGAGTACTCGTTTGCGCTCTTCCCTTGCTTATTTACTCCAGCAGCAGCACGAGTCACACAGGCAAGATTGCACTATCCGTGCTGACTGGAGTCGTCATCACGGGCGGAGCCATCACGCTGATCGCGGGATTTGGCGCAAATCTAAGACTGCGTTTTGCCAATGAGCTTCAGTTTCAAGATGCAGTCAGGGAGCGGGTTCTGGCACAGACGGTTGAGACCGAAGAAGACCCTAAGCTCATTGCTCGCCTTGAACTTGCCCGCATTGCACTGCGCAGTCGCGCCAGTCTCATGCGGGGAGACGCAAATCGCCTTTGGCAACGCTCCATATGGGCTTACCGAGGTGCATTCATATTTTTCCTTCTTGCGATTGCGGGTCCTGGGGTCGCCGCTGCGATTGTCCTCAACAGTTCCAATCCTGATTGGCATTTCATGTTTGGAGGATTGAGTCTTGCGGCAGTACCACTTGGCATTGGCACTGCACTTCTTCGCCACGACGCCAAGCTTCGGGAGCAGTATCAGCAAGCAGCACAAGACATTGCATCGCTTGAGCGATACGAGCTTGCACTAGACTATGCACATATTTCCTCCCAAGAGACATATCAACTAACGATGCAGCAAGTAATCAACCAACTAATACTGGGTCGAAACGAAGCATCCATTACACGGGGCACGGACTCAAGCACTTCAGACGGTGACTTAGGCGCAAGTGTCCAGAAGATCATGAGCACCGCAGCCGAGAAAACGAGTAACATCATAGAAACGCTTGCCCAGAAGAAATAAAATTCAGCCTGCTCACAGAGAACCAAAGCACATCACCATCTTCTATCAGCTTGTACTGCATCTACAGCCCTGCACCTACCGCGCGCATCCCCTGCCCTTAAAAAGCAGTTCCTCAAGACTTTGGAGCGGGCCTTCTTCAGGGCCGGAGTAATGGGGTTCAGCGCTCAATACTGCTGGTCCCGGCCTCTTTAAAGGAGTCACTAAGCCTCTTTAAGTACATTATGAAATTAAACGCCGCAGATCGCTCCAGTGCTCCGAACCGAGTTTGCTCCAATGACTAAAGGGCCTGCTCTTGGATAGGCGTGAACAGGATGCGCCGGCCCATGACCAGGGCTTCTTACCGCGCCCCTTGACCTTGACGTGAAGCGAGCAAACGCTTCCATGTCTCGACTAGACTGCTCCCGTACACTTCGAAGGAGGGAAGCTAGGTGAAGCGGTCGACCTCTCTAACTAGCAGGCTGTTGAAGAAGCCCGGTTTGCAGGTATGAGTCCGGGCTTCTCGTGCCCTCCGTTCTCAACCTTGTCATCCGGTGGAGGCAGAGGGCGAAGGGCGCCTATGCGGCAGTCAGCCGCGCCATCCGCACCAGGTTGTACGCGGCGCCCACCAGGTAGGCCGACAGCTCCGTCCGCTCCCTTCCCTTGAAGCGCGTCTTGCGGAAGCCGCCCACCGTCTTCATCCAGCCCCAGACTTCTTCGATTCGCTTCCGTATCCGTATCCGTCCGGCCAACGACGTGCCGTGAGGGATTGCCGACGTAGCGGCGTGCGACGGACGCTGGCGCGCATGGCGAAGCAGGTGGAGAAGCCGGAGTGGGCGCGCGTCGCGGAAGCCTTCGAGGCCAGCGGGCAGACGCAGCGGGAGTTCGCGGCGGCGCACGGCATGCGACTGAGCACGTTGCAGTCGTGGGTGTACCGGCGTCGGCGGGCCGCTCCATCGCGAGCGGAAGCCGTGCGGCTGTTGCCAGTGCAGGTGGCGACGGCCCCCGCGGCGACGGAGTCCGTGCTGGAGGTGGTGGCCGCGGGTGGAGCGCGGGTGCGATTCGCCGCGGGCACGGACGTGGCGTACGTGGCCCGGCTCGTCGCGGCGCTGGGGCGGTAAGCCGTGTTCGCCCTGCCTGCGTCGGTGCGCGTGGTGCTGGCGGTGGAGCCGGTGGACATGCGCAAGTCGATTGACGGCCTCATGGCGCTGGTGCGCGGCGCGTGGGGCGAGGACGTCTACTCGGGGCACCTCTTCGCCTTCGTCTCCAGGTGGGGCGACCGCATCAAGGTGCTGCAGTGGCGGCGGCCACGGGCCTCCGCTCGGCGTCGTAGGACTCCAGCAGCGCGGGGTCCGCGTGGCCGTTCAACACCGCGGTCAGCTTCCACGCGAGGTTCGCCGCGTCGTGGATGCCGGTGTTGGCGCCAAAGCCTCCCGTGGGCGGCATCTGGTGCGCCGCGTCTCCGGCCAGGAAAACACGGCCTGAACCGAAACGCTCCGCGACGCGCTCCGCGGCCTCCCACACGAAGGTCCCGTGCAACGTGGGCTTGAGGTCTGCGTTGCCGGTGACGGTGCGCAGCCGCTCCGTCCACCGGGCCTCCGTGAAGTCCTCGGCCATCTCCCGGGACACGTCGATCCGCGTCGCGTGGATCCACCGGTCCTTCACGTCCGTGGCCGCGATGACGCCGCCCACCTCCGGATGTGTGAGCACTGCGAAGGCCAGCGGCGCCTCCCGCTGCACGAGGGAGAGGTCCGCGTCGAAGAGCGTGGAGATGTTGTGGCCAAAGGAGCCCCGGCCACCGAGCGCGATGCCCAGCGCCTCGCGCACCGGGCTGCGCACGCCGTCCGCGCCAACGAGATACGCCGCCTCCACGGTGGACACCGTCCCCGACTCGCGGTCGAGCACCGTGGCCCGCACACCCCGGGCATCCTGCGTGAAGCCCGTCAGCTCATGCCGGAAGCGCACCTCAACGCCCTGGCTCCGCGCGGCCTCCAGGAGGATGGGGTCCAGCCGGTCCTGCCCCAGAAAGACGTATGGGCACGGGCTGACATCCGTCCGCTGCGTGGACACCGTCCTCGTCTTCCATGAATGCACCGGCCCCGCGAGCGTGACGGCCACCAGCTCTCCCACGACCGTGCCCGCGGGAACAGACCCGGCCTGCTCCACCTCCGCCCCCGCGCACGTGGACCGCAACAGCTCCAAGGTGCGCGAATGGAAGCCCCGCGCGCGGGGATGGAGCGACGTGCCCGCGTGCTTCTCGATGACCACCGAGCGCACGCCCTGGTGGGCGAGGAACAACGCCGTCGAGAGGCCCACGAGGCCACCTCCGACGATGAGCACCTGCATCCGCGAGGGAGGGGCTTGCATGCCCGGACACATAGGGCCCGGGCGTGCAAAGCGTCGCGGCGTCTTCACCCGCCGGACTGGCGGCCTTCAATCGCGCACAGGAGCACCGCCGCGGCGATGCCCAGACGCCGGTCCAACCGGCGCTGCGTGTCCACGGAGAAGTCCAGGTCGATCTTCTGGATGAACGGGTTGAAGTGCTGCCGGAAGCTGAACACCTGCTCGCCGCCCAGCGTGCCGGTGAAAGTCTGGGGAATCAGGTTGGTGAGGAAGCGCCGCACGAGCGCCAGCAGCATGCTGTCCTCCTCCACCTTGCCCACCTCCTGCCCGTCCGCGTCCAGGATGAGCCAGGTGTCGCGCAGGATGGAGCTCAGGGCCTTGCGGCGCAGCGCGCCCACGCGCTCGCCCGTCGCCGCGTCCGTGACGTCGTAGGTGGCGCCGAAGTCCAGGATGCTGCGGGCCTGGATGGTGATCAACTCCTCCTGCATGTCCTCGCCGCTGTAGACGCGCAGGTCCTCCTTCAGCTTGAAGGCCTTCATCTTCGAGTAGAAGGCGACGTTGCCCGCCTCGTCGTAGATGTGGAACGCGCCGCCGAACAGCTTGAAGAACTTGCGGCGGAGCATGAAGCGGGTCTGGCCGAAGCGCCCGGAGGCAAGCTCACTCCGGGGACGGGTCTGGAGGGCGGTGGACATACCGCCACTCCCTAGCGCGAAGCGGCGCGCGGAGCCAGGGGCCTACTTGATGCCCTGCTGCTGCTTGCTCTTCGCCACGAGCTCCTCGGCCTTGGCGTGGATGTTGTCGAACTGGGTGCGGTAGACGTCCGAGTGGCTCTTGCCCGTCTTCGCGTCCGGGACGTTCTGGCGCGCCCAGTAGCTGTCGAAGCTGGGGTCCGCGCCCTCCAGCCGCTTGCCGAACCGGTCCATCTCCTTCGGCCAGCCCTGGTTCTGGATGCCGTCCTTCATCACCTCATGGTGGCGCTTGATGCCGTCGTACTCGATGCGCTCCATGCTCTTGGCGAAGTTCTCCCGCCGGGCGCTCAGGTCACCGCCGAAGGCCGGCTTGCCCAGCGCCGCGTTGACCTCGTTCTGGAAGGCGTCCGTCGTGACCTTGCTGAACTTCTTCTGCTGGGCCGCGTTCGTCAGCTCGAAGGCCATGACGCCCGCGCGCTTGGGGCCCGTGAGGTCCGGCCGCAGGCCAATCTGCTTCGGGCCCGAGTAGAACATGCCGCCCTGGACCTGGTCCTTGGTGATGATGTTGAGGGTCTTGCCATCGGACGCCTGCGAGGCGTCGTTCGCCAGCGCCGCGTACTTCGGGTTCTTCAGCATCTCCTCGTGCGCCATCTTGTCGTAGGCGGCGTGCATGGAGGGGTCCGTGGGCGGCTTCCGCACCGGCTGCTGCGGCAGGGACTCCTGGGTCCGCTGCTTCTTCAGCGGGGGCCCCTCGGCCACCGGCTTGCGGATGGGCGAGGTGAGGTCGTCGTGCTTGCGCTTCGGCGGCAGCGAGGGGCCAGCGCCTGCTTTGAAGATGCCACGGGGCATGGGGAGCGCTCCTGGAAGGGGAGCGCAGGATAGCGCGAAAACCCCTGCATGGACACGCCGCGTCAGGCTCCGCGCCGCTCGTGCTGTTGGAAGGCCTCCAGTTGCGCCGTCAGCGCGCGCTGGAACGCGGGCCGGGCCTCGCAGCGTTCCTTGTAGGCCTTGAGCGTGGGGTGTGCGTCGAGCATGTCGGTGTGCCTGAGGATGCGCAGCACCGTGGTCATCATCAGGTCGCCCGCGGTGAAGCGGTCCTCCAGGTACTCGCGGTCTCCCAGCCACGTGGCGAGCTCGCCCAGGCGGTGGTGGAGCCGCGCCACCACTTCAGGCCGGTGGAGCTTCGCCCACGGGGCCTCCGGCGCGAAGAGGTCGATCTCCGCGAGCTGCTGGACGTAGATCTCCAGCGAGTTCAGCGCCGCGAACACCCACGTGAGCGCGCGCGCCCGGCCCGCCTCGTCCCTGGGGAAGAGCACCTCGCTCCGCGACGCGAGGTGGACCACGATGGCGCCGGATTCGAAGAGCGTCAGGCCGTCCTCCTGGAACACCGGCACCTGCCCGAAGGGCTGCTGCGCGCGGTAGTCCGCGGACTTCTGCACCTGCGGGTCGATGAGCCGCGCCTCGTACGGCAGGCCCGCCTCCTCCAGCGCCCACCTCACCCGGAGGTCACGAACCACGCCCTGCGCGAACGGCGGCACCCACCTGAAGGCACTGATGGTGATCATGCCTGGCAGCCTCGCGCCACTCCGTCAGGCATGACCAGCGTCATCCATGGCGCATGTCGCCGGAGTGACTGGCCCGAAGCGTGGATGGCGACTCGCGGGGGCCCAGGCATTGAGCAATATGGCGGGCGGAGCGAAGCGGCTACGCTCCGCTCCAATGCATCGCTATGCCGGCATCCTGTTGGGAGTTCTGCTCTCTGCTTGCGCCACGACGCCGGCACCGGCCGCGGTCGCCCGCGCTCCAGGGCTCTCGACTCTCCAACGGGCAGCGAAACTGCCTTGGACCGATGAAGGGCGATGCGTCGTCAGGGAGGCCACTCGTCCGTGGCCCACGGTCGTGGAGCACTGTTTTCAACAGCTCGACCATGACCGGATCCGCTTTCATGACACCACAGGACGGTGCACCGCGGCCTCCGCGGGCGCCGCGACGCTGGGACTGGGTGTCTGCATCCTGGCCGCACCTGAGATCGCCGTAGGGGCAGTGATCATCATCGGCGTCGTGGTGGTCGCTGCCGCCATTCACGAGGCACTGGACGCATACGAGCTCCGCCAACTTTATCCCGAGGAGACCCGGTCTGTGTCAGAAACACAGACGGCCATCCGGAGCTCCCTGCCCAAGCGAAAGCCTCAACCCCAACCCTCTGGACAGGATTGGTTTCCTCCCGTTCCGGGTGCCCCCTCCGAGCACGAGCGGAATCCGAATTGCAGTCCCAAGCGGGTCCCGCATCTGGGCGGCAATGACCTGCACAACAAATGTGCCGACCGGATTCCACGGAACACCTTTTCGGGATGGGATGCACTCGTTGACGGAAAGAACTTCGATGGGCTTCAAGGCGCGACGCGCATGCTGTGGGAGGTCAAGACCAACGACATCGAAACCTACAGCCCGTTCGTTCGCCAGGCCGAGCTCCAGAAGCAGGTCGATGAGGCAAAACGCGAGCGCGCTCTCGCGGAGGCTTGCGGATTCCAGTTCTCGATTGGCGTCCGCACTGAAGCCCACAAGAAGCTCCTCGAAGCACTGTTGCCAGATTTCAACATCGTCCTCATGACGTGGTGCTGACATGGCCTTCAGTCACAACCCCCTGACCGTGCGCATCCACGCGCCTGCCATGACAGATTTCGACCGTCGGCCCATGCAGATGGCCCTTGGAGTGGAACACGCGCTCCCTGGAACGCATCTGGACTGGACGGTCTCCGATGAGCAGCAGCTCGTGAAGCTCTCCCAACGAGACGCCTGGCTTGCCAGGCCCAGGGCCGGAGGCGGCTTTCAGCTTCTCTGCAACAACGATGAGCGTCATCCCGTGACACTCTTCGGCGTGGAGGGGCCTGGAAGGCTCGGGCCTGGGGGCCATGCGTTGCTCGAGGTCCACGCCGAACTGCCTCTGGAGGCATCCCGTCTCGCCACCACTCTGCTGGCGAACGTCGCGGAAGCGGCTCGTGGCTACTGGGGACACGCGACGCCATTCAACGCAGCCGTCCAGGTCTCACGGCAGGTCAGGGACCCGGTACACAAGCCAGGCAGCCCTCCCAATGGGCTTCCGGCGCTCAAACTGACCGAGCAGCTCCGTGCACCTGAAATTCCGCAGCACCTCGGGTGGCTGAACTACTGGTCCGAAGCCGCCGCTCGGGCCATCGGTTTCCCGGACGCTGCTCGTGACGCGGAGCTGCTGTCCCGCTCGCGGCGCACCCCTTCTGGGGGCTGGGTGGTCCAGCTCACGGAGGCCCCGCTGGACTATGACAACCCCGCGCACATCGAAGCGCTCCAGCGAGCCTACGAGCGGTTCCCCGCCATCGGTGGACGCGACTCCCGCTGAGCCCCTTACCTGCCTTCCGGAACGATGCCCGCGCCCATCGCTATGAACACCTCGTGTCCAGGAGGTCGTGCATGGCAAGCAAAGCGAAACCCTCGGGCAACGGACACGGCAAGCAGGCGAAGCAGAAGCCCAACATCCTGGTCATCTGGGGAGACGACATCGGCTTCTGGAACATCAGCGCCTACAACCAGGGGATGATGGGCTACCGCACGCCCAACATCGACCGCATCGCGAAGCAAGGCGCGCTGATGACGGACTGCTACGGCCAGCAGAGCTGCACCGCCGGCCGCGCGGCGTTCATCACCGGCATGAACCCGCTGCGCACCGGGCTCACCACCATTGGCATGCCGGGCGCGAAGTACGGCCTGCAGGACTCCGACCCCACCCTCGCGGAGATGCTCAAGCCCCTGGGCTACACCTGCGGCCAGTTCGGCAAGAACCACCTGGGCGACTCCAATCCCTACCTGCCCACCGTGCACGGCTTCGACGAGTTCTTCGGCAACCTCTACCACCTCAACGCGGAGAACGAGCCGGAGTGCCCGGACTACCCCAAGGACCCGGCCTTCAAGGCCCGCTTCGGCCCGCGCGGCGTGCTGCACAGTTGGGCCACGGACCGCAATGACGCCACCGAGGACCCGCGCTGGGGCGTGGTGGGCCGCCAGCGCATCGAGGACACCGGCCCGCTCACCAAGAAGCGCATGGAGACCGTGGACGGCGAGTTCCTGGAGGGCTCCCTGGACTTCATGGAGCGCGCCGTGAAGGACGGCAAGCCGTTCTTCCTCTGGCACAACACCACGCGCACGCACGTCTGGACGTTCCTCCAGGAGAAGTACCGCAACGCCACGGGCTACGGCCTCTACGCGGACGCGATGCGGGAGCTGGACGACATCGTCGGGGTGCTGCTCGACAAGCTGGATGAGCTGGGCATCGCGGACAACACCCTGGTCGTGTTCTCCACCGACAACGGCGTGGAGAAGATGGGCTGGCCGGATGGCGGCAACAGCCCGTTCCGCGGGGAGAAGGGCTCGACGTGGGAGGGCGGCGTGCGGGTGCCGTGCGTGGTGCGCTGGCCGGGCGTGGTGGAGCCGGGGCGCGTCATCAACGACATCTTCGCGCACGAGGACTGGATGCCCACGCTGGTGGCGGCGGCGGGCGGCCCCACGGACCTCGTGGAGAAGTGCAGGAAGGGCTACAAGGTCGGCGCCAAGACCTTCCGGGTCCACCTGGACGGATACGACCAGAGCGGGCTGCTGGCGGGCACGGAGGAGGGCCGCCGCAGCGAGTTCCTCTACGTGCTCGACAGCGGCGACCTGGCGGCGGTCCGCTACAAGGACTGGAAGATCATCTTCAGCTACCAGGACGGGGAAGGCCCGGACATGTGGTTCAGCGGCAAGCGCTTCAACCCGGCGTGGCCCTACCTCATCAACCTGCGCTCGGACCCGTTCGAGTACGGGCCCCACTCCGGCCTGTACACCCAGTGGTACGGCGAGCGCATGTTCACGTTCGTCCCGGCGCAGATGCTGGTGAAGCAGTTCGCGGAGAGCCTCATCGAGTTCCTGCCCAGCCAGGCGCCGGGCAGCTTGAGCATCGGGCCGATGAAGGAGCGCGTGAAACAGAAGATGGCGGAGGCGCGCAAGCAGAAGGAGGCGCCCAGCATCGGCGACCAGGTCATGACCCTGGCCAACGAGGTGGAGCAGTTCATCCACCGCGCCCAGCAGTCGCACCATTAACCCCGCGTACCGCCACCGCCGGATGGAGCACCGACGGCGGTGGCGGTGCTGCCTCGCTACTTCGGCCCTGGAGGTCCCAACTCATCCGGAAGGGGCGTCCGGAGGAACTTCAGTCCCTTGGGCAACTGGATGACCTGAAAGCCCCGGCCCTCAATCCTGACGAGCGTGCCATCGACAGCTTCTCCACTGGCTAGCCACATGTCCGCATCGGCCTGGGTCGCGAACTCCCTTGAGATGGAGACGTGCGCCGAGGAGTCGGAGAACTCCCGATGAAACTCAAGAAAGCCGTCCAGCTTCTTGAGCCGGCGGAGGTAGAGCAGGGAGATAGCCGCAAGTTGGACAGCGGCCTCTTCCTTGGAGCCGGGCGGATAGCTTTTGCTCACGGCGTCCAGGATTCGCAGCGTCGACTCCATTTCGAATTCTTTGGAAGCAGTCATGGCCTTGTCCCGTTCGCTGTCACTAGAGCGCAAGAGGGGCGAGAATCAACGCTCCCGATCCACCCGTGGCGACGACGAACGCCACGCCCGCGATGACGACGACCGTTCCAATCGCCACCTCCGTCCGGTGCGTTCTCAACCAATCCAGCGCCCCATCCAGATTCGAGAACCGCAGTTCCGAGCCCTTCCGTGACGCCCGCTCCACGTCCTCGATGCAATCCATGTAGCGTGCGCGGCACTCCTCCGTGCAGTACTCATGGTGCTTGCCGGAGCCCCACTTGATGCTCGTCAGCGGCGGAGCGGAGTTCCAGCACCGGTCGAAGCAGGTGACATGCTCGGCATCGCAATCACGACCACCGGCGCCACCCACTCCACCTGCATCCTCCGCGATGAGATAGGTATGCCGCGCTGGCCTCTGGGCATGGGAGCACCCGCCTGAAACAGTGGCGGCGAGCAGAAGCCATGCGCCCAAAGCCTTGGGCAGGACTGCCCTTTGTCCTCGGACTTTTCCAGCCATCCAGGCTCCAACGCACGTCAACGCGCCGACACCCTACCCGGCCCCCGGTGCGAGTGTCATTCCCCGCGCCGGACCGGATGTTCTCCAGTGGAGGACTTCAAGCCATGCACCGGAATGACAGCCGCGACGCCGCCCCCGACGTGGAGCCCACCGACACCGCCGCGCGCCCCGGCCGCGCTCCGTTCCCGGACATGGTGTGGGTCCCCGGCGGCACGTACTGGATGGGCTCCGACCACCACTATCCGGAAGAGGCGCCCGCGCACCAGGTGACCGTCTCCGGCTTCTGGATGGACCGCTTCACCGTGACGAACGAACAGTTCGCCCGCTTCGTCGAGGCCACCGGCTACGTCACCGTCGCCCAGCGGCCCCTCGACCCCGCGGACTACCCCGGCGCCACGCCGGAGACGCTCGTCCCCGGCTCGCTCGTCTTCCAGAAGGCCCCGGGGCCCGTGGACCTGGGCAACGTGGCCAACTGGTGGAGCTACGTCCCCGAGGCCTGCTGGAAACACCCCGAGGGCCGCCGCTCCTCCGTGAAACACCGCCGCGACCACCCCGTCGTCCACATCGCCTTCGAGGACGCGGAGGCCTACGCCACCTGGGCCGGCAAGGCGCTCCCTTCCGAAGCGGAGTGGGAGCGCGCCGCGCGCGGCGGCCTGGACCGCAACGAGTTCTGCTGGGGCAATGACTTCACCCCGAACGGCGAGCACATGGCCAACACCTGGCAGGGCTACTTCCCGTGGCAGAACCTCCGCGAGGACGGCCACGAGGGCACCTGCCCCGTCGGCGCCTTCCCGCCCAACGGCTACGGCCTGCATGAGATGGCCGGCAACGTCTGGGAATGGACCACCGACTGGTACCAGGAGCGCCACCAGGGCAACAAAGGCAAGGCGTGCTGCATCCCCGTGAACCCGCGAGGCCCCTCCACCGCGCAGGGCAGCCAGGACCCCTCCACGCCCGCCATCACCATCCCGCGCCGCGTCCTCAAGGGCGGCAGCCACCTGTGCGCGCCCAACTACTGCCGCCGCTACCGCCCCGCGGCGCGCTCGCCCCAGGCCGTGGACAGCGGCGCCAGCCACATCGGCTTCCGCTGCATCGTGCGCCCCTGAGCCGCTACGCGGGGCCCGCGCCCGGAGGCACCGGCGTGCCCCGGTCCACGGAGAAGCGCGGCGGCACCACCACCGTGGCGAACACCAGCCCCAGCACCAGTTGGAGCGCCACCATCAGCACGTCGAACAGCCGGGCGTCCTCCGCGCCCGCGCTGCCCCCGCCGAGCAGCGCGACGATGGCCTTCGTGCCGATGAAGCCCGGCGCCAGTTGCAGCATCCCCGGCAGGATGACCGTCATGGACATCCGGTCCCCCTTGCGCCCGTAGAGCAGCCCCGCGACGCCCAGCACGAACGCGGCCACCATCGGGCTGCCGTGGTCCCCCAGGAGCGCCTTCGCGCCCGTCTGCGTCCCCCAGGCGAGCAGCACCCCGGCGACGATCCACGCCACGTCGCGAGGCCGTCCCGACATGCACACCGACAGCGCCACGCCTCCCACCGCCATCAGGAGGAACGTCAGGAGCGGCGGCAGGCCGGGCCCCGCGGTGCGCGGCGGCAGCGGCCAGAAGAAGCTCCACAGCGTCCCCGCCGCGGCCATGCCCACGCCCAGCATCAGGAAGCGCAGCAGGCCGTACGTCAGCCGGGGCAGGCCCGCCTCCACCGACTCCATGGCCAGCTCCAGCGAGCCCAGCGTCACCACCATCGCGGGCACCAGCAGCACGATGCCGCCGAACAGCGCCCGCACGGCGTTGAAGGGCGGCAGGAGGAACGTGAACCCGAACGCCACCAGCGTCCCCAGGAACGCGGCGAGGAAGCTCTTCTGCAGGTCCACCCGCTGCGAGTGCAGCGTGCCGAAGTGGATGCCCCCCGCGACGAAGCCCACGCAGAAGGCCACCAGCATCTCCCACCCCGCGCCGCCCACCCGCGCCGCCACCGCGGCGCCGTAGACGCCGTACGCCACGAACACGAGCCACACCGGATAGGGCGCGCGCCGGGCCAGGATGCGGTCCAGCTCCGCGCGGGACTCGGGCAGCCCCCCGCGCCCTTCGGCGATGGCGTCCGCCAGCCGCAGGAGCGCCGCGGACCGGCCCAGGTTCCAGTGCGGGCTGAAGGGCAGCCTCTCGAAGGCCACGCGCGGGCGCCGCGGTGACGCCACCTGCGTCATCGCCAGGCTCTGGAGCGTGAAGACCTCCACGTCCAGCCCCCACGCCTTCGCCGCCCGGCGCACGCGCTCCTCCACCAGCGACGACGGCTGGTAGGCCAGGTGCAGCGCCTTCGCCAGGTCCAGCAGGAAGGCCGAGGCCGCCGCCTCGTCCACGGCGCCCTCGTGCGCCGGCGTCATGGCGCGTCCGCCTTCGGGGCTTCCTCCACGCTGCCCTTGCCGCTGGTGCCTCGCGTGTCCTTGAACGAGAAGCTGGCGCCCACCAGCAGCGTGGCCTGGAAGAAGCGGACGTCCTGGGTCCGCATGGAGGAGGACAGGCCCAGTTGCTGGAGCGACTCCGAGAAGCGGCTGGTCTGCTTGCCGCCCCACGCCAGGTCGCCGCCCAGCGTGAAGCGCGAGCGGCCCAGCACGAAGTGGATGCCCGAGGCGACGTGGTACAGGTCCCAGCCGCCGAGCAGCGCGTTCGTCCCGGGCGTCTGGTCCAACGCGCTGAAGTCCGTGTGCCCGCTCAGGTACACCCGCACCCGGTCCCCCAGCGCCTGCTCCACGCCCAGCGCCCCGTTGAGCAGCGGCTTGAGCGCGAAGGCGTAGTCCCCGTCGATGGGCTCGGTGCTGCCGCGCGGCAGGATGGGCTCCGCGTCCACCAGGGTGACGGTCGCGACGCGCGCGTAGCCCTCCAGGGACGCGTACACCGCGGTCGACTCGCCGAAGCTCCGGCTGACGCCGAGCGCCGCGGACCAGGAGTTGCGGAAGTGCGCCGGCAGGTCCTCCTGATAGTTGAACACGGGGGCGGGCGCGTTCGTGTCCAGCCCCTGGGACTGCACGGCGCGCTCGTACCCCACCGAGCCCCGGCCCCAGAGCGCCACGCTCGGCGTCGTCACCGCGAGCCCCACGGCCCAGGGGCCGCGCTGGTAGCTGGCGCCCACCTTCAACAACACCCGGACGTGGTCGAACTCCAGGTCGCGCCCCAGGGTCGCCAGGAGCTGCTGGCCGGCGGCGCCGGAGCCCTGCGCCAGCGTCTGGAAGCTCAGCTCGTGATGCCGGGACGCGATGAACGGCGTCAGGCCCAGGCCCAGGTGCTCCGTGACGGGGTAGGCCCAGGAGAGGCCCGTCCAGAACTCGCTCACGTTCTGGTCCAGGCGCACGTTCGTGGACAGCAGGTCCAGGCCCTGCACGCCGGCCAGGTCCGTGCCCAGCCGCGTGCCGCGCGACTGCAGGCTGTAGGCGAAGCCCTGGCGCGTGAGCAGCGAGTAGGCCATCCGGGACTTCCCCAGGAACCCGAAGCGCAGCGAGCCGGCGATGAGCGACGGCAGCACGTCCACGTTGGAGTCGGACAGGCCCCTGCCCTGGCCCTGCCCGTCCTTCACGTTCACGTGCGTGTACTCATAGACGCTGCCGGTGAGCTCCAGCTCCGGCGCGTCCAGGAGCGCGAGCGCGCCGGGGTTGTAATAGACGGCGCTGATGTCGTTCGGGTTGCCCACGAAGGCGCCGCCCAGCAGCCACGCCCGGTTGCCGAACTGCCGCGTGGTGTAGTGCGCGTCCTGCGCCAGCGCCGTCACGGAGAGGAGCAGGCCCAGCACCGCGCCCAGCACCGTGGCGCCCGGGGCCCTGGAATGGATTGGCATCATGGCGTCAGTGCACCTGTGGCGAGGAGACGGGCGCGCCGCCTTCGGCGGTCCGCGCGTCGCCTCGCGATTCGAGGTAGGCGCGAACGGCCGCGCCCACGGTGGGAAAGAGCAGCTCCTCGCCGATGCGCCCCGTCAGCCCTGAGCGCTTGAGCATCCGGCGCATCGGCGCGCGCGCCTGGGCCACGGCGAAGACGATGCCTTCGTCCGTGAGCTCGTGGCGCACCTTCTCCAGGCTCTCCGCGGCGGTGATGTCCAGGTCGAACACGGAGGACGCGTCCAGCACGAACCAGCGCACCGGGTGGCGCGAGTCCGCCACCAGCCGGCGCACCTGTTCGCGCAGGAAGCGGGCGTTGGCGAAGAAGAGGGGCGCGTCGAAGCGGTAGACGACGAGGCCTGGGATCGTCTCCGCGTCCGCGTGGCCCTCCACGTCGTGCCAGCCGGGCATGCCCTCGCGCTCGCCCAGCACGGCGTCGTGCGGGTGCGCCGCGCGGCGGATGAGGTCCACCAGCGACAGCGCCACCGCGATGAGGAGGCCCTGGAGGATGCCCAGGAAGAGCACGCCCAGCATCGTCACCACCGCGAGCACCGCCTCCACCGGCCGCACGCGCCACAGCCGCAGGAGCGGCTTGACCTCCAGCAGGTACACCGCCGCGACGATGACGATGGCCCCCAGCGTCACCAGGGGCAGCTTCGCCAAAAGCGGCGTGAGGAACAGCGAGAACACCAGCACCACCCCGGCCGCGCCCACGCCGACGAGCTGCGTGCGCCCCTTCATGGACGCGTTGACCGCCGTGCGCGAGTCGCTGCCCGACACCGGGAAGCCCTGCGTGAGGCCGGTGAGCAGGTTGGCCGCCGCCTGGCCGAAGAACTCCTGCTGCGTGTCCAGCCGGTAGCCGAAGCGGTCCGCGTAGATGCGGCCCGTGAGCACGGAGCTGGCGTAGCTCACCAGCGCGAGGCTGAAGGCCGCGGGCAGCAACGCGCGCAAGTCCTCGAAGCGCAAGGAGGGCAGGCCGAACGCGGGCGCCGCCGCGGCGATTGGCCCCACCACCTTCACGCCGCCGTGCTCCAGTTGGAACGCCCAGGTCGCCGCCGTGGTGAGCACCACCATCACCAGCGGCGCGGGCCAGCGCGGCAGGAAGCGGCGCATGGCCACCAGCGCCGCGACGATGCCCAGCCCCAGGAGCAGCGTGGGCACGTGCGTGCGGCCCACGTTCGCCGCGACCTCCTGCAACTGCCCCGCGAACTGGTTCGACCCGCGCTCCAGCCCGAACATCCGGGCCAGTTGGCTGCCGATGATGATGAGCGCCGCGCCGTTGATGTAGCCGATGAGGATGGGCCGCGACAGGAAGTCCGCCAGCGCCCCCGCGCGGAACAGCCCGCCCAGCAGGCTCACGCCCCCCACCATCAACGCGAGCAGCGCCGCCAGGGACGCCAGCCGCTCCGGTCCGCCGCCCGCCACCACCGGGCCCAGCGCCGTCGCGGTGAGGATGGCCGCGCCCGCCTCCGGCCCCAGCAGCAGGTGGCGCGACGGACCGAACAGCGCGTAGGCCAGCATCGCGAAGACGCCCGCGTACAGCCCCGCCGCGGGGCGCACGCCGACAATCTGCGCGTAGGCCAGCCCCTGGGGGATGAGCATCGCGCCCACGGTGAGCGCGGCCAGGACGTCCGCGCGCAGCCACCGCCGCTCATAGGTGCGTGCCTGCTCGATGCCCGGAAGGAAGCGACCCAGGACCTGAGCGGCCTTGGCCGCGGTGCGCTTCATGGCCCTTCCCCCCCGTGTGCCTGGCCTCCCGGACGCAAGGAAGGGTGGAGGCCCACGGGCGCCGCCGCATCACCCACCGGGGTGCGTTGCGCGCATCGGCTTCACGACAGGAAGAAGCCTACGTGCCCGCGGAGGCCCGCCTGCCCGACGGCAGGGACGGCCCGCCGCCGCGCTCGGACGCCTGGTGGCGCTGGTTCCAGAGCAGGTACGGCACCAGGGCCAGGGTGCGAATCAGGAGGTACAGCCCCATGACGCCCAGCAGGCTCTTCATGGGGTAGGTGCTGCTGCCCAGGCAGAAGGCGAAGGCGGGGTTGCCGAAGACGGCGGAGATGGCCAGCGCCGTGCGGTCCCCGGCCCGGGGCCGGCCGGCCACGTGGCCCAGGGCCGCGGCCCCCAGCGTCACCACCACCATGGCGACGAACGCCCAGGGGTGGAGGCGCTTGAGCAGCGGGAAGCTGGCCACGACCACCGCCAGCGCGGCCACGGTCAGGGCGACGTTGAAGTAGAGCTTCACCGGCTTGCGCAGCCGGTGCGCCCAGACGGGGGCCACCTTCTGGAAGCCGATGCCCAGGGCGAAGGGCACGAGGAACGGGAGGATGACCCGCCCCAGGAGCGTGCTGTACGGCGGCGCCTGGATGGCGAAGGGGAACAGCCGCTCCAGCAGGTTCAGGGACAGCGGCATCAGCACGATGGCGACGAGCGACAGCGTGATGGACAGCGCCAGGGCCAGCGACAGGTTGCCCTTCTGGTGGGACACGACGTTGAGCGCCATGGGAAGCCCCGGGCAGAACGCCATCACCGCGATGACGCCCGCGGCGACGGGCGGCACGGGCAGCACCTTCACCACGATGAGGGACAGCAGGGGCACGCCCACGAGGCACACCCCCAGGCCTCGCGCGAACGCGGGCTGCCGCACGCCCTGGCCCAGGTCCGCCAGGCGCCACGACAGCCCCTGCGACAACCCGAGCGCGATGATGAAGGTCGAGATCATCAGCTCGATGAAGGCATGCAAGACGTCCATCACCGGCCCTCCTGAGGGAAGACGCGCTTCCAGTCCCGGCGCATGCTGACCACGGTCCAGCCGCCCTCGCGCGCGGCCTTCAGGGACGCGTCGTTCTTCTCCTGGTAGGCGAACTCGCGCTCCGCGTCGTCGTGGTCGATGAGCAACGCGAAGCCGGGGCGCGGCTGCTCCTTCGTGTACTGGAGCATCGGGATGTCACCGCCCGAGCGGACGTTGCCCGCCGCGAACACGGGCCGCCGCCCGATGTGCTGCTCGATTCCCACCGGCTTGCCGGCCTTGTCGTTGAGGTGGTCCAGGCGGGCCTCGCGCCGCAGCACCGGGTGGCCGTTGTTCTCGTCGTACTTCTCCTTGAGGCTGCTGCCGATGACCTGCTGGGGCGGGATGCCGTAGGTGTCCTCGGAGACGACCCGCATGAAGTCGGCGCCGCCGCCCGAGGAGATCCACGTCTGGAAACCGTTGGCGCGCAGGTACTGGAGCAGCTCCAGCATGGGCACGTAGGCGAGCTGCGTGTACGGCACGCCCAGCGTCGGGTGGCGCGCGGTCTGGAAGAAGGCCTGGGCCTCGCGGGCGAACGCGTCCTGCGTCTTGCCCGCGTGGGTGGCGGCGAACAGCTCCATCAACTGGGGCTCGTCCATGGCGGACAGCAGGGCCAGGTCGCCTTCCAGCACGGCCTTGAAGGGCTGCCGCTTCGCGAGCGACGCGTCCTCCTTCACGCGGGCCTTGACCTGGTCCAGCAGGAAGACGCCCTGCACGACGGGCTGCTCCTGCCAGAGCGTGCCGTCGTTGTCGAAGGTGGCGATGCGCTCCTCCGGGGGGACGTAGCCGGGGCCTCCCTCGGTGGTGGCGCGGGTGACGAAGTCGATGATGGACTGCTTCACCGGGCCTTCATTCCAGGACGGCAGCGGATCCGCCGCCAGCGCCTGGAGGGGGATGGCGACCAGCAGCGCCAGCGCCCACGGCAGGCAGGCCGTGCCCTTCCACGTGCGTCGCATCAAGCTCGCCTCCTGTCCCGGTACAATCCCAGACATGAGGGTGGGAACGCCGTGGCCCCGCCACAACGCGGCGTGGGGGCTTCAGGAGGAGGGCCCGCTGAGCCCGGCCGTCAGGGAGCAGGCGGCGTCTGGCGGAGAGGGGGAAACGGCGCAGCACAGGCCCCCCATGAGTCCGAGCAGCAGGCAACGCGCCCGGGCTCCCGCCATCAAGTCCTCCCCCTGCCTGTGCCGCGCCCGGGGATGAAGCTGGTGAGGAAGTGGAGCCGGTCGCCACGGAACGCGGGTCGCACGGGGATGTCCGCTGACGAGGTCCGGTGCCTGCCCTCAGACGAGCTCGCGGCGGCGCAGGGCGCGCCACTCCGCGGCGGCGAGGACGACGAGCACGAGCACGAGCAGCAGGAACGAGCCACGCCAGTGCCTGCCTGGGATGCCGCCCAGGTTGACGCCCAGCAGTCCGGTGATGAAGGACAGGGGCAGGAAGACGCCGGAGATGATGGTGAGCATGTAGAGGATGCGCTGGCTGCGGGCGTCCTGCCGGGCCTTGATGTCCTCGTGGAGGATGCGGGCGCGCTCCACCAGGGCGTCCATCTCCTTGAGGGCGCCGCCGGCGCGCTCGGCCATCTGGCGCAGCTCCCGCTGCTGGGCGTGCACCCACTCCACGGTGAGCAGGCTGACGCGCAGGATGGCGTCGCGGACCAGGGAGACGAAGCGGCGCTGCTCCACGAGGGTGCGGCGCAGCCGGCGCAGGTCCCCCGGCACATCGGCGGTGTCATCGCGGCGCGCCTCGAAGCGGGTCTCCAGGCCGGACAGCGTGTCGTCCAGCTCGCTGGTGCGCAGCGCGGCCGTGGAGATGGCGGTGGTGGCGAAGGCGAGGAAGAGGTCCGTGCCACGGGGTCCCCGGCCATGGGCGAGCTGCTCCCGGACGGCCACGATGGCGTGCTGGGACGTGGGCGCCACGGTGACGCAGCGGTCCGCCGTCATCCAGGCGCGCAACTGGCGCGGGGACGACGCGTCGGGAGGCGTCGAGTCCGGGTGCAGCAGGAGCAGGACGAGCTCGTTCTCGTTGAGCACGTCGATGCGCACGCGGCCCGTGTCCGCCAGGAGCGGTTCACGAACTTGGGGAGGCAGGCGGAAGACGGCCTCCAGCACGCGGGGGAGGTCCGGCAGGTCCGGGGGCAGGTGGACCCAGAGCATGCCATCCGAAGCCCGCCAGCTCCGCGTCTCCTCCAGGGTGAGCGGGCGAGCACCGCCGCGGCCATCCAGGAGCAGCGCGAAGGCGTTCTCGAACCCGTCCATGGAAGGAAGGTGGCGAGGGAGTGGGCAGGGACCAAGGTCCCGGGCAGCGCATCAGCCTGGCGCCCGCTCACCCCGGGTCGAAGACGGCTCAACCCTCACGCGCGGCGCCACCGGGACGACAGCACCGTCAGCGCCACGAGCGCGCTGCCTGCTCCCGCGAGCGCCAGCAGGGGCCGTCTCAACCGCGCGCCCAGGGCCTCCAGCGCTCCGGCGGTGATGTCCCGGCTCGTGCGCCGCACCAGGTCCTGGTGGGCTGGCTCCTGCCGCCAGCGGAGCTGTTCCTGCGTGAGCGCGCTCCCCGCCCCCCGGACGGTCGCCGCCGCGGTGCTCTCGGCGAGCGCCGCCAGGGACGCGCCCAGCGCTTCCCGGGAGGCCATCGGGTTCGTCACCAGCTCCTCGTGGAGGCCCGCCGCCAGCCCCCGCACCAACCCCTGCCCCGCCTGCTCCACCAGCCCCAACAGCCACGCGGAGTCCTCTCGCAGCATGGACTCGACGCCCGACACCAGCCCCCGGCCCACCTTCGACGCCACCTCCTCCCCCAATGGCACCACGCCGCGCGCGTCCTCCAGGATGGCCGGCAGGGAGTCATGCAACTGCTCCGTGGCCGCCTTCACCACGCCCCGGGCCATCGCCTGGGCGCGCTCGCCCGGCGTGCGGATCTCATCCGTGCGGGAATGGGCGAACGCCACCACCTCGTCGAAGAGCTGGTTGAGCCTCACCATGAAGCCGTGGAGCGGCAGGCCCCCGTCATTCCACTCCTTCTCCAGCGCCTTCAGCGCCCCCTCCATGGCCGCGCCCGCCAGCACCTCCGTCGCGTCCGCCGACGCTCCCGGTTCGCGCCCGGCGGCCTCGTGCGCCATGCGGCCCAGCACCGTGAGCGAGTCCTGGAGCAGGGTGTGCAACTGATGGTCGCCGTCGGGGACCTCCTCGCGGAGCCCGTCGGCGGTGCCGCGCACCACGCCGGTCGCGATCTCGGCCGCCACCATGCGCTGCAGTGACAACGTCAGGTTGCGCAGCGCCTCGACGGGTCCCGTGCGGCCCGTGCTTCCCATCAAGACACCCGTCCTTCCACAGGGGGTTCCCCTGGAGGATGGGACCCCCCGCGCACCCGGGCAATGACATCCAGACACGCCCTCCGCACGCCACGCCGCTCCCTTCCGGTTGTCCACCGCCCGCCGCGTCCCCATCCCTACGCGCAACCCCAGACACCGGAGCGTGCCCCCATGGCGACGAAGCCCGTGAAGAAGAAGCAGCCCAACATCCTGGTCATCTTCGGAGACGACATCGGCTACTGGAACCTCAGCGCCTACAACCTGGGCGTCATGGGCTACCGCACGCCGAACATCGACCGGCTGGCCAGGGAGGGCGCGCTCTTCACCGACTACTACGCCCAGCAGAGCTGCACCGCCGGCCGCGCGGCCTTCATCACCGGGCAGTGCCCCTTCCGCACCGGCCTCACCAAGGTCGGCATGCCGGGCTCGAAGGTGGGGCTCCAGCCCGAGGATCCGACCATCGCGGACCTGCTCAAGCCCCTGGGCTACCGCACCGGCCAGTTCGGCAAGAACCACCTCGGTGACCGCGACGAGTACCTGCCCACCGTGCACGGCTTCGACGAGTTCTTCGGCAACCTCTACCACCTCAACGCCGAGGAGGAGCCGGAGAACGTGGACTACCCCAAGGACCCCGCGTTCCGGCAGCGCTTCGGTCCGCGCGGCGTGCTCAAGAGCAAGGCGGACGGCCGGGGCGGCCAGACGGTGGAGGACACCGGCCCGCTGACGAAGAAGCGCATGGAGACCGTGGACGAGGAGTTCCTCGCCGCGACCCTGGACTTCATCGACCGCACGCAGCAGGAGCAGAAGCCCTTCTTCATCTGGTTCAACACGACCCGCATGCACATCCACACGCACCTGCGGAAGGAGTCCCAGGGCAAGACGGGCTTCGGCCTCTTCCCGGACGGCATGGTGGAGCACGACGGGCACGTGGGGCGGCTGCTGGACAAGCTGGACCAACTGGGCATCTCGGATGACACCATCGTCATCTACAGCACGGACAACGGCGCGATGACGAGCATGTGGCCGGACGGCGGCATGACGCCCTTCCGCGGCGAGAAGGACACCAACTGGGAGGGCGCGTTCCGGGCCCCGTGCCTCGTGCGCTGGCCCGGCGTCGTGAAGCCCGGCGCGCAGATCAACGAGCTGTTCTCCTCCGAGGACTGGCTGCCCACGCTGCTCTCCGCCGCGGGCGAACCGGACATCGTACAGAAGCTGCTCGACGGCCATGACGCGGGCGACAAGCACTTCAAGGTCCACCTGGACGGCTATGACCAGACGGCGCTGCTGTCCGGCCAGTCCCCGGAGTCCAGGCGCGAGGAGTTCTTCTACTTCGGCGACGACGGCGAGCTGGTCGCCATGCGCTACCGGCGCTTCAAGCTCGTCTTCGAGGAGCAGACCGCCAGGGGCATCGAGGTGTGGGCGCATCCCTTCAGCAGCCGCCGCGTCCCGCTCATCCTCGACCTGCGCGCGGATCCGCTGGAGCGCTCCATGGACTCCGTCGGCTACTCCGCCTGGATGCTGGACCGCGCCTTCGTCCTGGTGCCCGCGCAGGCCCTGGTGGGCCGGTTCCTGGCCACCTTCCAGGAGTTCCCCTCGCGCCAGCACCCGGCCAGCTTCTCCATCGACCAGGTGATGGCGAAGATGGAGAACGGCGCCGCCCCCGTCCACTGAGGGCGGTGTCTCCCATCCATCGTCGCGAGGAAACACGCCTTGTGCGTGCCGGGAGCATGAGGCATCCAGGGGCCTCTTCCCGGAACCTCGCGACATGACCGTCTCCCCTCCCCCGGACGTGCAGGACGCGGCCCCTCGCGGCAGGCGCTGGCGCCGCGCCGCCCTGTGGGCCGCGGTGGCGGTGGCGGTGCTGGAGGTCGCCCTCAACGTCGCGCTCAACACGGGCGTCACCCAGGCCATCATGGGCCGCGCGACGGACCGCACGCGGTTGACGTGGGAGCGCGCGTGGTGGCTGTGGCCCGTGGGCCGGCTGCACCTGAAGGGCTTCACCCTCACCCAGCAGGACGCGAACGTCTGGTGGAAGGTGGAGGTGGACGCGCTGGAGGCGGGCATGTCGCTCACGGGCCTGTTGCGCAAGCGCGTGGACGTGGACGGCATCGACGGGCACGGCGCCCGCTTCCACCTGGAGCCGTCCGGCGCGCCCGAGGAGCCGTCCAGCCCGAGCAGCAAGCCCTGGGTCATCCACCTCCGGGACGTCACGCTGCACCAGGTGCGCGAGCTGGACTTCAGCCGCGTGCGCTTCGAGGGGGCCCTGGACGTCACCGGCACGCTGAACCTCCAGTCCCGCGAGCGGCTCCAGGTGGACCTGCCGTCGGTGCGCGTGGCCGAGGGCTTCATCGCGGTGGACGGCAAGCGCGTGGCGCGGCTGGAGTCGCTCGACTCGCGCGCCCGGCTCGACGCGCCCTTCCAGGCCGACAAGGGCTACGACCTGTCCCAGGCCCTGGGCGGCCAGGTGAAGACGCGCATCGACGTGCTGCCCCTGGATTGGATCAACGACCTGCTGGGCGAAAGCGCGCCCGTGTCCCTTCACGGCGGCGCGGGGCGGGTGGACCTGGACGTGCGCATGGAGCGCAACACGCTGGAGCCGGGCAGCCAGCTCAAGGCCTCCGGTGAGGCGCTGGACCTGAGGGCCGGCCCCATGCGCGCCCGGGCGCCGTGGAGCCTCCAGGCGGCCATGGACCCGGAGCCGAAGGGGCCGCCGTCAGGCTCGCTGCGGCTGGCCTTCGCGCCCGTGCACGTGACGGGCCCCAAGGGCCACGACCTGGAGGTGCCGGAGGTCGCCCTCACCGTGCAGGCCCGGCGGCGGGAAGGTCAGTCCGGCCTGGACCTGGCCCCCGAGCTGCGCGTGGCGAAGAGCAAGCCCCTGGACCTGCGCGTGCTCAACCCGTGGCTGGGCCAGACGCTCGAAATCGACTCCGGCCACGTGACGGTGCGCAGCGAGGAGCCCTCCCAGGGCGCGAAGGCGCGCAACACCCTGGAGCTGCGCATGGACACGGACCTCGTCTCCGGACGCATGGGGCCCAACAAGGTCCTCCTGCGCGCGGAGGTGGAGGTGGACGCGCGGAACCTGTCCTGGGACATGACGGAGCTGGGCCTGAGCGGGACGACGCTGCGGCTGAGGGACGTGTCCTCCAACGGCAACGTGCCCATCCGCGCCTGGAGCGGGACCTTCACCCTGCCGCGCGCCAGCCTCTCCCTGTCCCCCACGGTGCTGAGGGCGCGCTTCGCGAGCCAGCTCACGGACACGCAGCCCATCGTCGCGCTCATCACGTCCTCCCGGAAGCTGCCCGGCTTCCTCACGTCCCTGCTCAACATCCCCAAGGTGGAGGTGACGGGGGAGGTGCAGATCGACGAGCGCGGGCTCCAACTGCGCGAGCTGAAGGCGAAGGGCGAGGGCTTCTCGCTGCAAGGCCACCTGGACCTCGTGCAGGGAAACATCACGGGCGCCCTGCTGGCGTCACTGGGCGCGGTGACGGGCGGCATCGAGCTGCGGCCCGGCAAGCACGACCTGCACCTGCTGAACGCGACGGAGTGGTTCAAGGGGCAGCCCGCGCCGCCGTTCCGTTGAGCGGGGTTCCTACTGGAGGGTGTGGCCCTGGAAGGCCGCTGGCCTCGCGTAGGCCGCCACCGCGGCCAGCAGCACGTCCAGGTCCACCGGCTTCTCCAGGAAGGCGTCCACCCCCAGGGCGTTCATCGCCCGGGCGCCCGCGTCCTGCGCGTACAGGACGATGACCGGGATGGAGGCGAGCGCCGGGTCCTCCAACTGTCTCAGCCGGAACGACCAGGCGTTCATCCCCGGCATCATCAGGTCCAGCAGGATGAGCGCCGGGCGCAGCCCCTGGTTCAGCAGGCGCAGCGCCTCGAAGCCGTTGCGCGCCAGCACCACCTCGTACCTGTCCAGCTCCAGCGCTTCCTTGTAGGCCCGGAGCAGGTCCAGGTCGTCGTCCACCACCAGGATGCAGTTCCACCAGGGCATGCGTCGCACACTCCCGAAGAGTCCCGTCCCTCCAGGGTGTCAACGCGCGGAAGGAGCCACCTCGTCCTCGGGTGGGGGGGAGGTGTTTTGCCTGCCTTCGGGCGCGCAACCGTGCGACAAGGCAGGCCGCTGCGACACCCTTCGGAGGACGGCATGGCGGAGATGACCTACCGGACGGCGCTGGTGACTGGCGCCTCGAGCGGCCTGGGACGTGGACTGGCCCTGTGGCTGGCGAAGCACGGCGTGCGCGTCTTCGCGACCGGCCGGCGGCTGACGCACCTGCAGGCCCTGTCCGCGGAGGCCCAGGCCGCGGGCGCCGCGGTGGAGCCCGTCGTGATGGACGTCAGCGCGTCCGAGGCCTCCCAGGAGCGCATCCGCGCCATCGACGCGGAGTGCGGCGGGCTGGACCTGGTGGTGGCCAACGCCGGCATCGGTGGCCCCACGCACGGCAAGCGCATGGACTGGGAGCGCGCCCGCTCCATCATCGACACCAACGTCACCGGCGCCGCCGCCACGCTGTGCGCGGTGCTGCCGCAGATGGTGGAGCGCCGCCGGGGCCACCTCGTCGGCGTGTCCAGCCTGGCGGGCATGCGGGGGCTCGCGGGCCACGCGGCCTACTCGGCGTCCAAGGCCTTCCTCGCCACCTTCCTGGAGAGCCTGCGCGTGGACCTGAAGGGCACCGGCGTCCAGGTGACGTGCGTCTACCCGGGCTTCGTGAAGAGCGAGCTCACCGCGAAGAACACCTTCCCCATGCCCTTCCTCATGGAGACCGAGGACGCGGTGGCGCGCATGGGCCGCGCCATCTTCGCGGGCGCCGCGGAGGTGAGCTTCCCCTGGCAGTTGTCCACGCCCATGCGCGTCCTGAAGGTGATGCCCAACCCGCTGTTCGACGCCACCGCGCGCCGGTTGAAGTGAGAGGAGGCCCGCCCGTGAATACGCCCCCGTCCTTCGCGCAGCGCTTCGCGAAGCTCGCCGACGAGCGCTCCCCCTTCTGCCTGGGCCTGGACCCGTCCCGCGACGTGCTCGCCCGCTGGAACCTGCCGGACACCGCGCAGGGCCTGTCCGACTTGTGCGACCGGCTGGCAGACGCGGCCGGCGACACGCTCGCGGTGGTGAAGCCCCAGAGCGCCTTCTTCGAGCGCCACGGCCCCCAGGGGCTCGTCGTGCTCCAGCGCGTGCTCCAGCGCTTCCGCGCCGCGGGCACCCTCACGCTGCTGGACGTGAAGCGCGGCGACATCGGGTCCACCATGGACGCCTACGCGGAGTCGCTGTTCGGAAGGGGCAGCGCGTACGACGTGGACGCCGCCACCTTCACCGCGTACCTGGGCCTGGGCGCGCTCGCGAAGACGGTGGAGCGCGCGAGGGCCCACGGGGCCTGCGCCTTCGTCGTCGTGCGCTCGTCCAACCCGGAGGGCGTGCCCGTGCAGAACGCCGTGGGGAGCGACGGCCGCACCGTGGCCCAGGCGGTGGCGGACGGCCTGCGCGAGCTGAACGAGAAGGCCGGCCCCGGCGTGCTGCCCGCGGGCGCGGTGATGGGCGCCACCCTGCCCCCGGCCGACCGCGACGTGGTGGAGCGGCTGGGCGGCGCGCTGCTGCTCACGCCCGGCATCGGCTCGCAGGGCGCGGGCTTCAATGACCTGCCCAGGCTCTTCTCCGGCCGCGAGCGGCAGGTGCTGCCCACCGCCGCGCGCTCCGTGCTGGAGGCCGGTCCGGACGTGGCCGCGCTGAGGAAGGCCCTGGAAGCACATCAGACGCCCTCGCGTGCGTTCCGCGAAGGCGCCTGAGGGGCACTGCGTCTTGAGATGCGGCGCGCGGGCTACTGCGCGCCCATCATGAACTGGTCCACGCCGACCTGGTTCTTGTCGGGCACGGCCTCCTTCGGCTCGGTGCCCTTCTTGAAGAACATCAGCTCCGCGCCCTTGGCCCCGGGGCTGGCCACCTTGCCCGTCTTCTTGTCGATGTAGAGCCGCGCAAGCTGCATGGACTGCCAGGGGTAGAACTCCGGCTGCGGCCGGCCCTCCAGCGCGCGCTTCATGTAGTTGAGCCAGATGGGCAGCGCCGCGCGGCCACCCGTCTCGTAGCGGCCCAGCGGGTGCGGGTTCAGGTCGTAGCCCACCCACGCCACCGTCACCAGGTCCTTGGTGTAGGCCGCGAACCACGCGTCGAAGGAGTCGTTCGTCGTGCCCGTCTTGCCCGCCGCCGGCTTGCCCAGCCTCTGCGCGGGGCCGCCGGTGCCCTGGAGCACCACGCCGCGCAAGAGGTGCGTGAGGATGAAGCCCGTCTCCGGGCTCATCACCTGCTCGCCCGGCTCGAAGAGGCGCGCGTAGCCCGCGGCCACGCGGTCCTGCAGCGGGGCCCACGCGTCGTCGAACGCCGTGTGGTCCTCCAGCGTGCGGCCGAAGCGGTCCTCCACCTTGCGGATGAAGTACGTGGGCTTCTTGCGGCCGTAGCGGTTGAAGGTCGCGTACGCGCTGGCCAGGTCGAACGGGTACACGCAGGACGAGCCCAGCGCCGCGGAGAAGTCCATGTTCATGGGCGTCGTCAGCCCCAGCTTCTTGGACCACTCCGCCATGTTGTGCACGCCCACCGCGCCGAACGTCTTCACCGCGGGGATGTTCATGGAGTTCACCAGCGCCGTGCGCAACAGCACGTCACCCACGAACTCCTCGCTGTAGTTGGCCGGCTTCCACGACACCTTGTTGTCCGGGTCGTGCTCCACGATGGGCGAGTCCACGATGACGGTGGCCTCCGTCCACTCCAACTGCTCCAGCGCCGCCGAGTACACGAACGGCTTGAAGGACGAGCCCGGCTGGCGGCACGCCTGGAACGCGCGGTTGAACTCGTTGTCGTCGAAGTCATAGCCGCCCACCATGGCGGTGAGGTACTGGCGATGCGGGTCGATGGAGACCAGCGCGCTCTGCGCCTCCGGCGTCTGCTCCAGCCGGAAGAGCTTCACGCCCTCCTCGGGGATGGCCTCCGCGAGCTTCTTGTCCCACTGCTCCTTGTCGTCCGTGAGCTCCTTCTTCACCACGTGGCGCAGCACCACCACGTCGCCCACCGCCACGGCCTTCTTGACGGAGGTGATCATGCTCGCCGGGTAGTAGCTCTCCGGGTTCACCTTGCGCGCCCAGCGCATGCCCAAGAGCGGCAGCCGGCCCTGGTGCGGCCCCACCTGCACGTCCGCGCCCTTGCCGTCCTCGTCGATGCGCGTGACGACGCCCACGTAGAGGCGGTTCTCGACGAGTTCCTCCTTGCCCATGGCCTTCTTCGCCTTGTCGAGGAACGCCTTGCGCTCGCCCTCCGTGGCCAACTGCATCACCGGGCCGCGCCAGCCCTGGCGCTTGTCCACGGACATCAGGCCGTCCAGCACGGAGTCCTGCGCCGCGCGCTGGCGCTCGCTGTCCATGGTGGTGAAGACCTTGAGGCCCTCCTTGAGCAACACGGGGTTGCCGTAGCGGTCCACCACGTCCTTGCGCACCTGCTCCACGAAGTACGGGGCGAACTCGTGGAAGACGTCCTCCACCGGGTACACCTTCACCGGCTCCGCGTTGGCCTGGTCGTGCTCGGCCTTCGAAATCATGCCCTCCGTCAGCATGCGGCCCAGCACGTACGAGCGGCGCTTCTTCGCGGCCTCCGGGCGCAGGAAGGGCGAGTAGCGGCTGGGCGCCTGGGGCAGGCCCGCGATGAGCGTCATCTCCCCCAGCGTCAGGTCGCGCACGTCCTTGCGGTAGTAGTTCTCCGCCGCGCTCTGCACGCCGTAGCTGTGGTGCCCCAGGAAGACGTTGTTCAGGTAGAGGTACAGAATCTCTTCCTTCGTCAGCGCCTGCTCCAGCCGGAAGGCGAGGATGGCCTCGCGGATCTTCCGCTTGGGCGTCTTCGCGGTGGCCTCCTTGTAGCCCTCCGCGGAGATGAGGACCGCCTTCGCGGTCTGCTGCGTGAGCGTGGAGCCGCCCTGCACGCCGCCGGCGCGCAGGCCCAGCTTCGTCATCACCGTCTTGGAGACGGCGCGCGTGGTGCCCAGCACGTCCACGCCGAAGTGGTCGAAGAAGCTGGAGTCCTCGCTGGCGATGAACGCCTGCACGAGCCGCTTGGGGATGCGCTCGTAGGGCACCACCTTGCGCCGCTCGTTGTAGAACTCGCCCGCGAGCACCGCGTCGTCGGTGTAGACCTCCGTGACGATGGGCGGCCAGTACTCGTCCACCTTCGGGATGGCGGGCAGCCCGTCGGAGAAGACGTAGTAGGCGCCCACGACGGCGAGCACGCCCGCGGTGGCGCCCATGAGGCCCAGCACGGCCACGAGCTTCATCAGGCGCACGAGGATGTTGCGCTTGGGCGGAACGCCGTCGAGCACCAGCTTGGAGCGGCTGCGGTCAATCTTCGGGTCGGACATGCGTGTTCTGTCGAGTCCTGGGCTCAAGGCTTAGAGGAGCGCCGCCCGCTTCAGCACGTCCTTCAATTCGGGTGGCATGGGGGTCTCCACGACGACCTTCCTGTCATCCTCGGGGTGCGGAAATTCGATGCGCTCGGCGTGCAGGAACAGACGTTTGAGCCCCCAGCGCGCCCGCACGTCGCGGTTGAAGGCGAAGTCTCCGTACTTCTTGTCACCCGCCACCGGGTGGCCCACGGCGACCAGGTGCCTTCTTATCTGATGCGTGCGCCCGGTCTCGATGGTGCAGGAGAGGAGGGCTGCCTCGCTCGACTGGCGCACGACCTTCCAGCGGGTGACGGCCTCCTGCATGTTCACTCCCCGACGGGCCTTGGACTCGGCCGTCTGCTGGTGCTCGGCGAGCGGCAGGTCGATGACGCCGGAATCCTTCGGCATCTTCCCCTTCACCAGGGTCAGGTAGCGCTTCTTCGGGTGGCCGTGGGTGAAGATTTCCGTGAAATGCACCATCGCCGGGCGGCGCTTGGCCACCAGGATGACGCCGGAGGTCTCCCGGTCCAGCCGGTGGGCGGGGGAGGCGGTGAAGTCGTTGCGGGTGGCCTTGGGGCCCAGGTAGGCGCGCACGTAGTCCACCAGGGTGCCCCCGGTGATGCCGCTGCCGGTATGGACGGCCATTCCGCTGGGCTTGTCCACGGCCATGAGCCAGTCGTCTTCCATCAGGATGACCAGCCGGGAGGGGTCCACCGGTGGCGGCGGGGGGGGCGGACGGTCCGATTTCGGACGCTCCGCGAGGGTGAGTTGCTCTTCGGTGCCGCGGATGGTGAGCACGTCTCCTTCGACAAGCAACTGCTCCGGCTGCGCGCGCTTGCCATTCACCCGCACCTTCTTGGTGCGGATCATCTTGAAGAGGTGGCTGACGGGGACGTTGGGCATCCGCTTGCGCAGGTGCTTGTCCAGCCGCATCCCGACGGTGTCGGCTTCGATTCGGTACTCGATCATTTGTGCTGGCGCCTGGACCAGAGCACACGAATAATTCGGGGTCCATGCCGAAAGCCCCAACTATCGAGAAGCTGCTCCAGAACGGTTCCGCCGAATGGAACAAGCTGCGCAAGTCCGGCCAGGCGCCCACCGGCCAGACGGGTGCCACGTTCACGCAGTTGTTCTCCGCCAACGCCGACCTCTCCGGACTGGAGCTGGTGGGCTCCGAGTGGGAGCGCTGTGACCTGTCGAAGATGAACTTCCGGGACACGGACCTCACCAACGCCTACTTCCACGGGGGCCGCCTCCAGGACTGCGACTTCCGGGGCGCCAACCTGGAAGGCTGTGTCTTCGAGAAGCTCAAGCTCCTGCGCTGTGACTTCACGGGCGCCAAGGGTCTGGACGACCTGGAGATGGACGACGTGGACATGGACCGCGTGACGGGCCTGGACGGCGAGGAGGCCCCGCCGCCGCCGCCCCCGCCGGTGCAGGGCATCACGGCGTTCACCCGCGAGCAGCGTGAGAAGATGCTCGGCCAGTCGCACGCGGGCGGCGCGATGGACGGCGCGACCTCCGCGCACCCGGACGAGCTGCCCCCGTTCCGGCCGCAGGACCCGCCGGGCTCGCTCTTCTTCCGGGCGCTCAAGCGCGTGGGCGCGCCCCCGCTCTGGGTGCTGGACGTGCCGGGCCTGCGTCCGCTCCTGCCGCAGCGGCTGCCGCCGGGCAGCTCCCTGGAGACGCTCTACCGCGAGGCGGTGAAGACGCGGCTGGAGAACAAGAAGCCCGCGGCGGACCCCGGCGCGGTGGAGCGCGCGCAGAAGGCGCTGCGCATGGGCGGCAAGGAGGCCAACGTCGCGGCGGTGTACCTGCGCGAGGTGGGCGTGCTGCCCCTGTTCCGCTTCGCCGCGGCGAAGCAGCTCAAGGCGGAGCTGCGCACCGAGGTGGAGGTGGACGACCTCACGGGCTCCGTGGACCCGCGCACCACGGGGGCGCTCCTGGAGCTGCGCCTGACGCACGAGGTGGTGGAGCACCTGCACGAGGTGCGCCGCCGGCTGGCCGCCGCGCAGCTCTACACGTCGCTGCTGGAGGCGGGCTTCAACCCGGAGAACAACTGGGACGAGGCGCTGGAGTCGGCGGACGCGTCGCTGGAGCTGGCGAACGCGGCCACGGGCGAGGACCGGCAGGCGCTGCTGGAGGGCTTCCAGGTGTTCGCGGCCCTGCCGGAGGAGGCGCGGCTGCGCCGCCTGGCGTACCTGGCGGAGTCCGTGTCCAACCTGGAGCTGCTCAGCCGGCTGCCGGAGGGCATGGAGCCGCAGTGGCTGTCCGGCCCGGAGGTGCGCGAGTGCCACGAGCGCGAGATGACCTACGTGCAGTCGCTCAAGGCGCAGGACATCCCGGCCAAGGTGCCGGCGCTGGCCAAGGCGGAGCTGGGCGTGCCCGAGGGCGAGGTGCCCGAGGAGAGCGACGACGACCTGTTCGTGCACGTGCGGTGCGACGTGTGCGGCAAGGAGAAGCTCATCGTCCAGTCGCCGGAGGCCTGAGGCCTTCCGTCCCGCGGGTGACGTGACGACAAGGCCCGGCCGGAGCGCCCCCCAGGCGCATCCCGCCGGGCCTTGTCATGTCCCCCGCCGCCTGTGCGCTGGAAGCCGTTTCTCCCTCCTTCCAGGAGGAGGATTTCATCCGGCGCCCCGCCGCCTACCTTCAAGACGCGCGGCGTGGCACCGCGAGCGAGGGTGCGGCGGACGGGATATGGGGCGAGGCAGGCACGCACGGGGGCACGGCGGAGGCGGAAGTCCGTGGCCTCCAGGGGGCGTGCGGCTGGCCTGCGCGCTGCTGGTGGGCGCGCCCGCCTTCGCCCAGGAGGCGCCGTGCGAGGACGCTCCCGCGCCGGAGGCCCCCGCGCGGGCCGGGCCGCGGTCGCCGCCAGCGGATGCCCCGCTGAACGAGCAGACCGTCCGCGAGGACGCGCGCCGGGAGAAGGCCCACCCGTGGCTCGCGGTGGGGGAAGTGACGGCCATCAACCTGTTCGTCTGGACGTGGGACCGGGTCCTCGCGAACAAGGACTGGGCGAAGGTGAGCCCGTCCACGTGGGCGAAGAACCTGCGCACGGGCTTCGTCTGGGACGCGGACGGCTTCCTCACCAACCAGTTCGCGCACCCGTACCACGGCAGCCTCTACTACACGGCCGCGCGCGACAACGGCGTGCCCTACGCGGCCGCCCTGGCCTTCACGCTGTTTGGCAGCGCGCAGTGGGAGCTGTTCGCGGAGAACGAGCTGCCGTCCGCCAACGACCTCATCAACACGTCCGTGGGCGGTATGGCCATTGGCGAGGGGCTCTACCGGCTGTCCTCGTTGGCGCTGGACACGGAGGCCCGGGGCGGCGAGCGCTTCGTGCGCGAGCTCACCGCCGCCGCGATGAGCCCCGTGCGCGGCTTCAACCGCGTGGTGCGCGGCGACGTGACGCGCCACGAGCCCACGCCCCCGGACTGGCGCCCCAGCGACCTGTCCATCTGGGGCAACCTGGGCTACCTCAAGCTGGGTGACGGCCGGCCCCTGGCCTGGGGCGAGGACCAGTTCTTCCTCCACGCGGCCATGCGCTACGGCGACATGTACCAGGGCGACATCCGCCGCCCCTTCGACGCCTTCGACGCGCGCGTCCAGTTCACCTCGAAGGAGAGCAGCTTCATCAGCCATGCGCGCATCCAGGGGCTGCTGCTGAAGGCGTCCCTCTGGAGCACGGAGAAGGACGAGCTGCGCTTCGGCCTGCTCCAGCAGCTCAGCATCGTGGACACGGAGGCGTACGAACTGGGCGGCCAGTCCGTGGAGGCGGGCCTGCTGCATGAGCGCCAGCTCGGCGCGCGCTCGAAGCTGCGGACCGCGCTGCTGGTGGACGGGAGCCTCCTCACCGGCATCTCCTCCGAGCACAGCGGCGTCGCGGGCCGCAACTACGACTACGGTCCCGGCCTGGGCCTGAACCTCCAGGTCGCGTACATGCGCGGCGCCTGGGAGGTCCTCACGCTGGAGGCGGGCACCTCCCACATCGTGGTGGTGGACGGCTCCGGCGGCTCGCACCAGGTCTTCACCGGCCAGCTCCAGGCGGACATCCCCGTGTACAAGCGCCTGGGGCTGGGCACGGAGCTGAACTGGTTCCACCGCCACAGCCGCTTCGAGTCCTACCCGGACGTGGAGAAGGACGCGTACCAACTGCGCGTCTTCTTCTCCGTGCACTACTAGAAGTCGCCCGAAAGGATGAGCTCCGGGGGCGCTTTCCAACACCTGACTGCTTACCTTCCGCGAGCGCGGCATGCAGCCGTGCGCGGAGGCGCGGGCGGACCGGATGGGGCACGGTGGGTGGGGGCCATGGCTGCCGCGAGGCGTGGCGCTGGCGTGCGCCCTGCGCGCCTGCGTCGCGGTCGCGGATGGTTCGCCACAGGACATGGCGCGCTCCGTTCCGTCCAGCGTCATGGCCCTCTGCGCGGCGCGGCTTTCGCCCGGCCAGGAGACCCGGTGGGAGCCCTGCCCTCCCGTGGCCGAGGCGTACGCCGCATTGCCGGCGGATGCGCCCGTGAGGGAGGACGAGCTCCGGGACAACCCCGGGCCCCACCCGTGGATTGCGCTGGGGGAGGTGACGGCCATCAACGTGGTCGTCTGGACGTATGACCGCTACATCGCGAACAAGGACTGGGCGTACATCTCCACGTCCGTGTGGAAGGAGAACTTCCGCACCGGCTTCGTCTGGGACCAGGACGGCTTCTCCACCAACCAGTTCGCCCACCCGTATCACGGCGGCCTCTACTACACGGCCGCGCGCGACAACGGCCTGCCGTTCCAGGCCGCGGTGCCGCTCACCTTCCTGGGCAGCCTCCAGTGGGAGCTGTTCGCGGAGAACGAGCCGCCCTCCGCCAATGACCTCATCAACACGACCGTGGGCGGCGTGGCCATGGGCGAGGCCCTCTACCGCCTGTCCTCGCTGGTGCTGGACACGGAGGCCCGGGGCCGCCAGCGCTTCGTGCGCGAGCTGACCGCCGGCGTCCTCAGCCCCATGCGCGGCATCAACCGCGTGGCGCGCGGCGACGTTTCCCACCACGGTCCGTCGCCGACGGAGTGGTGGCCGGAGGACATCGCGGGCTGGGCCTCGCTGGGCTACCTCAAGCTGGGGGACGGCAGGTCCCTGGCCTGGGGCGAGGATCAGTTCTTCATCCAGGGCACCCTGCGCTACGGCGACATGTACCGGGGCGCGCACCACCGGCCCTTCGACGCCTTCAACGCGCGCGTGCAGCTCACCTCGCGGGAGAGCAGCCTCGTCAGCCACGCGAGGCTGCAGGGCCTGCTCGTGAAGTCCACGCTCTGGAGCGCCGAGCGCGACGAGCTGCGCCTGGGGCTGCTCCAGCAACTCGACTACACGGACACGCTCGCGTACGAGGTGGGCGGCCAGTCCCTGAACGCGGGCCTGCTGCACGAGCACAGGTTCCCCAACCGCTCCCGGCTGAGGACCGCGCTGCTCGTGGACGGCAGCCTCCTCACCGGCGTCACCTCCGAGCACACCGACAGCGAGGGCAACGAGGGCCGGGACTACGACTACGGCCCCGGCCTGGGCTTCCAGCTCCAGATGGCGTACCTGCGCGAGGACTGGGAGGTCGTCACGCTGGAGGCGGGCGCCGAACACGTGGTGGTGGTGGACGGCTCGGGCGGCGCGCACCGGGTGCACCAGGCCCAGCTCCAGGTGGACCTCCCCGTGTACCGGAACCTGGGGATGGGCTCGCAGCTCAACTTCTTCCGGCGCCACAGCCGCTTCGAGTCCTACCCGGACGTGACGAAGGACACCTGGCAACTGCGCATCTTCGTGTCCCTGCACTGACGGCGGGGAGGACGCTCAGCCCACCGCCTCCGACGGCGGCGCGGAGGGCAGCGAGTACGTCACCGGCGGCGGCAGCATCACGCGCACCTCGTCGCCCGCGCGGATGAGGCCCGGGCGCTCCACCCAGCCCACCAGCCCGCGCTTCTGCCACGCGGCCTTCACGAAGCGGCCCGCCAGCCCCTTCAGGTCCGGGTGGTGCGCTTCAATCACGCGGCCCGGCTGCACGCAGGGGTGGTTCTCCCCTTCCATCACCAGCGTGGCGTCCTCCGGGAAGAACAGCCGCGTCCCCGGCGGCAGGTGCGTCAGCCGCGGCACGCCCACGAGCTCCAGGTTCGCGCCCAGCCACGACGCCAGCACGTGCGGCACGCCCAGCGCGCGCGCCACCTCCACCAGCTCCTCGCGCGACACGATGGAGAGCTGCCGGGTGTTGCGGATGAGCGTCCCCTTGGGGAACCACGGCACCCGCACGTCCGCCTTGCGCGTGAGGCCCGCGTGCCGGTCCCCCACGATGCCCGCGAAGTCCACCGTCACCTCCGGGACCTCCCGGGTGACGAAGCGCTTGGGTTCAGCGTCCGTGCACAGCAGCACGTTGGCCAGGTGTCCGGTCAGCGAGGGGGCAGGAGTGGGCATATCGGGCGCCCGTTCCAACACGCCAGCGCGGCGAAATCAAAACAGGGTCATCTGCTGTGGCTTGCCCAGCGGGCGGGCGTCCGTGCCCGCGTCGCGCAGCGCCTGGGCCAGCTCCTCCGCGAAGCCGTGGCAGGTGATGACGTCCCGCGCGCCGGTGTCCTTCACGTAGCGCAGCAGCGACGGGAAGTCCGCGTGGTCGGACAGCGGGAAGGCCACGTCCGCGCCGTAGCGCCGCGCGCCGCCCGGGTCCATGGCCCAGCCGGTGAGCACCGCCGTGGCCCGGGGCCAGTGCGGCGCCAGGGCCCCGCCCCGCGCCAGGTGCGGCGGGAAGAAGAGGACCTCGCCCGGCTCCACGCGGCCGTCGTAGCGGCGCAGGTTCTCGATGGGGACGCCCAGCTCCGCGTACAGCTCCGCCACCTCGAAGATGGACGGGTGCGCCACCAGCTTGAAGCCGCGCAGGGCCAGTTGCTTCATCGCCTCCTGGCTCTTGCCCAGGGGGTAGCCCAGGAGCACCGGCGTCGCGCCCCGGCTCAACTGCGCGTGGAGCCACGTCTCCACCTGCCCCAGCACCTCCGGGCGCGGCGGGAAGCGGTAGCGCGGGTGCCCGAAGGTGGACTCGATGACCAGCGTGTCGCAGGTGGCCACCTCCGTGGCCTCGGCGGTGAGCGACGGCGCGGTGTTCAGGTCCCCCGTGTAGACGATGCGCCTGCCATCCGCGCGCGTGACGCGCAGTTGCGCGCTGCCCAGGATGTGGCCCGCGGGCAGCAGCTCCAGCAGCAGCGGGCCCAGCTCGAACGGGCGGCGGAACGGCACGGACAGCGGCGCCGCCACCGGCCCCAGCCGGTGGGCCATGAAGCGCAGCGTGGCGGCCGTGGCGATGGTGCTCTCGTGGCGGGCGATGTGGTCCGAGTGTCCGTGGCTGACGAAGGACAGCGGCGACTTGCGCTTCGCGTCCAGCGACAGGGGCGTGCCCGACAGGTGCAGGCCGTTGCGTCTCAGCTCCACGCTCATGGGATGGGCGCTGTCTATAGCGCGGCCCGGCTGCTCGCGCTCACGGCTGGAGCCGCGTCGGATGCTCAGGCTGCGGGCGTGCGGCCCCGTGCCCGCCATCCGTCCCACACCACCGTGCCCAGCTCCGACGCGAAGACGCCCACGACGATGAGCGCGCCGCCCAGCCACTCCTTCGGGCCCAGCACCTCGCGGCCCACCGCCACGGAGTAGGCCGAGGCGAACACCGGCTCCAGCGCGAAGATGAGCGCCGCGCGCACGGCGCTGGTGCGCGCCTGGCCCCACGTCTGCACCAGGATGGCCACCGCGCTCGCGAGCACGCCGCACGCGAGCACCGCCACCACCAGCGGCTGGCTCCACTCCAGCCGGCGCTCCACGAAGGGCAGGCACAGCGCGGACAGCACCGCCACGCCGACCAACTGCACCGCCACCAGGCCCACCGCGTTGTCCTTCGACGCGAAGCGCTCCGTGAGCAGGATGTGCCCCGCGTACGCCACCGCGCACCCGATGGACAGCCAGTCCCCCAGGCGGAAGCCGCCCATGCCCCCGGGCAGCGTGTCGTCCGGCGTGGGCCGCGTCAGCCAGTACAGCCCCACCGCCGCCAGCACCACGCCCACGCTGGTGCCCCACCGGGGCAGGCGCTTGAGCAGCACCATGGACAGCAGCGGGACGAAGAGGACGTTGAGGCCGGTGAGGAACGCCGCGCGCGACGGCGTCGTATCCATCAGCCCCACCGTCTGGAGCGCGAAGCACAGGAACAGCACCCCGCCCAGGAGCAGCCCCTTGGGGACGATGCCGGGCGCGAACATCCGCCGGCGCGCGATGACGGCCAGCACCGCCGCGCCCACCACGAAGCGCAGGGTGAGGAAGGTGAAGGGGTCCGCGAACGCGAGCGCGTCCTTCACCACCACGAACGTCAGCCCCCAGAAGACGGTGAGGAGCACCAGCGCCCCGTCCGCCCTCCACCGCGCACCGTCACGCCCTTCGGACACCGGATCCACCCTTCCCCGCCCAAGGCCTCGAGCAGGACGCCCCGCCGTTTGGCCCAGCCACCGGCGGAGCGCAACCCCCATCCGTCAGCGAGAGAGGGGGCGCACCAGCACGACCAGCCGCTTGCTCCCCCCTGCCGCGTCCCACTGCTGGTTCGTGGCGACCGTGAGCGCGTCCGGCGCGGGGCGGAACCCCAGGCCGGAGAAGGTCCGCAGGGAGGCGGTGTTATCCTCGTCGATGTCCGCGTGGAGCCGGTCCGCGCCCTGCCGGTGCATCTCCTCCACCAGGCACCGCACCAGCGCGGTGGCCACGCCCATGCGCCGCACCTTGGGGGACACCACCAGCGAGCGCACCCAGAAGCCGTCCAGGGACAGCCCCTCCTGGTGGTAGTCGTCCGCCCACGCGAAGCCGAGCAGGTGCCCCTGGGCGTCGAAGGCGCCCGCCGCCGCGCCCACTCGCCTGTCCGCGGGCAGGCCCCACCGGTCGCGGAGCTGCCGGCGCAGGAAGGTGCCGGACACCACCAGCCGCTCCGTGGCGAAGGCGAGCAGCGCGTCCAGGTCCTCCGGGCGCACCAGGCGGATCTCCAGCGGGCCCACGAACTGGCGGCGCAGCGGCTTCGTCCACCCGGAGAGCAGGTCGCGCAGGTGGCGGAACACCGCCCGGGACGCGGGCTTCGTCCACACGCCGGACAGGGTGCGCTGCAGGAGGAACAGCGCCGGCCGCGTGGGCCGGGGCAGCCGCATCACCCACCGCCCGCGCTTGAGCGCGATGATGCGCCCCACCAGTTCCCCGCCCGCCACGTCCGTGCCGCCCAACAGCGACGCCGTCACCCAGGGCTGCGTGGACAGCACCACCTGCGCGGCCAGCCGGGGCCCGTGCCGCACCAGCGCCACGTCCCCGCGCGCCAGCCGCTCCGGCCCGCAGCGCAGCAGCCGCACCGCGTCCCCGCTGCGCAGGAGCGGGTAGAGACACCGCCCCATGCCGCGCACCCACAGCCGGTGGCCGAAGGGCAGCGCCGCAAGCAGGTCCGCGAGCTCGGCCGTCGAGACGCCACCAGAGGGCATGCCCCCACTCTGTCATGAAGGCGCCCCCGAAACCCGCCCCCGGTGCAGGCCCACCCCCGCTTCGTCCGGAACCGGCTATGACACGGCCCCAGGTCCAGGCCAGGAGGGCCCATGCCGCCGACGATGCCCGAGGGCGAGTACGCACCCGTTCCCCGCCAGGGATGGTGGAGCCGCAATTGGAAATGGGCGGTGCCCCTGGGCTGCCTGGGGATGCTGGGCTCGTGCTTCTGCTTCGCGGCCATCGCCGTGGGCTGGGGCTACTCGTCGTTCAAGGACATGGGCGCGTACACGGACGCCATCGCGGAGGCCCAGGAGGACCCGCACGTGCGGCAGGCCCTGGGCGGCACCTTCACGCCGGGCTTCCCCAGCAACACCCAGGTGAGCACCCGCAACGGCCGCACCCACGCGGAGTTCACCGTCCCGCTGGACGGCCCCAAGGCGGACGGCAGCCTCCACGCCGTGGCCGACAAGGACGGCGAGACGTGGACCTTCCGCACCCTCTACGTCCAGGTGGAGGACGGACAGCGCATCGACCTGCTCGACACGGGCGAGCCGTCCCCGGAAGCCCCCGGCGAACCCCCGGAGCCGGAGGAGGTGCCCCACGAGCTGGAGCCGGACGACACCGAGCCCCCGGAGCCGCCCGCGCGCAAGAAGCCCGGCCACGACACCGACATCGAGCTGTAGGCCCCACCAACGGCAAAGGGCGCGCCTCCGGGATGTCCCGGTGACGCGCCCCTCGCGGGTCACGGTCCGCCGTGAGGACGGCGGAGGCGGCCCTACTTCAGCTTCTGGATGCCCTCGCGCAGCGCGGGCAGGACCTTGAAGAGGTCGTCCACGAGGCCGTAGTCGGCCACCTGGAAGATGGGCGCCTCCGGGTCCTTGTTGATGGCGACGATGGTCTTCGAGGACTTCATGCCGGCCAGGTGCTGGATGGCGCCGCTGATGCCCGCGGCGACGTACAGCTTCGGCGCGACGACCTTGCCCGTCTGACCGACCTGCAGGTCGTTGGGCACCCAACCCGCGTCGCACACCGCGCGGGACGCGCCCACCGCGGCGCCCAGCAGGTCCGCCAGCGCCTCAATCTCCTTGAAGTCGCCCTTGGTGCCACGGCCGCCGGACACCACCACGCTGGCCTCCGTGAGCTCCGGACGCGCGCTCTTCACCTCGTTGAACGACACGAACTTCGTCTTGGAGGCCTCCAGCTTCGGCTGGAAGGACTTCACCTCCGCGGACGCGCCCGCGCCGGCGACCGGCGCGAACTCCGTGGCGCGGATGCTGATGACCTGCACCGGCGTGGAGAGCTTCACCTCGGCGAACACGTTGCCGGCCCACATGGGGCGGGTGAAGGTGATGTCCGCGCCGCCGCCGTTGATGGCGGTGATGTCGGTGGCCATGGCGGCCTTCAGCCGGGCGGCGACGCGCGGCAGCAGGTCCTTGCCCTGCGCCGTGGAGGCCGCGCCCACGAAGGTGGCCTTCAGCTCCTGGGCCAGGCCCGCGATGACGGGGGCGTAGGTCTCCGCGAGGTAGTGCTCGAACTCGGGAGCGGCGGCGGTGTGGATGACCTTGGCGCCGGAGCCCTTGAGCTCCTCCGCCAGCTTGGACGGGTCCTTGGAAAGCAGGACGAGGTGCAGCTCCGCGCCGGCCTTGTCCGCGAGCTGCTTGCCCGCGGCGATGGCGTTGAGGGAGGCCTTGCGCAGGTTCCCGTCCGGCTGCTGCTCGGCGACGATGAGGACGATGGACATGGTGTCTGTCTCCGGAATCGTTGGAAGGGTTGGGAGCGCGGTCAGACGACCTTCGCCTCGTTGTGCAGCTTCTCCACCAGGGTGGCCACGTCCGGCACCTTGATGCCCGCCTTGCGCGCCGGAGGCGACGCCAGCTTGAGCACCTGGATCTTCGGGGCCACGTCCACGCCCAGGCCCGCCGGGGTCAGCTCCTCGATGGGCTTGCTCTTCGCCTTCATGATGCCCGGGAGGCTGGCGTAGCGCGGCTGGTTCAGGCGCAGGTCCGTGGTGACGATGGCGGGGAGCTGGACCTCCAGGGTCGCCAGCCCGTTGTCCACTTCACGCACCACCTGGACGCTCTTCTTGTCCGCGGACAGCACCACCGCCGGGACCTTGTTCTTCTCCTGGTCGCTCTCCAGCGACTCCACCTTGGAGGCGAACGTGGCCTGGCCCCAGCCCAGGAACTCGGCCAGGTACTGGCCCACCTGGTTCTGGTCGTCATCGATGGACTGCTTGCCCAGCAGGACGATGTCCGGCTTCTCCTTCTCCGCGACCTTCTGGAGCAGCCCCGCGATGCCCAACTGATCCAGCGGGCCCGTGTGGTTCACCCAGATGGCGCGGTTGGCGCCCATGGCCAGCGCGTGGCGCAGTTGCTCCTGCACCTCCTTGCCGCCGATGGAGACCACCACCACCTCGCCGGTGTGCTTCGCCGCGAGGCGCAGGCCCTCTTCCACGCCGATTTCATCGAAGGGGTTGATCTTGTACTTCAGCCCCTCCTTCACGATGTCCGAGCCGTCCGGCTTCACCTTGATCTTCGACTCGGGATCTTCCACGCGCTTGGCGGTGACGAGAATCTTCACGGCGGGCTTCTCCTCAGTGGGGAGTGTTTGGAAATCGGGCGCTTGACGCGTCGCGCATCAGGGCCGGAGTAATAGACATCCGCACACGGCGGCGGCAACGGGAAAGCCCCGCCGGGCACAGTTTTGCTTTTCTACCTGAACAGTTCCTTCGCGATGACCAGGCGCTGCACCTGGCTCGTGCCCTCGTAGACCTGGATGAGCTTGGCGTCGCGCATCAGCTTCTCCACGGGGTATTCCTTCATGTAGCCGTAGCCGCCGAACACCTGCACCGCGTCCGTGGCGACCTTCATGGCCATGTCCGCGGCGAAGCACTTCGCGTAGCTGGACTGGAGGGTGTTGCGCTGTCCCTCATCCAGCACCTGCGCGCTCTCGTAGGTGAGCAGGCGCGCGGCGTGGGTGTTCATGGCCATCTCCGCCAGCATGAACTGGACGGCCTGGTGCTCGCGGATGGGCTTGCCCATCGTCTGGCGCTGCGCGGAGTACTCCAGCGAGTGCTCCAGCGCCGCGCGGGCGATGCCGATGGAGATGCTCGCCGTCAGCGGGCGGCTGTTGTCCAGCGTGGCCATGGCGATCTTGAAGCCCTCGCCCTCCTCGCCGATGCGATTGGCGACAGGGACACGCACCTCGTCGAACGTGACGGTGGCGGTGTTGCTGGCGCGCTGGCCCATCTTGTTCTCGTGCTTGCCGGTGGTGAGCCCCTGCGGACGGCCCTCCACGACGAAGCAGGTGATGCCCTTGTGCTTCTTGCCCTTGTCCAGCGTGGCGAACACGGTGAACTGATCCGCGTAGCCGGCGTTGGTGATGAAGCACTTGCTGCCGTTGAGGACGTACTCGTCACCCTCGCGGCGCGCGGTGGTGCCCATGGCCGCCACGTCCGAGCCCGCGGCGGGCTCCGTGAGGCAGAAGCAGCTCAGCTTCAGCTTCTCCCCGAAGGGCGCCAGCAGGCGCTTCTTCTGGTCGTCCGTGCCGGCCAGGATGATGGGCAGGTTGGCCAGGTCGTTGGCGATGAGGGACGTGGCCACGCCCGCGCAGCCCCACGCCAGCTCCTCGCACACGATGACCTGCTCCAGGTGCGTCAGGCCCACGCCGTTGTACTCGGACGGGATGGCCATGTTCAGCAGGCCCAGCTCGAAGGCCGCGGAGATGAGGTCCTTGGGGAAGTCGGAGGTCTCGTCGTAGTGGGGGGCCTTGGGGCGCACCACGTCACGGGCGTACTTGCGCGCGGCCTCCTGCAAGGCGCGCTGGTTTTCGCTGAGCTGGAAATCCATGGGCGGGGCTCCGGGAAGGTTGATTCAAATATCAATCCGCTCCCTCTGCCATACCGCTCCCGCCGTCCAGGCGCCAGCCCCCGAAAGGGCCCCCCCGTCGTTCCAGGGACACCGGAACGGCGGAGGGGAGGCTCGGAAGCCGGCCTGGGAACCCGGGCGGTTACTTCCCCGCGGGCTTGCCCTGCTTGGGGACCTTCTCCCAGTCCGCGAGGAACTTCTTGATGCCCGAGTCGGTGAGGGGGTGGTTCGCCAACTGGGTGATGACGTTGTAGGGCAGCGTGGCCACGTCCGCGCCCAGGCGCGCGGCCTGGAGGACGTGGACGGGGTTGCGCACGCTGGCCACCAGCACCTGCGTGGTGAAGTCGTAGTTCTGGTAGATCTCCAGGATGTGGGCGATGAGCTCCATGCCGTCCTGGGAGATGTCGTCCAGCCGGCCCACGAAGGGCGACACGTACGTGGCGCCGGCCTTGGCGCACAGCAGGGCCTGGTTGGCGGAGAAGCAGAGGGTGACGTTGGTGCGGATGCCCTCCGCGGTGAGCGCCTTGACGGCCTTCATGCCCTCCACGCCCATGGGGATCTTCACCACGACGTTGTCGTGGATCTTCGCCAGCTCCCGGCCTTCCTTGATGAGGTCCGGGGCGTCCAGCGACACACACTCCGCGCTGATGGGACCGTCCACGATGGAGCAGATCTCGCGGATGGTCTCGTCCAGCCCGCGGCCGACCTTGGCCAGCAGTGACGGGTTGGTGGTGACGCCGTCCACGCAGCCCATCTCATGGGCCTTGCGGATTTCGCCGACGTCCGCGCTGTCGATGAAGAACTTCATGCCGTCCCCTTGGGTTTTTCCGGCCACGGGCGGCCGGGCGGGCAGGCCGTAGCCCAGGCCCCCCCATGCGTCAAGGATGGCCGCCCACGCGACGGCTGGAGTAGAGGTAGCGCCCATCCATGGCCCGCGCTCCCCGCTCCACCGCCAAGAAGCCCAAACTGCGTGCCCTCCCCGGCCGCGCGCCCTCCCCCGCCCCCGCCCGCCGCGACGACGACGACGAGGCCGCGCTCACCTACGCGCGAGGCGTGCTGGAGGCGGAGGCCCGCGCGATTCTAGGCGTCACCGACCGGCTGGGGGACGCGTTCCTGCGCGCGCTGAAGCTGGTGCGCGACTGCCCGGGCCAGGTGGTGGTGACGGGCATGGGGAAGGCGGGCCACATCGGCCAGAAGCTGTCCTCCACGCTGGCGTCCACCGGCATCCGCTCCGTGTTCCTCCACCCCGCGGAGGCCGTGCACGGGGACCTGGGCCGCGTGGGCCCGGGCGACGTCATCCTCGCGCTGTCCAACAGCGGCAGCACGGAGGAGCTCCTGCGCCTCTTGCCCCTCTTCAAGCGCATGGGCACGCCGGTGGTGGCGCTCACCGGGGACGCGGACAGCCCGCTCGCGAAGGGCGCGGAGGTGGTGCTGGACATCGGCCGGATTGAAGAGGCCTGCCCCATGGGCCTGGTGCCCACCGCGTCCACCGCCGCGCTGCACGCCGTGGGGGACGCGCTGGCCATGACGCTGCTGCGAAGCCGCCCCTTCGGGCGGGACGACTACGCGCTCCTGCACCCGGGCGGGAAGCTGGGGCGCTCCGTGCTGCGCGTCTTCGAGCTGATGCGCACGGGCCCCGCGAACCCGCTGGTGCTGGACACCGCGCGGCTGTCCCTGGCGGTGGTGGTGATGACCAACACGCCGGGCCGGCCGGGCGCCGCGTGCGTGGTGGACCGGGACGGGAAGCTGGAGGGCATCTTCACGGACGGCGACCTGCGCCGGCTGGTGGAGAGGGGCCACACCGACTTCGAGGTGCCGGTGCGGCAGGTGATGGGCAAGCGCCCGCGCTGCATCACCCCGGACACGCTGGTGCTCACCGCCGCCGCGCAGATGCGCGAGCTGAAGGTGGACCAGTTGCCCGTGGTGGACGTCGAGGGCCGCGCGGTGGGCCTGCTCGACGTCCAGGACCTGCTGGCGGCGAAGTTCGTCTAGGAAGGCCGGGCGCTACTGCGACAGCTTCGCCTGGAGCGCGGCCTTGTTGGGGTAGTTGGGCACGTCCTGGGCCAGCTTCTCCCAGAGCGCCCTGGCGCCCTTGGCGTCGCCCTTGGCGAGCAGCGTGTCGCCCAGCTTCTCCACCGCGCCCGCGTCGGACTCCAGCGCCACGCTCCACACGCGCGCGCCCATGGGGCGGCCCAGGCCGACGAGCGCCCAGGCCATGCCCGCCTTGGCGCGGCCGTTCTCCGGCTGGAAGGGCACCACGCGGGTGTAGTTGGCCAGGGCCTCCTGGTAGCGGCCGCGCGCCAGGTGCTCCTCGCCCTCCTCCACCAGCTTCGTGAGGCCCGCCTCCAGCTCCGGCGTGCGCTCGGTGTTCTTCACCGCGTCCACCATCTCCGGCGTCAGCGGGCGCGGCGCGTCCGGCGGCATCGCGGCGGCCTGCGCGGTGGACTGGGACAGGCGCACCTTGCGGTCCTCGGCGCGCGACTGAAGCCACTTCTTGCGCCCGCCCGCCTTGGCGATCTCCTGGATGCGCACGCTCAGCTCGCGGGCCATGGGCGCGCGCTGGGAGTTCGGATGCGCCTGCACCAGCGCGTCGAAGCCCTGGCGCGCAGCGCCGAGCGCCGGGAGGTTCTCGCCCTGCGTCTCGAAGAGCAGCGAGGAGTGGGCGTAGAGCGCCTCCTCGTGTTGGGGCTCCACCTCCAGCACGCGCTCATACGCCTTCAGCGCCTTGGCGCTGTCACCGCCCAGGTACAGCGCGTTGCCCATCAGCACGTCCACGTCCACCGCGGGGACCAGCGCGGCGCCCGCGCACGCGGCGGCGCCCGCGGTGTCACCGGACTTCGCGCGGGCCTGCGCCACGGCCGCCATGGCGTCCAGCGCCTGGCCCGGCGTGAAGCCGCAGTTGGCGGCCTCCGGGGTGGGGATGGCGGCCTTGCCCAGCTTCTTCCTGGACGCGAGGAACAGCGAGCGCACGCCGTCCGCCTTGGCCTGCGCCTGGCCCAGGTAGGCCAGCGCCTCCGCGTTGCGGCCGTTCGTGTAGTAGAGCTTGCCCAGCGACGAGGCGATCTCGAAGGTCTTCTCCCGCTCGCGCAGGCCCTCGGACGAGTCGAGCTGCTTCATCAGCTCCTCGGCGGAGGGCGGCAGCTTGTTCGCGTCCACCGTGGGGTGGCCCGAAGGCAGCGGCGTGCCCGGCGCCACGGGAGAGCCCGCGGGCATCGTGGGGTGGCCGGGGGGCAGCGCGCCGGTGGCGGCATTGGCGCCAGCGCCCATGCCCGCAGGCGACGCCTGGGTGCCGGGGGGAATCGTGGGGTGGCCGGGAGGCAGGGAGGTGGGCTCGGCCGCGAGCAGCGCGGTCGTGGCCAGGACGAGGGACAGGCTCATAGTTCGTGGACGGGGAAACGGGCGCCCATGTCGGGCCAGTAGAGGGCCTCGCGCTTGCGGACGTCCTGGGGGGCGAGCTTCGCGAGCAGCTCCTGCACCGTCATGCCCAGCACCGGGTGGCGGGAGTCGGGGGCCAGCTCCGCCAGGGGCTCCAGCGCGAAGCGGCGCTTGTGCAGTTCAAGGTGGGGCACCTGGAGGTTCGCGTCCGCGACGACGCAGTGGTCCTCCTCGTCCCACAGGAGGATGTCCAGGTCGATGGTGCGCGGGCCCCAGCGCTGCAGCCGGCGGCGGCCCAGGTCCTGTTCGATGCGCTGGAGGATGCACAGCAGGCGCTGCGGCGTCAGGTCGCACTCCAGCGCCACCACGGCGTTGAGGAAGCGCGGCTGCGCGGGCCCCACCGGGGCCGAGTCATAGAGGGAGGAACAGCCCAGCACCGACACCGCGTCGATGCACGACATCGCGGAGAGGGCGGCCACGAGGTGGGCCTCGCGGTCGCCCTCGTTGGAACCCAGTCCTACATAGACGGTCGCACTCAAGGCTCCATCTCAACCGGGTTCACCAGGGTTCCGATTCCCTCCAGCTCCACCTCCACCGTGTCCCCCGCCTTGAGCGCGCCCACGCCGGACGGCGTGCCCGTGCTCACCAGGTCGCCGGGCAGCAGCGTCATGATGTGGGAGATGAAGGACACCAGGCGGGCGGGGCTGAACACCATGTCGGACGTGCGGCCATCCTGGCGCACCTGTCCGTTCACCCGGCACACCACCCGCAGGTCCGCGGGCGACAGGCCCGTCACGGCCCAGGGGCCCGCGCAGGCGAAGGTGTCGTAGCCCTTGGCGCGGGTGTGCTGGATCTCCTTGCGCTGGATGTCGCGTGCGGTGACGTCGTTGAAGGCGGTGAGGCCCCAGATGGCGCGCGCGGCGGTGGCCTCGTCCGCGTTCTTCAGGCGCTCGCCAATGACGAGCGCCAGCTCCGCCTCGTGGTGGACCTCCTGGCTCGCCCTGGGGATGCGGATGGGCGAACCAGGGCCGTTGAGCGCGGTGGAGGGCTTGGTGAAGATGAGCGGCTCCGTGGGGATGGGCTTGCCCATCTCCTCCGCGTGCTTGCGGTAGTTCTGGCCGATGCAGACGACCTTCGACGCGTCCGAGGGCGTGAGCAGCGTGAGCCCCTGGAGCGAGCGGCGCAGGCCGGTCTCCTTGCCGCCGGCCCACGGCGCGGCGGTGAGCACCACCACCTCGTTGCCATCGACGCGGCCGAAGCTGGCGCGGCCCTCGACCTGGAAGCGGCAGTAGCGGGCGGTCATGTCTTCCCCTGGAGGCCGAGCACGTCGGCCATGTCATAGAGTCCCGGCGCGCGGCCCGCCACCCAGCGCGCGGCCCTCAGCGCCCCTTGCGCGAACTGATCACGGTTCGTCGCGCGGTGGGTGAGCTCGATGCGCTCGCCCTCCCCGAAGAAGTACACCGTGTGCTCGCCCACCACGTCCCCGCCGCGCAGCGCCTGCACGCCAATCTCACCCGGCGGGCGGGCGCCCGTCTGGCCCTCGCGCGCGAAGGTGAGGTCGTCCTTCGTGCGGCCCAGCGCGTCCACCAGCACCTCCGCCAGCCTGAGCGCGGTGCCGCTGGGCGCGTCCTTCTTCATGCGGTGGTGCGTCTCCAGCACCTCCACGTCGAACGACGGCCCCAGCACGCGCGCCAGCTCCGCCGCCATGCGGATGACCAGGTTCACGCCCACGGACATGTTGGGCGCCGCGACGATGGGGACCTGCTTCGCGTACGCCTCCAGCCGCGCGCGCCCCTCCGGCGTGAAGCCCGTGGTGCCCACCACCAGCGCCACGCCGCGCTCGGCGCAGACGCGCGCGTGCTCCAGCGTGGCCTCCGGGCCGGTGAAGTCCACGACGACGTCCGCCTTCGCGCCGTCCAGCGCGCGGCCCAGGTCGTCGTGCGCCACCACGTCCAGCGGAGCGCCCAGCCGGGCCACGAGCCCCGCGTCCTGCCCGGAGAGGGGGCTGCCCGGGCGCACCGTGGCGCCCACCACCGGCAGGTCGCTGGCGGCCTTCGCCAGGCGCGCCAGCGTGCTGCCCATGCGGCCGGAGATGCCGGTGATGACGGTGCGGGTCATGGCGCTCTCTTCCCTTAGCCCTTCAGCAGGCCCAGCCCGGACAGCTCGGCCTTCAGCTTCGCGGCGTTCGCCTCGCCCATGGGCACGAGCGGCAGGCGGAGCTCCGGGCCGAACAGGCCCATCAGGTGCAGCGCCCACTTCACCGGGATGGGGTTGGACTCCACGAAGAGCAGCCGGTGCAGCGCGTTCATCCGCACCTGGAGCCCGCGCGCCTTCGCCATGTCGTTGCTCCGCGCCGCCGCCACCAGGTCCGCCATCATGCGGGGCGCGACGTTGGAGGACACGGAGATGACGCCCTTGCCGCCGCACGCGATGAAGGGCAGCACCGTGAAGTCGTCACCGGACAGGAGCGTCATCCGGTCGCCGCACTTCTCCACCAGGTCCACCGCGCGGATGAGGTTGCCCGTGGCCTCCTTCAGCGCCACGACCTCCGGGACGTCACACAACTGGAGCACCGTCTCCGGCAGCAGGTCCACGCCCGTGCGGCCCGGCACGTTGTAGGCGATGAGCGGGAAGCCCGGGTGCTCCTTCGCGATGGCGCGGTAGTGCTCCACCATGCCCGCCTGCGTGGGCTTGTTGTAGTAGGGCGTGACGATGAGCGCGCCGTCGGCGCCCACCTCGCGCGCGCGGCGCACGGACTCGATGGTCTCTCGGGTGCTGTTGCTGCCCGCGCCCGCCACCACCGGCACCCGGCCCTTCACCTCGTCCACGACGACGGCGATGGCGCGCGCGCGCTCGTCCGCGTCCATGGTGACCGCCTCGCCGGTGGTGCCCATGGGCAGCAGCACGTTCGTGCCGCCGTCCAACTGGTAGCGCACCAGGGCACGGAAGGCCCCCTCGTCCAGCACCCCTTCACGGAACGGAGTGGCCAGCGCCGTCATGGAGCCTTCGAAGGTCTTCATGCCGGCGCTTATACGTTCAGGCCCGCTCGCCGCGCCAGAGGTCCTCGACGCGCTCGCGCTCCCGCACGACACGCCAGGCCGCTCCGTCCACCAGCACCTCCGCCGGCCGGGGCCGCGAGTTGTAGGTGGAAGCCATGCTCATCCCGTAAGCCCCGGCGCTCATGAAGGCGTACAGGTCGTCCTGGCGGGGCAGCACCAGGGGGCGCGCCCGCGCGAGCACGTCCGTGGACTCACACACCGGCCCCACGACGTCCACCTCCACGTCCCGGCCGCGGCGCTTCACCACCGGCTGGAGGTCATGGTGCGCTTCGTAGAGGGCCGGGCGCATCAGGTCGTTCATGCCCGCGTCCACCACCACGAAGGTGCGCGCCCGCGTGGGCTTGCGGTACAGCACGCGCGTGAGCAGCACGCCCGCGTTGCCCACGAGCGCCCGCCCCGGCTCCAGCAGCAGCGTGGCCCCCGTGGCCTCCGTCGCGTTGAGCACCGTGCGCGCGTACTCCTGGGGGCTGGGCGGCGTCTCGTTGGAGTAGGTGATGCCCAGCCCGCCGCCCACGTCCAGGTACTCCAGCGCGTGGCCCCGGGCCTTGAGCGTGACGTAGAGGTCCGCCACCTTGGTGAGGGCGGCCTTCATGGGGGCGGTGCGCGTGAGCTGCGAGCCGATGTGGCAGTCCAGCCCCAGCGCCTTCAGCCCCTTCAGCTTCTTCGCCTTCGCGTAGAGGGCGACCGCCTCCTCGAAGGGCACGCCGAACTTGGACGTCTTCAGGCCAGTGGAGATGTAGCGGTGCGTCCTGGCGTCCACGTCCGGGTTCACGCGCAGGGCGAACGGCGCGCGCCTGCCCAGCCTGCGCCCCACGGCGTCCAGCGCCTCCAGCTCCTCCGCGCTCTCCACGTTGAAGAGCAGCAGGCCCTGGGACAGCGCCTGGGCCATCTCGTCCGGCGTCTTGCCCACGCCGGCGAACACCGTCCTGCCCGGCTCGCCGCCGGCCTGCTTCACGCGCGCCAGCTCGCCGCCGGACACGATGTCGAAGCCGCTGCCCAGCCGGGCGAAGAGCCCCAGGATGGCCAGGTTGGAGTTGGCCTTCACCGAGTAGCAGATGAGGTGCTTCTGGCCCTGGAACGCCTTCGTCACCGCCTGGAAGCGCTCCGTGAGCGCGGCGGTGGAGTAGACGTACGTGGGGGTGCCCACCGCGTCCGCGATGGCGGGCAGCGGCACCTGTTCGGCGTGCAGCACGCCCTTGTGGTGGTGGAAGAAGCTCACTCGGGCAGCCCGGCGTCCAGGGTGGACGGAGGCACCGTGGGGCCGGAGGGCTCCACGGGCCCGCGCGGCGGCTGCTGCGCGGGCACCGTCTCCGCCGTGGGCGCGGGCAGCGGCGCCGGCCGGGGCGCGCGGGGGCTGCCCTTGATGCCGCACGCCACCAGCGCGAGCGTCAGGCTGGTGGCGGCGCACAGCCGCGGGAGGCAGGAGCGCATGGGCTAGAACCGGATGGCCAGCGTGCCGCGGATGGCGTGCGCGGTGTTCAGCTCCTGGGCCGGCAGGTTCAGGTCCTTCAGGCCGTCCAGCGGGAAGAGGATGCCGTAGTCGATGCCCGCCACGAAGCCGTCCTCGGTGACGTAGCGCGCGCCGATGTCCGCCTCCAGGCCCAGGCTCTTGCTGATGTAGGACGGCGTGGACTCCGCGTAGAACGCCTGCGAGTAGATGACGCTGCCGAAGACGTCGAAGCCCTCCGCGATGGAGTACTTGAGGCCCGGCTTCACGTAGAACGCGTCCGTGACGCCGTTGAGGATGGACCGCCACAGGATGAGGTCCACGCGGTAGTCGCGGTTGAAGCGGAAGTTGCGGATGGCGTTGTCGCTGCAGCCGCCGGTGTCGCAACTGTACTGGCGGCCCTCCACGTCGCCCGGCGCGGTGTTGCCGTCCGAGCCCGTGCCCTGGCGGCCCGGGTAGTTGCCGAAGCCCGGCGCCCTGTCACCGGACGCGAAGCCCGCCTCGATGCCCAGGTGCAGCTTGTTCTCGATGACGTGGAACTCCGTCTGGAGCACGCCGCCGAACTGCGCCACGCGCAGCGACTGGGTGGTGGGGTCGGTGGCGGTGAGCGCGCGCCCGTCGATGGTGCCCAACTGCGCGGCGAACTCCGCCTCGATGCGGAACTTCTTCTCCTCGTACTTGAACCACAGGTCCGGGATGTAGAGCGTGCCGCCGCGCGGGACGAAGGCCGGCGTGGTGACGTTGACGGGGATGGAGGGGTTGGCGTCCTCGAAGGGGACGCCCGTCTCCGTCAGGGTGGCGTAGCGCTGCGTGCGGTAGGTGAAGTACAGGCCGTAGTTGAGGACGCCCTGGTTGTTGTCCAGCTTGGCCTTCTGCTGCTGGTCGGTGTCGCGCCGCGCGATGGCCAGCACCAGGCTGTGCGCGTCGTCGGACTGGGTGAGGTCCACCGGCTCGCCCAGGGCGTTGGCCTTCTCCGTGGACAGCCCCTCCGAGTTGAAGTCCAGCATGGGCGTCACGTACCAGCCGGCGAACGGCTCGGTGACGAACTGGATGCGGTCCACCGTGTCGCCGTAGTCGCAGTCCAGGCAGTTGCCGTCGTTGCGCAGCATGCCCAGGCCCCAGTGGCTGCCCATGCGGCCGAAGCGCAGGATGCCCACCGGCGTCGTCACCTCACCGTACGCGCGGCGGACATGGACGGAGTCCTTGAACGCGTTGACGGCGGAGTCGGACGGGGACTGGTTCTCCGAGAAGAGCGTGAAGTTGTTGCGCCCATCCCCGCTGTAGGCGCTGTCCGGGTTGGAGCCCAAGAGGACGTTGTCCAGCGCGTCCACCTGCGCCTTGATGCGCACGTCCTCGGAGATGTTGAAGGACGGGTCCAGGCGGAAGCGCATGTTGGCGCCGGCCTGGGTCTGCTCGGCGCCGGAGCGCGGCGAGCGCGTCCAGAGCTGGCGGCCCAGGGGCGTGCCGGAGGGCAGCGGGGGCTTGCCCAGGTCGAACTTGTAGAAGAGCGTGGGGCGCACGCGCAGGTAGCCGTCCAGCGTGAACAGCTCCAGCTTGCGCTTCTCCTCCGTCCACTCCTCCTGCCAGTCGTTGTTGGCCACGGCCTGGGTGGCCGTCTGCGCGCGGATGTCCTCGCGCAGCTCCTGTCGCGTGGCCTCCAGGCGCTGCTCCAGCTCCTCGCGGCTGACGGAGCCTTCGGAGGCGGGGGCGGGGGAAACGGCGGCCGGAGCCGCGGGAGCCGCGGCGGGAGCCGACTCCTGGGGTGCCGAGGGCGTGGTGCCACCATCGGGCACCGGCGTCTGCGCGGTGGCCGTGGACGAGGCGACGAGCAGCGCCGCCAGCAGGACGTGAGACATGGTCAACGGTCTCCGGGGCCGCGACATGACGCGGCCGGGTGTAAAGGGCGGGCGATTCAAGCCATGCCCCCCTGGGGTGTCAACGTCTACGGGATCGGGGTTTCGGGCCGCGGACGGCGGGAGCCGGCCCCTTCCCCGCCGCCGTCCCCTTCCGGGACGCGCGGACAGCAACCGTGGAGAGCGGCTGACATTTCGGACAGAAATGCGTGGTGCGCCCACCCTGGGTGAAGGCTTCCACCGTCGTTCCACACTTCGAGCACGGCCCGTCCGCCCGCCCGTAGACGCGGAAGCGGTTCACGGACCCTGGCTCCTCCAGGTAGGTGATGTCCTCGCCCTCCTGCTCCTTGAAGGCGAAGTCGAACGCGGCGTGGATGGCCTTCGCCAGGTGCTTCCAGTCGTCCGGCGTGAGGGTGCCGGGCTTGCGCGCCGGGTGCAGCCCCGCGCGGAAGAGCGCCTCCGCGGCGTGGATGTTGCCCAGGCCCGCGACGCGGCCCTGGTCCATCAGCGCCACCTTCAGGTCCTGCCGGGAGTCCCCCACCGCCTCCTGGAGCTGGGGGCCGGTGAGCCCTTCAGTCAGGGGGTCCCGCCCCAGGGCCTTCACCGAGGGCAGCTCCCACAGCGCCTTCGCGGGCACGGGCTCCATGCGGCCGAAGAGGCGTGGATCACTGAAGTGGACCACGTGGCCGTCATCCAGGTGGAAGCGGGCGCGGCTGTGGGGGACGGGCACGCCCTCCTCGCGGCGCACGAACTTGCCCGTCATGCCCAGGTGGGCCATCAGGCCGTGGCCGCCCTCCAGGGTGAGGAGCAGGTACTTCCCCTTGCGCTCCAGGGACTCCACGCGCCCGGTGAGCCGGGTGAAGAGGGGCAGCTCCGCGCCCCGGAAGACGCGGGTGGCGTCCGCTTCCGCGCGCACGATGCGGCGGCCCTTGAACCAGCGCTCCAGGTTGCGCCGGGCGATCTCCACTTCCGGTAGCTCAGGCATCCAGGCGCAGGGGCATACCACCGGACCGTGTCCGGCGCATGTCCCCCGGTGGATGGCGCTCCGGGAAGGTGCTTGCCCGGGACGCGGAGGCGCGGTTACGACGGGCCGCGAAAGCTTCCACCCACTGAGCAAGAAGGGATGACTCGCCCATGCAACGGATGGTCACCGCACTGCTGACCCTCACCCTGGCCTCGGGCCTCTCCACGGGCTGCACCAAGCAGCGCGTGGGCGCGGAGAAGGCGATCGCCAGTGTCCTCATCTCCGACGAGCAGGAGAACCAGCTCGGCCTCCAGGTGAAGAAGGAGCTCGAGACGAAGGAGAACATCCAGTACGTGGAGGACCCGGAGGTGCTGGCGTACGTCCGGGGCATCTCCCAGCCCATCCTCGCGCAGGCCAACAAGGACCGCTCCGGGGTGAAGTGGAAGGTCAACGTCATCAATGACCCGAAGACGGTCAACGCCTTCGCCACGCCGGGCGGCTTCCTCTACGTGTACACGGGCCTCTTGCTCGCGGCGGACACGGAGGCGGAGCTGGCGGGCGTGATGGCGCACGAGGCGGGCCACGTGGTGGGCCGTCACTCCGCGCGCGCCATGGTGAACGCCTATGGCCTGCAGGCCATCACCCAGGTGGCGCTGGGCCAGAACCCGAGCACCGCCGCGCAGATCGCCGCGCAGTTGGCGGGCGGCGGGCTGCAGTTGGCGCACAGCCGCAGTGAAGAGACGGAAGCGGACGAGTACGGCGCGAAGTACGCCTCCGCCTCGGGCTTCGACCCCAACGGCCTCATCACCTTCTTCCAGAAGCTGCAGAAGGAGCAGGGCCACACGCCGGGCGTGCTCAAGTGGCTGTCCACGCACCCCACCAGCGAGGACCGCATCGCGCACCTGCGGAAGATCATCGCGCAGCAGGGCCTCAAGGGCGACCGCAACACCGCGGGCGGGCTGACGGCCATCCAGGCCAGGCTGCCCAGGCAGTAGCCGTGACGGCCAGTCCCCGGCGCTTCAGTGCACGGACGGGGTGTCACTCCCGTCCGGCATCAGGCCCGGGGGCTCCGGGTCCTTGCCCTCCGCCACGCGGCGCTTGCGCCGGAACAGCGCCAGCCGCGTCTTCCGGGCGCTGGCGGCGCTCTTGGCCGCGCCGGGCGTCTTGAGGGGCGGCTCCAGGGGCGCGGGCTGGCCGAAGTCGCGCGCGCCCTTGGCCTTCCCCTGCGCGGAGGCGTGCTCCAGGATGGCGTTGAGCTCCCCTCCGAGGATGAAGATGAGCCCGGAGATGTAGAGCCACAGGAGCAGCACCACCACGCCACCGATGGAGCCGTAGGTGACGTCGTACTTGCCGAAGTGCTCCACGTACTGGGTGAAGCCCCAGGTGCTGCCCAGCCACGCCAGGGTGCCAATGACGGAGCCCGGGGTGATGTACTTGAAGCGCTGCTTCACGTCCGGCAGCAGGTAGTAGCAGATCGACAGCATCAGCATCACCAGCGCCGCGGTGAAGGGCCAGCGCAGCCAGGACCAGACGAGGTGGAACTCGTCGATGAGCGCCAGCTTGTCCGCCACCCACGCCCCCACGCGACCGCCCAGCAGCAGGATGGCGAAGGACAGGGGAATCAGCAGGCCGCCCATCAGCGTCACCAGCAGCGCCAGGCCCTGCGTCTTCCAGTAGGGCCGGGACTCCGACACGTCGTAGGCCAGGTTGAGCGCCTTGCGCAGGGCGTCCACGCCGCGCGACGCGGTCCACAGCGCCACGATGAGACCCACGGTGAGCAGCTTGGGGCGCGTCTCCCCGACGAGGGAGGTGAGGTGCTGGCTCACCACGCCCAGCGCGTCGCCGGGGACCAGCGGGCGGATGCGGTCCATCATCGCGTCCACGGCGCCGGGCGCGAACGGCATGTACGCCACCAGCGTGACGAGGAAGAACAGGAAGGGGAACAGGGAGAAGATGAAGTAGTAGGACAACTGCGCCGCCACGTCGGTGACGGTGTCCTCCTCAATCTCCTTCCAGAAGCGCCGCGCGAACTCCCTCCACGTCAGGTACTTGAGCCGTGGCAGCCCCATGTGGTTCCCCCTCGGGTCCGTGGGGAGCCAATGTGTGAACGGCCCGGCCCTTCGGCAGCAGGCGGCCGGCCGAGCGCTCGCGGCCGGAGGCGCTGGCGGCGTGCCGGGTGTTGAACGCTAGACGAGCCCGGAGGGCAGGTAGCGGCCCAGCAGCGGGCGCAGGCGGCTCTTCACGTCGGCGGGGATGCGGGTGCGGTCGGTGAAGATGGCCAGCGCGAGCGCGCTGTCGCAGCGGCAGGTGGTGGGCGTGCCCGCGATGCGGGGCAGCGCGCGGCGCAGGAGCGCGGCGCCGTGGGCGGTGACGGCGTCCAGCCGCTGGGCGAAGCGCGGCAGGAGCGCCTCGGGTTCCTGGCCCACGGGCGGGGAGCGCCAGGAGTCGTGGTCGGTGGGCAGCGCGACGAGGGCGTAGTGCAGCTCCGCCTCGCGGGCGAGCCGCGCCTCCGGCATGGCGGTGAGCCCCACCAGGTCCCCGCCCCACGTGCGGTAGAGCTGGCTCTCCGCCTGGGTGCTCAGGGAGGGGCCCTCGATGCAGACGTAGGTGGCGGAGGCGTGCACCTCCGTGTCGCTCTGGAGGGCCGCGTCGGTGAGCGTCTGGCGCAGGGTGGCGCAGAAGGGCTGGGCCAGCTCCACGTGCACGGCGACGTCGTCGTAGAAGGTGCAGGGGCGGCGGTAGGTCCGGTCGATGACCTGATCCGGCAGGGCCAGGTGCAGCGGCTGGATGGAGTCACGCAGGCTGCCCACGGTGCCGGTGGCCAGGACGTGGGTGACGCCGAGCGACTTCAGGGCGAAGAGGTTGGCGCGGTAGGGGGCGCGGGTGGCGTTGTGGACGTGGCCCTGGCCGTGGCGGAAGACGAAGAGGATGGGGACGCCGTCCAGCTCCGTGGCGATGAGCGGGGTGCTGTGGGGCCCGAAGGGCGTCTCCACGGAGAGGTGCTCGCCGCGTCCCTGGAGTCCCAGGGCCTGGTAGAGGGCCTGGCCCCCGATGATGCCCACCTTGACCGCCGCCATGCGTCTCCTCTCGCCCGGTCGCCGGGCGTGGGCCTGACGATATCGCGGGGGGCTCGCCCAGGAAGCGCGGAAGACTGGTAGCTTTCACATTTGCCATGCGTCTTCTTCCGCGCCTCGTCGTCCTCAGCGTCCTGTTCGCAACCCCCGCCCTGGCCGGTCCCGTCCCGCCCGGCTGCGAGGAGGACGCCACCACGTGCAAGGAGGACTGCACCATCGAGTACGGCGGCAACGGCGCCGCCCTCAAGAAGCTGACGCGCTGTTTCGAGGGCTGCCTGGAGACGCGCACGCAGTGTACCCGCCGGTTCAACGCGGTGAACAACCGGGCGCCGGACGCACCGGAGGCGCCACCCGAGCGCCGGATGGGCAAGACGGAGGCGGCCAAGCTGCGCGAAATCAAGGAGAAGGACCGCCGCCGCGAGGAGGACCCCTTCGGCGACGACGAGAACAAGGAGCCGCGCGCGAGGCCGGTGCGCGACTCCTATGATGATCCGCCGGAGCCGCCCCCAGAGCGCACGGGCTACCGCGCGTCGGACGAGAAGCCGGCGAGGAACAACGGACGGAAGCAGGCGGCCGTCCCGGCGAAGGCCCAGGAGCCGGAGCGCACGCCGCCTCCGCCCTCCCCCGCCGTGGCGCCCGAGCCGGAGCCCCGGCGCACGGAGACCCCGGACATCGAGGCCTTCGCGGAGCCGCCGCCCCGCGCGGAGCCGCCCGCGCGCAAGCCCGAGCCGAGGCCGGCGGTGGCCGAGCCCGCGCCGCCGAGCCGCTCGGACGACGAGGACCTGCCGCCCCCGCCGCCGCCCGTGGCGAAGAAGGAGCCGCCGCCGCGCATCCAGGAGCCGCCGCGCCCCGTGATTCCGCCGGAGCCCGCGAAGAAGGACATCTCCGAGTGGGACCCCAACGGCGACTGACGCCGGTCCGTCAGCCCGCGCGCACCACCACCGGCGCGGCCTTCACCGGCGCGCCCTGCGTCAGCCGCACGCCCACGAGCACCAGCGCGCCGCCCAGCGCCAGCTCCCAGTGCAGCGCTTCATCCAGGAAGAGCCACGCCACCAGCGCCGTCACCGCCGGCTGCAGGTTGGAGAAGATGGCCACGCGCGACGCGGGCACCTTCGACAGCGCGTAGGACCAGAGCAGGTACGCCACCACCGACGTCATCAGCCCCACGTACACGATGGAGGCCTTCGCCGCGGCGCTGGAGGCCCACACCGCCGCGGGCTCCAGCACGAACGGGGCGAGCGGCAACTGCAACACCGTGGCGACCGTCATCGTCCAGGCCGTCGCGCGCAGCGGTCCATGCTCCGTGGCCAGGGACTTGCCCTCCGTCGTGTAGACCACCCACGCCACCACCGCCGCGAGGATGAGCAGGTCCCCCTCCAGCGTGCCCCGCGCGCTCGCGAGCCCCCGGCCCAACAGCAGCACCACCACGCCCACCAGCGCCGTGAGGATGCCCGCCGTCGTCCGCGCGGACGCCCGCTCCCGGCCCAGCACCAGGCTGGCCACGTACACGCCCAGCGGCGTGAGCGCGTAGAACAGCGCCGCGTGCGCCGCCGTGGAGCGCGACAGGCCGGAGAAGAACAGCGTCTGGTTCACCGGCCCGCCCATCAGCCCCAGGAGCGCGATGCGCGGCCACGCGTGGCGCGGCGGCAGCTTCCGCCCCGGCGTCAGCGCCAGCAACGCCACGAACGCGACGCCGCAGACGAGGAAGCGCCACAGCACCACCGTGAACGGCGACAGCTCCGTCATCGCCCGCTTGGCGGCCAGGTACGTGCCCGCGCTGATCAGCACCTGCACCGTCAGCGCCGCGTACACCCGCCCGAGCGGCGGCGGCGCGGCGGACGGCGTCACGGCTCCAGTTGCAGAAGCGCCCATCGTGCGGCGCTGCGTACCAGCTCGCTGTCGTCGCCGCTGAGTTTTTCGAGCAGCGGCCGGGCGTGTGCCTGCCGTGCGACGCCCAGTGCGTAGACAGCGTTGCGCCTCAAACCGTCGTACCGCGCGCGCGCCAGCGCCGTGCCCGGGATGAGCTCCTTGTATTGCTCGGGGGTCAGCGCCGCCAGCTCCAGCGTGCCCAGCGACGCCACCGCGCGGGGCATGAAGCGCTCGTCGTCCGCGAACACCGGCTTGCGGTTCAGCGGGCACACCTGCTGGCAGATGTCGCAGCCGAAGATGAGGTTGTCGAACTTGAGCCGGAACGCCTCCGGCACATCGCGGTCGCGGTTCTCGATGGTCTGGTACGACAGGCACGCCCGCGCATCCACCTGCCGGTTGCCCACCAGCGCGCCCGTGGGACACGCCATGAGACACCGCCGGCAGGAGCCGCACCGGTCCGCCACCGGCCCCTCCGGATACGCGTCCACCTCCGCGTCCAGGATGAGCGTGGCCAGCAGCACCCACGAGCCGTGCGACTCCGTGATGAGGCAGCCGTTCTTGCCCACGTAGCCCAGGCCCCCGCGCGCGGCCCAGACCTTCTCCATCATGGGGCCGCTGTCCACGCCGCCGTAGGTGCCCAGCCCCGGGTACCAGGCGTTGAGGGTCTTGCGGAACGCCTTCATCCGGTCGCGCAGCGTGGAGTGGTAGTCGCGGCCCCTCGCGTACCGCGCGATGGGCGAGCCCTGCGACGGCGCGTCGTCCCGCCAGTAGTTGTTCGCGAGCGACAGCACCGTGCGCGCCCCCGGGAGGAGCACCGACACGTCGAGCCGCTCCTCCGCGCGCGACCCCATCCAGTCCATGTCCGCGTCGTAGCCGGCCTCCAGCCACGACATCAGCGACGACGGCGGGATGGGCTCCGCGCGCGCGAAGCCGATGAGGTCGAAGCCCACGTCCTGGGCGAGCTGCCGCAGCCGGGCAGTGGGCAGTTGCGTCGCGTACACGGGGCTACTTCGTCGGCTTCTCGGGGATCCACTTCACGTCCGGCAGGCCGGCGCGGAAGTTCACCAGCCGGGCCACCACGAAGAGCAGGTCCGACAGGCGGTTCAAGTACATGGCCACCGCGGGCGGGGCCTTGTCCTCACGCAGCAGCGTCACGACCCGGCGCTCGGTGCGGCGGCACACCGTGCGCGACAGGTGCAGCGCAGCGGCCGCGGGCGCGCCTCCCGGGAGGATGAAGTGCGTCATCTTCGGCAGCTCCTCCTCGTAGCGGTCGATGTGGCGCTCCATCTCCTCCACCCACTCCGGGCGCAGCTCCGGGATGTGGGCCGCCGCCTTGGTGTGCGGCGGCGTGGCCAGCACCGCCCCCACCGTGAAGAGCTGGTCCTGGAGGCGCTGGAGCAGGTGGTCCAGGTCCGCCGGCAGCGAGAACGTGCGCGCGAGGCCCAGCGTGGCGTTGAGCTCGTCCACCTCGCCGTACGCCTCCACCAGCGCGTCGTCCTTCGACACCCGGCCGCCGCCGAAGAGGCCCGTTTCGCCGGCGTCGCCGGTCTTCGTGTAGATCTTCATGGCAGCCCTTGTTTAACGATGCGACACGGCGACGCCGTGCGCGGGTGGACAGCGGCCGATATTTTGCTCGCTTGCCCGACCCCACCTAGGGAAAAAGGGCCCCATGCAGCCTTACCTGAGTCTGATGGAGCACGTCCTGAATCACGGGACGAAGAAGGGCGACCGGACCGGCACGGGGACGCTGAGCCTCTTCGGCCACCAGCTCCGCTTCGACCTCACCCAGGGCTTCCCCCTGGTGACGACGAAGAAGCTCCACCTGAAGTCCATCATCCACGAGCTGCTGTGGATGCTCCGGGGGGACTCGAACGTGCGCTCGCTCCAGGAGGTGGGGGTCACCATCTGGGACGAGTGGGCCAACGCGGACGGCAGCCTGGGCCCCGTCTACGGCCACCAGTGGCGCTCCTGGAACACGCCGGACGGCGGCCACGTGGACCAGATGAAGCAGTTGGTGGACGGGCTCAAGAAGAACCCGGACTCGCGCCGGCACCTGGTGAGCGCGTGGAACGTGGCGGACGTGCCCTCCATGAAGCTGCCGCCCTGCCACGTGCTGTTCCAGTTCTACGTGGCCGACGGGAAGCTCTCCTGCCAGCTCTACCAGCGCAGCGCGGACATCTTCCTGGGGCTGCCCTTCAACATCGCGTCGTACTCGCTGCTGACCCTGATGGTGGCGCAGGCCACGGGCCTCACCGCGCACGAGTTCATCCACACCATCGGTGACGCGCACCTGTACCTCAACCACATGGAGCAGGCCCGGGAGCAACTGACGCGAGAGCCGCGCCCGCTGCCGCGCATGCGCCTGAACCCGGACGTGAAGGAGCTGTTCGCCTTCCGCTACGAGGACTTCACGCTGGAGGGCTACGACCCGCACCCCGCCATCAAGGCGCCCGTGGCCGTATGAGTCCGCGCGTGTCCGCCATCGTCGCCATGGCGGCGAACCGCGTCATCGGTCAGGGCAACACCCTGCCCTGGCGCCTGCCGCCGGACCTGGCGCGCTTCAAGCGGCTGACGCTGGGCCACACCCTCGTCATGGGCCGCAAGACGTACGACTCCATCGGACGTCCCCTGCCCGGCCGAACCACCGTGGTGCTCACCCGCCAGCGCGACTGGCCCGCGCCCCAAGGCGTCCACGTGGCCCACACCGTGGACGAGGCCCTGGAGCAGGCGCGGGGCGACAGCGAGGTCTTCATCGCGGGCGGCGCGGACCTCTACGCGCAGACGCAAGCGCTGTGGCAGCGGCTCTACCTCACCCGCCTCGAGCGGGACGTCCCGGGCGACGCCTTCTTCCCGCCCCTGGACCTCAGCGGATGGACGCTGGTGGAGGAGGAACGGCACCCGGAAGGCGACCTGCCCTTCGGTTTCTTCACCTACGAGCGTCAGGGCCAGCCCTGATTCCAGGGGTTTGCCTCACGAGGGGGGCTTATCAATTGAATTTGATTCGCAGAATTGAACACGCGTGGCGCGGTTGGTAGAAAGCGGTCGTGAAACACGCCGCCGCCCTCACGTTGTGCCTGCTGCTCGCGCTGTCCTCTTCCGCCCGGGCCGAGTCGCCGGCGTCCGACGAGGGGCGCACCTGGCACCGGCTGGTGGGCATCCTCCAGTACCTCCAGGCGGACTACCCGGCGGCGGTGTCGTCCCAGTCGGAGTTCGAGCTGACGGAGCAGAAGAGCTTCGCGGCGGAGGCGCTGGCGGCGGCGAAGGACCTGGGCCCGGCGGCGGCCACGTTCGTGCCCCGCGTGGAGGCCATCCAGGCGCGCGTCAACGAAGCGAAGGACCCCGAGGGCGTGAGCCGCGACTGCGGGGAGCTGGTGGAGAGCCTGGTGCTGGCGGGGGGCCTGGCGCGCAGCCCTCGCGTGGCGCCGGACCTGGAGCACGGCAAGAAGCTCTTCCAGGCCAACTGCACGGCGTGCCACGGCGCGGAGGGCAAGGCGGACGTGTCCATCGCGGCGAACATGGAGCCGCGGCCTGCGAACTTCCATGACGCGGAGCTGATGGAGGACGGCCTCACGCCCTACAAGGCGTTCAACACCACCAGCTTCGGCGTGCCCGGCACGGCGATGCCGGCCTACCCCACGCTCACCGAGGAGGACCGCTGGTCGCTGGCCTTCTTCGTCTTCACCCTGCGCCAGCCGCCGTGCCAGGGCGAGCCGCCCAACGCGTCGCTGGAGCGGCTGGCCACGTCCACGGACGCGGAGCTGGCGAAGGCGTTCGGCGCGGACAAGGTGGCGTGCCTGCGCCGGAACATGCCGGACGCGGACGAGGAGAAGGTGCTGCTCAACGCGCGCGCGGCGGTGGGCCACGCGATGCGCATGGGCGCGGAGGGTGACTACGTGGGCGCGAAGAACGCGCTCCTGGACGCGTACCTCAACGGCCTGGAGCCGGTGGAGCCCAAGCTGCGCGGGCGCGACCCGGCGCTCACCCAGAAGCTGGAGGAGGCCTTCATGCAGGCGCGGCTCGCCGCCGAGCGCAAGAGCCCGCACCTGCAGGACGAGGGGCGCGAGCTGCTGTCGCTGCTGGACCAGGCGCGCAAGTCCACCGGGAGCACCACGGACGTGCTGTCCGTGGCGTGGCTCACGCTGCTCATCCTGCTGCGCGAGGGCTTCGAGGCGACCATCATCGTCACGGCGCTGCTGGCCGCGCTGAAGAAGATGAAGGCCATGGACCAGGTCCGCGTGGTGCACGCGGGCTGGGTGTCCGCGCTCATCGCGGGCGCCCTCGCGTACATCGTGGGGCGCAAGCTGCTGGCGGGCGCGCAGCGCGAGTGGATGGAGGGCATCACCGCGCTGGTGGCGGTGGGCATGCTGCTGTACGCGGCGCTGTGGCTCAACGCGCGCGCCAACGTGAGCCACTTCATGGGCGAGCTGCGCCAGAAGATGCAGGGCGCGCTGGGCCGGGGCAGCACGGTGGGCCTGTTCGTCATCGCGTTCACGTCCGTGCTGCGTGAGAGCTTCGAGACGGCCATCTTCCTCCAGGGCCTGGCGGTGGACTCCGCGGCGGGCGTGGCCTGGGGCGTGGCGGGGGGCATCGTCGCGCTGGCGGTGCTGGTGCTCTTCGTCAACCGCCTGGGCTACCGGCTGCCCATGAAGACGCTCTTCAGCCTCTCCACGGTGGTGATGGTGGTGACGGCGGTGATGCTGCTGGGCAAGGGCATCCACTCGCTGCAGGAGGTGGGCGCGCTGCCGCTGGTGCCGGTGCGCTTCATCTACGTGGACATGCTGGGCCTGTACCCGGATGCGCTGTCGCTGGTGCCGCAGGCGCTGCTGGCCGTGGCGCCGCTCGTCTACCGGGCCCTGCGCCGCCGCACCCGCGTGGAGACGCCCGCCTCCGGTGACGGGGCGACGCCGACACAGCCGTTGCGGTAGCCTCCCGTCCTGGTGAAGCACACACGTCTGTCCACACTCCTCGCCCTGCTGCTCGTATCGGGCCTGGCCTCGGCCCAGGAGGCCCCCTCCGAGCCGGCCCGGGCTCCCGCCGGGAGCCTCACGCCGCCGCCGTTGGTGGGCGCGCCGGACGAGGACGTGCCTCCGCCGCCGGACGTCACCACCGGAGACGAGGTCCCGAAGCGCGCCGCCGTCCCCGCCCAGGCGCTGCCCTCCGTGAAGGCCGCGCCCGCCGCGAAGGACCCGGTGCCGCGCGTGGCGCTGGAGGTGCTGGGCGGCACGGCGGGCGGCGTCGTGGGCGCGACGGTGCTGGGCTCGGTGGGGTACCTGCTGGGGTCCGCCACGGTGGGCTGCGACGAGTGCCTGGTGATGGCCGTCGCGGGCGCCGCGGCGGGAGGCATCATCGGCATCCCGGTGGGCACGTACGCGGGCGGCCGGTTCATGGGCGGACGCGGCCGGGTGGGCGCGACGGTGGCCGGGAGCATGGTGGGCTGGGGCGCGACGTTCCTGGCGCTCACGCTGGTGAACAGCGGCACGGAGGCGCCCCCGGCCCTCAACGCCGCCCTCTTCATCCTCCCGGTGGTGGGCGCGAGCGCGGGCTTCGAGCTGTCCCACGCCAACGCCCTGAGCAAGGAGGCCGCGCTGCAGGAGCCCCCTCCGGGCCCGTCCGTGCGCCTGATGCCCGTGGCCACCTACAGCAGCAAGGGCCCGCACCTGGGCCTGATGGGCAGCTTCTGACAAGGGCTCAATTGAGGCGATCGTCGAGGCTTGCTCTTCTCTAGGGATGAGCAAAGGACATCCCACCCCGGAGAAGCTGCGACGGGCCATCGTGCGGGTCTTCCACGACGCGGGCCTGTCGTATGTGCAGATTGTCCGCCTGCTAGGCATTGGAGAGGCGACGGTCATCAGCTTCGAGGCCAGCTCCTTCAACCCCATGTCCAAGCGCTCCTCCCGCTTCAATTCTAGCGCTCACCTCCGCACGTCATCCGTCTCCTGTCACGATGGGGGCGGGTGAGGAGTTACGGTTGCGAGGCCCTCGCTCTGACAGAAGAGGCGACCCGAGTTCCAAGAGCCGTGATTCGCTTCATCCGCCTTTTAGCAGCTTAAAGATCTCGTTCCGGGATGCAGCGGGAAGCCGCCGATAAGCATTCCACGCGCGATCGAGCAACGTCGGGCCCCGTCGGCCCCGCTCCATCCAGCGGAGGAGCCGGGCGCGATCTGGCGCATCGAGATCCTGAATGTCAGACAGCAGCCTTCCCGTGTCGATAGTCTCCTCCGCCTTGCTTCCCGAGCGGCAGCGCTTGCACTCGGTGACCATCTGCTCCTCCGTGGAGCCTCCCGGCAAGAAAACCATCTTGCGGCTGACGCTCAGCACGGCGCAGTCGCTGGGCGCGTCGGGATAAGTCTCGCCTCCTGTGACCCCGCAGACGACACACTGAAACTGGTCCGCGGCGAACGCAATTCGGCGTTCTTTCGCCGAAACACCGGCGGCCCGCGCTTTCCGACGCTCGTCAGGTTTCCAAACCGCGATGCCCGCCTTCACGAATCGCTGCTCGTCTGGCCTCAGCGCCGCGTCGTCCGTGTTCGTGTAGATAACCCAACCGTAATCACGAAGGTCTCGGATCCTCCGATCCACCTGCGCGATGCCTGGGAATGCTGCCCGCAATTGCTCCTTGGTGAATACGTTTCCCTCGCCAACTTCGTTGACGAGCCACAGCGCCCCCTTGATCATGGTCCCGGCTTTGAGCTTGGGGTCGTTCCATCTGTCCATGGTCAAGGTCGCTCCGCTCGCGCGTCACGCATACCGCCTCCTGTGTCCGCTCCCGTCACAGCCGGTGCTAGGATAGCGTCGCGACAACGATGTTGCTCGAAGGGGAAAGCTCGGATGGACACAACGTCGAAGATGCCGCGGCGAGTCAAAGATCTCAATTCCATGATCGACGAACGCCGGGCTCAGGCTCAGAAGGCTAACGCCGAAAAAACAACGGTCGAATGGCGCGGACAGCAAATTCACCCCTACGTCATTTCAATGCCAGTCGACATACTCTACTACAACCCCCACACGCACCGGATCAGGGCGCAGCGCAGTCTCGATCCGGTTCGGGATCGGGAACTCGAGGCAGACCCTTATGGAAAAGTAGGCCAAAGCTACCTCGAAATGTTGCTGAAATGCCAGCCGTCGAACCCAGAGAAGAGGGATCCCGAGTTCGACGCGCTTCGGGACGACCTTGAGAAGTTCGGCCAGAAGGATCCTGGCCTGATCACCACGCGCGGCCTGTTGGTCAACGGAAATACGCGTTGCGCGGCTCTCCGCGAGCTGGGTGAAAAATACATTCGCGTCGGCGTGCTTCCCGACGATGCAAGCTGGGACGACATCAACACGGTTGAACTCGCGCTTCAGCTGAGAAAAGAGCATAAGCGGGACTATTCGTACATCAACCGGCTCCTAGCGATCGACGAGCAGATCAAGCAGAACCGGCGTCCGGACGACATCGCGAGAGAGTTTCGGATCAAAACGCCGACGCTTGAGCAAGATCGTTGGATCTACACGGTCATCCGCGAAGCTATCGGCCGTAGCCGCACGTCCCCAGAGGGTCCCTCGCTTCGGTGGATCGACTTCGAGGACCACCAAGAAAAGCTTCGCGAATTACACCGGGCATACGTGAAAGTAGCGGCGACGGACAAGAACGCGGCAGAGGCGCTGAAGGAATCGCGGCTGGCGATGATTGTGCTCGGCTACGCTAAGACCGACGTTCGGCTCGCGCAGGCGGAGTTTTACGACAAGTACCTCGCACTCAAGCTTCCCGAGACGATGAAGCCCGACGTGAAAGAGCCTTCAAAGCTCAAGGTTCCTGGGCTCCCGGGGGTTGCCGTCCCGGATGTTACGCCTACGACCAAGATCACGAAGGCCCTGACAGACAACCTTCTCCAGGCGAAAGCCTTGGCTCAGGCGGGCGACAAAGCCGCTCCCGCAACCGTCGAAAAGGCGGCGGCGCAGCTCAAGGCTGCTAAAGAGGCGTTCGATCGGGCCCTGGATCCCGCGGGACGGGACGCCCGCCTTCAGCAGCGTAAGCTCGCCGCGCCAGAGCGGCTTTCCGATGCTTGCGACAACATCGAACTGTGTATCGCCGAGCTTGCCGAAGCGAGCGCGAAGCGCGCTCTCGACGAGACGGCATTCGACGATGCCGTCATCCGGTTGCGCAGTATGTTGCAGAAGCTCGCCAAGCAGGCACGGCGTACGTTTCCCGAACCGGGCGATGGTGTTGCTTGGTTGCTCGAATCTATGAAGGACGAGCGATGAGTGAGTCCAGTCCTAGCCTGGAGATCGGGTTTGGCGATGACGCAGTGGTGGCGCGATTCAGGGCGCGTGAGGGACTGGAGGACGACCTCCACCGTCTGCTCAACCGGTACCGGACGGCGCGCCCGCTATCGCAAGGCTTAGCGGAGGTTGCGGTCGACGATCTTTTGATGAACCTCGGGGAGCTGGCCATGTGGCCTCATCCCGACAGCGTCGCGTGGGACCCCAGCCTCGCCGCGCTCGCGACGGACACCACCCTCGACGCGCAAGCGGCGGGAGAGCGGCTCAGGGACGAAGACACAGCCGCTGACCGCCAGACTTCGCCAGAAGCGGTGTCGGCGCTGCTCGGGCCGGACTGGCTAGGTGAGTTGACGTCGTTTCAGAGGCGCGACATCGCGAAACTTCTCTCGTTGCGCCACGGAGCGAACTTTTCGGTACCCGGGGCAGGGAAGACTCGCGTGGCGCTGGCGGTTTTTGAGGCCCTTCGTCAGGCAGGCCAGGTTAGCCGGTTACTGATCGTCGGGCCGAAATCTTGTTACGAGGCGTGGCAGTACGAAAATACGGAATGCTTGGCCAAACCGCTTCGCATGCACGTCTTCGACACGGGAATCGATCCTGCGGCCGATGCCGTGATTGTCAATTACGAACGCCTCCGGTTTCAGGGGACTCGCAACGCGCTCGCCGGGTGGGTTTCCGCACTTCCATCGTTGCTCATCCTTGATGAGGCGCATCGCATGAAGCTTGGTGCGGAAGGGGCGTACGGCGCTGCCTGCATGGCGCTCGGGCCGCGGGCGCGCCGCCGGTTGATCCTCACGGGCACGCCCGCGCCGAACGGTGTGAAGGATCTGGAGAACCTGCTCGCGTTTGTGTGGCCGGGATACGGTCGGCAGATGGTCACACAGGCGGTTGCTGGACGCGATCTCGCGTACGCGAGCAGAATTCTCCGTCCCCTGTTCACCCGCACGACCAAAAGTGAGTTGGGACTACCGCCGGTTTTGGTCCGCAAGCGAGTGATCGAGATGCCGCCTCTGCACAGAGAGATTTACGACGCGCTCGTCGGCCTTTATTCCGCCCGTGCATCAACTTCTCAGGATGAGTTTGCGGCGCTCGGCCGGATCCTGGTCTATCTGTTGATGGCGGCGATCAGTCCTACGTTGCTCGCTGCCGGGACGACGCCATACGAACCGCTAAACTATCAGGTGCCCCCATTGACGGTACCTGAGGGTTCGCCGCTCTTCGAACTCATGCGTGACTTGCCGAGCTACGAGATGTCGCCAAAGTATCGCGAGACGCTCGCCATCGTGGCCGAAAATGCAAAGGCGGGGAGGAAAACGTTGGTATGGTCCACTTTTATCCGCAGCGTCATGACGCTCAAGCAGATTCTGAAGGAGTTCTCACCCGTGGTAGTGCACGGCGGTACTGACGACCGGCAAGAACAAATCATCCGATTCCGACGCGATCCGCAGTGCATGGTCCTCTTGTCAAACCCGGCAACGCTTGGTGAAGGCATAAGTCTGCACCAGACATGTCACGATGCGGTGTACGTGGACCGGGACTTCGCAGCCGGCCGCTTCTTGCAAAGCCTCGACCGGATTCACCGACTCGGGCTGTCCCCGACTGCGGAGACGCGGATTACCGTTCTCAGCAGTGCCAAGACGATCGATGAGGTCGTGAACCAGCGGCTAGATGTGAAGCTGCAATTCATGGGCAGAATCCTCGATGATCCTGCCGTGCAGCAGCTAGCGGATTTGGACGAGGAACCAGTCATCAGCGGCGGCCTCGATCAGCACGATCTGCAGGCACTTATGGGGCATCTGCGTGCCGGTGCCATCTGATCCGGTTTTGCGCGCGGCGTCGCGGTGGCTGGAACACTTGCCACGAGCGGACGCGCAGCGGACGCGTGCCCTGTTCATGTCGCACGCCGCGTTCAATGATCTTACGCCCACGCAATATGAGGCGGCGTATTCCTGGCTGGAGGCGCTAGGAGTCCTCGATGAGGCCGCTGCGGGACGGGCTGGGAAAATAGCTCTCTTCGAAGCGGCAATTGCAGCCTCTTTCTGGTTCCAGGATGCGGACGCGCTGGTGACCACGGCCGCCGATCTCCCGGAGGATGCGCGCCGCGCCGCCGCAATTCTCGGTCTGTCGCCCGAAGAGAGCCTAGCGGCAATCCGGCATGCCTCGGGGAAGGCCGACTTAGCGGACCGTCTGCGGATTGGAGCTGCGGGCGAGCACGGACTGATAGCGCTGTTGGCCTCCGCGCCGATGGCGCGGGTGCGGCACGTCTCGCTCGAATCCGACGGCTACGGGTACGACGTGGAGGTCACCGTGGGCGGTGCGGCGTTCCACTTAGAGGTCAAGTCGACTACGCGACGCGGGCGGCTCAGGGTCTATCTCTCCCGGAACGAATACGAGACGATGCGCCGGGACGCCGCTTGGGTGCTCGTCGCAGTGCGCTTGGATCCGGACTTCCAACCCGCGTCGATCGCCAGCGTCGACCGCGAGTGGATCGGCGCGTCTGCGCCGCTCGACCGTACCCCTGGCGTGCGTTGGGAATCGGTGAGGCTGGATGTGCCTACAGAAGCTTTGATTCCTGGAATTCCGGCGGTGCTCGGTACTCTGCACCAGCCGCCACTCGCGATACTCGCCGGTGAACCTCGCTGGCCGGGCTGAGTTCCCTAAGGCATACCTAAGCCTGTGGCCAGGTGGAGATTAACAGGCGGGCTGAGCTTGCCCGGGCAAGCTCCCTGTCGAGCAACCCGGCACGCTGCGGAATCAAGGCTCAGCGACGCCGTGTTAGCCTGCGCCGAAAGGGGGGTTCTGCATGGATGTGCCACCACCACCGGATGCGCCCAGAAACTGAAGCACGCGCTCGGCTACAAGGTCAGGCTTTGCAGTCTCGCACTCCCAGACTGTGAGTACGGACCAGCCAAGTTTCGTTAGTGCTCGTTCTACTTCAACGTCTCTTTGCTTGTTTCGTTCCAGCTTTGGCCCCCAATAGCCCGCGTTCGAGCGGGGAACACGCCCATCAACGCAGCGCGCGTGCTGATGCCAAAAGCACCCGTGCACTTGGATGATTTTTCGAAGCCCCGGAAACACAAGGTCCGGCCGACCTGGCAAGTCGCGCCGGTGGAGCCGGAATCTGTACCCGGCCGCATGAACAATCCGGCGGACGAGTACCTCGGGCTGGGTGTCCTTCGCCCTGATCCTGCTCATGTTGGCGCTACGACGCTTCCTGCTGATCTTGTCCACGATGTGGTCTTAAACGGCCAAATCGAGCGGCAGGTCAGAAATATCGCGCAATCGTTTGCCCACGACCATCGTCTGCAAGAGCACTGCGGAGTCGTCGAAGCCCTCTTCCCGGACGGCGGCTTCAAGTTCCGGCAGAGCAAAATGGTACACGCAGTCTATCTCGCCGGTGCCAATGGCGATGGATGCGAGCCGACCCGGCAAGGGCTCCCCGGTGACTACAACCACGTGAGGAAGCCGCCCCTTGCGGTTCTTAATGAGGTTTAGACCCTCAGTGCGGCTGTTCTGGGATCGGTCACTACGGATTGTCCACTTGCAGGAGATGCTCGCGTGAAGAAGCGGCAGCCTGTTGTTGCTCCTGCGGAGTGCGGCGTGACGGGCGACGTTGGGATCCACGATTACCTGCGGAGCATTAATCGTCGTATCAGGTTCGGGCTCGCGAGTGATGATGATGTCCGGAGTGACCGTGTAGTCGTTGCCGAGCGCGGCCTTAAGTTCAGGATCCCTATCGGCAGCGCGCTGGAGGGCAGCAAGGTGCGCGTACTGCTCGTAGGCCGCAATCTCGTTCCGGTTGTGCCCGCTGACTTGGCGAACATGCCAATCTCCGGGTCGAAGGTGTTGCAGGCCCAAGAACGTCGTCTTGAGGAACGCAGCACAGAGTTCCTCAAACTTGTGACCCGAACTCTGCCCCGGCATGCGTTCACGCGCTGCGGCTGTCTCGAGTTCGATTTGGCGCTTGATGCTCGACGCGATCTTGACGCTGCTCTTGCTGGCCCTGTCTGCATTAGCAGGTACGCCCCTTGCGTCGGTCGTGAGGACATGAGCAAGAAGGTCCGCGTGGAACTTAAGGCGAGCGGCCGTGAAGAGCGCAGTCGTCATGTCGTTCACAGTAACTCAAGATTTAGTTCACGCGCAGCCTTCGCAGCGGCCTTCTTGTGCCGGTCAGCATGCAGAACTGAGTGGATGGATCGTGCAACGGCAGCAGCTATGGGCGGCGGAAACGCATTCCCGACCTGGCGATAAGCAGCCGTCTTTCCACCCTGAAACTTCCAATCGTCCGGAAACCCTTGAAGGCGGGCCACCATCTCAACAGTGAGCTTCGGGCGACTGTCCGCCGGAAAGTCAGGACCAGGAGCCTCGTTAGCCACGCCCATTCCGTCAACTCCGAGTTCCATCCACTGCCGCTTCGCGCGCGTCGGGCCGAGGTCCGGGCCGCCGTGCTTCTTCGAGCCTCCGACCAAAGTCGGAGCAATGGACTGCGCGCCCCGCCTCCACGCCGACGCGCCCGGCCAGCCGCGTGACGCGATGAGATCGCCGATCGCATCTGCAACAGTAGTTCGTCCCTCCGTTGGCTTCGGCCAAGAAAAGCCGGTGGCAATCCTTCGACGCAGAGCAACGAGTACGAACCGAGGGCGAAGTTGCGCGACGCCATAGTCCGAGGAGTTCAGAACTTGCCAGAAAACGGCGTAGCCAATGTCGTCCAGCTTCTCGATGATCTGTGCCCGATAGGGAGCGAACTTCTCCGTCGATAGCCCGCGCACGTTTTCCAACATGACAGCGCGAGGTTGAATCTCTTCCACCAAGCGCAGGGCGGCGGGGAACAGATCCCGCTCGTCCATTTTTCCTAGCTGCTTCCCTGCGATGGAAAAGGGGGGGCACGGAACACCTCCTGCAACGAGGTCGACTCCTCGAAACTCCTTTCCGGACAGCATCCGAATGTCCCGGTTCAACACGCGCCAAGTGGGCCGGTTGTGCTTAAGCGTCCTGCATGCAGCCTCGTCGATCTCAACCACCGCAGCGTGCTCAAAGCCTGCCTGCTCAAGACCAAGAGCTTGTCCTCCACCACCGGCGCAGAGCTCAAGCGCTGTGAAGGCGCTCATTGGGTCACCCTCCGGCTCGCAGAGGTCCTCTCCGTGAGACTGTTCATCGTTGTCGGGTGCCTCTTCAATGTAGGGAGATGGGATCACATCGTCGGCAGCCTGTCGACTTTGATCCACACCGCCGTTGGACGATCCCGCACAAAGTGCGGGGAGGCCCGGAGCTTGACGCCGAGCCTTCACTGGTATCTCGTCGAACCCAAAGGACCGCTGTACCGGAACAACCCACGCTGTTCCCTTGCCACCTGCCATCCGCCCTCCGTGAACCGTGCGGGTTGCAGGAAAAGAACCAAGGCCATCGCTTAGTGATGGAACCACGAAGCCCAGGCCGAAGGACGAGATGTGTCGTCTCCCACGCGGGACGGGCGTCGGCAACTTAGTTTCCATGGCCCCACAGTTGGAGTGACAGAGCGGCCAGCGGAGTCGTTGGCGGATGGAGGCCTCTCATCATCCCACCATCCGCACTTTGCCGGGGGTGGCGTGCGTCGCCGTCACGACGAGTTCCACCTGCGACTAGGTCCCCGGAGTTGCACTGACTGTGAACTGCAACTGACTCACGGTTGCTCGTTGCTATGCCTGCGGAAGTGCGCCTGCTGCGCCTCCTGCTCTTCGACTAAACGAGGAGAAGCCCAGAATGTCCCCCAGAGCGCGGAATGCCAGGATGCGGAGTTCGCGTCGCTGCTGCAAATCATCAATTTGTCAATGCTCCTTCAGGCCCCGACGCGGAACCAGGTGAAGGACTCCTCGCGCACGCGGCCCTCCGCCGTCAGCTTCTCCAATGACGCCAGGGCGCTGCGCTCCGCCACCGGGTGCATGATCGGCGGCGTGTCCGCGTAGGCCGTGGCCACCACCTCCGCGAGCGTCGCGCCCGACGCGGGCACCGCCTCCAGGATGAGGGCCTCGCGCTGGGCGCGGTGGCGCAGGTACTCGTTCAGCTTGCCCGGGCCGTCCGGCACCGGAGAGCCGTGCGCGGGGTAGAGCGTCGTCACGGGCCAGTCGCGCAGCCGCTTCAACTGCGTGAGGTACTCCGCCATGTTGCCCTCCGGCGGGTCGATGACGATGGAGCCCACGCTCGCCACCATGTCCCCCACGATGGCCGCCTTGCTGCGCGAGTCCACCAGGCACAGGTGGCCGCGCGCGTGCCCCGGCGTGTGCAGCACGTGCCAGCGCTGCACCATCGGCCCGTCCAGGTTCAGCACCTCGCCGTCCTCCAGCAGCCGCTCCACCGGGAAGTCCAGCCGGTCCGCCGTGCGCGCGTGGCACCAGAGCGGGATGCCCAGCCGCTCCTTCACCGCGAACGCCCCGCCCACGTGGTCGCCGTGATGGTGCGTGAGCACCACCGCCACCGGACGGGCGCCCTCCGCCTTCAGCCCCGCCACCAGCGACAGGAGCTTCGCGTACTGCTTCACGTCCGACGAACCGGGGTCCACGATGAGCAGGTCGCCCGTGCCCAGCACGTACGCGTTCGTGTGCGTCGCCGGGGGCAGCGTGGGCGTCTCCAGCGCCACCACGCGCACGCCGCGCTGGAACTCGATGCGCTGGGCCACGAAGCCCGGGCAGTACGGCGGCGTGCACAGCTTCGCGCGCGCGTCCGCTTCGTCCGTGAACCCGGATAGCACCTGCAACGCGTGCTGCGCGGGCGGGTGCAAGAGCGCCGTGCCGTCGCTCCAGCGCGACAGCGCGTCCTCCGGGCGGATCCACGCGCCTTCCGTCAGCTCGCCGGGGATGATGCTCGCCGCCGCGCCCTCCGGCAGCTCCACCAGGTAGAAGCGCGTGTCGAAGCGCACCGGGATGGCTGGCGGCGTCACCCAGCGCCCCGCGGGCTTGAGGTCCTCCGCGCGCAGGGACAGCGTGTGGCGCGTGAGCCACTCGCTCCACTTCACCGTGCCCGCGAGCAGCGCCGCCCGGCCCTCCTCCAGCGCCTCGGGCGTCAGCGCGCGCGCCCCTTCCGCCACCAGCACGCCCGCCTCCTCGAACAGCTCGCGCGCCGCCGCGGAGCGCAGCGCGGCCTCCTCCTCCTGGGCGCCCTGCACGGGGACGTCGTGGTCGTCCTTGTCCAGCTTGCCGCCGGGGAAGGCCTGGAAGCCGCCCGCGAAGGCGAGCGCGCGCTCGCGCTTCACCCAGAACACCTCCACGCCGGAGTGCGCGCGGCGGTAGAGGATGACCACCGAGGAGGGCCGGGGCTCCACGGGGGTGTGGGGCGCGAAGAGGCCCATGCCGGGAAGGGGCTCGCTCATGGTTGCACCGTCGTCCTTCAGGATTGCGTCGTCTGGCCGAGCAGCCGGCCCATCATCTCGCGCGCCCGCTCCGCCTGGTCTGGCCGGACATAGAGCCGCGTCAGTCGCACCGCGCCACTGTAGCGCTGGTAGAGCGGCGTGTAGCGCGCCACCTCCGTCAGCCGCCCCGTGGACACGTCCAGGATGAAGAGCCCCGGGTTGCCGCCGCCCCCGGAGGACCCCACGTACTTGCTGAGCGCCCCCTTGGACTGCACCGTGTAGTGCTCGAAGCCGCCGCTGGTGAGCGCGCTGCTGAGCACCTCCAGGTCGTAGCCGGTGTCGCGCTCCGTGAACTGCGCCAGCAGCTTGAAGCCCTGCCGGCGGCTGATGCGCTCCGCCCACCGGTTCTTCGAGCGGCGCAGCGTGTACCAGAGCGCCGCGTCGTCGCAGAGCAGGAAGGACTCCGGGTCGTGCGGAATCTCGAACTCGCCGGGCGTCTCCTCGTAGTACCGGCGCAGCATGTGGTCGAAGTTCACCGACGTGTGGTGCAGGTACACCGACACGAACATGTGGTAGCGGCTGAGCAGGAAGTCCTCGAACGCGAACGCCGCCGCGCGCGACAGGGCCAGCACCGCGCGCCCGTCCTTCACCGCCGGGTTCAGGTTGGAGACGATCCAATCCATGTCGTACCGGCCGTAGTTCACGCCCGTGTAGAACGAGTCGCGCAGGAGGTAGTCCATCCGGTCCGCGTCCAGCTCACCGGAGACGATGGCGCGCAAGAGCGGCGTCCAGTCCACGCCCTTGTAGGTGAAGCCCGGGTCCTTGGGCGGCTTCGCGCCGGTGATCAACGCCACCGCCGCCATGGGGGTGATGCCGCGCGGTCCGAACTCGCGGTGGATGACGTCCGTCAGCGAGCTGTCCAGCAGCAGCTTCGCGGTGTAGTCCTCGTGGGTCGCCTGCTCCCCCTCCGCCACGGAGTCCAGCCAGCCGGGCAGCCGCAGCAGCGACCGCCGGGGCGCGATGCGCTCGGACGCGTGCGACAGGGGCATGTGCCCCAGGTCATGACAGAGCACCGCCAGGCGCACGGCGGTGCAGAAATGTTCACGTACATCGTCCGGCAGCTCGGAGCGGCCCGCCACGGCGTTGAAGACGCGCGAGGCGACGTACATGGCGCCCAGGCTGTGCGCATGGCGCGTGTGGGTGGCGCCGGGGAAGGCCATGTCCCCGAAGCCCAACTGCCGCACGTAGCGCAGGCGCTGGTAGAAGCGACTGTCGATGACGGCCTTCTCCGGGTCGCTCACCGGGATGACGCCGTGGATGGGGTCGCGAATCCGCATGTCGTCCTTGTCGGGACCTGAAACCGGGAGTGGCCGGTTTCCGCTCCAACGGGTCACCCACCGTAGCGCATACCCCGGCAGGCGGTAGCCCCGTGAGGGACCGACCAGCCACCACGCCACAGGCTGGGAAGGTCCGTGGGGACGTGCTAACCCTCGGGACACTCCGAATGCACATCATCCTGCTGCACAATCGTGACCACGACCTCCTCGAGGACGACCCGGGGCGCGAAGCCCGCGAGGACGTGGTCCGGGTGGCCGAGAGCCTGGCCCACGCGCTGAGCCGGGACGGCGTGAACGCCGAGCCGCTCGCCATCGAAGGAGACAAGCTGGACTTCGTGGAGGCCCTGCGCTTCCTCCAGCCCGACCTCGTGGTGAACCTCTGCGAGTCGCTGGCCGCCGACAGCCGCGGGGAGATGGCCGTCCCCTGCCTGCTGGACGCGCTGGGCCTGCCGTACACCGGCTCGTCCGCCCTGTCGCTGGGCCTGGCGCTGCACAAGCCCAAGGCCAAGGACGTGCTGCGCGCCCACGGCGTCTCCACCCCCGCCTCCTTCGTGGTGAAGAAGCGCGAGGACGCCCTGGCGGTGGACCTGCCCTGGCCGCTCATCGTGAAGCCCGCGCGCGAGGACGCCAGCGTGGGCATGGACTTCGACTCCGTGGTGACGGAGCGCGCGGCGCTCGTGCGGGCGTGCGAGTCCGTGCTGCGCACCTTCCATCAGCCCGCGCTCGTGGAGCAGTTCATCCCGGGGCGTGAGGTCTACGTTCCGCTGCTCGGCAACAGCCCGCGCCAGGCGCTGCCGCTCACGGAGATCCACTTCGGTCGCGCGTTCGAGGACCGGCCGAACATCGTGTCGTACCGGGCCAAGTGGGAGGCGGAGTCACCGGAGTACCGGGACTCGCCCACGGGGCCCTGCCGGCTCGACGCAGTGCAGGAAGCGCGTTGCATCCAGACGGCGCTGGAAGCATTTGCAGCGCTGGATTGCCAGGACTATGGACGCGTGGACCTTCGGGTGTCGCCCGAGGGTGTGCCGTACGTCATCGACATCAACCCCAACTGCGACCTTCACCCGGGCGCGGGGTTCGCGAAGGCGGCGCAGGCCGCCGGCATGGACTACGCGGCCCTGGCCTCCCGCATCGTGGAGGTCGCGCTCGAAAGGACCCATGGAAATCCGCACGCTCGAAAGAAAGGACCGGGAACCGCTCGCCGCGCTGATCCGGCGAATCGAAACCTTCTCGCAGGAGGAGCAGGACTGCGCCATCGAGCTGGTTGACACCGCGCTCACGGCGGGCAACCGGGACTACACCATCCTGGTGGCGGACCGCGGGCAGGATGGCGGCGGTCTGGTGGGCTACTGCTGCTACGGCCCCACGCCGATGACGGAGAACACCTTCGACCTGTACTGGATCGCCTCCGCGCAGGAGGTCCGGGGCCAGGGCATCGGCGCGGGGCTCGTCTCCGCCATGGAGGCCGACCTGCGCCGCCGCAAGGCGCGCATCATCCGCGTGGAGACGAGCGCCACGGAGGCCTACGGCCCCACGCGCGGCTTCTACGCGTCCATGAAGTACGGCGAGGAGGCGCGCCTGCGCGACTTCTACAAGCAGGGTGACGACCTCATCATCCTGACCAAGCGCCTGTAGTCCTCCCCAGGAGCGAGCAGATGCCTTCCATGAACCGACCGATGCGACGCACCCGTCTGGGATTGTTGAGCCTGCTCGCCCTGCTGTCGGGGGCGCCCTCCGCGGCCTGGGCCCAGGCCCCCGCCCTGAAGAACCAGGTGAAGGCCGCGGCGGCCAAGGCGCAGGCGAAGGCGCCCCAGGCCCCGCAGGCCCAGGAGCAGCTCTCCGACGCGCTGAAGGCCCCGCGCCCCAAGGGCGGCGAGTACTTCGGCCTGTACCTGATGGACAAGAAGGTGGGTTGGTTCTTCACCGACCTGACGGTGCTGCCGGGCAACAAGGCCCAGAGCATCAACGAGCTCATCTTCAAGGCGCAGGTGGGCACGCGCGTGTCGGAGCGCGTGCACCGCGAGGTGCGCGTCTACGAAGCGAAGCCGGGCGGCAGGCTGCTGTCCTTCACCGTCACGCAGAAGGGCGACGGCGGGGACAACGAGCTGGTGGGCACGGTGACGGGCGACACCTTGCGCGTGGTGCGCAAGCGCCCGGGCCAGCCGGATGAAGTGCTCAAGCCCCTGCCCGCGCCGAAGGAGACGATTGAGGACGCGGACCAGGCGCGCGTGGCGCTCCTGCGCGGCCAGAAGGTGGAGGGCGTGGCGCTGGACGGCACGGACCTGGAGGGCTACCGCACCGTCACCACGGTGGAGGCCCCCGAGGAGCAGATGCTGGGCGGCGTGAAGGTGAAGCTGTCGCGGGTGAGCACGCTGTCGGACAAGGAGAAGGTGCCGGTGGCGGCCTTCCTGACGACGGACGGCAAGATGGTGCGGGTGGACTTCGGCCAGACGATGCAGGCGCGGGCCGAGTCCGAGTCCGTGGCGAAGCGGCTGGACCTGGTGGAGGTGTTCGGCCTCACGCGCGTGGTGCTGCCCAAGCCCCTGCCCGCGAAGGCGCGCGAGGTGCCCGGCCAGGTGAAGCTGGTGATGAAGAACCTGCCGGAGAAGTTCCAGCGGGACACGTACCGGCAGAAGTACCAGCGGCTGCCGGACGGCCGCGTGGAGGTGACGCTGCTGGCGGCGCCGCCTTCCCCCAAGGGCCGCGTAGCCCGGCCGGTGGCGGACCCCGACGGCGGTGAGAACCTCAAGTCCACGCTCGCGGTGGAGGCGGACGCGCCGGCCATCAAGGCGCAGGCCAAGAGCATCATCCGGGAAGAGAAGGACGCGTACACGGCGGCGCGGATGCTGTCCGCGTGGGTGTACAGCAACCTGCAGAAGGACTACGGCGCCAGCGCGGACCGGGCCACGGACGTGCTGCGCCAGAAGAAGGGCGACTGCACGGAGCACTCGCTGCTCACGGTGGCCATGCTGCGCGCGTCCGGCATCCCCGCGCGCCGCGTGGACGGCGTCATCTACATGGTGAACTCGGACGGCGTGCCCGCGCTGTACTGGCACGAGTGGGTGGAGGCCTACGTGGGCGAGTGGACCCAGTTGGACCCCACGTTCAACCAGCCCGTCGCGGACGCCACCCACTTCTACGTGGGCTACGAGGGGAACGCGGAGATCACGCCCCTCATCGGTTCGTTGCAGGTCACGGACGTGAAGTAGTCACGGTGCCGCGTCCCCCGGGCCCAGGTCAGTGGCCCGGGGCCGCCACCAGCCGCTCCGCGAGCAGGCCCGCTTCGGTGATGGGCCGCTCGCAGACGAAGCCGCGGCAGAGGTACGCGGCGCCCTTGCCCTCCACCGGGTCGCGTCCCGCGAAGAGCTCCTGCAGGCGCGCGGGCGGAGTGGCGCGGGTGTCGTGCCAGCCGAAGGAGAATACCGGCGCGTAGGTGCGGTTCGCGGCGGCCAGCAGCGGGGCCACGGCCTCGCGGGTGCCCGCGAAGGTGACGCCGGACGCGCCGTCCACCAGCGAGTCCGCCGCGAGCCCCAGGTGGCCGTAGCCCATGGGGTTGCGCACGAGCTGATCATGCAGCTTGGCCACGTAGTGCTCGGGCTGGTCCAGGTGGCACACGTCGCCGGTGAGCGCGGAGAGCGTCACCTGCGCCTCCGTCAGCGTGGACGCGCCGGACGGGAAGGCGTTGTCGAAGAGGGAGAAGGCCGCCACCACCAGGTCCTTCTGTCCCCGGGGCGCGGACAGGTACGCCTGCTTCTCCTCGTCCCAGAACAGCTCCACCGCGCGGTGCGCGAGCGCGTCCGCCGCGTCCAGGTACTTCGCGTCGAAGGTGGCCTGGTAGAGCGCGGTGAGGCCGGAGGCGAAGTCGCCGTAGTCCTCCAGGAAGCCGTCGATGCGGCCCTGGCCGTGCTGGTACGAGCGCAACAGCCGCTTGCCGTCCCACATCTTCGCGAGCACGAAGTCCGCCGCGTCCGCCGCGAGCTTCGCCCAGTCCGGCCGGTCGAACACGCGCGAGGCCAGCGCGAGCCCGCGGATCATCAGCCCGTTCCAGCCCGCCAGAATCTTGTCGTCGCGGCCCGGCTTCACGCGCTGCTCGCGCAGGAGGAAGAGGACGCGGCGCGCCTCCGCCAGCTCCTTCTCCACGGCCTCCACGGGGCGGCCCTGCTCCTTCGCGAGCTGCTCCACGGGGACCACCACTTCCAGCACCGTGGCGCCGTGCTCGAAGTTGCCTCCGGGCTTGATGCCGAAGTGGCGCAGCACGGTGTCCGCCTGCGGGCCCACGGCCAGGGCCGCGCGGACCTCCTCGGGGCGCCAGACGAAGAACTTCCCCTCCTCGCCTTCGCTGTCCGCGTCCTGCGTGGCGTAGAAGCCGCCGGCCGGGTCGGTCATCTCACGGCGGACGTACTCGACGGTCTCCTCCACGACCTTGCGCCAGAGCGGCCGTGACTCCACCTGCTCCGCTTCCGAGTACAGGTGCAGGAGCTGGGCGTTGTCGTAGAGCATCTTCTCGAAGTGGGGCACCAGCCAGCGCTCGTCCACGGAGTAGCGGTGGAAGCCGCCGCCCAGTTGGTCGTAGATGCCGCCCAGGGCCATGCGCTCCAGCGTGCGGAACACCGCGGCCTTGAGGGGCTCGCCGCCGCCGCGCCGCCACGCGCGCAGGAGCAGCGCCACGTTCATGGGGTTGGGGAACTTGGGGGCGCCGCCGAAGCCACCGTTCACCGGGTCCATGCGCTTCAGCATGGACTGGCCCATGGCGACGATGTCCTCCGCGGACAGGTGCGCGGGCGCGGCGTCCAGGCCGTGGGTGGACAGCTCTCCCAGGCCCTCCTGGAAGCGCCGGGCCTGCTCCTCGATTTCGTCCGCCTTGTTCTCCCACGCGTCGCGCAGCGCGGAGAGCAGGCGCGGGAAGCCGGGCCGGCCGTAGCGGTCCGAGGGCGGAAAGTAGGTGCCGCCGTAGAACGGGCGCAGGTCCGGGGTGAGGAACACGGTGAGGGGCCAGCCACCGCCCTGCCCCATGAGCTGCACGACGCCCTGGTAGATTTGATCGAGGTCGGGGCGCTCCTCGCGGTCGACCTTGATGTTGATGAAGCCCTCGTTCATCAGGCGCGCGATGTCGGGGTGCTCGAAGGACTCGTGGGCCATGACGTGGCACCAGTGGCACGCGGAGTAGCCCACGGACAGCAGGATGGGCTTGTTCTCCGCGCGGGCGCGGGCCAGGGCTTCCTCCCCCCAGGGGTACCAGTCCACGGGATTCGTGGCGTGCTGGCGCAGGTACGGCGACGGCTCCTGGGCCAGACGGTGGGTGTGCCCAGAGGGGGGATGGTCATCCATGAGGTACTCCCGGTGTGCAGCGGCTTCGCGGTCCTTCACATTGTGAGCCTGGGTTCGCGGGGGCAAGCTGAAATGGCCTCACTCCCCGCTGGCCAACGGCCCTCCGGTGAGATTTGTCAGGGGGCGTGCGTGCGTCCGCCCCCTCCAGCCCCGGCCCGGGAATGAAGGCGTGTCTCGTCCTGGTGGGGATGGGCGTGGGGGTGCGGCTCGCGCTGGCGCTGGGAACGGACGTCTACTTCGACGAGACCTATTACTGGCAGTGGGCCCGGCATCTCGCATGGGGATATTTCGACCATCCGCCGATGGTGGCGTGGCTCATCGCCGCGCTGGGCATCCGGGGGACGGCGCTCCTCTGCGGGCTGGGGACGGGCGTGGCGGTGTGGGGGCTGGCGCTGGACGTGTACCGGTCCAGGGACGCGGCCTGGAGGGCGGTGGCGCTGTGGAGCGCGGTGCCGGTGGGCATCCTCTCCGGAGTCTGGGCGACGCCGGATTCACCCATGTTGCTGTTCTGGGCGCTGGGGTTGTGGGCGCTGTACCGCGAGAAGTGGGTGCTGGCGGGGCTGACGTGTGGGCTGGCGCTGCTGTCGAAGTATCCGTCCGTGCTGCTGGGCCTGGCGTTCATGGTCGCGGCGTTGAGGGCGCGGCGGCTGCCGGCGGGGGCGTGGGTGACGGCGGGGCTCGGGCTGCTGTGCTTCCTGCCGGTGGTGTTGTGGAACGCGAGCCACGACTGGGTGGGCTTCAAGTTCCAGTTGAACCACGGGCTGGGCGGGCGCGGAGGGTGGGCGACGTTCGGCGAGTACGTGGCGGGGCAGTTCGCCATGGGAGGGCCGGTGCTGTTCCCGCTGGCGCTGGTGTACGCGGTGCGAGGGCCGAGGGAGCAGTTCCTGCTGCGCATGGCGGCGGTGATTCCGCTGCTGTTCTTCGGCTACGCGGCGGCGAAGACGCGGGGCGAGGCGAACTGGCCGGCGGCGGCGTACGTGGCGGCGTGCATTGGCGTCGCGGGGATGCGGCCCGTGTGGCAGCGGGCGGCGGCGTGGAGCGGGATGGCGGTGGTGCTGGCGGTGACGTCGCACCTGTTGTTCCCGGTGCTGACGTTCGAGCGGGACGTGGTGCTGGCGAGGACGCACGGCTGGGGCGTGCTGGAGCGGCTGAGGACGCCGGAGCAGTTGTTCCCGGGCATGGCGCCGGGGCCCACGGCGGTCTACGCGCCCACGTACCAGTTGGCTTCACAGGTCGCGTACACGGCGGGCGTGGAGACGGACACGGTGGGGCCGGCGAGGCGCAAGAGTCAGTACGACCTGTGGCCCGAGCTGGAGTTGAAGCCCGGTCAGGACGTGCTGTGGTGTTCGGAGAACGGCGTCGCGCCTCCGGAGGAGCTGGTGCAACGCTTTGGCGCCGTGGAAGGGCCTGTGAAGCTCACGGGGGTCTTCCGGGGACGAAGGCTGCACACGTTCACGGTGTGGCGGCTGAGGATGTTGAGCTCCGCCGTGCAGCCATAGTCACGCTTCGCCGCGGAGCCAGAACCAACGCCCCTGGGACCGAAGCGATCCCGCGAGGAACTCCTGAAAGGAGCTGGCAATCGGCGCGCAATACTCCGGGTCAGGGAACGCTTCGTTGTAGCCATCGCGGATGGAGTAGCGCCCCCCTTCCTGGTGGCTTACGTCGAGCAGGATGTAGTTGCTGTCCCGCACCTCGCAGATGGCATACCAGGATGGCGGGCCAGCCTGATCCGTATCCTCATCGCGCATGACCACTCGCGCGCGGGCAATCCGTGACAGCGGCAGGAATGTGAAGGAGGGATCGACGAATCCGAACGTTGGGTCCCGCCGAGCAAACAGCCGGGCTCCGTCACAATGCAGATAGAACGCACGAAGGTCTGGATCCAGGCGCCAGCCCACACGCTGCTCGAACGCATCCAGTTGCTCCGGCGTTGCAGGCGGGTTGGGAACATGGAGGCGCGATACCTCCTTGAGCAGCTCGTTCATCGCCTCGTGCCTATTCTCCATAGGGGTAGTGCGCACCCTACCGCGCTCAATGAAGAATCCGCTCCGGCCCGAAACCGGGGGAACAGCATCTCCCCCGGCTCCGTGGCTCATGTCAGGGGCAGAGGGTGCCTTCGCGGCGGCACACGTCGTCGCCGCAGAAGCAGGAGTAGCCCGACTGGCAGGGGCCACACTGGGGCGGCGGATTGGAGCCCCCGTAGTAGCCCTCACCCGTCACGGTCGCGGTGGCGAGCAGCGTGGTGTGCGCCCGGCCCGAGTAGAGCTTGAACGCGAAGGTGTTGCCCGCGGTGATCCAGGGCGCGGCCTGGCACAAGTTGTCGCCCCGGGCGAAGAGCACCTCGGACTGGTTGTTCACGCTCACCCAGACCTCTCCCTCGGAGATGCCGCTGACGTCGAAGCAGATGTTCGTCGTCCCCGTCTGCGTCACATCCAGGTTGATGCGCACGTTCGTGGGCGTCGCGCTGATGGTCCCCGTGATGGGATCCGGCTTGTAACAGAGGGTCTCGTTGTAGCCCCAGGTCGTACACGGATAGCCCATCGTCGTGCAGTACGCCGAGCAGTATTGATTGAGGATGGTGTAGCCGGACGGGCAACTGAACACCGGCGCTCCACAGATGTAGTAGGTCGCGGCGTTCTCCTGCGTAGCCAGGGACTCGTAACCGTCCGGCCAACGACGTGCCGTAAGGGATTGCCGACGTAGCGGTGTGCGGCGGACGCTTCCGGGCATGGCGAAGCAGGTGGAGAAGCCGGAGTGGGCGCGCGTCGCGGAAGCCTTCGAGGCGAGTGGGCAGACGCAGCGGGAGTTCGCGTTGGTGTGGGGCGTGCGGCTGAGCACGTTGCAGTCGTGGGTGTACCGGTATCGACGAGCCGCGCCGTCGCGAAAGGAAGCCGTGAGACTCTTGCCGGTGCAGGTGGCTCCGCCGCCAGCGGCGACGGAGTCCCTGCTGGAGGTGGTGGCCGCAAGTGGGGCGCGGGTGCGATTCTCCGTGGGCACCGACGTGGGGTACGTGGCCCGGCTCGTCGCGGCGCTGGGACGGTGAGAAGGTGTTCGCCCTGCCTGCGTCGGTGCGCGTGGTGCTGGCGGTGGAGCCGGTGGACATGCGCAAGTCGATTGATGGCCTCATGGCGCTGGTGCGCACGGCGTGGGGAGAGGACGTCTACTCGGGGCACCTCTTCGCCTTCGTCTCCAGACGGGGCGACCGCATCAAGGTGCTGACGTGGAGCCGGGGCGGCTTCGTGCTGCTGTACAAGCGGCTGGAGGCGGGGAGATTCCGGCTGCCCCCGGTGGACGCAGGCGCGCAGGCGGTGACGCTGGACGCCACGCAATTGGCCATGCTGCTGGACGGCATCGACGTGGCCCAGGTGCGGCGCCAGCCCGCCTGGACGCCTCCCGTGCGTACGGGCACCTGACGCGCCCGGCCCGGGACGCGGCGCGGCGGCGGGGTGTTGAGGCGGGGTGCCCCGCGAGCTTCCCCAAGAGCACTTCTGCCCCTGGCGCGAGGAAGCCGAAGAGCTCAAGGCCGAGGTGAGCCGCATTGGCGGGGAGGTGGACGCCCTCAAGGGGCAGCTTGCGGCCCTGCAGCGTCACGTCTTCGGCAAGAGGACAGAGAAGCTGCCGCCGGTGGCCGCCGAGCTGCGCGGGGCCGCGGACTCGACGGCGGCCCGGGCCGAGGCCGCGAAGAAGAAGCGCCAGGAGAGAGCCGCCCGGAAAGCCGAGGAGGCCCCGGCGCGGGAGATTCGCCATGCGGTGCCGGCCGAGGCGCGCCACTGCCCGGCGTGCGGCAGCGAGGACTTGAAGCCCCTGGGCAAGGGCCGCACCTCGGTGGTGTACGAGTACGTGCCCGCCCGCTTCGAGAAGCAGGTGCACGTGCGGGAAGTCCTCGCGTGCGCGTGCGGACGGGGCGTCGTCACCGCCCCGCCTCCGGCCCGGGTGGTGGATAGGGGCGAGTACGGCCCCGGCTTCCTCTCCCACGTGGTGGTTTCCAAGTGCGCCGACGCGATGCCTTTGCACCGACTGGCGCAGCGGGTGGAGCGAAGCGGCGTGCCCATGAGTCGCAGCACGCTGACGGACCTCTTCCACCAGGCCGCCTCGGTGCTGCTGCCTCTCTCTCGGCACCTCTTGCAATGCATTGCGTCCGCGGATGTGGTGTGGGCGGACGAGACGCCCGTGCGGGTGCTGGACGTGAAGAAGACGAAGCAAGGCTACCTCTGGACGTTCCTCACCCAGACGCCCGAGGGCGAGTGGCTCATCGGCTACCGCTTCAGCCTGGGCCGGGCCAGCACGACGCCGAAGGACGTCCTGGGTGGCACCCGGGGCGCCCTCGTGGTGGATGCCTATACGGGCTACAACGCGGTGACGTTGCCCGAGGGGAGAAGGCGTGTGGGCTGCTGGGCGCACGTGCGCCGGCGCTTCTTCGAGGCGCTCCCCACCGCGCCCGAGGCGCGCGAGGCGCTGGACTTCATCCTCGCCCTCTACCGCGTGGAGGCACTGGCTCGCGACGCGGGCGTCGTGCGCACCGACGCGCACCGCGAGCTGCGCCAGCAGCAGAGTCTCCCCGTGCTCACGGCGCTGCGTGCGTGGATGGAATCACAGGCCCCGCGCCACCTGCCCAAGGGCCCCATGGGCCAGGCCCTTTCCTACGCGCTGAAGCAGTGGGAGGCCCTGACGCGATTCTCTTCCGACGCTCGCCTGCCCCTGGACAACAACCGCTCCGAGGCCGCGCTGCGCAAGGCGGCGCTGGGCCGGAAGAATTTCCTCTTCGTCGGCCACGAGGCCGCGGGGGAGAATCTCGCCGGCCTCTACGCCCTTGTCGCCACCTGCGAGGCCAACGGCGTCAATCCCGAGGAGTACCTGGCCGACGTCCTGCTCCGCGTGCAGACACACCCGCACTCGCGCATCGGTGAGCTGCTACCTCACGAGTGGATGCGGCGACGCGCTGCCGACCCGCCCGAGTCACCCCTCCAGCTCAGTCCCTGAACAGCTCGCTCCTCGCGGTGCCCGCCGAGCACGGTTGTGGTCCGTCTTCAATCCTTCCGGCACGTCACTGGCCGGACGGATACAGGGACTCGCCTCCTTCCTCTGCTGCGTCATGCATGTCCGGGCCCGAGCAGGCCAGGGCCACCGTGGCGATCATCAATGACAGGATGCGCTTCATGGACATCACTCCTCGTACGGGTTCGAGAGACGAGGAGCAGACCATGCCCAAGCCACTCAACCAACACCCAAAGTGAAGGCGCACATCAACATGACGAAGAGGAACGCGAAGTAGCTCCGGGCCGCCAGCCGTCCCGAGAGCGCCCGGGGCCGGCGGTTCTTGAAGAACAGCGTCAGGTTGATGACCGCCATTCCCAAGGGCAGCAGGAAGAGCCAACCCCTGGTCAGCCACAGGTAGAGCCCTGACGCTCCTGCGATCATCGCGAAGGCAATCACCGCGCTGGCCATGGAGCCCACTTCGTCGCTGTAGAGCTTCTCCCCTGGCTTCGTCGTCCCCGGCCACGCCGTCTTCCGCATCACCTCCCAGTGCAGGTACAGGAAGACCATTCCCAGGATTGCCAGCAGCCCGTTTGGATTCAGGGGCCTCCCCGTGCGTTCCGCGTACGCCACCCAGACGCAGAGGCCGTGGCCCACGTGGAGCTCGATGGCGATTCCAATCATCTCAATCAGATTCCAATACGCATCCGCCAGGCCCACCGGTCAGCATTGAGCATGTCCTTCTTCATGTTGATCAGCAGACCAACCTCAGCGCTCTTGCGCGACCGCTCAATCTCGAGGCCAAATCTACTCAAAAACCTTTGGATACATCTCCTGAATAGAATCAACAACCGCCTCAATCTCGGGGCGCGTAGATCCAAGATAACTCCCCGCAGTATCCCAAGAAATCACTGCCCGTTGCGCAGCCCTAACAACAACAGCACTAAACCTACCAGCACGAGAACTCGGGAGATTCTTAAGAGGATGGTATGACGTAGCATACCCCTCCATCCCCTCCCATTCAGCAATCCCCCACTTGCCTCGGATTTTAATCTCCTCCAAAGGCAGCGCCCGATCCAAACCATTCCAAATCTGATACCGCGCAGCCGTGGGACCAATGCCAAACAAATCAACAACCGCACGAAGCCCATCGCCGCGCGCCCCTCCATGCTCCTTGAACACACCAAGAACCGAGGCTTGAGGCGCAATAAACTCAACCGAAAAGGCATTTGCGCGCTGCTCAACCGGATCCGGAATCTCCCTCACATCTCTATCCAACTCCGAATACTCATCCACACGAAGATATTCAAGCCTTCCCGGTGGATCGAAGAGCAGATGTCCCAACTCGTGAGCGATAGTGGAGCGTCGGACAAAAACACTACTATTGTGACCCGCAGTATTGAGCACAATAGCGCGAGAGTCGCCTGCCTCAACAGTCAGGCCAGCAATTGACGCACCGAGATCGGTCTGAATGACGGGCAAAACTAAAAAATCCTCACAAAGCTCACGCAAAGAGCATTTAAGCGGGCCACTGCCCAACTCGAGCTGCTCTCGTGCCTTGCTCGCAAGATAATAGCCTTGCATATAAGCAGGATAGCCTGCACTACCGTAATTGGGCGACCGAACGAATTCACTGATACGACTATTAAATCCAAGGGCTTTTTCGAGCCGCACCTGGGTAGTCGCGACCCATGCAGCTTCAGCAATCGCCGCAACCGCCGAGCGTGTCATGGACGACTGCTCTTCACCCAGAGTGCGCAAACGCACGGCAATACCTTGATTGCCTACGGGGCTTGAGCGGACAGACACATACCTCTCATCAATTCCCAAAGCCTGGGCAATTCGCTCATATTGCGCCAAGGGATGACGTCCGCCCTGCTCAGCAGCCTCTACCTGTTCCGAAGTGAGACGGACACGATTTGCAACTGTCCTCACATCGAGTTTGAGTAGTTCGCGCTGTGTTCTTATTGTTCGAGCAGCCGCATCGCGGCCGGCACATAAAAGAATGGATCCCTCGTCCGCCACTTCACGAAGCACCGCATAGCCATAGGCATCAAAGGCCTCTTGCGCGGACAAGCGCCTGCCGGTTGCACGTGGATTCTCTAGCGCCAACTGATCTAGGCTACGAACATAAACGCGTAGTGATGTTCGTGCTCGTTCCTCTGGGCTTGCACCAGAGGAATCAGGACCGAACACAAAGTCCAGTTCATCCGAGTTCGGTGAGTTCATCGAAGTACCCTCGCCGGAAGGCCAACCTCATCATCCCAACCAAAGCTGGTGACCTCAAATCCGAGATCACGGAACACGGAAACGGCGGCATCAAGCTGTTGAGGAGTTTCCGGACCGTATCTGCCTGAGCAACCATTGACATACAAACGTCGCGCCTGGGACGTTGCAAACCAGAACTCACCACCACAAGATGCCATCCCCCCTCCAGTTAGATTGGAGTGCTTAACTTTCCCGCTTTGAAGTGAAGGAGAAACAGCAGCTCGCTCTAAAACATATGGGATCCCGCGATCATCAATAACCCAAAGGTGGCACCCTTCGTCACCCGAGCTACTTGGCAGGGAACCGCTCGCATTAGAGGCAGGAGCGGAGCTTAGCAATCTGACGCCGTCCGCAGGTGTCAGCAGTCTCAATTCATCCTTGTTCGACGGATCTCGGCGAGAGCCTCGTGGAGGGTAGATATGAACGAATTCGCTCGCGTTCATGAGTGTCTCAACACTCCTCTAGTAGTTCCGCTAACCATTCTTAAGAACAGCGCTCAACTGCGTAGTTTGCAGCCTCTCTCCTACCTCGTCCATCCGACAATCGGCCCATCGACGACAATCCCTCCAAAGTACGTAATTACGGGCACTTACACTGCCGAAGAACTAGCCAGGAACCAAGCGGGCGTGCATTGAACGCCCATCTCTCCTCTAGTGCCAAGTAGCCATGCCGACAGAGCAGAATGCGTGTAAGGGAGCTCTGCCCACGGGAGGCTACTCCAGTGCGCGAAGTCGAGGGCCGCCTGCGCCGGCCGGTCATCCACGCAGGATCGGCCCAATTCTTCTTCGCCCGCTGAGGAAACAGTGGTGCACGCACCGGCAGAAGGCATCGGGAACGAGTTCCCAAACTACGCTTCTCCAAACCGAGGTGCCTATTGCCAACGGCCCCCCGTCCTTGACGATCGTCAGGTGCTGTAACTTACCGCTTAGATAGTTTGGCGCACACAATTCAGCCTTGCGTCGACCCATTGCGGCAACCTCACTTCCCTGATCAGTGTTGGCATCACTCAGGCTGCGAGTCTGATGATTTTTCATCATCGGCTATGAATACTACCCTGGCCAAGACCCGCCACAACGGCACGCCCTTACGAAAGCACCGTGCCTTTGCGCCTTAACAGATGATCACTATGGAGAAGCAAAGTGAAATCGCGATCAAAACGCTACCAACAGCAGCATGACGAGCAGGAACGCGAAGTAGCTCCGGGCCGCCAGCCGTCCCGAGAGCGCCCGGGGCCGGCGGTTCTTGAAGAACAGCGTCAGGTTGATGACCGCCATTCCCAAGGGCAGCAGGAAGAGCCAACCCCTGGTCAGCCACAGGTAGAGCCCTGACGCTCCTGCGATCATCGCGAAGGCAATCACCGCGCTGGCCATGGAGCCCACTTCGTCGCTGTAGAGCTTCTCCCCTGGCTTCGTCGTCCCCGGCCACGCCGTCTTCCGCATCACCTCCCAGTGCAGGTACAGGAAGACCATTCCCAGGATTGCCAGCAGCCCGTTTGGATTCAGGGGCCTTCCCGTGCGATCCGCGTGCGCCACCCAGACGTAGAGGCCGTGGCCCACGTGGAGCTGGATGGCGATTCCAATCATCAGGAACATGCTGCGCTGGTACGCGACCCAGTGCTTCTCCAGCGCCCAGAGCACCAGCGCGTGCACCATGATTCCCAGCAGGATCGCGGCCCTCACCCACGACACCGCCAGATTCGTCCCCAGCAACACGGCCGCGTTGAGCCCCAGCGCCACGTACAGGTCGCCGAAGCTGACGTCCCCTTTCGCCAGGCCCCGCTCCGGGTTGTGGATGAGGTCGTATTCGTAGTCGCGCAGCTCATCCACGATGCGCATGAAGTAGCCCACTCCGAAGATGCTCAGCGCGACGTGCAGCAGGTCCGGGGAGAACTTCAGCCCCCCTCCTCCTTCGAGCACGCCGAGCATCCCGTCCAGGCTCACGCACCAGAGTGAGATCACCAGCAGGTAGAACAGCGGCGGGTAACGCTGCACCGAGAAGCGCAGCGTGGCCCTCACCCGCTCCATGACGGTCCTGCTCATGCCGCCACCAGCGTGACCGTCCCCGTGGAACCATCCACGCGGACCCTGGCCCCATCCGGGATGCGCGTGGTCGCGTTCGCCACGCCCACCACCGTGGGGATGCCGAACTTCCGGCCCGCGATGGCCGTGTGCGACAGCATGCTGCCGCGCTCCACCACGATGCCTCCCGAGGCCAGCATCAGGAACAGCCAGCCCGGGTCCGTCTCCTTCGCGATGAGGATGTCGTCCTTGCCCAGCGTGCCCACCGCTCCCGGGTCCAGCACGATGCGCGCGTTCCCCTCCACGATTCCCGCGCTCGAACCGATCCCCTTGAACAGCGAGGCGTTGTCGCTCGCGGCCTCCACGACCCTCGGGATGCCGTCCGCCACGCTGCCCACCGTGGTGAAGTCCCTTGGCGGCTGGCGCTCCTGGTTCTCCTGCTGCTCCCTCCGCCGCAGCCTCGCGAGCTCGCCCAGGCTCCTCGTGACGCTGCGACCTTCGAAGTGGTCCAGCACCTCGCGCATCGTGAGGTAATGCACGTCCAGCGGTGCATCCAGCACGCCCCGCTCCGCCATCCGCTGACCGAGCGCCGCGAACACCTTCTTGCTGAATCCGAAGAGCTGGCCTCGCCAGAACCGGCTGTCCTCGCGCAGGCCAATCACCGTCCTCAGCCCCGCCAGGAGCTGCTCGATGGCCAGCCTCCTCAGCGGGTGCCCCTGGAGAAGCGTGGCCAACTGTGCCTCCGCCTCCGTGCGCCTTGCCCTGTCCGACGCCCTCAACTCCTCACGCGTCACGGACGTGCGCGCGTAGGACTGGACGACTCGCACCAGGTCCCAGGGCGTGTCCCGCAGGTTCGGGCGCTCCACGTTCAGCTCCTGCACCCCCCGGTCTCCGAACTCGTTCAGGTGCTCACGGAAGGCTCTGGCGAACGCAGGTGGCACGTCCCCGGCGTCGATGCTCCGCCAGAGCGCCTCCGCCTCCCCTGCGTCGAAGCGCTTCGCCAGCGCCGGGTCCGCGCGCACCATCTCCGCGAGCGCCACCGCGGAGAGCAGCGCGTGGGTGCCCGCGTCCGGCTTCGCTCCGCACATCAGGCCCACCAGCAACGCGCTGGGGTCCTCCCCTGTCCACTTGAGCAGCAGCCTGCGCGCCAGGCCGAAGCACGTGTTGATGTACCAGTGGTTGATCAGCGTCAGCCCCCACCAGTTCCCCACCTCCGTCCAGACACGCCGGAAGTGATGGATGAGCACCAGCGGGTCCTCCTTCTCCACCGGCAGGGCCCGGAGCCCCGCGAGCGTACGCTTCCACCACGCTTCGAACGCTTCGAAGTCCCGCTGGAACGTCGCGGTGACGCTCAGCGCTCCCAGCGCCGAACGCCCCAGCGCGTACGCGTAGCTCGCGGTGCTGGGGAAGCTCTCACGGTGGCCCGGCAGCCGGATGACCAGCGAGGCGTCCCGCTGGAGCACGTCCTCCAGGTCCCGCATGGACGTCGCCGCGATGAACGGGTTGATGCCATTGACGTGCATCAGGTTCGACAGCGAGTGGTACACGCGCCCGTCGATGAAACCCAGCATGTTCTGGAATGCGGGCGTCTGGTCGTGCAGGGCCCTCGCGTCCGCGCCCTTCATGCGGCGCAGCAGGTCGTAGAAGATGGCCTCGTAGAAGTAGCTGGCCAGCGAGTACGTCAGCGGCGTCGTGACGCCCGGGAAGCTCTCCGAGACGTTTCCGCAACCCCACACACGGATCTTCCGGAAGTCGAAGGCGATGGGCCGCGCCTGTAACACGTGCAGCGTGCCGTCCTCCGTGAACGTACCCTCGATGTCCTGGGGCAGGCCGAAGCTGCGCTCGATGTCCTTCGCCAGCGCGGCCAGCCGCTTCAGCTCCTCGTCCGTGAGGCACGGCGCGTCCCGCAGGGGCTCCGGCACGGGGCGGCGGACCAGCTCGCCTCCGGGCTCCGGGTTCTCGCAGAGCATGTCCGCCTTGTGTCCCAGCTCCCGGTCGATGCGGCCCGTCTCCGGGTGGATGAAGTAGTGGTCCACCCCCACCTTCTCCTGGACCACGCCCTCCCCGATGCCGTGCCCCGCGACCACCAGCGTGCGCCGCTCCGTCGTCTTCGGGTCGCACGTGAAGGCCACGAACGAACGGCGGCCCGGAATCATCCGCTGCACTCCCACCGCCACCATCAGCCCCCGGACGTCACGTCCCTGCGCCAGCCGGTAGATGAGCCCCTCCGGCGTATAGGCGGAGGCCCAGCAGCGGCGGATGCGGTCCAGCAGCATGTCCCTCCGCACGTAGAGGAACGTGGAGCTCACCCCCGCGAACGGATCCGTCTCCGAGTCCTCGCTCTCCTCCAGTGCCCGGCCCACCACGGAGGCGCGCACGGCCACCATGCCCTCCTCGCCGAAGGTCCGGTCAAAGGCAGCCAGGAGGGTGGCTTCGCGCTCGGCGCCCAGCGGCACCTGGAGGAAGCGCTTCTCAATCTCCTCCGCCACGCGGCGGATGTCCTGATGCGACGTCCGGTCCACCGCCGTGGTGAGCCGGTCGATGTCGGTCTGGAGGGGCGCCGCCACCTCCTGGAACATCGTGGTGGTGAGGCAGAAGAACTCGGGGACCGGGAAGCCGTGCTTCGCCAGGTGCTGCTGGCGCGCGAACTTCTGGCCGACGTGTCGCGGGTCACCGGCCTCGGTCATCGAGACGAGCGGTTGGGGGGAAGGCATGACAGGGGATTCCTTCAGGGACGAAAGTCATTGAGCGCGCTTCGCAGGGCATCCACCGGGGACCTCGCCAACAGGTCCTCCGGCCCGAGCACCGCCGCGAGCCGCGAGACATCCAGACACTGTGAATGGACCAGCAACTCCAGACGTTCGGCCACCGCCCGGGCCCTCCGGCTGGGGACCTCCCGCATGAGTCGCGGCACCCACCCGGGAGCCCGGACCTTCACGAGCGGAGGAGGCAAACCCAGCCCCCGCCCCACCGTGCCCAGGAACTCGCCTCGCAGCAGTGGGCGTGAGTACGCGACGTTGAACGCCTGCTGTTCGGGGCGCGGCGTCTCCACCATCCGCCGCGCGAGCCTCCAGAGGATTCGCCCCAGGTCATCCACGTCGATGACCGAGCACCCCACCGCGTCGTGCCCGACCTGCACGCCCTGCTTCAGGAGCTTCACCATCGAGGGCAGGACGAACCGGTCCCCGCGCCCGAGGAGGAAGCGCGGCCGGAGCAGCGCCGCGTGAAGCCCCGTCCGGACCGCGTGTTCCGTGATGACGTCCTCGGCCGCCACGCGCGAGCGGGCCAGCGCGGTGACGGGCCGGAGCGGCTGGTCCTCCTTCACGCCCCGGTGGGGCCCCGCGCCATAGACAGACATGGAGCTGCCGAAGAGGACACCCCGGCAATCCCCCGTGAGTCGCGACAGGAGCCGCCGCGTGCCGTCCACGTTGGTCCGCTCGTAGCCCGTGCCGTCCGTGTCCCGCTGCTTCGTGGCCAGGTGCAGGACGACGTAGGGATACGACGGGAACAACGCCTCTGGAATGCCGTGCAGGTCTCCCCGCACGACGTGCACGCCGTCTCCCCACTCGCGGCCGTCGGGCGAGCGCACCAGCGCGTGCACGGGATGCGCTCCGCGCTGGCGCAGGAAGGCCTGCCCCACCATGCCGGTCGCGCCCATGAGCACGACGCCGAAGCCGCCTACCAGACCCATGGGACCAACCGCTTGCGGCTCGCCGCGTACTCGGCGTAGCCCGGGAAGGAGCCCAGCAGCAGCCGCTCCTCGTGCCGGATGCGCAGGAGGACCGCCGGGACGAACAGCAGCGCGAAGACGGTGATGCCCACGACCGCGGGGAACACCAGCAGGTAGCCCACGTGCGCCAGCAACATGCCGGTGTACGCCGGGTGCCGGAGCCTCCGGTACACGCCCTCCGTCACGAGCAGGCTCGCGTCCGGCAGCCGCACCCGGTGCGAATAGGCCTTCCCCAACGTGCGGATGGCCGTGAGCCGCAGCGACACCCCGGCGATGAAGCAGAGCAGCCCCACCGCTCGCGGCACCGGCCCCCACTCCAACGTGGGGAACGCGACCGCCAACAGGAGGGTCGCCAGGCGCCCTATCGCATACAGCTCCAGCGTGGCGCTGTCCCGCTCCGCGGTGGGCTTGCGCGTCTCCCGCAGCGTCACCCGGCTCTCCACCAGCATCCACGTCAGGTACAGGCCCAGCATCAGGGCCGCGATGGGCCGGCTGTCCTCCGGCGTGCGCAACACCTGCCGCGAGCCCAGCGGAATCAGCAGCCCCACGCCCGTCACCAGCAGCAGCGTGGGCATCCAGCGGTGCAGACCCTTCATGACGCCGCCTTCGCGCTCACGGCGCCAATCAGCCCCGAGTAGCAGCAGATGTCCTCCTGCCAGCCCTGCACGGCGATCCACATGCGGTTGCGGCGCCCTTCGCTGCGCACCGGCTCCGCCCACTCCGGGAGCCGGAAGCTGGAGAAGGTGCGGATCACCACCGGCAGGTCGTTGCGCACGAAGCGCCGGAACTCCAGCGTCAGGCGCGTCATGATGAGCGACCAGTCCAAGGGCAGCCCCACGCCGTGGATGGCCGCGATGCTCGCCTGCCGCGCCAGCTCCGTGAGGAGCATCCCCTGCACGTGCTCGGAGGGATGGTCGAAGACGAACTCCGGCGAGTCCGTGAACGCGTTGAACTGATGCAGCGCCCCCACCCGGCACGCGTTGGCGAGCAGCACGTTCGCCGGGTCGCGCTTGTGCACGAGCACCGGGTCGATGCGCTCCAGCGGCCGGGCCTGCTCCGCCCCGGTGAAGGACTGTCGCCCCTCCGAGACGGGGTTGCGCACGGGGATGCGGGCCAGGAGCTCGGAGACGTTCTCCGGCGGTTCCTTCTTCCAGGGCCTCCCCACGCGCACGCCCACCGGCGTGGCGTCCGCCCACTCCGCCAGCGCGGGGAATCCGGCGGCGCGCTCGCCCAGGTAGAGGCCGCAGTGCTCCTGCAGCACGGCGGCCAGGAACTCCGCCTCCTCCACGTCCTTCACCGGGATGCGACAGGGGTGCTCGACCTCCGGCAGCAGGGGCTCCGGCACGAGCAGGAACGGGACGGCCTCCGGCGACGCCACCCGCAAGCGGCGCTCGGGATGACTGGGAACGGAATCCATGTCTGCCTTTCTCCAACCGAGGGGGAAAGACAGTCTAGGTATCGCGATGTCTCAACACGAGAACCGGGGAAGGCCCGTTTTCACGAGCCAGGGCACCAGACCCGGAGGGATTCGCGGGCCTGTCTCATGAACCATCATGACACGTCGCGAAATGAGTCTTGGATTGAGACGGCCGGTGCGGCCCCGGGCCCACCGCCCCTCGGGAGAGTCCGGTGCGCGGCGGATCCGCGCCTCCCGCTCTCCCCACCACCGCCCAGGTAGAAGCACCTCCGCGCCCGAGGGCGGCGACCGGTGGTGAACAGATGCCCCTGGCATGGCGCCGGCGGTGCGCAACCTGTCGGACAGTCGGACAGGTCGTGGGTTGTAGCCCGGCGGGGGCGTGATGACGGTGCGCCCCCAGCGGGACAGTTGGCAGGCGGGCGGGCGTGGAGGGGCGGGCATGGGGATTGTCAGCGGTCGTGCGTGGCTTTCGGCGTTGTCGTTGGCGGTGGGTGCGGCCCCGGCGTTCGCGCGGGCCGAGCCCGCCCAGATGGATCCGGTGAGCGTGCGCCGCCTGGTGGACCTCACGTCCACCCCCCAGTTGCTCCCTGACTTCAATCGCCCCGGCGCGCAGGCCACGGCCGAGCTGAACGGACGCCTCTACTTCCTCGCCACACCGGGCGACGGCAGCGCCGGCCCCTACGTCCAGGACCTGTGGGTGACCGACGGAACGCCCGCGGGCACCCGCTCCGTGCAGGAGGAGCTGCTGCCCTCCGGCGCGCGCATCGACCCGGGCTCGCTGCGCGCCACGCCGCACCGCCTGTTCTTCACCGCGACGTCGGCGGAGACCGGACGTGAGCTGTGGACGAGCGACGGCACGCGCGAGGGCACGCACGTCACGCGTGAGCTCAACCCGGGCCGGCTCGACGGCGTGGCATTCCAGGCGCCCGTCTTCGTGTTCGGGGACTCCGTGCTCTTCGCCCCGGCGGGCATGGGCGAGACGGAGTTCGACCTCTGGAAGTCTGACGGCACCGCCGAGGGCACCGTGCCCGTCAAGGACATCTACCCGGGGCTCGCCACGGCGAACGCGAACGGCTTCGCGCGCGTGGGGGACACGGTCTTCTTCTCCGCGGAGACGGAGCAGGGCTTCGAGCTGTGGCGCACGGATGGCACCGAGGCGGGCACGGCGCTCGTGCGGGACATCCACACCGGCGTCGGCGACTCCCTGCCGCGACACCTCACCGCCGTGGGCGACACGCTCTACTTCACCGCGGAGGACTCCACGCACGGCCGCGCGCTGTGGAAGTCGGACGGCACCGGAGCGGGCACCGTCCTCGTCCACGGCTTCAAGCCCACGACCACGGCGGGCCCCAGCGTCCACCACCTCACCGCGCTGGGCAGCTCGCTCCTCTTCCTCGTGACCGGCACGCCCGAGGGCATCGAGCTGTGGCGCACGGATGGCACCGAGGCGGGCACCCTGCCGGTGAAGACGCTGCCCCGGTCGATGCTCGAGGGGCCTCCGGGCGTGACGCTCGTCCCGGTGGGCAGCCGCGTCTTCGTGGTGGCGCGGGGCGCGGCCTCCGGTGACTCGCTGTGGGTGACGGACGGCACCGAGGCCGGCACCGTGCACCTCTCCCGGCCCACCGCGTACGGAGTGGAGTCCGTGCGCGGCTTCACGCCGTGGGAGGACGGGCTCGCCTTCATCGTGACGACGCAGGCGGGGGCGAGCGAGCTGTGGCGCACGGATGGCACCGGGGCGGGCACGGCCCGGCTGACGTGGCTTCCTTCAGGCAACCTGTCCGCGCTGGCCTCGGGGCTGGTGTCCTTGCAGGGGGCGCTGCTGACGACGGCCGGCGACCCGTGGACGCCTCGCGCGCTGTGGCGGATGGAGCGGGATGAAGCGCCGCCGACCTTCGTGTGCCCGGCCACCCGGGACGTGCCCGCCAACCGCCCCGAGGGGACCCTGACGCAGGGCCTGGCGCCGGTGCTGACCAGCGCGCTCGCGGCCACGGTGCGCACCACCCATCCGGACTCCAGCCTGCTGCCGCTCCACCAGCCCGTCCTCGTCACCACCCGGGCCGAGGACGCGACGGGCCGGCTCGCGTACTGCGCCACCGTGATGACGTCACGGGACCTGACGGGGCCCGCCATCAACGGCTGCCCGACGCAACTGTCCCTGGGCACGCGGTCCGCTCGCGGAGCGACCTTCTACTACCCGACCCTGAACATCCAGGATGAGTCGGGCTCCAAGGTGCTCGTCACCTACAGCCCGGAGAACGGCAGCATGCTGCCCCTGGGCACCACCCAGGTGAACATGACGGCGAAGGACGCGGCCGGCAACGAGACCACCTGCGCCTTCCCCGTCACCGTCTTCGACGGTCAGGCCCCCACCGGCGCCTGCAAGGTGAGCGAGGTCCGCGTGGAGGCGGAGGGGCCCGACGGCGCGCACGCGTACTGGCCGGAGCCCACGCCCACCGACAGCATCTCCAGCAAGGTCACCGTCACCAGCACGCACGCGTCCGGGGACCTGTTCCCGCTGGGCCTCACCCGCGTGCAGGTCGTCAGCACCGACGACGCGGGCAACAGCACCTCCTGCGAAATCCAGGTGCGGGTGCGCGACTCGCGCCCGCCCGTGCTCACCTGCCCGCAGGACCAGACGCTGACCACCGCGGTGATGTCCGGCACCCGCGCGGCGTACCCGGACGCCACCGCCTCGGATGCCGTCTCCGGGACGGAGATCTCCTACAGCCCCGTCGTGGGCACGCCGCTCGCGCCGGGCCTGCACGCGGTGCAGGTCACCGCCATCGACGCGGCCGGCAACGCGGCGCTCTGCAACTTCCACGTGACCGTGCAGTACGACCCGACGAGCGACATGCGGCAGGGCATGGGCTGCTCGGTGGGCGGCGGCCCGGAGTCGGCGGTGGGCTGGGCCGCGCTCGTCGCCCTCGCCTGGACGCTCAGCCGCCGTCTGAAGGACGGCAAGCCGCGCGCGTGAGCCATGAGCCGTGGCGGCGAGGGGGACTTCCGCTACAGTCCCCAGCGCCCCCATGGACCTCACCCTCTTCGTCGTCGGACTCATGAAGGTCGTCCTCGGCGGACTCGTGGCCGCGCTCGGCATCGGCTTGAGCATGCGCGGCCTGAGCCGCCTCCTGGACAGCCACCCCGTGGAGGAGCTGCGCCAGGGCAACGTCGCCTCCGGGCTGGTGCACGCGACCAGCCTCGTGTCGCTGGGCCTGCTCGTGCAGCACGCGCTGAAGGCCACGGGCGACGCGGTGGACCTGGCGGTGCAGAACCCGCCCGTGTCCGCCATGTCGGTGCTCCAGTTGCTGGGCCTGGCGCTGGTGCACGTGGCGCTGTCGCTGGCGGTGGGCGTGGCGGTGCTCGCCCTGGGCGTGCGGCTGTTCGACAAGATGACGCCGGGCATCGAGGAGCTGGCGGAGGTGCGCAGGGGCAACATCGCCGCCGCGCTCCTCCTGTGCGCCTTCCTGCTGGTCATCGCGCTGCTCACCGCCCCGGGCCTCCAGGCCGCGCTCAACGGGCTCATCCCCTTCCCGCAGCTCCCCACCGGGGTGCTGCGCGCGCCCGCCTGAGCCACCCCATGGCCGCGCGCGCGTGGAAGACGCTGCTGTCGCTCCTGCTGGTGGGCGCGCTCATGGCCTTCGCCAGTTGGGAGCTCGGGGTCGGCCGCAAGGCGGGCCGGCTCCCGGATCCCCCCCGGCCACCGACGGAGGCTCCCCCCGCGGACCCCCAGGAGGCGATGCGGGACCTGGGCGTGGTGCTGGTGCCGGAGGACACGCCGCCGGAGCGGGCCAGGTCCTATGACTGGCGCGTGGACGGCATGGAGCCCGCCCGTCAGCAACTGGCCTACGGGCTGGGAGAGGCGATGGAGCGCGGGCTGGAGCAGGCGCACCGCGACTACAGCGTGCGGCTGCGCTACCGCGCCATGGGCCCGGAGCGCTTCACCTACGTGGCGCCGCCGGGCTGCGGCACGGACATGCGCTGCATCTACGCGGAGCTGATGCGCAGCAACGCGGAGCCGGTGCGCGTGCTCGGCGAGCGCTTCGCCACCTCCATCCGCGAGCGCGACCTGGACGCGGCGCAGGCCACCGAGCTCATCCTCGGCTTCGTGCGCCGCATCCGCTACGAGCTGCCCGGCGACGAGCCCTTCGGCATCGTCCCGCCGGGGCTGGTGCCCGCGCAGGACCGCGGCGACTGCGACTCCAAGGCGGTGCTGGCGCTGATGCTGCTGCGGCAGGTGGGCGTGGACGCGGTGATGCTCTACTCGGACGCGCTCGCGCACGCGGCCATCGGCGTGGGGCTGCCCGGCACCGGCACCCGCATCCCCTTCGCGGGGCGCGCGTACCAGTACGCGGAGCTCACCGCCGAAGGCTGGCCGCTGGGGATGATTCCGCCCCAGTACGACAAGCCGCAGTTGTGGCGGGTGCTTCCACTGCCGGACGTCCAGGGCTGAGCGCCGCTGGAGATTTGCATCGAATACGGCTATTCCTGCTCTATCCGGGATGCTCGTCGAGCGCGGGCATCCCGTCTACCCAAATGGGGGCAGGCACATGGCGGCTTCACGGACGTGGATGATGGGCCTCACGGCGGGGCTGGTGGCGCTGGCGGGGGGTTGTGGCGGCGCCGGGGACACGGCGGCTCCGAGCACGGTGGAGCAGGCGCTGGGCGCGTGCACGCACTCGGTGACGACGAACACGTACGACGGGCCGGACTACTGGGGCACGCTCGTCTTCAAGAACACGGGGACGGTGGCCATCGCCAACCCGGTCATCGCGCTCGACGTGCCCTCGGGGGTGACGTGCGACGATGACCAGCCCGGCTGGACGCACACGCAGTCAGGCCGCACGTGCACCTTCACGCGCACGTCGTCGCTGACGGTGGCGGTGGGCGCGTCCTACACGTTCAACTACTCCACCAACTCCAACGTGTCCTTCACCGCGGCCAACGTGAAGGTCCAGTCCGACAGTTGCGGCGGCACGTCCCCTGGCGGCTCCGGCCTCACGGCGAACCAGAAGAAGGTGGCCGAAGGGCTGACGAGCATCTGGGAGAACGACACGCCCACGCTGGACTACGCCTATTCGGAGAACATCTTCGACGGGCGCGGCTACACCAACGGGCGCGCGGGCTTCTGCACCGGCACGGGCGACGCCATCCAGGTGGTGGAGTGCTACCGGGCCCTGCGCACGGAGGCCAATGGCAACCGCCTGGCGAAGTACTGGAACGCGCTCACCGTCATCAACAACCGCTTCCTGTCCACCGGCCAATCCCAGGCGTCCACGGCGGAGCTGGACGCCGTGGGCAACTGGACCGCGGACTGGGCGGCCAGCTTCAACACCACCGCCACGAAGGCGGACTTCAAGCAGTGCCAGGACCAGGTGAGCGACGCGCTCTACTACACGCCCACCATCAACGAGGCCGCGAAGTGGGGCCTCACCCAGGCGCTCACCAAGGCCGCGCTCTATGACGCGTCCATCAACCACGGCTTCGACGGCATGAAGGACCTCATCCGCAAGGCCAACACGGCCCTGGGCAACAGCGGCCAGGTGGCGCCGGTGGTGGGCTACAACGGCATCACGGAGAGCGCGTGGCTCCAGAAGTTCCTGGAGAAGCGCCGCGACGTGCTGGCGGCGGACTCCACCTGGGTGGAGGCGGTGGACCGCGTGGCCGCGTACGAGAAGCAGCGCCGCCGCGGCAACTGGGACCTGGGAGTCGCCCTGCGCAACGACGTGCGCGCCCGCGACTGCTGGACGACGGCCTACCCGGCGAGCGGCTACACCGTGCGCAACATCAACCCGGACGGCACCTGGAGCACGCCGTCCTCGTACACCTATTCCTGCCAGTAGCAGGACGGTCCGGCACGCGGGCCGTGACGGCGGGCGCCCCGGGATGGCATGACCTGGGGCCATGGCCCGTGACGTTTCGTTCTTCGACAAGCTCGGCTCGCTGCTCGCCCAGGAGCGCGAGGCCGAGAAGGCCCGGATGACCTCGCTCGCGCAAGGGCTCACCCTGCGCGAGCGCGAGGAGCAGGGCCTGTCCGTGCTGGACCTGGAGACCGTCGAGGAGGAGGTGGGCCTGGGCGGCCGCATCCTCCTCACGCTCGCCCGCGCGGACCGGGGGAAGCTGCCCACGCGCGTGTCCAACGGCGACCTGGTGGCGGTGCTGCCCCGCCGCGCGGAGGTGAAGGACCCCGCGAAGGCGCTCGTGTCGCGCGCCACCTCCACCCGCATCCAGCTCGCCTTCGACCGCGAGCCGCCCGCCTACCTGTCCGAGGGGCTGCTGCGCCTGGACGTCGTCCCCAACGACGTCACCTACGAGCGCGTGCGCGCGGGGCTCCAGCGCGTGAAGGCCATGGACAAGGGCCAGGAGCGCCACAAGCGCGAGGTGCTGCTGGGCAACGAGCCCCCGCGCTTCGACAACACCAAGGACTTCACCCCCACCCGCCCGCTCAACCCGGAGCAGCAGGACGCCGCGAAGCGCGCGCTGGCCGCGGAGGACTTCTTCCTGGTCCACGGCCCGCCCGGCACCGGCAAGTCCACCGTGCTGGCGGAGGTGGCGGCCCAGGCCGTCGCGCGAGGCGAGCGCCTCTTGTGCACGGCGGCCAGCAACGCCGCGGTGGACCACCTGCTGGAGCTGTGCCTGGAGCAGGGCCTGCGCGCCATCCGCGTGGGCCACCCCGCGCGCGTCGCCGCCCGCCTCCAGGAGCACACGCTGGACATCGTGGTGGAGGAGCACCCGGACCGCGTCGTCAGCCGCGACCTGTTCGACGAGGCCTTCGACCTCTTCGGCTACGCGCGCAGGCAGCGCAGCCAGGGCCGCAGCCGCGAGCGCTTCTCCAACGCCCGCTCCTCCACCGCCGAGGCCAAGGACCTGATGGACGAGGCGCGCAAGCTGGAGAAGAAGGCCGTGAAGGCCGTGCTCGCCCGCGCGGACGTGGTGTGCGTGACGCTCGCGAGCCTGGGCTCCGGCGTGCTCGCGGGCGAGGAGTTCGACCGCGCCCTGTTGGACGAGGCCACCCAGGCCACCGAGCCGCTGGCCCTCCTGGGCTTCCTGCGCGCCCCCAAGGTGGTGCTCGCCGGAGACCCCCAGCAGTTGCCGCCCACCGTGCTGTCCCAGGAGGCCGCCAAGGCGGGCCTGGGCACGAGCCTCTTCGAGCGCCTGCTCCAGGACCACGGCGACGACGTGAAGCGCATGCTGCGCGAGCAGTACCGGATGAACGCCGCCATCATGGCCTTCCCCTCCCAGGAGATGTACGGCGGCGAGCTGCGCGCCCACCCGTCCGTGGCGGAGCGCACGCTGTCCGGCGTGCTCACGCCCGGCGCGCAGGTGGACGCGCCGCCGGTGCTCTACCTGGACACCGCGGGCAAGGGCTTCGACGAGGAGGTGGAGCCCACCACGCACTCCCTCCTCAACCCGGGCGAGGCCACCTACGTCATCGCCCGCGTGCGCGAGCTCCTGGAGCGGGGCCTGTCGCCGCGCGAGGTCGCCGTCATCGCCCCGTACAGCGCCCAGGCCCGCCACCTGCGCGAGGCCCTGGAGGCCGTGCACCCGGAGGTGGAGGTGGACACCGTGGACGCGTTCCAGGGGCGGGAGAAGGACGCCATCCTGGTGAGCATGACCCGCTCCAACAGCGAGGGGCAGTTGGGCTTCCTCAACGACCTGCGCCGCATGAACGTGGCCCTCACCCGCGCCCGCCGGCACCTGTTCGTCGTGGGCGACTCCGCCACCCTCAGCAGCCACCCCTTCTACGCGCGCTTCATCGAGGGCACCCAGACGGACGGCGGCTACCGCTCGGCGTGGGAGTGGCCGGACCCCGCTGAACAATGATTGTCATCCCAACGACCCGGACCTGCCCCGGAGGACTACGCAAGGAGTGCGACCCGGGTGCGCGAAATTTGTCGCCCCGCTGAACGAATTTTGTCACCTGCTCGGCCGCCGGGCGTGGGAGACGGCCGGAAATCAGGCATTTGGCCCCATCCGAGGGGTCGGCACGAAGACTGCTTTCCTTTCCGGACACGGAGGGAATGCATGTCTCAAGCGCCTGTGGTGACCAAGGAGAATGACGTCTGGGTGATTCGGATTGAACGGCCCAACGGCAAGACCCAGGAGTACCGCTGCGCCACGGAGAGCCAGGCCCGGCAGTTGGCCATGGTGCTCGGCAAGCCGGACACCGGCGGCCCGCCGCGCCCGGCCGCGGCGTCGTCCAGCACCGTCGCGTAGGGTCGCCAGCACCCGGGGGACGGAGTAAGGCGTGGAGGCACGAGGAGGCACCCGTGCCCGCCGCCGCATTCGAATCCCTCACCGTCGACGCAGAAGGGCTGCCGCTGCACGTGCGGCAGCGTGGCCCCCTGGGCGCCCCCGCGGTGCTGATGCTCCACGGGTGGCTGGACCACTCCCACAGCTTTGATCCGCTCTGCGAGCACCTGCCCGAGTCCTGGCGCACGGTGCTGCTCGACTTTCGCGGCATGGGCGAGAGCGGCCACGCGGGCCCCGGCGCCGCGTACCACTTCAGCGACCACCTGCTGGACGTGGAGGCCACCCTGGACGGGCTGGCCCTGCCTCCGGTGCACCTGGTGGGGCACTCGCTGGGCGGCATCGTCGCGCTCGCGTACGCCGCCGCGCGCCCGGAGCGCGTCCAGAGCCTGACCCTCATTGAGAGCCTGGGGCCCTCCGGCGGCCCGCCCGCGGGCGCCGTGCAGCGGCTGCGCGGCTTCCTGGACGACGCGCGCCGCCCCCCCAACCGCAAGCGCTACCCCACCGTGGAGGCCGCCGCGGAGCGCCTGCGTCAGGCGAACCCCACCCTCTCCCCGGACGCGGCGCTGCTCTTCGCGCGCCATGGCACCCGGCGCACGCCGGAGGGCGACTTCGCCTTCACCTTCGACCCGCGCCACCGCCGCCGCTTCGGCCAGGGCTTCGACGAGGCCCAGTGGCTGGCGCTGGAGGCCGCCGTCACCTGCCCGGTGCAGCTCCTGCGCGGCACGCAGGGGCTGTCCCCCGCCCCGGAGCTGCTGGAGGCACGGCTGGCCGCCCTGCGCACGCTGGCCGCCCCGCCCCGCTCCTTCGAAGGCGGTCACCACGTGCACCTGGAGCAGCCCGCCGCCGTCGCCGCCGCGATCGCCGCCTTCGTGACCGGAGCGTCCAGTTCATGACCTGAAAAGTTGGGGGTGCAGGTTGGCAAAGGGTCGGGAAAAACCTTTCACCCTCCAGGGCACCCCGGTTCCCTCCAGCGCTCACTTGGCCGCTGGAGCGTCCGCCAAGTCCCTGATTTCTGGTGGTTGACGGGGGGCGCTCCCGTCCGGCACGGGTCTTGATTAGGGGGAGCCCGAGTTGGATCACGTGTCCCGGGCATCCGTGTGCGTGTGGTGGGGAAGGGTGGGGAGCGGACAATGGTGATGGGGTGGAGGGGTCGGGTCGTCCTGCTGGCGTCGTTGGTGGCGGGGACGATGGCGTGTCACGAGGAGGACCAGACGCGCGCGGTGCAGGCCACGGCGGTGCTGGACGTGGACGCGCTCGACTTCGGCGAGGTGCCGGTGGGCGAGTGGCGTGAGAAGGAGGTCCGCATCCGCAACGTCGGCTACGTGCCCTTCTCCGCGCTGGAGGCGTTGGGGCTGGGCAACAACCCGTCCTACCAGGTGGAGCTGACGGACGGCGGCGGCCGCGTGCCGCCGGGCGAGTCGCACGTCGTCAAGGTGCGCTTCCACCCGCTGGCCGAGGGGCCGGTGGAGGAGACGCTGCGCGTGACGACGGACGCCAACGTGGGCGCCCTGCAGCAGGTGCCCGTGCAGGGCCTGGGCACGCCCACGCGCATCGGCGTCAACCCGCCGGTGCTGGACTACGAGACGCTGGAGGTGGACAGCGACCGCACGCTGGAGGTCACCGTCACCAACCCGGTGGACCTGCCGCTGACCCTGAAGGTCGCGGGCGAGAACGCGGATCCGTTCACCGCGGACACCATCACCGTGCCGCCCAACACCACCCAGGTGGTGAAGACGAAGTACCTGCCCCGCGCGCTGGGGCAGATGGGCGCGCGGCTGGAGGTCGTCTCCTGCGAGACGTGCACCCCGTCCGTGGTGGACCTGAAGGGCAACTCCGTGGCGAGCGCCTTCGTGTTCGACCCGGCGCCCGTGCCCTTCGACGAGATCCCGGTGCACGAGCGCACCGAGTCCTTCACCCGCGCGCGCAACATCACCTGGCGCCCGGTGACCATCTCCGCGCTGGCCACCAGCGACCGGGCCTTCTCCGCGCTGTCCAAGCCGGAGGGCAGCACGGTGCGGCCGGGCGAGGTGGTGGAGATGCGCATGGAGTTCGCCGCGCGCTTCTCCGGCCCCAACGTGGGCAACCTCACCGTGGCGTACGCGTCCGACAAGGCGCGTGAGTCGCGCGTGATGCTGGACGCGCGCGGCGGCCGGCCCACGCTGGCCGTGGCCCCGGTGGCGCTGGACTTCGGCGAGCTGCCGGTAGGCGGCAAGGTGGAGCAGGTCATCCGCATCACCAACGCGGGCAGCAACGGCCCGCTCACCTTCACCGGCGTGCGCGCGGACGGGGACGCGGTGCAGTTCAACGTGGCCACGCCCACGCGCGGCACGCAGGGCTCCCCCTGGAAGGGCGGCACCTGGCCCACGCTGGAGGCCAACGGCCTGCAGATCCAACCGGGCGACGACGCGCTGGAGCTGAAGGTCTACTTCGAGCCCCGGAACGAGGGCACCTTCACCGCCACGCTCTACGTGCAGTCCAACGACCTCTTCACGCCCGAGCGCGCCATCACCCTGACGGGCCGCGCCCGCGCGTCCGGCCCCTGCGTGTACGAGCTGCTGCCGCAGCCGAAGCTGGAGTTCGCCAACGTGGTGCCGGGCCGCGGCGCGGTGCTGGGCTTCTACTTCCGCAACCCGGGCCGGGCCGAGTGCGCCATCAAGAACGTGCACCTGTCCAATGACGGCGGCGGCGTGTTCTCCATGCCGGGCGGCCCCATCACGGGCGGCGTGGTGCTCTACGACACGGCCTTCAGCTCCATGATTGCCTTCCGCGCGCCCACCACGGGCGGTGAGTTCAACGGCGAGCTGATGCTCACCGTCAACAACCCGGCCTACCCCACCGTGACGCTGCCCATCCACGCGGTGTCCAACCCGTCGTGCCTGGTGGCCACGCCGTCCTTCGTGGACTTCGGGCCCATCCGCTACGACTGCCCGGCCCGGCCGCGCACGACGTTCCTCTCCAACCGCTGCAGCGAGCCGCTCACCGTGGGGGACGCCACCATCGGCAACGGCACGTCCAAGCAGTTCTCCCTGCGCACGCCGGTGACGTCCCCCATCACGCTCCAGCCCGGCGAGGGCTTCGAGATGGAGGTGGACTACGCCCGCAGCGTGCTGGGCCAGCACTACAGCCCGCTGTACTTCCAGGTGGACGCGGAGGCGAACCGCTTCCTCGTCCCGCTGCTGGCGGAGACCAACCACGAGGGCATCCAGGTGGACCGCTTCACGCAGGGCACCGACAGCCAACTGGACGTGCTCTTCGTGGTCTCCAACACCACCACCATGGAGCCCTACCAGCAGCGCCTGCGCAGCGCGATCCCCGGGTGGCTCGCGCGGGCCAAGGAGCTGAACGTGGACGTGCGCGTGGGCGTCACCAGCACGGGCCTGGTGCAGCGCCCGGGGCTGTGCGGCGGCGGCGCCAACGGCGGTGAGGCCGGCCGGCTCTTCCCGGTGGACGGCAGCCGCGCCCGCGTGGTGTCCGGCAACAGCGCCAACGCGGCGACCACCATCCAGGCCAACATCGACGTGGGCCTGTGCCACAACCTGGTGCAGGGCCTGGAGACGATGCGCCAGGGCCTGTCCGCCCCGCTGTCCGACCAGGCCGACGACGTCCGCACCCCGCAGCCCAACGACGGCAACCTGGGCTTCACCCGCGCCGCCGCCCGCATGGCCGTGGTGGTGCTGGCGGACGAGGACGACCACTCCGGCTTCGAGCCGGAGAGCTACATCCAGTTCCTCCAGACGCTGAAGGGCACGGGCATGTCCCAGCGCAGCAACCTGCACGCGCTCGTCCCCAACGGGACGTCCTGCTCCACGGCGGGCGCCAACGCGGACCGCTTCGCCGCGGTGGCCCGGGGCACGGGCGGCTCCGTGGGCTCCATCTGCGAGGGGGACTACCGGGGGTTCCTGGACCCCATCATCCAGCAGGCCGGTGAGCCCCAGGCGGACTTCCCCCTCACCGCGACGCCGGACGGCACCGCGGAGATGAGCGTGCGCGTGAACGGCCGCACGCTGGGTGCGGACCAGTGGACCTACGACCCGGCTCGCAACGCGGTCATCTTCGCGGCGGGCTCCGTGCCCACCCCGGGCCAGGCCGTGGAGATCCGCTACCGCAGCATCTGCTCCGCCACGCCGTAGGCGGACGCGTCCGTGACGCAGCGCGGCCGGGCCGGTCCCTGAAGGGGGGCCGGCCCGGTTCGCGTTTTTGCGGAAGCCCGGGCTTTTGAGATCCGCGCTGACGCGGCTATCGTCACGGCCGGAGTGGAAACGTTCGGCCGCTATGAATTGCTGCGCAAGCTGGCCACCGGCGGCATGGGGGCCGTCTACCTTGCCCGGCAGAAGGGGCCGGTGGGGTTCCAGAAGCTGCTGGTGGTGAAGCGGCTGTTGCCCCACCTGTCGGAGGACGACGAGTTCCTCCAGATGTTCCTGGACGAGGCGCGCATCGCGGCGCTGCTCAACCACCCCAACATCGCGCAGATCTACGAGATGGGGGACGTGGACGGGCAGTACTACATCGCGATGGAGTACGTGCACGGCGAGCCGCTGGGTTCGCTGGTGCCGCGTGCGTCGGCGCACCCGGGCGGGTTTCCGCTGGGCCTGCGGTGCCGGATCATCGCGGAGGCGGCGGCGGGCCTGGACGCGGCGCACAACGCGCGCAGTCCTTCCGGGCGGAAGCTGTCGCTCATCCACCGGGACGTGTCGCCGCAGAACGTGCTGGTGGGCTTCAACGGCGGCGTGAAGCTCATCGACTTCGGCGTGGCGAAGGCGCAGGGCAAGCTGTCGCAGACGGTGGTGGGCACCATCAAGGGCAAGCACGCGTACATGTCCCCGGAGCAGGCGCGGGGTGAGCCGCTGGACGCGCGCTCGGACGTGTTCGGGCTGGGGACGGTGTTCTACGAGCTCCTGACGGGCGGGCGCCTGTTCAAGCGCGAGACGGAGATGGCCACGCTCAAGGCCGTCGTGGGGCACAAGATCGTCCCGCCGTCGGAGGCGGTGCCCGGGATTCCGAAGTCGTTGGACCCCATCGTCTTCAAGGCGCTGGCGCGCAAGCGGGACGACCGGTTCTCCACCGCGGGCGAGCTGCAGTTGGCGCTGGAGGAGTTCCTCCAGCAGGAGAAGCTGTCCGGCACCAGCGCGCACCTGGCGGCGTTCATGCGGGACGTGTACGCGGACGAGCTGGAGGAGGAGCGCTTCGCGGCCGAGCCGACGATGATCTACTTCGACCCGCGCCTGATGGCCCGGCCGGGCGGCGCCGCGTCCGCGAAGCCGCCGGCCGCCGGGACGACGCCGTCCGCGGGCAAGGCACAGGCCCCGGCGAAGACGCCGCCGCGCGCGCCGGAGCCGTCGGTGAGCCAGTCGTCGACGAAGGCCTCCGCGTCACCGGAGGACTCCGGCATGGGGACCGCCGCGGAGCGGACCTCGCGCACGAAGGAGAACTCCGGCCTGAGCCGCCCGGAGGCCCGGCCCGTGAGGACGCGGGAGAACACGGGCGTGAGCCTCGCGGACACGCGGCCGTTGCACGACGAGGACGCGGGCCGCCCCACCGCGAAGCACGAAGCCATGCGCGGCGACGCGCGTGCCTCCACCGGGAAGTTCGATGCCGTGCGCGGCGAGGACGCGGCTCGCGCCTCCACCGCGAAGCATGACGCCGTGCGCGCTGAAGACCCGGGCGCGTCCACCGCGAAGCACGACGCGATGCGCGCGGAGACCGGCCGGTCCTCCACCGCTCAATTCGGCGCCGTGCGCGCGGAGCCCGGCCGCTCCTCCACGGCCCAGTTCGGCGCCGTGCGCGCGGAGGGCTCGAAGGCGTCCCGTCCGGCCGAGGGCTCCACCGGAAGCCGCTCCGCCGCGAAGGCCGTGAAGGCCACCGGCGACGCGACGGGGAGCCGCTCCGCCGCGAAGGCGGTGCGTGCGCCGGAGGACTCCGTCGGAGGCAAGGCGCCCGCGAAGACGGGCCGCACCGAAGGCTCCGTGTCCTCCGCCCGCCGCCCCGCTCGCGGCACCGGGCCCGACTCCGACAAGTAGGTTCCCGCCTTCGTCGCGGCAGGTCGCCCAGGCCACGCGGCACCGGGCCTGTTTCCGACATGAGGCCCCAGCCTCCGTCGCCACAGGTCGCCTGGCTCGGCTTTCGGGCCTCGCGGCTACAGGCTCGCCAGGGCCACGCGGTACAGCGCGCGGTAGCCCATGCGCGGGGCCACCTCGAAGCGGTCCGCGTTGAAGATGTCGCGCAGCAGCGCCTGCCCGTCCGGCGTGGACGGCAACCCCAGGAGCGCCGCCTCCAGCGCCGTCACCAGCGGCGCGGGCAGCCCCATCGCCACCGGCACGCCGTCGTTGGGGGCCTCGTCCGTGTAGGCCAGGAGCTCGAACTTCGCGCCCATCCCCGGCCCCAGCACGTCCTCCACGCCCGTGGTGAACGTCAGCCCCGTGGAGGCCGGCGGACAGAAGACGCTCGTCACGTCCGCCCTGCCCTCCAGCACCGCCTCCAGCGCGCCCTGGTACGAGCCCGTGAACTGCTGCGACACGAACGCTCGCGACGGCTCCAGCCCCTGCGTCTTCAGGAACGCGCTGGGCAACAGGTAGCCCGCCACCGAATCGCGGTCCACCCACGCCGCCGTGGCGCCCTTCAGCTTCTCCAGCGTCAGCCCGGAGCCCGCCCGCCCCACCAGCGCGGAGCGGTAGCTGGACATGCCCCGGCGCACCCCGCGCGCCAGCACCCGCACGCCCATGGCCTCCATGCGCGCGCACACGAAGGGCGGCGCCCAGGCGGCGTCCGCCCGCCCGGACAAGAGGTCCTTGGCCAGGGTCTCGTAGCTGGTGGCGACGTTCACCTCCACCAGCTTGCCCAGCGCGCGCTGCAGGAACGACGCGAGACGTTCCGCACGCTCGCGCGCCGTCTCGCTGCCCAAGGACGGCGGCAGACCGAAACGGAAGGAGTGCCGCGAACCGGAGGGGACGTGCGGGGTCATACGACTCCCGGTTTACCCCTGCTGGTCCAACCGCGCCACTTCATCGTCAGCCAGACCGAACGTCGCCTGGAGCAGATCCAGGATGCGCTGCTCCGCGGTGCTCGTCCGGCCGGACGCATGGGCGATCTTCGTGGCCAACTGGTACGCCTTCACCCGCTGCGAGTGCGTGGCCAGCCCGTGCGCCAGGACATGGAGCCGCTGGGGCAGCCCGTCCGTGGCCAGCGCCGCCACGGACTCGCTCACGAAGCCCTGCGCCCGCTCCGGGCTCACGTTCTGGAAGAGCGGATCCGCCGCGAAGCTCTCCACCATCGCCCGCGCCTCCGCCTCCTTCAACTGGCCGTCCGCCGCCAGCACCAGGACCATCACCTCCGCGAACAGCCGCTCCAGGGGCTCGCCCAGCGCCTCCGACAGGCTGCCCCCCTGCTCAATCACGTCGATGATCTGCGCGACCTCGTCCTCGGAGATGCCCAGCGCCGCCTGGAACGTCTTGAGCAGCCCCAGTTCCGACCGGGTGGCCCGCTGGTCCGCCAGCGCCACCGCCGCCGCCAGGCCGAACGCCAGCATCCGGTTCTTGTGGTCCGGGAGCCTGCGGCGCAGCGAGGCGAGCACCTCCTCCAGGTTGCGCGCCTCCGACAGGCGCACCGCGCTGGTCTCCACCAGCAGGTTCAGCTCACCGGACTGCGTGCCCTCGAACTCCGGGCGCTCCAGCACGCGCGCCAGCAGCGTCTGCATCTCGCGCTGGGACACGCTGCCGTCCGCCATCGCGGCCAGCAGCATGGCCTCCACCAGCGCCGCGTTGCGCTCCTTGCGCGCCTTTACTGCCTGCTCTCGAGCCATGGACTGGCGCTCCCTTGCGTCTCGTTGGTGGGGGGGGTGGCCACGGGCCCGTCTTCCGTCGCGTTCAGCGGGTCCGGGTTCAGCGTCTTGTCCAAGAGGTGCGTGGGCCGCACGTTCGACATCGCGTTGAGCAGGCTCTGGCGGACGTTGGGGATCTCCTTGCCCAAATCCTCCACCAGCTTCTGCATCCGCTTGCGCTGCAGGTTCTCCTGCGACCCGCACAGGTCGCAGGGGATGATGGGGAACTGCTTCGCTTGCGCGAACTGGATGATCTCCTTCTCCGGTGCGTAGCACAGCGGCCGGATGACCACGTTGCGGCCGTCGTCGCTCTTGAGCAGCGGCGGCATCGCCTTGAGGCTCCCGGCGAAGAACATGTTCAGGAGCATCGTGTGGATGAGGTCGTCGCGGTGGTGGCCCAGGGCGATCTTGTTGCAGCCCAGGTGCACGGCGGCGTTGTAGAGGATGCCCCGGCGCAGGCGTGAGCACACCGAGCACTGCGTCTTCCCGGGCGGAGTCTTCTCCAGGACGATGCTGTAGGTGTCCTCCTTCAGCATCTTGTAGGCGTAGCCTTCCTTCTGGAAGTAGCCCTCCAGGATGTGACCGGGGAATCCCGGGTGGCCCTGGTCCAGGTTCACGGCCAGCAAGTCGAACTTCACGGGGGCTCGCCGCTGCAGCTCGCGCAGCAGGTGGAGCATCGTGTAGGAGTCCTTGCCTCCCGACACGCCCACCATGATGCGGTCCCCGGCCTCGATGAGGCGGAAGTCCGCGATGGCCCGGCCCATGTGGCCAAGCAGGCTTTTTTCAAGACGTTGGGCGTCGTTCATCGGCGGGGCCATCCTAGCGGCGGTTCGGGAAAAAACACGTCAAAGGGGCGGGCCGGTCCGCTAGCCTGCTCCCCGCGATGCCGACCTTCCCTCAGGGTGCCGTGGACGTGGTGGACCGCGCGGGCGAGGAAGCCGCCACGCGGGTGCTGGAGGCCGCGCCGGAAGTGGCGGTGGACCTCGAGGCGGACGCGATGCACGCCTTCCGCGCCCGCCTGTGCTTCCTCCAGTTGGGCACCGACACGGACATCTTCCTCTTCGACACGCTCCAGCCGGGCGTGGATCCGCGCCTGCTCTCCCCCATGATGGAGGACCCCGCGCGCACCAAGTACTTCCACGCCGCCCAGGGCGACCTGCAGTTCCTGGCGGAGGCGGGCGTGCGCGTGCGAGGCCTCTTCGACACGCACCGCGCGGTGACCCTCCTGGGGTGGCCCAAGGTGGGCCTGGCGGACCTGGCGCGCGAGCGGCTGGGCGTGGAGCTGCCGAAGGAGCACCAGCAGTCCGACTTCTCCCTGCGCCCCCTGCCCCCGGGCATGCGGGACTACATCGCCAACGACGTGCGCTACCTCTGTGAGCTGGGCCGCCAGGTGCGCGACGCGTGCCGCGAGGCGGACATCCTGGAGGAGGTGCTGCTGGACTGCGAGCGCATGTGCGCGGAGGCCGAGGCCCGGCCGGAGGTGGGCGCCGAGTACAAGCCCAAGCTGTCGCGCACCGGCCTGAGCACGGCCCAGTACGGGCTCGCGTACGCCATCGCGCAGGCGCTGCACAAGCTGCGGCTGGAGTGGGCGGAGAAGGACAACGTGCCCATGGGCCGCATGCTGTCCAACATGGCCATCACCGACCTGGCCCTGAAGCAGCCGGACACGCACAAGGACCTGGCCCGCGCGGCCGGCGTGCGGGGCGCGGTGGTGCGCGCGCACGGCGACGCCATCCTCGCCCTCATCCGCGACCATCAGCAGAAGGCCGCCCGGGGCGAGCTGGACCTGGACCGTGAGCCCAAGGGTCCGCGCGACCCCCACCGGCGCAAGCGCGAGGACGCGCTCAAGGCGTTCCGCGTGGAGCAGGCCGCCCTGCGCAAGGTGACGCCCAGCGTGGTGCTCACCAACCCGCTCATGGACGCGCTCGCGTCCAAGCCGCCCGCGGACGTGTCGGAGCTCTCCCAGGTGCCGTACCTCGGGGAAAAGCGGATCAAGCTGTACGGCGACAAGCTGGTGGCGTTGCTCAAGCCCTTCCCGGTGCCCGGAAGCTGACGTTCCCCCGCGACGAAGAGGCAACTGGGCTACGCTTCGGCTGAATCGTGCGCGCGGCTTGTGCATCCCTTGCCGGCTCGCTGTCCATGGCCCTGGAACGCAGGTGTTGAAGCGCCATCTGCGGCTTGGGTGCCGGTTGCGAGAAACGCGTGCGTGCGTACCTTTGACGCCGCACAAAGGGAGGGCGTGGCCATGTTGGGAGCCAGGACAGGCGGGGCGCGGACAGAGGTCTCCCGGTGCATCGCCGCGAGCCAGAAGTGCCAGTCGGCCTGCGAGGCGGGCATGGCGCGCCTGACGGCGCAGGGCATCCCGGCGGATGACGACGCGGTGCGCCTGCTGCGCCAGTGCGCGGAGCTGTGCGAGCTCAACGTGCGCGCGCTCCAGAAGGAGAGCCGCCTGTCGCGCCGCACCGCCAGCCTGTGCTTCGAGTTGGGCAGCCAGGTGGCCCGCGCCGCGTGGCTGGAGGCGCAGGACCCGGACGCGCACGCGCTCGCGCGGGACGCGCTGCACCTGGCGCGCGCGTGCCGCCCGCTGGTGTTCGCGGCCTGAGTCGCTAGAGCTGGATGCCGTACAGCGCGCCGTACTTCGCGCGCAGGTACGCCAGGAAGTCCCGGTCCGTGAGCCCCTCGCCGGTGATGGCGCGCACGCGCTCCTCCGCGGGCAGCCGGAAGCCGTGCGAATGCAGGTTCGCGCGCAGCCACCCCAGCAGTGACGCCGTGTCGCCCTTCGCCAGGTCCGCCTCCAGCGACGGCAGCGCCCGGCTCGCGGCGGCGTACAGCGAGGCCGCGTACAGGTTGCCCAGCGAGTACGTGGGGAAGTAGCCCAGCTCTCCCCAGGCCCAGTGGATGTCCTGGAGCACGCCCTGCGTGTCGTCCGGGGGGGTAATCCCCAGGTAGCGCCGCATGCGCTCGTTCCACGCGGACGGCAGCTCCGACACGGGCAGCTCGTCGCGCAGCATCGCCAGCTCCAGCTCGTAGCGCAGGGCGATGTGCAGGTTGTACGTCACCTCATCCGCCTCCACGCGGATGAGCGACGGCACCACGTGGTTGATGCCCGCGTGGAAGCCGTCCAGGTCCACGTCCGCCAGCGCCTCCGGGAAGGCCTCCTTCAGCGCGGGGAAGTGCGGCACCCAGAAGGCGCGGCCGCGGCCCACCAGGTTCTCCCACAGGCGGGACTGGGACTCGTGCAGGCCCATGGAGGGCACGGACGCCAGCGGCGTGCGGTGGTGCTCCGGGGAGAAGCCCTGCTCGTACAGGCCGTGGCCCGCCTCGTGGAGCGTGCCGAAGAGGGCGGCCGGCGGCCACGTCGCGTCCAGGCGCGTGGTGAGGCGCACGTCCTGCGCGTGCACGCTGTTGGTGAAGGGGTGGATGCTCACGTCCTGGCGGCCCGACTCCAGGTCGAAGCCCACCGCCTTGAGCAGCCGCATCGTGAACCGCCACTGCTGGCCGGTGTCGTAGGTGCGGCCGGAGAGGAACACGGGGAAGGGCCGCTTCTGCTCGCCCAGCGCGGCCACCATGGGGATGAGCGCGTCTCGCAGCGCGGTGAGCACCGGCGTCAGGCGCTTGACGCGCATGCCGGGCTCGAAGCCCTCCAGCAGCGCGTCGTAGCGCTCGCCGTCGTGGCCCTGCGCGTCCGCCTGCTCGCGGCGCAGGGCCAGCAGCGCCGCCAGCGCGGGCTGGAAGCGCTCGAAGCGCTTCGTGGTGCGCGCCTCGCGCCAGGCCTGGAGCCCCTCGCCCTGCGCCTCCGCCAGCGCGGTCACCAGCCGGGCGGGCAGCCGCACCGCGCGGTCCCGCTCGCGGGTGAGGACGCGCACCATGGCGCGCTCGTCGGGCGTGAGGGACGCGAAGTCCGGGCCCCCCTCCCCCGCGCGGGCCAGGGCCTCGCCCAGGCGTGGATCCACCAGCCGCTCGTGGTGGAGGGCCTGGACGGTGGCCATCTGCTGGGCGCGGGCGGCGCCCCCCTTGGAGGGCAGGTAGACCTCCCGGTCCCAGGAAGCCAGGTTGATGACGCTGTTCAGGTCGTTCAGCTCATGCATCCGCGCGCGCAGCCAGGAGTCCATGGCTTGTGTTTCTAGCGCGCTTCCAGGGTATGAGGACCCCCGCGATGGCCAACATCCTCCAATTCTTCATGGCACCCGACGACGAGGTCGCCTTCTTCCGCTTCCTGGAGCGCCACGTCCTCGAGGTGTACCCCCGCCGAGTCCCCCCGGACTGGCAGGCCTTCCGGGCCACGGCGGAGAACATCCCGCGCCTGCCGGAGGAGGACCTGTACCTGGTCGCCAGCGAGATTGGCCCCGCCATGGTGGACAAGGTGAAGCGCGGCCCGGACAAGGGCTTCTGGCGCATCGACGAGGTGCGCTCGCCCGTCATCTTCATCGAGCGCTCGCGCCGCAACGAGGAGGGCGAGCTGCTCAGCGGGAAGATGTGGGTGGAGCTGGAGGTGACGTCCCAGACGGGCCGCCGCGACGCGGCCCCGGACAAGTTCCGCCGCCTCTACCTGGAGGTGGAGGAGTTCGTGAAGAAGACCTTCCGCCGGGGCGACCCGAAGGACTTCTTCGTGGGCAACCGCGCCGCGCGCCTCTTCAAGGAGGGCCTGGTGCTGCGCGACTCGGCCTTCCGGGGCGGCACCGTGGTGCCGCACAAGTAGGCGCGTTGTCCTAGCTGCCGGTCGCGGCCGACGCGGCCTGGCGCAGGAGCGGGGCCTCGGAGAGGAACTTCAGCTCCGGGTGCTTCTCCTCGGCGTGCTGGAGCGCCCAGTCGTCGCGGAAGAGCACCAGGGGCAGCCCGTCGCGGTCCTGCACCGTCTGGCGGTTGCCCTCCCAGTCGAACGACTTCGGGTCGAAGTTCTGCCCCACCACCCACCGGGCGTGGCTGAAGGGCAGCCGGTCCAGGGCGATCTTCGCGCCGTACTCGTGCTCCAGGCGGTACTGGAGCACCTCGAACTGGAGCGCGCCCACCACGCCGACGATGGGGTCCTTCATGCCCATGGCGAGCTGCTGGAAGATCTGCACCGTGCCCTCCTCGGAGAGCTGCTCCAGGCCCTTCTCCATCTGCTTGCGGCGCAGCGGATCCTTGGAGCGCACCACCGCGAAGAACTCCGGGCTGAAGCGCGGCACGCCCTCGAAGAGCACGTCCTGCGAGCCCTCCGCCAGCGAGTCGCCGATGCGGTACTGCCCCGGGTCGAACAGGCCGATGACGTCCCCCGGCCACGCGTCTTCAATGGACGTGCGCTCGGCGGCCATGAACTGGCTGGGCTTGGCGAGCCGCACCTCCTTGCCCAGGCGCGAGTGGAAGGCGTTCATGCCCTTCACGTAGCGGCCGGACACCACGCGCATGAACGCGATGCGGTCGCGGTGCGCCGGGTCCATGTTCGCTTGAATCTTGAAGACGAAGCCCGCGAACTTCGGGTTGGTGGGCTCGCGCGGGCCCTGCGTGGTGGGGCGCGACGTGGGCGCGGGCGCCAGGTCCAGGAACGCGTCCAGGAAGGGCCGCACGCCGAAGTTGGTCATCGCGCTGCCGAAGAACATGGGGGACAACTGCCCCGCGTCCGACTTCTCGCGCGTGAACTCATCCCCGCCGATGTCCAGCAGCTCGATGTCCTCGCGGAGCTTCGCCAGCTCGTTCTCCGTGAGGACGGTCTTGATCTCCTCCGAGTCGATGGACACGGAGCGCTCCGCCACCTCCGACTCGCCGTGCGAGCCCTCCGCGGAGAACACGTGCACCACGCGCGCCTGCCGGTCGTAGACGCCGCGGAACTCCGGCCCCATGCCAATGGGCCAGTTCATGGGGTACGAGCGGATGCCCAGCACCTGCTCCAGCTCGTTCATCAAATCGAGCGGCTCACGGCCGAAGCGGTCCAGCTTGTTGACGAAGGTGAAGATGGGGATGCCGCGCATGCGGCACACCTTGAAGAGCTTCTTCGTCTGGGGCTCCACGCCCTTCGCCGCGTCGATGAGCATCACCGCCGCGTCGGCGGCGGAGAGCGTGCGGTAGGTGTCCTCGGAGAAGTCCTGGTGGCCCGGGGTGTCCAGCAGGTTCACCGCGTGGTCGCGGTAGCTGAACTGGAGCACGGACGAGGTGACGGAGATGCCGCGCTCCTTCTCCAGCTCCATCCAGTCGCTGGTCGCGTGGCGCCGCGCCCGCTTGGCCTTGACGCTTCCGGCCAGGTGGATGGCGCCGCCGTACAGCAGCAGCTTCTCCGTCAGGGTTGTCTTTCCCGCGTCGGGGTGGGAGATGATGGCGAAGGTCCGTCGCCGGGCGACCTCCCTCTCGAGCTCGTTGGCCATGATCCGAGGCCAACTATCACGGGCGGTCGTTCCTTGCAGCTTCGCAAGCAGCGCCTGGAGGTCCGGCCGGGCTCCGGCCCTCCGGGGTGGCCCTCCCTCCAGCCCACATTGGAGCCACGCCATGCCGCGAATCCTCCATGCCACCGGCACCCCCTGGGAGCCCCGGGTGGGCTACTCGAGGGCGGTGCGCACGGGCCCCTTCGTGTCCGTGTCCGGCACCACCGCCACGGACGCGGACGGCCAGCTCGTGGGTGAAGGGGACGCGTACCGGCAGGCGGCCCAGGCGCTGTCCAACATCCGTGCGGCGCTGGAGGCGGTGGGCGCCCGGCTGGAGGACGTGGTGCGCACGCGCATGTACGTCACCGACATCTCGCGCTGGGAAGAGATTGGCCGCGCCCACGGCGAGGTGTTCGCGGCCATCCGCCCGGCCACCTCCATGGTGGAGGTGAAGGCGCTCATCGACCCGCGGATGCTGGTGGAGATCGAAGCGGACGCGGTGGTGGCGTCCGCGCTGGCCTGACGGCCTAGAACTCGGGGGTGACGTCGGTGGGGACGTCGTCCGGCGCGCCGGGGTTGCCGGGCTCGGGCGTCACGTCGTCGCCGGTGCCCTCCGGGGGCGTCACGTCGCCGCGCAGCTCCACCGCGGGGCAGGCCTGGAAGGTGCCCACGCGGCTGCCGGGAACCTCCGTGCAGCCGGACTCCGAGCACTGCAGGAGGACGCGGTAGACCTCCTTCTCCTGCGCGTCCCAGCAGGCGGTGCCCACGTAGGAGGTGTTCGCCGCGATGTCGCCGCCCCAGGCGCGCACGTCCACGCGGCCGCCGGTGCCGGGGATGTGGCGCACGGAGGAGAGCACCTTCTCGTTCGCGGAGGTGGCGGTGCCGGGCAGGTTGTACGGGCCGAGCACGCGCACGCGGGTGACGCCGGTGGCTTCAATCTTGTGGCCCACGAAGGCGCCGGTGACGGCGTCGTGCGTGGCGGGGTTGGGGGTGAAGTTGGCCAGCCGGTACGCCAGGGACTTGCTGCCCTTGCCGAAGTGGGCGAACGACATCATCAGCTTGCCCTGGCCCGCGTAGGACGGGGCCACCGCCTTGAGGTTGTCCAGGGAGATGGCCAGCGTGCCCCGGCCCCGGTGCGCCGCATCCCCGCGCTTGAGCGCGCCCGCTGCGATGACCTTGAAGGCGACGTCGTCCGCGCTGTTCAGCGGACGGGCCTCCAGCTTCCACTGGTAGCGCTGCGCCGCGCCCTTGCGGATGGCGAGCTTGAAGGTGGCGTTGGCGCGGTCGGTGGGGCCGTACACCAGCACGTCACCGGGCTGCGCGTCGGCGGCCTGCTTCGCCAGCTCCGCGATGGGCACCAGCGCCTGCCGGAGCGTGTCGTTGAGCGCCTTCACCTCCATGCGGGCGCCCTCCAGCATCGCGGCGCCCTGACCGTCCAGCGACGCCTCCACCTGCATCAGGTCCTGGGCCACCAGCGCGGCGCCGTCCTGCGCGAGCGCGTCCGTGTTGATCTCCAGCGAGGTGCCCGCGAAGTCCGGCAGGGACTCCACCGCCTCCTGATCATCCACCCCGCCGCACGCCGTCGAGAGCACCAGGGCCGCACCCACCGCCAACGTCTTGTTCCAGCGCATCGTCATCCTCCAGGTCGAAAAGGTTCGCATGACTGCCTGCTGTTCCTTCAAACCCGGCGGACCCGGCGCGGTTGCGGGGCGGGGAATTTTCTTCGCGGGGGGCCGCCATGTGCGCGGGTGTCGGCCCACGGGGTGGTCGCCCTCCCGGGGAGCCCCTACCTTTCAGGGACCATGGGCGTCGAATGGAAGAGCAACATCGACATCGCGGACGCGCTGGAGCGGGTGGCGGACCTGCTGGAGACGCAGGACGCGATGCCCTTCCGGGTGGGGGCCTACCGCAAGGCGGCGGCGACCATCGCGAACTGGCCGGACTCGGTGGCGCAGGTGCTGGCGGCGGAGGGAGAGGCCGGCCTGCGGGCGCTGCCCGGCGTGGGCAAGAGCATCGCGGGGACGGTCGCGGAGCTGGTGCGCACGGGACACGTGGGGCTGCTCGAGCGGCTGGAGGGAGAAGCGTCCCCCGAGGTCCTGCTCGCCAGCGTGCCCGGCATCGGACCGGAGCTGGCGAAGCGCATCCATGACGCGTTGGACATCTCCACGCTGGAGGCGCTGGAGCTGGCCGCGCACGACGGGCGCCTGGAGCGGGTGGAGGGCTTCGGGCCCCGGCGCGCGGAGCAGGTGCGCGAGGTGCTGGCGGCGCGGCTGGGACGCAACCGGCGCGAGCGTGAGCGGGCGCGCTCGCATGGCGGAGAGGACGCGCCGCGCCCGCCGGTGGCGCTGCTGCTGCGCGTGGACGCGGACTACCGGCGGCGGGCGGCGGCCGGGGAGCTGCGCCGCATCGCGCCCAAGCGCTTCAACCCCTCCGGAGCGGCCTGGCTGCCGGTGATGCGCGAGCACGTGGACGGCTGGAACTTCCGCGCGCTGTTCTCCAACACGGCGCTGGCGCACCAGCAGCACGCCACGGATGACTGGGTGGTCCTCTACTACGACCAGGACGACGTGGAAGGCCAGTACACCGTGGTGACCTCCCACGTCGGGCCGCTCAATGGCAGACGCGTGGTGCGCGGGCGCGAGAACGAATGTCTCGCGTACTACGCCCGCCGGGACGCGGCGCACGAAGCGCCGCACGCGGGCGCGTGAAGCCAGCGCCCGGCTCAGGGCGCCGGTGAGTACACGTCCACGGCGACGCGCGCGCCGCTGCTCCCGCTGCCGCCCGCGACCAGCACGCGGCCGGAGGGCAGCAGGGCCAGTCCGTGGTGCGTGTTGCGCGTGGACAGGGTGCCCGCGGGCGTCCAGGCGTTCATCGCGGCGTCATACACCTCCGCCGAGTCGAGCACGCCCAACCCCGAGCCCCCCTCCCCCGTCACCACCAGCACGCGGCCCGTGGACAGCGCCGTGGCGTGCGGCAGGTAGCGCGGCGTGTTCATCGGCGCCACGGTCCTCCAGGTGCCTTGCGCCACGTCGTACACCTCCGCCGAGCGCAGCGGCCCATCCACGCCCCAGCCGCCCGCCACCAGCACCTGGGCGCCATGGCCCAGCGGCACCGCGATGTGGCCGTAGCGCGCCACCGCCATGGACGCCGTGGGCCGCCACGTGCCCGTGGCCGGGTTGAACAGCTCCGCGCTCGCGGTGATGGCGTCCGCCCCCGTGGAGCTGCCGCCCATCACCAGCACCTCGCCCGAAGGCAGCGGCACGGCCGCGTGGTACGTGCGCGCGTGTCCCATGGCGCCCGTGGCGCTCCAGGTGCCCGTGGCCGGGTTGAACAGCTCCGCGCTCGCGAGCGTGGAGGAGATGCTCGCGCCCGACGCGCCGCCCGTCACCAGCACCTGGCCGGAGCCCGGGAGCAGCGTCGCGGTGTGACGGGCCCGCCCCGTCCCCAGGTCCTCCACCGGCGTCCAGGTCCCCGTGGCGGGCGCGTAGACCTCCGTGGCGGACAGCCAGGTGGAGGCGTCCCGCTGCCCGCCGCTCACCAGCACGCGGCCGTCATTCAAGGGCGTGGCCGAGTGCAGGAAGCGCGCGGTCCCCAGCGAGCCGGTGTCCCGCCAACTGTTCGTCGCCTCGTCGTACAGCATGGCGCTCACCAGCGCGGCGCCGGAGAAGGACGCCCCGCCCGCCACCAGCACGTCGCCCGTGCTCAGCCGCGTGGCGCTGAGCTGCGAGCGCGCGGTGCCCAGGCCCGCCGCCGCGCTCCACGGCAGGGCGGACGGGCGGTAGCGCTCCGCGGACGCGCTGAGCGCCCCTGCCTGGGGCACGCCGCCCAGCACGAGGACCTCTCCTGACGGGAGCAGCGCGGCGGCGTGGCTGATGCGGCGCGAGGCCATCGTCGCCGTCTCCGTCCAGACGCCGGTGGCCGGCGTGTAGAGCGCGGCGCGGTCCAGGTAGGGCTGTCCGCCCGTGGAGCCGCCCGCCACCAGCACCTGCCCGGAGGCGAGCAGCGTCGCGGTGTGGAAGACGGACTGGAACGGCAGCGAGCCCTGGGACGTCCAGGTGCCGGTGCCCGGGTCGAACAACTCGGACGTGTTCGTGGCCAGGCTGCCCGCGAAGCCGCCCGCCACCAGCACCTGCCCGGAGAGCAGCAGCGTCGCCGTGTGCCCGGTGCGCTGCGTGACCATGCGGCCCACCGCCGTCCACTCGCCCGTCGCGGGGTCGTAGCGCTCCGCCGTCGCCAGCACGTCCCCGTTGGCGCTGTCCCGGCCGCCCGTCACCAGCACCTTGCCGTCCGGCAGCAGCGTCGCCGCGTGGCCCAGCCGGGCCGCGACCATCCGGCCGGTGACGGACCAGGAATGGGTCGCGGGGGAGTAGAGCATCGCGCTGGACAGCGCGTTGCCGAAGCCGCTGTCTCCGCCCGTCACCAGCACCCGGCCATCCGGGAGCAGCGTCGCGGTGTGCTGGGAGCGGGGCAGGTCCAGCCCCGTCGCCGCGGACCAACTGTTGGTGTCCGGGTCGAACAGCTCCGCGCCGGCCGACGCCAGCACGGAGGTGCCTCCGCCCACCACCAGCACCTTGCCGGAGGCCAGCAGCGTGGCGGTGTGGCGCTGGCGGCTGGTGGCCATGGCGCTCAACGAGAACCAGCGGCCGGTGCGCGGATCATGGAGCTCCACGGCGGACGTGCCCCCGCCCGCGACGAGCACATAGCCATTGCGCAGCAGGGTGGCCGTGGCATCCACGCGCGCGGAGGCCATGGTGCCGGCGCTGCCCCACGAGGACGTGTCCAGGCGCGAGGTGGAGGTGGAGGGGGCGTCATGGAACGACGGAGCTTCGGGGGCGCAGGCCGACGTGGACGCAAGCGCGAGCGCGGCCAGCAGGCCGTGAAGACGGATATGGAGCATGGAAGGGGAGGTCCTTCACTTCATGGGGGGACGCGGCTTTCGCCGCGCGGGGGGGCGGCCCTTAACCCAGACGAAGGAAAGACAACAGCGGAATTCCTATCAACCAGACAAGCCGGGTCAGACATGCCTCCGCGACGCGGCTCAACTGCTCGCGGACGTGTAGTGTCGGATGGACATCCGCCACACCCACCGCGCCACCGCGGCGAACGCCACCGCGCCCACCACCGCGCCCACCAGCCAGGTCCACGGCAGCCGGCCCAGCAGCGCGAGCGCGGGGAAGGTGGTCATCAGCGCCAGCGGGATGATGAAGGTGAACACCCACGCCAGCGAGCCCCGGAACACCGAGGACGGCCACCGGGCCGCGTCGAAGATGGACGTGAACAGGTACGTGAGGTTGTCCACCTTCACCACGAAGAAGGCCGCGCTCACCACGAGGATCCACATCGAGTAGAGGATGAGCATGCTCGTCCCCAGCAACACCAGCGACGCGAACACGCCCGGCAAGGACGGCCAGCGCCCCAGCGACACGAACGCGTAGACGAACAGCCCCACGCCGGACAGCACGTTCACCGCCCGCCACGGCAGGAAGCGCTGCGTGGACACCAGGAACTGCGCGTCCGCGGGCTTGAGCAGCACGAAGTCCAGCGTGCCCTTGCGGATGTGCTCCACCATGCCCGTGAGGCTGGGGCTGATGGCGCCCTCCAGCACGCCCTGCAAGAGCGTGAACCAGCCCACCACCAGCAGCGACTCCTGGAACGTCCAGCCTTCGATGCTGGGCCGCGCGCCGAAGACGACGAACAGCGGCGCCAGCGCGGTGAACGTCCACGCCAGCGACGTGAGCCCCTCCGCCAGGAAGTCCGCGCGGTACTGCAACGCCAGCAGGCCGGAGGCCTTCAACTGCACGCCCAACAGCCGCAGGTAGCGCCTCGCGTTCACCACCGCCCTACCCTCCGAACGCCGCGAAGCGCGCCAGGCCCCGCCGCCAGACCGTCATGGACACCACGCCCAGGCCCAGCACCCACGCCCACTGCGCGGCCAGCAGCGCCCAGGCCTCCTTCGCCGCGTGCGCCCCCGTCATCAGCTCCACCGGCAGCCCCATCTGGTAGCGGAATGGCAGCCACTCCATGACGGTGCGCACGCCGGGCGGGAAGAACTCCACCGGGAACATGTACCCGGAGCAGACGAAGAACAGCACCATGTAGACTTCCATCAGCTTCTGGCTGCTCTCCAGGAACAGGCTCAGCGTGCCCAGCAGGACGTTCAGGTAGAACGTGATGAGCCACGCGCCCACGATGCCCAGCGCGAACAGCCCCCAGCCCCCCAGCGACGTGGGGATCGCCCGCCCGGCGCCCGCCGCCCACAGGCTGATGCCCAGCACGGGCACGACGATGGCGACGCGCAGCGGGATGCCCGCCAGCACCTCCGTCGCGTACGCCAGCAGCGGGGAGATGGGCCGCAACAGCCGCATCGCCAGCGTGCCCTGCTTCACCTCGTAGCTGACCAGCCACGCCACCCAGGAGCTGGTCATCTGCCGCACGCAGAAGGCCGCGAGGAAGTAGCCCGTGAACTCCGCCTGCCCGAAGCGGCCCACCGGCCCGCCGCGCGCCACCGCCGACCACAGGGCCAGCATGATGAGCGGCATGGTGGTGGCCAGCACCCAGATGATCATCTCCGCGCGGTAGGCCACCGCCTCGGAGAAGCCGATGCGCAGCATCGTGGGCAGCGCCTTGAGGGCCGTGCGCAGGCTCACGCGGACGCCGCCTCCCGGGCGGCCTCCGCCCGGCGCGCCTTGCCCTCCTGGAACAGCTCGCTCATCACCTCTTCCAGCGGCGCGTTCTCCACCGTCAGGTCCGTCACCGGCAGCGTGGACAGCGCGCGGCCCACCGTGGCGTTCACCGCGTCCTGCTGGACCTGCAACACCGCCGAGCCCGGCTCGTGCGACACCACCTTGCCCAGCGCCGTCAGCAGGCCCGCGTCCACCGGCTGGCCCAGCCGCAGCACCACGCGCTTCTCCGGGCGCACGCGCTGCACCAGCGCGTCCAGGCTGCCGTCGTAGGACAACTGCCCCTTGTCGATGACGATGACCCGCGGGCAGAGCGCCGCCACGTCGTCCATGTAGTGGCTGGTCAGGATGAGCGTGGCGCCCGTCTGCTCGTTGTAGGCCTTGATGAACGCGCGCATCGTCACCTGCATGGACACGTCCAGGCCGATGGTGGGCTCGTCCAGGAAGAGCACCCGGGGGCGGTGGATGAGGGCCGCGGCCAGCTCGCACTTCATCCGCTCCCCCAGGCTGAGCTGCCGCGTGGGCTTGCCGATGAGGTCCCCCAGCTCCAGCAGCGACACCAGCTCCTCCAGCGTCTGCTTGTACTGGGGGCGGGGCACGTCGTAGATGGCGCGGTTGAGTTCGAACGTCTCCGAGGGCGGTAGGTCCCACAGGAGCTGCTGCTTCTGCCCCATCACCAGCATGATCTTCTTGAGGAACGCCTCCTCGCGGAAGCGCGGCACGTGGCCATCCACGGTGACTTCACCCTCGGACGGGTGGAGCAGGCCGGCGAGCACCTTCAGCGTCGTCGTCTTGCCCGCGCCGTTGGGGCCCAGGAAGCCCACGCGCTCCCCGGGCCGGATGTCGAAGGAGATGCCGTCCACGGCCTTGACGGTCGTGTAGCTGCGGTGGACGAGCGAGCGAAGGGCCGCCTTCAGGCCAGGCGGGCGCTTGTGGACCTGATAGTGCTTGCGCAGTCCGCGGACGGAAATCATGGCGGGATGGGTTTAACGCGGTCGCCTCCGGGTGGCGACCCCTGATGTGAAGGCAACGATGAGCAACGCATACAGCAAGGACCTGGAGCGATGGCTGCCCCGGCTCATCTCCGTGTGGCGCGCGTCCCGGGGCCGGGGTGACGGGCCGGAGACGCGCCTCACGCCGCAGGAGGTCAAGGAGGTGGGCGCGGGCGTGAAGCAGCTCTCGCACGGCCTCACCCGCGAGCGCCAGTTGGCCGGCGCCCGGTACATGGACGACCCGCGCCTGTTGGGCGCCTACCTCCTCTTCTACTGGCCGGTGTCCTACGCCCAGGCGCGCCAGGTGCTGGGCGAGCTGCCCAACCGCCCCCGGCAGGTGCTGGACCTGGGCAGCGGCCCGGGCCCGGTGGCCTTCGCGGCCATGGACGCGGGGGCCAGCGAGGTGACGGCCGCGGACCGCAGCAAGCCCGCGCTGGAGCTGGCGCGCAAGCTGGCCACGGAGGCCGGCGAGGCCCTGGCCACGCGCGAGTGGGATCCGCTGAAGAAGAACGCCACGCTGCCGGAGGGGCAGTTCGACCTCATCACGATGGGGCACGTGGTGAACGAGCTGTACGGCGCGACGGACGAAGCGCTGAAGCCGCGCGCGGCGCTCCTGGAGTCGGTGCTCGCGAAGGTGAAGAAGGGCGGCAGCCTGCTGGTGATGGAGCCCGCGCTGCGCGAGACCAGCCGCAACCTGCTCAAGGTGCGCGACCTGATGGTGGAGCGCGGCTACGCCATCCGCGCGCCGTGCCTGTACCGCGGCGCGTGCCCCGCGCTGGTGAAGGAGACGGACTGGTGCCACGCCGAGCGCCCGTGGCCCATGCCTCGCGTGGTGGAGGAGCTGGCGCGCGCGGCGGGCTTCCACAAGGAGTCGCTCAAGATGAGCTACCTGGTGGTGGCGCCCAAGGGCGAGGCCTGGCCGGAGCCGCCGCCGGGCCGGCTGTTCCGCATCGTCAGCGAGTCGCTGGAGGGCAAGGGCCGCCAGCGCTACATCGGCTGCGGGCCGGAGGGGCGCGTGGGGCTGGCGATGCAGGAGCGCCACCGCGCGGAGAAGAACGAGAGGTTCTTCCACCTGCAGCGCGGCGACGTCATCGAGGCGACGGACCTGGAGACCAAGGGTGACGGCTACGCGCTCGGGGAGAACGCCGAGGTGCGCATGGTGGCCCAGGCCGGCCGCGGCGTGCCTCCCGCGCCCAAGCCCTGAGCGGGCGTGGGGGGGAGTCGTTCTGGGGCGGACGCGGTATTTCCGAAGGGCTCGCCCCAGGGGCGCCGTCTGTTGTTAGGTTGCGTGGCCCCCCGTTCCCAAGGAAGGAATCCCGTGCCCGCTCCCACGCCGCTGCGAACGCTCTATCCCTCCATCGAGCCCTACCGCACCGGCCAGTTGAAGGTCACCGGGGGCCACGCGCTGTACTTCGAGGAGAGCGGCAACCCGAAGGGCAAGCCCGTGGTGTTCGTGCACGGCGGCCCCGGCGGCGGCACGGACCCGAAGCAGCGCCGCTTCTTCGACCCGGCCGTCTACCGCATCATCCTCTTCGATCAGCGCGGCTGTGGGCGCAGCACGCCGCACGCCAGCCTGGTGGAGAACACCACCTGGGACCTGGTGGCGGACATGGAGCGGCTGCGCGAGCACCTGGGCCTGGAGCGCTGGATGCTCTTCGGCGGCTCGTGGGGCAGCACCCTGTCGCTCGCGTACGCGGAGGCGCATCCGGAGCGCGTCACGGAGCTGGTGCTGCGCGGCATCTTCCTCTTGCGCAAGCAGGAGATCGACTGGTTCTACCAGCGCGGCGCGAGCGCGCTGTTCCCGGACGCGTGGGAGCACTTCCTCGCGCCCATCCCCGAGGACGAGCGCGGCGACCTGCTCCAGGCCTACGCGAGACGGCTGATGGGTGACGACAGGCACTCGCAGCAGGAGGCCGCGAAGGCATGGAGCGTGTGGGAGGGCCGCACGAGCTGCCTGTACCCCAACGCGGAGCTCATCGCGCGCAACGCGGGCGACGACTTCGCCATCGCCTTCGCGCGCATCGAGTGCCACTACTTCGTCAACCGGGGCTTCCTGCGCACGGACACGCAGTTGTTGGACGACGTGCACCGCATCCGCCACATCCCCACCGTCATCGTGCAGGGCCGCTACGACGTCGTGTGCCCGCCGGAGAGCGCGTGGGCCTTGCACCGCGCGTGGCCGGAGGCCCAGTTCGTGATGGTGCCGGACGCGGGCCACTCCGCCAACGAGCCCGGCAACACCTCCGCCCTCATCGAGGCCACGGACCGCTTCCGCGGCCTCTAGCGGGCCGCGCTCAGCCGCGAGGCGTCAGCGACTTCGCCAGCTCCTCGTAGAGGTGGATGGCGGAGCGGATGGCCTTCTCCCAGTCGCCCAGGTGCAGGCTCTCGTTCTCCGAGTGGGCGTACGTGTACGGGTCCTCCACGCCGATGAGCAGCGCGGGCACGCCGCCCAGCTCCTTGGCGAACGGCTCCACGAACGGGATGGATCCGCCGCACCCGATGGTGACCGGCTTCTTCGCGTAGCCCTTCTCCAGCGCGCGGAACGCCGCCTGGAACGCCGGGTGCGACGAGTCCGTGTACCACCAGCCGGACGCCGGGTCCTCGCGGATCTCCAGCTCCAGGCCCCACGGGCACACCTTCTTCAGGTGCGCCACCAGCCGGCGCTGCACGTCCTCCGGATCCATGTCCGGCACCACGCGGATGCCCACGCGCGCCCACGCGGACTCCACGATGATGTTGCGCGCGTCCTTGCGGCTGCTGGCCTGGATGGCGTTGATGGCCAGGCTCGGCTGGCGCCAGTTCGTCTCCCACGGGTGCCGCCCGCCGCCCAGGAGCTGCACCCCTTCGCGGATGCCCGCCTGCTCGCGGAAGGTCGCGTCGTCACCGGGCAGCGCCTGGATGCTCTGGCGCTCCGCGTCCGTCAGCGGCTTCACCTGCTCCATCACGCCTTCAATCGCGATGGAGCCATCCGCGTGCGTCAGCGACGCCAGCATCCGGCACAGCGCCATCGCCGGATCCGGAATGGGCCCGCCCCACATCCCCGAGTGCACCGCCTGGTGCAGCCCCCGCACCTCCACGTCCACCGTCACCAGCCCGCGCAGCGCCGTGGTGATGGACGGCAGGCCCGTGTCGAAGTTCGTCGTGTCCGTCAACACGATGGCGTCCGCCGCCACCAGCTTCGCGTGCTTCTGGAGAAATGCACCCAGGTGGTCACTGCCCGCCTCCTCCTCACCCTCGATGATGACCTTCACGTTGAGTGGGAGTTGGCCGGTGCTCTTGAGCCACGCGTCCACGGCGGAGGTGTGCACGACGATGCCCGCCTTGTCGTCCGCCGCGCCGCGGCCGTACAGGCGGCCGTCGCGCACCTGGGGCTCGAAGGGCGGGCTCTTCCAGGCCGCCTCGTCGCCCGCGGGCTGCACGTCGTGGTGCGCGTAGAGGAGGAGCGTGGGACGGCCCGGCGCCTTGAGCACCTCGCCATAGACATACGGGTGCGCGCCCTCGATTTCGAGCAACTGGACGTTTTCAAATCCACGGTCCTTCAACAGGGCCGCGGTGGCCTCCGCGCTCTGGCGCACGAGGCCGGCGTCGAAGCCGGGGAAGGACACACTGGGAATGCGGACGAGGGCCTTGAGGTCCTCCAGGTACGCGGCCTTGTGGGACTCGAAATGGGACAGCGCGGGGTCGGTGGACATGCCCACCCCTTAACCCAAAAGCCGAGCAGGCACGCGGGATGCGCGCGCCCAAACGTCGCGCGTCTTATGTATCCTGCCGCCCATGCCTGGACTACCTACCCTGCTGTTGGTGGATGACGACAGCTTCGTGCGTCGCATCCTCAAGGACGTCATCGCGGACACGGGCATCGACCTGCGGCTGCTGGAGGCGGCGGACGGGGAGGAGGGGCTGGCGCTGGCGCAGAAGGAGCAGCCGGCGGTGATGTTCCTGGACCTCTTCATGCCGAAGAAGAGCGGGCTGGAGGTGCTGGGCGCCATCAAGAGTGTTTCACCGGAGACACGCGTCCTGGTCATCAGCAGCATGGACGCGGAGCCGGTGGTGGAGCAGGCCATTGCCGCGGGGGCGATGGGCTTCGTGGGCAAGCCCTTCCATCCCCTGGAGATCGCCGCGGCCGTACGCCAGGCGCTCGCGTCCTGATTCCGCCGAGGTCCCTGTGTCGTCATCCGTTGTCGGTTACTGGGTGGGAGACTCGCTCGGCCGCGTGCTGGGCCCCCTGCAACTGCAAGCCTTCCGCGACCTCATCGCCTCCGGTCGCCTGAAGACAGCGGTGCGCGCGTCGCGCGACGGAGCGAACTGGGTCGCGCTCCAGGACCTCCCGGAGGTGCGCGACCTGTTCACCGCGGCGCCCACGGCCACCCTGGAGAATCAGCAGGCCGAGCGCCTGCGCAACCAACTGCGCGGGCTGCTGCACCTGCCGCCGCACGAGGTGTTCGGGCTCAAGCCGCAGGCGTCGCTCGACGAGTTCCGGCTCGCCTTCTTCCGCATGGCGAAGCGCTTCTCACCGGAGCACCTGTCGCCGGATCTGCATCCGGAGCTGCGCAAGGTCTCCGTTGAAATCTTCGACTTCCTCTCGCGGCGGATCCGCGAGGCGGAGACGCTCTTCCTCCAGGGCGCCCTGCATCCGCCCGCGCCCCCGCCGCCCCGGCTGGACATGGCGGGCGCGCTGCCCGCCGCGCCGCTGCCACTGAGCGGAACCGCGGTGCCCGCGCGTCCCCAGGCCGCCGCGATTCCACCGACCCCGGTTCCAGGCTCCCTCACGCGCCCGGTGGCTGCCTCCATTCCGCCCACGCCCGTGCCGGGCACGATGACGCGGCCGGTGGCCGCCTCCATTCCGCCCACGCCCGTGCCGGGAACGATGACGCGGCCGGTGGCGGCCTCCATTCCGCCCACGCCCGTGCCGGGCAGCATGACGCGTCCGGGGGTTCCTTCCGCGCCGCCCCGGCCGCCTCCGGTGATGACGCCCACGGCGGCGCGCCCGGTGACGCCGCCCGCGCCTGCGCCCGCTCCCACGCCGCCGCCTCCCGCGCCCGTCCGGCGCCCCATCGCCGCCCCCGCGCCCTCGTATTCGAGCGCCGAGTTCGTGGGCCTGGAGCGCCGGTCGGACGACCGGCTGCACGCGGACGTGAAGGTGACGATGAAGAACACGGGCATCTTCACCGACCACCGCATCATCAACCTGTCGTCGGGCGGCCTGTTCATCGGCACGGACCGGCCACTGCGGCTGGGGACACAGGTGGAGCTGACCTTGCGCTTCGAGGATCCGGAGCGGGTCATGACCCTGCGCAGCTCCGTCATCTGGGAGAACTCCCTGGACGACGGCAAGAACCCCAAGGGCTACGGGTTGCGCCTGAGCGCGCTGCGCGCGGAGGAGCGGGACTTCATCCAGCAGTACGTCCGCCGCACCAAGAAGCCCTGACAGGTTCCCGGGCGGTGGCCAACGCCCGGGACTAGAACAACTGGCCCAGGAAGACCGCGCCCATCGCCACGAAGGCGACCCACACGGCCATGACGGACTTCAACTCCAGGTCCCGGCGGTCCAACTCGTTCGCGAAGTTCATGGTGTCTCCTCCAGTGCTCAACGCCTTCATCCCTTCCTACGGCCCACCCGCGCGGCGATTGCCTCCGGGCCCCCGTCCCCCTGGAACGCAGGAGCGGCGATGAGCGCCTCCAGCCCGCCCGGCACACTGGATGGCCTGCTGCCCGCGCTGCCGGTGCCGCTGTTCGTGATTCGCGGCGACCGGCTGGTGTTCACCAACACCGCGCTGCGCACGCTGCTGGGCCTGCGAGAGGACGAGCTGCCGTCCCTACTGGAGCTCGCCGCGCGCTTCGGGCCGGAGGAGCGCGCCTGGCTGGATCCCCTGTGCGAAGCGCTGATGCGCGGCGAGCAGCCCACGCCGGTGCGGCCCGCCTGGGTGCGCGTGCGCGGCGCGGACGGGCGCCAGCACCTGCTCTCCCCCGTCAGCGCGCCCGGCCGCGTGCCGCAGGAGCAGCTCGTGCTGCTGCTGGACGCGGAGGGCGGGGACGCGGTGCGCACGCTGTCCACCATGCTGGTGGCCACCGCGGCGGAGCTCTTGCGCTGCCGCGACGAGGGCACGGTGCTGGAGCTGGCGGTGGAGTCCCTGCACCGGCAGGGCTTCTACGCCTCCGTGCTGCTGCTGGAGGGAGACTTCCTGCGCCACGGGCCCATGCGCCAGGAGCCGGAGAGCCTGGCGGCGGCAGCGCGGCTGTACGGGCAGGACGTGCACGCGGTGCGCTTCCACCGCTCCGGGATGCCGCACCTGGAGGAGGTGCTCACGAGCCGCCGGGCGACGTTCCACCCGGACGCGTTCAGCATGGCGCGGCGGCTGCACTCGCCGGAGGTGGCGGACAACATCCAGCGCATCTACCCGCCGGGCTCCCGCGCGCTGGACGCGCCCATCTTCGTGGGGGACGAGCCCTTCGGCGTGCTGGCGGTGCAGTCCACCACGCTGACGCCCGCGAACGCGGGGGCGCTGGAGCTGTTCGCGCAGCTCATCGGCGGCGCGCTGGAGAACGTGCGCCACCACCGCGCGGCGGAGGCGCGGCTCGCGGAGGTGCACCGCCTGCAGAACGAGCTCATCGCCAGCGAGCGGCTGACGGTGCTGGGCGAGGCGGCGGGCGTCGTGGCCCACGAGGTGCGCAACCCCCTGGGCGCCATCCTCAACACGGTGGCGGTGCTCAAGCGCGAACCCCGCCTGGGGCCCGCGGGCGCCTCCGCCGTGGAGATGCTGGAGGAGGAGGCCATCCGGCTGGAGGACATCGTGCGCGACCTGCTGGACACGGTGCGCCCGCTGGAGCCCCGCCCGCGCCCCGTCTCGCTGGGCGAGCTGGTGCACCGCGCGCTCGCGCAGTTGCTCCACGGCCGGGAGGAGCTGCCCAGGCCGCGCGTGGCGTTCGACGAGGCGCCGGACGTGCCGGAGCTGTCCGGTGACGAGACGCTGTTGCAGTTGGCCGTCACGCACCTGATGCGCAACGCCATCCAGGCCTCGCCGCCCGGAGGCACGGTGCGCGTGGAGGTGCGCCGCGTGCCGGACGGGGTGGCGCTGAGCGTGGAGGACGAGGGCCCGGGCATCGCCGGGTTGGATCCGCAGCGCGTCTTCGAGCCCTTCTTCCTCACCCGCGCCAACGGCCGGGGCCTGGGCCTGGCCATCGTGCGGCGCGTGGTGCTGGCGCACGGAGGCAGGGTGCGCGCGGGCGCGCGTCCCGAGGGCGGCGCGCGCTTCGAGCTGGTCCTGCCGCTCTAGCAGGCTGTTGAAGAAGCCCGGTTTGAAGGCATGAGTCCGGGCTTCTCGTGCCCTCCGTTCTCAACCTTGTCATCCGGGGGAGGCAGAGGGCGAAGGGCGCCTATGCGGCAGTCAGCCGCGACATCCGCACCAGGTTGTACGCGGCGCCCACCAGGTAGGCCGCCAGCTCCGTCCGCTCCCTTCCTTTGAAGCGCGTCT